>NZ_JALBVB010000037.1:0-15483 GCF_022669155.1 Kineococcus sp. TRM81007 | reverse complement strand
CCGCGAGGAGGGGGGGCGGGAGCGGGCGCGGCGCAGGCGGACCAGGGCGCCCGGGGTCGCGGCCAGCGCCGCCAGGGCCAGCAGCAGGTCCGCCGCCGTCAGCAGCACCCGCGAGCCCAGGACCACCACGGCCGGGGCCCCGCCGCCCGCGGCGAGGGCCACCACCGCCGCCAGGACGACCTCCCGCGCCCCCGCCCCCGCCGGCGCCAGGACCACGAGGAACCCGACGACCCACGCCAGCGCGTAGCCGCCCACCGCCAGCGCCAGCAGCCGGCCCACCGGCCACCCGGCTCCCAGCGAGCGCACCAGCACGAACACCTGCAGCCCCACGGCCAGCCACGACGCCAGCGCCCAGCCCGCCGAGGCCAGCACCCCGCGGGCCGTCACCGGGTGCTCCAGCGGCTCCTGCCGCGCCAGCCGCAGCAGCACCCCGAGCAGCCGGTTCAGCACCGCCGGCACCAGCAGCACCAGCAGCAGGGGCGCCGCCCAGCGCAGCGCGCCCACCCACGCACCCCCGGGCACGTCCGCGCCGTGCAGCGCGAACGGCAGCACGCCCGTCACCAGCAGCCCGGCCGTCGTCATCGACACCAGCAGCGCCACCACCAGCGCCGAGCCGGTGCGCCGGCGCGGCACCCCCAGGTCGCGGGCCAGCTCCGCCTGGGCGACGAACTGGAACACCGTGCCCGGCACGTACCGGCCGAGCTGGCCGACGAAGAACACCCGTGCCGCGTCCCGCACCGCCAGCGGTGAGCCGAGGTCGGCCAGCACCGCGCGCCACGACGCGCCCGACAGCGCCACGTTCGCCACCGACAGCGCGAGCGCGGCCAGGACCGCGAGCGCGTCCAGGCGGTCCCAGGCGTCCGCGATGGCGGTGCGCTCGCGCACCAGGTACGCCACCGCCAGCGCGAGGGCCAGCAGCAGGAAGCCGCCGCGCACCCACGGCGAGCGCAGCAGCGCCAGGACCCGGCCCAGCACGCCGCTCAGCGCCGGCGGAACGTCAGCAGCACGAACGTGTAGTCCAGGCCGGTGCGCGCCCAGTGCACCGGGCGCTCGGGGTGGGCGAGCACCTCGTCGGTCAGCTCCCCCACCAGCTCCAGCCCCACCCGGTCCGCCTGCGCCACCAGCTCGCGCACGTCGTCCGGGGAGAAGATCCGCACCGGGGCGCCGTAGGCGGTGATCCCCGTCGTGTCCGGCGGGTCGGCGTCGTAGTCGGTGGACACGCACAGCACCCCGCCCGGGCGCAGCACGCGCGCCGTCTCAGCCAGGAACGCCGGCACCGGCACGCCGTGCTCGATGACCGACAGGCACGTCACCGCGTCCAGCGAGCCGTCCGGCAGGCCGGTGGCGGTGACGTCGCCGTGGCGGAACTCCACCCCGTCGCGGTGCACGGGGGCACCGAACTCCAGGTTGATGCCCGCCAGCGCCCCCCGCTCGGCGCCGAAGCCGTACAGCCGCAGCCACGGCAGCACCGGCGAGTAGCGGGCGCTGCCGGCGTCCAGCACCCGCGCGGCGCGCGATCCGTCGTCGGCGAGGGTGAGGACGGCGGCGACCGCACCGAGGGCGTCCCAGTTCTTCGGGGAGTCCGGGTGCGCGGGCAGGCGCAGGCGCTTCGCCTGCGCCACGGCGTCGGCGACCTCGGCGGCGTCCTGCAGCACCCCGGTGCGCGGCACGCCGCTGGGCACGGGCCGGCGCGCCGGCGGGGCGCCCAGCTCGCGGGCGGCGAGGAGCTCACCGGCGCGGCGCTGCACGCCCACCCGGGTCCACAGGGCGTGCTCGGCGCCGCGCTTGGCGACGGCCAGCAGCCGCCCGCCGGGCGGGGCGGCGGTCGTCGTCCCCTCGGCGGCGCGGCGCAGCGCCGCCAGGTAGGCGAACCACGGCTCCTCCAGGTCCGGCGGCTGCACGCCCTCGCGCAGCCGCTGCAGCCCCCCGTCCGCCAGGCGGCGCAGCCCCTCGGCCAGGGCCGGCGCGCTGCCGGGCTCCACCAGGACGCCGTCGACGCCGTCGCGGACCTGCGCGGGGAAGGACCCGGTGCGGGTGGCCACCACCGGCAGCCCGTGCGCGAAGGCGAGCAGCGCGTTCTGCGAGGCGGTGGCCGAGCGGTACGGCAGCGCCAGCGCGTCGTGCGCGGCCAGCAGCGCCGGCAGCTCGGCGGCGGGCACGTACCCCTCGCGCAGCTCCACGCGCTCGCGCAGGTCCGGCGCCGACGCCAGCTCGCGCACCGCGCGGCCCGCGTCGCCCCACAGCTCCCCGGCGATCGTCAGCCGCACCCCCGGCACCGCGCGCAGCGCCTCCAGCAGCACGTCCACGCCCTTGTACCCGCGCACCACGCCCAGGCTCAGCAACCGCACCCCGCCGTCGCCCGGCGCGGGCGAGCCCGCCGGCCCCGGCAGCGGCGGCCCGCCCGGCAGGTGCGGGGGCAGGTCGGCGACCTCCACGCGCACCGCGCCGAGGGACCGGGCCAGGTCCGCCTGAGCGTCGGTGTGCACGAGCACCCCGTCGACGCTCGAGAGCAGCCGGCGCACCAGCAGCGCGTCCCCGGGCCGCGACTCGTGCGGCAGCACGTTGTGCGCGACGACGACCGTGCGGGCGCGCGAGCCCGCCGAGCGCATCCCCGCCAGCACCCCCAGCAGCGCCGGCACCTGCAGCGGCACCACGTGGGTGAGCACCACCAGGTCCGCGTCCGCGGCGCGGCGGCCGGTGCGCACCCACGACGCCGGCGAGCTCCACACCAGCGAGCGCACGGTGGGCTCGAACGCGGGCACCTCCGGCACCCCGTCGGGCACCTCCGGGCGCCCCGGGTACAGCGCGGTGGGGTACTGCCGCGCCCAGGAGACGAGCTGGACCCGCGCGCCCGGCCCGGCGGCCAGGTGCCGGGCCAGCTCGGTGGTGTGCAGCGCGGTGCCGCCCTTGGCGGGGTGGGCCGGACCCACCACGACGACGCGCCGCCCCTCCTCGTCCACGCCGTCCGCGCCGCTCACGCGGAGTCCCGCGAGCGCACCACGAGGTCGGCCAGCAGCGCCACCGACCCGATGAGCAGCCCGGACACCAGCAGCAGCACCGTGTTCGCCGGGAAGTAGAACGCGTGCCGGAACATGTCGGTGACGGCCTTGACGAAGCCCAGGCCGAACAGGAACAGCGCCAGCGGCATCAGCACCCGCAGCGGCTCGAAGTACATGACCATCCGCAGCACCTGCAGGATGTAGCGGTAGGCGTCCTTGACGAAGTGGAACTTCGAGGTGCCCGCGCGCTTGGCGTACGCGGTGGGCACGTACTTCACGTCGTGCTGGTTGCACAGGAACGCCAGCGTGATCGTGGTGACGCAGGAGAACCCGGGCGGCAGCAGCCGCAGGTACGGCAGCGAGACCGACTTGCGGAAGGCGCGCAGGCCGGAGTTCAGGTCCGGGATGCGCTGCTTGGCCAGCACCTCGGCGACCTTGCGGATGACGAACTTCGCCGGCACCCGCAGCACCTTGTGGCTGCCCTCCTCGGTGGTGCGCGCCCCCACGACCTGGTCGTAGGAGTCGTCCTCCAGCAGCACCCGCACCAGCTCGGGGATGCGCTCGTTCTCGTACGTCATGTCCGCGTCCGTCCACACGACGATCTCGCCGCGGGCCATCTGCGTGCCGATGCGCCGCACCGTGCCGGAGCCGCCGTTGCGGCGGAACGCCACCACCCGCAGGTGCGGGAAGCGGGCCTCGGCCTCGCGCAGCACCGCGAGGGTGCCGTCGCTGGAGGCGTCGTCCACCGCGAGCAGCTCGTACGCCATGCCGTCGGCGTCCATGGCGGCGGTGATCCGCTCGATCTCGAGCAGGACGTGCGCCTCCTCGTTGTAGCAGGGCAGCACGATCGTGGCGACGGGCGCGACGTCCTCGTCCACCGGGGGCGGCAGCGGGCCGGGCCCGCCTGCGGGCGCCGGCGGGGCGGGCGGGGACGCGACGGCGTCTGCGGGGAGTTCGGGTGCCATGGCGCTGGGGAGCTTACCCAGCGGCGCGGGGGGCTCCCGGCGACGCGCGCCCGCGCGACGTGCAGCATGTGCCCGTGGACCCCGACGAGCGCAGGGCGCAGCGCACCGCCCAGGCACGTTCCTTCGGCGCGGCCGCCGCCGTGTACGAGCGCGCCCGCCCCGGCTACCCCGCCGAGGCCCTGGACTGGGTGCTGCCGCCCGGCGCGCGCCGCGTGCTCGACCTGGGGGCGGGCACCGGCAAGCTCACCCGGCTGCTCGTGGCGCGCGGCCTGGAGGTCGTCGCGGTCGAGCCCACGCCGGGGATGCGCGAGGAGTTCGCGCGCGTCCTGCCGGACGTGGAGGTCCTCGACGGCACCGGCGAGTCGGTGCCGCTGCCCGACGGCAGCGTCGACGCCGTCGTCATGGCCCAGGCGTGGCACTGGGTGGACCCGGACGCGGCGGCCCCGGAGGTGGCGCGGGTGCTGCGCCCCGGCGGGTGGCTGGGGCTGCTGTGGAACGTGCGCGAGACGTCCGTGGACTGGGTGGCCCGGCTGGACCGCACCCTGCCGGGCCCGGGCGAGGAGCAGCTGGGCAGCCTCGCGCCGCGCGTGGGCCCGCCGTTCGGGCCGGTGGAGCGCTACGACGTGCGCTGGGACCAGCCGATGACCGTGGACGGGCTGCTGGAGCTGACGATGTCGCGCAGCTGGGTCATCACCCTCGACGAGGAGCGCCGCCGCGAGGTGCTGGCCGACGTGCGCGCGCAGGCAGAGGCGCAGCTGACGGGCGCGGGGACGCTGGACATGCCGTACGTGACGCGCTGCTCGCGGGCGAAGCTGCCCTGACGCGGCGCCTCAGGCGGCGGCTCCCCCGGCGGGCTCGGGGGCGACGCCGGTCACCAGCTCCACGGTGATCGCCTGGCCGCCGTCGGGGCGCTCGGTGAGGACCCGCTCGTCCTCGCTGGTGCGCACGCGCGTCACCGTCGTGGGCTCGGTCACGCCCAGGGCGCGCAGCGTGTCCGCGGCCGCGAGGTCGCCGCCGGCGGCGACGAGGACGGGGCGGCCCCCCGCCTCGCGCACCCGTCCCGCCTGCCGCTGCACCGCCGAGCGCAGCACGTCCAGGTACTCCTGCGTGCCCGGCCGCCCCTGGGAGGTCGGCACGACGATCGAGGCGGTGGGCACCCCGCACGTGCCGCGCAGCACCTGCGGCCACTCGTTGCGCGAGCGCGGGTCCACGGCGAGCGCGACGTCGCCGTCCTCGAACGAGGCGCACGCCTCGGCGACGGCGGCCAGCTGGCCGCGCTCGGTGCGCTGCCCGGCCAGCGGGGCGGTGGCCAGCGCCGTCGGCACGAGCAGGAGCAGCGCCCCCACGACCGCCGCCCCCGTCCCCCACCGGGCGGTGCGGGCGGCCAGGACGCGCACCGCCCACGCGAGCGCGGCGGTGGCCAGCAGCACGACGGCGGGCAGCACCACCGGCACGAAGCGGCGGTCCGCCCACGGGTGGTCGGGGGTGATGCCGGGGCGGTACAGCGTCAGCAGCGTGGAGCCCACGGCCACCGCGAACGGCGCCGACCACGCCGGCAGCGGCGTGCGCCCCTGCAGGGCCGGCACGAGGCGCGCCAGCAGCACCACGGCGGCCGCGCCCGCGGCGAGGACCGCCGGCCAGCCCAGGTACCAGGAGAGCCAGTCCACCGAGTGCTCGGCGTAGGTGCGCCCGCCGTCCACGGGCAGCCCCTGCGCCTGCTGCAGACCGGCGACGAGCCTGCTGCCGGGGTCGGCGGGGTCCTGGCGCACCACCAGCCACAGCGGCCGGCTGGCCAGCCCCACCAGCACCAGCGCCAGCACCGCGCACAGCGCCGGCGCCAGCCGCGGGCTCGTCAGCCACCGCACCCGCGCCAGGCGGCCGGAACGCGCCAGGCGCACGCCCAGCCACGAGGCGGCGCCCAGGGCGGCGAGCGCGGCCACCAGCGGCAGCAGCGAACCGGAGATGGTGCCCAGGTAGGGTCGCGAGTACGTCACCGCCGCGGCGGCGGCCAGCACGGTCGTGACGGCCGCGCCCGCCGGCAGCGCCCGTGCCGCCGGGTGCCGCAGCGCGGCCAGCACCGCCACCACGGGCAGCAGCAGCGCCACCTCGCGCAGGTAGTCGATGCGCACGAACCCGCACGCGCCCAGCAGCAGTCCCGCGCCGCCGCCCAGGCGGGCGGCGAGCGTGGGGGTGGCCGTCGCCGCGGTGGCCGCGACGAGGACGGAGGCGGCGGCGGCCAGCACCAGCAGGGCCGGGACCTCCGAGTACGTGGAGCGGTTCACGTGCAGCACCGGCTGCGCGAGGGCGAACACCGCCACGGCCGGGGGGGCCCAGCGGGGTCCGACGACGCGCGCGGCCAGGCCCGCCACCGCCAGCAGCGCGGCCACGGCCACCACGGCCGGCGCCAGCAGCAGCCCCTCCCAGCCGGCGGCCCACTCCCCCAGCGAGTACAGCGCGGGCGCGCCGAGCAGGAACTGCGGCACGACGTCGGTGCCGACCTCGTAGAAGGCGGGGCTGGCGATCGTCACGTTCGGGTCGGCGAGCGCCTCCGCGCCGCCGAGGGCCGCGAGCGAGGGGTCCACCGGCAGGCCGTGGTGGGTGGCGAGGTGGTGCGCGTAGAGGGCCTGCGAGCCGGCGTCGCGGCGCAGCACGACGTGCTCGGCGCGGGTCAGCGCGGCCCACAGGCCACCGCCGACGGCCACGGCCGCGCTGAGCAGCGCCGCCCACGCCGGGGCCGGCACGACCGGCACGGCCCACGCCAGGCGCCCGGCGAGCGCAGCGGCGACCAGGCAGACCGGCACGGCGGTCCACGGCGCCCACAGGTCCAGCAGCACCAGGGGCACGGCCACCGCGGTGACCGCGGCGACGGCGGCGGCCAGCACCACCGGCACCCGCGTCAGCAGCACCCCCGCCCAGGCCGGGCCGGGGTGCGCGGCCGGGGCGGCGGGAGCGGCGTCGGTGCGGGGGGCTGCGGGCACGCCGGGACGCTAGCGGCTCGCGCCGACGCCGCCGCGCCCCGCTCTCCCCCGCCCCGCTCCCACCGCCCGATCCCGCCCCCCACCCCTCCCTCGCGGTGACCGAGGAAGTGGCGACTTCCCCGATCACCGTGGTCTTGCACGGGTGAGAGCTCACGCGTGCAAGATCACGGAGGGGCGGGGGCGGGGGCGGGGACGGAGCAGGGCTCGGGACGGGGGCCGGGGGCTCGCGCCGCCCGGCGGGTGCGGTCGGGGCGACGCACGTAGCGTGGGGGCGTGCCGCCCTCCACCTCCCGCTCGGTGCCCGCGCTGCTGCAGACGCTCCTCGCCGACGACCCCACCGCCCCGCGCCTGACCTTCTACGGCGAGCGGTACGCCGAGACGGGTGAGCGCGTGGAGCTGTCCGCGCGGGTGCTCGGGAACTGGGTGGCCAAGACGGCGAACCTGCTCGAGGAGGAGTTCGACGCCGGCCCCGGCACCCGCGTGGCCCTGGACCTGCCGGCGCACTGGCGCACCCTCGTGTGGCAGCTGGCGGTGCTGTCCACCGGCGCGCACGCCCTGACCGGTGCGCGCGGCGACGCCGACGTCCTCGTCTCCTCGGACGCGACCGCCCTCGCGGACGGCCCCGCCGACCGGGTGGCCGTCTCCCTGGCCCCGCTGGCGACGTCCTTCGGGGCGGAGGTGCCGGCCGGGGTGCTGGACTACGCGCGCGTGGTCACCGGCTACGGCGACGTGCACGCGCCGCTCGCGGAACCGGCGCCGGGCGACGGCGCCCTGGACGACCTCGCGCACGGCTCGCTGCTGGGCGAGGCCGCCGCGGCGGGTGCGGCGTGGCCGGTGGGCGTGCGGCTGCTCACCGACGCCGGCCCCGCCGACGCGGTGCGCGGGCCGCTGGCGGCGTGGTGCCGCGGCGGCTCGGTGGTGCTCACCCCGGACCTGGGGACGCTGCCGGGGACGGTGGCCGAGCAGGAGCGGGTGGACGCCCGGCTGCCGCGCGCCTGAGCGTGCCGCGGACCCCCCGCGCACCGGCGGTGCGGACCCTCGCGCACGCCCTGGTGCTGGCGGCGGCGACCGTCGGCGCCGCGGCGGCCCTGGGCGCGCTGGGCCTGCCGTCGCCGGCGCTGTTCGCCGGGCTGCTCGCGGGGCTGGTCCACGCGCTGGTGGTGCCCCGCCCGCTGGAGCTGCCCCGCGGCACGGGCACCGCGGCCCACGCCGTCGTGGGGGTGACGATCGGCACGCTCGTGCAGCTGTCGACGCTGGCCGCGCTCGCCGAGCACTGGCTGCCGGTGCTGCTGGTGACGCTGGGCACCCTGGCGCTGAGCCTGGGCACCGGCGCCCTGCTGGGCCGGCACCGCGGCGTGGACCCGGTCACCGGCGCGTTCGCGCTGGTGGCGGGGGGCGCCGGCGGCCTGGTGGTCATGGCCCGCCAGCTCGGCGCGGACGAGCGCGTCGTGGCGGTCGTGCAGTACGTGCGGGTGCTGGTGGTGGTGCTGTCGCTGCCGGTGGTGCTGCACCTGGCGTTCGGGGTGCGCTCGCAGGGCGCGGCACCGGCCGCGGACGGCGGCCCGCCGTGGGCGGGGCTGCTGCTGGTGGCGGTCTGCGGGGTGGCCGGGCGCTGGCTGGGCCACCGGGCGCACCTGCCGGCCGCGTCGATGCTGGGACCGCTGCTGCTGACCGCGGTGGTCTCCCTGGGCGGCCTGACCGGCGGTGCGCGGGTTCCGGCGGCCCTGGAGGCGACGGCGTACGCGCTCGTCGGCCTGGAGGTGGGGCTGCGGTTCACCGCGGCGTCCCTGGCGGGCGTGGCGCGGGTGCTGCCGGCGGCGCTGGCGCTCATCGCGGTCGGGGTGCTGGGCAGCGCGGGGCTGGCGGCGCTGCTGTCGGCGTCGACGGGCCTGCCGCTGCTGGACACCTACCTGGCGACGACGCCCGGCGGGCTGTACGCGGTGCTGGCCGCGGCGGTCGACTCGGGCGCGGACGCCACGTTCGTGCTGAGCGTGCAGGTGCTGCGGCTGCTGGTGATGCTGCTGGCGGCGCCGGTGCTGGCGCGCGCCCTGGCGTCGGGGCGGTTCAGGCGCCGCCGGGGGACGCCGCCACCAGGGTCCCCGCGCCGGTGACGGTCAGCGGGTGCTCGGCGGCGGTGGCGAACGCGGAGCGCCCGCGCGCGAGAACGACCTCACCGGTGGTGGACGCCACCCGCACCTCCCCCTCCAGGCACAGCAGGGAGCGCGGCACCGCGCGCTCCCACGCGGTGGTCTCGCCGGGGCGCGCGTCGAGCACGGTGAGGGCGAAGTCGTCGACGTCGCCGGGCGCGAACACCGCCTCGCGCTCGGAGGGGCGCCGGGGCGCCAGCAGCGGCGGCGGCAGGACCCGGAAGTCGAGCACGCGCAGCAGCTCGGGCACGTCGACGTGCTTGGGGGTCAGCCCGCCGCGCAGGACGTTGTCGGAGCTGGCCATGAGCTCCACGCCGGTGCCCGACAGGTAGGCGTGCACGTTGCCCGCCGGCAGGTACAGCGCCTCCCCCGGCGCCAGGCGCACCTGGTTCAGCAGGGTGGACACCAGCACGCCCGCGTCGCCGGGGTGGTGCTCGGCCAGCAGCGCGACGCAGCGGGCGGAGTCGTCGTCGACGTCGCGGCAGGCGGTGGCGACGGCGCCGGTCAGCGGTGCGGCGGCCTCCTCGCCCGCCTCCAGGAGCCGGGCGGTGGCGGCGCGCAGCGCGGCGGTCTCGTCGGTGCCGGCGAGGTCGGCGAGCAGGTCGGCGAGCAGGCCGGCCGCGGCGGGCGGCAGCTCCGGCAGGTCGAGCCCGGCGAGCAGCTCGCGGGCCGCGGCGGGCGGGCGGAAGCCGGCCACGGCGGCGAACGGCTCCAGCGCGTACAGCAGCTCCGGCTTGTGCTCGTCGTCGCGGTAGAGCCGGTGGGCGGCGTCCAGCGGGACGCCCGCGGCCTCCTCCTCGGCGTGGCGCCGCCGCGCGGTGGCGCGGTCCGGGTGCGCCTGCAGGGACAGGGGTGCGCCGGCGGAGAGGACCTTCAGCAGGAAGCCGAGCCGGTCGCGGCGGCGGTGCGGCCCGAGGACCGCGGCGGGGTCCGCGGCGACCACCTGGTCCAGCGGGAGCGCCCGCCCACCGGCGGCGGGCACCGCCGTCGACGGTGCCGCGGGGTGGGCGCCGATCCACAGCTCCGCCTGGGGCCGCCCGTCGGGCTCGGTGCCCAGCAGCTCGGGGATGGCGTGCGCGGTGCCCCAGGCGTAGGGCTGGACCCGGTTGTCGAGGACGAACACGCGACGAGCCTATGCACGCGGGATCACCCGCGGGGGTGAAGCGCTCGTGAACACGTCCCCGTGGCGGCCGGGCGGCTGGATACGCTCGCGACCATGAGCGTTCTGGTCACGGGCGGTGCGGGTTTCATCGGTTCCCACGTGGTGCGGCTGCTGCAGCAGCGCGGCGACGACGTGGTGGTGGTCGACGACCTGTCCAACGGCCGGGCCGAGCGGGTCGGCGACTCCCCCCTGGTGCGGGTGGACCTGGCCGCGGAGGGTGCGCAGGAGGTGCTGCGCGCCGCCTTCACCGAGCACTCCGTGGACGCCGTGGTCCACTTCGCCGCCCGCAAGCAGGTCGGCGAGTCCGTCGAGAGGCCCGCCCGGTACTGGCAGCAGAACGTCGGCGGCCAGGCGAACCTGCTCCAGGCCATGCAGGACGCGGGGGTGGGCCGGCTGGTGTTCTCCTCCTCCGCCGCCACCTACGGCGCCCCGCAGGTCGACGTGGTGCGCGAGGACGGCCCGGCCGAGCCCATCAACCCGTACGGGCAGACGAAGCTCGTGGGCGAGTGGATGAACCGCGCCGCCGGGGTGGCGTGGGGGCTGCGCTCGGCGAACCTGCGCTACTTCAACGTCGCCGGTGCCGGCTGGCCGGACCTGGGCGACTCCGTGGTGATGAACCTGGTCCCCATCGTGTTCACCGCGCTGGACGCCGGCCGCGCACCGGTCGTGTTCGGTGACGACTACCCCACCCCGGACGGCAGCTGCGTGCGCGACTACGTGCACGTGCTGGACCTGGCCGAGGCGCACCTGGCGGCGCTGGACCACCTGGCGGGCGACGCCGCCGGCGAGGCGCACGACGTCTTCAACGTCGGCACCGGCACGGGCGCCTCGGTGTTCGAGGTGCTGCGCGTGGTGCGGGAGGTCACGGGGATCGACGTGGAGCCGGAGGTGCGCGAGCGGCGCGCCGGCGACCCGCCGCAGCTGGTCGCCGACGTCACCCGCATCCGCGAGGAGCTGGGCTGGACGGCCTCGAAGGACCTGCGCGACATCGTCTCCTCCGCGTGGGAGGCGTGGCGCGCCGTGCGCTGAGCCCCGCGCCACCGGTCGCCCGGCGCCGCCGGGTCAGCCGTGCGGCAGCAGCACGCTGATGAGCAGCACCACGGGCACGCACAGCACCGTGGTCAGCAGCACGGTGTCGCGGGCCAGCTCGATCCCGGCGCCGTAGCGCACCGCGAAGGTGAAGACGTTCTGCGCCGTGGGCAGGGCGGCGACCACGGTCGCGGCGTACGTGCCCGCGGGGCCGACCCCCAGCCCCCACCGGGCCGCCGCGTACGTCACCGCGGGCTGGACGAACGCCTTCAGCGCGGTGGCGAGCAGGACGTCGGCGCGCCGCCAGCTCGCCGAGACCCGCCCGTGCAGGGACATGCCGAACGCCAGCAGCGCCCCCGGCACGGCGAGGCCGCCCAGCAGCTCCAGGGGCCGGTCGAGCGCGGTGGGCAGGGACGCGCCGGTGGCGCTCAGGGCGAGCCCGGCGGCCCCGGCCAGCAGGATCGGGTTCAGCAGGGGCGCCACCAGGCGGCGCGCGCGGGCGGCGCGACCCGGCGCCCGCGCGCGCTCACCGGTGAGGTCGAGCACCGCCAGCGCCACCGGCGACAGCACCACCATCTGCAGCAGCAGCGCCGGCAGCACGGCCGTCAGGTCGCCCAGCACGTACGCGGCCACCGGCAGCCCGATGTTGACGGCGTTGACGTAGCAGGAGGCGAGGGCCCCGATCACGGCCTCGCGCACCCCCAGGTGCAGGCGCCGGCGCGCCAGGACCCACCACAGCACCGCGCAGGCGGCGACCCCCGCGCCGGTGAGCGTCACCTGCTCCGACAGCAGCTCGCGCGGGTCGGTGCCGGCGAGCGTGCGCACCAGCAGGGCGGGGGTTCCCACGAAGAACACCAGCCGCGAGACGACCGCCTGCGCGCCCGGTCCGAGGGCGCCGGTGCGCCCCAGGAGGTAGCCGACGGCCACGACGCACGCCACGACGACGAAGCCGGTGAGGACACCGCTCACGCGCGCCGGCCGGCGGGGGCGGGTGAGCGGGGCGGCACGCCCCGAGGTTAGGGCGTGCCCGGCACTGCCCGGCCCGCCGGTTCCGCCGGCACGGGGCGGGACCACCCACCCCGAGCGGGTGAGACCCCGACCTCAGGCCGCGCGCTGCGCGTGCTTCGCGGAGTGCGCCCGCGGGGCTCGGCGCGCGCGCGGCAGCTGCGGCACGGGGTGCGCGATCGGAGCGCCGGGCCGACGCGTGCGGGCGCGCAAGCGCGAGACCGCCAGAGCGGTCCACACCACCAGGTGCACCCCACCCGCGACCCCCGCACCGACGAGCGCGACCACGATCGCCGCGACCAGGGCGAGTGCCGCGACGACGGCCACCACCCCGGTGAACACCGAGAGGACGGCCAGGGCCACCCCGGCCGCCGAGACACCGGACACGAGAACCTCCTCCACCACGCCGCCAACGGAGTCGCCAACGCAGAGGCACGCCCGCAGCGCACCGGCGCGCGTCCGCGCCGCGGTGCCCCGGGCGGGCCCGGCCGCCGGGGAGCGCGCAGCGGGTGCGGCGGGCAGTGCTCGAGGCGAAGGATAGGGCGCCCGCACCCGTCCGCCACCCGAGCACCGGTGGGCCGTGGAGCACCGGCCGGCCCGCGGTGCGCGGGCCCCGACCGGGCCCGAGGATGAGCCGTCGCGGTCGCGATGGCCTAGCGTCGCAGCGGTGGTGACGTCGCACGAGGACACGCACGAGGACACGCACGAGGACGCGCGGACGCTGGCAGCGCTCAGCACGCTGCTGGACCGCGTGCACTTGATCACGCCCGGTCAGCTGCCCGACGCCCTGGCGGAGGCCGCAGCTCAGCTGGGCTGGAGCGCGGTGCTCTACCTCGTCGACTACGAGCAGCGCGTGCTGGTGCCCGCCCCGGCGGTCGGGGTGTCCGGGCGCCGCGTGCAGGGGGTGGACACCACGCTGGCGGGGCGGTGCTTCCGCACGGTGGAGCCGATGCCGTGGTCCTCGGCGCGCGGGCGGGGCGTGTGGCTGCCGGTGCTGGACGGGGTGGACCGCCTGGGGGTGCTGGAGGTGGGCTTGCCCGAGGGCACCGACCTGGACGATGCGCTCTGCATCCAGCGTTGCCGGCTGCTGGCCCACCTGGCCGGGCACCTGATCGTGGCCAAGGGCCCCTACGGCGAGGGCCTGACCCGCATCCGGCACCGCAAGCCCGCTCGGTGGCCTCGGAGCTGCTGTGGCGGCTGCTGCCGCCGCTGACGTTCGGCTGCGAGGGCCTGGTGGTCTCCGGGCTGCTGGAGCCGGCCTACGACGTGGCCGCCGACGCCTTCGACTACAGCGTGCTGGACGAGACCGCGCACCTGGCCGTCTTCGACGCCACCGGCCACGACCTGAACGGCACCGTGCTCGCGGCGATCGCGCTGGCCGCCTACCGCAACAGCCGCCGCCAGGGCGACGGCCTGCGCGACAGCGCCCGCACCCTGGACGAGCACGTCGGCGTCCACGGGCACGGCGAGCGCTTCGCCACCGGGGTCCTGGCCGAGCTGGACCTGCCCAGCGGGCGGTTGCGCTACCTCAACGCCGGGCACCTGCCGCCGCTGCTGCTGCGCGAGGGCAGGGTCGTCAAGGAGCTCACCGGTGGGCACCGCATCATGTTCGGCCTCGGCGGGGGCGGGGCCAGCGTCGCCGAGGAGTGGCTGCAGCCCGG
The DNA here is from genome assembly GCF_022669155.1 of Kineococcus sp. TRM81007. GTDB lineage: Bacteria > Actinomycetota > Actinomycetes > Actinomycetales > Kineococcaceae > Kineococcus. Next base: position 1,537 of record NZ_JALBVB010000037.1, on the reverse strand, counting down.
CGACCAGGTCGTCTTCTACACCGACGGCATCCCCGAGGCCCGCAGCCCCGGCGGGGACTTCTACGGCCTGGAGCGGCTGGTCGACCAGCTGGGCCGCTCGGCGGCAGCGGGGCTGGCCGCGCCCGAGACGCTGCGCCGCATCGTGCACGCGGTCCTGGATCATCAGAACGGCGTCCTGCAGGACGACGCCACCGTGCTGATCGCCCAGTGGGCCAGCGGCGCGGAGCACGCCGCGATCTCCTCGGCCACCGGCAGCATCGCCGCGCAGCAGCTCTCCCCCGGCGACGAGCACGGCCGTGACGTCCCCCGGCGCTGACGCTCCCGGCGCTGGGCGGGCAGCGCCCCACACGCCCCCGCCGCGGGGCGGCGCCGCGCGCCGGGACCGGTCCCACCGCTGCGGTGGTCTCCGCCTCCGACGGGGTAGGGGGAGGGCGTGAGCAGGGGGGACGACAGCAGCACCCGGCGCGTCGAGCGGTCCGGGGCCAAGGTGTGGTTGTGGCCGGGGGTGGCCGGCGCGGTGGCGCTGGCCGCGGGGCTGGTGCTGGCGCAGCTGCGCCCGGAGGAGTCCTCGCTGCTCTCGCGCCTGGCCTGGCCCGGCGGCACCGACGGGGCCAGCACCATGCTGCAGGCCATCGCGGGAGCCTCCATCAGCGTCATCTCGATGACGTTCTCCCTCACGGTCGTGGCCCTGCAGCTGGCCTCGCAGCAGTTCTCCCCGCGCCTGCTGCGCGACTTCATGCGCGACCCGTGGACCAAAGCCGTCCTGGCGGTGCTGGTCGCCACGTTCGTCTTCTCGCTGACCGTGCTGCGCGGGATGCGCTCGGACCAGCCGCCGCCGGCGGCGGCGCTGTTCATCGCGTTCGCCCTGGGCATCGCCTCGATGGCCTCGGTGCTGGGCTTCATCCACCACCTCACCCGCCTGCTGCGGGTGGACACGATGATGCTGACCGTCCACGACGAGGCCCTGAAGGCGATCGACGCGTTCTACCCCTCCCTGGACGACCCCCCGCGCCGCACCCCGGACGACCTGGACGCGGACTGGGCCGCGGGCACGGGCATCGCCGCCGTGCGCAGCGGGTTCGTGCGCCTGGTGGACGTCGAGGCCCTGGTCGCGGCCGCGCGCGAGCACGACGCCCTGGTCTGGATCGACGTCCGCCCCGGCGACCACGTCGTCACCGGTTCCCCCCTGGCGAGCGCGTGGGCGCCGGGGCTGGACGAGCAGGGCCGGGCCGAGCTGGCCGAGCGGGTGCACGAGGCGGTCGCCCTCGGCTACGAGCGCACCGTCGAGCAGGACTCCGCCTTCGGCTTCCGCCAGCTCACCGACATCGCCGTCAAGGCCCTGTCCCCCGGCATCAACGACCCCGTCACCGCCGCGCACTGCGTCGGGCACACCGCCGACCTGCTGGTGCGCCTGACCGGCAAGCAGCTGGGCCCCACCGTGCACGAGGACGAGAACGGCACCGCGCGCGCCGTGGTGCCCGACCGCGACCTGCGCTACTACCTGGACCTGGTGTGCGGGCAGGTGCGCCGCTACGGC
>NZ_JALBVB010000036.1 GCF_022669155.1 Kineococcus sp. TRM81007 | reverse complement strand
TCAGGCGCGGGGGCGTCCCAGGGCGCGGTAGGTCCACCCGGCCGAGCGCCACCGGGCCGGGTCCAGGGCGTTGCGTCCGTCGAGGATGCGCTTCTCCTTGACCAGGTGCGAGATCGAGGCCGGGTCCAGGTCGCGGTACTCCTTCCACTCCGTCAGCAGCAGCACGACGTCGGCGCCGCGCACGGCGTCCTGGACGTTGTGGGCGAAGGAGATGTCCGGCACGGCCTTGCGGGCGTTGTCCAGCGCGGCCGGGTCGGTCAGGACCACGTCACCGCCTTGCAGGCGGATCTGCGCGGCCACGTTCAGCGCGGGGGAGTCGCGGGTGTCGTCGGAGTCGGGCTTGAACGCCGCGCCGAGCACCGCCACGCGCTTGCCGATCAGCGAGCCCTCGCAGACCTCGCGGGCCAGGTCGACCATGCGGATGCGCCGGCGCATGTTGATCGAGTCGACCTCGCGCAGGAACGTCAGGGTCTGGTCCGCGCCCAGCTCGCCGGCGCGGGCCATGAAGGCGCGGATGTCCTTGGGCAGGCAGCCGCCGCCGAAGCCCAGGCCGGCGTTGAGGAACTTGCGCCCGATGCGGTCGTCGTGGCCGATGGCGTCGGCCAGCTGCGTGATGTCGGCGTTGACCTTCTCGCACAGCTCGGCCATGGCGTTGATGAAGGAGATCTTCGTGGCCAGGAACGAGTTGGCGGCGACCTTGACCAGCTCGGCGGTCTGGTAGTCCGTCACGATCGTGGGGGTGCCGCGCTTCAGGGGGGTGGCGTAGACCTCGTCCAGCAGTGCCCTGGCGGCCTTGCCGGTCTCGGACTCCGGGCCCTGGGGGACCCCGTAGACCAGGCGGTCCGGGTGCAGGGTGTCGTCCACGGCGTGGCCCTCGCGCAGGAACTCCGGGTTCCACGCCAGGGAGGCGCCCGGGGCCTTCTCGGCGAGCTTGGCGGCCAGGCGCGCGGCGGTGCCCACCGGCACGGTGGACTTGCCCACCACGAGCTCGCCGTCGCCCACGTGCGGCACCAGCGCGTCGACGGCGGCGTCGACGTAGCGCATGTCGGCGGCGAACTCGCCCTTCTTCTGCGGGGTGCCCACGCACACGAAGTGCACCGCGGAGCCGGCGGCCTCGGCGACCTCGGTGGTGAAGCGCAGCCGGCCGGTGGCCATGGCGCGCTCGAGCAGTTCGGGCAGGCCCGGCTCGAAGAACGGTGCGCGCGCTTCGCGCAGCGCCTCGATCTTCTCGGCGTCCACGTCCACGCCGACCACCTCGTGGCCCAGCTCGGCCATGCACGCGGCGTGCACGGCGCCCAGGTACCCACACCCGATGACAGTCATGCGCATGGGCGCAGAAGCTATCCACCGCGCCTCCGGAAGGCGACTCCTGGGCCGAATCGAGTTTCGGAGCACCACGGAGTAGTTGACGCAGCACTCAAAGTATCGACGCGTGGCAAACGTGTCCCTTGTCACACCGGCTGAGGGGAGAAGCGGGTAGTTCGTCGTTGCACCACACCGCGGACCTGCCTCTAGGGTGAGCATCGCCGCGGGGCCAGGACGAGACGATCCACCCCCTACGGCTGCCGGGGCAGGGGGACGCACCCCGGTGTGCGGCGGCTTCCGTGTCCATCTCCGACCAGACCGTCCGTGCACCCTTCGTCATCGATCCGCTGGTGCGTCCAGCACGCCGCTGGTCCTGTCGGCCCGTGATGAGTTCTCCGCGAACCCCGGGCCCGATTCGTGTTGTCCGAACGCCGACGACCTGCAACGCCCCGGCACTGCCGCGCGCTGCGGTCGACGTTCTCCGGGGGGAAATGACCGCATGTCTCTAGCCCTGTCACCGGGAGGGTCCCACTGGATCCCCCTGGGGATCATCGGACTGCTCTCGTGGTCGGTCTGGTTCATCAGGAGGTGGGTCTCGCACCACCGCTACGCACCGGTCGTGAACGGTTTCCGCACGACCACGTCGATCGTCGTCCCGGTCTACCGGGAGGACGCCCGGGTGCTCGAGCGCTGCTTGCGGACCTGGCTGCGGGAGGAGCCCACCGAGGTCATCCTCGTGGTCGACGACCGCGACGACGAGGTCCTCGACCACCTGGCCCGGCTGGACCTGCCCGCCGTCAAGGTCATCCCCTTCCGCCACTCCGGCAAGCGCGGGGCCCTGGGGGTCGGCGTGCGCGCTGCGACGTCGGAGATCGTCGTCTTCGCCGACTCCGACACGGAGTGGCGGCCCGGCCTGCTGGCGAACGTGCAGATGCCCTTCGTCGACCCCGAGGTCGGTGGGGTGGGCACCCGGCAGCACGTCTACCTGCCCAGCAGCGATCTGTGCCGCCGAGTTGCTTACTGGCTGCTCAACACTCGTTACCTGGACTACGTCCCGGCCGCCTCCGTCCGCGGTGGCGTCCCCTGCCTGTCGGGGCGCACGGCCGCGTACCGGCTGTCCGCCGTGCGGCCGGTGATCCCGGCGCTGGAGGAGGAGATCTTCCTCGGACGCAAGTGCGTGGCCGGTGACGACGGCCGCCTCACGTGGCTGGTGCTCGCGCAGGGTTTCCGGACCGTCCACCAGGACACCGCCGAAGCGGACTCCATGTTCCCGGACTCGTGGAAGGCGTTCGTGCGGCAGCGCGTCCGGTGGAGCCGCAACTCCTACCGCTGCTACCTCACCGCGGTGGTCCAGGGGTGGCTGTGGCGCCAGCCGTTCATCACCCAGGTCACCGTGATGCAGATCCTCCTGACGCCGGTGACCATGGGGGCCGCCATCTTCTACGGCGCCCAGTGGGCCGTCGGCGGCAGCTGGATCGCCCCCTTCGCCATCGTCGCGTGGGGCGTCGCCGGGCGTGCGATCCGCGCCTTCTCCCACCTGCGGGAGAACCCCCGCGACCTGGCCATCGCGCCGCTGATGGCCCTGGTCATCGCGTTCATCGCGCTGCCGGTCAAGTTCACCGCCTTCTTCACGATGAACAAGCAGGGGTGGCTGACGCGGACGGACGGCGACCGCGTGGCGGGGCAGGGCGAGATCGTGCCGCAGCAGACCAGGCGGATCGACCTGACGGCGACCGAGACGGGATCGGGGCTGAGTCGTGCCGAGTAGGAAGGCCGCCAGGAGGCGGGTCCGGTCGCACGTCAGCCGGCGGCGGCTCCTGACGGGGCTGGCGGTCACGTCCGTGGTCCCGGCGGCCCTGGTCGTCGTGGCGGTGACCTTCACGGGATCGCCGCAGGCGCCCAAGCCGGAGGACTACTCGCCGATCCCGCTGCCGAAGACCGACCACGTCGCGGACCTGCGTGAGCGGGAGCTCGACTGGAGCCTGGAGGTCAAGCGGATCACCAAGACGCTCGACGCGCCGCAGGTGCTGGTGGGTCCGCCGGGCACCCTCCCCGTCGTGGCGGTGCAGCCGCGCGAGCAGGCCTGGACGCTGTCCGAGCTGGTCGCGATGTTCCCGACCGTGCTCCGGCGCGACGGGGACGCCGTCCTCCTGGAGGCCGGCCTCTTCGTCCCCGAGGGCGCCACCCTCGAGATCACCGGTGCCGAGCAGTCGGAGGTGCGGCTCTCGAGCACCGAGCGGGGCTCGGCGGCGATCATCAGCAGGGACGGTCACGTGCGGCTGCGGGGCTCGGAGGACGAGCCGCTGCGCGTCACCTCCTGGGACACCGAGGCCGGGGCGCCCGACGCCGACCTCGACGACGGGCGCTCGTTCGTGCTGACCATCGGGGGTGAGATGCACCTCGACGGCGTGGAGATGGAGCACCTGGGCTTCGGCACGGGCACGACCTCGGGCGTCGCGTGGCGGGGGGCTTCGGCGCCCTCGAGCGGTGGCGAGGCCGAGCCCGCGCGAGGCACGGTCGTCGACTCCGTCTTCCGCGACAACTGGTTCGGCGCCTACACCTTCGAAGCGGTCGGCATGCAGTGGGTCGGCAACGAGTTCGTCGACAACGCCGCGTACGGGTTCGACCCCCACGACATGAGCAACGACTTCCTCGTCGAGGGCAACGTCGCTCACGGCAACGGCCGCCACGGCTTCATCTTCTCGCGCGGCTGCGTGCGCAACGTCCTGCGTGGCAACCTGTCGTACGACAACAGGGGGCACGGGTTCATGATCGACGACGGGCGGTCGGTCGCCACGGCCAACGCGGAGGCGAACGTGATGACGTCCGACTACAACGTGCTCATCGACAACGTCGCCCGCGACAACGACGGCGCGGGAGTCCTCATCGAGGGCGGGGTCGGCAACCTGGTGGAGGGCAACACCCTCGAACGCAACTACGTCGGGGTGCGGGTCAAGGACGGCGCCCAGGCCCGTGTCGCCGACAACGTCGTGCACGAGAACCGCCTGTACGGCGTGCACGTGCTGGAGAACGCCGACACCGTCGAGGTGGCCGGCAACGACTTCGACGGCAGCTGGGGCTCCGTCGGCGTGGGGCGCGCGGACGCGGCCGTCATCTCCGACAACACCTACGGTCGCTACAGCGTCCCGCTGACCGTGGCCGGGGTGTCGCGCGAGCTGAACCTGTCGCCGCTGCAGAAGGTCCAGCTGACGCTGCGGTGGAACCCGTTGCTGTTCCTGTGGTCGCTCGTGCTCGGCGTCCCGCTCGTCATCGCGCTGGCGAAGGCGCCGTCGCTCGTCACGCACCGCGTGCGTCGCTGGAGCCTGCGGTGAGGGGGCGCAGCTCCGTCGGTGCCCTCGCCGCGCTCGCTCTGCTCTCGGGCTGCTCGATCCCCGGCTCCTCGCGCCCGGAGCCGGACGACACCGCCGGCGACCTCTACCGGGTGGTGTGGCCGGCGGGTCTGCGGCCGCCGGGCGACCCCCTGACCTGCCCCGGGGGCGGGCAGGAGGTGGCCACCAGCGAAGCTCTCCAGGAGGCGCTGTCCACCGCCGGCCCCGGGGACGTCATCCACCTCGCGGACGGCGAGTACGAGGGTCAGTTCCGCATCACGACCGCCGGGTCGCGTGGTGAGCCGGTCTGGCTCTGCGGGTCGCCGGACTCCGTGCTGCACTCCGGCGGCGCCGCGGAGGGCACGGTCCTGCGCGTCCTCGAGGCCTCCAACTGGAACCTCGTCGGCTTCACCGTGCGCAGCGGCAAGAAGGGGGTCATGGTGCAGGGGAGCAACGAGCTCGTCCTCCAGGACCTCACGGTGCACGACATCGGGGACGAGGCGGTCCACCTCAAGGCGGCCAGCTCCGGCAACGTCGTCCGCGGCCTCACCATCTTCGACACGGGCAACCGCGTGCCGGAGTTCGGCGAGGGCGTGTACGTCGGCAGCGCGGAGAGCAACTGGTGCGTCGAGACGCAGTGCCTGCCCGACCGCAGCGACCGCAACATCATCATGGGCAACGACATCAGCGGCACCACCTCCGAGGCCGTCGACGTCAAGGAGGGCACCTCGGGCGGTGTGGTCGTGGACAACGTGATCGACGGTGGGTCGCTCGCCGGGGACGCGAACTCCTGGGTCGACGTCAAGGGCAGCCGCTGGCTCGTGCAGGGCAACCGCGGGCACGCCTCACCCGGAGCGGGCTTCGAGGTCCAGTCGGTCGTCGACGGCTGGGGGGACGGCAACGTCTTCGACGGCAACGGTGGTGAGGTCGGTGGCCGCTACGGCATCGACGTCCGCGGTGGTGAGGACAACGTCGTCACCTGCTCCAACGAGTTCGAGGACGTCGAGGAGCAGGTGACCAACGTGGAGTGCACCCCCACCTGACGTCCGGGTGCGGGGTGGTGGCGCCGGTGCCGCGCGTCAGGGGGTGGTGCTGACGTTGGTCAGCCCCCTGGAGGCACCTGTCGCGGTGTTGTCCGCGTGGACGACGTTGCCGGTTCCGTCCGTGTCGATCCGGACGGCGTGACCGGGTCCGTTCACGTGCGCCGTGTTGCCGGTGAAGACGTTGCGGTTCCCCCACCCCTCGATCGAGTGGGTCTGGAAGCCGTCGTGCAGGACCCGGCCGGCGTTGGTGCCGGTGTTGCCGCTGACGGTCCAGCCGTCGCCCTTGACGTCCACCCACGAGTCGGCGTGGTTGGCTCCGCGCAGGCCGGTCCCGTCGAAGCGGTTGCCGGTGATCCGGCCGCCGGTGGTGCCCTCCTTGACGTCGACGCACTCCGCGGTCGTGTCGTGCACGTGGTTGCCGACGATGCTGTTGTGGTCGGACCGGTCGGGCTCCCCGGCGGTGATCGACTGCTTCGCCCCCCAGTTGGAGGATGCGAGGCCGATGTACACGCCTTCGCCGTAACCGGGGTCCGTGAGGCCGGATCCGTGGATCTCGCTGTTCGAGACCACGTTGCGCGTGCTGAGGTTGCGCAGCAGGACGAGTTCCTGGCCGGCCCGGGACACGTCCAGGTCGTGGAGGACGTTGTCGCTCGAGGAGTCGAGGACGACGGCCTTCTTGGCGTTGCCGATGGAGATGCCCTCGACCCGGGCGTGGTGGACGCCGTTCAGGTGCAAGGCGTAGCCCGAGGACACCGACCCGCCGTCGATGCGGGCGCTGCGGGGACCGGTGATGCGGATGGGGGCGCCGCCGGTCCCGGACCGGGAGAGGACGAACCGCCCGCGGTACGTGCCCGGGGACATGCTGATGGTGGTCCCGGGGGTGGCCGCCGCGAGAGCGGAGTGCAGTTCGTCGGCGGTCGAGACCCGGACGAGCCGGGCGGTCGTGGCGGCCGGGCCGGGGGTGGGGGAGGTCGCCGGTGGGCCGGGCGCTTCGCTCGCGGAGGCGTCGTCCACCCACGCGGTCCCCTTCGAGGACACGACGAGGCCGAAGCTGAGCGCGTCGGCGCCCGCGGGGACCGGTGCGGTCACCGTCGTCAGCTCGCGCCAGCTCCCGCTGGCCGGGGAGGTCGCCCCCTGCGTCCACCACCGCCAGGTGCCTGCTGCGTCGCGGTAGTAGACCGCGAGGCTGACGGGCACCGTCGAGCGGTAGTGCAGTGCGAGCGCGTACCGCAGGCCTCCGGTCACGCCCGGGGCGCAGCCCTCGCGGCGGTCGGTGACGAGCTTGCGGTTGCCCGAGGAGATCCTCGTGACGGTCAGCTTCGCCGCCGCCCGCCCCGTCCTCGCGTCGCCGGTCCTGCGGACCTTCCCCTCGGCGGAGCCGTGACCCGTGGACTGCCAGCACTCCAGGGCGTCACCCGCCTCGAAGGAGGCGTTGTGCACCGTCACCGGAGCGGTGGCGACCGGAGCGGTGGCGACCGGAGCGGTGGCGGTCGCCGGCCCGCTCAGCGCGATCGTCGCAGAAGCGGTGAGCGCGGCGAGGGCGACGAGACGCGCCCTCCTGGAGCGGTGCCCGGGGGAGCGCGAGAGCACGGCGGACCTTCCACCCGACGGTCGAGGCGGGGGCCGCGCTCGGCACCCCCGGTGCGGGGGTGCTCCCTCCACGTCGGGAGGTCAGCCGGTGCTCTTGAGGTCGGGGGGCCGAACTGCCCCCGCACCGGCGCTCGAGGCGGTGGCGGGTGCCTCGGCCACCGGTGCGGGGGGTGGGGTCGTTCAGGCGCGGGGGCGTCCCAGGGCGCGGTAGGTCCACCCGGCCGAGCGCCACCGGGCCGGGTCCAGGGCGTTGCGTCCGTCGAGGATGCGCTTCTCCTTGACCAGGTGCGAGATCGAGGCCGGGTCCAGGTCGCGGTACTCCTTCCACTCCGTCAGCAGCAGCACGACGTCGGCGCCGCGCACGGCGTCCTGGACGTTGTGGGCGAAGGAGATGTCCGGCACGGCCTTGCGGGCGTTGTCCAGCGCGGCCGGGTCGGTCAGGACCACGTCACCGCCTTGCAGGCGGATCTGCGCGGCCACGTTCAGCGCGGGGGAGTCGCGGGTGTCGTCGGAGTCGGGCTTGAACGCCGCGCCGAGCACCGCCACGCGCTTGCCGATCAGCGAGCCCTCGCAGACCTCGCGGGCCAGGTCGACCATGCGGATGCGCCGGCGCATGTTGATCGAGTCGACCTCGCGCAGGAACGTCAGGGTCTGGTCCGCGCCCAGCTCGCCGGCGCGGGCCATGAAGGCGCGGATGTCCTTGGGCAGGCAGCCGCCGCCGAAGCCCAGGCCGGCGTTGAGGAACTTGCGCCCGATGCGGTCGTCGTGGCCGATGGCGTCGGCCAGCTGCGTGATGTCGGCGTTGACCTTCTCGCACAGCTCGGCCATGGCGTTGATGAAGGAGATCTTCGTGGCCAGGAACGAGTTGGCGGCGACCTTGACCAGCTCGGCGGTCTGGTAGTCCGTCACGATCGTGGGGGTGCCGCGCTTCAGGGGGGTGGCGTAGACCTCGTCCAGCAGTGCCCTGGCGGCCTTGCCGGTCTCGGACTCCGGGCCCTGGGGGACCCCGTAGACCAGGCGGTCCGGGTGCAGGGTGTCGTCCACGGCGTGGCCCTCGCGCAGGAACTCCGGGTTCCACGCCAGGGAGGCGCCCGGGGCCTTCTCGGCGAGCTTGGCGGCCAGGCGCGCGGCGGTGCCCACCGGCACGGTGGACTTGCCCACCACGAGCTCGCCGTCGCCCACGTGCGGCACCAGCGCGTCGACGGCGGCGTCGACGTAGCGCATGTCGGCGGCGAACTCGCCCTTCTTCTGCGGGGTGCCCACGCACACGAAGTGCACCGCGGAGCCGGCGGCCTCGGCGACCTCGGTGGTGAAGCGCAGCCGGCCGGTGGCCATGGCGCGCTCGAGCAGTTCGGGCAGGCCCGGCTCGAAGAACGGTGCGCGCGCTTCGCGCAGCGCCTCGATCTTCTCGGCGTCCACGTCCACGCCGACCACCTCGTGGCCCAGCTCGGCCATGCACGCGGCGTGCACGGCGCCCAGGTACCCACACCCGATGACAGTCATGCGCATG
>NZ_JALBVB010000035.1 GCF_022669155.1 Kineococcus sp. TRM81007 | reverse complement strand
CGGCCGCCTCGTCCCGGCGACATGAAGAACAGTACGCCGCCCCGACCCCAACCACCAAATCCGCGACCCGTCGACAGCGAAAGCGTTGCAGGGCAGGCGGTCTCGGCGCCGTGATCGCCGAGTCGGCACCGGCGAGCCCCTGTTGGCAGGATGGAGCGGTGGAAGAGCCCGCCCAGACACCGCCACCTCAGGGGCACCCGACCGCCGAGCACGGCCGGATGGCCGAGTCGCCGGGCCCCGACGGCCCCTGGCGCCTGTGGGGCCCCTACCTGTCCGGCCGGCAGTGGGGCACCGTCCGCGAGGACTACTCCGAGTCCGGGGACGCGTGGTCCGCCTTCCCCTTCGAGCACGCCCGCTCGCGCGCCTACCGGTGGGGAGAGGACGGCCTCGGCGGCATCTGCGACCGCTTCGGCTTCCTCAACCTCTCCATCGCCCTCTGGAACCGCAAGGACCCCTTCCTCAAGGAGCGCCTCTTCGGGCTCACCAACGGCGAGGGCAACCACGGCGAGGACGTCAAGGAGTACTGGTGGGCCGTCGACGGCACGCCGTCGCACAGCTGGATGCGCTGGCTCTACCGCTACCCGCAGGCCGAGTTCCCCTACGCGCAGCTGCGCGAGGAGAACGCCCGGCGCAGCCGCGAGGAGCGCGAGCACGAGCTCGGCGACACCGGCGTCCTCGACGGCAACCGCTTCTTCGACGTCGAGGTCACCTACGCCAAGGCCTCGCCCGACGACGTCTGCGCGGTGATCAGCGCCACCAACCACGGGCCCGACCCCGCCCCCCTGGACCTCGTGCCGCAGGTCTGGTTCCGCAACACCTGGTCCTGGGGCTGGGACAAGCGCCGGGGCGCCATGGAGCAGGTGCTGCCCCCCACCCTCACCGTGGGCGGCCTGGAGGCCGTGGAGTGCCAGCACGGGCACCTGGGCCGGTACTTCGTCACCGCCGAGGGTTCGCCCGAGGTGCTGTTCTGCGAGAACGAGACCAACGCCGTGGAGCTCTTCGGCGCCGAGCGCAACACCGCCGAGCACACCAAGGACGGCATCGACCGGCGCATCGTGCGCGGCGACGCCTCCGCGGTGAACCCCGCCCTGCAGGGCACCAAGGCGGCCTTCTGGTACCGCTTCGACGAGGTGCTGCCCGGGCAGACCGTCCAGGTCCGGCTGCGGCTGTCGCCGAACGAACCCGGCCGGCACACCTTCGGGGACGGCTTCGACGCCGTCCTGCGCGACCGGGCCGCCGAGAGCGACGCCTTCTACGACGCCGTCCTGCCCGAGGGGCTGACCGCCTCCGACCGGCACATCGCGCGGCGGGCCTACGCCGGGCTGCTGTGGACCAAGCAGCTGTACCGCTACGACGTGCGGCAGTGGCTCGACGGCGACCCGTGGACCGAGCCCGCCCCCGAGTCGCGCCGGGCCAAGGGCGGGCGCAACACCAGCTGGCGGCACCTCGCGCTCGCCGACGTGATCTCCATGCCGGACGAGTGGGAGTACCCCTGGTTCGCCGCCTGGGACCTCGCCTTCCACTGCATCCCGCTCGCGCACGTGGACCCCGAGTTCGCCAAGGAGCAGCTCGTCCTCATGTGCCGCGAGTGGTCCATGCACCCCAACGGGCAGCTGCCCGCGTACGAGTGGGCCTTCGGCGACGTCAACCCGCCCGTGCACGCCTGGGCCGCCTGGCACGTGTACCGCCTCGACGGGTACCGCGACCAGGGCTTCCTCGTGCGGGTGTTCACCAAGCTGCTGCTGAACTTCTCGTGGTGGGTCAACCGCAAGGACGCCGACGGCTCCAACCTCTTCGAGGGCGGCTTCCTCGGCATGGACAACATCGGCCTCTTCGACCGCTCCGCGCAGCTGCCCCCCGGGTACCGGCTCGAGCAGTCCGACGCGACCAGCTGGATGGCGTTCTACTGCCAGCAGATGTTCAAGATCGCCCTGGAGCTGTCGCGGCACGACCCCGCGTGGGAGGACGTCGCGACGAAGTTCCTGGAGCACTTCCTGTCCATCGCGCAGGCGATGATGTCCTTCGGCTCGCAGGAGGTGACGCTCTGGGACGAGGCCGACGGCTTCTTCTACGACGTCCTGCTGCACCCCGACGGCACCGCCGAGCCGATGCGGGTGCCGTCCATGGTGGGGCTCCTGCCCATCCTCGGGGCCACCGAGGTGCCGCCCTGGATCTCCGAGGAGTGCCCCGACCTCACCGCCCGGCTGCGGTGGCTGCAGCGGCGCCGACCCGAGCTGACCCTGCCGCTGCTGACGCGCTCCGGGCCCGACGGGAGGCAGATGCTGCTCTCCCTGCTCGACAAGCCGCGGCTGACGCGCATCCTCGATCGGATGTTCGACCCCGAGCAGTTCCTGTCCGACTACGGCGTCCGCTCGCTGTCCGCGTCCGTCACGGAGCACATCACCACCGAGGTCAGCGGGCAGCACTCCTCGATCGTGTACGAGCCCGGCGAGTCCCGCACCGCCCTGTTCGGCGGCAACTCCAACTGGCGCGGGCCCGTCTGGTTCCCCGTCAACGTGCTGCTGGCGGACAAGCTGCGCACCTACGGGCGCTTCTTCGGCGACGAGGTCACCGTCGAGCACCCGCGCGGCTCCGGGCGGCGCATCACGCTCGTGCAGGCCGCCGACCTCATCGACGACAGCCTCGTCTCCCTCTTCCGCCCCGTGGACGGCCGGCGACCGGCCGACGGCGAGCGCATCGAGGCCAGCGACGACCCGCTGTGGCAGGAGCACCCCACGTTCAACGAGTACTTCGACGGGGACACCGGCGAAGGGCTCGGCGCCACCCACCAGACCGGGTGGACCGCGCTGGTCGCGCACCTGCTGCACCCCCGCCTGCCCCCGGGGCCGCCGCAGCGCTGAGCGGCGCGACCGGACGACCACCACCCGTCCGGGTGGTCCACCCGGACGTGCCGGGCGCCGATGAGAAGCTCGAAGCGCGCTGGACCCAACCGGCGCGCGCAGCGGGAGGAGCGGACGGGACGGTGGGAGCGCTCACGCTCGTCGTCGCGCTGGCCTCCGTGGTCACCGCCGTCACAGCGGCGCTGACCTGGCAGCGGCGCGCGCGGACGAGCGCCGCCGTGCCGCTGACCGCGTCGCTGGTGTCGGTGAGCGTGTGGTCCACGGCCGTGGTGATGCTCAACACCGGCCAGCGGCCGGCCGTCCTCGACGCCCTCGTGCACGTGCAGTACCTCGGGATCACCGGCGCCGTCGCCGCCAACCGGCTGTTCGCGCACACCGTCACCGGTGGGCGCCTCACCGCCCGCAGGGTGCTGCTCCTGTGCGTCGAGCCGCTGCTCGTGCAGCTGGCGCTGCTGGCCGACCCGGCGACGCGGCTGTTCTACGCCAGCGTCGAGCACGTCGGCGACCCGCCCGTCCGGCAGACCACCCTCGGCCCGCTGTTCTGGGCGCACGCCCTCTACAGCTACGCGGTGGTCGCCACCGGCGTGGCGGTGCTCGCGCGCCGGCGCCGGTACGCCACCGGGCTGCTGCGGCGCCAGCTCGGCACCGTCCTGCTGGCCATGGCCCTGCCGGCCTCCGTCAACGTCGTCACCACCACGCTGCCGGCCGAGGTCCTGAACGTCGACACCACCCCCGCCGTGTTCGCCGTCACCGGTCTCCTCTTCGCGTTCTCGGTGCTGCGCCAGGACCTGCTGCACCTGCTGCCCGTGGCGCGCGGCCTCGTCGTCGACACGCTCGGCGACGCCGTCCTCGTCGTCGACGGGCAGGGGCGCGTCGTCGACCTCAACCCCGCGGCCACCGCCCTCCTGCAGCACCTCGGGCAGCCGCCCGCCGCCGTCGGGGAGGCGCTGGAGGCCGTCGCGGGCCGCGCCCTCGCCGACGCCGTGGGCGCCGGGGAGGGCGAGGACGTCGTCCAGCTCGGCGCGGTGGGCCTGGACGTGCGGGTGCGGCGCATCCACGACCCCCGCGGGCGCGTCCTCGGCCGCGTGGCCGTGCTGCGCGACGTCACCGCCCAGCGCGCGCAGCAGCGGGCGCTGGAGGAGGCCAACGCGCAGCTGCGCCGCCACGTGGAGACCATCGAGCGGCTGCGCGCCGACCTGGCCGAGGAAGCCGCCCGCGACCCCCTCACCGGGCTGCGCAACCGGCGCCGCTTCGTCGACGACCTCACCGAGCGGCTGCGCGCCGCAGCCGGCGGCGGGCACCCGGTCGCCCTCGTGCTGCTGGACGTGGACCACTTCAAGGCCGTCAACGACACCCACGGGCACGCCGTCGGTGACGCGGTGCTCGTCGCGGTGGCCGGGCTCCTGCGCGAGCACGCGCGCGCCGAGGACGTCGTGCGCTACGGCGGCGAGGAGTTCGTCGTGGTGCTGCCCGGCACCGACGCCGCCGGCGCGGCCGAACGGGCCGAGCAGCTGCGGACGGCCTGCGCCCTGCTGCGCGTGGACGGCGGCGCCGCGCGCGTCACCATCAGCGCGGGGATCGCCGCCTGCCCCGAGCACGGCACCACGCCGGACGACCTGCTGCTCGCCGCCGACCGCGCGCTGTACGCGGCCAAGGCCGGCGGGCGCGACCGGGTGGCGCTGGCCACCTGAGCGCGCCCGCCGGGCGGCACGTCACCAGATGCGGACGCGCTCCGCGGGGTCCATCCACAGCCCGTCGCCCGGCTGCACGCCGAACGCCTCGTGGAACTCCACGAGGTTGCGCACGACCGCGTTGCAGCGGAACTCCGGCGGCGAGTGCGGGTCGATCGCCAGGCGGCGCTCCACCTCGGCGGGGCGGACCTTGCCGCACCACACCCTCGCCCAGCCGAAGAAGAGGCGCTGGCTGCCGGTGAGGCCGTCCACGACGGGGGCCTCGCGGCCGCCCAGGGCGATCTCGTACGCCTTGTGGGCGATGGTCAGCCCGCCGAGGTCGCCGATGTTCTCGCCGACGGTCAGGGCGCCGTTGACGTGCTTGCCGGGGGTCTCCGGCGGCTCCAGGGCGTCGTACTGGGCGATGAGGGCGGCGGTGCGCTTGCCGAACTCCTCGCGGTCGGCGTCGGTCCACCAGTCGCGCAGGTTGCCGTCGCCGTCGTACTTCGAGCCCTGGTCGTCGAAGCCGTGGCCGATCTCGTGGCCGATGACCGCCCCGATGCCGCCGTAGTTCTCGGCGTCGTCGGCGTCCAGGGAGAAGAACGGCGGGCGCAGGATCGCCGCGGGGAAGACGATCTCGTTCATGCCCGGGTTGTAGTAGGCGTTGACCGTCTGCGGGGTCATGAACCACTCCGAGCGGTCCACGGGGCCGCCCAGCTTGGCCAGCTCCCGGTCCACCTCGAAGGCGAAGGCGCGGCGCACGTTGCCCAGCAGGTCGCCGCGCTCGATCGTCAGGGCCGAGTAGTCGCGCCACTCGTCGGGGTGGCCGATCTTGGGGGTGAACCTCGCCAGCTTCTCCAGCGCGCGGTCCTTCGTCTCGCGCGTCATCCAGTCCAGGGCCTCGATGTCCTGGCGGTAGGCCTCGACGAGGTTGGCGACGAGCTCCTCCATGCGGGCCTTCGCCTCCGGCGGGAAGTGCTCGGCGACGTACAGCTCGCCCAGCGCCTCGCCCAGGGCGCCCTCCACCAGGCCGACGCCGCGCTTCCAGCGCTCGCGCAGCTGCGGTGCGCCGGTCAGCGTCGTGCCGTAGAAGGCGAAGTTCTCCGCCACCAGCTCCTGGTGGAGGTACGGCGCGGCCTGGTGCAGGACCCGCCAGCCCAGCCACTCGCGCCACGTGGAGACCGGCGTGCCCGTGAGCACCCCGGCCATGCCCTCCAGGTAGCTGGGCTGGCGCACGACGACCTGCTCGAAGGCGGAGTCGGGCAGGCCGGCCGCGGCCGTCCAGGCGCCCAGGTCCACGCCCGGCAGCAGCGCCGCCAGACCGGCGCGGTCCAGCTTGTTGTAGGTGGCGTTCGCGTCGCGGTTGCGCACCCGGTCCCAGTGGTGGGCCGCGAGCGCCGTCTCCAGCTCCAGGACGCGGCGGGCGCTGCCGGCCGGGTCGGGGCGGCCCCCGATGGTCAGGACCCGCTCGACGTGCGCCACGTACGCCTCGCGCAGGTCGGCGTACTGCTCCTCGCGGTAGTACGACTCGTCGGGCAGGCCCAGGCCGGACTGGGTGACGTAGACGACGTACTCGTCGGACTTCGCGTTGTCGGTGTCCACCCAGTACGCGAAGGGGCCACCGACGCCGAGGCGCTCGAAGCGGCCCAGCAGCCGCACGAGGTCGTCGACGTCGGTGACGGCGTCGACCTGCTCCAGCTCACCGGCGACGGGGCTCACGCCGAGGGCCTCGACGCGGTCGGTGTCCGTGAAGGAGGCGTAGAGGTCGCCGATCTTCTGCTGCACGCTGCCGGGTGCGGCGGAGCCGTCCGCCGCGGCCGCGGCGGCGGCCTCCACGATGGTGCGGCACTCGGCCTCCGACTGGTCGCGCAGGCGCACGAAGGCGCCGTCGACCGCGCGGTCCTCGGGGATCTCGGCGGTCGCCAGCCAGCGGCCGTTGACGTGGCGGAAGAGGTCGTCCTGCGGGCGCACCGAGGAGTCGACGTCCTCGGCCGCCGGGCGCGGGTCGGTGATCGAGCTCATGGCCGGAGCCTAGGCCCGGGCCACCTGCGTGCGCCGGTCGGCGGCGGCGACGGCCGTGACGAGGGTGAGGGCGAGCGCGGTGGCGACCGCGACCACGAGGGCCATGGCGCCGGCGTCACCGCCCAGGGCGCCGGTGAGGACGCCGACGAGGCCGCCGACGCCGGACTGCAGGGCCGTGACGAGGGCGGCGGCCGAGCCGGCGCTCGCGCCGTACGGCTCCAGGGCCATCGTCACCGCGTTGGGCATGATCAGGCCGAGGCTCAGCAGCATCAGCCACAGCGGGGCGGCGAACACCACGAGGCTGTCCACGCCGGACAGGACGACGGCACCCAGGACCAGCGAGAGCGTGAACGCGGCGGTGACGCCGACGCGCAGCAGCGCCGGGGAGCCGAAGCGCTGCACCAGGGCGGCGTTGAGCTGGCTGCCGCCGACGAGGGCGGTGCCCATGACGGCGAAGAGCAGGGCGTACTGGCCCTGGCTGAGGCCGAAGCCCTCCTGGAAGACGAACGGGGAGGTCGCCACGTAGCTCATGACCACGGACATCGCCAGACCGGGCACGACGGCCAGGCCCAGGAAGCGGCGGTCGCGCACCAGGGCGCCGTAGCCGGCGAAGGCGCGCAGCACCCGGTCGCCGCGGCGGCGGGCCACCGGCACGGCCGCAGCCGGCTCGGCGGTGCGCTCGCGGGACGCCTGCGCGGGGACGGCACCGGCGCGGCCGGCGGCCAGCTCCGGGCGGGTCTCCGGCAGCCGGCGCCACACCGCGAGCATCACCAGCAGGCCGGCGACCGACAGCAGCGCCAGCACGGGGCGCCAGCCGGTGTGCGCGGCGATGGCGCCGCCGACCGTGGGGGCGAAGAGGGGGGCGACGCCGATGACGAGCACCAGCCGCGACATCAGCCGTGCGGCGCGCGGGCCGGTGAAGAGGTCGCGGATGATCGCCATGCCGACGACCGCACCGGCCGCGGCACCCGCGCCGGACAGGAACCGGAACGCCACCAGGGCGGTCAGGTTCGGCGCGACCGCGCACAGCAGGCACGCCACGACGTAGACGCTGAAGCCGACCAGGGCGGGCCGGCGGCGGCCGTAGGCGTCGCTGAGCGGGCCGCTGACCAGCTGCCCGAGGGCGGAGCCGACGAGCACGCAGGTGATGGTCAGCTGGGTGCTGGCGTCCGTCACGCCGAGGTCGCGGGCGACCTCCGGCAGGGACGGCAGGTAGAGGTCGATGGTCACCGCGCCGAGGGCGGCCATGACGCCCAGGAGCAGGATCAGCCCGAACGTCGACGAGCCGCGGGCGGGGGTGGTGTCGGTGGTGGAGGGGGTGGACGTGGGCAGCGCGGTCATCGCGGGAGCGGTCCTCGGGAGCCTGGACGAGTGGTGCGCCGCGCGACGTCGGGCGGAGCGGGACGGGGCGGGTCGCTCACCGTCACCACCCAGCGTAGGGCGGGCGGCGCCGGGAGTCTCCCCGGTTGTGCGCCGGTGCTGAACCGGATCAGCGGGGCGTCACCGGCCGACCGGCGAGCCGGATCCGGCCGCCTCGCGGCGCGGGGTCGGCACGCCCACCGCGGCGCGCCGGGCGGAGCGGGCGGCCAGCAGCAGCGAGGCGGCACCGAGCAGCGCGACGAGGGCGGCGTACCCCTCGGCGACGGTGCGCAGCCCCACGAGCGGGGTGAGCAGGCCGCCGACGACCGACGGCACGCCGAAGGCCAGGTAGCACATGACGTAGACGGCGGCGAGGACGCCGGCGCGCTCGGCCGCGGGAGCGGTGGCGACGACAGCGCGCAAGCCCCCCTGGAAGGCGGCGCCGAAACCGACGCCGGAGACCACGGAGGCGACGAAGAACAGCGGCGTGGACGCCAGCTGCAGCGCCACGACCAGCAGGGCCGGTCCCACGAGGAAGGCGGCGGAGCCGACGACGGCCACCCGGCGCGGCGGCAGGTTCCGGGTCAGGACGCCCACGAGGGCGCCGGTGCCGGTGAGGCTGGCGACGACGAGGCCGCCGACGAGGTGGTCGGTGCGACCGAGCACGCCCGCGGCGACGGAGGGGCCCAGGCCGATGAACAGCCCGCCGAGGGCCCAGCTGCCGGTCAGGGCCGGGGCCAGGGCCACCAGGACCGGGCGGGTGGCGGCGGGCACCCGCACGGACGGCACGAGGGAGGCGCGGGCGCCCGGCGTGCGCGGGGAGGTCTCCGGGGCGGCCAGCAGCAGGGCGGCGCAGGCGACGAGCAGGACGGCGAGCACCGCGTAGACGAGGCGGGCCGGTGCGGGCGCGTACTGCACGAGCAGGCCGGCGCCCAGGCCGCCGACCATGAGCCCGACCGGCGGGGCGGCGCCGTTGAGGGTCTGCGCGAGGGTGGTGCGGGAGCCGCCGAGGTCGAGCAGCCACGCGCCGAGCGCGCCGATGGCGGCGCCGGTGCCGACGCCCTGCAGGGCGCGCGCGGCGATCAGCCAGCCGGCCGACCCGGCGAGCAGGAACCCGGCCAGCGCCACCAGCACGCCGGCGAGCCCGGCCAGCACCACGGTGCGCCGGCCCAGGTGGTCCGAGAGGGAGCCGACCGTCAGCAGCGCCAGCAGCAGGGTGCCGGCGTAGACGGCGAAGACGACCGTGACGGTCGTGGCGCTCAGGCCCCACTCCTGCTGGTAGACGGGGAAGACGGGTGAGGGCGCGGAGGACGCCGACACCAGCAGGGCGAGGGTGGCGGCGACCAGCCAGAAGGCGGCGCGCTCGGGCAGGCGGCGGGTGGGGGGCACGGGACTCCTCGGTCTGGGGCTGTGGGGAGGACCGGGGACCGTTCGCCGGCACCGTCCCGAACCCGTTGCTCGGGGACCTTGTTCCCGGGCGGGCCCACCGGGTGCCGCCCGGCCCGCGCCGGTAGCGTCGGGCGGACCGGACGCCGCAGGGACGCCGCAGGGACCACGAGCGAGGAGGACCGGCATGGGCGTGACGCTGGCCAAGGGCGGCAACGTGTCGCTGACGAAGGTGGCGCCGAACCTCACCGAGGCCGCCGTCGGCCTCGGCTGGGACGTGCGCACCACCACCGGCGTCGACTTCGACCTCGACGCCAGCGCGCTGCTGCTCGGCGCCGGCGGCAAGGTGCTTTCCGACGCCCACTTCGTCTTCTACAACCAGCTCGCCAGCCCCGACGGGGCCGTGCGGCACGCCGGCGACAACCGCACCGGCGAGGGCGAGGGCGACGACGAGGTCGTCGAGGTCGACCTGCTGTCCGTGCCGCCGCAGTGCGAGCGCATCGTCTTCGCGGTGTCCATCCACGAGGCGGAGGCGCGACGGCAGAGCTTCGGGCAGGTCCACGGCGCCTTCATCCGGCTCGTGGACCGCGCCACCGGTGAGGAGGTCGTGCGCTTCGACCTGTCCGAGGACGCCTCCACCGAGACCGCCATGGTGTTCGGCGAGGTGTACCGGCGCGGCGAGGAGTGGAAGTTCCGCGCCGTCGGTCAGGGCTACGCCAGCGGCCTGCGCGGCATCGCGCAGGACTTCGGCGTCGACGTGGACTGAGGCACGTGGACCGAGCGAGGCCGGTCAGCGCCGGCGGGCGGGGCGCTCGCCGAGCACGTCGGGCAGCTCGATGCCCAGGCCGGCGCGCGGCTCCCCGGCGGAGGGGCGCGCACCCGGCCGGGACCGCGCCACGGTGCGGCCCACCAGGGCGGCGACCAGCAGGATGACGACGAGGGACACCACCAGCGTCATCGCGACCTCCTCGCGGTCGGGCCCCGGGTGAGGGGGCCGGTGTCCCACGGTCGCACGGCGCGACGCCGCGCGCGAGGGGCCCGCGGCCCGACCGGCGCCCCGGGCGGCTCCTCAGACGGCGACCGGCGCCTTGATGGCGGGGTGGTGCACGTAGCCGTCGAGCTCGAAGTCCTCGAACTCGTGCTCCAGCAGCGGCGCCCGCCGCACCCGCAACCGCGGGAACGGGTGCGGCTCGCGGCTCAGCTGCTCGGCGACCTGCTCGACGTGGTTGTCGTAGACGTGCACGTCACCGCCCGTCCAGACGAAGTCACCCACCGCCAGGCCCACCTCGTCCGCCACCAGGTGCGTCAGCAGCGCGTACGAGGCGATGTTGAACGGCACGCCGAGGAAGAGGTCCGCGGAGCGCTGGTACAGCTGGCAGGACAGCTTCCCGTCGGCGACGTGGAACTGGAACAGCGCGTGGCACGGGGCCAGCGCCATCTTCTCCAGCTCGGCCACGTTCCACGCCGAGACCACCATGCGGCGCGAGTCCGGGTCGGTGCGCAGCGTGTGCAGCACCTGCGCGATCTGGTCCACGTGCCGGCCGTCCGGGGTGGGCCAGGAACGCCACTGCACCCCGTAGACCGGGCCCAGGTCGCCGTCCGCGTCCGCCCACTCGTCCCAGATGCTCACGCCGCGCTCCTGCAGCCAGCGCACGTTGGAGTCCCCGCGCAGGAACCACAGCAGCTCCAGCGCCACCGACTTGAAGTGCACGCGCTTGGTGGTGACCAGCGGGAAGCCGGCGGAGAGGTCGTAGCGCAGCTGGGCGCCGAACCAGGAGCGGGTGCCGGTGCCGGTGCGGTCCGCCTTCGGCGTGCCGTCCGCCACCACGTGCCGCAGCAGGTCCTCGTACTGGGTGTCGACGCGAGCCACGGGGGAACTCTAGGCGCGCTCGGGCGTCGCGGGGTGCAGGCGGTGGCGGTCGCCCCCGCGGTCACCCCCGCGTCCGCCCTCGCGGTCGTCCCCGCGCTCGTCCCCGCGGTCCTCGCCCGTCCGGCCGCGGACCGCGAGGACCCGCTCCGAGCGCTCCGCGGGGGCCGGCCGCCCGAACAGGTACCCCTGAACCAGGTCGCAGTCCAGCACCCGCAGCACGTCGTGCTGGTGGGCGTGCTCGACGCCCTCGGCGACGACCGACAGGCCCAGCGCGTGCCCCACCGCCACGATCGCGTCGACGATGCGCACGTCGCCGGGACCCTCCCCCAGGCGGGCGGTGAACGAGCGGTCGATCTTGACGACGTCCACCGGCAGGGTCCGCAGCGCCGACAGGCTGGAGTAGCCGGTGCCGAAGTCGTCCACCGCCACCCGCACGCCCAGGCGGCGCAGCCGGCCCAGGATCGAGCAGGCCGCCGCCTCGTCCACCATGAGGGCCGACTCGGTGATCTCCAGGCCCAGCGCGGTGGCGGGCAGGCCCGCCTCGGCCAGGACGGCGACGACGGTGTCGGCGAACCCCTCGTCGCCGAGCTGGTGCGGGGAGACGTTCACCCACACCCGCAGGTCCCGCGCCGAGGGGTGCTCGGCGCGCCAGCGTGCCATCTGGCCGCAGGCGGACGCGAGCACCCACCGGCCCAGCTCGCCGATGAGCTCCTCGCCCTCGGCGACGGGGATGAACTCCGACGGCGGCACCGGGCCCACCCCCGGCCGCGTCCAGCGCAGCAGCGCCTCGAACCCGGCCAACCGGCCGGAGACGGTCTCCACCTCCGGCTGGTAGTGCACCTCGAACTGGCCGGTGCCCACCGCGTCGCGCAGGGCCAGCGACAGCCCCCGCCGGGCCGCCGCGCGCTGCCGCAGCTCCGCGTCGTACACCCGCACCCGGGACCGGCCCGCCCGCTTGGCGACGTGCATCGCCTCGTCCGCGTCCCCCAGCAGCACGTCGGGGTCGCCCGTCCCGCTGAGCGCCGTGGTGGTCAGGCCGGTGCTGGCGCTCAGGTGCACGACGTGGCCGGGCACGTGCACCGGCAGGGTGAAGCACGCCCCCACCCGCTCCGCCGCCTCCAGGGCGGCGCCCCGGTCGACGTGCGGCAGGACGACGGTGAACGCGTCCCCCGCGAAGCGGCAGGCGAGGTCCCGCGGGCCCAGCACCGAGCGCAGCGCACCGGCCGCCGCGCGCAGGTAGCCGTCGCCGGCAGCGTGCCCCAGGGAGTCGTTGACCAGCTTGAAGCGGTCCACGTCGGACAGCACCACCGCGTGCACCGCACCGGGTGCGGTCGGCTCGGCCAGCACGCGCCGGGCGCGCTCGAGGAACGCGGTGCGGTTCAGCAGGCCCGTCACCGTGTCGCGGGTGGCCAGCCGGTTCAGCTCCCGGGCCGCGCGGTCGCGCTCGATCACCACCCGGGTCAGGTCCCGCAGGGCCGGGACCACGCCGTCCACCGGCACGGCCCCCGGGCGGCGGCGGTACAGCGCGAACGTGCCCAGGGCGGTGCCGTCCTCCCCCAGCACCGGCAGGGACGTGCACGCCGCCAGGCCGTGCTCGGCGGCCAGCCCCCGGTGCTCGGCCCACTCGGCGGCGGTGGCGATGTCCCCGGAGACGACCGGCTCCCGCCGGAACAGCGCGGTGCCGCAGGAGCCGACGCCCTCGGCGACGGGCATCCCGTCCACGGCGGCCCGGTAGGCGGCCGGCAGGCTCGGGCCGGCGCCGTCGCGCATCGTGGTGCCGTCCTCGCCGAGCAGCAGCACCGCGCACATGACGTCCGGTCCCACCAGCGCCTCGACGTGCCGGGCCAGCCGCTCCAGCACCGCCGGCAGCCGGTGCCCGGCGACGATCGCCTCCAGCACGTCCCGCTGAGCCTCCAGCAGGCGGGCGTCGCGCTCG
Organism: Kineococcus sp. TRM81007; assembly: GCF_022669155.1. GTDB lineage: Bacteria > Actinomycetota > Actinomycetes > Actinomycetales > Kineococcaceae > Kineococcus. The sequence continues at coordinate 31,490 of NZ_JALBVB010000035.1, read as the reverse complement.
TGGGCGCCCGCCCGGCGGCGCAGGGCCAGCAGCGCGCGCACCAGGTGCGCCTGGCTGCGCAGCACCTCCCGGTCCGCCGCGGTGAACCGCCGAAGGTGCCGGTCGGCCACCGACAGCGCCCCCAGCACGAAGCCGTCCTCGTCGACCAGGGGCACGCCCAGGTACGAGCGCACCGCGCCGCGCGCCGCGAAGGGGTGGTGCCGGAAGACCGGGTGACCGCGGGCGTCGGCCACGTTCAGGGGTGCTCCCGCGGCGACCACGTGGGCTCCCGGGGACAGCTCGTCGGGCACCTCGGCGCCCGACGTGCGCAGGCCCCGCTCGGCGGGGAACCACTGCCGGCCGGGCCGGACCAGCTCCAGGGCCGCCACCGGCGCCGCCAGCACCCCGGCGACGTGGTCCACCACGCCCTGCAGGTCGGCGTCGCGCACCCCGAGGAGCCCGCAGGCGTCCACGGCCCCCAGGCGGGCGGGGTCGGCGACCGCCGCTCGCAGGAGCTCCCCCCTCACGACCGCGGCACCGGGTGCGTGCGCGGGTGGGGTGCGTGGAGCGGCAAGGGGCATCCCCGGTTGCTCAGCGCCGTCGGTCGCACACGCCCAGTATGGGCGTGACGGCTCAGGCCGCGAGGTGGTCGTCGAAACCGACGTCGTCGGGCGCCTCACCACGCACCACGGCCGCCAACCGCGCCAGCCACGCCGCGCCGGCCTCGTCGTTCACCGCGCGCGCCGGCAGCAGCACCGGGTACGGGCGGTCCAGGACGCCGTCCGCGGGGCGCACGTCGACGTGCGCGACGTCGTGGCCCAGCTCGTGCAGCCGGTCCGCCATCGCGTAGTCGGTGCGCGAGTCGCCCGCCGTGCGCCAGGCGCGCGGCAGCGGCCCGTCCGCCGCCAGCAGCCGCAGGGCCGTGTCCGCGCCGCGGTCCTTGCCCAGCAGCACCGACTCCACGTCCGTGGAGATGATCGTGGGGTCCACCCGCCAGCCCACCCGGCCGGCGGCGTCCGGGCTGCGCTCGCCGCGGTGCTCCACGCCCATGCCCAGGCCCGTCATGAGCTCCACCGCGGCGGCGTCGAAGCGCTCCTGCGCGGCGAGGTAGTCGGCGCTGGGCACCTCCACGCGCTGCTCGATCGAGACCATCGCGTGCTTGCCGGGGTCCACGAACATCGTGTCCGCGAAGTCGCGGCGCGCCATCGACTCCAGCGCCTCCACCGCCGCCGGCGGCACCGCCAGGTCGGCGTCCACGTGCAGGGGGCCGGCGCCGTCGGCGGTGATCGAGAAGTGCACGGCGCCCTTCTCGCACACCGCGTGCAGCCGCGCCCCCTCCGGCAGACCCTCGGCCAGCAGCGGGCCGACGACGTTCTCGCGCAGGAAGCGGTCCGAGCGGCCCGTGTTGAACACCACCGGCACGCCCGCGGCCAGCAGCTCCAGCAGGCTCCCCAGCAGCCCGGGCGCGCTGACGGTGCGGGTGACGGGGCTGGCCACGGGACCGTCGACGTCCAGGAGCAGACCGAACGGGGGGACGTCGGGGGTGCGGTTCACGTGCCGCATCCTCCCGCACCCGCGGGCGTCAGCCGCAGGCCGGGACCGACCCGCCGCCCGCCCGCTTCGCGCGGTACATCGCCTCGTCCGCCGCGCGGAGCACGCCCGGTACCGCCGCCGCGCCCGATGCCACCGGCGCGACGCCGATGCTGGCGCTGACGCGCGCGTCGAGGCCGTCCACCCGCACCGGCTCGGCGACGACCCGCTCCAGCCGGTGCGCCACGGCCAGCGCGGCCCCGGCGTCCACCGGCCGGCCGGGCTCGCCGCGCAGCAGGACCGCGAACTCGTCCCCACCCAGGCGGGCCACCAGCCCGGGCTCCGGGACCACGGCCCGCAGCCGGGCCGCGACCTGCTGCAGCAGCACGTCGCCCGCGTGGTGGCCCAGGGTGTCGTTGACCTGCTTGAAGCCGTCGAGGTCCACCAGCAGCAGCGCCGCCGGCTCCGCGCCGGCGCACGCACCCTCCAGGGCCTCCAGCAGGGCCCGGCGGTTCGGCAGGCCCGTCAGGTGGTCGGTGTGCGCCAGCTCGGTGACCTCCGCCAGGCGCGCCCGCTCCGCCTGCCGCATCCGGGCGCTGTCCACCACGAGCGCACCCTCCAGCGCCAGCTGGCGCGCCAGCTCGCGCTCGCGCGCCGTCCAGCGCCGCCCGGGGGCCACGTCGCCGCACACCGCCATCCCCACCGGCCCGCCCGCCGACAGCAGCGGCATCGCCGCGTACGAGCGCAGGCCCAGCAGCTCCACGAAGCCGCCGGAGCGGCGCGGGTCGCGGGCGGCGTCCTCGGACAGCACCGGCCCGCCCTCGCGCTCCGCGCGCCGCCACACCGGCGACTCGGCCGCCGGGCGGCCCACCAGGCAGCGCTGCAGCAGCTCCGCCACCCCCTCGGGCACCCCCACGCCGTCCACGGCGCGGATGACCCCCTCGCCGTCGGTGACGTGCACCGCGGCGAACTCCGTGCCGAACACGTCGGCGGTCACCCGCGCCAGCAGCAGGGCCGCCTCCTCCACGTCGCCGGCGCGCGAGCCCTCCTCGAACAGCCGGCGCACCGCCGCGGCCGCCGCCGCGTCGAAGGCGCGCTCGCGGCGCAGCACCTCCGTCCCCAGGACCACGGCGACGTGGTGCGCCACGGCCGCCACGACGTCCGGGCGCGGCGGCGGGCCGTCCCCGGCGGCCAGGGCCAGCTCGCCCAGGTCCTCCCCGCACAGCCGCAGCCGTACGCGCGTCGCCCCCGAACCCGCGGGCGCGCCGACGCTCGTACCTCCGCGGCCACGCTCCTCGAGCGATCGAGCGGTGGCGCCCGAGACGACCCCCACCGGCGCCAGGCGGTCCACCACCGCGCCGAGGACGCCGTCGAGCGTGACGGGCCCGGCGGTCAGCGCCGGCAGCTCGGCGAGCAGCGCGTCCTGCGCGGCGCCGGGGGTGGTCTCCACCCCCCGGTACTCGGCACGCCGGGCGCGCAGCTCGAGGGCCCCGCCCGACCGGGCGGACCCGCGCAGCGCGCGCGGGGCCGGGACGGCGATCACGTCCAGTACAGGTACCGGGCCGCGGGCAGCTCGCGGGCCAGCACCTGCTCGAACCACGAGCGCAGCTCGCGCGTCGTCGCGGCGTCGTAGACGAACTTCACGGCGCCGAAGCGCCCGTGCTTGCGCACGCGGGTGGACTCCTCCAGGTCCAGCTTCGTGCGCGGGTACCAGCCCAGCTGGACCTCCTTGCTGCGCGGGGTGAAGCGGTGGGTGATGCACTCGACGGTGAGGTCGAGGCCGGGCACGCCCGCCAGCTCCGCGGCCGCGTCGGCCAGCAGCCGCCCGTACGCCTCGCGCCAGTCGTCGACCGGCACGATCGGGGCGATCGTCAGACCCACGGGGTAGCCGGCGCGGGCGAGGCGCCCCAGGGCGTGCAGGCGCGCCGGCACGCGCGCCGTGCCGCCCTCGAACCGCTCCACCCCCGGCACGTTCACGGACGCCCGCACGCGGGTGCGCCCGCCGTGCGGCAGGTCCAGCAGACCGTCGACGTCGTCGTACTTCGTCGTCAGGCGCAGCTGGACGGGCCCGCCGAAGTCGTGGGTGCCGAAGTGCGCGATCGTCGCGGACAGGGAACCGGTGACGTGCTCGACGGCGAGCGGGTCGGTGTAGCAGGACGCCTCGAAGGTGGTGCCCTCGTGGCCGCGCGCGGCGGTGCCGGAGGTGACCGTGCCGGTGCCGACGACGTCGTCCAGGCCGGCGAGGATCCGCGGCAGGTCCGCGTACGCGCGGGTGATCGGCGGGCCCGACAGGGACCCGGCGAGGTAGCAGTACTGGCAGTGGCCGGGGCAGCCCTCGGCGATCGGGAAGGCGAAGTCCGCGCTCGGCGGGATGGGCGAGGGGCGGCGCTTGGAGGCGGGGCTGGTGACGACGGCGAGGGTGCGCTTCGCGGCGGCGTAGGTGGCGCGCTCGTCGGCGCCGCGCAGGCTCGGCAGGCGGTCGCCGCTCAGCAGCCGCACGTCCTCGACGCCGGCTGCGGCGAGGCGGTCCAGGATCGCGCGGCCGTGCGGCTCGGCCTGCGCGGAGGCGGTGACGTAGGCGGTGGTGGGGGTCCACGGGCGGGGACGGGTGAGCTGCTCGCTCTGCACGTCCTGTTCAACGCCGGTGACGCTGTGGACCCTCCCGCGGGGCGCGTGGGCCTCACCACAACCGCTCCCCTCCCCCACCGTGATCTTGCGGGGTTGAGTGCTCAACCGCGCAAGGTCACGGTGGGGTCGTCGAGAGGGGCGGGGTGGGTGCGGGTGCGGGGTGCGGGCGGGGGTCCCAGGATGGCGGCGTGGACGAGACGCTGCGCCGGACCAGTCCCGCACCGGACGGCACGCCGCCCCGCCCGCCCGCCGGGACACCCGGGCCGGACGCCGGCCACCGCGTGCCGGAGGCGGGTGCCCCCGTCCCCGACGTGCCCGGCGCCGTCCCCGACAGCCCCGCCCTGCGCACCGCGTTCCGCCTCGCCGCCTCGCTGCGCCGCGGCAAGGCCGTGCACACGCGCGGGGCGGTCGTCGCCGGCGAGGTCGTCCGGCACGGGCTGACCGACCCCGTCGGGGTCCCGTGGGTCGACGAGCCCGGCACCGACCGGGCAGTGGTGCGACTCTCCCGCGCCGCGGGGGTGCCGCGTCCGCTGCCCGACGTCCTCGGCCTGGCCGTGCGCGTGAGCGGCCCCGACGGGGAACCGCGCGACCTGCTGCTGTCCACCACGTTCGACACCGGCGCGGGCCGCCGGCTGCTGCGGCCCGCGCTCGACCACCGCTCCGGCACCCACAGCAGCGTCGCGGCGTTCCGCACCCCCACCGGCCCCCTGCTCGCCGGCGCGCGCTGGCGCGACGGGGCGTACACGCTGGCCGTCGCCGCCCCGCGCGGGCCGTGGCGGCCGTTCGCGCGGCTGCACCTGCACCAGGACCCGGCCACCGCGCCCGACCGCACGATCACCTTCGACCCCGGCCGCTACCCCGTGCCCGGCCTGGAGATGCCCGCCGGGTGGCTGCGGCTGCGGGAGCCCGCCTACGCCGGCTCGCGTGCCGGGCGCTCCCGGCACGACCGCTAGGGACCACCCGCCGACGACCACCACGAGGGGGCCCGCGTGCCGACCACCAGCACCGCCCGACGCGCCTGGCACCTGTACCGGGCCTGGCGGAACCTGCCGGCCACGCTCGTCGCCGTGGGGTGGGCGCGGGCGCACGGGGTGCGCCCCGTCCTCGGCGCGGACCTGCTGGTGGAGTGCGCGCCCATGCCGCCGCGCACCTACGGGCGCGGCGGCACCACCGTCGGCAACGCCTGGCTGCACGGCGGGCTGGGCGGTGAGCGGCGCCGCCGGCACGAGTCCCGGCACGCCGACCAGTACGCGCTGCTGGGGACCGTGCCGTTCCTGGCCCTGTACGGGCTGAACGCGCTGGTCACCCGCAACGACCCGCGGCTGAACGTGTTCGAGCGGTGGGCGGGCCTGGCCGACGGCGGCTACGCGCCGGCGCGGGGGGCGACCCCCGGTTCCGGGCGCACCCGCACCGCCAGGACGGCGACGTCGTCCTCGGCGTGACCGGCGACCTCCGCCAGCACCGCGTCGCAGATGCCGTCCGGGCCCAGGTCCGCGAAGCGGGCGGCGGTGGCCGCCAGCCAGTCCACTCCGTCGTCGATGGAGGCGCCGCGGCGCTCCACGAGGCCGTCGGTGTACAGCAGCACCGTGGCGCCGGGAACCATGCCGTGGACGTGGTCGGCGCGCTGGAAGCCCGCGTCCATACCCAGCAGCAGGTCCGGGTCGGTGCGCAGCACCTCCACCCGCCCGTCGGGGGTGAGGACCACCGGCGGCGGGTGCCCGGCGTTGGACCAGCGCAGCCGCCACGCGCGGGCGCCCTCCACCGGTTCCACGGTGGCCAGCACGCCGGTGGCCAGCGCCCCCACGCCCAGGTCGCGCATGGCGCGGTCCAGCGCGGACAGCGCCGAGGCGGGCGAGACCTCCAGGGAGTAGCCGATGCCGCGCAGCAGGTTGCGCACCTGGCCCATCGCGGCGGCGGCGTCCTGGTCGTGACCGGTGACGTCGCCGATGACGAGGCACGCGGTGCCGGAGGCGGTGAGGAAGGCGTCGTGCCAGTCGCCGCCGACCTGGGCGTGCTCGGCCGCCGGCAGGTACCGCACCGCGATCTCCAGGTGCTCCGGCTGCGGCGCCGACGTCAGCAGGCTGCGCTGGAGCGTCTCGGCCAGCGAGCGCACCGCGTCGGCGGCCTCCCGCTCGGCGCGCCGGGCCCGCACCCGGTCCACGGCCTGCGCGGCGGAGGCGGCCAGCGCGGTGAGCAGGTCGCGGTCCTCCGGGCGCAGCTCGCGCGGGCGGCGCCAGGACAGGCTCAGGACACCGACGGTGCGGTCGGTCAGCCGCAGCGGCCAGGCGGCCGTCCCGGCGGCGGCGTCGACGACCGGCACGCCGCGCAGTGCCGCCGGCAGGGCCGCCGCGGCCGGGTCGGCGGTGTCGCCGAGGACGTCGAGGCGGCCGGTGCCGCTCTCGTCGGGCTCCAGCAGGCCCAGCACGATGCCGTCCGCGCCGAGCAGGGCCGCCGCGCCCCGGCCCAGCACGCGCAGCACGTCGACCTCGGCGTCCACGTCGGGCAGCGCCTGCGCGACGGCGACGAGGCCACCGAGGCGCTGCGCCTGCCACGCCTGGAGGTCCGCGCGCCGGCGCTCGGCCTCGTAGGAGGCGGCCGCGGACAGCCCGTCGCCGACGGTGGCGGCGACCAGGCGCAGGAAGTCGCGGTAGCTGGCGTCGGGGGCGATGCGCGGGCTCAGGCGCGCGGCGAGGACCCCGGGCGAGCCGCCGCCGAGGGCGGCGGGGATCGGCGCCCACGCCAGCGGGCCGGCGCCGCCGTCCTCGCGCACGAGCACCCGGCGGGGGCGCAGCGGCTCGGGCGCGGGCGGCAGCACGTGCTCGTGGCGCCCGCCCGCCGCGCCCGGCAGGTGCAGGTCCACCTCGGGCAGGTCCAGCGGGGCGGTGCGCAGGACGTCGAGGGCGCGGGCGGCGACCTCGGCCGGGGAGTCCAGGTCGGTGGCGAGGTCGCCCAGGAGGGTGAGCAGCTCGAGGCGGCGGTGGTCCTGCACCTGCCCGGTGGTCTCCACCGCGATGTCCATGACGCCCTCGACGGCGCCGGTCTCGCCGAGCAGCGGCGAGTAGGAGAACGTGAAGTACGACTCCTCCAGGAAGCCCCTGCGGTGCAGCGGCAGGTAGAGGTCCACCGACCAGGTGGCCTCGCCGGCGAGCGCCTTGTCGAAGAGGGGGCGCAGCTCGTCCCAGGCCTCGGGGAACACCTCGCGCACCGGGCGGCCCAGCGCGCCGGGGTGCTTGCCCTCGACCATGTCGGCGTAGGGCTGGTTGTAGAGCATCACCAGCTGCGGGCCCCAGCAGACGAGGGCGGGGAAGCGGGTGCCCAGGGCCAGCTCGAGGGCCTGGCGCAGCGGGCGCGGCCAGCCCGCGGGGTCGCCGACGGGGGTGGCGGTCCAGTCGACCGCCTCGTAGGCCTCGCGGAGGCCGCTGGCCTCGGCGAACGGCAACCTCTTCACGGAGGCTGAACCTAGTCGAGACCCCAGACGGCGGGCACACCGCCGGAAGCCGGGAAGACGCAGCAGCCACAGATCGTTGAACGCGCAACGAGGTGCCGTCCGGCACCCGCGACGAGGCGCCCGACGGGCGCCGGGGAGGGGACCAGGGTGGAGATCGGCATCAGCGCCTTCGCGGAGACCACGCCCGACAGCACCGGGACCACGATCAGCCACGCGGAGCGGCTGCGCGAGGTCGTCGAGGAGATCGAGCTGGCGGACCAGGTCGGCCTGGACGTCTACGGCCTCGGCGAGCACCACCGGCCCGACTACGCCGCCTCCGCACCCGCCGTCGCGCTCGCCGCGGCCGCTTCCCGCACCTCCCGCATCCGGCTCTCCAGCGCCGTCACCGTCCTGTCCTCCGACGACCCGGTGCGCGTCTTCCAGCAGTTCGCCACCCTCGACGGCCTCTCCGGCGGGCGGGCGGAGGTCCTCGCCGGGCGAGGTTCCTTCATCGAGTCCTTCCCGCTGTTCGGGTACGACCTCGACGACTACGACGAGCTGTTCACGGAGAAGCTGGACCTGCTCCTGACGATCCGGCGCGACCCCGCGCACGTCGTCTGGCCCGGCGGCCGGCACCGCGCCGGGATCGACGGCCTCGGCGTGTACCCGCTGCCCGTGCAGCAGCCGCTGCCCGTGTGGATCGGGGTGGGCGGCAACCCCGCCTCCGTCGTGCGCGCCGGGACGCTGGGCCTGCCCCTGGCGGTCGCCATCATCGGCGGCGAGCCCGCGCAGTTCCGCCCCCTGGTGGACCTCTACCGCGAGGCCGCCCGCCGCGCCGGCCACGACCCGGCGACGCTCCCGGTGGCGACCCACTCGCACGGCTTCGTCGCCGACACCTCGCAGCGGGCCGTCGACGTCCACTTCGAGCCGTACCGGTACGCGATGGACGCCATCGGCCGCGAGCGCGGCTGGCGGCCCTTCAGCCGCACCGGCTACGAGGCGGCCCGCAGCCGCCGCGGGGCGCTGCTCGTCGGCTCGGCGCAGGAGGTCGCGGAGAAGGTCCTGCTGCAGCGCGAGCAGCTGGGGATCGACCGGTTCATGCTGCACCTGAGCGCGGGGACGGTGCCGCACCGCGAGGTGATGCGCGCGATCGAGCTGCTGGGCACCGAGGTCGCCCCGGTCGTGCGCGCCGAGGCGGGCGGCACGGTGCCCGCCTCACCCCTGTCGGCCGCCCCGTCCCCCACCGCCTGACCCCGCACGCGCAGGACCCGCCGTGATCTCGCGCTGCCGAGCTCTCGACAGCGCAGGGCCACGGCGGGTTCCGGCACCCGCGAGGGGGAGGGAACGGGGTCAGCGGCGCCCGCGGCGCACGACCAGCCAGACCGTCAGCGCCACGGCCACCACGACGGCACCCGCCAGCGCGCCACCCTGCGCCTTCGGGCTGCCCGGGGCGCTGTCGCTGGCGCCGTGCACGGAGGACACGGCGCGGTCCTTCACGCCCGTCACCTTGTGCTGCGCCTGCGCCTTCACGTCGTCGACCTTGTGCTGGGCCTGCGCCTTGAGGTCGTCGACCTTGTGCTGCGCCTGCGCCTTCACGTCCGCCTTCGCGGCCAGCGCGTCGGCGGTCTCCGCCAGTCGCTCCCGCGTCCGCACGATGTCGCGCTCGAGCGCCTCGCGGTCGGCGGGCGGGGTGGGCTGAGTGCTGCTCATCGCTTGAAACCCTCCTTGACGGCGTCGATGTCCTTCTTCACACCGTCCACCGCCGCCTGCGGCACGGGCGGGGTCGCCTGCTGGACCTCCTTCTTGCCCACCAGGGCGGCCACGGCGGCCACCGCCAGCAGCACCACGGCCACGATGAGCGCCGACAGCCACACGTCCAGGACGAGCGCCAGCGCCGCGATGGCGGTGGTCACCAGTGCGGCGATCCCGAAGAACGCCAGCAGTCCCGCGACGGAGAAGGCACCCAGGCCCTTCCCGGCCTTCTTGCCCTTCTCCGTCAGGTCCATCTTCGCCAGCTGCACCTCGTCGCGCACGAGGTGCGACACCTGCTGCGTCAGGTCGCTGACGAGCTGACCGACGGACTCCCCCGCCGGGGCGGCGGACACCACGGGGCCGGGGCCGGGCACGGGCGCGGCGGCGGGCTCGGCGCCGGCCGAAGCGGCGCGTGAGCCGGTGCGGTGGACGACCGACAGGTCGTCCGTGCGCGTGGAGCTCCTGTCGTGGCTCATGGTCGTTCACTACCCGCCGCGGGCCCCGGCGAAACGACGGGCGATCACCGGGGCCGCGGGGGTGTCAGCGCATGTGCGGGTACACGTGCGTGGTCGGCGCCACGAACGTCTCCTTCACGGCGCGCGGGCTGGTCCACCGCTGCAGGTTCAGGATCGAGCCGGCCTTGTCGTTGGTGCCCGAGCCGCGCGAGCCGCCGAACGGCTGCTGGCCCACGACGGCGCCCGTGGGCTTGTCGTTGACGTAGAAGTTCCCGGCCGCGAAGCGCAGGGCGTCCTGCGCCTGCCGCACCGCGACGCGGTCGTCCGCGATGACGGCACCGGTCAGGCCGTACTGCGAGCCGGAGTCCACCAGGCGCAGGACGTCCTCCCACGCGCCCGGGCGGGAGTCGTCGTAGACGTGCACGGCGAGGATCGGGCCGAAGTACTCGGTGGAGAACAGCTCGTCGGCCGGGTCCTCGCCCAGCAGGACCGTCGGCCGCACGAAGTACCCCTCGGAGTCGTCGTACGTGCCGCCCGCGGCGACCTCGACACCGGCGGTGGCCCTCGCGCGGTCGATCGCGGCGGCGTTCTTCGCGAACGAGCGGGCGTCGATGACGGCACCGCCGAAGTTCGACAGGTCGGTGACGTCGCCGTAGGTCAGCGAGTCCACCCGGGCCAGGAACCCGGACCCCATCCGCTCCCACACCGAGCGCGGCACGAACGCCCGCGAGGCCGCCGAGCACTTCTGGCCCTGGTACTCGAACGCGCCCAGCAGCATCGCGGTGGCGAGCACCTCCGGGTCGGCCGACGGGTGCGCCACCACGAAGTCCTTGCCGCCGGTCTCCCCCACCAGGCGCGGGTAGGTGCGGTAACCCGCGATGTTCTCCCCCACCGTGCGCCACAGGTGCTGGAAGGTGGCGGTGGAACCGGTGAAGTGGATGCCGGCCAGGCGGGGGTCGGCGAGCGCCACGTCGGAGACGGCGCGCCCGTCGCCGCCGACGAGGTTCACCACGCCGGGCGGCAGGCCCGCCGCCTCCAGCAGCCGCATCGTCCAGTGCGCCGACAGCATCTGCGTCGGGCTGGGCTTCCACACCACGGTGTTGCCCATCAGCGCCGGGGCGGTGGGCAGGTTGCCGGCGATGGCGGTGAAGTTGAACGGGGTGACCGCGTAGACGAAACCCTCCAGCGGGCGGTGGTCCAGGCGGTTCCACACCCCCGGCGAGGACACCGGCTGCTCGGCGATGAGGCGGCGGCCAAACGCGACGTTGAACCGCCAGAAGTCCACCAGCTCGCAGGGCGCGTCGATCTCCGCCTGCTGCGCGGTCTTCGACTGGCCCAGCATCGTGGCGGCGGCGAGCTTCTCCCGCCACGGGCCGGCCAGCAGGTCCGCGGCGCGCAGGAACACCGCGGCGCGGTCCTCGTAGTCCATCGCCGCCCACTGCGGCCCGGCGGCCACGGCGGCCTCCACGGCGGCGCTCGCGTCCTGGTGCGTGGCGGCGGCGAACGTGCCGAGCACGCTCGCGTGCCGGTGCGGCTGCACGACGTCGATGCGCTCACCGCCGCCGGGCGACTGCACGCCGCCGATGGTCTGGGTGATCTCGACGGGGTTCGCGGCCTGCTCGGCGAGCTGGTCGGTGAGCAGCTTGCGCTCGGTGCTGCCGGGCGCGTAGCCGTGCACCGGCTCGTTGCGGGGGGCGGGGACCTCGGTCACGGACTGCACGACGACCTCCGGGTCGGGTTCTGGGGTTCTGGGGGTTTCTCAGGCGTGGGCGAGGGAGCGCGCGAAGAACGCGAGGTTGGCGGGGCGCTCGGCCAGGCGGCGGGAGAAGTACGCGTACCAGTCGGTGCCGAACGGCACGTAGGTGCGCACCACGTGCCCGGCCGCGGCCAGGCGGCGCTGCTCGTCGGTGCGGATGCCGTAGAGCATCTGGAACTCCGCCGCCCCGGGGGCGCGTCCGGCCAGCAGCTCCTCGGCGATGCGCACGACGCGCAGGTCGTGGGTGGCGACCATCGGGTACGCGCCGCCGTCCAGCAGGGTGCGCAGGCAGCGCACGTAGGCGCGGTCCACGTCCTTCTTCGCGGGGTGGGCGACCTCGGCGGGTTCGGCGTAGGCGCCCTTGACCAGCCGCACCCGCGACCCGGGGTGCGCCAGGTCGGCGGCGTCGCCGGGGGTGCGCCGCAGCATGGACTGCAGCACGCAGCCGGTGCGGGGGAAGTCGGCGCGCAGCGCGCGCAGCGTCTCCAGGGTGGCGTCGACGCGCGTGTGGTCCTCCATGTCGAGGGTGACGTCCACGCCGTGCGCGTGGGCGTGCTCGACGAGGGCGCGGGCGCGCTCGGTGGCGCGCGCCGGGCCGTCCGGGAGGAGGCCCTGCCCGAGGGCGGACAGCTTCACCGACACCTCGTTGCCGTCGGCCAGGCCGGCGTCGGCGAGCCGGGTGACCAGGTCGCGGTAGGAGGCGACGGTCTCGTCGGCCTGCTCGGGGCGGGTGGTGTCCTCGCCGAGGACGTCGAGGGTGGTGCGCACGCCGTCGGCGGCGAGGGCGCGGACCGCGCGCAGCGCGGCGTCGGCGTCTTCCCCGGCGACGAAGCGCTGCACGACGGGGCGGCTGAGGCCGCTCCCGGTCACGAGGGAGCGCACGCGCGGCGAGCCCGCCACGCCGAGGACCACTTGTCCGAACACCCTGACGACGCTAAGCCCGCAAGGGCGCCGGGGCCAGGGACGAGTGGATGAAGATGCCCGGAGCTCGTCATCCAGGTGGATGACGGGTGGCAGGGTGAGGACGTGAGCACCCCCTCCGCCCCGGGTCTGCAGGACCTCGTCGACACCGTCGCCGACCTCACCGGCGCCCCCACCACGCTGGAGGACCGGGACCTGCACCTCGTGGCCGCCTCCGGCCACGACGACGTCGTCGACGAGGTGCGCCGCAGCTCGATCCTGCGCCGGCGCTCGGACGCCGCGGTGCAGGAGGCGTTCGCCGCGTTCGGCATCGCCCGCGCCCGCGGGCCGCTGCGGGTGCCCGCCGACCCCGCGGCCGGCCGGCTGGCCCGCTGGTGCGTGCCGGTGCGCTGGCGCGGGGTGACGTACGGGTACCTGTGGTTGCTGGATCCCGGCGGCCACGTCGAGGAGCACCGGCTGGCGCAGCTGCACGACGTCGTCGACGCCGTCGCCGCCACGCTGGCCACCCGTTCACGCACCGCCGACCGCACCGCCTGGGCCGTCGGGGAGCTGCTGTCGCCGGACGCCGCAGCGCGCGGCCGCGCCACCGAGGAGCTGGCGCGCGAGGCCGTCCTGCCGGCCGGGGAGCTGCGCGTGGTGGCCCTGGCCCCCACCGGCGGGGAGGCCGCCGGGCCCGTCAACGCCTGGCTGCTGCCGCGCGCCGTGGTGGTGGCGCCCGTGGGCTCGCGGGCGGCGCTGCTCGTGCCGGGGGCGCTGCCGGCCGCGGACGTCGCCGCCCGGGCCGCCGGCGCCCTGCTGGCGCAGCACCCCGCGGGCGTGGCGGCCGGGGTGTCCGGGCCCGTCACGGCGGCCGGTGCGCACACCGGGTGGCGGCAGGCGCAGGCCGCGCTGCGGGCCGCGCTGACGGCGCTGCCGCACGGGGCGGCGGCGGTGCGCGGGTGGGAGGAGCTGGGCACGCTGCGGCTGCTGGCGCTGGCCGAGGCGGGCGACCTGGCGGCCGTGGCGGTGGACGAGCGGGCGCGGCGGCTGCTGGCCGGCGACCCGGAGCTGGTGCGCACCGCGCGCACCTACCTGGACCTGGCGGGGTCGGCGCAGCGCACCGCGGCGGCCCTGGCCGTGCACCGCCAGACGCTGTACCACCGGCTGCGGAGGGTGCGGGAGGTCAGCGGGTACGACCTGGACGACGGCGCGGACCGCCTGGCGCTGCACCTGGCGCTGACCCTGGCCGACCTGGCCCGGCCCGCCTGACCCGCCCCCCCCCCGCGGTGAGGGAAGGAGGGTGGCGGGTGGGGGTGGAGGGTCAGCGGCCGGGGAGGGGGAGGTCGTCGGGGACGCGGTGCGGACCGGCGACCTCGGGGCGCGGGCCGTCCTGGGGGTGCAGGCGCACCGCCACCAGCGCCACGTCGTCCTCCGGCTCCGGCGGCAACAACCGGTCCAGGATCCCGTCGCACAGGTCGTCCAGGCGCGCGCCCGCCAGCTCCGCCACGACCTCGCGCAGCAGATCCAGCCCCTCGTCGATGTCCTGCCCGCGCCGCTCCACCAGGCCGTCGGTGAACAGCAGCACCGTCGAGCCGCGCTCCAGCTCCACCTGCTCGTCCCGGCGCGACAGGTGCGGGGCGATGCCCAGCAGCAGGTCCGGCTCCTCGCCGTCCAGGTCAGAGACGGTGCCGTCGCGGCGCAGCAGCACCGGCGGCGGGTGGCCCGCGTTCGACCAGCGCAGCCGCGTGACCCCCCGCGCCCGCTCGTCCGCGGTCTGCTCCAGTCGCGCCACCACGGCCGTCGCGGTCGTCGCCACGGCCAGCCCGCGCATCGCCGCGTCCAGCGTGGCCAGCACCGCGGCCGGCGAGCCGCCGCTGGAGTAGGCGATGCCGCGCAGCAGGTTGCGCACCTGGCTCATCGCGGCGGCGGCGTCCACGTCGTGGCCCATGACGTCGCCGATGACCAGGACCGTGTCGCCGTCCGGCTGCAGGAACGAGTCGTACCAGTCGCCGCCCACCTGCACCGCGCGCGCCGCGGGCCGGTAGCGCACCCGCACCTCCAGGTGGTCCGGTTCGACGGGGGCGCTGAGCAGGCTGCGCTGCAGCCCCTCCGCGACGTGCTGCTGGCGCGCGTACAGCGAGGCGTTGTCCAGGGCGAGCCCCGCCCGGTCGGCGACCTGCACCGCCGTCGCCAGGTCGTCCGCGGACAGGGGCCCGTCCTCGGCGGAGCGGAACAGCGACATCATGCCCAGCAGGCGTCCCCGCGCTCGCAGGGGCATCACGTACGCCGATTCCGGCGCCAGCTGCAGGAGCAGTTCGCGCGCCTCGTCCGACAGCACGCTCGACAGCCGCTCGGCCGCGCGCGACTCGATGACGACGGCGCCCTGGCGCGCCTGCGAGCGCCGCAGCGGCGCCTCGGCGGCCAGGCCCGCCTGGCGCACCCGCCGGTAGCGGTCGGTGAGCTCGCGCAGGTCGGGGTCGGCGTGCCAGGAGCCGATGTCGCGCAGCGCGCCGCTGTCGTCGACGAGGGTGACCACGGCCCACCGGGCCAGGGCGGGCACGACGTGGCGGGCCAGGCGCGCCACGGCCGCGTCGGCGTCGAGGGTGGCGACGAGGTCGGCGCTGACGGTGGCGAGCAGCTCCAGGCGGCGCGCGGTGCGCTCCGCCTCCTCCTGCGCGGCCCGGCGGGCGCTGACGTCGAGGAAGTACACGGACAGCCCGTCGGGGTCGGGCCAGGCGCGCACCTCGAACCAGGCCTGCAGCGGGGCGAAGTGCGCCTCGAACATCACCGGCTCGCCGGTGGCCACCGCGTGCCGGAACCGCTCCTCGAACACGGTCCCGGTGACCTCGGGGAACAGCTCCCACGCGTCGCCGTCGAGCAGCTCCTCGCGCGGGCGCTGCAGCAGCCGCTCGGCCTCGGCGTTGACGTGGCTGAAGCGCCAGTCGCGGTCCAGGGAGTAGAACGCCGAGGGCATCGACTCCAGCAGCCGGGAGACGCGGGCGTCGCCGCGCTTCTCCGCGGTGGTGTCGTAGGCGGCGCCGACCAGGCGCAGGGCGCGGCCGGCCTCGTCGCGCAGCACCTCGCCGCGGGCCTTGACCCACCGGGTGGTGCCGGAGGGGAGCAGGACGCGGTACTCCGCCTGGAAGGCGGCGGGGCCCTCCACCGCGGCGGTGACGGCCTCGTGCACGCGGGGCAGGTCGTCGGGGTGCACGCGCGCGTCGAAGGCGGCGAGGGTGCCGTCGAACTCCGCGGCGGTGTACCCGAACATCTCGAGCATCCGCTCGTCCCAGGTGACGAGGCCGGTGGCGAGGTCGAGGTCGAAGCTGCCGACCCCGCCCGCGGCGACGCCCAGCCGCCACCGGAGCCGGTCGGCCTCGTGCTGGACCGCCAGCGCCGACAGCTGCAGCTCGCCGACGGCGACGGCGGCGAGGTCGACGAGCAGCTCCACGTCGGTGCGCGACCAGCGCCTCGGCAGGGGGTCGAACACCGCCAGGACCCCGACGACCTGCCCGTCCGTGCCGATCATCGGGACCCCGAGGTAGCAGCCGACGACGCCGGAGACGACGGCGGGCAGCGCGGCCCACCGGGCGTCGGCGCGGGTGTCGGCCACGGCGAGGGCGCCGGCGCCCCGGGCGGTGGCGGTGAGCAGCTCGTCGACGGGGGCGAGCAGCCCGGCGGACGCACCGGCGCCGGTGGGGGCGGCGTCCTCGGTGAGCTCGGTGCGCGCGGAGGACGTGCCCAGGGCCCGGGCGGCCAGCGCGGCCAGGCGCTCCAGGGCCGGGTGGGGGACGCCGGCGGGCGGGCGCGGCGCGAGGGCGGCGGACCCGCCGTCCCCGCCCGTTGCGGGCCTCGCCTGCATGTGGCACAACCTTCGGATCCGCGCCCGGGCCTGCCGGGCGCACCCTGTCGACCGAGGGCTCCGGTCGTCGCGGCACCGACCGAGGTCGTCACCTGCAGTCACAGGATAGGGGCGCACCGCGATGCGGCGCTGCTGTCCGGGGCCGCTCCTACGCTGACGGCACACGCCCCCGTCCCGGGAGCACCGGACGCGAGGAGAGCACGTGCGCGGTGACCCCACCCGTGACCCGTTCCGCCCGGGGAGGGTGGAGCCGCCCTCCGAGCGCCCGCAGCGCGCGGAGGTGGTGCGGGCGCTGCGGCTGTTCCGCCCGCACGCGCGCACGCTGTCGGTGGTGGCCGGCCTCATCGCCCTGTCGGCGCTGGCGGGGGTGGCGTCCCCCTTCCTGCTGCGCGAGATCGTCGACGAGGCGCTGCCGGAGCAGGACCTCGGGCTGCTGGCCGCGCTGGCCGGCGGGCTGGTGGCGATCGCCGCGGTCACGACCGTGCTGGACGTGGTGCAGGGGCTGCTGACCACCCGGGTGGGGCAGGGCGTCATGCACGGGCTGCGCACGTCGCTGTACGCGCACCTGCAGCGCATGTCGCTGGGCTTCTTCGCCCGCACCCGCACCGGCGAGGTGCAGTCGCGCATCGCCAGCGACATCGGCGCCCTGCAGACGGTGGTGACCACCACCGGTGCCGAGCTGGTGCAGAACCTCGCCACGGTGGTCGTGACGGTGGTGGCGATGCTCGCGCTGGACTGGCGGCTGGCGCTGTTCTCCTTCACGGTGCTGCCGCTGGCGGTGCACCTGAACCGGCGGGTGGGGCGGCTGCGCCGGCGGATCACGGCGCAGCGGCAGCGGCAGCTGGCGGAGATGTCCGCGACGGTGGAGGAGACGCTGTCGGTCTCGGGGATCCTGCTGACCCGCACCACGGGCCGCACCCGCGAGGTCGTGGAGCGCTTCACCGCCCAGTCGGACGGGGTGTCCCGCCTGGAGGTCGGCTCGGAGATGGCCGGGCGCTGGCAGTGGTCGCTCATCACGCTGACGATGGCGGCGGTGCCGGCGCTGACGTACCTGCTGGGCGGGTGGCTGCGCGGCACGGGCGCCGCGCTGAGCATCGGGACGCTGGTGGCGCTGGTGACGCTGCAGGCGCAGCTGTTCCGGCCGCTGGCGGCGCTGCTGCGCATCCTGGTGCGGCTGCACGCCTCGATGGCGCTGTTCACGCGCGTGTTCGAGTACCTGGACAGCGTCCCGGAGGTCGCCGAGGCGCCGGGCGCGGTGGAGCTGCCCCGCCCGCGCGGGCGGGTGGAGTTCCGCGACGTGACGTTCCGCTACCCGGGGGCGGACCGGCCCGCGCTGGAGGGGATCGACCTGGTGGTGCCGGCGGGCACGTCGCTGGCGGTGGTGGGGGCCACCGGTTCGGGCAAGACGACCCTGGGGTACCTGCTGGCCCGGCTGTACGACGTGGACTCCGGCGCGGTGCTGATCGACGGGCGGGACGTGCGCGACGTGAGCGCCCGCTCGCTGGCGGAGGCGGTGGGGGTGGTCACGCAGGAGACGTTCCTGCTGCACGCGAGCATCGCGGAGAACCTGCGCTTCGCGGCGCCGGGCGCCTCGGACGAGGACCTGCGCCGGGCGGCGCGCACCGCGCAGGTGGACGCCGTGGTGGACGCGCTGCCCGAGGGGTTCGGCACGGTCGTCGGCGAGCGCGGCTACCGCTTCTCCGGGGGTGAGAAGCAGCGGCTCGCGCTGGCCCGGGCGGTGCTGCGGGACCCGCCGGTGCTGCTGCTGGACGAGGCGACGAGCGCGCTGGACGTGCGCACCGAGCGGGCGATGTCCGCGGCGCTGCGCGAGGTCTCCAGCGGCCGCACCACGATCACGATCGCGCACCGGCTGTCCACGGTGCGCGAGGCGGACCAGATCGTGGTGCTGGAGGGCGGGCGGGTCGCCGAGCGCGGCGGCCACGACGAGCTGCTGGCGCTCGGCGGGCGCTACGCGCAGCTGGTGGCCGCCGACGCGGAGCGCTCGGCGGTGGAGCCGTCGGCGTGAGCGGCGGGCGCGGTGGCCCCGGCCCGGTCAGGCGGGGCGGGGCGGCTCACCCAGCAGGCGGGTGACGCCGGCGACGACGTCGTCGAGGTCGTCGGGGGCGACACCGATGGAGGAGCCGGCCCACAGCCCGTCCCCGACGAGCTGGACCACGCGGGAGAGCACGCGGTCGCCGACCTGCTCCTCGATGGCGGCGCGCCAGCCCTCGGTGGCGTCGGTGAAGGCGGCCGTGGCGCGCGCGTCGCCCTCCTGCGCCAGGTGCAGGACCGCGACGCCGGTCCGGGCCAGCGGGTCGTCGCGCTCCACGACGGAGGTGCGCAGGTAGTAGGCGGTGGCCCCCTCGGGAGCGGTGCGCATCTCGCGGACGTCGTCGTCCGCCATGCGGCGCCAGCGGTGGACGAGGCCGTCGACGAGGGCGTCCTTGCTGCCGAAGTGGTACAGCAGCCCGCCCTTGGAGACGCCGGCGGCGGCGGCGACGGCGTCGAGGGTGGCGGCGCGGGAGCCGGCGGCGACGAGCAGCTCGCTGAAGGCGTCGAGGAGCTTCTCGCGCGTGCTGGGGGCGCTCGTCACGCCCAGGAGGTTAATCGAAAGCAGCTGTACCGTCCGGACGGTACAGTCGGGGCTGCGCCGTCCGGACGGTGCACCTCCGAGCCACCGATCGAGGACTCCCCCGTGACCACGCCCGGCCCCCGCACCTCCCCCGAGACCCCCGCGACCCGCGCCGGCGCCCGCCAGTGGGTCGCACTGGCCGTTCTCATGCTGCCCGTGCTGATGATCTCGGTGGACACCACCGTGCTGAGCTTCGCCGTCCCGCACCTGAGCACCGCCCTGGCACCCACCGGGACCGAGCTGCTGTGGATCGTGGACGGCTACTCCCTGGCCATCGCCGGGCTGCTCGTGACGATGGGCGCCCTCGGTGACCGCTCCGGCCGGCGGCGCCTGCTGCTGATCGGCGCCGCCGGGTTCGGCGCCGTCTCCGCGCTCGCGGCGTTCGCCCCCTCCGCGGAGGCGCTCATCGCCGCCCGCGTGGCCCTGGGCGTCTTCGGCGCCACCCTCATGCCGTCCACGCTGGCGCTGCTGCGCAGCGTCTTCCCGGACCGCGAGCAGCGGCGCACCGCGTTCGCCGTGTGGGCCGGGGCCTTCGCCGGCGGCGCCGCGCTCGGCCCCGTGGTGGGCGGGGTGCTGCTGGAGCGGTTCTGGTGGGGCTCGGTGTTCCTGGTCAACGTGCCGGTCGTGGCGCTGGTCCTGGTGCTGCTGCCGCTGCTGGTGCGCGAGTCGCGCTCCTCGGCGCCGGCGCGGCTGGACCCGCTCAGCGCCGCGCTCGCCACCCTGGCCATGACGGGCGTCGTCTACGGGGTCAAGGCGCTGGCCGACCACGGCCCGGGCGCCGCAGCGCTGTCGGCGCTCGCGCTGGGCGTCGCGCTGGGCGTGACCTTCGTGCGGCGGCAGCAGGCGCTGGCCGAGCCGCTGCTGGACGTGGGGCTGTTCCGGCTGCCGGTGTTCCGCACCGCGGTGCTGGCCAACCTCATGAGCATCTGCGGCATGACGGGGATGCTGTTCGCCGTCTCGCAGTACCTGCAGCTGGTGCTGGGGCTGTCGCCGGTGCGCGCGGGCCTGCTGCTGCTGCCCGGTGCGGTGTTCTCGGTGGGTGCCGGGCTGCTGGCCGCGCGGCTGGCCCGGCGCGCCCGCCTGGACGTGCTCATCGCGACCGGGCTGCTGCTGGGCACCGCCGGGTACGCGGTGGCCGCGACCCTGGGGCCGGCCGACGACGGGGCCGCCACCCGCAGCGCGGTGCAGCTGGCGGTGGCGTTCGTGGTGCTGTCCGCCGGCGCGGGCCTGGCCGAGACCCTCACGAACGACGCGATCCTGTCCACGGCACCCGCCGACCGCGCCGGCGCCGCCTCCGCGATCTCCGAGACGGCCTACGAGGTGGGGGCGGTGCTGGGCACGACGGTCCTGGGCAGCGTGCTCAACGCCGTCTACAGCGCGCAGGTGCGGGTGCCGGCGGCCGCGGGCGCGGGGCAGGTCACCGCCGCCACCGAGACCCTCGGCGGCGCGGTCGAGGTCGCCGGGCAGCTGCCGGGCGCCGCCGGCGCGCAACTGCTGGACTCCGCCCGCGGGGCCTTCGCGCACGGCCTGGACACCACCGCCGTGGCCGGGGCGGTGCTCACCGCGCTGGCCGCGCTGGTGGTGCACCGGCAGCTGCGCCCGCGGGCGCGGGACGCGCGCGAGGTGGGCACCGCGGTCGCCGGCCGCTCCGGGTCGTGAGCGCGGGACCCCCCGCGGCCGGGGTGGACGGGCGGGCTGCGCGGCTGAACCGCCGCCACCACCGGCCGTTCGCGCGGCCGCCGGTGATCCGTGCGAACGTGGGAGCACGAGGCCGCCGAAGCCGCCGGGAGGCGCAGTGATCGTCGCGATGCTCATCACCACGGCCGTCGTCGTCGTCGCACTGATCACCGTGCTGATCGTGCGCGACCGCGGACGCGACCGCTCCGCTGCGCGCCCGCCCGAGCGCGGGGACTGGGACCAGGCGCTGTCCACCGGTGTGCCCGGCCACCACCGCGAGCAGGGCGGCCCCGGCGGGCAGTGACGGTGTCGGGGCCACCGGTCCAGCGGGCGGGGTGACCCGGCCGCTGATCGCCGTGCTGCCGACCGCGTGGGCCACCGGGGCGGCACCGCGGTCCCTCCACCGGTGACCTCCGAGCAGGTGCGGCAGCGCTGCTCGGCGGTCGCCGGGCAGTACGTCGACCTGGTGCCGGAGTTCATCGCCCACGCCCGGGCGGCTCGGCGAGGTCCTGACCGGCACCCGGCGGGCGATCCGGCCCGGTGGCGTCCTGGTCGCGGGTCTCTTCGACGCGGACGTGCTGGAGCCCTTCGAGCGCGTGGTCGTCACCGCCCACCGCTGGCCGGTCGGCGTGTTCTCCTCGCGGCTGGCCGACGCCGGTCTCGTGGAGGTGGAGCGCCTGCGACGGGCGCGGGACGGCGAGCGGCGGCCGCACGCGGCCATCGCTGCGCGTGCGGTGCAGCCGCTGCGCGCGGCGCGGTGGGTCACCCGGTGGAGCGGTCGAGCGCCTCCCCGCGCGCGGGTGCCGGGACCGGGGTGCGCTCGGGTGGGGCGACGCGCACGATCACCGCGCGGGGCGCGGCAGCAGGGCGGCGGCGCGGCGGCGGTGCAGCTCCTCGGCGGCGCGCAACTGCTGCTCGGCGCGGGCGGGCAGGGCCCGCACGGCGAGCGCCCAGTCCCCGTCGGGCCCGGCGCCGGCGTCGACGGCGTCGGCGAGCACGCGGGCGGCGACCTGGCGGCGGTGCAGGCCGGCGAGGAGGTCCTCCAGCTCCAGCAGGACCTGCACGGCGTCCTGCCTGCCGGAGGGCACGCTGGGGATGCGGTCGAGGACGGGCATCCGGTGCAGCAGCGGCAGCAGGCGGGCGGCTCGGGTGGAGGCCCACCCGACGCCGAGGACCGCCCAGTCGTGCGGTGCGCCGAGCCGGCGCATGGCGAGGCGGACGGTGGCGCGGTCGGCGGTGACCTGGCGGCGCAGGTCCCCGAGCACGGCGCGCTCGGCGGCGAGACCGGGGTCCCGGGAGACGCGGCGCAGCTGGTCCAGCAGGGCGCTCACCCGGGCGAGCTGCTCGTTGAGGTAGGCGGCCAGCGCGGGGTCGGCGGCCGCGCGCGGGCTCCGCAGGCGCATCAGCACACGGGTGACGCTACGGGGGTCGCACGGGGGTGGTCGAGCCGGGGCGGCCGGGCCGGGCGACCGGGTCGGGAGCGGTGGCGGTGGTGACCTCCACCCGTCCGGGGGGGTGGAGCCCGAACGGGTGGAAGCGCCCCCTGGCGTGACGTAGCGTGTTGATGAAACTACTCATGGCTGATGCAGGGGGACGGATGAACAGCGCTCAGGGTGGTCTGCTCACGGGCGGGCCCGCGGTCGACACGACCGTGACCCTCATGCCCGCGACCGGCGCCGTCGACCACGGCCCCAGCGTGCACACCGGCACCGTCCTCTCCTGGACCGCCGGGGCCGCCGGTCTCGTCGTCACCAGCCACGTCGCCGCCCCGCCCGACACCGTGCAGGCCCTCGACGGCCAGCGCGTCTGGGTCAGCACCGAGGCCGGCGAGCCCGGCGCCGTCGTGCCGCACGCCGTCTTCCAGGCCGTCGCCCAGGCCCACCGCGCCGACGAGCTCGCCCTGACCGGCGTCATGCTGCTGGCCTCCGAGACCCGCCGCGGCGCCGTGCGCGTGCCCGCCTCGCTGCCCGTGCACCTGACCACCCCCGAGGGCGTCGCCGACGCCCGCACCGTCGACCTCTCGCGCAGCGGCCTGCGCCTGGAGACCGAGGACCTGCCCGCCGAGCACACCGAGGTCGACGTCGCCCTCGAGCTCGACAACGGCCAGGAGGTGCACGCCCGCGGCGAGGTCGTGCGCGTCGACGACGCCTCCCGCGAGGCGGTCGTGCGTTTCGTCGAGCTCGACGAGGGCGCCGCGGAGGTCCTCGAGCGCAGCGTCCTGTCGGAGCTGGCGAAGCAGAACCGGGGTTCCTGACCCCTCCCGAGCCGGTGGCCGGGCGGCCCCTCCCCCGCCCGGCCACCGTCGTGGCGCGGCAGGGGGGCCGCGGCGCGTTTGACGGGGTGCCCAGCGGGTAGCGGACGAGTGCGGCGCCGACCGCGCCGCGACACCGACGACGCGATCCGCCAGGAGGCGACGACCCGTGGCCAACGTCCCGCAGCCCGTCAACGACAACACCATCAAGGTCCGCCAGCTCAGCCACTACCAGTTCTCCTGGGTGGCCGGTGAGCCCGGGCAGAACGGCACCTACACGCTGCAGCTCGTCCTCGACGAGGGGGCGTGGGAGGAGGTCCTCACGCTCACGGCGGATGACGCGGACGCCCTGCAGGACCTGCTGGAGAACACCGAGGTCGTGCACTACGACATCGAGCGCCGCACGCTGATGTTCGGGGTCACCCGGACCGGGGACTGAGCGGAACCGCTCGGAAGGCGGCGACCCGGGGGATCCGCGGGCGTTCTTCCCCAACACTCGAAGCCCCCCGGGCCGCCGTCACCAGTTGACCACGAACCGTTCGCGCAGGCCACCCCGGCGTTCAGGTCGAGGCGTCACCGTCGACGTCCCGCCCGGACCGCCCGGTCCAACCGCGGACCAGCAGCCAGGCACCACCGGCGACACCCGCCCACGCCGGCCAGCGCAGCACCCACCACCACTCCTGCACGACGGGCGGGGCGCCCAGCCCGTTCGGCCCGTTCGGGCGCAGGTGGGTGGACACGGCGTGCAGCGCGATCCCCCGCGACGAGCACGAGGACGCCGAGGACCAGCAGCCCGCCGTCCCGGCGGGCGGGTGGTCGCCGGGTGCCGGGGCGTCGCCCTCCGCGCGAGCTCACCCCTCCACCCTGCAGGACACCCCCGGCACCCCGCGTCCCCCGATCGGCGCGCCGCCCCNNCCCCGGGGCGGCGCCGCGGTCCTACCCCCGGGTGGAGGCGTCCGCGTAGCGCAGCACCGCACCGATGCCCTCGACGAGGTCGGGGCGCTCGGCGACCAGCTCGATCTCGGCGTCGGAGGCGGCCAGCGCCCGCACGACGGCCGCGTCCGCGCGCACCTCGACCGGGTCGGTGGCGCCCAGGGCGCGCACCTCCTCCGCGGAGGTGCCGATCTCCAGCGGCGAGGCGCCGACCCAGAGGGTCCTGGAGTCCTCGCCGGGGCTCGGGTCGTCGCGCAGCAGCACGGTGCGCACCTGCCCGCGCCGCAGCGCGTCCACCACCGGCGCCAGGCCCTTCACGGCCCGGCCCTCGCGGCCGACCTCCTGCTCGAACTCGTCGACGACCGCGTCGCGGCGGCGGCGGCGCACCTCCTCCAGCGCCTCGGCGACGGCGGCGTTGAACGACTCCTCGTGCACGCCGGGGTGCCGGCTGCCGCCGGGCACGTCCACGAGCAGCTCCAGCACGGGCTTGGCGGCCTTGCCGCGCAGCGCGGCGGCGGCCTTGGTGTCGCCCGTCAGCAGCACCACCTCAGGGTGCTGCTCGCGCACGATCGTGAGGAGCTCCTCCGCGACGGCGGCCGCGTTGTGGTCCCAGGAGTCCTGCACGGCGTGCTGGAAGCGCAGGTGCGCCCAGCCGCCGCCGGGGATCTTGTGCAGCAGGTCGTGCCCGGCGGTGACCTCGCGGACCTCCTCGCTGCCGCGGGGCGCGTCGGAGCTGGTGACGGTGATGTCGGCGCCGGCCCGGTCCAGCTCGACGAGCACGTAGCGCACGTCGTCGGCGAGGGAGCGCACGAGCGGCATCAGGTGCGCCACCGGGCCGCTGACGGCCTCGTCCTGCGCGGGCGGGTCCGGCAGGAGCACGTCGATCTCGATGCCGCCGGCGGAGGCGATCAGGCCGCGCCCCACGGGACCGCCCACCTCCGGCGGCGTGGTGGCGATCCCGTCCAGCGCGACCAGCGCGGGTTCAGGAGCCCCCTGACCGGCGAGCGACTCGCGGGCGTCCTTCCAGCGCACCTCCAACTCGTGCGCGCCCTTCTCCCTGTTGCGGGAGACGTCGACGTAGACGCAGACGTGGGGGCCGGGATCGGTGGCGACGGGCTTGAGCCAGTCCAGCTTCACGGACGGTTCCTCCTCGGCAGGTTGCGACCGGGTGTCCTTCGTCCTTACCCACCGTGCTGGGCCTCAACCCCGCGACACGCCGCCCACGGGACCGGTGTACGTCCAGCGCCCGCCGTCGCGGCGGAACGCGGACACCTCGTGCTGCACGTCGCGGCGGCCGCCGTCGCGGGCGTGCGCCTCGAACTCCACGGTGCCGGTGTCGTCGAAGGGGCCGCCGGCGGTCGTGGACAGGACGAGCAGCCGCCGCCAGCGCGTGCCGGTGCCGGTGAGGTCCAGCTCGGCGGGGCGGGTCGCCGGGTCCCACGTGCGCAGCAGGTACGCGCGGTCCTCGCGGACGAAGGCGGTGTAGCGCGAGCGCATCAGCGTCTCGGCGGTGGGTGCGTGCTCCCCCGCGTGGTACCGCCCGCAGCAGGCGGCGTACGGCTCGCCCCACCCGCAGGGACAGGGCGCCCGGTCGTCGATCTCGCGCACGCGTTCACCATCCCACCGATCCCGAACCGGGTCGCAGCCCCGGCGGACGGGGCGACAGCGGGGGTCGTCGTCCAGCGCACCGGGGGACCGGACGCTCACGGGTGCGGAGTGGGCGGAGGCGGCGGCGCTGTTCGCCGAGGTGACGGGCCTCGACGAGCGGGTCCGGCACGCCCGGAACGACCACCGCCGGGCGCAGGCGGCCTGCGCGCAGCAGGCTTCGGCCGCTCTTAGCCTGACTGACGTGCAGCAGGCGCGCAGAGACGTCAGGACCCGCCCGGTCCTGCTGCGCGTGCTGCTCGTCGTGGCTGTCGTGGTGGGTTTGTGCTCCATGCACGTGCTGGCCGCCGCGGTCAGCCAGCACCACGCCGCGGTCCACGAGACGTCGAGGCCGACGGTGGTCGCGGCCGCAGCAGATCCTGCTGCCGGTGCGGCTGGCGGATCTAGCTCCTCAGCTGGTCATGCGGCAGCGTCCGCGGCGCGCCACCGAAGCTCCTCGCGCGCTGAGGTGCCCACCTTCGCGGGCGCCGCACAAGCCGGCGTGCAAGCGGCTGACGATCACCACGACCACCACGGGGTGCTCGACTGCGTGCTGTTCCTCAGCGCCGGCATAGCGGTGCTGCTGGTGCTGGTGGCCTGGGCGGCTCACTGCGCGCTGCGCCGCTCGTACCGGCTGCTGCCCGCGTGGCGGCGTGCACTGCTCACGCTCACGCCCTGGCGTGGTCCACCGCCGATGCGCTGGCCACGCACCTGCCTGTGCGTGATCCGGGTCTAGACCCAGCGAACGCGCCCGGCTGCTCGATGCGATCGACGCACCAGCGGCTCGCGGTGCTGCTTCGTCGTGCCTGAACCCCACCTCGTGCAAGGAGCTTTCGCGTGCGTACCACTCTCGTGTCCACCCACCTGGCTGCCGTGGTTCCCACCCGGGCCAGCGCCCCTGCGTGGCGGCGTTTCAGTGTCCTGGTCGCGGCCGGGACCTTGTCGCTGACCTCGACCGCCTGCGGTGGCCAGGACGCTGGATCGATGGACCACTCCGCCATGGGCGGCTCCTCGGCCGAAGCCTCGCCGAGTTCCACAGCCGGCACCCCGAGCAGTGCGACGACCGGCTCGAGCACCGCGGTCGAGGCCGAGCACAACGACCAGGACGTGATGTTCGCCCAGATGATGGTCGTGCACCACCGAGGCGCGATCGAGATGGCGCAGATGGCCACCACCCGAGCCTCCGACCAGGAGGTCAAGACGCTGGCTGCGGCCATCGAGGCCACCCAGCAGCCGGAGATCGAGGAGATGACGTCCTGGCTGCAGGCCTGGGGCGAGCCGGTCGAAGCGGGCTCCTCCGTGAGCGGTGACACGAGCGGCGACACGAGTGGCGATATGGACGGCATGGACCACTCGATGGCCGGGATGATGAGCGAGGAGCAGATGACGCAGCTGCACAACGCCACCGGCGCCGACTTCGACCGCATGTTCTTGCAGTTGATGATCGAGCACCACACCGGCGCGGTGCGCATGGCCGAGACCGAGCAGCAGCACGGCCTGAACACCGAGGCGCTGGAGCTGGCCGACTCCGTCGTGATCTCGCAGAACGCCGAGATCGACCAGATGAAGCAGGTGCTGGCAGCGATGGGCTGAGCCCACCCCCTCAGCAGTGCTCGCTCAGCAGTGCCTGATCGTCGCTGAGCGCCGGCAGCGTCCTCGCCGGCACCGTCGGCCCCACCCGCACGACTGGTCGGGCCGACGGTGCCGGCGAGGACCAGCGCACGTCGGCAGGCGCTGAAGGGGTCAGAGGAAGGGGTCCCTCCAGCGTGCCGCCCGTGCTGCAGCAGACCTGCCGACGCCTCCCGCCGGAATACCCCCGTGGGGTACCTGCTTGCAGGAGAGAGCCACGTCCGGCACGGGTGCTGCCCCGGGCGTGCGCCTGCAGCAGCCCCCGGAGCTTTCCCCGCCCCCCCTCCAAGGAGAAGCCGTGATCCAGGACATCGCCCTGACCGACGGACCCGTCCAGACCAGCACCGGGTGCGCCTGCTGCGCCCCGGCCCAGGACGCAGCCGACACGACCGCCAGCCCGGCCACCGCCAGCCCGGCCACCGCCAGCCCGGTCATCGCCAGTCCGGTGCTCGGCAGCCCGGTCACCGGCCAGGACACCGGGTCCCGGGAGGTGAGTACGGTCTACGGCGTCTCCGGGATGACGTGCGGGCACTGCGTGGCCGCCGTGCGCGAAGAGCTCAGCTCCCTGGCCGGTGTCACCGACGTCGAGGTCGACCTCGTCGCCGGCGGCACCTCGACGGTGACGATCACCGCCACCGTCCCGCTGCAGCAGGCGGCCGTGGCCGCCGCCGTCGACGAAGCCGGCTACGCGCTGGCTGCTTCGCCCCGCTGACGTGCACCACTGACGTGCACCACTGACGTCCACGACTGACCTCCGCCACCGTCTCGACGCCCTCGAGGAGGCCGTGATGTCCCACGACCACACCGGTCCGCACACCGGTCCGCACACCAGCGCGCGCACCGCCGGTTCGCCGGCCGCTCAGCACCAGCAGGTGGACGGCCTCAGCGTCCACCACACCGGCGCCGACCAGGAAGCCGACGCCGGGCACGGGACCCACGCAGGGCACGGCTCGGGGCACGGTTCGTCCCGTGGTGCGACGTCGTGGGCGATGGCTGCCCAGGCCACGCTGCACTGCCTGACCGGCTGCGCCATCGGCGAGGTCCTGGGCATGGTCATCGGCACCGCGCTGGGCTGGAGCGCGGTGGCCACCATCGCCCTGGCGGTCGCCCTCGCCTTCGTCTTCGGCTACGCGCTGACCGTGCGCGGGGTGCTCAAGGCCGGCGTGGGCTTCCGCACCGCGCTGAAGGTCGCCCTGGCCGCCGACACCGTCTCCATCGCCGTCATGGAGATCATCGACAACACCGCCATGGTGGCCATCCCCGGCGCCATGCACGCCGGCGTCGCCAGCTGGATCTTCTGGGCCTCCTTGGCCGGCGCCCTGGCCCTGGCCTTCGTGATCACCACGCCGCTCAACCGGTGGATGATCTCCCGCGGCAAGGGCCACGCCGTGGTCCACGCCTACCACCACTAGGCAGCACTGAGCGAGGTCTGCGTACTACGAGCCGAGAAGGACTGATGACTGCACGCTCCCGCAGGCGAAGCCGGTTCCTGCTGCGGACCGCCACGTTCAGCGCCGCGGTCCTGCTGGCCGGTTGCTCCGGTGCCGAACCCGCAGCCGTGGAGCACCACGGTGGTGATGCTGAGCGCGGTGACGCCGCGGCCGCCACCGCTGCTGCCACCGCCTTGCCCAGTGCTCACGTGCACGGCGTGGCCGTCAACCCTGCCGACGGCCGGGTGCACCTGGCCACCCACGACGGGCTGTTCCGCTACGAGGACTCCGGCCCGGTGCGAGTGGGACCGGCCATCGACCTGATGGGCTTCACCGTCGCCGGCCCGGACCACTTCTACGCCTCGGGCCACCCCGGTCCCGGCGTGGACCTGCCCGATCCGGTGGGCCTGATCGAGTCCACCGACGGCGGGCGCACCTGGCAGGTGCTGTCACGGCAAGGGCAGTCGGACTTCCACGCCCTGGCCGCCTCCGACGCCGGCGTCGTCGGCTTCGACGGCGCCGTGCGCTCGAGCCTGGACGGGACGACGTGGCACGTCCTGGACGCTCCCGTCGATCCGCACGACCTGGCCGCCTCCCCCGACGGAGCGGTGCTGATCGGAACCAGCGAGACCGGCCCGGTCCGCTCCACCGACGCCGGGCGCACCTGGTCGGCGATCGAGGAGGCGCCGCTGCTGCAGCTGGTGGACTGGGCCGGTGGTGGCACTGTCGCAGGGGTGAGCCCGGACGGGACGGTGGCGCTGAGCACCGATGCCGGCACGACGTGGAGCACGCGGGGGCAGGTCCCAGGAGCACCGCAGGCGGTGGGCGCCGACCTGCAGCCCGACGGCACAGCACGGATCCTGATCGTCACCGAAGAAGGCGTCCACGACTCCCGCAACGGCGGGGCGAGCTTCGCCCCGGTCCCGTCCTGAGGACGAAGACGGGATGGGGATGTGTCGCGCCGGTCAGTCGTCCTCGCGCCGCCGGCACCGGCAAGGCTGCGCAGGCAGTGCTCCAGCAGCGGCTCGGGGAAGCCGTCCGCCAGGCGATAGCACACGACGCGGCCCTGCTTGCGCCGGGTGATCGGCCCGGCGGTGCGCCAGCGGGTCGAAGCACCACTGGAAGTCAGCCTGGAGCCCGGTTTGAAGGTGCTCGGCACCCGCTACGCCCGGCTGCTGGACACCTCCGTCGTCTTGGACGTCATCTTCCAGGACGGCAGCGGTGACCTGCACCTGGTGCGGGTGGACCTCACCGCCTTCTCCGAGAGCTCGGGAGGAGTCACGGACGTGGAGCAGTTGGCGCAGGAAGTGGTGACGTCCGTGGAGAACGTGGGCTCGAACGTCAGCGTGGGAGTGCAGCGGACCACGCTGCACCACTGGCGCTGACCAAGCCCAGACCCGATCGCTGAGCACCGGCTCGCCGTGCCGTCCTGGCCAGTGCCATGTGCGGACGCGCCGCAGCGCGGGATGACCGTGACGTCGTAGCAGCTGTCGAACACCGCTTCCACGCGGTGGACTTAGTCCGACTTAGTCCTTACCGTGGGGTCATGACGCAGACGGTGAACGTGCACGAGGCGAAGACGCACCTGTCGCGCCTGCTCGAAGCGGTCGAGCGGGGTGAGGACGTGGTGATCGCCCGTTCCGGGAAGCCCGTGGCTCGCCTGGTGCCCGCCCGCTCGCGCGGAACGCGTCGTCCCGGGGCGTGGAAGGGCCGAGTGGTCATCGCCGCTGACTTCGACCACACCTCCGAGGACCTGGTGGCCGCCTTCCACGACGACGTCGAGCCGCACCTGTGACGACCTTCCTCCTCGACACCCACGTCCTGCTGTGGTGGCTGAGCGACGACGAACGACTGCCCGAGCGCATGCGAGCCGCCGTGGCCGACGGCGAGAACGAGGTGTTCGTCTCCGCGGCCTCGGCGTGGGAGATGTCGATCAAGGCTGCGCTGGGCAAGCTGACCGTCCCGGACGGTCTGCACGAAGAGTTGGAGCGGCAGGGCTTCACCGAGTTGCCGGTCACCGTGGACGACGGCCTGGCCGCCGGCGCCTTGCCGCGCCACCACGACGACCCCTTCGACCGCATGCTCATCGCGCAGGCCGCCCGTCGAGGGCTGCGACTGCTCAGCGTCGATCGACGCTTCAGCGACTACGACGTCCGACTCCTGTAACCGGTCAGGGACTCCCCCGACAGCGGGATGAGCGCGCGGTGCGCCCGACCTCGGCTTCACGACGCTCGGGCGAGGTCGTGGGTAGGGTGCGCCCGGTGAGCTCGCTCGACGTGCAGCGGGCCTACTCCTCGCTCGCGCAGCAGTACATCGACCTGCTGGGTTCGGTGGAGACCGTGCACCCTGACGACCTGCGGCTGATCGAGCAGCACCTGGGGCACCTGAACGGCCCGGTCCTGGATCTGGGGTGCGGTCCCGGGCACCTGACGGGCTTCCTGCAGTCCTCGGGGTGCCAGGTGGCGGGCATCGACCTGGTGCCGG
This sequence comes from Kineococcus sp. TRM81007, assembly GCF_022669155.1. Classification (GTDB taxonomy): domain Bacteria; phylum Actinomycetota; class Actinomycetes; order Actinomycetales; family Kineococcaceae; genus Kineococcus. The sequence continues at coordinate 524 of NZ_JALBVB010000035.1, read as the reverse complement.
AGTTCATCACCCACGCGCGCCAGGCGCACCCGGACGTGCCCTTCGAGGTGGGCTCTCTAACCGACGTGGCTCGCCCGGACGCCTCGGTCGCCGGGGTGCTGGCGTGGTACTCCCTCATCCACCTCGAGCCCGGGCAGCTGGACGGGGCGCTGGCCAGCATCCGCCGGCTCCTGGCCCCTGGTGGGTCGCTGGTCGTGGGCTTCTTCGAGGGTCAGGCGTGCGAGCCGTTCGAGCACAAGGTCACCACGGCGTACCGGTGGCCGGTGGACGAGCTGGCGAACCGCCTGGCCTCGGCGGGGTTCGTGGAGGTCGAACGCTCGCAACGGCCTCAGGGGGGCGAGCGACGTCCCCATGCGGTCCTCGCTGCCCGGGCGGTCTGACGGCATCGGTGATCAGCCGTTGGCAAGGTGGGGATGAACTCTGCCATCGACAGATCCGGGCGGTCGGCGACGTCCTGGCCAGCGGGATGACCGTGAAGTCGCATACCGACGTACCACCTCCGCGACGGGCTGGCCCTACCCGGC
>NZ_JALBVB010000034.1:119687-192911 GCF_022669155.1 Kineococcus sp. TRM81007 | reverse complement strand
CGGTCATCCCGCCCTCCGGGCGCGATCATGACCGGCCGACGACTACACGGCCTTGTCGATCCGTGAGGTGTGATTAGGGGGTCGTGGCCAGGGCCGCGATGCGGCGCAGCTCCGCCAAGTGCCCATCCAGCGCCGTGCGGCCGGCGTCGGTCAAGGACAGCCAGGTACGAGTGCGCGAGCCGTGCGGGGTCTTGGCGGTGTGCACGTACCCGGCGTCCGCCAGGACCTTGACGTGCTTGCTGAGCACCGAGTCGCTGATGGCCAGCGCCTCGCGCACGGTGGCGAAGTCCAGCGCCTCCACGGCGGCGAGCATCGCGCAGACCTGCAGGCGGTTGGGGGCGTGGACGATCTCGTCGAAGACCGGGCGCGCCTGCGCGCTCACGCTCCCGCCTGCGCGCCTCGGCCCTCGCGCACGCGCCGGCGCAGCAGGTCGTCGATGCGCCGCTCGGTGAGCACCGTGGCCACGAAGGCACCGACCCCGGCGACGGGCAGGGCGAAGGGCACGCCGGCGAAGGCCTGCAGCGCGAACCCCAACGCGAAGAGCCCGAACACGACGGCGTACCAGGTGCCCAGGCCCTCGCCGTAGCGCTCGATGGAGATCCCCGTCGAACGCCTCAGCGCCGCCAGCAGAGCCATCGGCGCCAGGATGGCCCCGAACACGATCAGCAGCGTCGATGCCGACTCCGCGCTGCTGCCGGCGTCGGGCCGGCCCACGAGCAGGCCGACGCCCAGGAACAGCGAGGCGGTGCAGGCGGCCGCGCCCAGGCGGTACCACCACGGGGAGGTGATGCGCTCGGCCAGGCGCCGGCGCGTGTCGGTGAGTTCGCGCAGGGCTGCGCGGGCGTCGTCGGGAGTGGCCCGAGGATCGCTTTCCATACTGGAAAGCTAGCTACGACTTTCCATCACGGCAAGTAGGAGGTCGTGCTCGCGTGGATGGTTGCTGAAGTGCCCGCTCATCCCGCGGTCCGAGCGCGATCACGGCGGCGTACGACTTCACGGTCATGCAGCAGACCCTTCCGCGCGGCTACGGCCACCACCGGCACATGCTTGTGGCTATTACCCCGCTGTCGCGTTAGTGGAGGCGAGCGGCTCGCTCCGCAGGCCGTCTCCACCGCGCCAATGCCAAGGCCCCCCACGCAAGCAGGCCACCGACAAGCGCGCCCATGGTGTTCGCCAACCAGTCACCGGTGTCGCACGAGCGACCCAGGCCGGGAACGAGAGCCTGCAGCACCTCGATCCCCGCCGACAGCGCACTACCAACCACAGCGGCCAACACCCACCGACGGGTCGCTACACCCGCCAACAGCACCGGCGCGATAAAGAGCACCACGTTGGCAAAGGACTCCACCCGAGCCGGCGTTGGCCAGTCCCACTGGACCGCACAGCCCACGCTCAGATCGCGATCGACCGGCACCAGCGTCAGAGCCGCCAACGGCAGCAGGGACAGCGCAGTCAACGCCCACGCCAGTCGAGGGCGCCGGACCAGCCACGCACCGATCACCGGACCGATGACGATGTAGACCAGCAGTAGAGCCGGGGTGATCCACCGGTGGGTGATCAGGAACGTGCTCAGCACAACGCCACCACCCCTGCACCTTCCAGGCCGCCCGAGGCACGGTGCCCGACACCTTGCCTCGGGCGTAGGTCACCGGACCTGAAGGCCACGACGCCTGCTCGCAAGAGAGCTTCTCGCGGCAGCGGTAGGTGGTCGAGCACTAATCGATCATGTCAGGGGACTTCACGGTCATCCCGCTGTCGTGGACGTCGCTGACCGTCCGGATCTGTCGATGGCCGCGCTGTCGCGCCCCTGCCGGTGACCACGACACTGCTGAGGCACCGAGCTCCCGAGTCGTGTCCCCCGCGGAAGGCCCGCTGTTGCGGTCTCGCTCAACTGGACGGGCTGAGCAGCACCCGGCTCCGTGAGCCTGCATCGACCTGATCGTGGGACTCGGCGATGCGTTCCAACGCCAGCGGTTGCGCGATCGGGATGAGCAGGTCACCGGCAGCAGCTGCCTGGGTGAGCTCGGCGGCTGCTTCTCGCTTGGCCTGCGCGGGGAAGTCGTCGCTACCCAGCAGCCGGATGGTGGTGTTCTCGAAGAGCATGGTCCAGAACGGGAACTCCGGTCGGGCCCGGCGGGTGGCGAAGGCGGCGATGACGCCGCCGTTGCGCACCAGCGCGGCGTCGAGGTCGGCGTTGTCGGAGAAGGACACCTCCACGATGCGGTCGACGCCATCAGGAGCGATGCCCCGCACCGCGGCGACGGGGTCCTCGCCGTCCAGCGCGAGGGCGGTGTCCAGCCAACGCGAGGGCTCCAGCACCTGCAGCTGCGCGAGCTCCGCGGTGCGCCGCACGGTGCCGATGACACGCGCCCCGGCACGGTGCGCCAGCTGCGCCGCCATCGAGCTGACCGCTCCCAGGACACCGTGCACGAGGACGGTCCGGCCTGCGACCGGCCCGTCGGCGAAGACCGCGCGGTGGGCCGTGATCCCGGGGATGCCCAGGCAGGCCCCGACCTCGTCGCCGACCGCGTCGGGCAGCGCGACGGCCTGCTCGGCGGGCACGACGGTGAACTGCGCCGCGGTCCCACCAGCGCGGTAGGACTGCGCTCCGTACACCCACACCCGATGGCCCAGCCGCTCCTCATCCACGCCGGGTCCGACCTCGTCGACGACGCCGGCGCCGTCGCTGTGCGGGATGACGCGCGGGTAGGGCATCGGTGCGCCCAGCCAGTCGCTGCGCTTCTTGGTGTCGCCGGGGTTGATCCCGGAGACGGCCACCCGCACCCGGACCTCGCCGGGACCGGGGTGGGGGTCGGGCAGCTCCCCGACCTGCAGGACGTCCGCGGCTGCTCCGCGCCGCTCGTACCACGCTGCTCGCATCGAACGGGTGTCCTTCCAGTTCTCGGTGACGGGCTGCCGCCACCTGTCGGGACGGCTCAGCCCTCAGAGGCGGCGGGGGCGTCTCCCGCCGCAGGGGTGTCGTGGGCCAGGACGTCGCGCAACCAGGTGCGCTCGGCCCGGCTGGTCGCCCCGGCGATGGTGAACATGCCCTGCCGGTACGGGTCGGTCACCTCGCGCCGGCGCAGCGGGCGGTCGCCGTCGTAGAAGAAGCTCGCCGGCTGCTCCAGGAAGGTCAGCCGCCGTCGCAGCACGGCGTGCTGCTCCTGCACGCTGGGCAGCAGGGACAAGAACGCCAGCACGGTCAGGAACCGGGCCAGGTCGGTGATGTCCAGCTCGCCGGGCTCGCGCAGGCGACGGTGCAGCTCCTCGCGTCCGGCATCGGTGAGGGTGAGCACGTAGCGCTGGGTGGCACCGGCTCCCGGCTCGATGTGGCGTGAGAGCCAGCCGGCCTTGAGCAGGCGGTTGATCGCCGGGTACAGGCTTCCGTCGCTGATCGGGCGCGCGTACCCGGACAGCCGGGCCACCCGCCGGCGCAGCTCGTAGCCGTGCAGTGGTCCCTCGGCGAGGAATCCCAGGATCGGCAGCTCCAGCACGGTGTTATCGTCTCACACATCGAGGTACCTCGAATCGAGGTATTAGTGCCGCCGGAGTCCCCGCCCGATCGCGAGGTGAGACCCACCGGCCGCTCAGAGGAGAGAGTCGCCATGACCACGGACGTGACCACGAGCACCATCACCGCTGCGGTCGCCCGAGAGCACGGGCAGCCGCTGAGCATCGAGCAGGTCGAGCTGGACGCCATGCGCCCTGATGAGGTGCGGGTACGGCTAGTCGCCACCGGCGTGTGCCACACCGACGCCATCGTGCGCGACGGGGTCTACCCCACCCCCCTTCCCGCGGTGCTGGGCCACGAGGGCGCCGGGGTGGTCGAGGCGGTCGGGGAGATGGTTGCCGACATCGCCGTCGGAGACCACGTCATCCTCTCCGCGGCCTACTGCGGCACCTGCAAGCGGTGCCGTGCCGGGCAGGTGGCCTACTGCGAGCACCTGTTCGCCGAGGACTTCGGCGGGCGCCGCCACGACGGCACCACCGCCCTGAGCGCCCCGGGCCGTCCCGAGCAGGTCATCTCCTCACACTTCTTCGGCCAGTCCGCCTTCGCCACCCACGCCAACGTCCGCCCCACCAGCGTGGTCGTCGTCGACCCCGACGTGCCGCTGGAGGTCCTCGCGCCCCTGGGCTGCGGCATGCAGACCGGCGCCGGAGCGGTCCTGAACGAACTGCGCCCGCCGGCCGGCACCAGCCTGGCCGTCTCCGGTGCCGGCGCGGTCGGCCTGGCCGCGGTGATGGCCGCGCGCATCGCCGGTTGCAGCACCGTCATCGCCATCGACGTGCACGACTCCCGCCTGCAGCTGGCCACCGAACTGGGCGCCACCCACACCGTCAACGGCAAGCAGGTCGACACCCACGAGAAGCTCATGGAGATCACCGGCGGGGCCGGCGTCGACTACATCCTGGACACCACCGCCATCCCCGCCCTGCTGGCCAGCGCGGCGCAGTCGCTGGCCGTGCGCGGCACGCTGGCCCTGGTCGGGGCCGCGCGCCCCGGCACCGAGGTGCCCTTCGAGATCGGTTCCTCCCTGGTCAAGGGCTGGACGTTCAAGACCATCGTGCAGGGCAGCGCCGTGCCGCAGGTCTTCATCCCCCGCCTGGTCGAGCTGTGGAAGCAGGGCGCCTTCCCCATCGACAAGCTCACCCGCGCCTACCGCCTGCAGGAGATCAACGACGCCTTCGCCGACTCCGCCTCCGGCGCCGTCGTCAAGCCCATCGTCGTCTTCTGAGCCCCGCCCCAAGCACCGGACAGGAACAAGCACCTTCATGCAGCGCCGCCATCTACTCACCCTCGCCCTGCTGGCCGCAGCGACCCCCACGGCTGCAGGCTGCGGCGGTTTCGACCCCCTGGCCGCCGGCGACTCCTCCTCGGGGAACACCAACGGCAGCGCGGGCAGCGGCTCGGACGTGATCTCGGTCGGATCGGCCAACTTCCCCGAGAGCGAACTGCTGGCCGAGATGTACGCCCAGGTCCTCGACGCCGCCGGCGTGAAGGTCGAACGCCACTTCGGCATCGGCTCACGCGAGGTCTACATGCGCGCCCTCCACGACGGCTCGATCGACCTGATCCCGGAGTACAACGGCGCACTGCTGGCCTACCTGGCCGACAACGACACGGTCGACGCGAGCACCGCCGAGGCGGTCCACGCCGGGCTGCAGGAGAAGCTGCCGGCCACGCTCACCCTGCTGGACGAGGCGACGGCTGAGGACAAGGACTCCCTGGTCGTCACTGCCGCCACCGCGCAGCGCTACGACCTGGCCACCATCGCCGACCTGGCACCCGTCGCCGGCGACTTCGTGCTCGGTGCGGGTGCGGAGTACGCCGAACGCCGCCAGGGCCTGCTCGGTCTGGCCGAGGTCTACGACGTCACCTTCGAGCAGTTCCGGCCACTGGACGCCGGAGGCCCTCTCACCGTCGCTGCGCTGGAGGACGACACCGTCCAGGTCGCCAGCCTGCTCTCCACCGACCCCGTCATCGTCCAGCGGGGCTTCGTGACGCTGCAGGACCCGCAAGGCCTCTTCGGGGTGCAGAACGTCGTGCCGCTGATCAGCACCGCCAAGAACACCGCCACCGTGACCCAGGCCCTGAACGCCTTCTCGGCCACTTTGACCACCGACGCGCTCTCAGCGGCCCTGGGCCGCGTCAGCCTCGAGCGCGAGGACAGCGCCACCGTGGCCCGCGACTACCTCACCGACCACGGCCTCATCTGAGCCAGCGCTGCCTGCTTGACCACCTCGATCCCACGGACAGGAAGCCCATGACCACGCTCGATCCCGCCAGCACCGCCGTTCTCGTCATCGACATGCAGAACGACAACCTCCACCCCGACGGAGCCTTCGCCGCCACCGGAGCCGCTCAGCACGCCGGGGAGCAGAACGTCGTCGCCAACGTGCGCGCCGTCCTGGACGCCGCCCGCGCCACCGGTGCAGCCGTCTTCCACAACCGCATCGTGGTCCACCCCGGTCGCGACGTCGGCGGAAGCAACGCCCCGATCTTCACCATGCTCGGCCCGGAGCCGCTCAAGCTCGGCTCCTGGGGCGCGGCCATCATTGACGGCCTGGACCCGCGCGAGGACGAGATCGTCCTGGACCGCACTCGCATGAGCGCCTTCAACGGCAGCGGCCTGGACAGCATGCTGCGCAACCTGGCCATCACCGACGTCGTCGTCGTGGGGGTGTGGACGAACATGGCCGTGGAGCACACCGCCCGTGACGCCGCCGACCACGGCTACCGCGTCAGCGTCCTCTCCGATGCCACCTCCAGCATCAACGCCGACTGGCAGCACGCCGCCCTCAGCTATGCCCTGACCAACATCGCCACCATCACCGATACCGCCAGCGTCACCGCCGCCTTCACCGCCGCCTTCACCACCACCTCGGCCTGACTCATGCAGTGCCGGCCTCCGGCAAGGGTGGGTGTCGACTTCACGCTCATCCCGCGCTGCGCGCGTGGGCCGTAGTCAGTAGGTGCCTTCGATCTTCGCCTGCGTGACCAACTCGTCGTAGAGGTCACCGCCCTCATCGACCGCCTCCGGTGGCAGCACAGCACTGGACCACGGGATCTCGCAGGGACCGCTGTGCTCCGACTCGGGGCACAAGGCCCTCGTCAAGCGCTCCTTCACCGCGAACGCCTGCTCCTCCGTGGCCCACAGGCCGATCCGGATCTCGTAGGTGCCTTTGCCGTTGGCCGGGTTGATGGGAGCCATGCCGAGACGGTAGTCAGTCGATCTCCGATGGTCCCCTGATAAAGGTCATGCGACTTCACGGTCATCCCGCCCCGAGACGCAGCTCTCACCAGGGCAACGAGCCCGAGCGCTATGGCGACGACGACCACGACCGCGACCAGGACCAAGATGTGCCACGGCTTCAGGGCTCCCACGCGATCACCGTAACCAGAGCCTCGACCAGCGCTAGCCACCTCGCGCTCATCCCGCGATCCGGGCGCGATCACGGTCGGCTGACTTCACGCCTATGTCGGAGAGCGAACGATGCGAGCAGCCTCTGGGACGCTGACCAGATGAGCGGTGCCGGTACCTACGCCGTCGAGCACGGCGACCTGCCGCAGCAGGACCTGCAGGCGCTGGACCGGTCCGTCCTGGCCCACCTGGCGCCGCGCGCGGCCACGGTCGAGACCGACCTGCCCGTGCACGAACCGGGCACCTGGCCGGCCGAGGTCGAGGCCGCCGCCGAACAGCTGCGCCGGCACAGCGACCCCGGAGCCGATCCCGGCACCGACCCGGAGCGCTACTGCTACGCCGTTGCCGACGTGCGCACCCACCCGCACCTGTGGGACGCCTTCGTGCTGGTGGCCCCGCACGCCTACGACGCCGAGGTCCGTGACGCGCACGGTACGCAGATCGCCTCCCTGTCCGATGAGGGCACCCTCGTGCTGCACCTGGACGACGAGCAGCACCAGCGCCTGGCCGCGCTCATCGGTGTGCACCGTCTGCGCCTGCTGGACCTGTCTGCCCGGCGTCGGTGGTGGGTACCTTGGCGGCGCACCGACAGCTGAGTGATCCCCGCTGGGCGAGTTGAGGCCGACGTCGACCGCACATGGCGCCGCCTGCGCGTGCGCACCACGGCGCCCGCGGCCGATCGCGTCAGGCTCGACGGTGGGTCGGGAACCAGCCCGCGGCGTGGTCCACCAGCTCGCGCACCGGCAGCAACTGCCCCACGCCCTGACCGACCGGTGCGCTGCGCCGTAGCCCGGTCGCCGCGGCGAAGTCCTCGGCGACCTGCTCGAAGTCCTCGGCGCTGACGGCCAGCTCCTGCCAGGAGCGCCAGCGCCGCTGCCCGTCGACCAGCACCGGTGCGCCGTTGCTGATGCGGTGCTTGCCCGGGTACTCGCAGCGGTGCTCGGCCAGGTGCAGCGCGGTGCACTTGGCCGCGCTGACGCCCAGCAGGAGCACCCGGGCCCCCACGTCGTACAGCACCGCCAGCGGGGAGCCTTCCCCCATCGGCTCGCTCAGGTCGTGCTGGGCGACCACCTGCGCGGCCAGGCGGCCGGCGGCGGCGAAGGAGCGGTGCGGGTGCGCGCTGCGCAGCGTGCCGGGCAGGGTGCGGAAGTGCTCAGCGACGGTGCCCATGGTCTTGCTCGGGGTGCTGGCCGGGTCGTAGACGGGCAGGTGCTCGCGCACCAGCGGCCACCACTGCGCATCCGTCTGCTGCAGCAGCGCCGGATCGCACAACTGCCAGGACTGCACCGGCATCACCACCGTCCCTGCCGGCCCGACCGCGGCGTGCAGAGCGGCGACGACGTCCTGCACGCCCCCGACGACCCAGCCCAGCGCCGACAGCGAGGTGTGCACGATGAGCGTGGCACCGGCCTCGACCCCCAGGGCCCCCAGCTGATGCGTCAGCGACTGCACGGTCGCCGGCCGCGGCTCGCCGCCCTCGGGGCGCTCTTCGCCGTCCACCGGTGCGTCAGTCATCCACGCTCACCGCCGCCCCTCGATCGCTCACCAGGTGCCGATGCACGACCCCAGGTGTAGTCGATCGAGGCCGCCAGCACCCGACGGCTCCCCACGCACGGTCACGACGCCGGTCACGCGCGATCACAAATGCCTGATGACGCCCTCAGCAACCGACGAGCACGCGTGCAGGCCGCTGCGGCGGTACCGGGTCGGCGACCTACCTGGGCGGGCGTTCCACGCCACTGCCGGCGCGTTGACGGCTGCGCCACGCTCTCATCGAGGAAGATCATCGGCGTCAGGGCGGACAGCAGCACGGGTGCGCGCAACCGGCACGGCACGCCGTCACCGATCTGGGGTCACACCCACCAGGTAGAGCCACGGCCGCGGTCGATCTGGCGGCTGATCTCCTGAGCGACGCGCGCCTTCTCCGGGTCCGCTGCACGGCTGCCACGATCAAGCCGGCGCCGGGCGCCCCACCCGATCACCGCAGCCAGCACCGCGAGAACAGCACCCACGACAGCCCACGTCATCGTCACCCCCCCGGGAAGCGGAGAACCGCCACGGTAGTCGACGCCCTCAGCCCAGCACCCCCTGAACGACGCGGTGCTGTGGGATGCCGACGAGCGTGAAGCCGTCGCCGCTGCACCAACCCCTCGAAGCCCGGTGGAAGAGTGCCCCCGTGAGCACCACCCCGCGGGCCGCGTCACAGACACGTGCCGGCGCCCAGCACCCGGTGCGCCTGAGCGTCCTGGCGCGACCCCACTGGGTGAACGCCTGGCTGCTGAGGTCCACCGCCCGGCCGTACCTGCGACTGAACGGCACCGAACACCCCCTGACGTGGGGCCGCACCGGAACCTTCCCCCTCCAGCCGGGCACATACGTGCTGGAAGCGTTCTGGCGCTACCGCGGCACCCGCGCACCCCTGGGCACCGGCACCCTGCGGGTGCAGGTGCACCACGACGAGGAAGTCTTCGTCGAAGCCCGCAACGGGCCGCTGAACCACCAGCCGCTGAGGCTGCGCCGCCGGCCGACTACCTGAGGCGAATCGCTTACACATCCCGACACGACATCGGCGTCGCGGTCATGGCGCCCTTGCGGGCGACGTCGCGGTCACGGCGCTGACCAGAACGTCGCAAACCAGATGAGATCCGTCTCAACGGCGGCGACCATCGGCGCATGACCGGAGCCCTGCACGAGCGCGTCGTCATCGTCACCGGCGCCAGCCGACGCATCGCCATCGGCGCCGCCATCGCCCGCCGCGCCGTCGCCGACGGCGCCGCGGTCCTGCTGCACACCTGGTCTCCCCACGATGCCCAGCAACCCTGGGGCGAGGACACCGACGGTCCCGCGGCCCTGCTCGCGGAGCTGCGGGCCACCGGTGGCCGCGTCGAGCACATCAGCGCCGACCTCGCCGAAGCCGAGGCACCCGCCGCTGTCGTCGCCGCAGCCCGCGACGTCTTCGGCCACGTCGACGCCCTGGTCGCCAACCACGCCCGCAGCAGCGGTCACGACCTCGAACACCTCACCGCCGCCGAGTTGGACCTCAGCTACGCGGTCAACACCCGAGCCAGTCTGCTGCTCACGCAAGCCTTCGCCGCCCAGCACGACGACACACGCCCCGGCGGACGCGTCATCCTGTTCACCTCCGGGCAGTACCACGGCGCCATGCCTGCCGAGCTGCCGTACATCGCCTCCGAGGCCGCCCTGCACGAGCTCACCCGCACCCTCGCCGTCCACCTCATGCCCCGCTCGGTCACCGTGAACTGCATCAACCCCGGCCCCAACGACACCGGTCACGCCGATGAGCAGCTGCGCGCCGCCGTCACCGCGGCCAACCCGGGCGCTCGGTGGAGCACCCCCACCGACACCGCTCGCCTGGTCGGCTGGCTGCTCAGCGACGAGGCGGACTGGGTCACCGGGCAGACCATCGCCTCCGACGGAGGCTGGTCCGCCCGCTGATAACGCGGTCCTCGGCGCCCGCACCTGCCGATCTCCGGGTGGTGGTGCTGATGGCCGGGGCGCCAGCGGGTGCGTCAGCGTGAAGCGGGCTGCGCCGAGTCCGCGACCTCGATCGCTTCGGCGGTCTCGTCCGGCACCCAGCGCAGGACGTCACCGGGCTGGCAGTCCAGCACCCGGCAGATCGCATCCAGGGTGCTGAACCGCACCGCCTTGGCCCGACCGTTCTTCAAGACGGCCACGTTGGCCGGGGACAAGCCGATCCGGCGGGAGAACTCACCCACCGGCATCTTCCGCTTGGCCAGCATGACGTCGAGGTCGACGACCACGGCCATCAGACGACCGCGGCCATCTCGCTGGAGAGCACCGTCGCTGAGCGCAGCAGGGCCCGCATCACGACCATCAGCAGCACGAAGCTCACCCCGCCGACCAGGGAAGCGGCCTGCAGCAGCAGCGCCGGCGGCCCGCCGACGCCGACCCAGCTGATCAGGTGCGTCAGCGTGGCGACGGTCACGGCCGTGGCCACCGCCGCGGCCACGATGATCACATCGACCCAGCGGAGGGCCGCTGGGTCGAAGATGCGCCGGTCCTGCACCAGCGACAGCAGTACCCACACCGCCACCACCGCAGCCTGCACACAAGCCAGTACCACGATCGCGGCGATCGTGTACGGCACCGCCAAGCCGGCCAGCTCCGGGTAGGCATCGGCCGACTGCCAGGCCGCGACGGGCACGTAGACGGCCTGGCCGATCAGGGCTCCCAGGCCGAGCAGGATGATGCAGACCCGCAGCGCGCGGATGACGGCAATGCTCATGTATCGATAGTCGCTCGGCAGCGATCGAAAGTCAATAGGTCGCCATGGTGGAGTGCGCGACTGGAGGCCGCACCGGTGCCAGCTCAGGAGATCCGCGCCCCTTGCGCGCCTTCACGGTCATGCCGGGTTCCGCTCGGACACGGCGCGGTGAGGATCGCTCTCGTCGCCGACCTCACAGGGCCAGGTGCAGCCGCAAGGCGTCGTCGAGAGCGCCCAACGCCTTCGACGGCAACCGCCCCAGCGCCGGTCCCAGACGGTCCACCGACACGGCGCAGACCTGTTCGGCCTGAGCCTTGGAGTCGACGTGCAACCCGGTGTCCTGGGCGGCGAGCAGGACCTGGAAGGGGAACACCCTGGCCGTGTCGCTGGTCACCGGTACCACGCAGGTCGACCCCACCTCCGCGCAGGGCCGGCAGCTGCAACAGGCCCGCCGGCTGCCCGTGCCCACCTCCTCCACCAGCGGCGAGCAGGTGCCTGAGCACGTCCAGCTGACCGCGATCGACCTGCTCACCCCCGACGTAGCCCAGGGCTACCCCGCCGAGCTGTCCGCGTGGGACTCCACCCGCACCGAGCAGTTCCTCTCGCGCGGCCACTTCGCCCTGGCCGGGATCGGGCTGGGCGCCGCCGCGCTGCTGCTGCGCCCGGTGCTGACCTCCATCGCCGCCGCGCGCCCCTTCGGCGCCGGCAACGCCCGCCGCCTGGCCCAACTGGCGCTGCTCACCGTGCTCATCGCGCACCTGGCACCGCTGCTGCCGGCCCTGGCCGCCGATCAGGTGCTCGAACGCCTCGGCCTGGACGGTGCCGACAGCCCCCTGAGCGTCGCTGCCTGGCTGCACCTGGGTGCCTGGGACCTGATCGCCGTGGTGGTGCTCGTGCTGGCCGAAGCCTTCCGGCAAGGAGAGCGCCTGCACCGGGACCTGGACGGGCTGGTGTGACCCCGCCAGAACGAGGGCCCCAGCCGGCAGGCGCACCCCGGCAGGGCAGCCGCGAGGGCGGGAGGCGTCGTGGACGAGGCTGAGCGGGCGCACCGCGTCACCTGCCACCTGGACGACCTGCTGGCCCAGCGCGCCGGCGTCACCGTGGTGAACCTGTCGGTGCTGAAGAACGACCGCGCCCGCGCGGTGCGCTTCTCGACCCTGACCGCCGTGTGCGACGCGCTGCAGTGCCAACCCGGCGACCTGTTCACCGTGACACCGCTGCACCACCACTGACCCGCACGCACTCTCATCCCGCTGTCGTGGACGTTGCCGACCGCTCGGATCTGTCGATGGTCGAGCGGTCGGCACCCCTCTTGAGCAGGTGGCTCGAGGCCGCGAGAACCTGACAACACGCTCCGCTGCTCCCTGCGGCCCACCCGCAAGCGGTACAGACCTGTTCACGGCCCCACGTACAGCAGCGGAATCCCGATGAGGACGCGGACGCCGTAGACGTGGCGGCCACCGAGTGTCGGCCACCCGTTCTCCACCGACACCTGGACCGGAGTGCCGGCCACCAGCCCGCGCCACTCGCTGCCCTCGGCCTGCGACCGGGCGATGACGGCGGCGATGTCGGTGCGCACCTCGGGAGTGAGGAAGGCCAGCGTCTGCTCCAGCTCGTGCACCTCGGTGGTCGCCGCCGCGCCATCGGCGGCCGGTCGCAAGGTCAGGTCGGCGGTGACGATCTGGCCGTCGTGGACGCCGAAGGCCACCGACCGATCCCCGTGCTCGTCACCGAGCGAGCATCCGCTGGAACCGCAGGAGGAGCCCGCCTGTTGCAGCCGTGCAGCTGCTGCGGCGGTGGTGCCGGCGTAGTGGGAAGCACCGAAGGGCCAGCTGCGATCACGCAGGGCGTCGGTGCGCACCGTCAGGGCCAGCGGCGCGCCGGTGCATGACGTCCGCAGCGACCAGCTGGCTCGTTCACTGCGCTGCTCCAGCGTCTGGTACTGCTCCTCGTCCGAGTGCGGTGCTCCGGCATCCCCGAAGGGCAAGAAGCTTCGTGGTTCCGCCTTGCGCAGGAGGCCGTCGAGGACGCCGCGGTCCTGGGGCCACACCGTCAGCAACGACGCCTCGAGCACGAAGCGCAAGTGGTCCTGAGCCGCTCGCACCGGCTCCGTGGTGCTCGTGCCCGAGGCACCGCTCGCGGTCAGTGCCCCGCTCGCGCGCGAAGTCACGGTGGTGACCCCGGTAGCCGTCACCTCGGTGGGCATCTGGATCTCGGCGTGAGTGAGGTCTCCGTCGAGGTCGCTGACCAGGTCCACCGTCGCGTCGCCCTGCTGCCCCTGGCAGCGGATCTGCGCGGTCAGGGCGTTGCTGCGCGGCTGAAAGCACCACGAGCCCGCCGCGCGCAGCCCGGCGACGAGCACCCCGGTCTGGCCCCCGACGACTTGCTCGGTGGCGACCGAGACCTCCTGCATCGCCGCGTGCTCGTAGGGCGCTGCGGGACCGTGCAGTGCACCGGGTGGGCGGGTGAGCACGGCCGCCAGGACAGCACCGACCACGAGGACAGCCAGGACACCGAGCCGTGCTCGCCGGCCGCGCGCGGTCAAGCCCGAGGCCGATGCTGCCCCTTCGCGCAGGCGCCCGCCCCCACGGGGTAGGGAGCTCGACCAGCGCCCGTGCCGGCGCCAGCCACCAGTGCTGTCCACGACAGCACCGTGGCAGAACGATGCGGCCGGAACGCTGCACCGCCGAAGGCCCACTCACCGCGGGCACCACACCGACACACGCACATGGCGCGGTGGTGGCGCGTCTGCCGAAGTGAGGACGGTCGCTGAGCCCGCGACCTCCCCGACGTCCAGCGATGATCAGGAGGTCAAGGCCCCAACGTGTGCGTGCTGCGCACAGCCAGTGCGCCGAGATGGTGAACAAGCAAGCGATGAGGCACTGCCCGCCCGTGCGCGGGCTGGACGCGGGCAAGATGAAGCCCTGGAGCAGTCGTACGCCTCACCTGGCGGCCAGGGGAGGCACAGACGGGCGTGTCAACGTTTGGAGGGTCTGTGAGCGGCCACCTGCCCGTCAGTACTCACAACACCTACGTTCGCCGACTGGAGGCGCGTAGAACGGCCTGGGCTCTGGCTCCTCTCTGGGTGTACCCGAGCGTCCTCGTGAGCATCCTCGTCGGCTACTTCTGCCTGATGTTCTCGTTGTTCGGGGTGGAGGCCCTCGGCGGTCATCTGGGTTGGAGGAGCTGGGCGCTCATCCTGGGTGTCCCCGGCGCTGTCTTGGCGCTGCTGTGCCTGGTGGGTGCCGTGGTGGCCCGGGTGAGCGCCTACTGGCTTGCCGGGATGCGCGTGCTGTTCACAGTGCCGGCGTGGGTTCTTGGAGTACTGGCGACGCTGGGGGCGGCGGCTGCAGCAGCGGCAGTAGTCACCTCCCCCTGGTGGCTGCCTTGAGCTGAGCTCCCCGCGCGACCACTCGGTCATCAGCGTGAGACGTTCCACGTCAAGTTCTGGTGGGTGCCCTGCTCGTCGTCGGTGCCCTGCACAGCGGTGACGGGGCTCGCGCCCGGCAGCGTGTGATCGGGTTGAAGGCGGGGCTGCTCAAGATGACCGGCGAGGTCCAGGCTGCGGCCTCGATGGCGCGGGGAGCCCGCCCCACCAGGGAGTGACGTGGAACGACGTGCGCTGAGTCCCAAGCGGCTACTCGGCCGCAGTCAGCTCCTCAGGCAGCAAGCTCCAGCGGGCGCCGCCGGGAGCCGAAGGTGGCCACGTCGGGGTCCCAGCGACGGCCGGAGACGATGATGGCGTGCAGTTGCCGCAGCAACGCCGCGGCGACCGCGGCCTGCGCCTGGGTGGGCTTGAATCTGTTGTGCTCCCGCGTCGTCAAATGCGTGTAGCGGGCGGCGTGCACTGGACCGCTGTGCAACGTTCCCCAGATCCCCCGCCAAGCCGCCAACCGCAGTGACGGCCGGCCCTGCCCGGTCACCCTCCTGCGCCCCACGAATGTCCCTGAGGAGCGTTCCCGAGGCGCCACACCGGCGTGCTTGACCAGCGCCCGCGCGGAAGTGAACCGGTGCGGATCTCCCGTCTCGGCCAGAATCGCCGCCGCGCCGATCGCGCTCAAGCCCGGGATGGACGTGACCAGGGCGATCAGCTCGAGCTCGTCCGACACCGCTTCCATGCGCTGCTCGACCTCGGCCCGTCGCCGGCGGGTGGCCAGCCAATCCGCCAGGACGAACTCGACCCGCTCCAACGCCCCGCGGCGGTGCTCGATGACACCGGCTTGATCGTCCAGAGCCCTGAAGAGCTTCCGAGTGATCCGCAGCGTCGGTTTCTCACCGCCCCAACGGATCACTGGCTCTTCGGATCCAAGGGTGGGTAGGAGATCCTCACCCCCGCTGGGGCACGCTCGACGTCGCGGTCATGCGGTGGTCGCGCCACCCGCATTCTGCAACTTCAACAAGCGCGACTCCACTGTCGTGAGGGGGAGTTTCAGTCAGGGAAGTGGTTCCTGTCGCAGGTGCAGGTGCAGGTGCTGCTGGGGGGGCGACTTCGTCGGCCGCAAACGCGCCTTCCTCATCGCCCTGATCGGATTCGCCCTCGTCTCGGCGATCGGCGGCGCGGCCACCACCGACGTCATGCTCTTCTGCGCCCGCGCGCTGCAGGGGTCTTCGCCGCAGTCCTGGCCCCGGCCGCCCTGTCGCTGATCACCACCACCTTCACCGACCCGCGCGAGATGGCCCGCGCGTTCGGCGTCTACGACGCGGTCCAAGGGGCCGGTGGCGCCATCGGGCTCGTCCTCGGCGGGCTGCTGACCGAGTACGTCAGTTGGCGCTGGTGCTTGCTCATCAACGTGCCCATCGCCGTCGCGACCCTGCTGGTTGCCCTCCCCACCCTGCGTGAGAGCCGCGCCGAAGGCGCCCGTCGCTACGACGTGGCGGGCGGAGGTGATGGACTACTTCGACACCGGCGGGATCAGCAACGGCGGCACCGAGGCCATCGTCCTCATCATCGAGAAGGCACGCCGCCTGGCGCACGGGTTCCGAAACTTCGGTAACTACCGCATCCACATCCTGCTCGCCGCCGATGGCACCCGGCCCTGGCGACGGCGACGGTGCCGGCGCCGGCGCCGGCGCCGGCGCCGGTCAGGGTGAGCTACCCACCCGCAGATCCGAAGACCCGCCATGCCTGTGCCGGTGCCGGACAGGGCCAGTGAAGATCACCCGCGAGGGCGTCGGCTGGCGTGCACCGCGACCATGCTCGGTGTCGTGGATCTCCTGCTGCTGCTCACCCTGGCCTCCCTGCCGGCAGGGGGCGTCGTCGTCCTCGTCGCCTTCGTGTCAGCGGTGTCGACAGCACCTCGCCACCGGACAGCGACCCTCCTCGCCTCGGCTGGTGCCGGACTGGCAGCCGTCTGGGTCGTGGTGACCTACCGAGGTGGGATCCGCGCGGACGAGACCGGAACCAGCTACAACATGTTCTCCGACGCCGGGTGGCTGCTCGCAGCCGCCGTCCTCAGCGTCGTGTCCCTGGTCCTCAACGCCCGGCGCCACCGCCGCACCGCACGCACGCTGTCGAGCACCTGCGCCACCCGAACGGAGAAGCAGGACGTGCTCGAGGCGTCACCCGGTGCGGGCCGCACCGTCCACCGGTTCAGCCGTCACCAGTGATCGTGACCACCGTGCGATGACCTCGACGCCGGTGGTGAAGTCGCGCTCCTGCGGGCGACCCAGGAAGCCGTGCACGGCCTCGGGCAGCACCTGGTGCTCCAGGGGCACCCCGGCTGCCGCCAGGTCGGCGGCGAACAGGCTGCTGGAGGCCCGCATGCCGTCGCGGTCGGCGTCCAGCAGCAGCGTCGGCGGGAAGTGGGCCGGCCGGTGCCCGCCGGGGAAGGCCGACGGGTCGCGCAGCAGCGCGCGGGAGCCGGTGTGGTTGAGGTTCATCGCCAGCATCGGCCACCGGGTGTGGGTGAAGCGGCGACGGCCCCGCAACGTGGCCCGCAGCGCACGTGGTCGCGGGGGCAGGCGGGCGTGGAAGAACCCGTAGGCCAGGACGACGCCGTCGATGCGCGGCTCTTCGTCCTGCGTCGCGCTGGTCGCTGTGCTCGCAGCCACCGCGGTGCCGGCAGCCAGGCAGGCACCAGCGCTGGCGCCGCCCAGCAGCACCGGGCCGGCGCAGGTGGCCCGCACGTGGGCGAGCACCGCGGCCACGTCGTGGACTTGCGCGGGGAAGCGCTCCCGCAGCACTCCACTCGCTGAGCGGTCCGGGCACGGCCACCGCCTCGACAGCAGCGGAGCCAACGGGTAGTCCACGGTCACCACCCGCACACCGGTTCCCGCGAGGGCCCGGGCGAGGGCGTCGGACTCGGGCTTGTCGAGGCTCCCGGCGAAGTAGGCGCCCCCGTGCAGCCACACCAGCGTCGGTGTGAGCGTGCTGGAGGCGGCCCCCGGTGGTTCGTAGCAGCGCACGGGGACCGGCCCCCGCGGACCCGTCACGTCGGCGTCGACGACACGGGAAGCGAGCGGAGGCACCCAGGAACGCTACCGGCGCGGTCACCACGTCGAGGCGGTGGTCGAACCGCACGCTCACTGCGCAGACCGGGACACCGCCCCGAGCAGCGCCACGGCAGCACCGCCCCGAGCAGCGCCACGGCAGCACCGCCCCGCCAGTGGAGGAGGGGGCCACGGCGCGACGACGAGCGGTGGGACGAGCGGTGGGACGAGCGGTGGGACGAGCGGTGGGACGAGCGGTGGGACGAGCGGTGGGACGAGCGGTGGGACGAGCGGTGGGACGAGGTGCTCACTCGCCGACGGTGTCACCCCTGCGGCATCTGGTCCTACGAATCATCGGAGAAGCTGACAGAGACCGCGCGCACGGTGGTCGGGCCGGACGATCCTCCTCAGGGACGCACCCACGAGGAGGAGGCGCTGCACTGGACCCACCTGGCGGGCATCGCCCGGGCGCAGGGGTGCCCATCGAGGCGGGCGAGATCGCGGCGCTGCCGCACGACGTGGACGTCAGCCCCGAGATCCGAGCACGGCTGACCCGCTGAGCCGTGTGGGCGAAGACCTGGCGCTCAGGCGCGTGCTCGCCGTCGAAGGACAGGTACGCCGCATCGACGCCCTCGCTGGCGTCCCAGGTGCCGTTCACCCCGAAACCCCGCCCGCCCGCCGCCCCACCTGCTCGGCGGCTCCACGCCGCTGCGGTGCCGCCGCCAGTCCACCTGGCGCGGTGGCGTACTCCCCCAGCTCACTCCCGGGGCGTGTTCACTGCCGGTCGCGGTCGAAGAGCTCGCGGTACCGGTGCAGCACCGCCGCCCAGAAGAGCAGCGCCGATGGGAAGGCGACGGCCGGGGTGGCGACGACCTCCAGGAGTGAGCTGTTCACGATCTCGCCCGCCTGCACCCGGAGCACCACCACGGTGGTGCCGATCGCGTACCCGACGGCCCTGGCGCGTCAGCGCTGGCCAGTGGCGAAACGCTGGTTGTGCCGCACCAGCAGCACGGTGGGCGCCACCAGCACCGCGACGCCGAGCAGGAGGGCGTACCCCCAGGCGAGACCGCTGCGCGCTGCCGCAGAGGCGGCGCACTGGAAGCAGAAGGGCCAGGCGAACGTGCAGCACCACCACGCCCGCCCCCGCGGGGGCTGACGCCCGATCCACAGCGGGATGCGCTGCTCACCGGCCCGCCTGATCAGGGCGACGGCGCCGCAGGAGGCGAAGAACGCCGCCGCCAGCGACCACACCGCCACGGCCACGTCCCCACCCCCAGCACACCCATCACGACCCCACCCGGGCTGCACGACGCCGCCTCGCGGAGGCAGCGCGTCAAGACAGCGCACCACGACAGCGCCCGCCGCTGCCGCGGTGCCGGTAGACGGGTGAACGCCGCCTCAACAGCCCCCGCCCCCGTCGCCGCCACCACCACAGCCACCATCGCCGAAGCCGCCGCTGAAGCCGTCGGAGCTACCGCTGACGCCTGCAGCGCCGGCGAAGGGCAGGGTCTCACCGCCGGCTCGGCGCCTGGCCTGCCGCAGGCGCAGCTCGCGGCGCTCCTCCCGCACGGATGCCAGGACCACCACGGCGACCGCACCGATGATGGCGATCACGATCAGCACCTCGTTCACCACGACCACCCCTGCCTGCTCCTGTGCCGGCGGCACCTGCTGCAACAGCTGCTGATCGCAGCCTGACAGAGCCTCACGGGCCGCGGAAGGTCTACGCCCCTGTTGCTCGCAGCGGGGGTGAGGGCTCGGCAGCAGGTGCTCGTGGAGGAGCAGGCGGGGCACCCGCCCGAGGCGCCGCGCGAGCATGCCGCTCACCCTCCCCGAGGGTTGACCTCCTGCGCCGAACCTCGCGGCCACCCCTCGCCGGTTCAGGCTCCGGTGAGCACCTCGAACAGGTTCACGTCGGGCAGGCGGACCTGGGCACCCCCGCCCGGTGCCGGCTCGGCGATGAGCTCGGTACCGGCGACCAGGGCCTGCACGCGTCGGCCCACGTGCCATCCCGCGTACGCGATGGTGCGGTCCGTGACCGGTAGCGGCGCGTGGAAGGACTGGTGGGTGGCACCCGTCAGGTTGCGCAGGTGGACGACGCTGCCGGCCCGTGAGGACCCGACGACGACCTCGACCTGCTCGGGGAGGTCCGTGGTGACCTCGACGTCTGCGCCCAGCAGACGCAAGGCCTCGTCGGCCACGAGGTCCCGCAGCGTCGACAGGCCGCTCGTGCGGTACGCCCGCCCCGGTGTCATCGGCAACGTCGTCACCGCGTCCGAGCGGATGGTGGCGGGCATGTCGAGGTCCAGGTGCCCGTAGCACTTCTCGGGCGGGCCGTACGGAGCGCGGGAGAGCACACGGTGGGTCGTCGAGGCGTGTGCGGCCGCTTCGAGGACGTGGAACGCCCCCAGGACCGGAACGGGTGCACCGCCGTCGGGCACGACGACGGACGACCAGGTCGCCTCAGCGCCGGCCAGCACCGCCGTGCGGCGAACGACACCGGCTGCGGTCAGCTGCGAGGTGTCCGCTGCGAAGGCTGTCGACCCCGTCAGGAGCAGGCGGCCCCCGGAGCTCGTGAAGTGCTCCAACACGCCCACCGCGTCCGTCGAGAGCGCTCCGAGGTCACCCAGGACGAGCAGCGCGTACCGCTGCAGGGACGAGCCGAGATCGCCGAGGTGCTGGGCGGGGAGCACGTCGAAGGGGATGTGCCGCTGCAGGAGCGAGTCGTACAGACCGCGGAACTCCTCGACGGGATCGGTGCCGTCCTCGGGCACCGCCAACGGGTCGGGCCGCACGATGGCCGTGCGCGCCGAGGGCACCAGTCGGTCGTAGACGTGGGCGTGGTCGCGGTGGAAGCGCACGATCCGCGAGGCCGCGGGCACGCTGGCGTAGTCCAGCCGCCCTGGACAGCCCATGACGTACGTGGACGGGTTCGCGCCGCGTGCGATGGCCTGCAGCTGGTACTGGGCCAGGACGTGTGGTTCTTCGGCGACCAGCCGGTAGGGCATGTCGTAGAAGGCGACCGAGTTCACCAGGACCGGCACGTGCGGTCGGTAGGCCTTCGCGGCGGAGACGCTCTCGGAGGTCTGGTGGTGCCACATGGGTCTGCCGACGGCGTTGTTGGCCTCGTGGAAGACGATGTCGGCGGTGTTGCCCATGACCAGCGGCGCTTCCGGTCGGTGAGCTGCGATGACGGCACGGGCCCGGGCCAGCAGGTCGTCGATGACGGCGGCGGACCAGCGGCGCCACGCCGGGTACGACGCCGATTCCCGGTCAACGGGCAAGGACAGGTCCGGGTGGGCGAGGGTGAAACCGCGCCGGCAGGCCATGCACTGGCACACCCCCCGGTACTGCTTGGCGTAGTCGACCTCACCGAAGCTCATCCAGTTGATGAAGAACCCGTCGACCGGCGCGTGCGCGAGCACCTCCTCGAGGACCTCGGTGAGGTGCTGTTGGTAGTAGGCGCCGCTCGGGCAGACGCTCGTCAACCCGTGGACCTCCTGGCGTCGCCCGTCCGGGCCCACGTAGAGCCAGTCCGGGTGCGCCTCGGCGATCGGCCGGGCGACCTTGGAGAAGTCCATCCGGGCCATGACGCGCACACCACGGGCGTGCGCTGCGGTGACGGCATCGCCCAGCAGGTCACCGGAGGGGCGGGCAGCGAGCACGGGGTTGGGCGTCTGGAACGGCAGGCGCGTCGGGTAGTTCGAGATGATGCCGCCGACGTTGAGCAGCCACGCGTTCGCACCGAAGTCGACGATGTGCTCGAGCACGGCGTCGACGTCGAGGTCGACGTCGATCTCACGCAGGTTCGTCTGGTACATCCGGAACGGCGAACGCCACCACAGCTCGTCCTCGGCGACCACCGAGGACGAGGTGGTCTCCTCGACGGTGGTCACCGGGCCCTCCCCGGGTCGCCGTTGAGCTCGGCCGCGAGCTGGGCGAGCGCCGAGTGGTCCAGGTCCGCGCCGCCGCGGGCCTTGAGGGCGGCGAGCATCGAGCTGACGACCGCGGTGGCGGGGAGCGCGAGGCCGGCCTGCCGGGCGGCGGTGGTGATGATCCCCATGTCCTTGTCGTGCAGGGCGACGCGGAAGCCGGCTGGGTGCTCGCGGGTCAGCAGTGCCTGGCGTTTGCGGTTCAGCGCGGTGCTGCCGGCCAGTCCGGCGCCGATCACGTCGAGCGCGGCGGGCAGGTCGTCGTCGGCGAGGTGCGCGCGCAGGAAGACCATCGCCTCGGCCAGGACCTGCAGGTTGCCGGCGACGACGAGCTGGTTGGCGGCCTTGACGACCTGGCCGGCGCCCGGCCCGCCGACGTGGACCACGGTGGTGGCGACTGCGTCGAGGACGGGGCGGACGTCGTCGAGCACGTCGGTGTCGCCTCCCACCATGACGGCCAGGGTTCCTTCGACGGCGCCCGCCTCGCCGCCGCTGACCGGGGCGTCGAGACAGCGGATGCCGGCCGCCTGGGCGGCCTCGTGCACCGCTCGGGCCTCGTCCGGGCTGATCGTCGACTGCTCCAGCAGGATCGAGCCGGTCGCCATGGCCTGCAGGGCTCCGTCCTCGCCGGTGACGACGTCGAGGACGTCAGGGCCGGCGGGCAGCATCGTCACGACCACCTCGGCGTCCTTGCACGCGGCCGCCACACTGGCGGTGACCTCAGCACCGGTGCTGCGGGCCCGCTCGCGGGAGGCGTCCGAGCGGGCGTAGCAGCGGACCTCGTGCCCCTTCGCGACGAGGTTGTCGATCATCGGCCTGCCCATGATCCCTGCTCCGATGAAGCCTACGCGCATGTCCTTGCTCCTTCGTGCTCGCTCGGGAGTGCTCGGGTGGTGCGTGTGGGCTCACTGCGGTGGACCGCGGCGCGCCCGTGCGTGCGGTGCTGGTGCTGGGCTCAGGCGTGCCGCGGTCAGTTCGCGGCGCCCGGGTCTGCTTGCTGCTGTGCCTCCTGCTGCGCGTCCTGTTGCGCTGCCGCGCGGGCGAGCCTGGCCTGCACGCGGGATTGCGCGTGGGCCAGGTGCGTCTCGAGCGCCGCGACGGCGCCTGCGGCGTCCCCGGCGAGCACCGCGGCCAGGATCGCGTCGTGCTCGTCACCCACTGCGCTGCGCCCGGGGACGAGGTGCGCACGCGACTGTCCCATCGTGAGGTGGACCTCCCCCATGATCAAGCCGTGCATGCGGGAGAGTCGCTCACTGCCGGCACCGTTGACGAGGGCGGCGTGGAAGGCCATGTCCGCCTCCGCCTGCCTGCGGAAGTCGTGGGCATCGACCGCTGAGACGACCTGCGCCTGTGCCGCCGTGGCCGTCGCCGGCAGGTCCCGGCGCTCGGCCAGGCGCCGCACTGCGGCGCCTTCCACCGCGAGTCGGGCGAAGTACAGGTCGCTGACCTCCGCCGCTCCCAGTTCGGTCACCACGGCCGTGCGGTGGGCCGTCCTTCGCAGCAACCCCGCTGTCGTGAGGCGCTCCAGGCACGCCTTGGCGGTGGTGCGCGCCACGCCGTACTCACCGGTCAGGCGGGCTTCGGTGAGCTTCTCCCCGCCGACGAGCTCACCGTTGACGATGCGGTGCCGCACCGCGTCGTAGAGCGCGTCCACCACCGAGGACGGCGCCAGCACGAACCGCGGTGCTTGGGAGCCCACAGGCGCAACAGTCATGGCGCGATGCTAGCGCAGCAAATTGTCTAACAATCAGTCTTGACCGACAAGATGCGGCGTCCTACGGTCGAGTCACTCAAGCCCCCTCCGCTCGAGCACCCGGCACCACATGGACACCCGGCACCACATCGACGGCGATGTACAGGGAGACCCCGATGGACCGACGGACCTTCACCCGCTTGATCGGCGCCGGCGCCGTGACCGCGGCCGCCGCCCCCCTGGCCGCCTGCGGCCGCAGCGCGAGCGGCTCCACCGAGGGCGCGGTGCGCTACGCCTGGTGGGGCGACGCCGTGCGCAAGCAGAACTACGAAGCCGCACTGGCGATCTTCTCCGAGGAGAACCCCGACGTCACCGTGCGTCCCGAGTTCGCGGACTACGGCGCGTTCCAGGAACGCATCACCGTGCAGATGGCCGGCCGCAACGTCCCGGAGCTCTTCTGGATCCCCTCACCCCAGGTGCTCACGTACCAGGCGGCGAACCTGTACCGCCCGCTCGACGACCTCGACGGCTTCGACCTGTCCGACTACCCCGACGACCTGCTCGAGACCTTCAAGCTCAACGGTGAGCTCAACACGATGCCGCGCTCGATCTTCACGCCCTGCGTGCGCTGGAACCAGACCTTCCTCGAGGAGGCCGGCGCCGAGCTCCCGGCCTACGACGAGGCCAACTGGACCTGGGACTCCCTGGCGGAGTTCCTCATCGACTACTCGGCCGACAACCCGCAAGGCCGCAAGGGCGCTGCGTACTGCGCCAACAGCGACATGGTCTTCGAGTCCTGGCTGCGCCAGCACGGCAGCGACCTGTGGACCGAGGACGGCACGCTGGGCGCGGACCCGGCCGCCCTCGAGGGCTGGTTCGAGTGGTGGGAGCGACTGCGTACCGCCGGCGCCGCCCTGGAGCTCTCGGAACAGGAAGGCGCCGACCCGGAGTGGCCGGTCGTCGGCGAGAAGGTCCTCATGACCCTGCAGAACTCCAACCACATCGTCGACGAGGCCCAGCAGTTCCCCGACTACGACTTCCAGCAGCGCATGACCCCCGCGAACCCCGACGCCACACCCGGCTTCCGGTTCGGCTACCTCAGCCGCATCGCGATGTACCGGGAAACCCCCGACGGCAGTCTGGAGGGCGCCGCCAAGCTGCTCGACTTCAACCTCAACGACGCGCGCATGGTCGCCCAGACAGGGCTCACCGTGGGTGCTCCCGCCAACCCCCGCGTCCTCGAGGAGATCCGCCCCGACGCCACGGCGGACGAGCTGAAGCTGCTCGACCTGGTCGATGAGGAGATGCAGCACGAGCAGCGCCCCCGCTACGAGGCCCCGCCCGGATCCGGCACGTGGCGCGATGTCATGGCCCGCACCATCGAAGCGCTGGCGCTGGGCAACGTCGACATCCCCACGGCGGCGACGCAGTTCACCGCCGAGGTGACCCGCGAGATCGAAGCGGCGCGACGGTGAGCGCCCCCACCGCACCACCGAGCCCTGCTCTGTCGGGCAGCTCGCCCCCCGAGCCGGCCAACCGCACCACCCGCCGCACCCCGAAGTGGCGGCGCCAGGGACGCGCGGCGCACGTCTTCCTCATCCCGTGGTTGCTCGGCCTCGTGCTCATCACGGCCGTCCCGCTGCTCGCCTCGCTCTACCTGGCCTTCACCGACTACAACCTGCTGGACCCCCCGACCTGGACCGGCCTGGAGAACTTCCGCCGCATGGGCGAGGACCCCCGCTTCTGGGCCTCCGCCTGGGTCACCCTGAAGTACGTCCTCGTCTCGGTCCCGCTGCAGCTGGCCTTCGCCCTGGGACTGGCCATCGTGCTGGACCGGGGCATCAAGGGACTCGCTCTGTACCGCAGCGTCTACTACCTCCCCTCGCTGCTCGGCGCCTCCGTCGCGATCGCCATCCTGTGGCGCCAGCTCTTCGGTCACGACGGCCTGATCAACTCCGGGCTGGCACTGCTGGGCATCGAGGGCGAGAGCTGGCTGCAGAACCCCTCCACAGCCTTGTCGACGCTCGTCGTGCTCAACGTCTGGACGTTCGGCTCACCGATGATCATCTTCCTGGCCGGATTGCGCCAGATCCCCGAAGAGCTCTACGAAGCCGCGCGCGTCGACGGCGCCGGCCGGTGGAGGCAGTTCCTGTCGATCACCGTGCCGATGCTGACGCCGATCATCTTCTTCAACCTCGTCCTGCAGACGATCGGCGCCTTCCAGAGCTTCACCCAGGCCCACATCATCTCCGGTGGCCGCGGCGGGCCGCTCGACTCGACACTGTTCTACACGCTGTACCTGTACCAGCAAGGATTCGTCAGCTTCAACATGGGCTACGCATCGGCGATGGCGTGGGCACTGCTCGTCGTGATCGGCATCGTGACGGCCATCCACTTCCTGCTGTCGAAGTACTGGGTCTTCTACGGCGACAACTGAGGAGGGACACGTGGCCACGACAACGACGACGGCACCGACCACCGAGACGACGAGCATCCGCGCACCCCGCGCGTCCCGCCCCGGGAACCTGCGCAAGCACATCGCCCTGATCGCCTTCGCCGTCCTGATGGTCTACCCACTGGTGTGGATGGTCGTCAGCTCCTTCAAGCCCGGCAACCTGGTGCTCTCCCAGCCCGGACTGATCCCCAGCGAGGTGACGCTCGAGAACTACCGCAACGGCTGGGGCGCTCTCGGCGAGCCGTTCTCGCTCTTCTTCGCCAACTCCCTGTTCCTCACCGTCGGCTCCATCGTCGGCAACCTCTTCTCCTGCTCGCTGGCCGCCTACGCGCTGGCCCGGCTGGACTTCCGCGGCCGACGCATCTACTTCGGGATCACCCTCGCATCGGTGATGCTGCCCATGCACGTCCTCGTCGTCCCGCAGTACATCTTCTTCTCGCAGCTGGACCTGCTCAACACGTACTTCCCGCTGCTCATCCCCAAGTTCCTGGCAACGGATGCGTTCTTCATCTTCTTGATGGTCCAGTTCATCCGCACCATCCCCCGCGAGCTCGACCAAGCCGCCGCCATCGACGGCGCCGGCCCCTTCCGCACCTTCTGGTTCGTGATCCTGCCGCTCATGAAGCCGGCCCTGGTGACCACGACGATCTTCACCTTCATCTGGACCTGGAACGACTTCTTCACACCGCTCATCTACCTGACGTCCGTCGAGGTCTACACCGTCCCCGTCGCGCTGAACACCATGGTCAACGCGGAGACGCAAAGCGGGGTCGGCGCGCTGTTCGCGATGTCCCTGCTCTCCCTGGCTCCCATCCTCGTGTTCTTCGCCGTCGCACAGAAGTACCTCATCCGGGGCATCGCGACCACCGGCCTGAAGTGAGGACGCACATGACCACTCTCGATCCGGCACCCGAGCGCAGCACGGCAGCACCCGCCGACCGCGACTGGCCCTCGTGGGCCAACCGCTGGACGCAGCTGACCTTCACCGAGGACGACCCCCTGCACTTCGACCCCGACTTCTGGCTCGACGTCATGCGCCGCAGCCACTCGAACGCGACGTGCCTGTCCGCAGGCGGCTACATGGCCTTCTACCCCACGCGCATCCCCTTCCACTACCGCAGCAAGCACCTCGGCGACGGGGACCTGTTCGGCACGCTGGTGCACGGGGCGAAGAAGATGGGCATGGCCGTCATGGCCCGCATCGACCCGCACGCCATCCACGCCGACGCGCTCGCGGCGCACCCCGAATGGGCGGCCCTTGACGAGGACGGCGCACCGGTCGAGCACTGGGCCTTTCCCGGAACCTACGTCACCTGCCCCTTCGGCACCTACAACAGCGAGTTCCTCACCGACGTGGCCCGTGAGATCACCCGCGAGTACGAGATCGACGCCGTCTTCGCCAACCGCTGGCAAGGCCACGGCATCTCCTACTCGCGAGCCGCCGCCCGCGCCTTCCGCGACGACACCGGCATGGACCTGCCCCGCGGCGCGTTCGACCCCGACGACCCCGCATGGCGTGCGTGGCCCGCGTGGCGACGCCAACGACTCAGCACCCTCGTGGGACTGTGGGACGACGCCGTGCGCGCGGTCAAGCCGCACGTGCGGTTCATCCCCAACCTCGGCTCTGTCGCCGCCCACGACCTCGACCGCCGACTGGTGGAGAAGCACTACCCGCTGCTCTTCATCGACAAGCAGGGCCGCTCGGGCACCGAAGCGCCGTGGGCAGCGGGCCGCAACGGCAAGCGCAGCCGCAGCGTCTTCCGGGACCGCCCGGTCGGGCTGATCACGAGCATCGGCCCCGAGCACCCCGCCCACCGCTGGAAGGACTCGGTCACCAGCGGGCCCGAGTTCGCCACCTGGATCGTCGACGGCTTCGCCCAAGGAGCCTTCCCCTGGTTCACCAAGTTCAAAGCAGAGGTCCTCGACACCCGCTGGGTCGAGCCCCTCATCGACGCCTTCACGCTGCACGCGCGCCTCGAACCGCTCCTGTCGCGGCTCGAGATCACCGCCGAGGTCGCCCTGCTGGACGCCACCCGGGCATCGCCGCTGCCCACGCACGGCAAGGAGCAAGAGGACGGGCAGGGCGCCTACCAGGCGCTCGTCGAGGCCGGCATCCCCTTCGAGTTCGTCTGTGACGGTCTCATCACCGCCGAGCAGCTGGACCGCTTCCACGTCCTGGTCGCCCCGAACGTGCAACGACTCAGCGAGCAGGAGTGCCGCACCATCACCGAGTGGGTGGCACGCGGAGGCGCCCTGGTCGCCGCTTGCGAGACGTCACTGCTCACCGAGGACGGCGCTCGCAGAGACGACCTGGGCCTGGCCGACCTGCTGGGCGTGCACCTCACCGGGCAGGTGCGCGATCGGGTGCGCAACAACTACGCCGCACTCGTCGGCCAGCACCCCCTGCACGCCGGCTTCGCCGGTGCCCAGCGCATCATCGGCGGCACCCAGGTCGTCCCCGTCCGGGCCGAGGAGGGCACCACCGTGCCGTTCCGCTTCGTCCCCGACTACCCCGACCTGCCCATGGAGGAGGTCTACGCCCGCGAGGCGCCGCGCGACCCCGCGGTCGTCCTGCGCGAGCACGAAGGCGGTGGCCGCAGCGCGTACGTGGCCTTCAACCTCGGCTCGGTCTTCTGGGAGGCTCTGCAACCCGACCACGGCCGGCTGCTCGCGGACACCGTCCGGTGGGCACTGGGCGAGCACACCGGTGTGCACGTGGACACACCCGGCATCGTCGACGTCTCCGTCTACCGGACGCCGCGCGGCGGCACGCCCAGCGAGGTCGCGGTGTGCCTGGTGAACCTCACCAACCCCATGACCATGCGAGGCGCCATTCGACGGACCCTGCCGAGCGGGCCGGTGTCGGTGTCCGTCCCCGTCCCGGCCGGCGCAGACGTCACCTCCGCGCTCCTCGCCCTGGACGGCAGCGAAGTCGCCGTCAACGTGACCGGCGGCACCGCGGAGGTCATCGTGCCCTCCATCGACCTGCTCGAGGTCCTCCACCTGACCTT
Source organism: Kineococcus sp. TRM81007 (assembly GCF_022669155.1). GTDB lineage: Bacteria > Actinomycetota > Actinomycetes > Actinomycetales > Kineococcaceae > Kineococcus. Next base: position 164,222 of record NZ_JALBVB010000034.1, on the reverse strand, counting down.
CGCGCCCTCCAGCACCCGGGAGGAGTCGTGAAGTTCAGCGCCAACCTGTCCATGCTCTACCAGGACCTCCCCCTCATCGAACGCATCGCCGCCGCGTCAGCTGACGGGTTCTCCGGCGTCGAGTTCCTGGGAGCCTACGATCAAGACGTCCACGAGGTGCGAGCGGCAACTGTTTCCGCCGGGCTGCAGCAGGTGCTGTTCAACGTCCCGTCCGGGAACTGGGCCGCCGGGGAACGGGGGATCGCCTGCCTGCCGGACAGGGTCGAGGAGTTCCGCGAAGGGGTCGCGGACGCGGTCGAGCACGCCCGGATCCTGCAGTGTCCGCTGGTGAACGTCCTGGCGGGCAAGGTACCGGACGACCTCGACGTGGACAGAGCACTGGACACCCTGGTGGGCAACGTGGATTTCGCCGCACGAGCACTGTCCCCCCTCGGCGTCACCGTACTGGTGGAAGCGGTCAACACCCGTGACGTGCCAGGATTCGCCCTGCCGACGACCGCGGACGCTGCGGCGTTGCTCGCGCGCGTGGCAGCACCCAACACGGGGCTCCAGTTCGACGTGTACCACGCCCAGGTGATGCACGGGGACCTGCTCACCACCTTCAACCGGTACCGGACAGGCATCCGCCACGTGCAGGTCGCCGACAACCCGGGCCGTCACGAGCCCGGCACCGGTGAGGTGAACTACACCTTCCTGCTGCCGGCGCTGAAAGCCGCCGGGTACGACGGGTTCTTCGGTGCCGAGTACGTGCCGACCGGCGCGGGCACCTCGTGGCTGCGGCAGTACACCGCCGTCCCGGAGCCCGCGCATTGAGCGCCCCGCTCGTCCTGGTCACCGGAGCCGTCACCCACGAGGAACGGGCGCAGCTCATCGACGCAGCACCAGGCGTCCGGCTCGAGTTCACCGAGCGTGCCGGAACAGACCCGGACCTGCTGGCGGTGGCCGAAGGACTCGTCGGCTCCCCAGACGCGGTCGAGCTCGCGAGAGCTCCCCGGTTGCGTTGGGTGCACAGCTGGGCCGCAGGCGTCGACGGCATCGCGGCCGACGGAGTGCTCCCGGAGCCGATCGCCTCCGGACGCGTTCTGCTCACGGCAGCCAAGGGCAGCGGTGCAGCACCCCTGGCCGAACACGTGCTGCTGCTGCTGCTCATGCTCACGCGCGACGTTCCCCGGTGGCAGCGGGCACAAGGAGAACGCCACTGGGACCGCTACCAGCACGGCGAGCTGCTCGGAGCCCGGCTGGGCATCATCGGGGCTGGCCGAGCCGGCCACGAACTGACCACCCGGGCCGCGGCGTTCGGGATGGACGTCCTCCAGGTCCGGCGCGGACACGACCGCGCCGAGCTCGAGGCCCTGCTCACCACCAGCGACGCGATCGCCGTCACGGCCCCTGCGACCAGTGAGACCATCGGCATGCTCGGCGACGCCGAGTTCGCGCTGTGCGAGCGGCACCCGTACTACGTGTGCGTCTCACGCGGCGGCATCGCCGACGACCGCGCCCTGCTGCGGGCCCTGCGGTCGGGACAGCTGGCCGGCGCCGGCCTCGACGCCCACAGCACCGAGCCGCTGCCCCAGGACTCCCCCTTCTGGCACGAACCACACGTGGTCGTCACACCGCACAACGCAGCGACGACACGCGCGACCCGTCGACGAGGACTGGACGTGCTCACCCACAACCTCGCGGTGTTCGCGGCCGGCGGCATCACCGGCCGCTTCGACGGCGTCGTCGACCCCAGCGCCGGCTACTGACACGGGCATCAGCCGGCGACCGGGCGCCCGATCACCGGGTATCGCGCCGGCGACCCGCCCGGCGCCGCCGCGGACGGACGTGCACCGACACCGAGCACGACGACGCGGCGACACGCCTGGCCCTCGTGACCACGTGGCTGTCCTCACCGCCACCGGCGTCATCCGGCACCCCTGGAGCACACCGCACGTCGCGCCCGCCGACCGGGACCGCCACGGAAGCACCACCCCGACCCTCGCGCCCGCGACCGGTGGGCCCACACCTCGCAGGCACAGACCCACCCCCCGGGGGCACACTCCGGGCACGACCTGCTACCTGTGGGACAGCGTCGTCCACCGCTCCCTGCTCACCGGGGACTTCGTCCGGACCGAGGACGCGGAGTGCAAGGAGGTGGTGCTGGATCCCCGTTCGCGGCGCTGACCGCCTGAGCCCGCACCGGGGACCGCGTGTCGCCGCCCGCGTGCACACGGGAGCGGCTGGGCCAGCCGTGATGATGGTCGAGTGAGTCCTCGTCGCGCGACCCCCAGCCCTCTGTGCGCGCACCGCGAGGATGCCCGTGTGAGCAGGAGCCGCGAACCGCGCCGACCGGACGTCACGACGGTGGAGCTCGTGGGGGGTGTCGAGGCGCTCGGGCTCGAGCTGTACAGCCACGACGAGCGGTGGGCGGAGACCTACCTCGCTCACCGGGCGCGGATCCGGGACGCCCTCGCAACGGTGGGCGTCGGGATCGAGCACATCGGTTCCACGTCCGTCCCCGGGCTGGCCGCCAAACCGATCATCGACATCGTGGTCACGGTGGACGACATCACCGCTGAAGAGGACTACCTCGATCCTCTGCTGACGGCGGGGTACGAGCTGCGGGTCCGCGAGCCGGGGCACCGCCTGGTGCGCACACCGGCACGCGACGTCCACGTGCACCTGTACGGACGCGGCGACCCCGCCGTGGACGACTACCTCCTCCTGCGCGACCACCTGCGCTCCGACGCGGACGACCGCGCCCTCTACGAGAGCACCAAGAGAGCCCTGCTCCGCGAGCGGTGGCACGACACGAACGACTACTCCGACGCCAAGACCGACGTCATCCTCGCGATCAAGGCACGAGCGAGAGAAGCCCGGGGACGGTGAGCACGCGGGTCGTTGCCGCGACAGGATCCTCAGGGGTGAGTCCGACACGACCTTCCGGGCGGGCGCGTGGACGGGGTCGTTGCGCGCGGTGCCCCAGGTGCAGCACCAGACCGCCGTGGCGCTCGCCCACGCTCGCCCGAGCGCCCGTTCGTGACGCGGCCCATCGACTCAGCCTGCGCCGCGGCGGGCGAGCTTGGCGTACAGGTCCTCCAGCACCAGGCGGGTATCGAGGTGCTCGTACACGCGAACGGGCGCCCCGGTCGCCGGCCCGGCCACGTACTCCCCGTCGTCGTCCACGGCGGGACGGGCCAGGACGCGGTAGCGGCTGCTCGCCGGGTCAGCCTCGAACGTGGTCTGCAGCGCGGTCAGCAGCACGAGCGGGCTGTCGCCGAGGACGTACGTCTCCCCCGACGCGAGGCCGTGCGCGGCGGTGAGGTCGTGAACCCCGTCGAGCTGCCCGTACAGGTGCGCACCGAGCTCACCGTGAGGCAGCAGCCGTTGCTCGAGCTCGGCCATCCCCGCGAGGACCTGGCGGTACGCGTCGCGCGGGACCTGCCACAACGGCAGGTCCGAGCCGAACACGACCTGCGCTGCGGCGACGTCGATCCGCAGGTTGTACTCCGACGGCCCGGCCTGCGGCGGGGCGGGGACACCCGGGTGCTCGGGACCGCCGATCCACACGACGGTGAGCCGTTCGGCGATGCGCGGCTCCAGCATCCAGGCGCTGGCCACCTCGGTGAGCCCGGCACCGCAGGCGAGGAACAGCGGCAGATCGGTGTCCTCGCGCATGGCCTCCGCGACGATCGCCTCGGCGGCCGCGGAGCGCACGGGCGTCGACCGGTCCGGCAGGGCGGTCTCGCTGCCGGTGACGACGGGGACGTCGTCACGTCCGCACAACGCCAGGACGTGACGGGCGGCGACCGCCCCGTGGCGCGCGGAGCGCCCCGACGGGTCGAACGGGTCGCCCTCACGCAGGTGGGTGGAGAGCACCCCGACGAGGTCGACGGACGGGGACAGCGCGTGGTGGGCGAGCTGGAGCAGGCCGTCGGGGTCGCCGGCGTAGTCGTTGTCGCTCAGGACGCGCACGCGCGGTGGGTTGTCGCGCCAGGTCACGCGGGACCTCCCTGACCGGTCGTCGTGGTCGGTGTCGTGTTGGGAGTGGTGGGAGTGGTGGGGACGCGGAGCACCCGCACGTCCCACGGCCCGAGGTCCAGGGTCGAACCGGCGGGCAGTTCGGTCCCGTCGAGCACGTCGGTGCAGTCCTCGGGGACGGTGAACCGCGTGCTCCCCCACGCCCAGTGGTGGACGAACCGCAGGGCACCGGTGTCGGTGTCGGCGGTGACGACGGTGGTGGTCTCGGTCCGCGCGTGGCGCCACGGGTCGTCGGGCACGGACGTCCGGGCGACGAACCGGCCGACGGCCCGGCCGAGGTCACGGTCGGGGACGGTGCCCACCCAGGTGGCGCGACCCTCGCCGTGGGTGTTGGTCGTCACGGCGGCGAACCGGCCGAAGTGCGGGTGGTCGTACCCGGCGAGCACCTCCGCCCCCTCGGGCAGCAGCCCGTCGATCCAGCCGGTACCGGCGCCGGGCAGTCCCGTCACCGGGACGGCGGTGCGGGTGTTGCTGTGCTCGAGCTGGCGGGCGCCGACCGCCTCACGCAGCACACCGGGGGCGACGAGCTGGCGCACGACGGCGTCGGTGTCCGCGACCCCGCACCGCGGGGACAGCACGAGGTGCCCTCCGGCGACGACGTAGCGCCGCAGCAGGTCCAGCAGCTCGTCGGAGGCGACGTGGAGGCCGGGGACGACGAGGACGGGCCAGCGGCGCAGCAGCTCCTCGGGGTCGTGGGGCAGGTGCCCGGTGGGGACGACGTCGACGGACAGGCCGGCGTCGAACAGCCCGCGGTAGAACGCGGCGAGGATGCGGTCGTAGGACGCCGTGTCGCCCAGCCAGGTCCCCGGGGCGTGCAGCGGCCCGAAGAACTGCATGGCCCACTTCGACTCCGCGGACAGCAGCAGGCCCACGTCGCTGCGCGGGGTCAGGCCGTGCAGGTCGGCGGTGACGCCGGCGAGTTCGTGGGCGGTGGCGGCGATCTCGTCGTAGGCGCGGCCGGGTTGCAGGCTGTGCCCGAGGACACCGCCCCAGTCGGTCTCCGCCCCGTAGGGCAGGGAGTGCCAGTGCCAGTACTCGACCATGCGGGCGCCGCGGGCGACGAGCGTCCAGATGACCTGCCGCCACTGCCCGTCGTAGCTGGGGTGGTTCTCCGCCGGGCCGCCGATGGAGGTGGCGTTCGTCTCGGTGACGAGGAACGGCGCCTGGGCGGTGCCGCGGGACAGGTCGGCCTGCAGGTGCAGGTAGGCGGTTCCCGCCCACGGGACCCAGAACGGGGTCGTGGTCCCCGCGGGGTCGTCGCTGCCGGGCAGCTCCAGGTCGTCCTGCGTCCCGTAGTAGACGTTCGTGCCGACGACGTCGAGCGGCCGGCCGACCTCCCCGACGTCGAGGCCGTCCTGGTTCAGCGCGACGCAGGTGGTGACGAACTGGTGCTCGGGGACGAGGGATCGGACGATGCCCGCCTGCCAGGCGATGTGCTCGTGGGTGAGCTGGGCCTGGAACCGCCGCCAGGCGAGCTGGTAGGACGGCGTGGTGTTCCCCTCGGGGACCCACAGGTCGGCCCAGTCGCTGAGCCGGTGCGACCAGTAGGTGAGGCCCCACCGCTCGTTGAGCTCCTCGACGGTCCCGTACTCGCTCTTGAGGTGCTCGACGAACCGCTGGAACACCCCGTGGTTGTGCAGCAGGTGGATGCCGGGTTCGTTGTCGACCTGCCAGCCGATGACGGCGGGGTGGTCGGCGTAGCGGGTGACGACGGCCCGCACGAGACGTTCGGCGAGGTGGCGGAACGTGGGGTGGGAGTGGTCGACGTCCTGCCGGCGGCCGTAGGGCATCGTCACCCCGGTGGCGACGTCGAGCGCAGTCTCCGGGTAGGTGCGCCGCAGCCACGGCGGCACCGCGTACGTCGGGGTTCCCACGACGGCGGAGATCCCGCGTTCGTGGGCGGCGTCGAGGACCGGTTCGAGCCAGTCGAGGTCGAACTCCCCTTCGCGCGGTTCCCACGTCGACCACACGGACTCCCCGACGCGGACGACGCTGAACCCGGCCGCGGCCATGAGGTCCATGTCGGTCTTCAGTCGTCCGGCGTCGCGCTGCTCGGCGCGGTGGTACTCGTGGTAGTACGCGGCGCCGACGAGGACCTCGCGCTGGTAGCGGGTCTCGTTCACCGGTCGCGGTCCTGTCCCTGGTAGCTGATGCGGTCGACGGCGACCGTGCCGGTGGTGGCGTAGACGCCGACGACGCGGCCGGTGAAGGAGCCGGCCGTCTCGGCGGTCATCCCGCGGCCGTCGACCTCGGCGACGTCGACGCGACCTGTGGGGGTGTCGACGCTGAGCCGCACGAGGTCGCAGGTGATGGCACGCAGGCTGAAACCCTCGGCCGGCGGCACGGTCTCCAGGCGCAGCGTCACCGGTCCCGCGGGGGCGGGGACCTGCCACGTCTGGGCGACGCGGGCGAGGACGGCACGAGCGCGGACGACGTCCCCGTCGATCTCGAGGTCGACGTGGTTGTCCTCGTCGATGCGGACGCTGAGCCCGCCGACCCCGGCGGAGGCGTCGACGACGGCGGTGACCTCGGTGACCTCGTGCTGCTGGCGGCGGCCGACGAACACGGGGCGGGGGTCGTCCATCGTGGACCCGTCACCGTGGAGGACGAGCCAGCCGGGTCGCGCGGTGAGCGTGGAGAACTCCGTCGCGGGCCGGCGCACGGAGACCCACGGGAGGTCGAGCCCGGTGCCGTCGAAGTCGTCGACGACGCGGACGGGCGGGCGCTGCGGCCCGAGTTCGACGGGTTCGACGACGGGCCAGCCGTCCTCCCACCGCAGGCGGGTGGCGAACGTCTCCCGGCCCATCGGGGAGAACGAGCGGACCATCCCGCGGGGGCGGACCCCGAGGAGGACCATCGCCCAGCCGCCGTCGGGGGTCTGGAACAGGTCGGCGTGACCGGTGTTCTGCACGGGGCGGTCGGTTCCGCGTGCGGTGAGCAGCGGGTTGGCGGGGCAGTCCTCGAACGGCCCCTCCGGCGTGGGGCCGCGGGCGATGCTCACGGCGTGGCCGCGTTCGGTGCCGCCTTCGGCGACGAGCAGGTACCAGGTGCCGTCGACCTCGTACAGGTGCGGTGCCTCGGGGAAGATCCCCCCGGTCCCCGACCACAGCGAGCGGGGTTCCTCCAGGGCGCGCCCGGTGGCGACGTCGAAGCGGACCTGCTGGATGCCGAGGTGGCGCACACCGCCTTCGGCGGCCTCGCCCAGCAGCAGTCCCGAGTACGTGAGGTAGCAGGTGCCGTCGGCGTCCCAGGCGAGGTCGGGGTCGATGCCGTCGATCCCCTCGACGACCGTGCCGTCCGACCACTCACCGGCGGGGTCGTCGGCGGTGAACAGGAGGTTCCCGCGACCCATGGCGTCGGTGACGACGACGTGGAACCGGCCGTCGTGGTGGCGGATCGTCGGCGCCCACGCCCCGCCCGCGGTCGGGACGTCGCGGACGTCGAGCTGCTCGGCGCGCGTGACGACGTGCCCGACCGGTGTCCAGGTGACCAGGTCGTCGCTGCGGAACAGCGGGATGCCGGGGAGGAACTCGAACGTGGAGCACGCCAGGTAGTAGGTGCCGTCGACCCGGCAGACGCTGGGGTCGGGGTGGAACCCGGGGACGACGGGGTTGGTGAGCACCCCGGGCTGGGCGGGGCCGCCCTCGATGGGTGCGGGAGCCGTGAGGGTCATGCGGGGCCTCGTTCTCGTGGTGACGACGGGGGCTGCAGCGGGGAAGCGGCGGGGGTGACGACGGGGGTTGCGGGGCCGGGTCAGCGCGTCGCGATGGACGCGCCGGTCCCCGCCCCGGCCTGCTCGTCCTGGTCGCGCTGGGCGGCGAGGAGACGCTGCCGGTCGGCGCGCCGCTGGGTCTGCCGGGCCGGGTCGGCCACCGGCGCGGCGAGCAGCAGCCGTTGCGTGTACGGGTGTTCGGGGTCCGACGTCACGGTCGCCCCGTCGCCGGTCTCCACGAGCCGGCCGCCGCGCATCACGGCCACGCGGTGGCTGATGTGCCGGACGACGGACAGGTCGTGGGTGACGAACAGGTACGCGACGCCGGTGCGTTCCTGGATCTCGATGAACAGGTCGAGCACGCGCGCCTGGTTGGACAGGTCGAGGGCGCTGACGGGTTCGTCGCAGACGATGAGTCGGGGGTCGCGCGAGAGCGCCCGGGCGATGGCGACGCGCTGGCGCTGCCCGCCGGAGAACTCCCGGGGCAGGCGCTGCCCGGCATCGGAGGGCAGGCGCACCTCGTCGAGGAGGTCGCCCACCCGGCGGCGTGCGTCGGTGCGGGAGGTCCCGGCGACGAGGAGGGGTTCGGTGAGGATGTCCTCGACCGTCAGCGCCGGGTTCAGCGACGTGTAGGGGTCCTGGAAGACGACCTGGACGTCGTCGGACAGCTTGCGCCGCGCCGCCTTCGGCAGGCCGGAGATGACACGCCCGTCGAAGCGGACCTGCCCGGCGGTGACGGGGGCGAGACCGAGCACGGCCCGCCCGAGGGTGGTCTTGCCCGACCCCGACTCCCCGACGAGCCCGACGGTCTCGCCGGCGGCGATGTCGAGGCTGATGCCGTGCAGGGCGCGGAAGGGCTTCTTGCGGAACCCCTTGGACGGGTACTCGACGACGACGTCGTCGATCTCGAGCAGGGGTGCCACCTGCGGGTCGGTGCTCACGCCTGCACCTCCTGAGCGGTGGCGGGGGCCTGTGCGCGGGTGCGCAGCGGCGGGCGGGGGGCGGCGTCCTCGAGCGTGGAGTCGAGGAGCATCCGCGTGTACTCGTGGCTGGGTTCGGCGAACAGCACGTGGACGGGTGCGGCCTCGACGATCCGGCCGGTCTGCATGACCGCCACCTGGTCGCAGAGGTCGGCGACGACACCGAAGTCGTGCGTCACGAGCAGGACGGCCATGTCGCGCTCCTCCTGCAGCGAGCGGATGAGGTCGAGGACCTCGGCCTGCACGGTGACGTCGAGGGCCGTGGTGGGTTCGTCGGCGATGAGCAGGTCCGGTTCGCAGGAGACGGCCCCGGCGATGAGCACGCGCTGGGCCATCCCGCCGGAGACCTCGTGGGGGTAGGCGTCGAACACCCGCTGCGGGTCGGGGATGCCGACGCGGGCGAGGAGGGCCAGCGCCTTCTCCTTCGCCGCGGCCTTCGACAGCCCCAGGTGGCGGCGGACCGGCTCGACGAGCTGGTAGCCGATGGTGAAGGACGGGTCGAGGTTGCTCATCGGTTCCTGCGGGATGTACCCGATGCGCCTTCCGCGCAGTTCGTTGCGCTGGCCGGCGCTCATCGCGGTGAGGTCCTGCCCGCCGAACGTCATGGTGGCGGCCTCGACCGAAGCCTCGGGCGGCAGGAGACCGAGCACGCTGAACGCGGTCTGGCTCTTGCCGGACCCGGACTCCCCGACGAGGCCGAGGACCTCACCGCGGCGGACGGCCAGGTCCACCCCGTCGACGACGGTGGAGTTCGACCCGTCCTGACGGGGGTAGCGCACCCGCAGGTCGCGCACCACGAGGACCTCGTCGCCGGCGAGCTGGCCCAGCGGCACCGACGGCGGTCGGGGGTCGGCGGCGGAGTCACGGGCGTCGGTGGCCGCGGCGGCGGCCGCGGTCGCCTTGCTGCGACGGGGCTTCTCGGCGTTCTCCACGGCGTCGCGCAGGGCGTTGCCGAGCAGCGCGAACGCGATGACGGCGAGGGCGAGGGCTGCTCCCGGCCACAGCAGCAGCAGGGCGGAGAGGTAGATGTTCTGGAACGCGTCGGACAGCATCGAACCCCAGCTGGGTTGCGAGGCCGAACCGAGGCCGAGGAACTCCAGGCCGGACTGGATGATGATCCCGACGCCGAGCATCTGCGCGGCCTGGATGATCGACGGCGCAGCGACGACGGGCAGGATGTGCCGGCGGATGATGCGGGCGTCGGAGAGGCCGGAGACGCGGGCGGCGTCGACGTACAGCTCCTCGCGCACGGCGGTCACGGAGGCGCGGATGAGGCGGTAGACGCCGGGTGAGAGCAGGAACCCGAAGACGGCCATCGCCAGGTAGGTGGACTGGCCGACGACGGAAAGCACGACGAGCAGGACGATGATCGCGGGCACGGCCATGAGGAGGTTCGCGACCCACGACGACAGCGCGTCGAACCAGCCGCGGAAGTACCCGGCGACGAGCCCGGCGGGGACACCGACCAGCAGCGCCACACCGGTGGCGATGGCAGCACCCACCAGGCTGGTGCGGGTGCCGTGCAGCAGGCGGGCCAGGACGTCGCGGCCGACGCCGTCGGTGCCGAGCGGGTGGTCCCCGCCGGGTGCGGCGAGGGCGTCGGCCACCGAGGAACGGGCCGGGTCCTGGCTGGTGAGCCACGGTGCGAGCACGGCGACGAGCACGAGCAGGCCGATGACGACGAGGCAGGCGACGGCGGTGGGGTTCTTCAGGACCCGTCGCAGCAGGCCGGCGCGCACCGGGGTCCCGGGCTCGACGGTCGCGGGTTCGTCGACCGCGGGTCCGGTCGCCGGTCCGCTCGTGGCTCCGGTGTTGCCGTCGGGGGTGGGAACTGTCATCACACACGCACCTTCGGGTTGAGCCAGCCGTGGGCGAGGTCCATGAGGACGTTGACCGCGGCGATGAGGACGACGGTCACGACGACGATGCCGAGGACGACCGGCTGGTCCCCCTGCGCCGCCGTGGACAGGGCTGCGGTGCCGATGCCGGACAGGCCGAAGACCTTCTCCACGACGACGGCACCGCCGATCAGGCCGATGAACTGCAGCGACAGCACGGTGAGCGCGGGAGGTGCGGCGTTGCGCAGGGCGTGCCGGAACAGGATGCTGCGGTCTGCGAGGCCGCGGGCGCGCAGGGTGCGGACGTAGTCGCGGCGCAGGACGTCGAGCATGGAACCGCGGACCTGTTGCGCGGTGGCGGCGATGGCGCCCACGGCGAGCGCGAGTGCCGGCAGGGTGATGGTGCGCAGCCACCCGGCGGGGTCCTCGGTGAGCGAGGTGTACCCGGTGGCGGGCAGCAGCCCCCAGCGGACGGCGACGAAGAGGGCGAGGACCAGCGCCACGAGGAAGCTGGGGACGGCGAACCCGAGGACGGACACGACCTGCAGGACCCTGTCGAGCCACCCGCCGCGCACGGCGGCGGCGACGCCGAGGAGCACCGAGACGACCGCCGACAGGAGCAGACCCGCCAGGACGATGGACATCGTGACCGGCAGCGCGTCGGCGAGCGTGGCCGACACCGGTTGCCCGGTGAACCACGACGTGCCGAGGTCACCGCGCAGCAGCCCTGCGACCCAGTCGAGGTACTGGGTCAGCAGCGGCCGGTCGAGGCCGAGTTCGGCGGCCTTCTGCGCCTCCTGCTGGGCGGTCGCGTTCTGGCCGACGATGCTGCGGGCGGGGTTGCCGCCGGTGAGTTGCAGCAGTCCGAACGTCACGCTGGCGATGACGAACACCAGCACGACCGCGGACAGGACGCGCCGCGTCAGGAATCCGAGCACGAGTTCCTCCTGGTCGGGTCTGCCGGCGTCAGCTGGCGGGGGTGAAGTCGTAGAGCCAGGGCGCCGGTGCGAAGGAGCGCATCTGGACGTCGACCCGGTCGTTGGACACGAAGTAGCCCTTGACGACGGACCAGGGCGCGTTCCACGCCTGGGCGACGACGTAGGCGTTGACCTGCTGGAAGAGGTCGGCCTGCTCCTGCTCGTCGAGGGTGTTGCGCGCCTGGGTGACGAGTTCGGTCAGCGCGGGGTCCTCGACGCGGAACAGGTTCCACAGCGACTCGGGCAGGAACTGGATGAGGATGGTGTCCCAGGAGCGGAACGAGGCGAGGGTGAAGTAGCTCATGGCCCAGCGTGCGGCGAGCAGTTCGTTGATGAGCTGGTCCGGCGGGACGGTCTCGTAGGCCGGGCGGACGCCGATCGCCTCCAGGGCCTCGGTGAGGGCGGCCTGGGCGGTGGGGAAGAACGCCGAGAAGTCGGGCATGGCGACGTCGAACCCGTCGGCGTAGCCGGCTTCGGCGAGCAGTTCCTTCGCGCGGGCGACGTCGTAGGGGTAGACGTCGTCGAGGGTGGCGTCGTAGGCGGTGGACTCGGGGTTGAACACCTGCGTGGTGGGGTCGCCCAGACCGCCCTTGGCGGTCTCGATGATGGTGGCCCGGTCCATCGCGTGGTTGAGCGCCTGGCGGACGCGGACGTCGGCGAGGGCGGGCACGACGGTGCCGGCGCGGTCCCAGATGTAGAGGCCGTCGACGTCACCGGTGACGTACTCGGTGACGGTGAGGTCGTCAGCGCCTTCGAGCGGGGCGGCGTTGCGGTGGTCGGTGAGCTGGCCGCCGTCGATCTGCCCGGAACGCAGGGCGTTCACCAGCGCGGTCGGGTCGGACATGTACCGCAGGACGACCGTGTCGAAGCCGAAGGCCTCGGCGTTCCAGTAGTCGGGGTTGCGGGTGAACGTGTACTGCGACCCGGCGGTGGTGCCGCTGCTGGACAGCACGTAGGGGCCGGACCCGACGGGGGTGGTGGCGAGCTCGGGGGTGCCGATGGCCTGCGGGCTGACCATCATCCCGGAGACGTTGGCGAGGTTGGTGAGCAGCGACGGGTCGGGCGCGGACAGCGTGATCGCGACCGTCTGCGGGTCGACGACGTCGACGGAGGAGATGGAGGCGATGTTGGTGGAGGCCTCGTTCGACCCCGTGCGGGTGTGCTCGAGGTTGGCCTTGACGGCTTCGGCGTCGAAGACGGTGCCGTCGGTGAAGGTGACCCCTTCGCGCAGGGTCAGGGTGAGGACGGTGCCGGTCTCGTCGTAGGACCAGTCGGTCGCGAGGTTCTCGGTGAGTTCCGCGTCTGCGGTCAGGCGCAGCAGCGGGTCGTAGACGGGCTGGTAGTAGATCGCGTTGTTGCCCAGCCCGGCCTCGGTGAGGTCCCAGGGCTGCGGTGCGGCGACGGTGGCCAGCGTGAGGGTGCCGCTGGTGCCGCTCCCGGAGCCTTCGCCGTCCCCGCCTGCGCAGGCGGCGAGCCCGGTGACGGCGGCGGTGGTGCCGGTGGCTGCGATGAAGGTGCGCCTCTTCATGGTCTCTCCAGTGAGATCGAGGCCGACGCTCCCGTGCGCCGGTGCAGGTGGTCCTGGCTGTCCACGGCCGTCCGTCGACCGCTCCACTGACACGCATCACTTGCACGTGTCAGTAGCAGTTGTCGGCGACGATAGGCTGGGTCGTCCCCGATGCGCAAGCAGGGGGCGGCCGGGGGGAGGACCCGGTCGAGGGTTCCCGGCGGTGTGGCCGGGCGGAGAGAGGACGACATGACAGGCACTGCCCGCAGGGTCACCAGCGCGGACGTGGCGCGGGAGGCGGGCGTGTCCAGGGCCACGGTCAGCTACGTCCTCAACGACACCCCGCACCAGAAGATCCCGCAGCAGACCCGTGAGCGGGTGCTCGAGGCGGCGCAGCGGTTGGCGTACTCCCCCTCCCCCGCCGCCCGCTCGCTGCGCAACGGCCGCAGCGATCTCGTCCTCGGGGTCCTGAAGGTCGGCCCGATCGGATCGGTCGTCGGTGCACTGCTCAACGCGATGTCGACCCGGTTCGGCACCGACGGGCTCACCTTCGCGGTGCACCTGCACAGCCCGGGGCTGCGTCCGGTCTCCGACGTGTGGAAGGCCGTGACGCCGGCCGCGGTGGTCGTCCTCAGCGGCCTGGACGCCGCGGAGCAGGCCGACCTGCAGCGTTCGGGGACCCCGGTGCTCGTCTCGCTCAGCCCCGCCTTCACACCGCACCCGCTGCTCGACGGTTCGGGCACCCGGGTGGTCTGCGTCGAGTACGCCTCCCGGGCCGCGGCAGCCCTCCAGGTGGAGCACCTGGTGGCGACGGGCCACCGGCGCATCGCCGTCGTCACCCTCACCGACCCGCAGGTCCGCCAGCTCGCCGAGGGACGGCTGGACGCCGCCCTGGAAGCCGCGCACGAGGCCGGTCTACCGGCGCCGCACGTCGTCGAGGTGGCCGACGACTCCCCCCAGGCCGTCGCGGCCGCGGTGCGCACCTGGCAGGCCGAAGGCGTCACGGGCGTCGTCACCTACAACGACGAGGTCGCGATGGCGGTCCTGTCGGCCGCCCGCGACGCGGGTCTGCGCGTGCCCGAGGACCTCGCCGTCATCGGCCTCGACGACCTCCCCGCCGCGCGCTCGGCCCAGCCCCCGCTGACGACGGTCGGACTGGACGCCGAGGCCCTCGCCGACTTCGTCGGCCGCAGCGTCGCCGCCGTCCTGGCCGGCGACCCCGACGTCCCGGAGGAACCGACGACCGGCTTCGCCCACCTCGTCCGCCGCGCCAGCGCCTGACCGTCCCGCCGCAGCCGCCGTACCTCCTGCCCCCTCGCTGCGGATGTCGCAGGAACAGCCCCCGCACGGTCCTCGAAGGTGAACCGGACGTGCTGGGCCGTGTCATCGCCGCGATCCCACGTCAGCGACCGGAGCAACTCCTGGGGCAGATCGGTGATCGCCACCGCCAAGGCGGTCCTTCACGTGCTGACCACTGAGGTCGGTGCCGCGGGAGTCGGGCGGTAGCTCGCCGGGAGCGGTGTGGTGACGGTTGTCGATGTGCAGCCAGCCGGGCAGACCGCTCGCCGCGTCGCCTTCAACAACTCCACACTGCCCTCGGAGGTCCTCCCCGCATCACGGACGTCGCGGACCCCGGCGTGTCACCGAACCCCGTGCTCAGTGCGACTCGATGTCGGGCCCGACACCAGATCCGTCGTCGGGCCCGTCGTCGTGGTCGAGCGGCGGACACGTTGAACACCACAACGGCCCACCCGGCTTACCGTGGTGGCCATGTCCGCTGCAGCGACTCCCCTGCCCGATCGCGCACCGACCCCGGTACGCACCCCCCCGCCGGGCGCGCACGCCCTGGTCGTGGGAGCCACCGGCATCACCGGCTCGACGCTGGTGCACCAGCTCGTCGACGCCGGCTGGCGCACCAGCGGGCTCTCCCGCCGCCCACCCACCACCGCCGGCGCCGCCCACGTGGCCGCCGACCTGCTCGACGCGGACGACCTGCGCGAACAGCTGGCCGACCTGCACCCCACCCACCTCTTCATCAACGCCTGGGTCCGTCAGGAGAGCGAAGCGCGCAACATCGAGGTCAACGCCGGCATCGTGCGCGACCTCCTGGCGATCCTCGGTGAGCAAGGCTCGCTGCAGCACGTGGCACTGGTGACCGGACTGAAGCACTACCTGGGCCCCTTCGAGGCCTACGGGCAGGGCGAGCTGCCCGACACCCCCTTCCTGGAGGACGCCGAGCGCCTGCCGGTGCCGAACTTCTACTACGCCCAGGAGGACGAGCTGTTCGCCGCGGCCGCCCGTCACGGTTTCACCTGGTCGGTGCACCGCGCTCACACGGTCATCGGGCACGCGGTGGGCAACGCGATGAACATCGTCTCGACCCTGGGCGCCTACGCCGCCATCGTGCGCGAGAGCGGGCGCCCGTTCACCTTCCCCGGCTCGCTCGCCCAGTGGAACGGCGTGGTCGATCTCACCGACGCCGCGCAGCTCGCCGACCACCAGGCCTGGGCGGCCACCACCCCGGCGGCGGCGGACACCGCCTTCAACATCGTCAACGGCGACGTCGTCCGCTGGCGCCGGTTGTGGCCGACGCTGGCCGAGCACCTGGGAGTGCAGGCTCAGGGTCCCGGCGAGCAGCCGCAACCCCTGGAGCAGCAGATGGCCGGTGCGCAGGAGGTGTGGGGGCGTCTGGTCACCGAGCACCAGCTCCTCGAGCCGGACCTGTCCCGCATCGCTTCCTGGTGGCACACCGACAGCGACCTGGGTCGGCCGATCGAGGTGCTGGCCGACATGACCCGCAGCCGCCTGGCCGGCTTCACCGGCTACGTCAGCACCGAACGCTCCCTGCTGCGACTACTGGACCGCTACCGCGCTGAGCGCTACCTGCCCTGAACTCGACCTACAACCTGAATCGTCACGGATCTGCTGCCGTCTTCGCGCTGGCCGTAGCCCTACTACATCACGATTTCACCAACGCGTTGCCGTAGGCATGACCGACGGAGCCGGTCGAGGCGGCGAAGCTCTCGACGGCGAAATGCTCGGTGTTTCGCAGAGGTGCTGCTGAGACGGCCGGCAGAAGAGCGCCGTCGAAGTCACCGGGGCGCCCTCGCTTCGCCGAGAGGTCGGGCACCTGCCTCGGCGCGAGAGCGCCAAAGGCCTCAGCAGTGAGAACGCCACCCACGTGATCAGCGTGTCGCAGGCGGCGGTGTCGAGAGCGTGGTGAGATGCCGGCGTTCATGGCCACCCCGGTTCAGGGCCGCTGCTCGTCCTTCATCGAGCGCAAGGAGATCGTGTTGCTTCGGGCGCAGCAGTCGAGAGTCCGGGAGATCGCGCGTCGCCTGCAGCTCAGCCCGTTCACGATCCCGCGGAAGCTCCATCGCAACGCTGCCACCCGGGGCAGCGAGCCCGACCGCCGTGCCTCGGTCGCGCGCTGGAAGGCGCAGTCGCTGGCGTGGTGTCCCGAACGAAGCGGCTGTCGGATCAGCTGGTCAGTGCAACACCTCGGCCAGCACCTCCGACGGTGTCCTGTGGCGTCGCCCAGCTCGATGCGAACCTCGATGCCCTCATGCGCCCAGCCCTCGGACCCGTCGAGCCAGCCGCGATCGGCCAGTACGCGGCAGTCCTCCGCGCCGTGTTGCCGTGTGACCGCACGGCCGGGGCCGCTAGGCACGCAGTCGGCGAGCGTGCGTCCCTGGAGCGCGCGGTGGCCCGGTGCTCGCGACGACGCTCGCGGGCCGACGCCGGCTGGTGGCGCTCGCGGCGCACGAGATCGGCACGGGCAGCCAGTTCGGCGTTCAGCCCTTCAAGCCGCCGGCGAGCAGGTCGGTGCGCCAGTACCGCTGCAGGAAGAGGATCAGGGCGATGAGCGGGATGACCGACAGGGCTGAACCGGTGAGGATGAGCGGGTACAGGTCGCTGTCGCCGGCGCCCTTGGCCAGGAAGGAGTACAGCCCCAGGGTCATGGGGTACTTGTCCTGGTCGGAGAGCATGATGAAGGGCAGCAGGAAGTTGTTCCAGATGCCGACGAACTGCAGCAGGAAGACGGTGACCAGGCCCTGGGTCATCATCGGCAGTGCGATGGCCACGAACGTGCGCGCCTCCCCCGCACCGTCCAGGCGGGCGGCTTCGAGGGTGTCGTCGGGCACGGCGGCAGCGGCGAAGACGCGGGCGAGGAAGATGCCGAACGGATTGATGATCACCGGTAGCAGCACCGACCAGTAGCTGCCGGCCAGTCCGGCACGAGCCAGCAGGAGGTACTGCGGCACGGCGACGACGATGCCGGGCACGAGCACACCGGCCAGCACGATGGAGAAGAGGACCTCGCGGCCGCGGAAGGTGAACTTGGCCAGCCCGTAGCCGGCCATCGCCGAGACCAGGGTGGACAGCAGCGCCCCGAGACCGGCGTAGAAGAGGCTGTTCAGGCCCCACTGCCAGAACCGCCCCCCGTCGTAGGAGCTCAGGGTGGCGATGTTCTCCAGCAGGCTGGCACCCGGGGCGAAGGAGAAGGTCGTGAACAGCTCGCCGGGGGACTTCGAGGCCGCCACGACGACCCACACCACGGGGATGATGCAGTAGACCGCCCCCAGCAGCAGGACGGTGCTGGCCAGCCCGGAGCGGCCACCGCGAGCCTTGCCGCGCTGGTGGCGACGGCGCCCTGCGTCGAGGCCTCGTGCCGTGTCCGAGGCGGTCGAGCGTGCCGTGGTGTGCGTGCTGGACGCCATCACCGATCCCCTCCGAAAGTGGTGCGCTGGAAGAAGCGCAGGATGAGCGAGGACAGCACCAGGGTGCCCACCGCCAGGATCACCGAGGCCGCCGCGGCGCCACCGAGGTTGTCGTTGTCGAAGGCCTCTTGGTAGATCTTCATCAGGGGCACCCACGTGGAGGAGATGGTGTTCGTCAGCGGTCGCAGGGTCGCCGGCTCGCTGTAGAGCTGGAAGGTGCCGATGATCGAGAACAAGCCCGTGAGCACCAGGGCGGGAGCGACCAGCGGGATCTTGATGCGCAGGGCGATCTGCCGTTCGTCGGCGCCGTCGATGCGGGCGGCCTCGTAGATCTCGGTGGGGATCGCGCGCAGCGAGGTGTAGATGATGATCATGTTGAAGCCGACGCCGGACCACAGGGCGATGTTGGCCATCGAGAAGTACAGGAACGGGGTGCTGAAGAAGTCCAGCGGTCCGGCTCCCAGGCGAGTGGCGAGGTAGTTCATCGGGCTGGTGCTGGGGAGGTACATGAACCCCCACAGCAAGCTGGCGATGACGCCGGGGACGGCGTAGGGCATGAAGATCGCGGTGCGTGAGAAGCTGCGTGCCCGCACTGCCGGGGTGTCCAGCAGCAGTGCGAAAAGCAGCGCGAAGCCCAGGACGGTGGGGACCGAGATCATCCCGTACAGCAGGACCCGCCCCAGGCCGGCGGCGAACTCCGGATCGGTCAGCGCAGCGGTGTAGTTCTCCAGGCCGACGAACGCCTCCTCGCGCCGCCCGAAGGCCCCACCGCCCTGCACCCGGTAGCCGCGCAGGCTGAGGTGGACGGCGTAGCCGATCGGCAGCAGCAGGAACAGGGTGAAGAACACCGCGGCGGGGGCCACGAACGCCCACGGCGCCAGCCCGCGCCGCAGCCGCCACGCACCGCCCACCGAGCCACCCCGGGAACCACCGCGTGACGACCGGGTCGCGGCCGGCCGGCCCGGTCGCTGGTCGACGACGCTCATGAGCACTTCCTCCCCTGCCGCTCCGGACGCCCGGAGCGGGTCGATCGACGGCCACCACCTCTCGGGCGGCCTGGGCACGTACTGCTTCTCGCTGATCGGGTCCCGGCGGGACCCCGTTCAAGGGACCTCCACTCGCAGCGCGCCGCCCGGTTCCTCGCTCAGGAGGAAACGGTGAAGCCGGACTTCTCCAGGTCGGCGGTGATGGCCTGCTCGGCGGCGGCGTAGACGTCGCGGAAGGAGCTCTTGTTCAGCGCCGCCTCGTTCAGCGCGTCACCGAAGGCGGTCTGTGCGACGTTGACGTTGGGTCCCCAGGTGACGTCGATGGTGGTGTCGTCGATGACCTGGTCGGCGATGCGGTAGAAGTCGGTCTGCTGGGGCATCAGGCGCGGTGGCTCGCTGTTCAGGGTGGCCTCGCGCCCGCCGTTGCCGCCGGGGTAGATGTCCAGGGTCAGCAGCAGCTTCGAGCCTTCCTCGCTGGTGGCCAACCAGGTCGCGAACGCCGTGGCCGCCGCGGCGTTCTTCGACTTCTCCGGCACCAGGTAGGTCGAGCCGCCCAGGAACGGCACCGCGGCATCGCCGGGCGTCCACTGCGGCAGCGGTGCCGCTTCCCACTTCCCGGCCGTGTCGGGGGCCACGGAGTAGATGACGCTGGGCGCCCAGGCCGCAGCGGCCCAGCTGAGGATCTTGCCGGCGTTGACCTGAGCGTTCCACTCCGGGGTCAGCAGCGGCTCGACGCGCACCAGGTCCCGGCGCACCAGGTCCTCCCAGAAGTCGGCCGTGGCCAGCGACTCCTCGCTGGTCAGGTCCACCGTCCAGGCCTCCCCGTCGTTGGACCACCACTGCGCCCCCGCCTGCGCGGCGTGCGCGGCGAAGAACTCGAACTGGGTGGGGGCGAAGCTGGCGATGTACACCGACGGGTCCGCGGCGTGGACCTGTTCCGCGGCGGCGGCGTACTCGGCCCACGTGGTGGGCACCGCCACGCCGTACTGGTCGAAGAGGTCCCGGCGGTAGGTGAACATCATCGGGCCGATGTCCTGCGGCACGCCGTAGACGCGCTCGTCGAGGGTGCACAGCGACCAGACGTTCGGCTCGGCGCCGGACCTCGCGTCGGCCACGTCGTCGGTGAGGTCCTTCACGACGCCGGCGACGACGAGGGAGGGCAGTGCCCGGTACTCCACCTGCACCACGTCCGGTGCGGAGTCGGCACGGTCGGCAGCCAGCAGCTTGGAGGACGTCTCCGCGGTACCGCCCACCTCCGACAGCTTCACCGTCACGTCCGGGTTCAGCTCGTGGTAGCGGTCCAGGATCGCCTGCGCCGCCGGGTCGGCGCTCTTGAGCGTGTACGTCCAGAACGCCAGCTCCACCGGCCCGTCGCCGGCCGCCGAGGAAGACTCCCCCGAGGAGCCGCAGGCGCTCAGCGCCAGCGCACCACCGGCACCCAGGGAGGCCGCGGTCAGGAACGAGCGCCGCGAGGTGGTCCCGCGAACCTTCCCGGAGGCGGTCCGAGTGGTGCCCGTGGGCGCTTGCGACGACGAGGGCTCGAGGTCCATCACATCTCCTTCGACGTGCCGGCGGCCGCTGCGCCGCCGGGTCCGCCACGCTTCCTGCGCGACGGACAGCACGGTAATGTTCACGTGAACATGGGTCAAGGTGCACGCCTCTGCGCGCTCCGATCGCCCGTGCCCCGTGCCCCGTGCCCCGGTCCCCACGTCCTCAGCGAGGCGGCGTCATGCCCACCCCGATCACACCCGCACCGATCACACCCGGGCTCGTCCCGACCACGTCCTCCGGGTCGGTGGCTCCCCAGGTGCCGCCGGTGACGAACCCGGTGCTGGCCGGCTGCCACCCCGACCCCTCGGTGTGCCGGGTGGGCGAGGACTACTACCTGGTCTGCTCCTCCTTCTCCTACTTTCCCGCCCTGCCGATCTTCCACTCCAGCGACCTGCTCGAGTGGACACCGATCGCCCACGTCGTCACCGACGCACGAGCGCTCGCCGGGGTGGGGGTGGAGCTGTCCAAGAGCGAGTGCTCCGACGGCTTCTGGGCACCGACGATCCGCCACCACGAGGGCGTCTTCTACGTCGTCGTGGCCACCGCACGCGAGCGCCGGGGCGAGACGACGCTGTTGTTCACGGCCACAGATGCACGGGGGCCGTGGTCGGCGCCGGTGCGGCTGGACGCCGACGGCATCGATCCTTCGCTCTTCTTCGACGACGACGGCACGTGCTGGTTCCACGCCGCGCGAGATGCCACGGTGCCCGGTGCGGGTCCCGGGGAGCTGTACGTGCGCCGGCTGGACCTGGAGACCCTGCAGCTGGTGGGTCCGGAGACGATTATGTGGCACGGTGCGCAGGCCGGCGCGTGGGTGGAGGCGCCGCACCTGTACAAGCGGGAGGGGCGTTACGTGCTGTTGGCCGCTGAGGGCGGCACGGGAGCTCTGCACAGCGTCACCGCGGCTACGGCGTCGCACCCCGCCGGTCCGTGGCGCACCGATCCGCGCAGTCCGCTGCTGACGCACCGGCACCTGGGCGCGCAGCACCCGGTGCAGAACGTCGGCCACGCGGACCTGGTCGACACCCCCGAGGGCGAGACGTGGGCGGTGGTGCTGGGCATCCGCCCGATCGACGGGGTGCACACCCTGGGGCGGGAGGTGTTCCTCGTGCCCGTGCAGTGGTCATCCGACGGCCCCGTGCTGGCTCCGGGCGCCGGTCAGGTCCTCGTGCCGGGTGCTGGGCTCTCGGCCCGCGGTGGTGAGCTGATCGCCACGGCGTCGGCGTCGGCACCGGTGGGTGCGGGGCGGGACGGTGTGGTGGATCGGGCGGTGTCGGGTGGCACGGCCGTGGACGGCGGGGCGTGGGGTCGCACGGCGTGGGAGGAGCCGGTGCTGACCGGTTCCGCCTTCGCTGCGCTGCGCGGTCCCGTGCCCGGGGTGCGAGCGCTGACGCCGGACGGGGCGGGGGCGGTGCTGGCGGCCACGGGTACGGCGCTGGACTCGCCCACCGGTACGCCCGCATTCCTGGGGTACAAGCAGCGCGACGTGCGCTTCCGCGCTGAGATGCGGTTCACCTTCGCACCAGCCGCAGCCGGTGACGTCGGCGGCCTGGCGGTCTTCAACACCCCGGAGGCGTTCGTCTGCGCCGTCGTGGGGGTCGATCGATCCGGCACCGTCTACGCCGAGCTCACTGGAGCGGCGCTGAGCGGGCTCCTCGACAGCGGCGAGTGCGCCTCGCCGCCGCGTCAGCTGCTGCCGGTGGGTGCGCACGGGCGCTGGATCGTCCTGGCTGTCACCGGTGACGTGCACGCCTACAGCTTCAGCGTGGCGCTGGAACCCGTACCCGGTTCAGTGCAGCAGGGAGCGTTGCGCTGGCACCCGATCGGGCGGGTGGCCCGCCGGGCACTGAGCACCGAGGCCGCCGGGGGGTTCGTCGGGGTGCACCTGGGCCCGTACGTGTCCGGCAGTGTTCCCCCAGCGGGCATCGCCTCCTGGCCGCGAAGCGCCGATCCGGTCGAGGGCGCTGGCGCCGTGCTGCGGGTGCGCTCCTTCCGCTACCGCAGCGGGGCGGGCGAGCAGGCGCGGGCTGTGCCCGGCGTCATCCCACCACCGGGACTGGCACCGGCATCTGCACCTGCCCCAGACCGAGAAGCGGCATCGGGCGCTGCTGCGGCAGTTCGTGGAGGCGCTGGCGAGCCTGCCGGGGCTGGTGCAGCGCCGTAGCGCTATGGCGTCGAGGAGCCTGGCCGTGAGTCTGGTTCCGTGATCTCACGCGTGGTGGGTCTCACGCAGACGCACCGCCCGATCCGGCTGAGGCAGCGGGGGGTGGGCGGTGCTGCTGCGTTCGATCAGCTGCGGCGTCAGGCGCCGGTGCTCGGGCGTGCCGCCGCCCAGCATGGCCATCAGCACCTCCACCACGCTCGCCCCCAGGGAGGTGAAGTCCTGGCGCACCGTCGTCAGCGGCGGCACCAGGTGCGTGACGGCCGGGGCGTCGTCGAAGCCGACCAGGGAGACGTCGTCCGGCACGCGCACACCCGCCTCGTGCAGCGCTGCCAGCACCCCGATGGCCATGTGGTCGTTACCAGCGAAGATCGCCGACGGCATCCTCGCCCGGGTCAGCAGGCGCCGGGTCAGCTCGTAGCCGCTGTCAGCGGTGAAGTCACCCTCCAGCGGCGTCGTGCGACGCACCCCGGCGCGGGCCAGTTCCTCCTGCCAGCCACGCACCCGCGCTCGCGCGTCGTACACCCGAGCCGGTCCGCTCAGGTGCGCGATGCGCCGGTGCCCCAACTGCAGCAGGTGGGTGGTGAGCATCCGGGCACCGGCGACCTGGTCGATCTCCACCGACCCCAGCCGCTCGTTGTCCACCTCACCGGACATGACCACCGCCACCGGCACCCGGGCTTGCACGCGGTGCAGGGCGTCGGCTGCGAGGGGCCGATCGGCGATCAGGGCGATGCCCTCCACCGACTGGTCGATCAAGCGGTTGAAGGTCTCGGCCAGCTCCTCAGGGGTGCCGCCGTGCCAGGCGGCCAGGTTCACCCAGTAGCCGGCTGAGCGGGCGGCGCTCTCCACCCCGCGCAGCACCTTCGACAGCTCGTGCAGCTCCTCGCCCGCCAGGACCACGCCGATCGTGCCGCTCAGGTCCCCGTGCAGGGCCCGGGCGATGCTGTTGCGCCGGTAACCGGTCTGCTCCACAGCCGCCAGGACGCGTGCACGGGTCTCCTCCTTCACCGACGGGTGGCCGTTGAGCACCCGGGAAACCGTCATGTGCGAGACACCCGCGATCCGTGCCACGTCGACCAGCCCCGGAGACCTGCCCATCAGCCGCTGCTCCCTCGATCGTCGACCGGCAGCGACAGCCTAGGACAGCGTCCCTGCGTCCTTCGTGAGTGCACGGGTTCGTGGTCTCGGCTGTGCCAGCCGCTGCGGACTTCGAGCGATGAGGTGCTGCACGGCTGCTGTGTGAGGTTGCTGTGCGAGGTGAGTTCGACGCGATCGAGGTCGGCTCGAGGAACCGTGGTTCTGTGGAACCGGGCCAGCAGCTCATGCGCACAACACGTGCGCTCGAAGGCCTTCGTCGGAGCACGATGTCGCAGCGGTGAGCGAGGGCTCCCGCTCGATGTCCGTCAACCCGTCGCTGCCACGCAGCGACCTCAGCTCGCCGTCGGCACCGGATCCCGTTCCATGCGGGGGGCGAGCGGGCGGGCGAGCTCGAGCCCTTCCGTGCCGGGCAAGCACCTCCCACGGAGCCACGCCACCTCCTGGCGCGCCACGCGGAAGGCGTGCGCCGAGCACACCGCAACTCCTTCGAGACCAGGACGTGCCCCCCGCCCCATGCCGCGGGAGCCGTGGAGTTGCGGGCCCTGGCCGGTGCGGAGGTGACCTCCCGCGCGGCCGGCTCACCGGCGCGATGCGGCGGCGGGGATCAGGAGCCTCGGACGTGGCGCACCCAGCGCGCGACGTGCTCGGCCACGAACTCCGGGTCCGTCAAGGGGAGCACGTGCCCCTCACCGCGCAGCGTGACCAGTTCCGCGTCGGGCAGGACACCCATCAGCTGCTGGACCTCCTCGTCGTGGACCTCCGGGTCGCGCCCACCGTGCAGGACGAGCGCGGGGACGCCCAGCCGGGCGGCGACCCTCTGCCCGTCGTTGCTGGCGCTGGCCAGCCTGGCGCGGGCCAGCGCCACCGGCCGGTGCCGGTGCCGGTGCCGGTGCCGGTGCCGGTGGCGATCGAAGCGCTCGCGCCGGGGGTCAGACGTCCAGGACACCGTCGCGGGCGCGCTCGGCCGGTGGCAGCTCACCGGCTTCGAGGTCCTCCATCAGGGCCACGGCGGCGTCCTCGGCGTCCAGCGCGATCGCCCCGACCTCGTCGAACAGGGCCAGGCGCCGCCGCACCCGCAACCCCGGGTACCGGGTGGTGTCGAACGTGCACTCCAGGTGCGTGTGCGGCCACTCACCCACCAGCCGCACCCACGGGTGGCTCAACCCCAGCGCCAGCGGCTGCGAACCCCGCGGCCCCCGCCAGTACGTGTCCAGCCGGCTCCAGGAGTGCAGGACCTGGCGCGCGTAGGAGTCCGCCTCCGGCGGTCGCGGCAGCAACGGCCAGCAGCCGTCACCGACGTCGAGCTGGTGCGGGGACAGCCACACCCGCACCCGCCCACCCCCCGAACCGCTGCACGGGTCCAGCGCCAGCACGTGCCACCCGGCGCCCGCTGCGGTCACGGCCCGGGAGGAAGCCACCACCGCCAGCGCGTCACCGGCCGGTGCCGCGGCCCGAACCCACCGGGCACCCAGCTCGACCGTGCACACCGGCTCGGCCGCCACGGCGCTCGCGGAGCGCACGCCGAAGGCGGCGGCGACGGTGGAACCGGCCACCGCCCCGCCACGCCCAGCGCCCCCACCGCTCTCGTCGTCGCGCCGGCCCAGGCGCCACAGGTACCCCGCGGCGGCCACGCCCCGCTGCCCGTGCGGGTCGTACCGGTGACCGTGCCAGCGGCCGTCGACGACCCGGTGCTCCTCCGGCACCTCCGGCTCCTCCTCCTGCCCGGCGCCGGCCCGCACCTGCTCGGGCAGGTCCCCGGTGACCGGCAACGGCACCCACCGGCTGGACCAGCGCACCTGCCGCCCCCCGGAGCCCCCGGTGTCGTCCTGCCGCAGCGGGAGGGGCGCGACGTCCAGCCGCACCCACGCCACCTGCCCGCTGGTGCGCACGTCGCGCACGGGCGCACCGGTGTGCACGGTCTGCACCCGCCCGTCGGCGTCGACGCGCACCAGCGAACCGGAACCACCCTCCTCGACCGCACGCGCGACGGGCACCACCTCCGACCCGTACCGGCCCAAGGTGCACCACGCGCTCGTGCCCGCGGCCGCGACCAGGCACCGGTCCCCCACCCACGCGACCACCTCCACACCGCCCACGCCCACCCGGGCCAGCGGCCCACCGCGGTGGTTCTGCACCCACAGCGCCTCGGCATCAGCGCGCACCACCGCAGGCACCGCGCACGGGCTGATCGGCACCGGTGGCCGCGGCGGCAACCGCGCCCACGAGACCACCCGCCGCACCTGCCCGTCACCGGGGTCCAGCACCGCAGCCACGGGCTGCACCTCGTCGAGCACCCACAACCCCGACGGCAACGCGAACAGCCGGTCCGGTCGCAACGCGCGCACCCGACGATCATCCCCGCCGCCACCCACCACGCACCCCGATCGGCGCTCGCGGCCGTCGCTCCCGGAGCGGCGAACCACAGCGGCGGGCTACCCGGCGCCCCCGGGCAGGACCACGTAGCGCCCCTCACCGACGACGCGCACGGCGCCGTCCTCCACCAGCACGGCCCGCCCGTCCGCCAAGGCGTACGTCGTGTGCGTCAAACCCGCCACGGCCTCGCGCACGACGTCCTCACGGGCGGAGGGGAACCACGGCGAGTCCAGGTGCGGCTGCACCAGGAAGTCCACCAACCCCAGGCCGGCGCTGTCCTCGGGCCGCTCCTGCACGGACCGGCTCAGGCGCAGGTGCGGGCCGGTCACCATGCTGCCCGCGCTGACGCCCACGTACACCCGCTCCCGCAGCAGCTCCCCCAGCACCCCGGCCAGGCCGCTGCCGCGCACCTGGCGCAGCAGGTGGGTGGTGTCCCCGCCCGTCACCGCCAGCACGTCCGCCTCCTCCAGCCGAGCCCTCCACACCTGCGGCTCCAGGGCCGAGACGTCCACGACGTCCACCTGCGCGAACCCCGCGCGCTGGAAGTTCACGAAGTCCGCGATCAACCACCCCTTGTCGCCGGGGACCACGTTGGCCGCCGTCGGCACCACGGCCAGCGCCAGCGACGGCAGCGGACGGCGCGCCAGGGCGGCCACGGCCGCGCACGACCCCTCGTTCACCAGACCCGCGGAGGTCAGCAAGAGCCTCATGCCCCGAAAGGTAGGGGCCGCGCAGCGCGCACCGGGGTACGACGCGCACGCTCCGGCGCTCGCGGACGCCGGTGGCCGAAGCACCGTGCCGTCGTGGACGGCGGCCGCCGCTGGCCCACCACATCCACCACGTGCACCACGTGCACCACGTGCACCACCACGCACGGCGTCACCGGCATGACCCGCGGGCACTGCACCGCCACCGCGCAGCGGGCGCTCCCCGACCTGCCGGGTGTCACCGCCCACCCGACGCCGGGCGGGCGCTCGCCGCGCCCCACGCGCCCGACGCCCTCACGGCCTCACGGCCTCATCACGCGGTGAACGTCCAGTGCCACGACTCGCGCGGCACGTTCTCGCTGAAGCCGTACTCGTCCGCGTGCGCCCGCATCCACGCCAGCGCCGAGCCGCTCAGGTCCAGGTCCAGGCTCAGACCCCAGCCGTGCTCGCTCGTGCCCGGCTTGGCCGCCAGCCCACCCTGCGAGTACAGGCCCTTGCGGCGCGCCAGGTCGACCTGCTGGTCGTAGGAGCGGTACGAGTCCGTCACCCCGAACGTCACGCCGTCACGCGCCGCCGCCGCCCGCATCCGCTCGAACGCCTGCGCCGCCGGCGCCCACATCCGGTGCGAGCCCTGCCCGATGCTGCTCAGCGCGCTCGCCGGCACCTTGCCGTTGCCGTGCTTGACCAGCTCCAGCGGCACCCCGGCCGCGTTGCGCAGCCCCGCCGTCGACGGCGACCCGACCCCGGCCGAGCCCACCGACCCCGGCGAACCCGCAGCGGCCGGCACCCCGGCGACCAGCCCCCCGCTGCTCCCGGCCCGGGTGGCGATGCTCTGCGACAACGCCGAAGCGAACGCCGACCCCGACGACCCGCCCCGCGAACCGGCCGACCCAGCACCGGCCCCACCCCCGGCCGCCGCACCGGCGACACCCGCACCCCTGACAGCCTCCGGCTGCAAGGACCCGATGAGCGCCTCGATCTCCGCGATGCGCGACGCGACCCCGCTGATGCCCTCCACCGCCGACCGCCCCCCTCCGGCTCCGCGACGGGCACCTCCCGTCCTCACCCGAACGGCTCGACCACCACCACCGCCGACTTGAGCCCGACGCCCGCGCTCACCCCCGCGCCGGCCGCAGCACCAGCTCCCCCGGAGCCCGCCACGTCCCCGCCGTCGTGGACCACGACGGCAGCCCCGCCGGAGCCGACCCCGGGTCCGTCCAGCGCAGCGCGAACGGCACCGGCCGCGGCGCACCCACCTCCCGCCGGGCGTAGTTCAGCTCCAGCAACGGCCCCAGCACCGGCCCAGCCTCCGCGATCCGCCGCTCCACCAGCGGCTGCAGCACCGCCGGGTCCGAGAACGCGTCCACCACCTCGCACCGGCAGCTGTACGCCAGCGTCCCGATCTCCCCCGCCGCCGACACCCGCTCGTCCCCCACCAGCACCCCGAGGTCCGCACCGATCCGCCGGTACTCCGCCGGCGTCGCGTAGTTGCCGAACACCGGCGGGTACGCCCACGGCAACGGCCACGCCACCGCCGGCACGCACACCCCCAGCGCCACCACCGCCGCGACCCCCGCACCCACCAGGGCACCGCGCACCCGCGGCCGGCGCGCACGCCGACCCAGCAGCACCCCCGCACCCAGCACCGCCACCACCGACGACGCCACCAACGGCGGCACGTAGTACCACTGGTACGGGGGCACCCCCAGCCCGCTGTACACCGCGAAGTACCCCACACCCCCCAGCCCCAGCCCCACCAGCGCACCCGCCCCCGCGCGCACCCGGCGCCGCAGCACCCCCACCACCAGCAGCCCCAGCACCACCAGACCCACCAGCGCCGGCGCCACCGCCACCACCACGCTCACCGGCGTGACCGGCGCGTAGTGCGTCCACAACCCCCGCAGGTACGTGCGCCCCTCCCCGAACGACTCCTGCAACGTCTTGATCACGAAGGTGTCCGGGATCGCCGACCCCAGCCACCACCAGCTCACCGCGAACCACGGCACCGCCACCACCACGCACGCCAGCACCGCCACCGGCAGCCGCCGCCGCACCCCCGCGCACGCCAGCGCGAGCACCACCACGAACACCACCACGTCCAACCGCGCCAGCAACCCCGCACCCGCCGCCACGCCGAACAGCACCGACCGCCCCGCCACCCCCGCAGCCAGCAACCCGGTGACGCAGGTGAACACCAGCACCACCTCCAGCCCCAGCGCCGAGACCAGGAACGGGTTCAGCAGCACCACCACCAGCGCCAGCACCGGCCACCCCGCCGACAACCCCAGCCGCACCGCCACCCGCTGCAGCCACCAGCCCGCCAGCGCCCCCAGCACCGCGGTCAGCACCCCCAGCGCCAGCACCGGACCACCGCCCACCGGCCGCACCAGGACCGTGAAGACCGCCAGCAGCAGCACGTTCAGCGGCGACGTCGCAGCGTTCGACGTCATCTGCGGCGTCAGACCCCAGTGCCCCGAATCCGCCAGGTTCCGCGCGTACGCCAGCGTGATGTACGTGTCGTCGATCAACCCGTCCGACGCCGCCCAGCTCACCACCGCACCCAGCAGCGCACCGAACCCCGCCGCCACCCACGCCCCGGACCGCGACCGCGGCGCCACCGCACCGGCGCGCACCGCACCGGCGCTCGCGGTCCCGTGCCCGGCCGTGGCCGGCATCAGTCCTCCACCGGCACCGGGCGGCGGTCCGCCTCCAGGATCGAGCGCGCACCCACCACCAGCGCCGGGTCGGGTCGGCCCACCACAGCGGCGTCCTTGCCGTCGTAGTCGAAGCGGCTGAGCACCACCCGCATCGCCTCCAGCCGTGCGCGCTTCTTGTCGTTCGTGCGGACCACCGTCCAGGGCGCGAACGGGGTGTCGGTCCGCTCGAACATCGCTTCCTTCGCCGCCGTGTAGTCGTCCCACTTGCCCAGGCTCGCCACGTCCATCGGGCTGAGCTTCCACTGCCGCACCGGGTCGATCTGCCGGATGGCGAACCGCGTCCGCTGCTCCGCGCGCGTCACCGAGAACCAGAACTTCACCAGGTGGATGCCGTCGTCCACGAGCATCTGCTCGAACAGCGGCACCTGGTGCATGAACCGCTCGTACTCCTCGTCCGAGGCGAAGCCCATCACCCGCTCCACCCCCGCCCGCGTGTACCAGGACCGGTCGAACAGCACGATCTCCCCCGCCGCCGGCAGGTGCGGCACGTAGCGCTGGAAGTACCACTGGGTGGACTCGCGGTCCGACGGCTTCTCCAGCGCCACCACCCGCGCCCCCCGCGGGTTCAGGTGCTCCGTGAACCGCTTGATCGTGCCGCCCTTGCCGGCCGCGTCGCGGCCCTCGCACAGGACCACCAGCCGTTCACCGGTGGCCTTCACCCACTTCTGCAGCTTCAGCAGCTCGATCTGCAACGCCCGCTTCGCCGGGTCGTACTCGGCCCGCGACAGCCGCTCCGGGTACGGGTAGTCCTCCCGCCACGTCTCCACCGGACGCCCGTCGGCGCGAACCAGCACCGGTTCGTCCTCGTCGTCCAGCACTCGCATCCCCGCCGAGGCCAGCAGGTCGACCACGAGGCACTCCTCTCCAGGCACTCCCGTCACGGACGCGGCGACGCTACGGCGGTCCTGCCACCTCGGCACGCCCAACCGGCTGACCTCCCGCACCGGGGCACCACGGCCGGGCCTCGCCGAGGCCCCTGCGGACGGGGCTCAGCCGCCCGCGCTCACGACCGCCGCCCGGCGGCCTCCGGAGCGGTGTCCCACCCCGTCTGCGGGGTGTCGCACCGCTCCCGGAAGACGTACTGCGAGACGAGCTTGCGCTGGCTGCTCGACCAGTCGATCGCCGGCCGGCGCTGCTCCGGCGGCACGTACCCGATGCGGTACACCGCCATCAGCTCCAGGTCCGCCGGCACGCCCAGCAGCGCGGTGACGCGCTCCCACGCCCCCGGCACCTCCATCGGGAAGGAGACGAACTGGATGCCCAGCCCCAGCTCCGTCGTGGTCAGCCACACGTTCTCCATCGCCGCTCCCATGCTGAACAGCGAGTAGAACGACGACAGCTCCCCCGGCCGGTACTCGGAGCGGTCCAGCATCACCCCCATCAGCAGCGGTGAGCCCGCCACGAGCTTGCGGTTCTCCTCCCCCAGCGTCTGCGGCACCCGCAGCGCGTTGATCACCCGCTGGCCGCGCCGGGTGAACACCTGCGACGTGAACGGCCGCAGCGGCGCGGGCATCCGGTCGAACAGCATCCCGGAGCGCTCCTGCTCCATCTCCTCGGCGCTGAAGCGGAACCATCGCTTGTAGCGCTCGAAGAAGGTGCCGCTGCCCATCGCCTCCGTCATGCTCTCGCCGCTGATGCGGGCGATCGCGTCGATGGTCTCCCGGGCCTCCACCAGCACGAACCGCCACGGCTGGCTGTTCAGCTGCGACGGTGCCCGCCCGGCCACCTCCACGAGGAGGCGCTGGTGCTCGGCGGAGACCGGGTCCGGCAGGAACGGGCCGTTCGTCGTGCGTCGCCGGCGGATCGCCTCGAGCAGCTCCACGGCTCAGCCCTCCACCGGCGTCGCCAGCGCTGCCACGTAGGCGGGCGCCGCCGCCAGAGCCAGCAGCACGTGCCCCCGCGTCCTCGCCGGCAGCGCCGGGATGGCTGCCAGCGGCAGCGCCACCGGCAGCAGGCGCCGCAGTGCCCGGTCCCGGCGCCAGGCCAGCTGTGCCCCCGCCGCGGCCGTCAGCACTCCCGTCGCGACGTACACCGCGTGGTGCACCCACCGGGACCCCGAGGTGTCGAGCCGGCGGGTGGCGACGGCCGTGCCGAGGGCGCAGTTGACCGCGTAGCTCGCGGTGGCCGCGGTGAGGAGGGGTCTGGACACGCCGGGCATTCCACCACGACGATCAGCGACGGCCACTTCACGCCTTCACGTCTCTGTGTAGTGGTTCGGGAATTAGTTTTTCATTATTTTACCCGCGAGAACCAGATTTTCTCTTGAGGTGGAACGAAGTAGAGTGCAACCATGATCACTCCTGGTGACGACCGCGACGGGGCGGTGACGGACGCCTCGGACTGGGACCCGCCCACGGCTCCGCTGCCCGAAGCCACCGACCCCGTCTCCCTCGAGGCGTGGTTCGTGGGGCTGCCCGCAGCCCACCGGGACGGTCGCGCCCCCGCCACCTGGCGCGCCTACGCCGGGGACCTCTCCCACTTCGCGGGCTGGTGCCTCGCCGAGCACCGCCCGGCGCTGCCCTCCGACGGCCCCACCGTCGCCGCGTACCTGGAGGCCCACGCGGAGCTGCTGACCCTGGCCACGCTGCGCCGGCGCCTGGCCGCCATCAGCGTCGCGCACAGCCTGATCGGGATCGCCCGGCCCACCGCCGCCGACGAGGTGCACGCGGCGTGGACACGCCTGCGCCGCCGGTACGGCCCCACCCAGCAGGTCCGGCGCGTGGACGCGGTGCTCACCCGCACCCTCGGGGACCTCGTCGCCCCCCTGCAGACCGGATCCGTGATGGACGCGCGCGACCGGGCCCTGCTGGTCATGGGGTTCGCCGGGGCGCTGCGCCGCTCCGAGCTCGCCGCCCTCGACGTCGAGGACGTGACCCGCACCCCCGAGGGGCTGCGGGTCGTGGTGCGGGGTCGCCCCGACGCCGCCGACAGCACGCGCAGCGGCGCCCGGCAGGTGGACCTGCCCCACGGCAGCCACCGCGAGACCTGCCCGGTGCGTTCCTGGGAGGCGTGGCTGGAGCTGTCGGGCGTGCGCACGGGGGCGGCGTTCCGGTCCATGACCAAGGGCGGCCGCTCGCTCAAGCCCCGGCGCATGACCGGTGAGGCGGTCGCCGAGGTCGTCAAGCGGCGAGCCGCGGCCGTGGGCATCGACCCGACCACGGTGGCCGGGCACAGCCTGCGCGCCGGGTTCGTGACCTCGGCGGTGCGCTACGGGGTGCCCGAGCGCTCCATCATGCGCCAGAGCGGGCACCGCTCCCCCGCCTCCCTCGTGGCCTACTCCGAGGGAGCGGTCGTGCCGCAGGAGAACCCCGCCTCCCGCGTCGGCCTGTAGCCGCGAACGCCCGCGCGGGAGGCGGACGCGCCGGGGGNNNNGCCGGCCCCCGGGTGTCGCGGGAGGGTCAGGGTCGCCGGTCGCCGCTGGCGGCGCGGGATCCCGTGGCGTCGTGACCGGTGCCGTCCGCGCTGCCGCGGGCAGCGCCGTCGACGCTGCCGTCGACGCGGTCGCCGGTGGTGGCGCTGAGCTCGTCCTGCTCGCGGTCGCGCGCGGGGTCGTGCTCCTCGGCCTCCACGTGGGGGGCGGGCTTGCGCAGGCTGAGGACGATGGCGAGGGTCAGCGAGACGATGATGACGGCGAGGCTGAGCCAGGTGGGCACGTGCGGGATGGCCGGGCTGATGATCTCGTGGCCCGCCTGGAAGAACAGCTTCACGCCGATGAAGGCGAGGATGAAGGCCAGCGCCTTGCTGAGCAGGTGGAAGCGCTCCAGGAGGCCGGAGAGCAGGAAGTACAGCGCTCGCAGGCCCAGGATGGCGAAGGCGTTGGACGAGTAGACGATGAACGGGTCGCTGGTGACGGCCAGGACGGCGGGGACGCTGTCGACGGCGAAGAGGAGGTCGGCGGCCTCGATGGCCGCGACGACGGCGAGCAGCGGGGTGCCGAAGCGCTTGCCGGCTTCCTTGATGAAGAACTTCTGGCCGTGGTACTCGTCCTTCAGGGGGATGATCTTCTTCAGGAGGCGGACGCCGAAGTTCTGGCTGGGGTCCATCTCCTCGTCGTCGTCCTTGAGCATCTTCCACGCCGACCAGAGCAGGACGGCGCCGAAGACGAACAGGACGGCGGTGAAGCGCTCGACGATGGCGACACCGAGACCGAGGAAGATGCCGCGGAAGACGAGGGCGCCGAAGACGCCGAAGAACAGCACGCGGTGCTGGTACTCGCGCGGCACCTTGAAGTAGCCGAAGATGAGCGCGAAGACGAAGAGGTTGTCGACGGACAGGCTCTTCTCGAGCAACCAGGCCGTCGTGTAGGCGGTGCCGGCGTCGACGCCGTAGACGGCGAAGATGATGCCGCCGAAGATCAGGGCGATGGCGACCCAGACGGCGCTCCAGATGCCTGCTTCCCGGAACCCGATGACGTGGGCGCCGCGGTGGCCCAGCAGGTCGACGAGGAGCATCACCACGACGACCGTGGCGAACGCCCCCCACGCCCACAGGGGCACGTCGAGGTTGAGCTCCACCAACTGCCTCCTAGTTCGGTGCGTGTCGTTCGGTGCGTGTTCGCAGGTGCCGCGGCCGCGCCGGGGTGGGCGTGGCGGGCTCCCCCTCCATGGTGCGGGCCGCCGGCTGATCCGGCCCGGTCGGGAGACGGACGACCTCCCACCCCCTTCCTTGCCGGGACTCGGCAAGGAAGGGGGTGGGAGGGTCACGTCTCGGTGTCGTCCGGCCAGCCGAGGGCGCGGGCGGCGAGGACGGCGGCCTGCAGGGCGAAGCGGCCGGCGGCGTCGGTGGGGTCGGCGCCGGTGAGGTCGCGCAGCCGCGTCAGGCGGTAGGTGACGGCCCGGACGGACAGGTGCAGGCGGCGGGCGGTCTCCGTGGCGTTGCCGCCGGCGGCGAGGTACGCCTCGACGGTGTGCAGGTACGGCTCCGCCCCGCCGCGCACCTCGCGCAGGGGTTCGAGCAGGGTGCGCACCAGGTCGCGGGCGGCTGCCCGGTCGCGCAGGAGGACCTCGTGGACGACGAGGTCGGCCGTGTCGGCGACAGGGTCGCGCCAGTGCAGGCGGCGGGCGAGGTCGAGAGCGCGACGGGCCTGGTCGTAGGACTGCACGACGGCCCCGCCACCGGTGCCGGGGCGGCCGACGCCGGCGCGCCAGCCGGTGCGGGCGGGCGGGCCGAGGACGCCGCGCAGCTGCTCGAGGACCTCTCGGACGGCCTCGCGGTCGGGGGCGGCGGAGACGACGACGATGGCGCCGTCCTTGGTGGCGACGAGGGCGTCGGCATCGGCGGTGCTGCCCTGCAGGCGCCGTTCGAGGGTGGCCAGGAGGGCGGAGCCCTCGGTGTAGGCGGCGTCGGCGCGCACGACCGTCACGGTGTGCGGCGCGGCGAGGTCCAGGCCGTAGCGCTGGGCGCGGGCGACGAGGCCGGCGGCGTCGGAGGTGCCGGTGAGCAGGTCGTCGACGAACTCGCGGCGGGCGGACTCCTCGCGGCGCACGAGCTGGCGACGGGCGAGCTGGTAGCCCTCGGTGAGGGCGGCGACGGCGTCGTCGGAGGCGCGCAGGAGGACCTCCCCGGCGTCGACGACGGCGCCCGGGTCGGTGCCGGTGGCGGCACCGGCCACGGGCGGCAGGTGCCGCCACAGGCGCCAGGCGGCGGACAGGTAGAGGTCCAGCAGCGCGCGCAGGGCGACGCCGGCCCCGGCGGCCTGCTCGCCGACCGCGCGGTAGCGGGCGGTGCGGTGGGCGGGCAGCCGGCGGCGGTCCAGGACGGCGGTCCAGACGGCGTCGAGGAAGTCGCCGAGGAGGGCGGGGTCGACACCGCCCGCGTCGTCCGCGGCGGCGGCGGCGACAGCGGGCAGGGTACCGGGAGGCGGGGTGGACGCAGCGGGTTCACCCGCGGGACCGGTGGGGCCGGGTGTCGTTCGGCCGGGCTGCACGGTGCGACTCTGCCAGCTGCGGGCCGCGGGTGCGGGGGTGGCCTCCGGCAGGCTCCGTCGGTGCCTGTGGGTGTGAAAGTTGTCACAGCGGGTGTCCACAGCTTCGTGTCGGTGGTCGAGCTGCCGACACCGCGGGGGGTAGTCTCCCGGCCGGACGGGCCTGCACGGGTCCTCCACACCGGTGTCGTTCCGGCGCCGGGCCAGCCAGGTGCCTGCCGCCGACCGAGTCCGCTCGCTGACCAGACCCGCGCCCCCGACCCCCTGGACGTGCTGATCGTGCTGATGCCCTCCCGCGACGTCGTCGCCCCCTCCTCCCCCGCGAGCGCCTGCGCCGCCGGCCCGGTCCGTCCCGGTGGGCGCAGCCGGCGCGCCCGCCGTCCCGTGGCGCTGCTGGCGTTCGCGGCGCTGGGCGCGGGCTGCCTGGGTGTGGGGGTGCCGCAGGGTGCGGCGGTGGCCTCTCCGGTGGGTGCCGTGCAGGCCCCCTCGGCGGAGGAGCTGACGGCCGCGCGCGAGGCGGCGGAGCGGTCGCGGGCGGCGGCCGACTCGGCGCAGGAGCAGCTGGCGGCGGCGCAGGCCGCGCTGGACGCGCTGGCCGCGCAGGCGGGTGCGGCGCTGGAGCGGTACCAGACGGCGATGGAGGCCCAGGCCGCCGCGGTGGCCGAGGAGGCCGCGCAGCGCCAGCGGCTGGCGGAGGCGGAGGCCACGCTGGCGGAGGGCAAGAAGGACCTGGGGCAGTGGGCCTCGCAGGCGTACCGCGAGGGCGGGTCGCTGCGGGAGTACTCGAGCCTGGTGACCGCGCTGCAGCAGACCCCGACGGACGAGACGGCCAGTGCGCTGGCGTCCGTCAAGCGCATCGGTGACGGGCGCAGCAGCGCGGTGGACGCCTACGAGGAGGCGCAGCGGGTGCAGGCCGACGCCACCGCGCGCGCCGAGGCGGCGGCCGCCGAGGCGCGCACGCAGGCGGAGCTGGCGGTGGCCGCCAAGCAGGAGGCCGACGCGCTCGTGGCGCGCCAGCGCGATGAGGTGGCTGGGCTGGCGACGCTGCAGCAGACGGCGGCGGGCACGGCGCTGACCGACGAGCAGCGCGCGGCGAACCTGGAGAAGGCGAAGCTGGAGGCGGAGGCGCGCGCGGCCGCGGCCGCCGCCACCGCGGGTGCGTCGGGCACGTCGGTGTCCGGCGAGCTGGTCGGGCCGGTCGGCGAGTGCGCGGGTGCGTCCACGGCGGGGTACGCCAACGGGTTGATCCCGCGCAGCGCGCTGTGCCCGATCTGGGCCGCACCCGGTCACGTGCTGCGCGCGGACGCGGCCGAGGCGTTCAACCGGCTCAGCCAGGCGTACTCGGAGGCGTTCGGAACCCCGTTGTCGGTGACGGACTCCTACCGGACGCTGGCGGGGCAGATCGACGTGGCGCGGCGCAAGCCGGGTCTGGCGGCGCGTCCGGGCACCAGCCGGCACGGGCTGGGCATCGCGGTGGACCTGGGCGGCGGGGTGCAGAACGCCTCCTCGGCACAGCACCAGTGGATGGACCGCAACGCGGCGCTGTACGGGTGGATCAACCCGGGGTGGGCGCAGAACCGCGGCGGCCAGTTCGAGCCGTGGCACTGGGAGTACGTCGGCTGATGTCGTCGCCGGCGCCGGGAGCGCCGGTGCTCTCGGCGCGGGCGGGTGCGGTGCCGAGGCCACCGGCGCGGCACCCGTTCTGCGAGCACCCCGGCCCGCTGGCGGTGGCGCACCGCGGGTTCGCCCCCGACGGCGGGGAGAACACGCCGGCGGCGTTCGCGGCCGCGGTGCGGCTGGGTTTCCGGTACCTGGAGACGGACGTGCGTGCCACGGCGGACGGGCGGCTGGTGGCGTTCCACGACGAGCGGCTGGACCGCGTCAGCGACGTGTCCGGGCGGCTGGCGCAGCTGCCGTGGTCCGTGGTGCGCCGCGCGCGCGTGGACGGCGGCGAGGAGGTGCCGCTGCTGGAGGACGTGCTCGGCTCCTTCCCGGCGGCGCGCTTCAACGTGGACGTGAAGACGCCGGTGGCGCTGGCGGGGCTCGGCGAGGTGCTGCGACGCACCGGTGCCCACGGGCGGGTGCTGCTGACGTCGTTCAGCGAGCGGCGGCGGCGGGCGGCGCTGGCGGTGGCCGGGCGGGACGCGGGCGGGGCGGCACCGGCGACCTCCGCGAGCCTGCCGCTGACGGCGGCGGCGCTGGCCGGTGTGCGCGCGCACCGCGCCGCGCTGGTGCGGACGGCCCTCGGCGGGGTGGACGCGGTGCAGGTGCCGGTACGCCACCGCGGGGTGGCGGTCGTCTCCGAGGCGTTCGTGGACGCGGTGCACCGCGCGGGTGCGCAGGTGCACGTGTGGACGGTGGACGAGGCGGTGCAGATGCACGCGCTGCTGGACCTGGGGGTGGACGGGCTGATCACCGACCGGGCGGACGTGCTGCGCGAGGTGCTGCTGGCGCGCGGGCAGTGGGTGCCGGCGTGAGCTCGCCCGCTCCTCCCCCGCCGACGCCGTCCCCTGCGGCCGTGTCGGCACCGGGTCCGCTGCAGCGGGCGCGGCGCAGCTGGTACGTGTACGACTGGGCGAACTCGGCGTACGTGACGACGACGCAGACGGTGCTGTTCGCGCCGTACTTGACGGTGCTGGCGCGCCGGGCGGCGTGCGGGCCGGTCACCGAGGGTTGCACGCGCACCCTGTCGGTGCTGGGTGTGCAGGTGGCCCCGGGTTCGCTGGCGCTGTACACGACGACGGTGGCCACGCTGCTGTCGGCGCTGCTGCTGCCGTTCGCCGGGGCGCTGGCGGACCGGGTGCGCCGCCGCAACCGGCTGCTGGGCGCGTTCGCGTGGCCCGGTGCCGCGGCAGGCACCGCGATGGTGGCGCTGGGCGGGGACCGGTGGGAGCTGGGGGTGCTGCTGGCGGTGGTGGCGACGCTGTCGCTGACGGCCTCCAGCGTGGTCAACGACGCCTTGCTGTGCGACGTGGCGGAGCCCGCGGAGCGTGACGCGGTCTCCTCGCGCGGGTGGGCGGCCGGGTACCTGGCGGGTTTCCTGCTGCTGGGGCTGAACCTGGCGGTGGTCTCCTCCCCGGGCGCGCTGGGACTGGACGACGAGGGCGCGGTGCGCGTGTCGCTGGCGTCGGCGGGCCTGTGGTGGGGGGTGTTCACGCTCGTGCCCGTGCTGGGCCTGCGGAACCTGCCGCCGCGGGCGGTGCCGTCGGACGGCGGCGCTCGCACCGGGGGTGGGCGGACCGGGGCGGTGGTGGCGCCGCTGCGGCAGTTGGTGCGCACGCTGCGCGGCCTGCGCGGCTACCCGCAGGCGCTGCGCTTCCTGCTGGCGTACTGGGTGTTCAACGACGGCATCCAGACGGTGGTGGCGGCCGCGAGCGTGTACGGGCAGGAGGAGCTCGGCTTCGGCTCGGCGCAGCTGATCACGACCGTGCTGATCGTGCAGGGCGTGGCGTTCGGCGGTGCCCTGGCCTTCGGCTGGGCGGCGCGGCGGGTGGGTGCGCAGCGCGCCGTGCTGGGCGGGCTGGGGCTGTGGGTGCTGGTGGTGCTGGCGGCGTTCGCGGTGCCGCGCGGGGCGTTCGGGGCGTGGCTGGCGCTGGCGGTGCTCATCGGGCTGGTCCTCGGCGGCACGCAGGCGCTGGCGCGCTCGATGTTCAGCCGCCTGGTGCCCGTGGGCGCCGAGGCGGAGTACTTCGCCCTCTACCAGGCCGGTGAGCGCGGCACGAGCTGGCTGGGCACCCTGGTGTTCGGGCTGGTCGCGCAGCTGACGGGCTCCTACCGGCCGGCGCTGGTGGCGCTGCTGGTGTTCTTCGTGGTGGGTGCGTGGCTGCTGGCGCGCGTGGACGTGGCGGCCGGGGCCCGGCAGGCCGGCCAGGTCGAGCAGGTCGAGCAGGTCGCGGCGGAGCCGAGCTGAGGGGCGCGGCGCAGCACTACGTGCGGCCACAACTACATGACTCTGAGCTACTTCATCACTCCGCTGCGCACACGACCTCCACACGTTCGCCGACCTCGCGCAGGAACAGGCGCCCTCCGCGCGGCGTTCTACCCGGCGAGTCCCCTTCCCCCCGGGTCCGCGGGAGGGCAGGGAACCGTACGTGGGGAGGTCACATGAGCGAGCGCAACCTGCGGGGGTCCCGTCTCGGGGCCGCCAGTCTCGAGAGCGAGTCCGGCGTCGAACTGGCCGAGCGCCAGCAGATCAGCTACCACTGCCCCAACGGCCACACCACCGTGGTGCCCATGTCGCTGGAAGCCGACGTGCCCGCGCTGTGGGAGTGCCGTTGCGGGGCGGAGGCGCTGCGCACCGACACCGAAGCCCCCGAGAAGAAGAACGGCAAGCCCGCGCGCACGCACTGGGACATGCTCCTGGAGCGGCGCACCATCGCCGAGCTGGAGGTCCTGCTGGACGAGCGCCTGGAGCTGCTGCGCAGCCGGGAGCTCATCAAGCGCAGCGCCTGAGCAGCGCACCGGCGAGACGGGGCCGGCCCACCGCGACGGTGGGCCGGCCCCGGCGCGTTCCGGGGGGCTGTGCGGGCCGACTCACCCGCGGTGGCCGCGCCGCTCCCACGAGCCGGGCACGTCGCGGTCGTCGTCGACGAGCTCGCCCTCGACGACCTCGCCGTCCACCGAGTCCTCGTCCACCGAGTCCTCGTCCACCACCTCGCCCCGCACCACGGGCCCGCGCGCCCCGGGCCGTCCGGTGCCCGGGTGCGCGCCCGGGACGGCGTCCGGGTCCAGCCCCGCCCGGCGCAGCGCACGGCGCACCCGTGAGCGCACCAGGCGCACGGCGAGCCGGCGCAGCAGCGCCCGGGTCGGCGGCAGCAGGCACACCAGCGCGAGGACGTCGCTGAGCACCCCCGGCAGCACCAGCAGCGCTCCCCCGGCTCCCACGAGCACGGCGTCACCCACCCGGCCCGCGTCCGGCGCACCCGCCGGGACACCGGGGAACACCCCGGGGAAGGGCTGCGCGCCGGTGCGCAGCGCCCCCAGCGCGCGCCGGCCCGCGCGGCGCAGCACCAGCGCACCCGCGAGGGTCTCCACGAGCAGCAGCGCCAGCACACCGGCACCGGTGATCACGTGCGACAGCTGCGCCAGCAGCCACACCTCCACCGCCAGCAGCGCCAGCACACCCACCAGCACCGCCGGGACCCAGCGGCGCGCCCGCCGCCCGGCCGTGGCCGTGCGTGCACCGGGGCGGGGGCCGGGCTGAGGGCCGGGCCCCACGGGCAGGCTCACAGCGTCACCGGGGTGCCGGTGCGCCGGGCGGCGGACGCGCCGGTGCCCGCGCGGCCGCCGCGACCGCGCACCGGGCGCGGACCCCGGCGCGCCGTCAGCGCCAGCAGCAGCCCCGCGGCGCTCAGCCCCAGCTCCGGTGCGGCGCCCACGCGGGTGGCCAGCGTCTGCGTCGAGCGCAGCGCCACGTCCCCCTGCAGGACGGCGGTGGTGAACAGCGACGTCTCCTGGTGCGCGACGCCGTCGGGGGTGATCAGCGCGCTGACGCCCACGGTGGAGATCTGCACCACCGCGCGCCCGGACTCCACCGCCCGCAGCCGCGACATCGCCAACTGCTGCACCGCCTCGTCGGAGTAGCCGAAGGTGGCGTTGTTCGTCTGCACCACCAGGAACCGCGCCCCCGCGCGCACGGCGTCGCGCACCGTGTCGTCGAAGGCGACCTCGAAGCAGATGACGTCCCCCACGGGCACCGTGCGCCCGTCGGCCAGCGGAACGCGCAGCACGCCCACGGAGTCGCCGTGCACGAAGTCGCGGGTGACCAGGTCCACCTTGTCGGTGAACGTCCGGAAGAACGCGCGGTGCGGCACGTACTCGGCGAACGGGGCCGGGCGCTGCTTGACGTAGTGGCGGCCGGGGTCGTCCAGGGCGCCGTCGAGACCGTCCTCGGGCGTGGCGAGCAGGCCGGTGTTCGACACGAAGCGCCCCGGGCCGTCGACGACCGCACCCACCAGCACCGGGGCGTCCACGGCCTGCACGGCACCCTCGATGACGCGCTCGGCGTCGGCGTTGCCGTAGGGGTCGATGTCGCTGGAGTTCTCCGGCCACAGCACCAGCTCCGGCTGGGGCGCGTCACCGGCGGCGACCTGCTCGGCCAGGGCCCGCGTGGCGCGGGCGTGGTTGTCCAGCACGGCGCGGCGCTCGGCGTTGAAGTCCAGACCCGCGGCCGGGGTGTTGCCCTGCACGGCGGCGACCCGGACGGTGCCGTCCTCGGCGGCGGTGGGCCGCGGCACCAGCGCACCGGCGGCGGTGACGGCGGCGGCGGCCAGCACCGCCGCGGCCGCCGGCAGCACCCGCGGGGTCCCGCGCACCGCCCCGGGCGGGGCCGGCAGGCGCAGCAGGGCGCGCACGCCCGCGGCCAGCAGCGCACCGGCCAGCGCGACGGCGAAGGTGACCAGGGCGGTGCCGCCCAGGGCGGCCAGCGCCACGGTGGGCGCGTCCGCCTGGGAGAACGCCAGCCGGCCCCACGGGAACCCCTCGAACGGCCCCCGCGCCCGCAGCGCCTCCACACCCGTCCACCCGCAGGCCACGGCCAGCGGCCCCAGGTGCGCCCGCGCGCGCTGCAGGCGCGGCAGCAGCGCCCCCAGGAGGGCGTAGAACGCCGCGCACGCCGTGGCCAGGGCCGTCCACGGCAGCAACCCGACGTAGGTGCCGCTCCACGCCAGGTGCGGCACCAGGAACGCCCACCCGAACAGCAGCCCCGCCAGAGCGCCGCGGCGTGCCCGCACCCCACCGGTGGCCAGCGTCAGCAGCGCCACGCCCACCGGTGCG
The DNA here is from genome assembly GCF_022669155.1 of Kineococcus sp. TRM81007. GTDB lineage: Bacteria > Actinomycetota > Actinomycetes > Actinomycetales > Kineococcaceae > Kineococcus. The sequence continues at coordinate 122,171 of NZ_JALBVB010000034.1, read as the reverse complement.
CTCCACCACCAGCCGGCGGTGCTCAGCGCCCCGGGGAAGGAGGCCCACACGGCCAGGCCGCCGCTCACCGCCAGCAGCGCCGACCCCAGCGGTGCGGGGCTCGGCGGGAGGGTGCTCACCGGGGTGGGGCGGGGGATGCGGGGCACCGCTCGAGGGTACGCGTCCACGCGCACCGCCGGGCCGCACGAGGCAGCCCGGACGGCGTGGTCAGCGCGGACGTGGCCGGGTGGGCGAACAGGCCGGGCCCGCCGCGCCCCTCGTGCCGTCGTGCACCCCGTCGGCTACGAGGTGCACGCCGTTGTCTAAGGGCGTGCGGACCCGACCCCGCCCACTCCGGCCGGTCGGCCGGCACCCGCCGTCGCAGGTGGTGCGGCTGCGGCGGCGGGTGATCGGCCGGACCGGCCGGCTTCCCCGTCGTGGGCTGCCTGGACGAAGCTACTCGGACACGCTGCGCTGTCAACCTGGCCCTGACCTGCGGTGACGCCCGTCGCCGCAGGTCAGGGCACCGCCGTCCGCCGCCGATCCGCGCCCGGACGCGGCGTGTCGGACGCTCGGCGCGGGTGTGTCCAGCGCGTGACCTCCGCGTGGCGACGACCCGACGGGGCCCCGGTGGGAGGTTCCTCGACCGCCCGGTCAGCCGTCCGCTCAGCCGTCCAGGGCGTCGTGCACCAGCACGCCGTCGACGGCCGTGCGCAGGCAGCGGGGGGTGGGTGCGCCCGGGGAGAGGTCCGGCAGGCCGGGGGTGCCCGAACGGGCGTCGGTGCTCCAGCCGGACAGGCGCCGGTCCGGGGCCTGCACGACCAGGTCCCCGGCCGACCACAGCGCGTAGGTCGCCGGTGCACCCGGCCGCAGCACCCCCGGGTGGGCGCGCCCGGCCAGGCGGTGCCCACCGCGCGTGTGGGCCAGGAACGCCGCCCGCACGGACACCGCGTGCTCCTCGCGGTGCGGGAACGCGGCGGCGCGCACCGCGCCCCACGGGTCGAACGGCGTCACGGGGCTGTCGGAGCCCAGCGCCAGCGGCACCCCGGCCGCGGCCATCGCCGCGAAGGGGTGCAGCGCCGCGGCGCGCGCCGGACCCAGCCGGCGTTCGTACAGACCACCCGGCCCGCCCCAGACGGCGTCGAACGCGGGCTGGGCCGAGACCCCCACCCCCAGGGCCGCCAGCGCGGCGACCACGTCGGCGCCGGCGGCCACGGCGTGCTCCACGCGGTGCCCGCGCGCCGCGACCGCGGCCGCACCCTGCTCGTCGGCGACCGCCCGCAAGGCACCGGCCAGCAGGTCCAGGGCGGCGTCGCCGATGGCGTGGAAGGCGGCCTGCACCCCGGCGGCCGTGCAGGCCCGCAGGTGCGCGCGGACCGCCTCCGCGTCCAGGTGCAGGCTGCCCCGGGTGCCGGGGGCGTCGGCGTAGTCCCGGTGCAGGGCGGCGGTGCGCGAGCCCAGGGAACCGTCGACGGACAGGTCCCCGCCCAGGCCGGCCAGCACCACGCCGTCGGCGGCGAACGCGTCCAGGACCGCGCGGGCCTCCTCCGCGTCGGTGACGGCCTGCGCGTGGTAGGGCACCACCGCCGGCAGCGGCTCGCGGCCGGCGGCGCGTTCGCCGGGCGCACCGGGGCCGGCCAGCGCCACCAGGGCGGGCAGGTCCCCCGGCGGCCCGAACGCGGCCGCGGACATCTCGTGCACGGTGCCGATGCCGGTGGCGGCCGCCGCGCGCAGGGCGGTGCGGCGGGCCGCGTCGGCGGCCGCGGGGCTCAGCGCCGCCCAGCGGGCCGCCAGCGCCGCGTGGTGCTGCGCGCCGCGCACCAGCGCGTCCTCCCCGTGCCCGGTGCCGCCGGCGGGCAGGCCCGCGCGCGCGGCGAGCGCGGTGGAGACGAGGGCGCTGTGCCCGTCGGTGCGCGACAGGTGCACGGGGGCACCGGCGCCGGCCGCGTCGAGCTGGGCGCGGGTGGGCAGCGCGGGAACGGCCCACCGGGTCTCGTCCCAGCCGGCACCGGTGATGAGCTCCCCCGGCCGCGCGCGCACCGCGGCGGTGACCGCGTCCAGCACGTCCTCCGCCGACCGCGCCGCGGACAGGTCCACCCCGGTGGTGCGCAGACCGGTCTCGGTCAGGTGGACGTGGGCGTCGACGAAGGCGGGTGTGACGAGCGCGCCGTCGAGCTCGACGACTTCCTCGTCCCCCCGCGTCCAGGCGCCGGCCGCCTCGTCCGGACCCACCCACGCGATGGTGCCGCCCTCGACGAGCATGGCGGTGGCGAAGGGGTCGGCGGGGCTGTAGACGGCGCCGCCGCGGTACAGCCGCCGCGCACCGGGTCGGGGAGCGTGCACCTGCGCAGAGTAGGCAGAGCGGCCCGGGTCATCGCTCACGGGTCCACGCAATATTTGTTCATATCCTGTGGTTTCGACTTACTTTACCCGCGAGAACCACAAGTTACATTGAACTCATGGGCGGCTCCACACGTGCGTCGGGGCCCGGCCGATCCTCCGGCC
>NZ_JALBVB010000034.1:0-119681 GCF_022669155.1 Kineococcus sp. TRM81007 | reverse complement strand
CGCGCGACTCGCCTCAGGCCGCCGCGCCCTCCTGGACCGGCATCTGCCCGGCGGGCAGCTCCACGACGGAGGCCGGGTCGGGAGCGGTCACGTCGACGTCGCTGCCCCAGTCGTAGTAGTCCATGCTCACCGTGGCGGTGGCACCCTCCGGGCCGACGGCGTCGACGACCAGTCGCACGGGGCGGTTCTCCTCGTCGACGTACAGGGTGAACGGCACGCTGCCGACCTCGGCGGCGGCCTGCTCCGCCTCGGCGGTGCGCTGCTCGGCGGGCAGCTGCTCCAGCGCCTTGACCATGTCGATGCTGCCGGCGTAGCCGCGCGCCTGCACCCCGCGCACGTCGGTGGCAGGCACCTCACGCACGTCGTCGGCCACGGCCTTCAGCTGCTCGAGCTGGTGGGACGGGTCCAGGGTGCTGGTGTCGACGCCCGCGGTGGCGGCGGCGTCCAGCGGCAGGCGCACCCACTGGCCCTGCCCCGTCAGCGGGGCGCCGGAGACGTAGGCGGTGTCCTCGACCAGGCGCACCTCCACCTCTCCCCCGCCCCCGGCGGCGCCGGTGGCCGCGGCGGGCAGGCTCACGTCCAGGCGCACCTCCTGCTCGGCGGCGTCGAAGGCGCCCTCGCCGCTGACGGTCGCGCTCTCGCCACCACCCGCCGCGTCCACGGTGAAGGCGAACTTCGCGCTGCCGGCGGTGCTGGACCGCTCGGCCGAGGCCTGCACGACCTCGTACGCGCTCAGCTGCGTGCTGACGGCCCCCGTGGAAGCGGGCTCGTCCTGGCCGCCGCAGGCGCTCAGGCCCAGGGCGAGCGCCGTCGCGCCGGAACCGGCCAGCACCGCCAGGCGGCGCCGACGTCCCTGCCGGGCGGTGCGGGTGGTGCTGTCGGTGGTGTGCACTGCGGACCCCTCCTCGGTCTCGGCCCCGCTCACCGGTGCGTGCGGGGCACTACCACCAGGGTGCGGCACGCGGGCGCCCGGTGCGTCCCCCGCTCGTCGGTGCCGCCCACAACCTCCGGAGGACCTGCACAGACGGGTGGGAGGATCGCGCGCGTGCCCCCCGCAGCCTCCACCTCCCCCGCAGCCTCCACCTCCCCCGCTCCCCCGGCCTCGTCCCGCGCCGTCGGCACGCTCCTGCTGGACGCGGCCTCGCTGTACTACCGCGCGTTCCACGGCGTGCCGCAGTCGCTGACCGCGCCCGACGGCACGCCCGTCAACGCGGTGCGCGGCTTCCTGGACGCGCTGGCGTTCCTGGTCGCCGAGCACCGTCCGGAGCGGCTGGTGGTGTGCTGGGACGACGACTGGCGCCCGGCGTTCCGGGTGGCGGCCCTGCCGTCGTACAAGGCGCACCGGGTGGGTGCCGAGGGGGGCGAGGACGCCCCGGCGGCGCTGGGGCCGCAGGTCCCGGTGATCGTGGACGTGCTGGCGGCGCTGGGGGTGGCCCGGGTGGGCTGTGCGGGGTTCGAGGCCGACGACGTCATCGCGACCCTGGCCGCCCGGGCGGTCGCGGCCGGCGGGCGCGGGGGCGTGCTGGTGGTCAGCGGGGACCGGGACCTGTTCCAGCTCGTCGACGACGCGGCCGGTGTGGCGGTCCTGTACGTGGGCCGGGGGGTGCGCAAGGGCGAGCTGGTGGACGAGGCGTGGCTGGCCGAGCGCCACGGGGTGCGGGGCGGGGCCGCGTACGCGGACCTGGCGGTGCTGCGCGGGGACCCCTCCGACGGGTTGCCGGGGGTGGCCGGGATCGGGGAGAGGACGGCGGCGGCGCTGCTGGCCCGGTACGGGGACCTGGCGGGGGTGCGGGCAGCAGCCGCCTCGGCGGCGCCGGACCTGCCGGCGGGGCGGCGTCGCAGGCTGCTGGAGGCGGGCGCCTACCTGGACGCCGCGCCGGCTGTCGTGCGCACCGTCGCGGACGCTCCGGTGGCGCGGGTGGGCGGGGCGCTGCCGCGCGAGGCGGCCGACCCGGCCCGGTTGCGGGAGCTGGTGTCGCGCTGGGGGCTCGCCTCGAGCGTGGACCGGGTCGTGGTGGCGTTGGCGGGTGCGGCCGGAGCGTCCTGACCCCTCACCCTCACCTCGCGGTCGAGGGTGAGGGTCCGTGCGTCAGGTGAGGGAGGTGTGCGCCACGACGCCGCGGCGGACGGCGTCGACGGCCTCGCGGGCGGCGGAGCGCACCGCCGGGTCGAGGGAGGCGGAGGCGACCTGGTCGAGGAGGTCCACCAGCTGCTTGCAGCGGCGCACGAAGTCCCCGGCGGCCAGGTCCGCGTCGCGCAGCACGGCGTCCAGGCGGTGGCCGGAGGCCCAGCGGTGCACGGCCCAGGCGAGGCCGGCGTCGGGTTCGCGGGTGGCGGGCACCTTGTGCTGCGCCTCGCGGTCGGTGAGGTCGCTCCACAGCCGCACGGTGGTCTCGATGGCGTCCTGGGCACGGCGCGGGACGCGCTCGGGGGCGCCGCCCTCGTCGCGGCGGGACTCGTGGACCAGGGTGGAGACGGCCGCGGCGAGGTCGGCCGCCCCCAGGCCCGCCCACGCGCCGTGGCGCAGGCACTGCGCCACCAGCAGGTCGGTCTCCGCGTTGATGCGGCGCAGGGTGCGGCCGGCGTCGGTGACGGCGGTGCCGTCGTCGCTGAGGTAGTCCAGCTCCGCGAGGAGGTCGCACACGCGGTCGAAGGTGCGGGCGATGGTGCCGGTGCGGCCCTCGATGCTGCGCTGCAGCGCCTCCGTGTCGCGGTGCAGCTTCTCCTCGCGCACGGCCCAGCGGGCGTGCTCCTCGCGGTCGGTGCAGCCGTGGCAGGGGTGGGCGCGCAGCCGCTCGCGCAGCTCGACCAACGCCGGGTCCTCCTGCGCTGACCCGCCGCCGCGGCGGCGGGGCGGGACGTCGCCGCCGCCGACCTGGGCGAGCGCGTTGCGCAGGGAGGAGGCGAGGTCGCGGCGGGCCTGGGGGCTGCGCCAGTTGAACGCCTTGGGGACCTTCACGCGCGTCACGGGGAGGACCTCGGCGGTGAAGTCGTGCGCGGAGACGGTGCGCACCTGCCGGTCCTGGCTGAGCACGCGCGGGGAGGGGCCGTCGAAGCCCTTGCCGGCGACGAGGTCGAGGACGACGCCGAAGGCCTCCCGGCGCCCGCCGGGCAGGCGCACGACGTCGCCGGTGCTGAGCTGCTCCACGGAGCGGCGCGCCTCGGCGCGGCGCTGGGAGGCGCCGACGCGGGAGAGCTCCTTCTCGCGCTCGCCCACGCGCTGGCGCAGGGCGAAGTACTCGGCGAAGTCGCCGAGGTGGCAGGTCATGGCCTCGCGGTAGCCGGCCAGGGCGCGGCGCTGGTCGCGGATCTGCTGGGCCTGGCCGACGACGGCGCGGTCGGCCTGGAACTGGGCGAAGGAGGTCTCCAGGATGTCGCGGGCGCGTTCGCGGCCGACCTGCTCGACGAGGTTGACGGCCATGTTGTAGGTGGGCCGGAAGCTGGAGCGCAGCGGGAAGGTGCGCCGGGAGGCGAGGCCGGCGACGGCTTCGGGGTCGGTGCCGGCGCTCCAGAGGACGACGGCGTGACCTTCGACGTCGATGCCGCGGCGGCCGGCGCGGCCGGTGAGCTGGGTGTACTCGCCGGGGGTGACGTCGACGTGGGTCTGCCCGTTCCACTTCACGAGCCGTTCGAGCACGACGGAGCGGGCGGGCATGTTCACGCCGAGGGCGAGGGTCTCGGTGGCGAAGACCGCCTTGACGAGGCCGTCGGCGAAGAGCTGCTCGACGGTCTCCTTGAAGACGGGCAGCAGGCCCGCGTGGTGGGCGGCCAGTCCCCGCTCGAGGCCGTCGAGCCACTCCCAGTAGCCCAGCACGGCGAGGTCGGAGGAGGGGATCTCCGCGCAGCGCTCCTCGGCGATCGCCCGGATCTCCCGGCCCTCCTCGGGTGTGGTCAGCCGCAGCCCCCAGGCGACGCACTGCGCCACGGCGGCGTCGCAGCCGGCACGGCTGAAGATGAAGGTGATGGCGGGCAGCAGGCCGGCGCTGTCCAGGACCTCCAGGACCTGCGCGCGGCTGGGGGTGCGCCCGCCGGGCGGGCCGGCGGCGTAGCGGCCGCCGCCGGGGCGGGAGCGACCGGGCCCCCTCCCCCGCCCGCGGCCGCGGCCGGCGGAGGCGAGGCGGTCGTTGCGCAGCTGCTGGCGGGACATCGCCACCAGCTCGGGGTTGACGATGGCGCCGGGCACGAGGGAGCCCTCGTCGCCCTCGAGGGGGTCACCGGCGGGGTCGGTGAACAGGTCGTACAGCTCGGTGCCGACGAGCAGGTGCTGCCACAGCGGCACCGGGCGGTGCTCGGAGACGACGACCTCGGTGTCGCCGCGCACGGTGCCCAGCCAGGCGCCGAACTCCTCGGCGTTGGAGACCGTCGCCGACAGCGACGCCACGAGGACGTCGGTGGGCAGGTGGATGATGACCTCTTCCCACACGGCGCCGCGGAAGCGGTCGGCGAGGTAGTGCACCTCGTCCATGACGACGTAGCCGAGGCCGTCGAGCAGGGCCGAGCCGGCGTAGAGCATGTTGCGCAGCACCTCGGTGGTCATGACGACCACGGGTGCCTCGCCGTTGACGGAGTTGTCCCCGGTGAGCAGGCCGACGCTGGCGGCACCGTGGCGCTCGACGAGCTCGGCGTACTTCTGGTTGCTCAGCGCCTTGATGGGCGTGGTGTAGAAGGCCTTGCGGCCGGTGCTCAAGGCCAGGTGCACGGCGAACTCGCCGACGACGGTCTTGCCGGCACCGGTGGGGGCGGCGACCAGCACGCCGCGGCCGGCCTCGAGGGCCTGGCACGCCTGCAGCTGGAAGCCGTCGAGGTCGAAGCCGAGCGTGCTCGCGAACTGGGCGAGCTGGGTGCGCGACTCCTCGCTGCGACGGCGAGCTGCCGCGTAACGTTCCGCGGGGCTGGCCATGTGCGCGACAGTACGTCACGGCCACCACCGGTGCGCGGCGGCCCCGGAGCGCGGGGGCGGGCGAGCACGGGGTCAGGCGAGCACGCGCAGGGCGGCGGGCACCGCCTCGCACGTCAGGGGCAGGTCGCCCACGGGTTCACCGTCGGCGTGCGGGTGGGGCGTGCGGGCGGGGCGCCGGGAGGAGCGGGGCTCCTCCAGCGGTTCCAGGCGCACCCGCCGGGTGCGGTGCACGTGCACGGCCGGTGAGCGAAGGTGCTCGCCGGGGCGCAGCCGGGTGAACAGCCGCATCGCGGGCACGGTGGGCAGGTCGTCGACGACCACGACGTCGAGCAGGCCGTCGGCGGGGTCCGCGTGCGGGGCCATGAGCAGGCCGCCGCCGTAGCAGCGGGTGTTGGCGACGGCGGCCAGGAGCACGCGGCCGCACAGGACCCCGTCGTCGAGCTCGATGCGCAGCGGGACCCCGCGCACGGTGACCAGCTCGCGCACGGCGGCCAGGGTGTACCGGGCCGGGCCGGCTGGCCACCGCCAGGAGTTGGCGCGCTCGTTGACGAGGGCGTCCACCCCGGAGGCGAGGATGCTGACGTACCAGCGGGTGCCGGTGGTGGTGCGCACCCGCACGGCGTCCAGGTCGCGGTGCCGGCCGGCGCGCAGGGCGCCGGACAGGCCGGCGACCGCGGCGACGGGGTCACCCAGCGGCAGGTCCAGTCCGCGGGCGATGTCGTTGCCGGTGCCGGCGGGCACGATGCCCAGCGCTGTCGAGGTGCCGGCGACCCCCTGCACGGCGGCGTGGACGAGGCCGTCACCGCCGACGACGACGAGGGCCTGCGCCTCACGGGCGGCCTCGCGCGCGGCCCGGCGGGCCGTGGGCAGGTCGGGGCCGGTGAGGTCGACGACGTCGTGGCCGAGGCGGCGAAGCTCGGCGCGGACGCGGGCACCGGTGGCGAAACCGGCCCCGCGCCCGGCGGTGGGGTTCACGAGCAGCCCGACGGGCCCGGGGGCGCTCAGAGGGGGCTGGCTTCCTCGTCGGACAGCTTCGAGTAGTCCGGGGTGTCGTCGTTCCTCGCGCGGCGCTTGTCGTTGGCGAGGCACACGCCGATGGCGACGAAGAAGAGGAAGATCAGCGGCATCGCCATGAGGATCATCGTCAACGCGTCCGGGGTGGGCGTGAAGATCGCCGAGAAGACGAAGCAGAGGAAGACGACGATGCGCCACTGCTTGAGGATGGCCCGGCCGGGGACCAGGCCCGCGAAGTTCAGCGCCACCAGGAGCACCGGCAGCAGGAACGCGATGCCGAACGCCAGCAGCAGCCTCATGACGAACGACAGGTAGTTCGGCGTGTCGATGATGTTGTTCACCCCGTCGGGGGTGAACGAGGTGATGAGCTCCATCGTCGTCGGCAGGATGAAGTACGCCAGCGCGATGCCCGCGAGGAACAGCGGGAACCCGGCCAGGACGAAGCCGATCGCGTAGCCGCGCTCCTTCCTGGTCAGCCCGGGCGTGACGAACGCCCAGAGCTGGTAGATCCAGATCGGGGCGGCCACGATGAGGCCCACCCAGAGCGCACCCTTGACCTGGACGTCGAGGACGCCCAGCGTCGTGGCGAAGTTCAGCTCGACGCCGTCGATCGTCTCGGCCGGCCTGGCCAGCAGGGGCAGGACGACGTTGGGCCACAGCCACCAGCCGGCCGCGGCACCGACGACGACCGCGAGGGCGGCCCGGAAGAGCCGCTTGCGCAGCTCGTCCAGGTGTTCGCGCAGGGGCATGCGCCCCTCCGGGTCCCTCGGCGGGCGTCGCCGTCGGAAGGTCGTGACAGCCACCTCGCCGGAGCCTCCTGTCAGCGGTTCAGCGGGTCAGCGCGGGATCAGCGCTCGCGCGAGGCGCTGGGCGCCTCGCTGCTGCGGCTGCCGTTGACGTGGGGGTCGGTGCCGTTGACGCGGCCCTCGTCGATGGCCTTCGGGTTCCACGTCGTGTCGCGCTCGGCGACGTCGTCGTCGTCGTTCTGCATCTCCTTGACCTCGCTCTTGAAGATGCGCAGCGAGCGGCCCAGACCACGGGCGGCGTCGGGCAGGCGCTTGGCGCCGAACAGCAGCAGCAGGACGACGACGAGCACGATGATGTGCCAGGGCTTCAAGGCGCCCATGGTGATCAACCTCCGTAGGGGGACGGTGCGCCCTCATCGTACGGCCCCGGCGTGGCGGTGTGGGGCCGCCACGCGATCGGGCAGCGGGTTCTCAGGGATCTCCCAGCCGCGGACGGGCGCCGCGCGCTCCCGGAGGGGTCAGCGCACCGAGCGCAGGCTGCGGGCGGCGAGCCCGGCCAGGTCGTCGCAGCCGTCCAGCACGAGGGCGAAGTCGAGGACGTCGTCCCAGGCGATGGTGGCGCCGTGGTGCTCCTCCATGGCCTCGGCGGGGATGATCCAGCGCTCCACGGCGACGCCGCCGGAGACCAGCAGGGCGACGACGTCCTCGCTGGCGGCCTTGCGGACCTCGTCGCGGCACTGCGGGCAGGCGAAGGCGTAGAAGGACCGGTCCTTGGCGGAGCAGACCACGAGGCGGACCTGCTTGGGGGTGAGCTCGACATCGCCGCAGCAGGGGCAAGAAGCCTTGATCGTGGTCATGGTTCGCACCTTCCGTTCGTGGTGTGGGCGGCTGTCCCGCCGTCCGACACCACTGCTTCGGCACGGACCTGGAAATCCTTGAACGCCCTTCTCGCGCCAGATTGGCACACTCCGTGAGCAGGCGTGCACGAAAGGCAGGGGTGGCGGGGTCAGGCCCCCGGGCCCGGCCCCGGCTCCCCCGCTGGCCCCCCGGCGCTGCCCGCGTCCAGCAGCTCGTAGCGGGCCAGGGCCGCCAGGGCGGCCTCGCGCACCTCGACCGCCAGTTCCGGCGGGTCCACCGCGCGGGCACCGGCGCCCAGCCGCAGCAGCAGCCGGCGCACCCACCGGGTGTCCGCCGCGCGCAGCCGCACCCGCAGCGAGGCGCGCTCCCACGCGTCTTCGGGGGCCGGCTGCACCGACTCCACCGGGTAGTAGTCGACCACCCACGCCGCCTGCGGGGCCAGGTCGAGGGTGACGACGAGGTCGTCCGGGCTGGGGCGGAACAGGTCCGAGTGCACGTCGCGCGAGACCGCGCCGGCCGGCGGGGTGCCGTCGGCGTCGAGGACCCGCGCGGCCTCGATGCGGTCCAGGCGGAACAGCCGCACCCCCTCCACACGGTGGCACCACGCCTCCAGGTACCAGCGGCCGGCGACGGTGACCAGGCGCATGGGGTCCACGTCGCGCTCGGTGCGCTCGTCGCGACTGGGCACCAGGTACGCCAGGTGCAGGCGGCGGTGCCCGGCCAGGCCCCGCCGGCACGTGGCCAGGACGTCCGCGAGCGCCGCGTCGTCGCCGGTGCGCACGTCCACGCGCACGGCGCCGGCGGCCTCGGCGGCGCGGCCGGCGGCTTCCCCGGCGGCCTCGGTGAGCTTGGCGGTGGCGCCGGCGAGGGCGTCGCGGTCGTGCAGGCCGGGGACCTCGGCGAGGGTGCGCAGGCCCACCAGGAGGGCGACGGCCTCGTCGACGGCGAGGCGGGCGGGCCGGGCGATGGGGTCGGCGTTGGAGAGGTAGACGCGGCCGGAGTCCCAGCGGGCGTCGATGAGGTCGTCGGGCAGGTGGCCGGGGGTGCCGCAGACGAAGAGGAGCTCGAGGTCGTGCACGAGGTCGTCGGTGGTGATGCCGAAGTGCTCGGCGGCCTCCTCCAGCGGCAGGCCCTGGTGGCGCAGGAGGTAGGGCACCATCGCGAGCAGGCGGGAGAGGCGTTCGGTGGAGGCGCTGCCGCTCACGGGGCGGCTCCCGCGGGGGCGGGGTCGGGGCTGGTGCCGGCGGCTCCGCGCAGGCGTCGCAGGACGGCGTCGCGCAGCGGTGCGGGGTCGAGGACGAGCACGGCGTCGCCGTAGGCGGCCAGCTCGTCGGCGGCGACCTCCACGTCGGCGACGTCGACCTCGACGAGGTCCGCGCCCGGGGCGTCGTCCCCGGGCGGGTCGGCTGCCGGGGCCGGTGCGGGGGTGACGGAGACGGCGCGGCGGCGCACGGCCAGGGCGCTGCCGGTGCGCACGAGGAGCCGGGCGCGGCGGGTGGCGCGCTCGCCGACGGTGCCGGCGACGACCTCGCGGGGGTCGACGTCGGTGGGCACGTCGTAGGAGCCGGGGCGGCCGATGCGCTTGACGGCGGAGGAGACGCGCGAGAGGCGGAAGACGCGGGTGGCGTCGCGGTCGCGGTCGTGGCCGACGAGGTACCAGCGGCCGTGCCAGCTGACGATGGCCCAGGGCTCGACGTGGCGGGTGGAGGGTTCGGCGCCGGCGCGGCGGTAGGCGAAGGAGACGGGGGCGCGGTCGCGGGTGGCGGCGTAGAGGGGGTCGAAGGCGGGTTCGCTGGTGCGCACGCGCGGTTCGAGGCCGACGAGGGAGGACTCGTCGGGTTCGACGCCGAGGCTGCGCAGCTTCACGAGGGCGCGGGTGGCGGGGCCGGCGAGGCTGGCCTGCTGCCACACGCGGCTGGCCAGGGAGAGCACGGCCAGCTCGGCGGGGGTGAAGTCGATCTCGGGGAGCGCGTAGGCGTCGCGGTCGATGCGGTAGCCGGCCTCGTCGCCGAAGAGGGGGTCCTCGCCGCCGGCCTCCAGGGGCACGCCGAGCTCGCGCAGGTCCTCCTTGTCGCGCTCGAACATGCGCTCGAAGGCGACGGTGGTGGCGCAGTCGGCGTACTGCGGGACGGCGGCGCGGATCTGCTCCTTGGTGAGCCACCGGCGGGTGGCGGACAGGGCGATGACGAGGTTGAGCAGGCGCTCGGTGCGCCGTGCGCCGCGGGCGGCGGCGGCCGCGCCGCTGCTGGTTCCGGAGCTGGCCATGGTGGACTGGACGCTACCGGACCCCGGGGTCGGCGCACCCGGCGGCGGCCGCGCGTTCCGGCGCGCGTCCCGCCGCGCCTGCTCCGCCGTGCGGCCCGTCCCAGCTCGTCCCGTCTCGTCCCCTGCCACCGGGAGGCCGTCCGCCGTGCGTCCCCCTCCCCTGCGCGCGGGGCCCGCCGGGCGGCTGCCCGCCCTGGACGTGGCGCGCGGCGTGGCGATCGCGCTGGTGGTGCTGCACCACGCCGTGCTGCACCTGGACGCGGCGGGGCTGCTGCCGGCGTGGTGGCGGGCGGTGAACGGTGAGCTGGTGCTGCTGCGGATGCCGTTGTTCTTCTGCGTGTCCGGGGTGCTGGCCTCGTCGGCGGCCGGCCGGTCGTGGGGTGCGCTGGTGCGCGGGCGGCTGGTGACGCTGCTGTGGGTGTTCGTGCTGTGGTCGCTGGTGCGCTTTGCGGTGTTCAGCGCGGTGACGCCGCGGTTCCAGCCGTGGGAGACGGACAGCCTGGTGCCGCTGCTGCTGGCACCGGTGCGGCCGACGACGGGCCTGTGGTACCTGTACGCGCTCGCGGTGTTCACGGTGGCGGCGCGGGCGCTGGGGCGGCGTGCGCCGTGGCTGCTGGTGCCGGCGGCGCTGCTGTCGGTGGCTGCCAGTGAGCTGTGGGTGCGCGCGCCGTACTACGTGTGGCACCAGATGGCGCGGTGCTTCGTGTTCTTCCTGCTGGGCTGGTGCCTGAGGGGTCTGCTGCTGCGGCTGCTGACGTCGCTGGGGACGGTGCCGGCGGCGGTGCTGAGCGCGGTGGGGGCCGCTGCGCTGGTGGCGCACGGGGCCGGGGGGCTGCGGGCGCCGGGGGCGGCCAGCGCCCTGAGCGTGCTGGCGGTGGTGTGCGGGCTGGCGTTCGCGGTGCTGCTGGCGCGGGCGCCGGGGGTGGTCGGTGCTGGCGCGGGGTGGCTGGGGCGGCGGACCCTGCCGGTGTACCTGGCGCACGAGCTGGTGGTGGGGGTGGCCACGAGCGCCGTGGTGGCCGCCGCAGCGGCGACGGGCGTGGCGCCGGGCGTGGCGACGGGGGTGGCGGTGGGTGCGGCCGGTGGTGCTCGCCCGTGGTGGGCGCCGCTGCTGTGGACGGTGCTGGGCGTGGTGGTGCCCCTGGTGCTGCACGCGCTGGCGCTGCGGGTGGGGGCGCGCTGGCTGTACGAGGCTCCGTCCGCGGTGCGCGGTGCGGGCGCGTCCGCACGTCGGGGCGCGGGTGGGGCCGGGTGGGAGCCGCGGGGTGCGCCGGGCGCGCCGGGCCCGTCGGGCAGGGGTACCCCCTAGCCTCGTCGGCGTGCTGCGGTGGCGAGCGGGGACGGTGACGGGGGTGCGCCGGCGGTGGCCCGGTGCGGTGGAGTGCGAGGTGCGGGTGGACACCGCGCCGCGGGGGTCTGCCGGGCCCGAGGCGGACGGCGGTGCCGCGGACGCGCCGGGGGCGGTGGTGCGGGCGCTGGCGTACGTGGAGCTGGTGGGGTGCCCGGTCGCCGGGGACCGGGTGCTGCTGAACACCGCGGCGCTGGCGCGCGGGCTGGGCACGGGCGGGTACGCGATGGTGGTGGCGCTGCCCGAGGCGCTGCCGGCGGACCCGCCGGCGGGTCCGGGGCACCTGGTGAAGGCGCGGTACACGCCGCTGCAGGCGATGGTGCTGGGGGTGGACGAGCAGGAGTCCGAGCACCACGACGCGCTGGCCGGGGCGGACGACCTGGGCGGCGCCCCGGTGGTGGTGGCGGACCTGCACTCGGCGCTGCCGGCGGTGCTGGCCGGGGTGCGCTCGCACGAGCCGGGGGCGCGGGTGGTGTACGTGCTCACCGACGGCGGCGCGCTGCCGGCGGCGTTCTCGCGGGCGGTGGCGGGGCTGCGGGAGGCGGGGTGGCTGGCGGCGTGCGTGAGCACGGGGCAGAGCTTCGGCGGTGACCTGGAGGCGGCCACCGTGCACACCGGGATGCTGGCGGCGCGGCTGGTGGCCGGTGCGGACGTGCTCGTGGTGGCGCAGGGTCCGGGGAACCTGGGCACCGGTTCGCGGTGGGGGTTCTCGGGCGTGGCGGCCGGGGAGGCGCTGAACGCGGCGACGGTGCTGGGCGGGCGGGCGGTGGCGGCGCTGCGGGTCTCGCAGGCGGACGCGCGCGAGCGGCACCGGGGGCTGTCGCACCACTCGGCGACCGCGGTGGGGCGGGTGGCGCTGGCGCCGGTGGACGTGGCGGTGCCCGCCGCGGGTGACGAGGCGGGCGGGTTCTGGGACGGGGTGCGCGAGCAGGCGCGGGCGTTGTGCGCGCCGGTGGGCCGGCACCGCCTGGTCGAGGTGGGCACCGCGGGGCTGGACGAGGCGCTGGGGGCGTGCCCGGTGCCGCTGTCGACGATGGGGCGCGGGCCGCAGCAGGACCGGGCGGCGTTCGTGGCGGCCGCGGTCGCCGGCCGGCACGCCGCCGCGCTGCTCGGCTGAGCGGGCCGTCCGCGGGGTGCGCGGGTCGGGCGGGAGGACGGGGCGGACGCGCGACGCCCCGGACCGCCGGTGGGCGCCCCGGACCGCCGGTGGGCGGCCCGGGGCGTCGCGGGCGGGGTGGGGCAGGTCAGCTGACGCCGACGAGGTCCACCACGAAGATCAGCGTCTCGCCGGGCTTGATGACCGCACCGGCGCCGCGGTCGCCGTAACCCAGGTGCGGCGGGATGACGAGGGTGCGGCGCCCGCCCACCCGCATGCCGGCGATGCCCTGGTCCCAGCCGGCGATGACCATGCCGCGCCCCAGGGGGAAGTCCAGCGGCTGACCGCGGTTCCAGGAGGCGTCGAACTCCTCGCCGGTGCTGAAGGCCACACCGACGTAGTGGGCGCTGACGGTGCTGCCGGGGACGGCCTCGGGGCCGTCGCCGACGATGTCGTCGGTGATCTGCAGCTCCGTGGGCGGCTCGCCGCCGGGGAAGTCGACCTCGGGCTTGGTGCGCTCGGTCAAGGGTGCAGCTCCTGTCGGTGGGGGTGGGCCTCAGTACGCGTCGAGGATGTCCACGACGAACACCAGCGCGCCCGCGGGCTGGCCGCCGGTGGGGTTCTCACCGTACGCGTCGGCCGCGGGGATCACGAGCAGCACCCGGCTGCCGACGGTCTGCCCGACGATGCCCTCGTCCCAGCCGGCGATGACCTGGCCGGTGCCGATGGTGGTCTCGAACGCCTGGCCGGCGTCCCAGGAGCTCTCGAAGACCTCCCCGTCGGCCAGGGTGGCGCCCACGTACTGCATCTTCACGCGCATGCCGCTGGTGACCTCGGGGCCGGTGCCCCTGATGAGGGTCTGCGCGACGGTGTCGGCGGGCGGGGTGGAGTCGGAGACGGTGACGCCGGTGGGCACGCCCTGCTCGTCGACGTCCACGGAGGGCAGGTTCGCCGGCGCGTCCACGCGCTCGCCGGTGGCCTGGTCGGGGATCAGGCGCACGACGTCGGCGACGAGCACGAAGGTGGTCTCGGCGTCCACGCCCTCCTTGCCGAACTGGGTGGCGGCCTCGCCGAAGCCGTCCTCGGGGGCGATGGCGATGGCCAGGCGGTCGCCGACGTGGGCGCCGACCAGGCCACGGGCGATGCCCTTGGTGACGTCGGCCAGCTCGAAGCGGGCGTCGGTGCCGCCGTAGCTGGAGTCCAGCAGCTCACCGGTGGAGCCGGCGTACAGGGCGTAGGCGAACTGGACCTCGTCCTGGGCGGTGACCTCCTCGCCGTTGCCCTGCACGACGACTTCGCGGGTGGTCTCCTCCACCGTCAGCGGCGTGGTGATCTGCACCTCGGGGGCGACGGCGGGGTTCGCCTCGCCGGTGACCGTGACCGGCAGGTCGGCGACGGCGGCCGGCTCGACGGTGGTGGCCTGCTCGGTGGCCGAGGCGCTCTGCTCCGCGGGCGTAGGCGCTTCCGGCTCCGAGGCGCAGCCGCCCAGGACGACGGCGAGCGCCACGGCGGCGGTGGGCAGGGCGGCGATGCGGCGGGGCACGGCGGGGGTCCTCACGGTCGTGGGATCGGTCTTCAGCACCCTAGCCGCGGTCCCTGGGCGGTGGCTGACAGGTCGCTCGGTGCCGGCTGACGGGGCGTGAGGGGGTGCCGCGGGTGTGCCTGGGTCGTGCGGTGGGGTCAC
The DNA here is from genome assembly GCF_022669155.1 of Kineococcus sp. TRM81007. Taxonomy (GTDB): domain Bacteria; phylum Actinomycetota; class Actinomycetes; order Actinomycetales; family Kineococcaceae; genus Kineococcus. The sequence goes on along the minus strand of NZ_JALBVB010000034.1, from coordinate 105,770 downwards.
ATGCTGGCGATGAGGCGCTCGACGCGGTCGTCGACGGAGCGGAAGGGGTCCTTGCACAGCACGGTGCGCTGGGCCTGGTCGTTGAGCTTCAGGTGCACCCAGTCGACGGTGAAGTCGCGGCGCTTGTCCTGGGCTGCGCGCACGAAGTCGCCGCGCAGCTTGGCGCGGGTGGTCTGCGGGGGCACGGAGAGGGCTTCGAAGACCTCGATGTCGGAGCAGACGCGCTCGGCCATGCCGCGGGCGGCGAGCAGGTAGTGCAGGCCGCGGCCGCGGTGGATGTCGTGGTAGGCCAGGTCCAGGCGGGCGATGCGCGGGCTGGTCAGGTCCAGGTCGTGCTTGGCCATGTAGCGGTCCAGCAGCTTCTTCTTGATGACCCAGTCGACCTCGCGGTCGACGAGGCCGAGGTCGCCGGTGGCCACGGCGCGCAGGGCGCGCTCCCACAGGTCCAGGACGCGCTTGATCGTGGGGGTGTGCAGGCCGCGGGACTCGACGAAGTCCTTGGCCTTGGTGAGGTACTCCTCCTGGATCTGCAGGGCGCTGGCCTCGCGGCCGTTGGCCAGGCGCACGGGGCGGCGGCCGGTGGGGTCGTGGCTGATCTCGCGGATGGCGCGGATGGGGTTCTCCAGCGTCATCTCCCGCAGCGGCACGCCCTCCTCGACCATGCGCAGCACCAGGTCGGTGGAGCCGAGCTTGAGCATGGTGGTGGTCTCGGACATGTTGGAGTCGCCGACGATGACGTGCAGGCGACGGTACTTCTCGGCGTCGGCGTGGGGTTCGTCGCGGGTGTTGATGATGGGGCGGGAGCGGGTGGTGGCGCTGGAGACGCCTTCCCAGATGTGGTCGGCGCGCTGGGACAGGGAGTAGGTGGCCCCGCGGGGGGTCTGCACGACCTTGCCGGCGCCGACGACGAGCTGGCGGGAGACCAGGAACGGGATGAGGACGTCGGACAGGCGCCCGAACTCGCCGTGGCGGGAGACGAGGTAGTTCTCGTGGCAGCCGTAGGAGTTGCCGGCGGAGTCGGTGTTGTTCTTGAAGAGGAACACCTCCCCGGCGATGCCCTCCTCCTCCAGGCGGCGCTCGGCGTCGACGAGCAGGCCCTCGAGGGTGCGTTCGCCGGCGCGGTCGTGCACGACGAGCTGGCGCACGTCGTCGCACTCCGGTGAGGCGTACTCGGGGTGCGAGCCGACGTCGAGGTACAGGCGGGCGCCGTTGCGCAGGAAGACGTTGCTCGAGCGTCCCCACGAGACGACCTTGCGGAACAAGTACCGGGCCACCTCGTCCGGGGACAGCTTGCGCTGGCCCTCGAAGGCACAGGTGACGCCGAACTCGGTCTCCAACCCGAAGATCCGGCGGTCCATCTGCCCACCATAGGTGCGGAACGGCCCGGTAGCGCTGTGAAACGCGCTACCGGGCCGACGGGGTGCCGGTGGGTGTTCCGGCGGCTGGTGCGCCGGCCCCTCAGGCGGGGGTTCAGGCGGGGGGTTCGGGCGGGGTGTCGGGGCCGGGCACGGCGGTGCCGCCGTCGGGTGCGCCGGTGCTCTCCCCCGCCCCGGGCTCCGTGCCGGAGCCGGTCCCGGCGTCCGTGCCGCCGGTGCCCAGCAGGTCCGCCAGCGCGGGCGCGCCCAGGCGGCGGAAGGTGCGGCGGGTGCGGGCGCGTTCGAGGACGGCGACCTCGAGCTGGTCGGTGGCGATGGCGCGCGGACCGGAGCCGGCGGCGGCCGCGGCGGCGTCGGAGCCGAGGGCCCGCACGGCCAGGCGCAGGGCGGCGGGCAGGTCCATGCCCGGCTGCCAGCGCTCGGCGAGGTGAGCGGTGATCTGCTCGGCGGAACCGCCCATGGCGACGTAGCCGTGCTCGTCGGCCACGGAGCCGTCGTAGGTGAGCCGGTACACCTGGTCCTGGTCGGCGGTGGCGCCGACCTCGGCGACGACGAGCTCGACCTCGTACGGCTTGGACTCGGTGGTGAAGATGGTGCCCAGGGTCTGCGCGTAGGCGTTGGCCAGACCGCGGGCGGTGACGTCGCTGCGGTCGTAGGAGTAGCCGCGCAGGTCGGCGTAGCGCACCCCGGCCACGCGCAGGTTCTCGAACTCGTTGTACTTGCCGACGGCGGCGAAGGCGACGCGGTCGTAGACCTCGGAGATCTTGTGCAGGGCCCTGGAGGCGTTCTCGGAGGCGAAGACGATGCCGTCGGCGCAGGCGACGACGACGACCGCCCGCCCGCGGGCGATGCCCTTGCGCGCGAAGTCGGCCTTGTCCTTCATCACCTGCTCGGGCGAGACGTAGAACGGCACGCTCATGCGGTGGCACCTCCCTGCTGCGCGGACGTCCGTGTCGTGCCGGCCAGCGGGTTGCCGCCGGGGTTGCCGGTGCGGCCGGCCACGACGTCCTGGACGACCTCGGCGAGCTCGTCCTCGCCCAGGCGGCGGAAACCGTCGGCGGTGACCTGGGCCACGACGGGCCAGATGCGGCGCAGCAGGTCCGGGCCGCCGGTGGCGGAGTCGTCGTCGGCGGCGTCCCACAGCGCCTCCACGGCCACCCGCACGGCCTCGTCACCGCTCATGCCGGGGCGGAACAGCTTCTTCAGCGCGCCGCGGGCGAAGACGGAGCCGGAGCCGACGGCGTGGTGGTCGACCTCCTCGTAGCGGCCGCCGGTGACGTCGTAGCTGACGATGCGCCCGCGGCCCTCGGCCAGGTCGTAGCCGGCGAACACCGGGACCACGGCCAGGCCCTGCATCGCCAGGCCGAGGTTCCCGCGGATCATCGCGGAGAGGCGGTTCGCCTTGCCCTCGAAGGACATCAGGGCGCCCTCGAGCTTCTCGAAGTGCTCGAGCTCGACCTGGAACAGGCGCACCATCTCGATCGCGAGCCCGGCGGTGCCGGCGATGCCCACGCAGGAGTGGTCGTCGGCGGGGAAGACCTTCTCGATGTCGCGCTGGGCGATGACGTTGCCGGCGGTGGCGCGCCGGTCGCCGGCCACGACGACGCCGTCGGCGGACACGATCGCCACAATGGTGGTGGCGTGCGGCGGCTGGCCCGCGCCGGGGCCGCCGGTCAGCGCACCGGTGCCGGCGGCGGGCAGGCGCCGGGCGCCGGGCAGCACCTCGGGGGCGTGGTCTCGCACGAAGTCGGTGAAGGACGAGGAGCCCGGCACGAGGAACGCCGCCGGGAGCCGTCCGCTGGGGTCCTGGCTCACCCGCTCGACCCTACCCGGCGGCTCCCGGGCGCGCCGGGGAGCCGCCGGCGGGGCGGCGCGCCCGCCCCGCCGGCCGTCCGGTCCGACTCCCCGGTCCGGCCTACTGGCCGCCCTTCTGCACGAAGCCGCGCACGAACTCCTCGGAGTTGGACTCCAGGACGTCGTCGATCTCGTCCAGGAGGGCGTCGACCTCGGCGTCGCTCTCCTTGACCTGGGCCGTGGCCTGCGCGGGCACGGCGGGGGTCTCCTCCGGCTCGTCCTCGCGGCGGCTCGGGCGCTGCTGCTCTTGTCCAGGCATCGGCTGGCTCCCCCTGACGTCTCGGTCAGCACCGGCCGCACGGCCGGAGTGCTGACGACACTAACCCGGCCGGGCCGCGCGCGCCCCGGTGTCCGGGCGGCGGGTCGGGCCGTGGCCGGGCCGTGGTCGGGCCGTGGTCGGGCCGTGGTCGGATCGCGGTCGGGTCGTGGTCAGGAGCCGGTGAGGGCGGCGACGAGCTCCTCGGCCGTGGCGCAGCGGTCCAGCAGAGCCCCGACGTGCTCGCGGGTGCCGCGCAGCGGCTCCAGGGTGGGCACCCGCTGCAGGGCACCGCGACCGGGCACGTCGAAGATCACCGAGTCCCAGCTGGCCGCGGCCACCCGGGCGCCGTAGCGGGCCAGGCACTCGCCGCGGAAGTACGCGCGGGTGTCCTCCGGGGGGTGGGCCACGGCGTGCTCGACGGCCTCGTCGGTGACGAGGCGGTCGACCTGACCGCGCGCGGCCAGGCGGTGGTACAGGCCCTTCTCGGGTCGCACGTCGGACCACTGCAGGTCCACCGCCTGCAGCCGGTGGCTGTCCCAGCCCAGCCCGTCGCGGGAGCGGTAGCCCTCCAGCAGGCGCAGCTTGGCGACCCAGTCGACCTGGCGGGCGGCGGAGAAGACGTCGCGCTCGAGCTTGCCGAGCACGTCGTCCCACAGCGCGAGGACCTCGCGGGTGTCGGCGTCGGTGTCGGGGCCGGAGCGGTCCTCCACGAAGGCGGCGGCGGCCTCGAAGTAGGCGCGCTGCAGCTGCAGGGCGCTCATGCGCCGGCCGTCGCGCAGGCGCACCAGGTGCGTCAGGCCCGGGTCGTGGGAGACCTCGTGCAGGGCGCGCACCGGCTCGCTCAGCTGCAGGTCGCCGGCCGGGCCGCCCGCGAGCGCCCCGGCCTCCAGCATCTCCAGCACCAGGGAGGTGGTGCCGACCTTCAGCAGGGTGGCGACCTCGCACATGGTGGCGTCGCCGACGATGACGTGCAGGCGCCGGTACTTCTCGGCGGTGGCGTGCGGTTCGTCGCGGGTGTTGATGATGGGCCGCTTCATCGTGGTCTCCAGGCCGACCTCGACCTCGAAGAAGTCCGCGCGCTGGCTGATCTGGAAGCCGGGCCGGGCGGAGTCCTGCCCGATGCCGACGCGTCCGGCGCCGGCGATCACCTGCCGGGAGACGAAGAACGGGACGAGGTGGCGCACCACGTCGGTGAAGGGGGTGGTGCGGTCCATCAGGTAGTTCTCGTGGGTGCCGTAGGAGGCGCCCTTGCCGTCGGTGTTGTTCTTGTAGATCGTCACCGGTGTCAGGCCCGGGGTGGCTGCCACGCGGCGCAGCGCCTCCAGCAGGACCCGTTCGCCGGCGCGGTCGTAGCGCACCGCGTCGCGGGGGGTGAGCACCTCCGGGGAGGAGTACTCCGGGTGGGCGTGGTCGACGTAGAAGCGCGCGCCGTTGGTGAGGACGACGTTGGCCGTCGTGGGGTCCTCGGCCTCGGCGCCGGCCACGTCGGGGGTGCTGGGCGCGGTGCGGCGCTCGCCCCGCTCCCCCGCGCCGCCGCGCCGGCGGCCGTGGGCGTCGCCGCGGGCGGGGGCGTCGGTCAGCTGGGAGGGGTGCGCGGCGGTGCGCTGCAGCTCGAAGCCGCGCGCGTCGCGCAGCGGTGCCTCGTCCTCGTAGTCCCAGCGGGTGCGCAGCGCCGCGCCCATCGAGCCGGTGGCGGGCGCCGCGTAGGCGTTGACGACCTGCGCCGACAGCAGCATCGGGTTGGCGCCGGGGTCCCCGGGCACCGAGATGCCGTACTCGGTCTCCAGGCCGGTCACCCTGCGCACGCTCACTCCTCGACCCTACGGGGCGGGTGCGCGCGCCGCCGGTCCGGTCACCACCGGCCGCCTCGGGGCCGGTGCTGGTGCGGGGTTCCGCGGCTCAGTCGGCGCGCAGGGCGACCACCGGGTCCAGCCGGCCGGCGCGGCGGGCGGGGAAGACGCCGAAGAAGACGCCGACGGCGGCGGAGACGGCGAACGCGACCACCGGGCTCCACCACTCCACGCTGGCCGGCAACGGGGAGAAGCGGTCCACCAGCAGGGAGCCGGACAGGCCGATGACGATGCCGATGACGCCGCCGACGCTGGTCAGCAGCACCGCCTCGACGAGGAACTGCACGAGCACGTCGCGCTGGCGCGCGCCCAGGGCCTTGCGCAGGCCGATCTCGCGGGTCCGCTCGCGCACCGAGACGAGCATGATGTTGGACACCCCGACGCCGCCGACGAGCAGGGAGATGGCGGCGATCGCGGCGAGCACGGCGGTGAGCAGGCCGAGGATCTCGCCGACGACGCCGAGGACCTGCGTCTGGGTGACGGCGCTGAAGGCCTGGTCGGGGTACTCGGCCTCCAGCGCGGCCCGCAGGTCGCGCGCCAGTTCCGGCACGGCGTCCGCGCCGGGGGCCTTCACCGCGAAGGCGTCCACCCGCTGCAGGCCCAGCAGGCGCTGGGCCACCGTGAGGGGCACGTGGACCTCGTTGTCCTGGGAGACGCCGAAGGACTCGCCCTGCTCGGCGAGCACGCCGACGACGCGGAAGCGGGTGCCGGACACGGTGATCTGCCGCCCCACCGCCTCGGCGCCGGGGAAGAGGTCCTCGGCGGCGCGCGAGCCGAGCACGGCCACCCGGCGGCGGGCGTCGACGTCGGTGCCGGTGAAGTACTGCCCGGAGGCGACCGGGCGGGTGAACACCTCGGGCAGGTTCTCGTCGGTGCCCTGGACGGTGACGAACCGCTCGACGCCGCCGGCGCGCACCTGGGCACCGGAGGTGAGGCGGGCGGTGACGGCGCCCGGGTCGCCGGTGACCTCGGCGAGGACCTCAGCGTCCTCGCGCTGCAGGGTGGAGGCGGCCGCGGCGCCGGCGGCGAGGTTGTTCGGGTCGAACTCGCCGGGCACGACGAGCACGAGGTTGGAACCCAGGCCCTCGACCTGGGACTCGATGCGCTCGCGGGCGCCGGCGCCGATGGAGACGACGACGATGACCGCGGCGATGCCGATGACGATGCCAAGGGTGGTCAGCAGGCTGCGCAGGCGGTTGCCGCGCAGGGCGTCCAGCGCGACGCGGAACGCCTCCACGCCGTTCACGCGGCGCTCCCGCGGGCGGGTGCGCCGGTGGCGCTGTCGGACTCCACGAGGCCGTCGCGCACCCGCACCTGGCGGCGGGCGCGGGCGGCGACCTCGTCGTCGTGGGTGACGAGCACGACGGCCACGCCGCGCTCGGAGTTGAGGTCCTCCAGGATGCGCATGACCTCGGCGCCGTTGCGGGTGTCGAGGTTGCCGGTGGGTTCGTCGGCCAGGAGGATGCGCGGCTCGCCGACCAGGGCGCGGGCGATGGCCACGCGCTGCTGCTCGCCGCCGGACATCTGGGTGGGGCGGTGGGTCAGGCGGTGCCCGAGGTTCACCGCGCGCAGCGCCGCGGCGGCGCGCTCGCGGCGCTCGGCGACCTTCACGCCCCGGTACAGCAGCGGCAGGGCGACGTTGTCCAGGGCGCTGGAGCGCGGCAGCAGCTGGAAGGACTGGAAGACGAACCCGATCTGGCGGTTGCGCAGCTCGGCCAGCTCGGCGTCGGACAGCTCGCGCAGGTCGCGCCCGCCGACGCGCAGGGTGCCGGAGGTCGGCCGGTCCAGGCAGCCCAGCAGGTGCATGAGGGTGGACTTGCCCGAGCCGCTGGGGCCGACGATCGCGGCGTACTCGCCGTCGGCGACGGTGAAGCTGACGCCGCGCAGCGCCTGCACGGCGCCGCCGCCGAAGGAGTAGCTGCGGGTGACGTCGACGGCCTCGATCGCCGCGGAGGCGTGCTCCCCGGTGGGCTCCCCGGTGGGCTCCCCGGTGGGCTCCCCGGTGGGCTCCCCGGTGCGTTCCGCCGTGTGCCGGCCGGCGGGTCCGACGGGTGCCGGGTGCGGGGCGCGGGTCACGGCAGCTGCTGACCGGCGCGCACGTCGGCGGCGCCCTCGGTGACGATGCGCTCCCCCGCCCGCAGACCCTCGGTGATCTGCACGGCCCGCTGACCGCGCACCCCGACGGTGACGTCGCGGCGCTCGGCGACGCCGTCGCGCACCACCCACACCGCGTCGGCGGTCGCGGCCCCGCCGGCGCCGGCCGCGTCGGGGGCCTCCCCGGGGACTTCGTCGGGGGCTTCGTCGGGAGTGCCGCGCACGACGGCGGCGGCGGGCACGCGCACCGCGTCGTCCGCCTCGGCGACCACGAGCGAGACGACCGCGGACATGCCCGGCAGCGGGGTGGGTGCCTGGCCGCCGCCGGTGGCGCTGCCGCCGTCGTAGCTCAGGCGCACCGTGTAGGTGACGGCGCCGCCGGAACCGGTGGCGCTGGGGTCCACGCCGGTGACGGTGCCGCGGTAGGTGGCGCCCTCGACGGCGTCGACGACGACCTCGGCGACCTGGCCGGGCTGCACGCGCAGCACGTCGGACTCGTCGACGTCGGCGGTCAGGGTGAGCACGGAGGCGTCGATGACGCTGAGCAGCGGGGCACCGGCGTTCACGGCCGCCCCGGCGGCCAGCACCGGGGAACCGGGTGCGCCGGCGGCGCCGAGGTCCTGCCCGTTGGTGGCGCCGGCCAGGGCGCCCTCGGGCAGCGCACCGGCGCCGCCCTGCAGGAGCGCGGCGGCTCCGGCGGGCAGACCGGCACCGGTCGAGCCCGTGGCGGCCAGCGAGACGGTGCCGGCGATGGGGGCGCGCACGGTCAGCGCGTCCACGGTGGCCTGCGCGGCGGCCACCGCCGCGCGGGTCTGCACCCGTTGCGCCTGCCCGAGGGCCGCGACGGCGGCGTCGACGTCGCCGAGGCCGGCGGCGACCTGCTCCACCAGGGCCTGCGTCTGGCCGGCCAGCAGCTCGTACTGGGTGCGCGAGGAGCGGACCGCCGCCAGCGCGGCCTCGCGGGCCACCGCGTCGGGCAGGGCCGCGGCCTGCTCCTCGGCCTGCGCGAAGCGCGCCTGCGCGTCGGCGCGGGCACGGCGCTGCTGGGCCGCGATCTCGTCGGGGTCGGACGAGGACGAGGACGAGGAGCCGGCGGCGGCCGCGCGGCGGTCCGCCTCGCGGGCCTGCTCCAGCGCGTCGTGCGCCTGCGGGGAGTCGATGGTGGCCAGCACCTGACCGGCCTGGACCTGCTGGCCGTCGGTGACCTCCAGGGTGGCCACCGTGCCGGTCGCGGGCGCCGCCACGGTGGAGGACGCGCGCGGCTGCACGGTGCCGGAGGCCTCCACGACCTCCCGCACCGCGCCGGTCTGCACGGCGGCGGTGCTCACGGCCGCCTCCTCATCCTCGCCGCACCCGGCCAGCAGCAGGGCCGCGACGGCGGCGGTGGCCGTGGCCGGCAGCAGCCGGCGCGCGGCGCGCGGGTGGGCGGGGCGCAGCAGGGGGGATCGCACGCGCGTCACCCTAGGCCGTTCGCCCGGGGGTCGTGCGTCGGTCGTGGGGAGTTCCCCGGCCCGTCGGCATCCCCCGATCGGCGGACCCGCCGGTCGACGTCGGGACCCCGCGCAGCGCAGCGGGCACGATCGGTCACGCCGCGTGGGTGCGCCGGTAGCGTCGGGGCGCGTGCACGAGGTGAGCGACCAGCCGGGTGACGAGCAGGGCGGGGAGCCGGCCCCGGGACGGGGCGGGGAGCCGGGCGGGCTGGACACCGGCGGGGAGCGGGTGGCGCTGTACGACCCGTCCGAGCCCGCCGGGCGGGTCACCGGCAGCGCACCGCGCCGGCGGGTGCGCTCGCGGAACCTCCCGCACGCGGCCACCGGGGTGCTGCTGCGCGACGGGCACGGGCGGGTGTTCGTGCACCGGCGCACCGGCACCAAGGACGTCCACCCCGGGGCGCACGACTGCCTGGCCGGTGGCGTGGTCGGCGCCGGCGAGGACGTCGAGGAGGCCGCTCGCCGCGAACTGGCCGAGGAGCTGGGGGTGGGGTCGGTCGCGCTGCGGCCGGTGCTGCGGCGCTGGTACCGCGACGAGGTGACCCACTACCTGGCGCACGTGTACGAGGCGTGGTGGGACGGGCGACCGCTGGTGCTGCAGGCCAGCGAGGTCGCCGCGGGGTGGTGGGAGCCGGCGCGGTCCCTGCGCGAGCGCCTGGCCGACCCGTCCTGGCCGTTCGTGCCGGACTCGCGGGCCCTGCTGGCGGCGTGGCCGCGCTGGTGGGAGGACCCCGGTGCGCCGCCCGGGCCGTGACGCACCGCGGGCCCGCACCCGGTCCGGGTGCGGGCCCGCGGTGACCCGGGGCGCCGGGGTGACCCGGTCACCGCCGGTGGGCGCTACAGGTACTGGCCGGTGTTGGCGACCGTGTCGATGGAGCGGCCCGCCTCGGTGCCCTTCTTGCCCTGCATCAGGGTGCGGATGAAGACGATCCGCTCGCCCTTCTTGCCGGAGATGCGGGCCCAGTCGTCGGGGTTGGTGGTGTTGGGCAGGTCCTCGTTCTCCTTGAACTCGTCCACGCACGCGCTCATCAGGTGCTCCACCCTCAGACCCCGCTGCCCGGAGGTCAGCAGGTCCTTGATGGCCATCTTCTTGGCGCGGTCGACGATGTTCTGGATCATCGCGCCGGAGTTGAAGTCCTTGAAGTACAGGACCTCCTTGTCACCACCGGCGTACGTGACCTCCAGGAACTCGTTCTCCGGGCCCTCGGTGTACATGCGCTCCACCGTGGCGCGGATCATCGCCTCCACCGCCGCGCGGGCGTCGCCGCCGTTGGCCGCGACGTCCTCGGGGTGCAGCGGGAGCTCCGGCGTCAGGTACTTGCCGAAGATCTCGCCGGCGCTCTCGGCGTCCGGGCGCTCGATCTTGATCTTCACGTCGAGGCGACCGGGCCGCAGGATGGCGGGGTCGATCATGTCCTCGCGGTTGGAGGCGCCGATGACGATGACGTTCTCCAGGCGCTCCACGCCGTCCAGCTCGCTGAGCAGCTGCGGCACGATCGTGGTCTCCACGTCGGAGGAGACGCCGGAGCCGCGGGTGCGGAACAGCGACTCCATCTCGTCGAAGAACACCACCACGGGCGTGCCCTGGCTCGCCTTCTCCCGGGCGCGGGCGAAGATGAGCCGGATGTGCCGCTCGGTCTCGCCGACGTACTTGTTGAGCAGCTCCGGGCCCTTGATGTTCAGGAAGTAGCTCTTGGCCTGGGTCTCGCCGCGCAGCTCGGCGGCCTTCCTCGCCAGCGAGTTCGCGACCGCCTTGGCGATGAGGGTCTTGCCGCAGCCGGGCGGGCCGTACAGCAGGATGCCCTTGGGCGGGCGCAGGCCGTGCTCGCGGAAGAGGTCCGCGTGCAGGAACGGCAGCTCGACCGCGTCGCGGATCGCCTCGATCTGCGAGCCCAGTCCCCCGATGTCCTCGTAGTGGATGTCGGGGACCTCCTCGAGGACCAGCTCCTCGACCTCGGCCTTGGGGATGCGCTCGAAGGCGAAGCCGGAGCGGGTGTCGATGGTCAGGGAGTCGCCGACCCGCAGCGGGCCGTCCACCAGCGGACCCGCCAGGCGCACCACGCGCTCCTCGTCGGCGCGCGCCAGCACCAGCGCGCGCCCGTCGTCGAGGACCTCCTTGACGGTGGCCAGCTCACCGGTGCGCTCGTAGTCGCAGGCGGCGACCACGTTCATCGCCTCGTTGACCATGACGTCCTGGCCGGGGCGCAGCGCCGACAGCTCCACGGCGGGGCTGACGGCCACCCGCAGGCGCCGGCCGGCGCTGACCACGTCGGCGGTGCCGTCCCCGACGGCGGCGAGGAAGGTGGCGAACTGCGCGGGCGGCTGGCCGAGGCGGTCGACCTCGGCCTTGAGCGAGACGATCTGGTCGCGCGCGTCGCGCAGGGTCGCCGCGAGGCGGTCGTTCTGGGCGCTGACCTGGGCCAGGCGCGAGCGCGCTGCTCCGAGCTGCTCCTCCAGCAGCGCGGTGTGGCGGGCGTCCCGCTCACCTCCGCCGCCGAAGCGGCGCTGGGGTTCCGTCATGGCGCGTCCTCCCCCTCGTGGCCCTCCCGGTTCCCCGGGCGGGCGGTGGATGCGCTCGACCCTAACCCGCTCCGGCGCGGTGCGCGCCGTGTCGGAACCCCCACCCGGCGCGACTGACGGTAACGAACTAGTCACGTTCCGGTCTCGACCGTGAGGGTCGGGGCGCCGGACCTGCGGGCGCGGGCGGCTGCCCCCAGGATGTGCGCGTGCCCGACGCACCCGTGCCCGAGATCGAGCGGCGCAGCGGTGCCGTGCACCGGCTGGACGTCTTCCAGCGCCGGCACCCGGCCGTCGGCTACCCGCTGGCGGTGGTCTACAAGTTCTTCGAGGACCAGGGCGCCTACCTGGCCGCGCTGATCGCCTACTACGGCCTGCTGGCGCTGGTGCCGCTGCTGCTGCTGCTGTCCACGATCCTCGGCTACGTGCTCTCCGGGGACCCGGACGCGCAGCAGGCGGTGCTGAACTCCGCGGTGGCGCAGGTGCCCGTCATCGGCGACGAGCTGGGCAGCCCCGAGCGCCTCGGCGGTGGCGCGGTCGGCCTCGTCATCGGTGTCGCCGGTGCCCTGTACGGGGCGACCGGGCTGGGCCTGGCGCTGCAGAACGCGGTCAACGTGGCGTGGGCGGTGCCGCGCAACGAGCGCCCCAACCCGTTCCTGGCGCGGGGACGGGCGCTGCTGCTGCTGGTCACGGCCGGGATGTTCGTGGTGGGCACCGCGGTGCTCAGCGCGGTCATCAGCGCCCACGTGCCGCCGGGCCTGGCCGAGTGGGCCTCGCACGCCGGGGCTGCGGCGCTGGCCGCGGTCGGTTTCGGCGTGGCGTTCCGGCTGGCGGCCGCGCACCGGCCGGACGTGCGGACGGTCCTGCCGGGCGCCGTGGCCATGGGGGTGCTGTGGCAGGTGCTGCAGCACTTCGGCCGCGGGATCGTCTCCTCGGTGGCCGAGCGTTCCAGCGTGTCCAACCAGGTCTTCACGGTGGTCCTGGGTGGCATCGTGTTCCTCTTCGTCGCCGCCTGCTGCGTGGTGCTGTGCGTGGAGGCCGACGTGGTGCGGGTGCGGCGGCTGTACCCGCGGGCGCTGCTGACCCCGCTGACCGACGCCGTGGTGCTGACCGACGCCGATCAGCGCGCCTACACCCGCCTGGCGCAGGCGCAGCGGCACAAGGGTTTCGAGCAGGTGCACGTGCGCTTCGGCCGCTCCCCGCTGGAGCGGGACGGCGAGCGCCGGGGCTCACAGGAGGGGCAGCAGCAGGTGCCGGGCGAGCAGGACCGCGGTGAGCGCGACCGCGAGCGCGGCGATGGCGTGCTCGACGCGCGCCCCGGTGCGGAACAGCCCTAGGGCGGTGCGCCGGCGCCGCCCGCCCAGCAGCGCGAGCGGCACGGCCAGCGGGCGCGGCACGCCGCCGACGGTCAGCCAGTCGCCGACCACGTGGACGAGCACGCCGCCGGCCACCGCCCACGGCAGCCACGGCACCCCGGCGGGGTGGCGATCGAGCACCCACCAGGCCAGCCCGAAGGACAGGGCGAGGTTGCCGAGCACGGTGGTCTCCACCTGGCCGGGGATGACGAAGTGGCACCCGCGCAGGGCGGCGCCGGTGACGAACGCGAGCACCGCCAGGGAGGTGACCGGGTGCAGCGCCGCCGCCCACGCGAGGGCGCCGAAGAGGACCGGTGCCAGCAGCGGGTCGTGGGTGCCCCAGCGGTGCCCGCCGGCCAGGCGGCCGACGAGGGAGGCGGCGGTGGTGGTCAGCGGGCCCCACATCTGCGCCACGGTGGAGCCGGTGGGTCGCGGCAGGGCCCGCTTCCAGGAGATGCCGCCCTGGTCGAAGTCGGGCAGCAGCGCGGCGCCGCCCCAGGCCGCCACCCACGCGGCGGTGGCCACCGGGCCGTGCACGGGGGCCAGCGGGAGGGTGGCGGCGCCGGCGGCCAGGCCGGTGCAGGCGTGGCTGTGGGCCATCACGGGTGCGCGGCCACCTCAGCCCTCGTCCGGGGCACCGGCGGTGCCCACGTCGGCGGGGTCCTCGCCGGTGGTGCTCACGTCGGCGGGGGTGGCGCCGTGGGTGGCCTCGTGCGAGGCGGTGGCCCCGGCGGCGGCCTCCCGGGCCGCCTTGCGGGCCTTGCGGTCGGAGACGGGGCGCTCGCCGTAGCCCTCGCCGTCGGAGAGGGCGTCGGGGCCGGCGCCGGTGTCCGCGCCGGTGTCCTCGCTGTACGCGCCGGGGGCGGGGCGGCGCTTGCGCAGCGGCGGGGTGACGCCGTCGGCCAAGCGGCGGGTCGTGATCAGGAAGCCGGTGTGCCCGACCATGCGGTGCTGCGGGCGCACCGCCAGGCCCTCCAGGTGCCAGCCGCGCACCATGGACTCCCACGCCTCCGGCTCGGTCCAGCGGCCGGAGGCGCGGGCGGCCTCGGCCACGCGGGAGAGCTGGGTGGCGGTGGCGACGTAGCAGATGAGGACCCCGCCGGGGGCCATCGCGTCGGCGACGGCGTCCAGGCACTCCCAAGGGGCCAGCATGTCCAGCACCGCGCGGTCGGCGCCGGTGCCGGCGGCGGAGTCCAGCCCGGAGGCGGGCAGGGACTCCACGAGGTCGCCGACGGTCAGCCGCCAGGCGGGGTGGGAGCCGCCGAAGAAGGTCTCCACGTTGCCGCGGGCGATGTCGGCGAAGTCGGCGCGCCGCTCGAAGGAGTGCACGCGGCCGGCGTCGCCGACGGCGCGCAGCAGCGACATCGTCAGCGCCCCGGAGCCCACGCCGGCCTCGATGACGGTGGCGCCGGGGAAGACGTCGGCCATCTGCACGACCTGCCCGGCGTCCTTGGGGTAGACCACCGCGGCGCCGCGCGGCATGGACAGCACGAAGTCGGCCAGCAGGGGCCGCAGCACGAGGTACTCCACGCCCGCGGAGTTGGTGATCGTGGTGCCGTCGGGGCGGCCGATGAGCTCGTCGTGCCGGAAGCGGCCGCGGTGGGTGTGGAACTCCTTGCCGGCGGTCAGGGTGATGGTGTGCAGGCGCCCGCGCGGGTCGGTCAGCTGCACCCGCTCCCCCTCCCGCAGCGGCCCGCGGCGGGTGGCGGCGCCGGTGGGCCCGCCGTCGGGCCCGTGGGCGGGCCCACCGGCGGGGTCCGCGGGCGGGTTCGCGGGCTGGCTGGTGGGGGCGTCGTTCAACGCGGGGTCCTTCCCTGGTGGTGCGTGCTCGTGCGGGGTGGTCGTGCGGGGTGGTCGTGCGGGGGTGGTCGTGCGGGGTGGTCGTGCGGGGGTGGTCGTGCGGGGGTGCTCGTGCGGGGGTGCTCGTGCGGGGGTGCTCGTGCGGGGGTGCTCGTGCGGGGGTGCTCGTGCGGGGGTGCTCGTGCGGGTGGTGGGGCGCGCGGTTCAGCGCGCGGTGACGGCGGCGACGACGTCGCCGGTGTGCAGCAGGCCCTCCACGCGCCCGCCGGCGCCGAGGACGACGTGCTCGCCGGGGCGGGCGGCGACCGCGTCCAGCAGCGCCTCGCCGGTCAGGTCGCCCGGCAGCCAGCAGCGGGGCGGCAGCGCGCGGGCGGTGGCCCCGGCGCCGAGCGCGCCGCGCCGCTCCAGCGGCACCCGGCTCAGGGCGGCGGTGTCCACGACGGCCACCGGCACGCCGTCGTCGGTGACGAGCACGACCTCCAGGTCGCGGGTGCTGCCGGCGGTGGCGCCGGCGTCGATGGCGGCGCGGGCCGCGCGCACCACCTCCTCGACGGTGGCGCGGGAGCTGACGGCGATGGCCGGGCGCTGCAGGGCGCGCGCGGACAGCAGCGGCACCCGGCGACGCTGGGCGGCGAACTGCAGCGCCTGGGAGGCGCCCTGCCACAGCAGGGCGCTGACGAGCCCGGCCCACACCACCTGCGTCAGCGTCGCCTGCCACCCCAGCAGGCGGGGCACGGCGACGGCGGCCACCAGGGTGAGCGCGGCGAGCACCCTGCCGGCCCAGGCGGCGGCGACGGTGCCGGCCAGGCGGTCGCCGCGCACCTTCCACACCACCGCCTCCAGGGCGTGACCGCCGTCCAGGGGCAGGCCCGGCAGCAGGTTGAAGGCGGCCAGCAGCACGTTGGAGACGGTCAGGGCGCCCAGCAGCAGCTCACCGACCCCGACCGGGCCGGGCTGGGCGCGCACCACCTCCCCGGCCTGGTGGGCGGCCAGCGCGAGCGCGCCGTTGGCGACCGGCCCGACCACGGCGATGAGCAGGCTGCGGCCCGGGCCGACGTCGCCGTCCTGGAAGGTGGTGTGCCCGCCCCAGACGTTCAGGACGATGCCGGACACGCGCAGGCCCGACCAGCGGGCGGCCAGGGCGTGGGCGACCTCGTGCACGAGCACGGACAGCAGCAGCAGCACCGCGTAGGAGAAGGCCACCAGGTAGGACGCCGGGCCGGGCACCCGCACCGAGACCACGGGGGCGAAGACCCACACGATGACGGCGGCGAAGAGGAACCACGAGGGCGCGAGCAGCAGCGGGACGCCGAAGGGGCGCCCCAGGCGGATGCCGGCGCCGTTCACCGGGCCTCGCCGGCGGGGCGGTCGGTGACTCGGGGGCTGCGCACCCGCCGATCCTAGGCGGCCGTGAGCGACCGTCCGCCCCGCCCCGCCGTGCCCCGCCCCGCCCCGCCGCGCCCCGCCGTGCCCCGCCCCGCCGCGCCCCGGCCCGGCGGACGCCCGCGCCGCCGGGGTGGTCCTGCGGGCGGTGCGTGCGAGCACCCGTGTCGGGGGCGGCACCTAGCCTGCCGGCGTGTCCAGCACCACCACCGACGTGCCCGGCTCCCCCGAGCGGCCCGGCGAGCCCGTGGCCGACGGCGGTCCCCCGCCCGGCACGGCTGCGGGGACGGCTGCGGGTCGCGCGCGGGGTCTGTCGCCGTCCCGGGCGGCGGACTTCCTGCGGTGCCCGCTGCTGTACCGCTTCCGCACGATCGACAGGCTGGAGGAGGCGCCTTCGCCGGCGGCGGCGCGCGGAACCCTCGTGCACGCGGTGCTGGAGCGGCTCTTCGACCTGCCGGCCGCCGAGCGCACCCCCGAGGCGGCGTGCGGGATGGTCGAGGAGCGCTGGCGGGAGCTGCTGGCCGGCGATGAGCGCCTGGGCGCGCTGTTCGGCGACGACGAGGACGGCCGCGCTGCGCTGCAGCGCTGGCTGGCGCAGGCGCGCTCGCTGCTGCGGCGCTACTTCGACCTGGAGGACCCCACCCGGCTGGAGCCGGCCGGGCGGGAGGTGCGGGTGGAGGTGCCGCTGGAGGGCGGCCCGGTGCTGCGCGGGGTGGTGGACCGCCTGGACGTGGCCCCGGACGGCCGGCTGCGGGTCGTCGACTACAAGACGGGCCGGGCGCCGTCCGACCGCTTCGCCGCGGCCGCCCTGTTCCAGATCCGCTTCTACGCCCTGGTGCTGTGGCGGCTGCGCGGGGTGGTGCCGCGCTCGCTGCGGCTGGTGTACCTCGGTTCGGGCGAGGTGCTGGGCCACTGCCCCGACGAGGACGACCTGCGCGCCACCGAGCGCGAGGTGCGGGCCGTGTGGGAGGCCATCGAGCGCAACCGCGCCAGCGGCGAGTGGCCGGCCACCCCGGGGAGGCTGTGCTCGTGGTGCGACCACAAGGCGCTGTGCCCGGCGTTCGGCGGCACCCCACCGCCCCTGCCCGGCGGGGACGTCGCCCAGGACCCGCCCCGCGGAGCGTGACGGTGCTCGACCGGGCGCTGGCCCTGGCGCTGGCCCTGACGGCGACGGTGTTCGCGTGAGGCAGCTCCGGCGCCGGCTCCGGTCGAGGGGCTGAGGAGGCGCCCGGGACCGGCGTCGGCGGGGGACCTCGGTGCGCCCCGGGTGGTCCGCGTGCGGCGCGGGCGCGCTTGACGGCGGGTGGTGCGCCGCTAGCGTCGTCGGGGTGCTCGATGCGTCGTCCACCCCGCTGCCGCCGGTGCGTGCGCCGTGGCGCGGGTGGGCCGGGGTGCGTGCCGCCCTGCTGGCCGTGACGCTCGTGGTGCTTCTGGTGACGCTCGTGTTCGGGGAGCGCGCCGCCGACGTGCAGGACCTGCGGGTCGCCGCTCGAGCCGGGCGCGTCGCCGGCGTGCAGGTGGTCGGCGGCCTGCCGGCGGGGGCCACGGGTGAGGTCGTGCAGCGGGTGCGCTGGCGCGCCGACTGGCGCGGGGCGTGGCAGGTGCGGAGCGCCGAGGTCCGCCTGGTCAGCGACGAGCACCTCGTCGGCGCGCTCTCCGACGCGGTCGGCGAGGCGTCGGCGCTGCCGGTGACCACCCGCGACGTCGGGCAGGCGGTGCGGGCGTGGGATCCGGGCGTGCGCGTCGAGCGCGTCGAGCACGCCCGGGGCTTCGTCCTGTCCGCCCGCGTGCTGGGCGCCACCGTGCGCGGCTGGGTGGTCGTGCTGCTGGTGGTGCAGTCGCTGGGCGCCCTGCTGGTGCTGATCGGCGCCGCGGAGCCGTGGTGGGCGACGCGGTGGGCGTGGTTCTGGCTGTTCTCGCTGCCCCTGGGCACCACGGCGTTCCTGCTGCTGTCCGGTCCGCTGCCCGGCCGCCGGCAGCACGCGCCCGGCTCGCGGCGCCTGCGGGGCGGGTGGGCGTTCGTCCTGGCGGTGCTGGTGGGTGGGTCGGGGGCGCTGTGAGCGCGCGGGCGGCGGCGGGGTGCGCTCCAGGTGCGGTTCAGGTGCGGTCGGTGAGCCAGGCCCGCAGGGCGGTGGCCAGGTGCACGGGCTGGTCGAGGTGGACCAGGTGCCCGGCGTCGGGGACCACGGTGAGACCGGCACCGGGGATCAGTGCGGCCAGGCGGTGCGCGCGCTCGACCGGGACCCAGGTGTCCTCGGCACCCCAGACGACGTGCACCGGCAGGTCCAGCGACGGGTAGAGCGGTTCGATGACGTCGGTGAACGCCTCGTCGGCCTGGGCGACCTGGCGGTAGAACGCCTCCTGCCCCTGCGGGGTGACCCACGGCGCCAGGAGCGCGTCGAGCTGGGCGTCGGTGAGGCCGCGGTGGCTGGCTCCGGCGACGTAGGCGCGCAACGCCCCGGCGTGCACGGCCGGCGGCAGGGCGGCGAAGACGGCGGCGTGCTCGCGCACGAGGCGGAAGAACGGCGAGCCCCACGGCGCCAGGGCGACGGCGTCGACCAGGGCCAGGGACGCGCAGCGGGCACCGTGCAGCAGGTGGGCGCGCAGGGCGACGGCGCCGCCGACGTCGTGGGCGACCACGTGCGGCGCGTCGAGGTCCCAGTGCCGCAGCAGGTCGGTGAGCAGTTCCCCCTGGACGTCGAGGGAGACGGCGTGCTCGGGGTCCTTGGAGGAGGCGCCGTAGCCGGGCATGTCCCACAGGTGGACCGTGAAGTCGGCTGCCAGGGCCTGCGCGTAGGGGGCCCACAGCCACGACGACCAGGGGGTGCCGTGGCAGAGGACCACCGCGGGCCCGGTGCCGAGACGCGTCCAGCGGACCCGCCGGCCGCGCCAGTCGAGGACCTGGTCGAGGTGCACGCCGCGCAGCCTCCCAGACCGCCCAGGGCCCGCGGGAGGGCCTCAGGCGCCGGCGAGCGAGTCGATGACCCCGCCGGCGGCCACGCGCCCCAGGGCGTCGGCGTCCAGCTCGGCGAGGGAGGCCACGCGGCTGCGCCCCGGGGCGGCGGGGATGGGCACCATGTGCGGGCAGGCGACGACGCGGCAGCCGGCGGCCTCGCCGGAGGCCACGCCGGGGGCGGAGTCCTCCAGCACCACGCAGTCACCCGGGTCCACGCCCAGCAGCGCGGCGGCGCGCAGGTACGGGTCGGGGTGCGGCTTGCCGCGCTCCACCTCGTCACCGGCGACGACGACGGCGAAGGCGCCGGGCACGAGGGCGGCCACGGTGCCGGCCAGGGAGCGGTACGACATCGTCACCAGCGCGCACGGCACGCCGCGCTCCCCCAGCTCGCGCAGCAGCCGCAGCGCGCCGGGGCGCCACACCACGCTCGCCGACACCTGGTGCACCACCTCGGCGATCAGCTCGGCGACGATGGCGCCGGGGTCCAGGTGCACCCCGGCCTCGGCAGCCAGGTGCGCAGCCAGCAGGCGCCCGGAGTCGGGCAGGGCGCTGCCGACGAGCTGCAGGGCCTGCTCGTGCGACCAGCTCGCGCCGTGCCGGGCCATCAGGGCGTGCTCGGCGGCGATCCAGTGCGGTTCGGTGTCGACGAGCGTGCCGTCCATGTCCCACAGCACGGCGGCGGGCAACGCCCGCGGCGGCTGGGGGGTCGGCGCGTCGGGGGTCGGTGTGTCGGTGGGCATCGACCGGTGAGTCTAGGGTTGGAAGGTGCTTGAGCAGCCTGACGACGTGAGGCCGGCGGCGCCGGTGCTGCGCGACCCCGTGGTGATCGCGGCCTTCGAGGGCTGGAACGACGCCGGGGAGGCGGCCAGCCAGGCGGTCGCGCACCTGCACGAGGTGTGGGGGGGCGTCGAGCTCGCCGAGTTCGACCCGGAGGAGTACCACGACTTCCAGGTCAACCGGCCCACCGTGCACTTCGACGACGACGGCCGGCGCCGGCTGACGTGGCCGACCACGCGCGTGTCGTACGCGCGCCTGCCCGACTCCTCGCGCGACGTGCTGCTGGTGCGCGGCATCGAGCCGTCGATGCGCTGGCGCACCTACGCCGCCGAGGTCGTCGCCCACGCGCGCGCCGTGGGGGCCAGCATGGTGCTGACGCTGGGGGCGCTGCTGGCGGACGTGCCGCACACGCGGCCGCTGCCGGTGACCAGCAGCAGCGAGGACCCGGACCTGGTGGAGAAGCTGGACATCGAGCCGTCGCGCTACGAGGGGCCCACCGGCATCGTCGGCGTGGTGCAGGACGCGGTGGCCAACGCCGGCATCGCGTCGGTGTCGCTGTGGGCGGCGGTGCCGCACTACGTGGGGCAGCCGCCGTCGCCGAAGGGCACGCTGGCGCTGCTGCACCGGGTGGAGGAGCTGCTGGGCGTGCCGGTGCCGCTGGGTGAGCTGCCGGAGGACGCGCGCGCCTGGGAGCGCGGGGTGGACGAGCTGGCCGGTGAGGACAGCGAGATCGCCGAGTACGTGCAGCAGCTGGAGGAGGCGAAGGACACCGCGGAGCTGCCCGAGGCCAGCGGTGAGGCGATCGCGCGGGAGTTCGAGCGGTACCTGCGCCGGCGCGACGACCCGCCGCGGCGCGACGACGGCCCCCGCCGGGGCTGACCCCGCGCGGCGGGGCGGTCCCGGCGGCGCACGGGCGGGTTCCCCGGCGATCACCGGCACGCCATGATGGGGCGGTGAGGAGCCCGGCCGCCGGCCGGGCCCGTGCGGGGAGGGTGGTCGGGTGAGCTGGCGGCTGGGGACGCCGCGGGTCCTGGTGGTGGACCTGGACGGCAGCGCGGCGAGCGCGGTGCGGGCGCGCACCGGCTCGATGGTCGCCTACGAGGGCGAGGTGACCTTCAAGCACGCCGGTTCCGGGGGCGGCGGTGGCCTGCGGGCGGCGTTCAAGCAGCGCCTGACCGGTGAGTCGCTGCCGCTGGTGGAGGTCAGCGGCCGCGGCAGCGTGCACTTCGCGGTGGACGCCGGGAACGTGCTGCTGCTGGACCTGGCCGGCCAGGTGCTCAAGGCGGAGTCGGAGAGCCTGCTGTGCCTGTCGGAGGGGTTGCGCACCGACGTGGTGTTCAGCGGGTTGCAGGGCGCCTCCAGCGGTCAGGGGCTGTTCACCACGAGCGTCACCGGGCACGGCCGGGTGGCGCTGATCTCGATGGGCGGGCCGCCGATCGCGCTGCGGGTGGCCCCGGGCACGCCGCTGGTGGTGGACCCGGACGCCTACGTCGGCGCCCTGGGGGACGTGCGGCAGTCGTTCGTCACCGACGTGTCGTGGCGCAACCTGCTCGGGGAGTCCTCCGGGGAGGCGTTCTCGCTGCGCTTCGAGGGGCAGGGCACCGTGTTCATCCAGCCGGAGGAGCGCCGATGACGTTCACGACCGTCACCTCAAAGGTGGTGCTGGCGCAGGTCGCCCCCGGCCGGGAGGTGCTGGCGCGGCGCGGCGCGATGCTCGCCGTCACGGGCCGGGTCACCTTCTCCCCCGTGGCCGGCGGTCCCGGCGGCGGCGCCTACGGCGGCGGGCTGGCCGCGTCGCTGGCGCGCGGGGTGCAGGGTGAGGCGGTGGCGCTGATGGTCGCCGAGGGCAGCGGGGCGGTGCACTACGGCTTCCACGGCCACCACGTGACCGTCATCGAGCTGGACGGCTCGCGGCCGCTGTCGGTGGAGGCGGACCGACTGCTGGCGCACGACGCGTCGCTGTCCAGCTCGGTGGTGTTCCTCGGTCAGCAGGGGGGCCTGCGCGGGGCGGTGCGCGGCGCCGTCACGGGGCAGGGGATGTTCACCACCCAGCTGTCCGGGCGCGGCTCGGTGGCGGTGCTCTCGCACGGCGGCACGTTCGCGCTGCCGGTCAGCGGCGGCCGCCAGGTGGTGGTGGACCCGCAGGCGTACGTCGCGCACGAGGGCGACCTGCGCGTGGACGTCGCCGCGGCCGTGTCGTGGCGCGACGCGGTCGGGCGCGGTTCGGGGGAAGCGGTGCAGCTGAGGGTGTCCGGGGAGGGCACCGTGCACGTGCAGGCCAGCGAGGAGAAGCTGTGAGCGCTGCTGGAGGAGCCGTGGGCGTGGAAGCGCTGGACCCGGCCACGCTGCCGGAGCACGACAACCTGCCGGGCAACGCGTACGCGTACTGCGTGCGGCTGACGGGGCCGCTGTTCGTGCAGACCGGCCGGATGATCGCCTACTACCCGGCCGGTGGCGGCACGATCCGCTTCGAGCCGCTGACGGCGACGTCGCTGGGGTCGATGGTCGCCGAGCGGTTCTCCTCGCCGCTGTACAGCCGCGACTGGGTGGTGGCCAACGGCCAGGGGCACGTGATCCTGGGCGACCGCGGGTACGACATCAACTCCTACGACCTCGACGACGGCAACCTGACGGTGCGGGCGTCGAACCTGCTGGCCTTCGACGCGGGGCTGGAGCTGAAGGAGTCGATCATCCCGGGGTTCCTGACCCTGCTGGGCACGGGGAAGTTCCTCGCCAGCTCCTCCGGGCCGGTGATCTTCGTCGAGCCGCCGGTGCGGGTGGACCCGGAGGCGCTGGTGGGGTGGGCCGACTGCCCTGCCCCGGCGCAGCACTTCGACGCCGGCTGGATGGGGCACTTCCTCGGCGCAGCGCGCGGGGCGCTGTTCGGCACCCGTTCCGGCGAGGAGCGCCAGTACGACTTCACCGGCGCCGGCACGGTGCTGCTGCAGAGCTCCGAGCGCGTCCTGGAGGACCCGCACGTGCTGCAGCGCCTGGAGGGCGAGGTGCGCCAGCTGGGCACCGGGCAGCTGCAGCGCCTCGGCTCCGTGGTGCAGCAGGAGATCGCCCAGCGCCAGCAGGGCTGAACCCGAGGGTGCGGGGGGGCGGGCCCGGGGCCCGCCCCCCGTCAGGCGCTCGCGGGCGCGGCGCCGGAGGGCACCTGGCCGTTCCCGGGCGCACCGGCGGGTGCTCCCCCACCGCCGGGCCCACCGCCCGTGCCGGTGCTCTCCTGCTGGGTGACGCTGCCGGCGTAGTCCTCGCCCGGGTCGCGGTAGATGGTGTGCACGTGCCCCCACCCGGAGGTGGTGACGCCGTCGACGTCGGCGCCGGCGGAACCCTGCTGGGCGGCGAACTCGACGTACACGTCGGGGCCGGAGACCTGGAAGTAGATCCCGTCTCCCTGGGTCGTGTCGTAGACGGTCGCGCCGGACCAGTTGACGTACGTCTCGTCGAGGGTGGCCTCGATCTCGGCGAGCGCCTCGGCGGTCGTCTCCTCGTCGGCCAGGCCCACCCAGTTGGCGACGACGTCGAGCAGCAGCTGCTCCTGCTCGTCGGTCAGGTCCGCGCCGGACAGGCCGGTGCCGGTGGGGTACTCGCAGGTGCTGCCCGGGGCGCAGACCATGGCGGAGACCTCCTCGCCCTGGTAGAGCGCGGCGAGCTGCTCCTCGGTGAGGCTGTCGTAGAAGGCGAAGGCGGTCTCGTACATCCCGGCCAGCGGCTGGACCTCCTCGCCGTCGGCGTTCGTGTAGACCGCGGGCTGGGTGCCCAGGTGGGTGGGGGCGAAGGTGATCGAGCCGGCGGCGCCGTCCAGGGTGGCGTTGATGCCGAGGTGGTGGCCACCGAACTGGACCTCCCAGGCGCTGGTGTCGGAGGGGTCGCCGAAGAAGGCGATGTAGTACTGCCCGAGCGAGTCCTCGGTGGAGCTGCTGCTGTCGGCGAGGTACTGGTCGCCGCCGATGATGCCGGTGACGGTGGCGTAGCCCTCCTCGGACAGCAGCGCCTCGAGGACGGCCGTGGCGGCGTCCTGCTGCTCGGCGGTGAGGTCGGCGAGGTTCAGCCCGGCGCGCTCGACGAAGGTGACGGGGAAGTTCGACCACGAGGTGGTCTTCGTCTCGTCGTCGTAGGCGTAGAGCACCGCCTCGCGCTGCTCCTCGGACAGGGTCGCCAGGAACGCCTCGGCCGCCGCGGCGGTGTCGGTGGTGGTCCGGCTGGTGGTGGTCGCGTCGGCGCTGCCGGAGGAGGAGGTGTCGATCGCTGTGGTCGACGCGGTGCTGCTCGTGGTGGTGCTGGTCGTCGTCCCGGCCGCCGCGGTGCCGGTGGTGGTGGCCGAGCAGCCGGCGAGCGCCAGGCTGCCGGCGAGCAGCAGCGCGGCGCCGGAGGCCGCGCGTCGGCGCAGCGCCGCGGTGGTCAGCGGGGCGAGGGGGTTCCACGTCATGCGGAGAGGATCGGCACGGCTCCTGTGGTGGTCCTGTGCCTGCTCTGGGCGCCGGCCACGGGATCGCGTCTCAGCCCGGGCCGGTGCGGCGCGCGCGCTGGTAGTCCGTCCACGCGCGCGTGCACGCCGGGCAGCGGCAGCCGAGGTTGCGGTACCCGTTGGCCGAGCCGTGCCGCGGGTCGGTGGGGTCCTCGCGGAAGGCTGCCGCCGCCTGCGGCCCGGAGCGTCGCGCGCTCACCCCCAGGCCCAGCTCGGTGCGCCAGGTGCGCACCGTGGGGTGGCTGACGCCCAGGGCCCGGCCGGCCTCCTGCTGGCTCAGGTGCGCGGTGGCCTCGACGGCCTCGCGCCAGGTGGCGTGCCCGGCCCGGCGGGCCACCTCCTCGCGGTCGTGGCGGGGCATCAGGGCAGCCGCACGCCCAGCAGCGCGGTGACGGTGCGGCGCACCAGCTCCGGTGCGCCGTCCTGGCCGCCCGCACCGGTGCCGGCGAGCGCCGCGTCGGCCCAGGCGTCGACGGCGGCCACGGCCCCGGGAGCGTCGAGGTCGTCGGCGAGGCGTTCGCGCACGCGCGCCAGGACGGGTGCGGCGTCCGGCCCGGCGGGCAGGGCGACGGCGCGGGCCCAGCGGGCGTGGCGCTCGCGGGCCTCGGCGAGCACGGCGGGGGTCCACTCCCAGTCACTGCGCCAGTGGTGGGCGACGATCGCCAGGCGCACGGCGGCGGGGTCCTCGCCGGCGGCGCGCAACCGGGAGACGAGTTCGAGGTTGCCCCTGGACTTGCTCATCTTCTCGCCGTCGAGGGCGACCATGCCGGAGTGCGCGTACAGGTGCGCGAAGGGGGTGGCGTGCGGGCGCAGCACGTGGGCGTGGGAGGCGCCCATCTCGTGGTGCGGGAAGAGCAGGTCGCTGCCGCCGGCCTGCACGTCGACGGGGGTGCCGAGGTGCTGCAGGGCGATGGCGGTGCACTCCACGTGCCAGCCGGGGCGGCCGCGGCCGAGCTCGCCGGCGTCCCAGCCGGGCTCACCGTCGCGCTGCACCCGCCACAGCAGCGGGTCCAGCGGGTCGCGCTTGCCGGGGCGGTCCGGGTCGCCGCCGCGCTCGGCGGACAGGGCGAGCATCTGCTGCCGGTCCAGGTGGGAGACGTCGCCGAAGGCGGGGTCGGCGGCGACGGGGAAGTAGACGTCGCCGTCGGGGGCGCCGTCGGTTCCGGGCACCCGGTAGGCGGCGCCGGCGGCGAGGAGGTCGCGCACGGCCGCCGAGACGAGGTCGACGGCCTCGACGACGCCGAGGTACTGCTGCGGGGGGATCACGGACAGGGCGGCCATGTCCTCGCGGAACAGTTCCACCTGGGAGGCGGCCAGCTCGGTCCAGTCCACGCCGGTGGCCGTCGCGCGCTCGAGCAGCGGGTCGTCGACGTCGGTGACGTTCTGCACGTAGGCGACGGCCAGGCCGGCGTCTCGCCAGGCGCGCTGCAGCAGGTCGAAGGCGACGTAGGTGTTGGCGTGACCCAGGTGGGTGGCGTCGTAGGGGGTGATGCCGCACACGTACAACGTCGCGGTGCCCTCGGAGGGGCCGGCGGGCTGGAGGCGGCCGGTGCTGGAGTCGTGCAGGTGGACCCGCGGACCGCGCCCGGGCAGCGCAGCGGTGCCCGGGCCGTCGCCGGGCAGGGTGGTGGGGTCGGGGGCGGGCCAGGAGCGCACGGGCCGAACCTACCCGCGCCGCCGCGTCCCGCCGCGCCTGGGGGCGGGGGCGCGGGCGGGGGCGCGGGCGGGGGCGCGGGCGGGGGTCAGAACGGCGGCCAGGGGATGGTGCGCTGCCCGCGCGGGCGGGGCAGGCGGCCGGTGCGCAGCAGCCGCTCCACGCGTTCGAGGGTGGCCACGGCCTCCTCGACGCTCAGCAGGTCGGTGAGGACCTCCCCGAGCCGCTCGCCGAGGTCGCCGCGCAGCCGTTCCAGCACGTCTCGCTCGTGCTCGTCCAGCGCCTCGCCGCCCCAGCCCCACAGCACGGTGCGCAGCTTCGGCTCGGCGTGGAAGGTCAGGCCGTGGTCCACGCCGTGCACGGCGCCGCCCCAGCCGGGCAGCACGTGCCCGCCCTTGCGGTCGGCGTTGTTGAGCACCGCGTCCAGGACGGCGATGCGGCGCAGGCGCGGGTCGTCGGCGTGCGCGAGGACGACGGGGCGCCCGGAGTAGTCCTCCGCGTGCAGCACCGGCAGCCAGCCGGGGGGGAGCTCGCGGGGGGTGGTGATGTCCACCAGGCCGGCGCCGGGCTGCGGCAGGACCACCACGTGGTCGTCGCGGTCGTCGCGGTCGTCGTGGTCGGCG
This sequence comes from Kineococcus sp. TRM81007, assembly GCF_022669155.1. Taxonomy (GTDB): domain Bacteria; phylum Actinomycetota; class Actinomycetes; order Actinomycetales; family Kineococcaceae; genus Kineococcus. The sequence goes on along the minus strand of NZ_JALBVB010000034.1, from coordinate 79,311 downwards.
TCCTGGTCGTCGTCGGCGCCCTCGTCCGCGGCGTCCAGGGCCCCGTCGTCGGCGGCACCGTCGAACCCGTCGACCTCGACGAGCTCCTCCAGCTCCGCCGGGCCGGCCGCCTCCTCGGGCGGGGCCTGCAGCCACAGCTGCACGCTGCCCGGGCCCAGGGGGCCGTCGCGCAGGACGGTGGGGGGCACCACGTCCCAGCCGGTGGCGGCCGAGACCGCGTAGGAGGCGACCTCGCGGCGGGCGAGGGTGTCGTCGGGGAAGTCCCACAGCGGGCGCTCGCCGGCCACCGGCTTGTACACGCACGCCAGCTCCGCGCCGCCGGAGGCGACCACGGAGTACAGGGTGGCGTTGGAGGCGTCGGCGAGGCGGCCGCGGACCCGCAGCTCGCCGGCGGCCAGGTGCACCAGCGCGTCGGCCTCGGGGACGCCGGCGAACACGCCCGGGGTGGGGCCGCTCAGCGCCGGTAGCCGTTCGCGCGCGGGCACACGTGGCCGGCCGGGTCCAGCGGCCCGGCGCAGAACGGGCACGGCGGCCGGCCGGCCGCGACCAGGGCGGTGGCGCGCTGGGAGAAGGCGCGGGCGCTGGCGCCGTCGAGGGAGACGCGCAGCAGGTTGCGGGCCGGGTCGGGAGCCAGCGCCGCCTCGGCGTCCTCGAGGGCCTCGACGTCGTCGTCGTCGACCTCGAAGCACTCGATGACGACGACCTGACGGTCGGAGTCCCACGCCAGGCTCATCGTGCCGACCCGGAACTCCTCCTCGATCGGCACCTCCAGCGGTCCGGTGTCCTCCGTGCCGGAGGGCGGCAGCGCCGGCACGGGCGCCTGGCCGCCGGAGCGGCGCACGATCTCGTCGAGCAGCTCACCGACGCGCTCGGCCAGGGCGGCCACCTGGGCCTTCTCCAGCGCCACCGACGTCAGGCGCCCACCGGCGCGCGCCTGCAGGAAGAAGGTGCGCGACCCGGGTTCGCCGACGGTGCCGGCGACGAACCGCTCGGGCGGGTCGTAGTCGAAGACGGGCATGCTGCGACCCTAGCGCCGCGCGCGGGACGTGCCCGGTGGGGCGCCGCCGGGCCGGTGGGACCCGGGCCGGCGAGGGCCCCGGCCGGGTGGTGGGCCGGGGTGGGGCGGGAACGTCCTCAGGTGCCGGTGGCGCCGCCGACGACGGCGTCGGAGGAGGCCGCACCGCGCGCCCCCGCCGCCCGGCGCCGCCCCTTGCGACGCGGGGCGAGGGCGGCCAGGTCGCCGCCGGAGTCGTTGGTGCGCAGCACGAACGGCCGCAGCGGCGCGTAGCGCACGACGGAGACGGAGCAGGGGTCGGCGCTGAGGCGCTGGAAGAGGTCCAGGTGCATGCCCAGGGCGTCGGCCAGCAGCGCCTTGACGACGTCGCCGTGGGTGACGGCCATCCACACGGCGTCCTCGCCGTGCTCGGCGGCGACGCGGGCGTCGTGCTCGCGCACGGCGGCCACCGCGCGGTGCTGCATGTGCGCCAGCCCCTCGCCGTCGGCGCCGGGGAAGACGGCCGCGGAGGGGTGCGCCTGCACCGTCTTCCACAGCGGTTCCCTCGCCAGGGTCTTCAGCTCCCGGCCGGTCCAGTCGCCGTAGCGCACCTCGCCCAGGCGTTCCTCCACGAGCGCGCCGGGCCGTTCGCCGTCGGGCCCGGGCACGGCCCGCAGCAGCTCGGCGGTCTGCCGGCAGCGCTCCAGCGGGGAGGTGACGACCGCGGCCAGCGGCAGCGGCGCCAGGCGCTGCGCGAGGGCGGTGGCCTGCTGCTCGCCGTGCTCGTCCAGGCGGACCCCGGGCGTCCAGCCGGCCAGCACGCCGGCGGTGTTGGCCGTGGTGCGGCCGTGGCGGACGAGCAGCAGGGTCGGCACGGGCGCCAGCGTAGGCGCTGCTCCCCCGCGACCCGCGGGCACCGCCCCGCGCGGGCACCGCCCCGCGAGCGCCGTCCCGGCGCGGACGGCACGATGGCGCCGTGATCGTGGACGTGGCGACCTACGTGGACGGACGGCGCGGGGAGGTGCAGGACCTCTCCGGGGCGCTGCAGCACTGCCGCCGGCAGTTGGAGGGCTTCCTGTGGCTGGGGCTGGAGGACCCGGGCGAGGACGAGTTCGCGCGGGTGGCCGAGGCGCTCGGGCTGCACCCGCTGGCGGTGGAGGACGCCGTCGAGGGCCACCAGCGCCCCAAGGTGGAGCGCTACGGCGACACGCTGTTCGTGGTGCTGAAGGCGCTGTCGTACTTCGACGAGCGGTCGGCGGTGGAGACGGCCGAGGTGATGCTGTTCGTCGACGACCGGTTCGTGGTCAGCGTGCGCCGCGGCCGGTCGCAGTCGCTGGCGGCGGTGCGCGAGGCGCTGCAGGAGGACCCGGAGCGGTTGCGGCGGGGGCCGCACGCGGTGCTGCACGGGGTGCTGGAGCGGCTCGTCGACGAGTACGAGGCCATCGACCTGGAGCTGGAGCGCGACGTGGCGCAGATGGAGGAGCAGGTCTTCTCCCCCGAGCGCAGCTCCGACGCCGAGCGCATCTACAACCTCAAGCGGGAGGTGCTGGAGGTGCGGCGGGCGGTGGCGCCGCTGGTGACGCCGCTGAAGCAGCTGCTGGCCGGCGGCGGTGACGTCGGCCGTGACGTCGGCCGTGACGTCGGCCGTGACGTCGGCCGTGACGTCGGCCGTGACGGTGACGCCGGCCGTGACGGTGACACCGGCCTCGACGGTGACACCGGCCTCGACGGCGTCGAGGGGCTCGGTGGGATCGACGGGATCGACGGGGTCGACGACACGGACGGTGGTGAGCAGGCGCTGCTGGAGCTGCGCGACGTGCTCGACGGCCTGGTGCGCACGGTGGAGCACGTGGAGGGTTACGACCGCCTGCTCACGGACGTGCTCAACGCGCACCTGGCCCAGGTGTCGGTGCGCCAGAACGACGACATGCGCAAGATCTCGGCGGTCGCGGCGATGTTCGCGGTGCCCACGCTCGTCGCGGGGATCTACGGCATGAACTTCGAGCACATGCCGGAGCTGGACTGGTGGTGGGGGTACCCGGCGTGCCTGCTGCTGATGCTGGGGATCTGCCTGGGGATGTTCCGGGCGTTCAAGCGTTCCGGCTGGCTGTAGGGGCCCGCGCCGCCTCCGGTGCGGCTCGCGCCCGCGCGCCCCGGTCCGGGGCGCACGGGCGCGGTGCGCGGGCGGGCGATCAGCCGACGGCGGCGTCGTTCCAGGCGGGCAGGACACCGGCGACGACCAGGGCGTACACGAGCACGGCCAGCACGATGCGGTACACGACGAACACGGTGTAGCTGTGCGTGGTGATGAAGCGCATCAGCCAGGCGATGACGGCGTAGCCGACGACGAACGCGACGACGGTGGCGACCGCCGTGGGGCCCCAGGACACGCTCGCCCCCGCGCTGAGCTCGTCGTAGAGCTGGAAGAAGCCGGAGGCCACCACGGCGGGGATGGCCAGCAGGAAGGAGTACCGGGCCGCCGCCTCACGGGTGTAGCCCAGCAGCAGGCCCATCGTGATGGTGCCGCCCGAGCGCGAGACGCCGGGGACCAGCGCCAGGGCCTGCGCCAGGCCGAACAGCAGGCCGTGCTTCCAGGTGAGGCGGTCCAGGGTGCGTTCCTTGCGGCCGAAGCGGTCCGCGGCACCCAGCAGCAGCGCGAACACCCACAGGGTGGTGCCGATCAGGACGAAGCCGCGCAGCACCGTCTCGATCTGGTCCTTGAAGGCCAGGCCCAGCACGCCGATGGGGATCGAGCCGAGGATGACCAGCCAGCCCATGCGCGCGTCCGGGTCCGAGCGCGGCACCCGCCCGGCTAGCGACAGCGCCCAGCGGCTGACGATGCGGGCGATGTCGCGGCGGAAGTACAGGACCACCGCCGCCTCGGTGCCCAGCTGGCTGATGGCGGTGAACGCCGCGCCGGGGTCGTCGGCCCCGATGAGGGTGCCGGCGATGGCCAGGTGGGCGCTGGAGGAGATCGGCAGGAACTCCGTCAGGCCCTGCACCAGGCCGAGGAGGACCCCCTCGCCCAGACCCATGCTCACGCGGCGGCTCCCGCGGGCCGCCGGCCGGTGCCGGGTGCGAGGGGCCGTTCCGGCGGGCAGGGGGCGGTCAGGTCGGGAGGGGCTGTGAGCACGGTCGGACACTACCGAGGAGCACGCCGGCGCCCGTGCGGCGTGCGGGGGCGCCACGACAGCCGCTGGGAGCGATCACCGAACCCTCACACCGGCCGGTGCAGCGCCCCGGGCTCAGCGGCGGGGCGCCGAGCCCGGCCGGGCGTCGTCCTCGTCCTCGTCGTCCTCGTCGTCCTCGTCGTCCTCGTCGTCCTCGTCGTCCTCGTCGTCCTCGTCGTCGCCGAGGGCGTCGTCCTCGTCGTCGTCGAGGGCGTCGTCGTCGCCGTCCTCCCGCTCGTCCTCCACGTCGTCGTAGAGGACGAAGGGGGTGACCTCGTCGTAGGCGTCGTAGATGGCCTCCTCGTACACCTCGAAGGCGTCGGCGAGGCGCTGGTAGGCGTCGGCGACGGCGGGGTCGGCCTCCCCCCGCCGGTTCGCCGCGGCGGCCAGGTGGTTCTCGAGGGATTCGACGAGACGCGCGAGGGCGGCGCGCGGATCGGGCGTCATGTGCCGACCGTATCGGAGAGCACGCCTCCGTGACGCGGTGCGGGATCACCGGTGCGGGATCACCGGTGCGGGATCGCCGCTGCGGGGACGCGCCGGCGCGCACGCGGGTGGACAATGGGTGCGATGTCCGCCGACACCTCCTCCACCGGGCGCCGCCCCGGCGACCAGTACGAGTACCGGGTCCTGACCCTGTCCCGGGAGACCACGCGCGCCGAGGCGCGCCAGCTGCTGACCGAGCAGGCCGAGTACGGCCACTGGGAGCTGGCGCGGGTGCGGCTGTACCTGGGCGGGGCGCGGCGCGTGTGGTTGCGCCGGAAGATCATCCGCGTCGCCCGCACCGGCTGACTCCTCGCCCGCCGTCCCTCCCCCGTGGTGCTCGTGCGCGGCCGGGCCCTGGCCCACCCGTGGCCGTCGGGGAACGCGAGGGCGCTCCGCCGCGTTGCGGCAGGTACATGCAGATGCATGGACTACACGAGGAGCGGTCACCATGCAGTTCGGGATCTTCACCGTCGGCGACGTCACGCCCGACCCCACCACGGGCCGGACCCCGACCGAGGCCGAGCGCATCCGTGCGATGACGACCGTCGCCGAGCACGCCGAGCAGGCCGGCCTCGACGTCTTCGCCACCGGTGAGCACCACAACCGCCCCTTCGTGCCGTCCTCGCCGACCACCCTGCTCGGCTACGTCGCCGGCCGCACCAGCCGCATCACCCTGTCGACGTCCACGACGCTCATCACCACCAACGACCCGGTGAAGATCGCCGAGGACTACGCGATGCTGCAGCACCTGTCGGGCGGGCGCACCGACCTGATGCTCGGCCGCGGCAACACCGCCCCCGTCTACCCCTGGTTCGGTCAGGACATCACCAAGAGCGTCGAGCTGACGGTGGAGAACTACCAGCTGCTGCGCCGGCTGTGGGACGAGGACGTCGTCACCTGGTCGGGGCGCTTCCGCACCCCGCTGGAGTCCTTCACCTCCACGCCCCGGCCGCTGGACGGCGTGCCGCCGTTCGTCTGGCACGGCTCCATCCGCACCCCGGAGGTCGCCGAGATCGCCGCGTACTTCGGCGACGGCTACTTCGCGAACAACATCTTCTGGCCCAAGGAGCACTACGTCCGGCTGATCACCCTCTACCGCGAGCGCTACGCCCACTACGGCCACGGCGCCCCGGAGCAGGCGATCGTCGGGCTGGGCGGGCAGGTGTTCATGGCGAGGAACAGCCAGGACGCGGTGCGCGAGTTCCGCCCCTACTTCGACAACGCCCCCGTGTACGGGCACGGCCCCTCGCTGGAGGAGTTCACCGCGCAGACCCCGCTGACCGTCGGCACGCCGGAGCAGGTGGTGGAGAAGACGCTGACGTTCCAGGAGTTCTTCGGCGACTACCAGCGCCAGCTGTTCCTCGTCGACCACGCCGGCCTGCCGCTGAAGACGGTGCTGGAGCAGATCGACCTGCTCGGCGAGCAGGTCGTGCCGGTGCTGCGCCGCGAGCTCGAGGCGCGCCGCCCCGCGCACGTGCCCAGCGACCCGCCCACCCACGCGAGCCGGGTCGCCGCCCGGGACGCCGCGAAGAACACCACCGGTGACGCCGGGAGCGCTGCGGCGGGCAGCGGGGTCGCCGGTGCCTGAGGAAGCCGGCGCCCCCGCGCGGGCCGACGCCGGCCGCGGCCCGGGGCGCACCCGGACCGCGGTCGAGGCGTGGGAGGCGGTCTTCCGCCTGCAGGCCACCCTGCTGCGCCGCTTCGCCGACGACGACGTGTGGGGCGGGCTGAGCGTGCGCGAGTACGACGTGCTCCACACCCTGTCGCGGTGCGCCGGGCACCGGGCCCGGCTGGGCGAGCTCAGCGAGCGGGTGTACCTGCCGCAGCCGTCGCTGAGCCGGCTGGTGGACCGCCTGCAGCGGCAGGGGCTGCTCGCGCGCGAGGCCGACCCGGCCGACCGGCGCGGCGTCGTCGTCACCCTCACCGACGCCGGCGCCCAGCGGCAGCGGGAGGTCGGCGGCCGGCACGCAGCCTCCATCGCCCGCCACCTGGGGCACGTCGACGCCGGCGACCTGCGCGAGCTGACCCGCCTGGCCGCGCGAGCCCTCCCGCCGGACGCGGTCCCCCCTCCCTCCCCCACCCCTCGGTGATCTCGCGCGGTTGAACGTTCACCCGTGCAAGATCACCGCGGGGTGGTGGGGCGGCGGGGTTCCGCGGGAGGCGGTCACCAGCGGTAGTCGAGGAACTTGCCGTCGAAGGTGACGACGACGCGGTCGCCGTCGGGATCCGGCCGGCGGGCGATGTCGACCTTGAAGTTGATGGCGCTCATGATGCCGTCGCCGAACTCCTCGTGGATCAGCTCCTTCAGCGCCGGGCCGTACACGGACAGCGCCTCGTGGAAGCGGTAGATCGTCGGGTCCGACGCCAGCGCCGGGTCGCTGCCGCGGTACGGCTGGTCCTGCAGCGCGGTGACGACCGACTCGTCCAGACCGAGCAGCTCGCCGGCGAGCCGTGCCTGCTCGGCGGTCATCGGGTGCTGCCCCAGCAGCGCCGCGGTCGTCCACACCAGCGGGGCGCCGAGTCGGTCGGCGATCTCGGCCCAGCCCAGGCCGGTGCGCGTGCGGGCGGCGCGCACGAGGGCGGCGGCCTCGGCCTTCGTCACCGGCGGCGTCGTCGTGGCGGGCGCGCTCGCGGGCGTCGTCGTCAGGGTCACGGTGTTCCTCCGTCGTCTGCGGGTGCGGCGGGTGCCGTCAGCGGGTGGGGGCCGGGACCTCGTCGCGCACGCCGACCTGGACGGGCACGGTGCGCGGGCGCCCGGTGCGCACGTGCGTGGTGTAGAGGGCCAGGCCGACGAACGTCAGACCGCCGACGAGGTTGCCGAGGACGGTGGGGATCTCGTTCCACACCAGGTAGTCGCCCAGCGAGTACGAACCACCCAGCAGCAGGCCCGTCGGGAACAGGAACATGTTGACGACCGAGTGCTCGAAGCCCATGTAGAAGAACACGATGATGGGCATCCACATCGCGATGACCTTGCCGGAGACGCTGGTGGACATCAGCGCCCCGACGACGCCGGTGGAGACCATCCAGTTGCACAGCACGCCGCGCACGAACAGCGTGAGCATGCCGGCGGCCCCGTACTCGGCGTACCCGACGGTGCGGTCCTCCCCGATCTCACCCAGGCGCTGACCGACCTCGTTGGGGTCCACCGCGAAGCCGAAGGTGACGACGATCGACATCATCAGCGCCACGGTCAGCGCCCCGGCGAGGTTGCCGGTGAAGACCAGGCCCCAGTTGCGCAGCATCGAGCGCCACGTCACCCCGGGGCGGCGGTCGATCAGGGCCAGCGGCACGAGCGTGAACACGCCCGTCAGCAGGTCGAAGCCGAGCAGGTAGAGGATGCAGAAGCCGACGGGGAACAGCAGCGCCCCGACCAGGGCGTCGCCGGTCTGCACCGTGACGGTGACGGCGAACGCGGCCGCCAGTGCGAGGATCGCCCCGGCCATGTAGGCGCGCACCAGGGTGTCGCGCGTCGACATCAGGACCTTGGACTGCCCGGCGTCGATCATCTTTGTGACGAAGTCGGGGGGGCTCACGTAGGACACGGCGCTCGCTCCGGGGGTCGGCGGGCCGCGGACGGGCGGTCCGCGGCGGTGGGCTCGGGCGCCAGCGTGGGGCGTGCGTGTTTCACCGCGGTCAGCCCGGCGTGTCGGACGCGTCACATCTCGCTCACGGCGGCCGGGCGGGGTGTGAGGGCTCAGCCGGTGACCGCGCCGACGGCGCCGGCCAGGGCCAGCAGCGCTCCGGTCAGGCGCACCTCGTCGGCGCGCCGCGCCGGTGGGGTGCGCGCCGGTGGGGTGCGCGCCGGTGGGGTGCGCGGCACGGTCACGGCAGCGCGAACTGGGTGGCGTGCAGGTGCGCGTAGCGCCCGCCCAGGGCGACCAGCTCGGCGTGGGTGCCGCGCTCGACGACCCGGCCGTGCTCGAGCACGAGGATCTGGTCGGCGCCGCGGACGGTGGAGAGCCGGTGGGCGATGACCAGGGCGGTCCGGCCGGCCAGCGCCTCGTCGAGGGCGGCCTGCACGGCGGCCTCGGAGGCGGAGTCCAGGGAGGCGGTGGCCTCGTCGAGGACGACGACGCGCGGTTGCGCCAGCAGCAGCCGGGCGATGGTCAGGCGCTGGCGCTCCCCGCCGGAGAAGCGGTAGCCGCGCTCGCCGACCACGGTGTCCAGGCCCTCCGGCAGCGACGCGACCAGCTCGCCGAGGCGGGCGCGCTCCAGCGCCTCCAGCAGCTCGGCGTCGGGCGCACCGGGCCGGGCCAGCTGCAGGTTCGCGCGCAGCGTCTCGTGGAACAGGTGCCCGTCCTGGGTGACCACGCCCACGGCCTGCCGGAGCGAGGCGGCGCTGACCTCGCGCACGTCCACACCGCCCAGGCGGACCGCGCCGCCGGTGACGTCGTACAGGCGCGCCAGCAGCTGCGCGAGCGTGGACTTGCCCGCCCCGGAGGAGCCGACGAGGGCGACGACCTGGCCGGGCTCGATGCGGAAGGACACGTCGTGCACGACGGGGACACCGCCGCGCGCGTCGAGGACGGCGACGTCCTCCAGGGAGGCCAGGGAGACCTCGGAGGCGGCCGGGTAGGCGAAGTCGACGTGGTCGAACTCCACGGTCAGCGGCCCCGCCGGCACCGGTCGCGGGCGCTCCGGCTCGCGCACCAGCGGCACCAGGTCCAGCACCTCGAAGACCCGCTCGAAGCTGACGAGGGCGCTCATCACGTCCACCCGTGCACCGGCGAGCGCGGTCAGCGGTGCGTACAGGCGCGTCAGCAGCAGGGCCAGGGTGACGATGCTGCCGGCGTCCAGGCCCCCGCCGACGGCGATGAGACCACCGACGCCGTAGACGAGGGCCAGCGCGAGCGCCGAGGCGAGGGTGAGGGCGGTGATGAACACGGCGTTCAGCACGGCGGTGCGCACCCCGATGTCGCGCACGCGCCGGGCGGCCAGCGCGAAGGCGCGCGACTCGTCCTCGGGGCGGCCGAACAGCTTCACCAGGGTGGCGCCGGGGGCGGAGAAGCGTTCCGTGGACTGGTTGGTCATGGCGGCGTTCAACTGCGCGGCGTCGCGCGACAGGGCCGCCAGCCGCCGGCCCATGCGCTGGGCGGGCACCAGGAACACCGGCAGCAGCAGCAGGGCGAGCACCGTCACGCGCCAGGAGGTGCTGAGCATCACCCCGGCCGTGAGCACCACCGCCACGGCGTTGCCCACGACGCCGGACAGGGTGCCGGAGAACGCCCGCTGCGCGCCGAGCACGTCGCTGTTCAGGCGGCTGACCAGGGCGCCGGTGCGGGTGCGGTTGAAGAACGCCACGGGCATGCGCTGCACGTGGTCGAACACGCGGGTGCGCAGGTCGAGGATGAGGTCCTCGCCCAGCGTGGACGAGAGCCAGCGCACCCACAGCCCCAGGCCGGCCTCGGCGACGGCGACCAGGGCGATGAGCGACGCCAGCACCACCACGAGGCGGCGGTCGCCGGCGGTGACGGCTTCCACGGCGCGCCCGGCCAGCACCGGCGAGGCCACCGCCAGCACCGCGGTGAGCACGCTGCCGACGACGAACACGGCCAGGCGGGCGCGCCGCTCCCGCGCCAGGGCCAGGACCCGGCGCACGGTGGCGCGCGAGACGGGCCGCTGCTGCTGCTCCGCGCTGGTGGCTCTCCACAGGGACTGCCTGGCGGCCGACTCCATCGACACCCCCGCAGGCTAGGCCGCTCCTGTGGACGGGGCGGGAGCGGGGACCGCTGCGGGGCCGGTGGGAGCGGGAGTCACTCCCGCACGCTGGACGGCCACCGGACCGTGATCGTGGTCGTCTCCTGCGTGGGCGAGGACTCCCAGGTGTGCGACTCCCCCGGGTACCAGACGACGTAGTCCCCCGACGTCCGCAGCACCACCTCACCGGTGCGGAACCTGATCCGCTGGGAGCCGCTGACCAGCACGCACAGCGACGTCTGCGGCTCCGGCGTCGTCCACTCGTCGTCGCGGGAGCCGGGGGCCAGGCGCGCCCACTTCACCTCCACGTCGGCGCTGGCCAGCTCCGGTGCGCGCCCGGCCTTGAAGTGCCCGAGCAGCCAGCCCCCGTCCTCGGCGCCGTCGACGTCCGCGTTCCCCGCGTGCCAGCTCACGGCCACGATCCTGCCGCCGTGCCGGTGCACCGACCAGCCGGCGCGGCGGCACGGCGAGGGGGCCGGGCGGGACGCAGCGCCCCGGGCCGGGTGTTGCACCCGGCACCATGCCTGCACCCACCCCACCTGACCGGCCCGCCCTGTCGCTGCTGGACCGCACCCGGGCCACCGCCCCACCCGGAGGGGGTGCGGGCGACGACGCCGCCGCGGTGCGTGCGACGGTCGCTCGCGCGGTGCGCGCGCAGGCGCTGGGGTACCACCGCTTCTGGGTGGCCGAGCACCACGGGGTCCCCGGTGTCGTCGGCCCGGCGCCGGCGGTGCTGCTGGCCGCCGTCGCCTCGGCGCTGGAGCCGTCCTCGGCGCTGCGGATCGGCTCCGGCGGGGTGATGCTGCCGAACCACGTCCCGCTGGTGGTCGCCGAGCAGTTCGCCGTCCTGCAGGCCCTGCGTCCGGGCCGCGTCGACCTCGGGGTGGGCCGCTCGGCCGGTTTCACGGCCCCGGTGCGGGCGGCGCTGCGCGCCCCCGGTGCCGACGCGGAGGAGTTCACCGCCCGGCTGTCCGAACTGCTGGACCTGCTGCACGGGCGCGCGGCGGTGACGGTGCGCCCGCAGGTGCCGGCGCCGCCGGTCGCGGTGCTGGCCACCGGTGCCGGCCTGGTGAGCGCCGCGCACCTGGGACTGCCCGTCGTGGTGGGCGGCCCGGTGCTGGACGACCCGGGGCGCCTTGCGCAGTACCGGGAGCGCTTCGTGGACCGAGGTCACGGCGGCCCGCGCGTGACGGTGCTGGTCGACGTGCTCGTGGCCGACGACGAGGCCGCGGCCCGGCGCGAGCTGCTGCCGCAGGCGTGGTCGCTGGCGGTCTCCCGCACCCGCGGGGAGTTCCCGCCGTTGCCGGCCCCCGGCGACGTCCGGCTGGCCGACCTCACGGCCCGCGAGCGCCGCACGGTGGACGCGGTCCTGGCGCAGACCGTCGTCGGCACCGAGGCCCAGGTGCGCCGGCGGGTCGGCGACCTGCTGGGGCGGGTCGGGGCCGGTGAGCTCATGGTCGCCACCACCGTGCACGACGCGGACCTGCAGGCGGAGTCCGACGCGCGCCTGGCGGACGCGCTGCTCGGGTGACGGACGCGCCGTGGCGAGCTGCCCCCGGCGCCGGCTCCCGGGTGGTGAGCACGCACGGCAGTCCGGTCCAGGGCGGTCCGGCCACCCGGCCGGGGCGGGGCAGCTGATCACCGGTGACCTGTGCGGCGGCAGGGGCCTGGCGGGGGTCAGTGCAGCAGGGCGGCGAGCACGGCTTCCGCGTCGGCACCGGGCAGGTAGCCCAGCAGCGCGAGGGTGGCCAGGCCGTGCGCCTGGGACCACAGCGCGGCGGCGACTGCACCGGCACGGGCCCCGGCCCCACCGACCACTCCGGCCCGCACCGCGGCGGTCACGGTGTCGTGCAGCAGAGCGGAGTGGACGCGCACCAGCTCGGCGAACTCCGGTGTCGGCGGGTTCCCGGGCCGGGCGACCGCCGGGTCGAAGATCGTCAGGAACCGGGACGGACGGGTCCTGGCGTACCGGACGTAGGCCGCTCCCAGGGCCAGCAGGTCCTGGCGCGCGTCGCCGGAACCGACCGCCGCCGACTGCTCGGCGACGAACTCGCCCATCCACCGCTCGGCCAGGACGAGGACCAGCTCGCCCCGGTCGCGGAAGTGCTTGTAGGGCGCCGCGTGGCTGACGTCGGCCTCGCGGGCGAGCTCGCGCAGGCTGAAACCCCGTGAGGCGTCGGCGTCGATCATGCGCTCCGCAGCCCGCAGCAGGGTCTCGCGCAGGTTTCCGTGGTGGTAGGGCTGCACCGATGTTGTCACCGTTCACATCTTTGGGTACGGTCGTCTCGACGACAAGTTGACAATGCCAACCCGAGGGGGTCCCCCGTGTCCCGCACCTCCCGGCTGCTCAACGCCGCCCCGTCCCTCCTGCTCGCTTCGCCGGCGCACCGGGTCGTGCGCCGGCGCTGCACCCTGCTGGAGTTCACCGGCCGGCGAACGGGCCGGCACCACCGCACCCCCGTCGCCTACGTGCGCCACGGTTCCCGCGTCCTGGTCTCCACCGATTCCCCGTGGTGGCGCAACCTCCGCGAACAGCCGGCCGTCCGGGTTCGCCTGCGCGGCGACGACCGCACCGGCTCCGCGCGCCTCGTCGAGGACGCCGGCGAAGCCGCCGACGCACTGGCGACCCTGGTGCGCGCCGTCCCGGGCCGCGCGCGCCCCGCGGGCCTGTCCAGGCGCGGCGGGGTGGTGCCCCGCGAGGAGCTGCTGCGCGCGGTCACCAGCGGCGGAAGCCGCAGCATCGTCATCACCCTGGGTCCCCGGTGGTGAGCGGCGCTCAGCTGCTCGCGTTCACCGCTGTGGCCGTCACGGGGTTCACCGCCTGCGCGGAGTTCGGTTCCTACGCCTTCGTCCACCCGGTCCTGCGGCGCCTGGAGGTCCGCGCCCACATCACCGTCGAGCAGGGACTGATCCGCACCTTCGGACGCGTGATGCCGGTGCTCATGACCGTCTCACTGCTGCTGGTGATCGCGTGGGCCACCACCGCGGGGGCCGCGCCCACCGCCCTGCGTGCCGGCGCGGTCGGCGCCTGGGCGTTCGGACTGGCCACCACCGTCGCCGTCAACGTGGGGATCAACAGCCGCACCGCCGGCTGGGACCCCGCCGCGTCCCCGGACCACTGGCGCGCCGTGCGCCGACGCTGGGAGGCCTACCAGGGCATCCGCTCGTGGGCCTTCCTCATCTCCTCCCTGCTCCTCACCGCCGGCACCACCGGCCAGGTCCGGTGAGTTCCTGCCGGCCCTCGACAGGCACGAGCCGCTTCGACCCGGGCGGCACCCGCCCGGGGCCGTGCCCCTGCTCCCCGCCGGCTGTCCCGCTAGCCGACCTCACCGGCCGGAGCAGCCAGGTTCTCGCCGACCAGGACCCAGTCCTCCTCCGGCTCGGCGTCGGCGAGGTCGAAGCCGGTGGGCAGGACGAGCCCCGTGGCCGATGCGCTCGGAGTGCTGGTCCGCGCCCACACACCGGCCTCGGCGAAGCGCTCCACCGGTGCGCAGGACGCCCCCACCGCCGGGGGGGTCCTCGGCGTCCGCTCGCAGCGCCTGGACGATGCAGACCTGCTCGTGCTCGTCGAGCGCCACCCAGTACCGGGCCGTGTCCGTCTGCCCGAGGTAGCGGGCCGAGTCGGCGACCGCCCCCTCGAACAGCACCTCGCCCTCGATGGTGGGCAGCGCGTCCCGCGTGCTCGGCGGGGCGTCGAGGGCGGGGACCAGCTCCTGCGGCGAAGGGGCGGCGCACCCGCTCGCGACCAGGGCCGCGGGCACGACCAGCAGACCCCGCAGCCCTCGCTGTGGTCGCTGTCGTCGCGCCATCGCCGTCGCCCCCTCAGCCACCCCGGTCCCCGGCGACACTACCGATCCCGGCGGCGGGCCCGCCCCGGCTCACCGCCGGGGCCGCCGCCCCCGGTCGGGGGCGCACGTGCAGGCGCGCGGGGCCGTCCCGGGTCGGCGCCGAGCCCGGTGCGGCCCTCAGCCCTCCCCCGCCCGGTCCAGCGTCAGCCGCGCCGCGCCGCGCAGCATCGACGGCACACCGCCGGCGGCGACGGCGGCGCGCTGCCAGCGCGCACCGGTGCCGCGCTGGAGGACCGCGGCAGCGCCCGCGCGGACCGCGTCCTCGTCGCCGTTGCGGGCCAGGGCGGGCGCGACGTGCTCGAGCAGGTCGGCGACGACCTGCCCGGCCGGCCGCGGCGTGCCCGTCAGCGGGTGCACCAGCTCGCCGTCCACGCCGTCGCGCGCGGCGCGCCACGACGCCAGCCGCAGCACCTCCACGCCCACGTCCGGGACCGGCCGGCCGGCGCGGTGCTCGGCGACCGCCGTGTCCGCCAGGGCGCGCACCAGGGCGGCCAGGAGCACGGCGTCGTCCACGCGCAGGCACACGTCGGCCACCCGCACCTCCACCGTGGGGTAGCGCGCCGAGAGGCGGACGTCGAAGTAGACCATCCCCGGGTCCAGCGGCACCCCGGTGGCGAGCACCCGGCGCACCAGGGCGTCGTAGCCGGCGGCGTCGCCGACCGCGGAACCGGGGCCGGCGGTGGGCCAGCGGTCCCAGACCCGGGAGCGGTAGCTGGCGTGGCCGGTGTCCACGCCCTGCCAGTACGGGGAGTTGCCGCTCAGGGCCAGCAGCACCGGCGCCCACGGCCGCAGCCGGTCCAGCACCACCGCACCCTCGTCGCGGTCGGTGACGCCCACGTGCACGTGGCAGCCGCAGGTCAGCTGCTCGCGGGAGAGGAGCCCGAAGCGCTCGCGCAGCCGCTCGTAGCGGGGCCCGGGCGACAGGGTCGGCTCACCGCCGACCGGGTGGGTGCCCAGCGCCAGCAGCGCGCTGCCGCTGTCGCGGGCCGCGGCGGCCAGTTCGCGGCGCCGCCCCAGCAGGTCGGTGCGCAGCGCCGCCAGCGAGGTGTGCGGTGTGCTGCCGGTCTCGACCTGCTCGCGGTGCAGCTCGCTCTCGCCGTGCCCGGGAGCCAGCACCTGCAGCACCCGCGGGGCGTCCGGGCGCGCCGTGCCGTCGACGGGGTCGGCCAGCAGGTACTCCTCCTCCACCCCGACGGTGCGCACCCGGTCCCTCCCCACGTCGATCACGGTCCGGCGGCCAGTGCACCACGGCGGCCCGCCGCGCACCCGCTGAGCGTCCCCGGGCACGTGGACGCGGGCGCGGCGGTGGACGCGGGCGCGACGGGCGGTAGCGTGCGACACGTGCCCGCCACCGTCGCCACCACCACCCGCGTCGACCGCGACGGCCTGCTGGAGTTCGCCCGCGGTCGCCACCACGTCGTGCTGCTCACCCACCGCGCCGACGGCTCGCCGCAGATGTCGCCGGTGACCGCCGGTGTCGACGACGCGGGCCGGTTCGTGATCTCCACGTACCCCGAGCGCGCCAAGGCGGCCAACGCCCGCCGCGACGCGCGCGCCAGCGTGCTGGTGCTCTCCGACGACTTCGGCGGCGCGTGGGTGCAGGTCGACGGCACCGCGGAGGTGCTGGACCTGCCCGAGGCCCTGGAGCCGCTGGTGGAGTACTTCCGCTGCATCTCCGGCGAGCACCCCGACTGGGACGAGTACCGGGCGGCGATGACGCGGCAGGGCAAGTGCCTGCTGCGCATCACGCCCGAGCGGTGGGGGCCAGTAGCCACCGGCGGCTTCCCGGCACGCCTGGCGGACTGACCCGGCGGGCTGACCCGACGGGCTGACCCGGCGGGCTGACCCGGCGGGCCGGCACCGGGCCGGCGCCGGGCGCTCAGGCGTCGCGGATCCGCTCCTGCACCGCGCGCACCAGGTCCTCGTCCGGCTCCACGCCGTGGTCGCGGCGCGCGTGCTCCCCTACCTGCGCCCGCACCGCCTCGCGGTCCTGGCCGAGGAACTCGCGGTGGCAGCCGGGCACCACGTCCCCGCAGCGGAACGCCTTCACGCCGGCACCCCCCGCCCGGCGACCGCTCCGGTGCCCCGGACGGCACCGCCGTCCCCGTGCGCCGCGACCAGGTCCAGCACCACGTCCTCCACACCCACCACCCCCACGTAGCGGCCGGTGGCGTCGGTGCACACCAGCGGGTCGAAGCGCACCGCGGCGGGCCGGGAGACCGCCCGGGCCGCGGCCTCGGGCGCGGGGTCCTCGCTCGCCGCGCGCACGGCGCCGACGACCGTGCGGCACGTCGTGGTGCGCCGCACCAGCCGCCCGCTGGCCGCCGGGGCCCCTGCGCCCCGGGCGGGGCTGCCGAGCCCGCGCGGAGCAGCCGGCGGGCCTCCAGCGACAGCGGGACGAACCGGTCCGCGGGGCGGGCCAGCAGGTGGCCCTGCACGAGCGGGACGCCCATGGCGCGCAGCACGTCCAGCTCGGCGGGCGTCTCCACCCCCTCGGCGACCACCCAGGCGTCCAGGCGGTCGGCGCACTCGCCGAGGAAGCGCACCACCGAGCGATTGACGAGGTCGCCGTCCAGGCCGCGCACGAGCTGCGGGTCGACCTCGAGCACCTCCGGGCGCACCACCGCCATGCGCAGCAGGCCGGAGTGCCCCGTGCCCACGTCGTCGAGGGCGATGCGCGCCCCGCGCGAGCGGGGCACGGCCAGCGGGCCGGCGAGCGCGGCGACGTCGCAGTCGGTGTGCTCGGTGATCTCCAGGACCAGCGACGTGAGGTCCTGCGCGGCCAGCAGCTCCAGCACGCGGTCCTCGCCCAGCGAGGAGGGGGCGACGTTGACGGTGAGGAACGTGCCGTGCGGCAGCTGCCGGCGCAGGGGCAGCGCTGCGCGCAGCACGAGCGCGTCCAGCTCCGCGGCGCGCCCCAGCGCGCCGGCGGCCGCGAACCACTCCTCGGGCCCGTGCGCCTCCCCTCGCCCGGGGGCGAAGCGGGAGAGCACCTCGTAACCGGCCACGCGCCCGGCCGCGACGTCCACGACGGGGTGCATGACCAGGCGCAACCGCTCGGGGTGGGCGGCGAGGTCGTCCAGCCGCCGCTGCCAGCGCTCGAGGTGGCGCGGGAGGCGGCCGGTGCCGTCCGGTGCGTCCGCTGGTGCCACGTCCGCCTCCTCCCGTCGTTCCCGTGCGGGCGTCGAGACCACCCACCGGCAGGCGCTTCGGGCGAGCACAGTGTCGTGACCACATGGTCACAGCTCGTGCTGGCCCTGCGGCGGGCTCAAGGACCGGGGCCGCGGTGCCGACCCGGTGGGGGTGACAGGCACGGCGCACCGGCCCGCGGCCCCCGCGGGCGGCCCTGCCGCGAGGCGCGTCCCGCGCCGCCGCTCCCCCGTGAGCACCGCGCTGGGAGCGGCCCTGGCCGGCGCGCTCCTGGCCGGCCCGCTGCCGGCACCCACCGCCCACGCCGCTCCCGCCCTCGCCCCGGGTGCGGCGAGCAGCGCGGCCGCGACGCGCGCGGCCGAGCAGGCCCGCGCCGCCACCGAGCGGGCCGCGACCCAGGCGCAGCTCGTGGAGCAGGCCCTGCGCGAGCAGCGCAGCGCCGTGCAGCGCGCGGCGTCGGCGGCCGTCGGCGCCGAGGTGACGGCCCAGCGCGAGCGGTCCGCGGCGGTGCGAGCCCGCGACGAGGGCGCCCGCCGGGCGCGCACCCTCTACATGGGCCCGGCCCTCGGCCCGGCGGGCACCGGTGCGTACGCGCTGGTGCGCTCCCTGCTGACCGGCGCCGACCCGGCCGCGGTGCTGCGCGCGCGGGAGCTGCGCGACGAGCGTGCCCTGGCGGCCGGTGGGCGCGCCGCCGGGGACGCGGCCGGCCGCGCGTCCGCACGCGCCGCGAGCGCCGAGGCGGCGTCGGCTGCCGCGGACGCGGCCGCGGTGGACGGCGTGGGCGCCCTGCGCGAGCTCGCCGCCCGCTCCGGTGAGCTGCAGCGCGCGCTGCGCGAGGCCGAGGAGCGCGTCGGTGCCCTGGACGCGCGGGCCGCGCAGCTGCGGGCCGCCGAGGAGGCCGAGCGGGCGCTGGCCGCCGCGCGGGAGGCTGCGCGCGCGAGCGCGACCGCGGCCGCCGGCGCCACCGCCACCGTGCGAGCCGGCGGTGTGCCCGCCGACTACGCGGACCTGTACGCGCGCGCGGCGACCACCTGCCCGGGCGTGCGCCCGGCGCTGCTGCAGGCCGTCGGGCAGGTCGAGAGCGGGCACGGGCGGAACGTCGGGCCGTCCTCGGCCGGCGCGATCGGCCCGATGCAGTTCATGCCCGCCACGTTCGCCGCCTACGGGGTGGACGGGGACGGCGACGGCGACACCGACGCGTGGGACCCGGCCGACGCCGTCTTCAGCGCCGCCCGGTACCTGTGCGCCAACGGCGCCGGTGCCGGGCGCGCCGGGGAGGCGGGCGCGCTGTTCCGCTACAACCGCGCCGACTGGTACGTGGCGATGGTGCAGCGGATCGCCGACGAGCTGGACGCCGGGTCCTGAGGGCACCGCACCGCGCCCGCGCGAGCACGCGTCACCGCGTCCGCAGCACCGCCGTGCCCTGCAGGGTCTGCACCTCCACCGCGGCGATCCGCTCCAGGGTCAGCGCCGTGGCGCCGCTCAGGCGGGCGTCGCGGCCCGGCTGCGCGGTCCAGGTCCCGATCCGCTGGGCGTTGCCGTCGGTGTCGGCGACCACGAGGGCGTACGGGCGGGCGTGCCCGGCGTCGTCGGCGGCGTAGGCGCACACCAGGTCCACCTGCGTCCCCCACGCCTCCTCGGTGAGCTGCACTGTGGCCGTCAGCGGCACCGGCACCAGCTCCTGCATCCGCTGCCCGGCCTCCTCGGACGGGGCGGCGGGAGCGGAGGGACCGGCCGGCACGGGGGTGGCCGCGGGCGGGGCGGCGGGCTCCGGCAGCAGCGCCACGGCCCCGGCGGCCGCGGCCAGGCACGCGGCGGCGGCGCCGGCGGACAGGGCCAGGCGGCGACGCCGGCGGTGGGCGCGGGCGGCGCGCAGCAGCCGCGGCAGCAGGGTCCGCGGTGCGAGCGGCGGCTCGGGCGGCGCGTCGTCGGCGAGGGCGGCGACCGCAGCGGCCGGTGCGTGCGCGAGCAGGCCCGGCAGCCCCGCCAGCTCCTCCACGGCGGCGCGGCAGGACGCGCACCCGGTCAGGTGCTCCTCGAAGTCGGCGCGCTCGGCGGGCGCGAGCGCTCCCAGCACGTACGCGCCGGCGTCGACGGCGTACGGGTCCTCGGTCCCGGTGGCCATCAGCGGCTCACCCCCATCTCCTGCAGGGCCAGTCTGAGGTTCAGCAGCGCGTAGTGGGTGCGCGACTTCACGGTGCCCGCCGGCACGCCCAGGACGCGGGCGGCCTCGGCGACGGACCGGCCCCGGAAGTAGCACTCGCGCAGCACGGCGCGGTGCTCGGGCGAGAGCCGCTCCAGGGCCTGCTGCACCACCCACTGCTGCAGCACCTGCTCGGACTCGTCGAGCACGGACGTCTCCGGCACCTGCGCGTGCGCGCTCTCGCGCCGGGCGCGCGCCGAGCGGCGCTGGTCGATGACCAGCCGGCGCGCCACCGTGAACAGCCACGCCCGGTTCGAGCCGGTGGCCGGGTCCAGGGCGGCGGGGTTGCGCCACGCCCGCAGCAGCGTCTCCTGGACCACGTCCTGCGCCTCGGTGCGGTCGCCGGTCAGCGACAGGACGTAGCCGTACAGGGCGCCGGCGTGCTCGTCGTGCAGCCCCCGCAGCAGCTGCTCGTCGGCGTCGGGCACCGCGTCCTCCCTCCCGGCGGTCCGCACCGCGCCCCCGCCCACCCGGTGGAACGGCGCAGCGGCACGTCCGGTTCGGCGCGGTCGCGCCGGGCGCCCCCTACGGTGGGTCGGGTGAGCATCCCGGACGTGCCGCTGCCGGTGCCGCCGGCGGTCCGCCGCCTCGCCGGCGCAGCGCGCCCGAGCGCGGTGTGGGTCAACCAGGTGGGCGGGACGACCTTCCGCCTCGACGACGCCGACGGCACGGCCCGCTTCTGCAAGTGGGCGCCGGCCGGTGCGCCGCTGGACCTGGCCGCGGAGGTGGAGCGGCTGGCGTGGGCGGGCGCCCGCACGGCCGTGCCGCGGGTGCTGGGGCACGGGGCCGACGAGGACGGCTCGTGGCTGCTCACCGAGGCGCTGCCCGGGGAGCCGGCCGTCGCCCCGCGGTGGCTGGCGCTGCCGGGCGTGGCGGTGCCCGCGCTGGCGCGCGGCCTGCGGGCCCTGCACGAGCGGCTGCCGGTGGCGTCCTGCCCGTTCGACTGGTCGGTGCCGCACCGGCTGGCGCGGGCGGTGGGGGACGTGGCGCGGCTGGGGCCGGCACCGCCGGTGGACCGGCTGGTGGTGTGCCACGGGGACGCCTGCGCCCCGAACACGCTGCTGGGCGCCGACGGCGAGCCGGTCGCGCACGTGGACCTGGGGGGCTTGGGCGTGGCGGACCGCTGGGCGGACCTGGCGGTGGCCACGATGAGCCTGGGCTGGAACTACGGGCCGGGGTGGGAGGACGTCTTCCTGGACGCCTACGGGGTGGAGCCGGACCCGGTGCGCACCGCCTACTACCGCGGGCTCTGGGACGCCGGCCCCTGAGGACGCGGGTACGGTCGGGGCGTGACGCGCACGGCCCGGTCCTGGTCCCCCGGCGCGGCGGACGCCCCGCCGCAGCAGCCCCCCGGCGAGCCCTCCCCCGGCCACCCCGGCGGTCCGGAGGGCGGCCCGCTGCGCGAGTGGCTGCGCGGGCTGCCGCTGCTGGCGGCCGACCCGCCGCCGTTCAGCCCCGCGGACGCCCCCGCCGAGCCGCTGGAGCTGCTGGTGTCGTGGCTGCGGGAAGCGGTGGCGGCGGGGGTGCCCGAACCGCACGCGCTGACCCTGGCCACCGTCGACGCCGCCGGGCGCCCCGACGCGCGGGTGGTGGCGCTGCGGGACGTCGCCGAGTCGGCGCTGTGGGTGGCCTCCGGCGCCGGCAGCCCCAAGGGCCGTCAGCTGGAGTCGGTGCCGGTGGCGGCGCTGGTGTTCTACTGGCCGCAGCAGGGCCGGCAGGTGCGGGTGCGCGGGCGGGTGCACCCGGGTGACGAGGAGCGCGCCGCGCGCGACTTCCTGGACCGTCCCGCGCACGGGCGCGCCGAGTCGCTGCTGGACCGGCAGAGCCGCCCGCTGGACGAGACGCACCTGTCCGACGAGTTCGCCGACGTCGACGACCTGGTGCACCTGGAACCGTCGGTGGTGGCCTCCACGTGGCGGCTGTGGGGGGTGGACGCCTCCCGGGTGGAGTTCTGGCAGTCCTCCGCCGACGGCCAGCACGTGCGGCTGCGGTACTCGCGCGCCGAGCACGGCGGCTACGACCGGCAGCTCCTGCGCCCCTGAGGCACCCGCGCGGTGCGGCGCGCCCCGTCCGTGCGGGTCGCACCGGCGGCGCTCAGACGGCCAGCGCCGTCAGCCGCCCGCCGCGCCGCTCGACCGACAGCGGCAGGCCGAACGTGCGGGTCAGCAGCTCACCGGTGAGGACGTCGTCGACCGGGCCCGCGGCCACCGCGCGCCCGGCCCGCAGCAGCAGCGCGTGCGTCGTGCCCACGGGGATCTCCTCCACGTGGTGGGTGACGGTGACGGTGGTCGGGGCGGCGGGGTCGGCGGCCAGGGCGGTCAGGCGGCGCAGCAGGTCCTCGCGCCCGCCCAGGTCCAGTCCGCCGGCGGGTTCGTCGAGCAGCAGCAGCTCCGGGTCGGTCATGAGGGCGCGCGCGATCTGGGTGCGCTTGCGCTCGCCGTCGCTGAGGGTGCCGAAGGGGCGCTCCGCCAGGTGGGCGACGCCGAGGAGGTCCAGCAGCTGCAGGGCCCGCGCGTCGTCGTCAGGGTCGTAGGCCTCCCGCCAGCGGCCGGTGACGCCGTAGGCGGCGGTGACGACGACGTCGCGGACCTTCTCCGTCCCGGGCACGGAGCGGGCCAGCGCGGTGCTGGCCAGGCCGATGCGCGGGCGCAGCTCGAAGACGTCCACGCGCCCGAGCCGCTCGCCGAGGACGCGCACGGCGCCGGTGGTGGGGAACAGCCGTGCGGCGGCCACCGACAGCAGCGTGGACTTGCCGGCGCCGTTGGGGCCCAGGACCACCCAGCGCTCGCCCTCGTGCACGCGCAGGTCCACCGCGTCCAGCAGCAGGCTCGTGCCGCGGCGCACGGTGACGGCGTCGAGGCCCAGGACCTCGTCCTCGTCGGGGGCGGTCTGCGCGGCGGCGGGGGTGACGGGCACGGGGGGAACCCTAGCCAGGGCGGGGCCCCGCCGCCGCCGGGGGTGGGCGGCGCCGTCGTAGGCTGCCGCGCGTGCTGGACCTGCCCCGTTCCGCGCGGCTGGCGGCCTGGGGCACCGGTGTGCTCACCGGTGCCGCCGGGCTGGACGCCGCGGTCGCCGCGGTCGTGCGCGACGACGAACCGCACGCCGTGCGCTGGGCCGAGGGAGCGCCCGACGCGCCCGGCCCGGACCCGGCCGACGTGCGCGGCCTGCTGGGTGCGCTGACGGCGGCCGGGTGCGGCCCGCTGCTGCTGGCGCTGCCGGTGCCGGGCGACCCGCGCGGGTTGCCCGGGCCGGCGGCGGTCAACGCGGCGGCGCTGGAGGCCGGCGAGTGCGTGGTCGCCGAGCCGCCGGGCGCGCGGGGCCGCTGGGCACTGGTGCCGGAGGTGACCGAGTTCGGCTCGGTGTGGGAACCGGGCGCCTTCGTGACGTGGTCGGTGCTGGGCGCGGCGCCGCGGCGCGCGCCGGAGTCCTCCAGCGTGGCGGAGGCGGAGGCGGAGCTGCGCGGGGCGCTGGCCACCGCGACGCGGGCGCTGGCGGCGCTGGACGTGGCGCGCTGGCGCGAGGACGCCGCCGACCGCATCGCCGCGGTGCGCGACGGCGGCCTGGCCCGCGACGCCCTGCCGCCGGGCACGGCGCCGCGCGCGGCCCGGGTGCTGCAGACGGCCGCGCGCGTGCTGGCCATCGTGGAGCTGGCCGCCGAGGACGACGGCGCGGCCGTCACCAGCTTCGAGGCGACCTCCCGCGCGCAGGCGCTGCGGGAGGTCGCGCAGGTGGCGCGGCGGGCCGTGGTCGCAGCGGTCAACGCGCACGCGGAGCCGGTGCGCGCCTAGTTGCCCGGCCCCGGGGCACCGGGGGTCACTGCACCAGGCCGGGGGTCACTGCACCAGGTGGCGGCGCGCGGCGGCGGTGACGGCGGCCGCCACCCGGTCCAGCGAGGCCGAGCGCAGCTTCCACTGCTGCCAGTGGAGGACGACGTCGACCGCACCGGAGGGGTCGACGTCCACCAGTGACCCGTCGGCCTCGTCGGGACGGCTCTGCAGGTCCGGCAGCATGCCCCAGCCCAGGCCCAGGCGGACGGCGGTCAGGAAGTCCGCCGAGGAGGGCACGTGGTGCACCGGTGGCTGCGCGGCCCGCTGCGTCCCGGGCAGGCGCCGCCGCAGGTACCGGTGCTGCAGGTCGTCCTCGCGGTCGAAGACCACCACGGGGGCGCGCGCCAGGGCCTGGGCGGTGGGGCCGTCGGGGAACCACTCGCGGGCGCGGGCGGCGGCCACCAGCGGCCGGTAGCGCATGGCCCCCAGCCGGGTGACCGAGCAGCCGGACACCGGCTCGGCGTCGGTGGTGACGGCGGCCACCACCGTGCCCTCGCGCAGCAGGGACGCGGTGCGCCCCTCGTCCTCGCGGTGGATCTCGAAGCACGCGGAGCCGGCCAGCGGGGCCAGCGCGGGCAGCGCCCAGGTGGCCAGGGAGTCGGCGTTGACGGCGATCGGCAGCGTCTGCACGCCCCGCGGCGCCGGGCCGCCCGCCCCGTCGGCGTCCAGCTCGGCGAGGGTGTCGCCGGCCAGCAGCTCGACCTGGCGGGCCAGGCGCAGCAGGACCTCACCGGAGCCGGTGGGCCGCACCGGTCTGCTGCGCACCAGCAGCACCCGGCCGGTGGCGACCTCCAGGGCGCGCAGGCGCTGGCTGATCGCCGAGGGGGTCACGTGCAGGGCCCGTGCGGCGGCCTCGAAGGTGCCCCCGGACACCGCTGCGCTCAGGGCGCGCAACTGCCCCAGGTCCAGGTCCACGAACAGCGATGCTAATGGTGGGACAGGAACGTGAGCTTCTCTCCCGCCACCTCCGGTGCCTACGGTCGTCGGGTGCTCCCCGGTCTCCTCGCCGCCGCCTCCGGCCTCGGCCTCGGCCTGTCGCTGATCGTCGCGATCGGCTCGCAGAACGCCTTCGTCCTGCGCCAGGGCCTGCGCCGCCGGCACGTGGGCGCGGTGGTGCTGGTGTGCCTGCTCTCCGACGCGGTGCTCATCACCGCGGGCGTGGCCGGCGCCGGCGCCGCCGTCCGCAACCACCCCGGCCTCCTGGACGTCGTGCGGATCGCCGGCGCCGCCTTCCTGGCCGCCTACGGGTTCCTCGCGGCCCGCCGCGCGCTGCGCCCGCAGGCCCTGGACGCCACGGGCGCGGCCTCGCCGGCCTCACCTCTCGCGGCGGTGGCCACCGCCCTGGCGCTGACCTGGCTGAACCCGCACGTCTACCTGGACACCGTGGTCCTGCTCGGCTCGATCGCCCAGAGCCACCCGGGGCGCCAGTGGTGGTTCGCCGCCGGTGCGGTCCTCGCCAGCGCCGCGTGGTTCGCCGCCCTCGGGTACGGCGCGGCGCTGCTGCGCCCCCTGTTCGCCCGCCCGCGCGCCTGGCGGGTGCTCGACGCGGTGATCGCCTCGGTGATGTTCGCCCTGGCCGCGTCCCTGCTGCTGTCCACCGCCTGAGCGGCGCCCCGCGACGGGCCCGACCGCCGCGGCGCCGCCCCGCGTCAGCCCGCGGTGCGCTGCGCGGCCGGCAGCGCGGCCAGCGCCCGGTTCTCCGCCGGCAGCCGGAACCGCAGCAGCAGCACCGCGTTCAGGACGGTGAACGCCGCCGCGGTGACCCAGCAGGTGTGCACCAGCGGCAGCGCGAAGCCCTCGACGACCACGACGACGTAGTTGGGGTGCTTGAGGAACCGGTACGGCCCGCGGGTGACCAGGGGCATGCCCGGCACCACGATGACGCGGGTGTTCCACCGCCGTCCCAGCGAGCCGATGCACCACCAGCGCAGCACCTGGCTGAGCAGCGCGAGCGCCAGCATCGGCCAGCCGAGGGCGGGCAGGAACGGGCGGTCGGCGAGCGCCGCCTCGGCCAGGCAGGCCAGGAGCAGACCGGTGTGCAGCACGACCATGGGGCCGAAGTGACCGCGGCCGGTCTCGATCCCGCCGCGCGCGAAGGACCAGCGCGCGTTGCGGGTGGAGACCACCAGCTCGGCCACCCGCTCGGCACCGGTGGCCAGCACCAGGGCGGTGAACCAGGCCAGCGAGCTCACGCGGCGGCCCGCAGCAGGACCTGCTCGGTGCCCACCCCGGGCCCGACGGCCAGCACCACGGCGTGCTCGCCGGGGTGGTGCTCGGTGGCGGCGAGCACGTGCAGCACGGAGGAGCTGGAGAGGTTGCCGACCTCGCGCAGCGAGGCCCAGCTGGCGGCCAGGGCGTCCTCGGGCAGGTCCAGGGCACCGGCCACGGCCTGCAGCACCTTCGGCCCGCCGGCGTGCACCACCCAGCGCCGCACCTGCTCCACGTCCAGGTCGGCGCCGGTGAGCAGGGTGCTCACCTCGCCGCCGAGCTCGTCGGCGAGCAGGCCGGGCAGGTCCGGGGAGAGCACGATGCGCATCCCGGAGCTGCCCACGTCCCAGCCGAGGGCGTCGGCGGTGCCGGGGAACAGCCGGCTGCGCGAGTCGAGCACGTCCCACCCGGGCGTGCCCGCGGCGCGCTCGGCACCGGCCAGGACGACGGCGGCGGCGCCGTCGCCGAACAGGCCGCTGGCGACGAGGTTGGCGGTGGAGGGGTCCTCGCGCTGCAGGGTCAGCGAGCACAGCTCCACCGAGACCAGCACCCCCACCTCGCCGGGGCGGCCCAGGAGGTAGTCGGCCA
This sequence comes from Kineococcus sp. TRM81007, assembly GCF_022669155.1. Lineage (GTDB taxonomy): Bacteria > Actinomycetota > Actinomycetes > Actinomycetales > Kineococcaceae > Kineococcus. The sequence goes on along the minus strand of NZ_JALBVB010000034.1, from coordinate 53,137 downwards.
CCCGGGCCAGCCCGGCGGCGCCGCCGGCGCAGCCCAGCCCGAAGCTCGGCAGGCGCTTGACGTCCGGGCGCAGGCCCACCCGTCCGGCGAGCACCGCGTCCAGGGAGGGGGCCGCCACACCGGTGACGGTGGTGAACAGCAGGAAGTCCACCTCCTCCGGTGCCACGCCGGCCGTCGCGAGCGCCCCCTTCACGGAGCGCTCGGCCAGGTCGAGGCCCACCTCCGCGAACGCCGCGTTGGCGGCGGTGAAGGAGCCCAGGTGCGCGTAGCGCTCCAGGGGCAGCGCCAGGTGCCGGTGCTCCACGCCACCGGCCGCGTGCAGGCGGTGCAGCAGCTGGCGCCGCGCGCCCTCGGGGACGAGCAGGGGCGCCAGCTCGGCGGTGATCTCCGCCTGCTCGTAGCGGTGCGGCGGCAGGACCGGCTCCACCGCCACCACCCGCGGGGGCGGTGGCGCGGCGGGCGGTCGGGTGGCGGGCATGGCCCGATGCTGTCTCAGAGCACGGACTCGTACACCTCGAGAGTGCGGCGGGCGATCGCAGACCAGCTGAACGCCTCCACGGCGCGGCGCCGGCCGGCAGCGCCGCGCTCGCGGGCGCGGTCGGGGTCGGAGACGGCGTCGGTGAGGGCGGCGGCCAGGTCGGCGACGAACCGGTCGGGGTCCACCGGGGCGCCCGTGCCGTCCTGCACCTGTTCGATGGGCACCAGCCAGCCGGTCGTGCCGTCGTCGACGACCTCGGGGATGCCGCCGGTGGCGGTGCCGACGACCGCGGCGCCGCACGCCATGGCCTCGAGGTTGACGATGCCGAGCGGCTCGTACACCGACGGGCACACGAAGACGGTGGCCTGCGACAGGTGCTGCAGCAGTTCGGCGCGGCTGAGGTGCCGGTCGAGCCAGACCACGCCGGAGCGGTGCTGCTGCAGCTCGGCGACCAGCGCGGAGACCTCCGCGGCGATCTCGGGGGTGTCGGGGGCACCGGCGCACAGCACCAGCTGCACGTCCGGCGGCAGCTGCGCGGCGGCGCGCAGCAGGTGCGGCAGGCCCTTCTGGCGGGTGATGCGCCCGACGAAGACGACGCTGGGCCGGTCCGGGTCCACGCCGTTGGCGCGCACGAGGTCGCGGCCCTCGACGGGCGTCCACTCGGTGGCGTCGATGCCGTTGTGCACCACGTGCACGCGCCCGGGGTCCAGGGCCGGGTAGCTGCGCAGGATGTCCGCGCGCATCCCGGCGCTGACGGCGATCACGGCGGCGGCCGCCTCGAAGGCGGTGCGCTCGGCCCAGCTGGACAGGGCGTAGCCGCCGCCGAGCTGCTCCGCCTTCCACGGCCGCAGCGGTTCCAGGCTGTGCGCGGTGACCACGTGCGGCACCCCGTGCAGCAGCGAGGCCAGGTGGCCGGCGGTGTTGGCGTACCAGGTGTGCGAGTGCACCAGGTCCGCGCCGGCCGCGCCGGCGACCATCGGCAGGTCGACGCCCAGGGTGCGCAGGGCCGCGTTGGCGCCGGCCAGCTCCGCGACCTCGCCGTAGGCGGTGACGCCCTCCTCCTGCCGCGGGGCGCCGAAGCAGCGCACGAGCACCTCGGGGCCGCCGTCCGCGCCGCGCAGCGCCCGGACCAGCTCGGCGACGTGCACGCCGGCACCGCCGTACACCTCCGGCGGGTACTCCTTCGTCAGCAGGTCCACGCGCATGTCCGCTCCTCGTCCTCGCAGCTCGTCCACCGCACCGCCGCGGGGCCCCGCGGCGGCCACGCGCGGGATCTTCCCCCGCGTCGCCCGGGCATCGTGGCGTTCGCGGGCCTATCGTGCCCCTCGTGGCTGCTCCCAACGTCCTCGCGATCGTCCTCGCCGGCGGGGAGGGCAAGCGGCTCATGCCCCTCACGGCCGACCGGGCCAAGCCCGCGGTGCCCTTCGGCGGCACCTACCGGCTCATCGACTTCGCCCTCTCGAACCTGGTCAACGCCGGCTACCGCAAGATCGTGGTCCTGACCCAGTACAAGTCGCACAGCCTGGACCGGCACATCTCCCAGTCCTGGCGCATGTCGAACCTCTTCGGCAGCTACATCGCCTCCGTGCCGGCGCAGCAGCGCGTCGGCAAGCGCTGGTACCTCGGCAGCGCCGACGCGATCTACCAGTCGATGAACCTCATCTCCGACGAGCGTCCCGACATCGTCGTGGTCGTCGGCGCCGACCACGTGTACCGGATGGACTTCTCCCAGATGGTCGACGCGCACATCGCCTCCGGCGCGCCGTGCTCGGTGGCCGCGATCCGCCAGCCCATCTCGCTGGCCGACCAGTTCGGCGTCATCCAGACCGAGCCCGGCTCGTCCCGGATCGCGCAGTTCCTGGAGAAGCCGAAGGACCCGCAGGGCCTGGCCGACTCCCCGCACGAGGTCCTGGCCTCGATGGGCAACTACGTCTTCGACGCCGACGCGCTGGTGGACGCGGTGACCCGCGACGCCGAGGAGGAGGACTCCAAGCACGACATGGGCGGCGACATCGTGCCCGACTTCGTCGAGCGCGGCCTGGCGAACGTGTACGACTTCAAGGACAACGAGGTGCCCGGGGCCACCGACCGCGACCGCGCCTACTGGCGCGACGTGGGGACGCTGGACTCCTACTTCGAGGCCCAGATGGACCTCATCTCGGTGCTTCCGGTGTTCAACCTCTACAACTACGAGTGGCCCATCATCGCCGCGCAGGACTTCTACCCGCCGGCGAAGTTCGTGCACGGCTGGCAGGGCACCTACGGGCACGCGGTGAACTCGATCATCTCCGCCGGCACGGTCGTCTCCGGCGCCCTGGTGGAGAAGTCGGTGGTCTCGCCGAAGGTGCGGCTGGACTCGTGGGCGCACGTCAGCGAGTCGGTGCTCATGGACAACGTGCAGGTGGGCCGGCACGCGGTGGTGCAGCGCGCCATCCTCGACAAGAACGTCGTCGTGCCCGACGACGCGCGCGTGGGCGTGGACCCCGAGGAGGACCGCGCGCGCGGCTTCACCGTCACCGACTCCGGCATCACGGTCGTCGGCAAGGGGCAGACCGTCCCGCCCGGCTGACCGGCGCGCCCCTGTCGCCGGGCGGGGCGGGTGCGGCAGCATCCGTGCCATGACCTCCCCCGACCCCGCCGGCGAGCGCCCGGTCCGCATCGGCGTCCAGCTGCAGCCCCAGCACGCCACCTACCCCGCGATCCGCGCCGCCGCGGCCCGCGCGGAGGAGATGGGCCTGGACGTGGCGTTCAACTGGGACCACTTCTACCCGCTCTACGGCGACCCCGACGGGTTGCACTTCGAGTGCTGGACGATGCTCGCGGCGTGGGCGGAGGCCACCACCCGCATCGAGATCGGCGCCCTGGTCACCTGCAACAGCTACCGCAACCCGGAGCTGCTGGCGGACATGGCGCGCACCGTGGACCACGTCTCGGCCCACGACACGGGCACCGGTCGGCTGGTGCTCGGCATCGGCTCGGGCTGGTTCGAGAAGGACTACGACGAGTACGGCTACGAGTTCGGCACCGCCGGCGGGCGCCTGGACAAGCTCGCCGAGGACCTGCCGCGCATCTCCTCGCGCCTGGCGAAGCTCAACCCGGCCCCCACCCGGCGGGTCCCGGTCCTCATCGGCGGCGGCGGGGAGAAGAAGACCCTGCGCATCGTGGCCCGGCACGCGGACATCTGGCACGGCTTCGGCGACGTGGAGACCATCGCGCGCAAGCACGCGGTGCTCGACGGGCACTGCGCCGCCCTCGGCCGCGACCCGGGCGAGATCGAGCGCTCCGCCGGCGTGGACGCCGCCGACGACCCCGCCGACAAGGGCGAGGCGCTGCACGCGGTGGGCACCCGCCTGTTCACCATCGGCGTCGGCGGCCCGGACTTCGACCTGGCGCCGCTGGCGGACTGGCTGGCCTGGCGCGACGGGAAGAACGCCGTCGGTTCTTGACCGGTAGCCTTCGGCGCGTGCCCGGAACCCTCGACGCCACGGCCCCGGGCTCCGCGCCCACCACCGCCCCGGCCCTGCTGGTCACCGTCACCGGCGCCGACCGCCCCGGGGTGACGTCGGCGCTGTTCACCGCCCTCGCCGGCACGGACGCGGAGGTCCTCGACGTCGAGCAGGTCGTCGTCGGCGGGGTGCTGACCCTGGCGGTGCTCGTGGGCACCGGGGACCCGGCGGCCGTCACCGCCACCCTGGCCGGCTGGGGCGCCCCGCGCGGGCTGGACGTCACGTGCACGGTGCGCGAGCCCGCGGCGCCGGTGGTGCGCCCGCGACGGCTGCACGTGACGCTGCTGGGCGCCCCGCTGCGGCCGGCGGCGATCGCCCGCACCACCGCGGTGCTCGCCGAGCGCGGGGCCAACGTCGACCGGGTGCGGCGCATGTCGGCCACCCCGGTCACCAGCGTGGAGTTCGACGTCTCGGTGGACGCGGGCGCCGAGGAGGTCCTGGACCTGCGCCGCGCCCTGGCGGTGGAGGCGGCCCGGCACGGCCTGGACGCGGCGGTCTCCCCGGGCGGGCTGGCCCGGTTGGGCCGGCGCCTGGTCGTCATGGACGTGGACTCCACGCTGATCCGCCAGGAGGTCATCGAACTGCTGGCCGCGCACGCCGGCCGCGAGGCGGAGGTGGCCGCGGTCACCGAGCGCGCCATGCGCGGGGAGATCGACTTCGCCGCGTCGCTGCGCGAGCGGGTCGCCTGCCTGGAGGGCCTGGACGTGTCCGTCGTGGAGCGGGTGCGCGAGGCGGTGGTGCTCACCCCCGGCGCACGCACGCTGTGCCGCACCCTGCACCGCCTCGGGTTCACCCTGGCGCTGGTCTCCGGAGGGTTCCTGGAGGTCGTGGGGCCGCTGGCCGCCGAGCTGGGCATCGCGCACGTGCGCGCCAACCGGCTGCAGGTGGTGCACGGCCGGTTCACCGGGCGCCTGCTGGGCCCGGTGGTGGACCGGGCCGCCAAGGCCACCGCGCTGCGGGAGTTCGCCGCCGCGGAGGGCCTGCCGATGCACCGCACCGTGGCCGTCGGCGACGGCGCCAACGACCTGGACATGATCGGCGCGGCCGGCCTCGGCATCGCCTTCAACGCCAAGCCCGTGGTGCGCGAGCAGGCCGACGCGGCGCTGAACGTGCCCTACCTGGACGCGGTGCTGCCGCTGCTGGGCATCACCCGCGAGGACGTCGAGGACGCCGACCTGGCCGACGAGGCGCTGGCCGGGCAGGTGCCGGCCGGCCGCTGAGGGGGCCGGCCGGCGCGGGCGGGGTGTCAGCCCTCACGGGTGTCAGCCGTTGCGGCTGGCCCAGGTGGCCAGGGCGATCAGCGCGACGACGACGAGGAGCATCGCGGCGGCCACCGCCAGCAGGCGGCGGCCCCCGGAGGGCGGGGGCTCGGGCGCCACGCGCGCTCAGGACCCCATGGCGTGGAACCCGCCGTCGACGTGGATCATCTCGCCGGTGGTGGCGGGGAACCAGTCGGACATCAGCGCCAGGGCCGCGCGCGCCGGCGGCTCGGTGTTCGTCACGTCCCAGCCCAGCGGGGACCGCTCGCCCCAGGTGCCCTCGAGGGTCTCGAAGCCGGGGATGGAGGTGGCGGCGGTGGTGCGCAGCGGGCCGGCGGAGACGACGTTGACGCGCACGCCCTTCGGGCCGAGGTCGCGCGCCAGGTAGCGGGCGGTGGACTCGAACGCGGCCTTGGCCACGCCCATCCAGTCGTAGACCGGCCACGCCACGCGGGCGTCGAAGGTCAGGCCCACGACGGAGCCACCGCCGCTCATCAACGGCAGCGCGGCCACCGACAGCGACTTCAGCGAGTACGCCGAGATCTGCACCGCCGTGGCCACGCTGGACCACTCGGTGCTCAGGAAGTTGCCGCCCATGGCGTCCTTGGGCGCGAAGCCGATGGAGTGCAGCACCCCGTCCAGGCCGTCGACGTGCTCGCGCACGCGGCCCTCCAGCGCCGCGAGGTCCTCCTCGCTGGTGACGTCCAGCTCGATCACCGGTGCGGGCTTCGGCAGCCGCTTGGCGATCGTGGAGGTGATCTTCATCTGGCGCCCGAAGGACGACAGCACGACCTCCGCGCCCTCCTCCTGCGCCACGCGGGCGACCGCGAACGCGATCGAGCGGTCGGTGAGCACTCCGGTGACGAGCAGCCGCTTGCCGTCCAGCAGACCCATGGGGTTCCTCTCAGTCCTTCGGTCGGTGTCAGTGGCCCATGCCGAGGCCGCCGTCGACGGGCAGCACCGCACCGTTGACGTAGCCGGCGTCGGCGAGGAAGAGCACGGCCTGCGCGACGTCGTCGACGGCGCCGAAGCGGCCGGCGGGGATGCGGCCCTTGTAGTCGGCCTGGGTGGCCTCGGGCAGCTCGCGCGTCATGTCGGTGTCGATGAACCCGGGCGCGACGACGTTGGCGGTGATGCCGCGCCCGCCGAGCTCGCGGGCGATGGAGCGGGCCAGGCCCACCATGCCGGACTTGCTGGCGGCGTAGTTGGTCTGCCCCGGCGAGCCGTACAGGCCCACGACGCTGGAGACGAAGACGATGCGGCCGCGCTTGGCGCGCACCATGCCGCGCACGGCACGGCGAGCGCAGCGCCACGCGCCGGCGAGGTTGGTGTCGACCACGGCGTCGAAGTCGTCGTCGCCCATGCGCATCAGGAGCTGGTCGCGGGTCACGCCGGCGTTGGCGACCAGGACCTCCACGGGCCCGTGCGCGGCCTCCACCTCGGCGAACGCGGCGTCCAGCGAGGCTCCGTCGGTGACGTCGGCGCGCACCCCGAGCAGCCCCTCGGGCACCTCGCCGGAGCGGTGCGTCACCGCCACGCGGTCGCCGCGCGCGGCGAAAGCGCGGGCGACGGCCAGACCGATGCCGCGGTTGCCGCCGGTGACCAGCACGCTGCGCGGTGCGGTGGGCGGGGCACCGGCCGGGGTCCGGGGCGTGGGGTCGGTCGTGGCGTCGGGCACGGGGAGGAAAGCTAACGCATCCCCGCCGGTGCCCGGCCGCCGCCCGCGCCGGGACCGGGACCCCGGGCGCGTGTCGGACCCAGCGCTTACCGTGGACGACGTGCCTTCGCACCCCACCCCCACCGGCGGGCACACCGCTCCCGCGGAACCGCCCGGCGTCTACCGGATCACCGCCGCTCCCACCGCGCACACCGACGACCTCGGCGTGCGCTACCGCAAGTACGTCGTCTCGATGCTCGTGCGCACGGCCTGCTTCGTGCTGTTCGTGGTGATCGAGCACTGGACCCGCTGGTTCTTCGTGGCCGGCGCGGTCTTCCTCCCGTACGTGGCCGTCGTGCTCGCCAACGCGGGCCGGGAGTCCAAGGGCCCGCCGCCGGAGTCCTTCTCCGTGCCCACGGCCCCCGTGCACGAGCTGCCGGCGCTGGAGGCGCGCGTCACGTCGGTGCGCTCGCCCGGCGACGAGCACCCCGGTGCGGACGGCGGCACCCCGCACGAGCGGACCGGACGGGCTTCCTGAGGAACCCGCCGGCCACCCCGGTGCCGTCGCCCGGCGCGCCGGTGCGGTGCGAGACTGGCGCCGTGGACACTCCAGCCGTCCCGGCGGGACCGCACGCGCGCGGCACCGCCGGCGAACCGGGGCACGAGCCGCCGTCCGACCTGGTGTGCAGCGCCCGCGGCTGCACGTCGCCCGCGGACTTCGGCCTGCTGTGGAACAACCCCAGCCTGCACACGCCCGAGCGGCGCAAGACGTGGCTGGCGTGCGAGCAGCACCGCGAGCACCTGGCGCGGTTCCTCGGCGCCCGCGGCTTCCTGCGGGAGGTCGTCGGGGTCGACGCGCTGCCCTCGTGAGCGGCACCGCGCAGGCGGGCGGCGGCACGGCCGGGGACGCCGGCGGCACTCGTGCGACGGGCACCGGGGTGCGCGGCGTGCTGGGCCTGCTGCGCGAGCCCGGCTGGCGCCGCGGCCTGGCCCTGGCCGTCGTCGTCGCCGTGGCGTGCCTGCTGCTGGGCCAGTGGCAGTGGCACCGCCGCCAGGCCCGGCTGGCCGCCAACGCCCCGCTGGTGGAGAACTACGACGACGCGCCGGTGGCCCTGGACTCCGTCCTGCCCGCGGGAGGGACGCCGCTGGCAGCGCGGGACGCCTGGACACCGGTGCGCGTGACGGGGACCTACGACGCGTCCGCGAGCGTGCTGGCGCGCAACCGCCAGCACGGGCAGTCGGTGGGCTACGACGTGCTCGTGCCCCTGGTCCTGGACGACGGCACCGCGCTCCTGGTGGACCGCGGCTGGGTGCCGGCCGGCAGCAGCAGCCGAGCGCCGGACACCGTGCCGGCGCCACCGGGCGGGGAGGTGACGGTGACGGCGCACGTGCGCCCGTGGGAGCCCGCCCGCGACAGCACGGTGCCCGAGGGGCAGGTGGCCTCCATCGCCGCCGGTCCGGTGGCGCGCGCCGCCGACGCGGCCGGTGCACCCCCGCTGCGCGATGCCTACGCGGTGCTGGCCGAGGAGGAGCCCGCCCCGGCACAGGCCCCCGCCGCCCCGGAGCGCCCCGAGGTCGACGAGGGCCCGCACCTGGCGTACACGGTGCAGTGGTACGGCTTCGCCCTGACGGCCCTGGTCGTCTGGGTGATCGCCGGCCGCCGGGAGCTGCAGGCGCGCTCGGCGCCCGTGGACGTGCCGGCACCGGTGGGTGGCGGCGTGCCCGACGGTGGCGTGCCCGACGGCGCTGCCCCCGCCGGTGGCAGCCGCTCCGGCGCCGGCTCCCCCGGTGACGGCCTGTCGGCGGCGGCCGCCGCGCCCCGCCCGGCGGCGCTGCGACGGCACCCGGCGCGCGGTGCGCGACGGGTGCGGCCCGGCAGCGACGAGGAGGCCGAGGACCTCGCGATCGCCCGGGCGGGGGACGAAGCGGCGCGCCCGCCGCGCTGACCGGCCGCAGCACCACCCCACCGGACCACGGGGGTGATGCTGCGTGTCTCACCTGCCACTCTGCGCAACAATGCGTTCATGGACCTTGGCCTGACCGACCGCGTGTACATCGTCTCCGGCGCCTCGACCGGCCTGGGGCGCTCGTGCGCGCAGTTGCTGGCCGACGAGGGCGCCCTGCTGGTGCTGTCCGCCGCCGACCCCGAGGAGCTGGCCGCGGCCGCGGGGACCATCGGCTCACCGGAGCGGATGCTGCTGGTGCCCGGAGACATCTCCGAGCCCGGCACCGAGACGCGCCTGGTCGCGGCCGCCAACGCCCGCTTCGGGCGACTGGACGGTGCGGTCGTCTCCTGCGGTGCCGCACCGACGTCCTCCGTCCTGGAGGCCACCGACGCCTCCTGGCGCGAGGCGTTCGAGACGAGCGTGCTGGGCCCGTTGCGCCTGGCGCGCTCCGTCGCCAAGGCCGCCACGGGCGAGGGTGCGTCGCTGGTGATGCTGCTGACGAGCACCGTGCGCAGCCCCGACAAGGAGGCCGGGGTCGGCAACGGCCTGCGGCCCGGGCTGGCCATGGCCGCCAAGGCGCTGGCCGACGAGCTGGGTCCGCGCGGCATCCGCATCAACAACGTGCTCGTCGGGCGCGTCGAGACCGACCCGCCGCTGGAGTTCGAGGAGCCCGTCGTCCTGGACGGGGACGGCCTGGAGTCCATCCCGCTGCGCCGGGCGGGGCAGCCGGACGAGTTCGCCCGAGCGGCGGTGTTCCTGCTCTCGCCGGCGGCGTCCTACGTCAGCGGGGCGTCGCTGACCGTGGACGGGGGTGCCGACCGCTCGCTCTGAGCGGCCGACACACCCGCCCGCGGCCCCCTCACCAGGCCCTCCCCCGGGCTCGTCGCCCGGGGGAGCCGCCTCAGCTGGCTCGCTGCTCCGGCTGGGGCTGCTCCTTGGAACGCCCCCGGGTGGCTCCGCCCCTGCTGCGCAGCGACACGTCGCTCTCGCTCAGCAGCCGGTGGACGAAGCCGTACGAGCGGCCGGCTTCCTCCGCCAGCGCCCGGATGCTCTTGCCTTCCGCGTAGCCCTTCGACAGCTCCTCGGCGAGCTGCGCACGTTCCGCTCCGCTCAACCGGGATCCCCGCTTGACCGCCTCGGTCACACCGACCTCCTCCACGTCGTCGCCGACGCCCACCATGGTCACCACCCGCGGCGGGATCGGCCACTCGAACGCGTCGAACCGGTGCCGGCAGCCGGGCGGGAAGGGCTCAGGCCAGCGAGATCAGCTCCGCGTAGGAGGCGTTCCACAGGTCCTCCACGCCGTCGGGCAGCAGCACCACCCGCTCCGGGTCCAGGGCCTCCACCGCCCCCTCGTCGTGGGTGACGAGCACCACGGCGCCCTCGTAGTGCCGCAGCGCGTCGAGGATCTCCGCGCGGCTGGCGGGGTCGAGGTTGTTGGTCGGCTCGTCCAGCAGCAGCACGTTGGCGCTGGAGACGACGAGCGTGGCCAGCGCCAGGCGCGTCTTCTCCCCGCCGGAGAGCACCCCCGCCGGCTTGCCGACGTCGTCGCCGGAGAAGAGGAACGACCCCAGCACCGTGCGCACCCGGGTGTCGTCCAGGTCGGGGGCGGCCGAGCGCATGTTCTCCAGCACCGTCCGCTCGGTGTCGAGCGTCTCGTGCTCCTGCGCGTAGTAGCCGATCTTCAGGCCGTGACCGGGCACGATGCGCCCGGAGTCGGGCCGCTCCACCCCGCCGAGCATGCGCAGCAGCGTCGTCTTGCCGGCGCCGTTCAGGCCCAGGACGACCACGCGGCTGCCCCGGTCGATCGCCAGGTCGACGGAGGTGAAGATCTCCAGCGACCCGTACGACTTCGACAGCCCCTCGGCCATCAGCGGGGTCTTGCCGCAGGGGGCCGGCTGCGGGAAGCGCAGCTTGGCCACCTTGTCCTGGACGCGCACCTCCTCCAGCCCGCCCAGCAGCCGCTCGGCCCGCTTGGCCATGTTCTGCGCCGCGACCGCCTTGGTGGCCTTCGCGCGCATCTTGTCGGCCTGGGCCAGCAGCGTGCCCGCCTTCTTCTCGGCGTTGGCGCGCTCGCGGCGCCGGCGCTGCTCGTCGGTGTCGCGCTGCTTGAGGTAGTTCTTCCACCCGACGTTGTAGACGTCGATCGTGGCGCGGTTGGCGTCCAGGTGGAACACCCGGTTGACGACGACCTCCAGCAGCTCCACGTCGTGGCTGATGACGATGAGGCCGCCGGCGTAGCTGCGCAGGTGCTCGCGCAGCCAGGCGATGGAGTCCGCGTCCAGGTGGTTGGTCGGCTCGTCCAGCAGCAGCGTCTCGCTGGCGGAGAAGAGGATGCGCGCCAGCTCCACGCGGCGGCGCTGACCGCCGGAGAGCGTCTTCAGCGGCTGCGTCAGGACCCGCTCGGGCAGGTTGAGGTTCGCGCAGATGCGCGCCGCCTCGCTCTCGGCGGTGTAGCCGCCCATGGCGACGAAGCGGGCGTCGAGCTTGGTGTAGCGGTCCATCGCGCGGTCGCGGACCTTCGCGTCGTCGCTGGCCATCTCCTGCTCCGCGCGGCGCAGCCGGGCGACGACGTCGTCCAGGCCGCGCGCGGACAGGATGCGGTCGCGCGCGAGCATCTCCGGGTCACCGGCGCGGGGGTCCTGCGGCAGGTACCCGATCTCCCCGGAGCGGGTCACCGCGCCCGCGGCCGGCTGCCCCTCCCCGGCCAGGACCTTCGTCAGGGTGGTCTTGCCGGCGCCGTTGCGCCCGACCAGGCCGATGCGGTCGCCGGGGGCGACGCGGAAGGTGACCGACTCCATGAGGAGCCGGGCTCCGGCACGCAGTTCGAGGTCGGTGGCGACGATCACGGAGGGCAGCTCTCAGCGCAGGAGGAGTCGAGGGGACGCGCCCATCCTAGGGCGTGCGGGCGCCCACCCCCTCCCGGTCGGCGACCCGATCGGTGAGCGCCCCCTGCGCTCGGGTCCGGTCCGCTACCGTCCTGGCGTGCCCTCGCCCCTGCACCGCTCACCCCTGCGCCGCTCGTCGCTGCGCACCACCGCGGCTCCCGCCACCGACGGCGTCCGCCGTCCCGCCGGGCGCACCGGCGACCTGGCCCTCGTGGCGGTCTTCGCCGCCCTGGTCGCCGCCCTGGCGCTGATGCCGGCGTTGCCCACCGGGCCGGTGGGGGTGCCGATCACCCTGCAGACGCTGGGGCTCATGCTGTGCGGGGCGGTGCTGGGCCCGTGGCGCGGTGCGCTGGCGGCGCTGGTGTACCTGCTGATGGGGCTGGCCGGGCTGCCGGTGTTCGCCGGCGGCGCCGCGGGCCTGGCGGTGCTGGCGGGCCCCAGCGCGGGCTTCCTGCTCGCCTACCCCGCCGGCGCGCTCGTCACCGGCGCCCTGGCGCGCGCCGGCGCGCGGCGCGGCGCGGCGGGGCTGGGCTGCGCGGCCGGCTGCCTGCTGGGCGGCATCGCCGTGGTCCACGCCGGAGGCGTCCCCGGCATGGCGCTGGCCGGTGGGCTGAGCCTGACCGAGGCCGCGTGGGCGTCGCTGCGCTACGTGCCCGGCGACCTGGTCAAGCTCGTCGTGGCCGTCGTGGTGGCCGCCGCGGTGCACCGCGCCTCGCCGCGGCTGCTGCTGGGTCGCTGAGCGCGGCGCGGGGCCGCGCCGGGCTGCCCGTGGCGGGCGGGGTGCGGTGATCCGCCTCGTGCGGGCGGAGGTGCGCGCCGGCGAACGGACGGTGCTGCACCCGCTGAGCGTGGAGCTCGCCGAGCCGTCGGTGGCGCTGGTGGGGCCCAACGGCTCCGGCAAGTCCACCCTGCTGCGGCTGCTCAACGGCCTGGTGCTGCCCTCCGCGGGCACCGTGGAGGTGGACGGCCTGCAGCCCGAGCACGCCCTGGCGGCGGTGCGGCGCCGGGTGGGGTTCGTCTTCCCCGACCCGGACGCGCAGGTCGTCATGCCCACGCCCCTGGAGGACGTGGTGCTCTCGCTGCGACGGGCCGGCGTGCCCCGCCGCGAGCGCGAGGCCCGCGCGCGCCGGCTGCTGGCCGAGCAGGGCCTGGCCGAGGGCGCCGACGCGGAGGTGCGTCGGCTGTCCTCCGGGCAGCGGCAGCTCCTGGCCCTGACGGCGGTGCTGGCCACCGAGCCGTCGGTGCTGGCCTGCGACGAGCCCACCACCCTGCTGGACCTGCGCAACGCCCGCCGGGTGGCCGAAGTGCTGCTGGGCTCGAGCGCGCAGCTGGTCGTGGCCACCCACGACCTGGACCTGGCCGCACGCACCCGGCGGGCGCTGTGGCTGGACGGCGGGCGCCTGGTCGCCGACGGCCCGGCCGCGGACGTGGTGGCCGCCTACCGGGTGGGCGCGTGAGGTGGCGCCGCCCGCGCCGGCGCGGGCTTCCGGTGGACCCGCCGCTGCTGGGGCGGCTGCAGCCGGGCACCTCCTGGCTGCACCGGGCACCGGCAGGCCTCAAGCTGACCGCCCTGGCCGTCGTCGGGCTGGGCACGGGCCTGGCGCGGTGGCTGCTGCCGCCGGTGCCGGCGGCCGTGGCGCTGGTGGCACTGGGCACGGCCGTCGCGGCCGTCGCGCTGAGCGCGGGGCTGGCGGTGCGCTACCTGGCCGGTCAGGTGCGCTCGCTGGCGTGGGTGCTGGTGGCGCTGGGTGCCTTCCAGCTGTGGGCGCAGGGCCCCGCCCGGGCCGGCGCGGTGCTGGCCGGGCTGCTGGCGTGCCTGTGGGCGGCCGGCGCGGTGAGCGCCACCACCCCGGTGCCGGTGCTGCTGGACGCGATCGCCGCGGCGGCGCGGCCGCTGCGGCGGGTGGGGGTGCACCCCGAGCAGGTGGCGCTGACGTTCACGGTGGCGGTGGCCGCCGTCCCGGTGGTGGCCGGGCTGCTGACCCGGGCCCGCGAGGCGGCCGCCGCCCGCGGGGTCCAGCGCAGCCCGGGGGCGGTGCTGGTGCCGGTGGTGGTGCGCACCGTCGCGCACGCGGAGGCGGTCGCGGAGGCTCTGGCCGCGCGGGGGCTGGAGCACGGCGAGGACGACCCGGACCGCGCCCCCGGTCGAGGGTGCTGCGGGTCGGGCGCCGGATCAGACGTTGAAGCCGAGCGCGCGCAGCTGCTCGCGCCCGTCGTCGGTGATCTTCTCCGGACCCCACGGCGGCATCCACACCCAGTTGATGCGGTGGCCGGCGACCACGTCGGTCAGCGTCTGCTGGACCTGGTCCTCGATGACGTCGGTCAGCGGGCAGGCCGCGCTGGTGAGCGTCATGTCGATGGTCGCCACGTTGTCCTCGGAGACCGTCAGCCCGTAGATCAGGCCGAGGTCGACGACGTTGATGCCCAGCTCGGGGTCGACGACGTCCTTGAGGGCCTCCTCGACCTCCTCCACGGGGGCCGGGGCCGGGCCCGCCGCCGCGGGGGCGGCGGGCTGCTCGACGGGCTGCTCGGTGCTCCGGGTGGTGGTGTCGCTCACGACGACCTCCAGGGTCTCAGGCGCGGGTGAGGAAGCGGTCGTAACCGGTCTCCTCGAGGGAGTCGGCGAGCTCCGGGCCGCCCTGCTCGGCGACGCGGCCCTCGACGAAGACGTGGACGAACTGCGGCTTGATGTAGCGCAGGATCCGCGTGTAGTGCGTGATCAGCAGCACGCCGGGGCCGGTGCTCGCCAGGGCGCGGTTGACGCCCTCGGAGACGACCTTCAGCGCGTCGACGTCGAGGCCGGAGTCGGTCTCGTCGAGGATCGCGAACTTCGGCTTGAGGAGCTCCATCTGCAGGATCTCGTGGCGCTTCTTCTCGCCGCCGGAGAAGTGCTCGTTGACGTTGCGCTCGGCGAAGGTGGAGTCCATCTTCAGGTCGTCCATGGCCTGCTTGACGTCCTTGACCCAGGTGCGCAGCTTCGGCGCCTCGCCGTCGATGGCGGTCTTGGCGGTGCGCAGGAAGTTCGACACCGTCACGCCCGGCACCTCGACGGGGTACTGCATGGCGAGGAACAGCCCGGCGCGGGCGCGCTCGTCGACGCTCATCGCCAGGACGTCCTCGCCGTCCAGCGTCACCGTGCCGCCGGTGACGGTGTACTTGGGGTGGCCGGCGATGGAGTAGGCCAGGGTGGACTTGCCGGACCCGTTCGGGCCCATGACCGCGTGCACCTCGCCCGACTTCAGGGTGAGGTCGACACCGCGGAGGATCTCCTTGGTGCCGCCGTCGGCCTCGTCGACCGTGACGTGCAGGTCGCGGATCTCCAGCGTGGGCATCAGTTCTCCTCGGTGCTGCTCGCGCCGGCCAGGGCGGTGGCGGCGAGCTCGGTCTCGATCGTGGTCATGAGGCGCTCGGAGATCTCCGGCACGCCGATGCGCTCGACGATGCCGGCGAAGAAGCCGCGCACCACCAGCCGGCGGGCCTCGTCCTCGGGGATGCCGCGCGCCTGCAGGTAGAACAGCTGCTCGTCGTCGAAGCGGCCGGTCGCCGAGGCGTGACCCGCCCCGACGATCTCGCCGGTCTCGATCTCCAGGTTCGGCACCGAGTCGGCGCGCGCACCGTCGGTGAGGACGAGGTTGCGGTTGAGCTCGTAGGTCTCGGTGGCCTCGGCGGCGGCGCGGATGAGGACGTCGCCGATCCACACCGCGTGCGCGTCGTCACCCTGCAGGGCGCCCTTGTACTCGACGTAGCTCTTGCAGTTCGTGGCCTCGTGGTCCACGAACAGGCGGTGCTCCAGGTGCTGTCCGGCGTCGGCGAAGTACACGCCCAGGGCCTGCGCGTCGCCGCCGGGCGCGGCGTAGCGCACGTTGGTGGACACCCGCACCGCCTTGCCGCCGAGGCTGACGGCGATGTGCCGCACGCGGGCGTCGCGCCCGACCAGGACGTCGTGCTGACCGACGTGCACGGCGTCGGCGTCCCACTCCTGCAGGGTCACCACCGTCAGGTCGGCCCCGTCGCCGGCGCGCACCTCCACGCCACCGCGGTGAGCGCCGGAGCCGGTGTGCGCGAGGACGACGAGCGCCTTGGCGTGGTGCCCGGCCTCGACGACCAGGTGCCCGGAGGTGGTGCTGCCGGCGGTGCCGCGCACCGTCACGACCACGGGGGCGTCCAGCTCGGCCTCGGCCGGGACGGAGACCAGGTGCGCCTCGGTGGTGGTGGCCCACCCGGCGGCCGCGGCCCGATCGCCGGGGGTGAACGCCGTGCCGGCGCCCACCTCCTGCAGCGTGCCGGTGCGGTGCACCACCGCGTCGGGCGCGGTGACCTCCACCCGGGCGGAGCCCGCCGGGCCGGCCTCGAACAGGGGGGCGAACTCGCGCAGCGGCGAGAACTTCCACTCCTCCTCGCGGCCGGTGGGCACCGTGAAGTCGGCGACGTCGAAGGACGTCACGCGCTCGGCGCGGCTGGCGTCGGGCACGGTGCCGGCGCCGTGGCTGTGCGCCCGGGCGGTGTTGGCGGGCGAGCCCGCCGCCGGGTCGGTGGTCGTCTCGTCGACGGCGGTCATCAGCCGACGGCCCCTTCCATCTGCAGCTCGATCAGGCGGTTCAGTTCCAGCGCGTACTCCATGGGCAGCTCGCGCGCGACGGGCTCGATGAAACCACGGACGATCATGGCCATCGCCTCGTCCTCGGCCATGCCGCGGCTCATGAGGTAGAAGAGCTGGTCGTCGCTCACCTTGGAGACGGTCGCCTCGTGCCCCATGACGACGTCGTCCTCGCGGATGTCGTTGTAGGGGTAGGTGTCCGAGCGGGAGATCGTGTCCACCAGCAGGGCGTCGCAACGCACCGTGGAGGCCGAGTGGTGCGCACCCTCCAGGACCTGGATCAGGCCGCGGTAGGACGTCCGGCCGCCGCCACGGGCGATCGACTTGGACACGATCGAGCTCGCGGTGTGCGGCGCGGCGTGCACCATCTTGGCGCCGGCGTCCTGGTGCTGGCCCTCACCGGCCATCGCGATCGACAGGGTCTCGCCCTTGGCGTGCTCGCCCATGAGGTAGATCGCCGGGTACTTCATCGTCACCTTGGAGCCGATGTTGCCGTCGATCCACTCCATGGTGGCGCCCTCGGCGGCCGTGGCGCGCTTGGTCACCAGGTTGTAGACGTTGTTCGACCAGTTCTGGATGGTCGTGTACCGCACGCGGGCGTTCTTCTTCACGACGATCTCCACGACCGCGGAGTGCAGCGAGTCGCTCTGGTAGATCGGCGCGGTGCAGCCCTCGACGTAGTGCACGTAGGAGCCCTCGTCGGCGATGATCAGCGTCCGCTCGAACTGGCCCATGTTCTCGGTGTTGATCCGGAAGTAGGCCTGCAGCGGGATGTCGACGTGGACGCCCGGCGGCACGTAGATGAAGGAGCCGCCCGACCACACCGCGGTGTTCAGCGAGGCGAACTTGTTGTCGCCGACCGGGATGACGGTGCCGAAGTACTCCTTGAAGAGCTCCTCGTGCTCGCGCAGGCCGGTGTCGGTGTCGACGAAGATGACACCCTTCTCCTCCAGGTCCTCGCGGATCTGGTGGTAGACGACCTCGGACTCGTACTGGGCCGCGACACCGGCGATGAGCCGCTGCTTCTCGGCCTCGGGGATGCCGAGGCGGTCGTAGGTGTTCTTGATGTCCTCGGGCAGCTCGTCCCAGCTGGTGGCCTGCTTCTCCGTGGAGCGCACGAAGTACTTGATGTTGTCGAAGTCGATGCCGGTGAGGTCCGAGCCCCAGTTCGGCATGGGCTTGCGGTCGAACATCCTCAGCGCCTTCAGGCGCAGCGCGAGCATCCACTCGGGCTCGTCCTTCTTCGAGGAGATGTCGCGCACGACCTCCTCGGACAGCCCGCGGCGGGCGGTCGCGCCCGCGCTGTCGGAGTCGGCCCAGCCGTAGCGGTACTTGCCCAGGCCCTCCAGCTCGGGGGGTCCTGCCAGCTCCTGCGTGGTGTCGGACACGGTGTCGGTCACGGTCGTCATCCTTCCGTCGGCGTCCGGTTCCCCGCAGCGGGGGCGGCGAGGCGGTTCTGGGGTTCGTGCGGCCGCGGGACCGGGCCGTCACCCGGTTCGTGCGGCACGTAGGTGGTGCACACGTGGTCGCCGTGCGCGAGCGTGGCCAGGCGCTGCACCCGGGTGCCCAGCACGCGCTCGAAGGCGCGCCGCTCGGCCTCGCACAGCTCGGGGAACGCCTCGGCGACCCGGCGCACGGGGCAGTGCCCCTGGCACAACTGCGTCCCCTCGGCCGGTGTTCCGCGGCCGACGGGACGGGCGGAGGCGGAGTGGCCCTGCGCGGCCAGGGCCGCGGCGAGGGCGCGCACCCGCTCCGGCACGGGGGCGACGGGGTCGACGGAGGCGGCCAGCCGCTCACCCAGCGCCGCGAAGCGCTGCTCGGCGAAGCCGGTGACCGCGTCCGGGCCCTGGACCGCGGCGAGGTGGGTCAGCGCGGCCACCGCCAGCTCGTCGTAGCCGGAGGTCATCGCGTCGTGGCCGGCGCTGGAGACGACGAACTCGCGGGCGGGGCGCCCGCGGCCCCGCCGGCGGCCGGGGGCGGGCTCGCGCGCCTCCAGGACGCCCTCGGCCACCATCGCGTCCAGGTGCCGGCGCACGGCGGCGCCGGTCAGCCCCAGCAGCTCGGCGATGCGGGCGGCGCTGACGGGGCCGAGCTCGGCCGCGGCGGCGTGCACCCGGGTGCGCGTGCGCAGCTCCGCGGCGTTCGGCTCACCCCCGGCGAGATCGCCCCGGGGTGAGGTGACCCTCACCAATTCCACAACGTCCATGTTAGCTAATTCGCCCCCGCTGTCGGAACCGGGGGTCCCCCGGCGACGGGGTGAGGCGGGACACAGCCGCGGCGGACCGCGGCTACTACCGCGACTCGTAGACTCGTGCCCCGTGGCCGCCGCCTCCCCCCTACCCCCCGCCCCCGCGCCGGGCGACGCCGCGGACCCCGCGGTCGAGGCGCACGGGCTGCGCAAGAGCTACGGCGGCACCACCGTCCTGGACGGGCTCAGCTTCACCGCCCGCCGCGGGCGCGTCACCGCCCTGCTCGGCCCCAACGGCGCCGGCAAGACGACCACCGTGGCCTGCTGCGAGGGGCTGCGCCGGGTCGACTCCGGCACCCTGCGCGTGCTCGGGCGGGACCCCGCCACCGACGGCGCCTCCCTGCGCCCGCGCGTCGGCGTGGTCCTGCAGGACGGCGGCCTGCCCACCGGAGTCGGCGCGCTGGAGGTGCTGCGCCACGTCGCCGGCCTGCACAGCGACCCGCTGCCCGTGGGGCCGCTCGCCGAGCGCCTCGGGCTGACGTCCTTCGCCCGCACCCGCGTGCGGCGCCTGTCCGGCGGCCAGCGCCAGCGCCTCGCCCTCGCCTGCGCCCTCGTGGGGCGCCCGGAGCTGCTCTTCCTCGACGAGCCCAGCGCCGGGCTCGACCCGCAGGCGCGCCTGGCGGTCTGGGACGTGGTGCGCGAGGCGCGCGACGCCGGCGTCGCGGTGCTGCTGACCACCCACCTGATGGAGGAGGCCGAGCGGTTGGCCGACGAGGTGGTCGTCGTCGACCACGGGCGCGTCGTGGCCGCCGGCTCCCCCGCCGACCTCACCCGCGGCACCGCCGCCCTGACGTTCACCGCACCCACCGGGCTGCCCACCGCCTCCCTGACGTCCGCCCTGCCCGCCGGGGCGGTGGTGACCGAGACCGAGCCGGGCCGCTACGCCGTCACCGGCGTGCCCGCCGACCCGCGCACCGCCGCCACCGTCTCCTCCTGGTGCGCCACCCACGACGTGCTCCCCCAGGGCCTGGGGGCCGCTCGCCGTACCCTCGAGGACGTGTTCCTCGACCTCACCGGCCGGACCCTGCGGTGAACGGCGCGCGCGTGGCCGCCTCACCCGGGTCCGGAGCACCGTCCGACGCCGGCGCTCCCCGGCCCGCGCTGGACCTGGCCCCCCGCGGGACCGCCGCCCCGTTCCTGCGGCGCACCCTGCGCCAGGCGGGCCTGGAGACCCGCGTGGCCCTGCGCAACGGCGAGCAGCTGCTGCTCACCCTGGTGCTGCCGGTGATCGTCCTGGTGGCCGCCGCGCGCACCACCTCCGTCGACCTGGGCGAGGGCGACCGGCCGTCCCTCGCGCTGGCCGGGGTGCTGGCCGTCGCCGTCGTCTCCACCGCCTTCACCGGCCAGGCCATCGCCACCGGCTTCGACCGCCGCAACGGCGTGCTGCGCCTGCTGGCGACCAGCCCGCTCGGCCGCACGGGCCTGCTGGCCGGCAAGGCCGGGGCCGTCGCCGCGCTCGTGGGCGTGCAGGTCGTCGTGCTGTGCGCCGTCGCCGTCGCCTGCGGCTGGCAGCCGGACCCGCTCGGCCTGCTCGCGGCGCTGCCGGCCCTCGTGCTCGGCTGCGCCGCCTTCACGGCGCTCGCGCTGCTGCTGGCGGGCACCGTGCGCGCCGAGGCCACCCTGGCCGCCGCCAACTTCGTGTGGGTGCTGCTGCTGGCCGGGGGCGGCCTGGTGCTGCCCTCACCGGTGCCGGCGCTCACGTCCGCGCTGCCGTCCGGCGCCCTGGGCACCGCCCTGCGCAGCGCCCTCACCGAGCACGCCGTGGCCGTCGGCCCGCTGCTCGTCCTCCTCGCGTGGGCGGTCGCCGCCGCCGCCGCGTCCGCCCGATGGTTCTCCTGGGAGTAGTGAGCACGACGTGGGACTGACCTCCGCCCCCGCGGGCGCAGAGACCCGCACCGGCGCGCGCGCCGGTGCGCTCGGCACCTGGGGCGCCCTGGTGCTGCTGCTGAACGTGCTCGGGGAGTGCCTCATCGTCGTCACCGGCGGCGTGGTGCGCCTGACCGGTTCCGGCCTGGGCTGCCCCACCTGGCCCGAGTGCGTGCCCGGCTCCTACACCCCGGTGGTGGTGCAGGAGGAGGGCTTCCACAAGTGGATCGAGTTCGGCAACCGCACCCTCACCGGCCTGGTCGGCCTGCTGGCGCTCGCCTGCCTGGTGGTGGTGTGGCGCAACCGGCGCCGCGACCTCCTGCCGTACGTGGGGCTGCTGATCTTCGGGATCCTCGCGCAGGCCGTCATCGGCGGCATCACCGTGCACACGGACCTGCACCCCGGGTTCGTCATGACCCACTTCCTCGTCTCGACGCTGCTCGTGACGGCCTCCACCGTGCTGTGGCGCCGGGGGCTGGAGCCGCCGGGACCCCGGCAGCCCGTCGTGCGCCGGGAGGTCCGCGGGGCCGCGTGGCTGTCCGCCGCCGTGCTGTACGCGGTGATCGTCGTCGGCACCGTCGTCACCGGCTCCGGCCCGCACTCCGGCGACGCCGACGAGCCCGCCCGCTTCGGCCTGGACCCGCAGTCCGTCAGCTGGCTGCACGCCGACCTCGTCATGGCCTACACCGGCCTGCTGGTGGGCGTCGTCGTCGCCCTGCGCGCCACGGGCGCCCCCGCACCCGCCCGCCGCGCCTCCGTGCACCTGCTCCTCGTGACGCTCGCCCAGGCCACCGTCGGCTACGTGCAGTACTTCACCGACCTGCCGTGGGTCCTCGTCGCCGTCCACATGGCCGGTGCCTGCGCCCTGCTGGTCTTCCAGGTCCGACTGCTGTGCGCCCTCACCGCCCCCCGCGAGGCCCTCTCCCCCGCCGCCCCGGCCCCCGCGGTCGCCACCGCCTGACCCGGGTCTCGTCACCGCGGTCGCCTTCGCAGCCGGGTGGGGGGCAGGTCCGCTCGTCGAGCTCTCCGCCCGCTGCTCCCCCGCACCGGCTCACCGGTACGGACGGGGCGGGCTCCGGACGCCCGTCGAGCGGACCTGCTCACCACCCTCCGACCGCACCGGGCCGCCCGGTCACCCCTCGTCCTCGCGCCTCCGGTGGTGCCGGAACGGCTCGGGGCTCCCGGTTCGACGAGGTCACGGGAGTGCGCCGAGCCACGCGCGGACGAGACGCGAAGAGCCCCCGCCGACCGGGAGGTCGACGGGGGCTCGGAGCCGAACGGCCTCAGAAGGGCCAGGCGATCCGCACGAACGGGTCCACCGCCACGGCGATCGACAGCAGCGTCAGGTACGTGATGGAGCCGTGGAAGACGCCCATGGGGCTGATGCGCTTGAGCTGCTCGACGGTGCCGGCGTCGCGCCCGCCCGTCTCGCGCTCGAACCGGCGGGCGCGGGCGTGCAGCGCCAGGGTCTGGGCGAGGAAGCCCGCGCCGAGCAGGAGCGCGGCGACGCCGTAGACGAGGCCCGCCCCGCCGACGGGGACCAGCAGCAGCGAGCACACCACCATCGCCACGGTGTAGGCGATGATCTGGCGCGAGACGGTGGTGGGGCGGGCGACGACGGGCAGCATGGGCACGCCCGCGTTGGCGTAGTCCTCGCGGTAGCGCACGGACAGCGGCCAGTAGTGCGGCGGGGTCCACAGGAAGATCACGCCGAAGAGCACGAACGGCGCCCAGTCGAGGCGGCCGGTCACGGCCGTCCAGCCGATGAGCACCTGCATGCAGCCGGCCACGCCGCCCCAGACGATGTTCTGGGAGGTGCGCCGCTTCAGCAGCAGCGTGTAGCCCAGGATGTACAGCGCGATGGCCGTGACGGCGAGGACCGCCGAGAGCACGTTGACGAACGCGACGAACAGCGCCACGGACACCAGCCCGAGGACGGCGGCGAACACGAGCGCCTGGCGCGGGGTGACCTCGCCGGTGACCAGGGGCCGCTTCGCGGTGCGCTTCATCAGCGCGTCGATGTCGCGGTCGAAGTAGCAGTTCAGCGTGTTGGCGCAGCCGGCGGCGAAGGCGCCTCCGACGAACGTCGCCAGCACCAGGCCCAGCGGCGGCAGCCCGCCGGCCGCGAAGACCATGACGGGGATCGTCGTGATGAGCAGCAGCTCGATGATGCGCGGCTTCGTCAGGGCGAGGTAGGCCGCGGCGCGCGGGAACCGGCTGGGTCCCCGGGGAGCCCCGCGCCGGCGTCCCACGAGGGGCCGCGAGTGCGCAGGGGCGTCGGAGGGACGCGGGTCGACGACAGTCACAGGATCCTCTGGGCGAGGCGGCAGCGGGCAGAGCCGATGCTACGCCTCTATTACGTCGTGTCGTTGTCCGGGGCGCGTCGTGGCGGGGAGAAGCCCGGGGACCGGCCGTGAGCTGCGCCACGCTCCCCTGCGAGTAGGCTCGCTGTGCAGTGATCCGCCGACCCGCCCGTCGTCGCCCCGCGCGACGGCCCACGGCCGGCACCACTGACGACGACCGCGGGCGGCCCGGGTCCCGTCGCAGCCCCCGGGCAGCGGCGCCGTGCCGCACCGGGGACCGGTGACGGCGCCGGGGACGAACGAGACGCAGACAGAGAGCGGACCACGGCCGGTTCCCCCACCGCCCCGGCGGCGCTGGACGGTCGGCTGGTTCGCACGGGAGGAGACACGTGAGCCAGCAGAGCCTCGAGTGGAGCGATCTCGATCGCAAGGCGGTCGACACCGTCCGCGTCCTGGCGATGGACGCCGTGCAGCGCGCGGGCAACGGGCACCCCGGCACGGCGATGAGCCTGGCCCCCGTCGCCTACACGCTGTTCCAGAAGCTCCTGCAGCACGACCCCGCCGCCCCGGACTGGACGGGGCGCGACCGCTTCGTCCTGTCCTGCGGGCACTCCAGCCTCACCCTCTACATCCAGCTGTACCTGGCCGGCTACGGCCTGGAGCTGGACGACCTGAAGGCGCTGCGCAAGTGGGGCAGCAAGACGCCGGGGCACCCCGAGCACGGCCACACCGCGGGCGTGGAGATGACGACCGGCCCGCTGGGCCAGGGCATCTCCTCCGCCGTCGGCATGGCCATGGCGGCCCGCCGCGAGCGCGGCCTGCTCGACCCGGACGCCCCGGCGGGCACCAGCCCGTTCGACCACTCCATCTACGTGCTGGCCTCGGACGGGGACATCCAGGAGGGCGTGGCGGCGGAGGCCTCGGCCATCGCCGGGGTGCAGGAGCTGGGCAACCTCATCGCGATCTACGACGCGAACCACATCTCGATCGAGGACGACACCGCGATCTCGCTGGCCGAGGACACCGGCAAGCGCTACGAGGCGTACGGCTGGCACGTGCAGACCCTCGACTGGACCAACGGCGGCGAGGGCCCCTACACGGAGGACGTGCAGGGCCTGTGGGACGCGCTGCAGGCGGCGAAGGCGGAGACCACCAAGCCGTCGATGATCGTCCTGCGCACGACGATCGCCTACCCCGCGCCGAACCTGCAGAACACCGGCAAGTCGCACGGCTCCGCCCTGGGCGAGGACGAGGTCAAGGCCACCAAGGCGGTCCTCGGCTTCGACCCCGACCAGACCTTCGAGGTGCCCGAGGACGTCCTCGCGCACACCCGCGCCGCCCGCGAGCGCGGCAAGGCGCTGCGCGAGCAGTGGCAGGGCCGGCTGGACGCGTGGCGCGAGGGCGCCGGTGAGCGCGCCGGGCTGCTCGACCGCATGAGCACCCGCACGCTGCCGGACGGCTGGCAGGACGCGCTGCCCGTGTTCGAGCCGGGCAAGGCCATCGCCACCCGCAAGGCCTCCGGCGAGGTCCTCAACGCGCTGGCCCCGGTGCTGCCGGAGCTGTGGGGCGGCTCGGCCGACCTGGCGGAGTCGAACCTGACGAGCATGAAGGGCGAGCCGTCCTTCCTGCCCGCCAGCCGCACGACGAAGACGTGGGACGGCAACCCGTACGGGCGCACCCTGCACTTCGGCATCCGCGAGCACGCGATGGGCGCGATCCTCAACGGCATCGCCCTGCACGGCGGCACCCGCCCCTACGGCGGCACCTTCCTGGTGTTCAGCGACTACATGCGCCCCTCGGTGCGCCTGGCGGCGATCATGAAGCTGCCGGTGACGTACGTGTGGACGCACGACTCCATCGGCCTGGGCGAGGACGGCCCCACGCACCAGCCGATCGAGCACCTGGCGGCGCTGCGCGCCATCCCGGGTCTGGACGTGGTCCGCCCGGCAGACGCCAACGAGACCGCGTGGGCGTGGCGCACGGTCCTGGAGAACACCGACCGCCCGGCGGGCCTGGCGCTGTCGCGCCAGAACCTGCCGACCTTCGACCGCTCCCAGCCCGGCTGGGGCGCGGCCGAGGGCGTCGCCAAGGGCGGGTACGTCCTGGTGGAGGCCTCCGCGGCGACCCCGCAGGTGATCCTCATGGGCACCGGCTCCGAGGTGCAGATCGCCGTGGCCGCCCGCGAGAAGCTCGAGGAGGCCGGCATCCCGACCCGCGTGGTCTCGATGCCGTGCCGCGAGTGGTTCGACGAGCAGCCGCAGTCGTACCGCGACACCGTGCTGCTGCCCCAGGTGAAGGCGCGCGTGTCGGTCGAGGCCGCCATCGCGCAGGGGTGGCACGAGCTGGTCGGCGACGCCGGCCGCGTGGTGGGCATCGAGCACTTCGGCGCCTCGGCGGACTACCAGGACCTGTACCGGGAGTTCGGCCTGACGGACGAGGTGGTCGTGACGGCCGCCAAGGAGAGCCTGGCCGGCCTGCAGTGACACCCCGCCCCGCGGGGNCGGCGGCCCCGCGGGGCACCGGCGTCCCGCCACCGCGCGGGGACGCCAGCAGCGAGGGCGCCGTCCCGGCGCCCGCGGCGGACGAACGGAACGGAGAGATCCCGTGAGCAACAACCTCGAGACCCTGCGCCAGCACGGCGTGTCGGTGTGGCTGGACGACCTGTCGCGCGAGCTGACCGGTTCCGGCGAGCTGCAGCGGCTCGTCGAGGCCGGCGTGCTGGGCGTGACGTCCAACCCGACGATCTTCGCCACGGCGCTGGCCAAGGGCGACGCCTACACCGAGCAGGTCAAGGAGCTCGTGGCCTCCGGCGCCGACACCGAGGAGGCGGTCTTCCAGATCACCACCGAGGACGTGCGTCGCGCCTGCGACATCCTGCGCCCGGTGTACGACCGCACCGACGGCCTCGACGGTCGCGTGTCCCTCGAGGTGGACCCGCGCATGGCCCACGACACCGCGGCGACCGAGGCGTCGGCCCGGAAGCTGTGGGCCGCGGTGGACCGCCCCAACCTCTACATCAAGATCCCGGCGACGGTCGAGGGCCTGGCGGCGATCAGCACCGCCATCAGCGAGGGCATCAGCGTCAACGTCACGCTGATCTTCTCGCTGGACCGCTACCGCGCCGTCATGCAGGCGTTCCTGACCGGCCTGGAGCAGGCGCAGCAGAAGGGCCTGGACGTCTCGAAGATCGAGTCGGTCGCTTCCTTCTTCGTCTCGCGCGTGGACAGCGAGGTCGACAAGCGCCTGGACGCCGTCGGCACCGACGAGGCGAAGGCGCTGCGTTCCAAGGCCGGTCTGGCCAACGCCCGCCTGGCGTACCAGGCCTACGAGGAGGTCTTCGCCACCCCGCGCTGGCAGGTGCTGAAGGAGGCCGGCGCCAAGGCGCAGCGGCCGCTGTGGGCCTCCACGGGCGTGAAGGACCCGAACCTGCCGGACACCCTGTACGTGACCGAGCTGGTGGCGCCGAACACGGTCAACACCATGCCGGGCAAGACGCTGGACGCCACGATCGACCACGCCGAGGTCACCGGCGACACGATCCGCGGCTCCTACGGCGAGTCGCAGGCCGTGCTCGACGACCTGGAGCGCCTGGGCGTGTCCTACACCGAGGTGGTGGACCTGCTCGAGCGCGAGGGCGTGGACAAGTTCGAGAAGAGCTGGAACGAGCTGCTGCAGACGGTCACCGACGAGCTCGACCGCGTGAAGACCCAGGTCGAGGGCAAGTGAGCCCCACCCCGGCGGGCACGAACCCGCTGCGCGACCCCCGCGACCGCCGCCTGCCGCGGATCGCGGGGCCGTGCGGGATGGTGATGTTCGGCGTCACCGGCGACCTGGCCCGCAAGAAGCTGATGCCGGCGATCTACGACCTCGCCAACCGGGGACTGCTCCCGCCGGGGTTCGCCCTCACCGGGTTCGCCCGCCGCGACTGGGTCGACCAGGACTTCGGCAAGATCGTGTACGACTCGGTGCGCCAGCACGCGCGCACGCCCTTCCGCGAGTCGGTGTGGGCGCAGCTGGCCGAGGGCTTCCGGTTCGTGCCCGGCGAGTTCGACGACGACGAGGCCTTCGACCAGCTGGCCGCGACGGTGGCGGACCTGGACCGCGTGCGCGGAACCGGCGGCAACCACGCGTTCTACATGTCGATCCCGCCGCGGTTCTTCCCGGTGGTCGCCAAGCAGCTGGCGCGCAGCGGCCTGAGCGCCCAGCACGGCGACCAGTGGCGCCGGGTGGTCATCGAGAAGCCGTTCGGGCACGACCTGAAGTCGGCCCGCGAGCTGAACACCGTCGTCGAGGACGTCTTCCCCGCCGACTCGGTGTTCCGCATCGACCACTACCTGGGCAAGGAGACGGTCCAGAACCTCCTCGCCCTGCGGTTCGCCAACCAGATGTTCGAGCCGCTGTGGAACGCCAACCACGTCGACCACGTGCAGATCACGATGGCCGAGGACATCGGCATCGGCGGCCGCGCCGGCTACTACGACGGCATCGGCGCGGCCCGGGACGTCATCCAGAACCACCTGCTGCAGCTGCTGGCGCTGACGGCGATGGAGGAACCGGTCTCCTTCGACGCCGCCGACCTGCGCGCGGAGAAGGCGAAGGTCCTCTCGGCCGTCCGGCCGGCGAAGGACCTGGCCCGCTCCACCGCCCGCGGCCAGTACTCCGCCGGCTGGCAGGGCTCCGAGCACGTCAAGGGGTACCTGGACGAGGAGGGCATCCCCGCGGACTCCACGACCGAGACGTTCGCCGCGATCGAGCTGGAGATCGACACCCGCCGCTGGGCGGGCGTGCCGTTCTACCTGCGCGCCGGCAAGCGCCTGGGCCGGCGGGTCACGGAGATCGCGGTCGTCTTCAAGCGGGCTCCCCACCTGCCGTTCGAGCACACGGCCACGGAGGAGCTGGGGCAGAACGCCCTGGTGATCCGGGTGCAGCCCGACGAGGGCGTGACCCTGCGGTTCGGCTCCAAGGTGCCGGGCACCGCGATGGAGGTCCGCGACGTCACGATGGACTTCGGGTACGGCCACGCCTTCACCGAGTCCAGCCCCGAGGCGTACGAGCGGCTCATCCTCGACGTGCTGCTCGGCGACCCGCCGCTGTTCCCCCGGCACGAGGAGGTCGAGCTGTCCTGGAGGATCCTCGACCCGATCATCGAGTTCTGGGCCCGCAACGGCGCGCCCGAGCCGTACGCGTCCGGCACGTGGGGGCCGGCCTCGGCCACGGCCATGCTCGAGCGCACCGGCCGCTCGTGGCGGCGGCCGTGACGCGCGCCGCCCGCACGGCGGACCCCACGACCGGACAGCACCTCGACGGGGAGCGGACGAAGTGATCATCGACCTGCCCAGCACGTCCACCAGCGCCATCAACAAGGCCCTGGTCGACCTGCGCGACTCCGGGGGCGCGGTCGCGCTCGGCCGGGTGCTCACGCTCGTCGTCGTCACCGACGACGCGCACGCCGAGGACGCGATCGCCGCGGCCAACGAGGCGAGCCGCGAGCACCCGTGCCGGGTGCTGGTGCTGGCCCGCGGCAACAAGCGCGGGACGGCCCGCCTGGACGCCCAGATCCGGGTGGGCGGCGACGCCGGGGCCAGCGAGGTCGTGGTGCTGCGCGCGTACGGCCCGCTGGTCGACCACGGGCAGACCACGGTGGTGTCCCTGCTGCTGCCGGACGCGCCGATCGTGGCGTGGTGGCCGGGAGCGGCGCCGGACGACCTGGCGAACGACCCCATCGGGCGGATCGCGCAGCGGCGGATCACCGACTCCGCCGAGGTCCGCGACCCGCGCAAGGCGCTGGAGCAGCGCCGCGCCACGTACCGCGCCGGGGACACCGACCTGGCGTGGACGCGCCTGACCAACTGGCGGGCGCTGCTGGCCGCGGCGCTGGACCAGCCGCCGTTCGAGCGGGTCACGTCCGTCACCGTGGCCGGGGCGCCGGACAGCCCGAGCACCGAACTGCTGGCGGCCTGGCTGGCCGTGAAGCTGAAGGCGCCGGTGCTGCGGGCACGCACGAAGAAGGGCACCGGGGTGCAGAGCGTTCGCCTGGAGCGCGCCTCCGGCGCCGTGGAGCTGGTGCGGCCCGACCAGAACGTGGCGACGCTGACGCAGCCGGGGCAGCCGGACCGGCGCATGGCGCTGGCCCGCCGGCTCGTCAAGGACTGCCTGTCGGAGGAGCTCCGCCGTCTGGACCCGGACGAGGTCTACGGCGAGGTGCTGCGCGAGGGGCTGCCGAAGGTCGGCTCCAAGGTCGTCACGGTGCGCGCTGCGCAGGCGCAGGGCCGGCTGCGTCCGCCGGCGGAGACGGCGCGCGAGCAGGCCGCTGCGGAGGTGGAGTCGGCGCGCGTGTCCCGGGCGATGAAGCGGGCCCGCCCCACCGAGCCCACGCAGCGCGTCGGCGGCACCGCGGTGCCGAACGACGAGCACTCCGAGAACGCCTCGGACCGCGGCACCGCACCGGCCGAGAAGGTCGCGGCGGCGAAGCGGACGGCGAGCGCCGGCCGGGGTGCGGCCGCGAAGAGGACCAGCGCGGCGAAACCCGCGGCGGCGAAGAAGGCAGCACCCGCGAAGCGGGCCGCGTCCGGCGGTACCGCCGGGCGCACGAACCGGAGGACGTCGGCGTGAGCGCGCACCCCCTGGTCGTCGTCCACCCCACGCCCGAGGTGCTGGCGCACGCCGCGGCCGGCCGGCTGCTGGCGGCCGTCACCGATGCGCTCGCCCAGCGGGGGGTCGCGCACGTGTCGCTCACCGGCGGGACGATCGGCGGCAAGACCCTCGAGGCCGTCGCCGCCTCCCCCGCCCGCGACGCCGTGGACTGGCGGCGGGTGCACCTGTGGTGGAGCGACGAGCGTTTCCTGCCCGCCGGTGACCCGGACCGCAACGCCACCCAGGCTCGCCGCGCCCTGCTGGACGCGCTGGACCTGGACGCGGCGACGGTGCACGAACCGCCCGCCTCGGACGGGCCGGACGGGGACGACCCGGACGCGGCGGCCGCCCGGTACGCCGCGGAGCTGGCGGCCGCGGCGGGCGGTGCGGAGGTGCCCGCGTTCGACGTGCTGCTGCTGGGGATGGGACCGGACGGGCACGTCGCCTCCCTGTTCCCGCACCACCCCGGCCTGGCGCGGGACGAGTCCAGCGTCATCGGGGTCCGTGAGTCGCCCAAGCCGCCGCCGGTGCGCCTGTCGTTCACCTTCGGTGCGCTGGCGCGTGCCCGGCAGGTGTGGGTGATCGCCTCCGGCACGGAGAAGGCGGGCGCCGTGGCGCGCGGTGTGGCCGGGGGGGACGTGAGCGCCACCCCCGCGGCCGGGGTGCGCGGCAGCGAGTCGACGCTGTGGCTGGTGGACGCCGCGGCCGCTGCGGAACTGCCCGGCTGACCGCTGACTCGCCACCACCACGCGTGAAGGCCCCGACCGGGAACGGTCGGGGCCTTCACGCGTGCGGAGCAGACCTGCGAGCAGGGACCCCGGTGAGCTGCCGGGTCAGCGGATCAGGCCGCGGGCTCGCAGCCCTTCCAGCGCCTCGTTGAGGATCGCCTCGCCGTCGGCGTCACTGCGCCGCTCCTTCACGTACGCGAGGTGCGTCTTGTAGGGCTCGTTCCTCGGCGGAGCCGGCGGGTTGGCCCGGTCGGTGCCGGCCGGGAAGCCGCAGCGCGGGCAGTCCCACGTCTCCGGCGGCTCGACACCGGACTCCTCGGCGAAGCTGGGCTTCGTCTCGTGCCCGTTCGCGCACCAGTAGGAGATGCGGATGCGCGGAGCGGTGTCCCCGCGCTCGGCCTCCCCCATGGGGCCGGCGCCGACCCTGCTGCCCCGGATGGCGTTGCCACCTGCCACGTTGAACGTCTCCCCTCGTCCGCTGCTCGCGGTGTGGTGCTGGTCGTGCTGGGTGCTGGTCGCTCAGACCGCGTACCGGTCGCTCAGAAGTCGTCGGTGAACCTCTGCACCAGGCCGAGCAGCACGATGGAGGTGAACCAGAGCAGAGCCACCCCGACCGTGAAGCGGTTGAGGTTGCGCTCGGCCATGCTCGACCCCGACAGGCTGGTGGTGACGCCGCCGCCGAACATGTCCGACAGCCCACCGCCCTTGCCCTTGTGCATGAGGATCAGCAGCGTCAGGAACAGGCTGGACAGCGCCAGCAGGACCTGCAGCACGGTGCGGAGGACGGTCACGCGGATCCTTCGTCTCGAGGCCGCCCGCGCTGCGGGCCGACCGGGTCGGTGCGGGACCAGGGTAGGCCATCGGCGGAGCGTCCCGGGGGACGCGGTGCCGGTGGCGCGCTGCGGGGAGTGCTCAGGCGGGGTGGTCGCGGTAGCGGACGATGGCGGCGAAGTCGCCGGCGTCGGTGCTGGCACCGCCCACGAGGGCGCCGTCCACGTCCGACTGCCGCATGATCGCGGCGATGCTGGCCGGCTTGACGCTGCCGCCGTAGAGGATGCGCACGGCCTGCGCGGTGTCGGCGTCGAACTGCCCGGCGACCGCGGCGCGCACCGCCTCGCACACCTCCTGGGCGTCCTCGGGGGTGGCGACCTCGCCGGTGCCGATGGCCCACACCGGCTCGTAGGCCAGGACCAGCCCGGCGACCTGCGCGGCGCTCAGGCCCTCCAGGGCGGTGGTGACCTGCCCGACGGTGAAGGCCACGTGCTCGCCCGCCTTGCGCACGTCCAGCGCCTCGCCCACGCAGACGATCGGGGTCAGGCCGTGCTCGAGCGCCTTGGCGGTCTTCGCGCGCACGGTGGCGTCGTCCTCGCCGTGGTACTGGCGGCGCTCGGAGTGGCCCACCGCGACGTACGTGACACCCAGCTTGGCCAGCTGCGCGGCGGACACCTCGCCGGTGTACGCACCGGACTCGTGCGCGGACACGTCCTGGGCGCCCAGCTTGATCGGGAGCTGGTCGCCGTCGATCAGGGTCTGGATCGTGCGCAGGGACGTGTGCGAGGGCAGCACGGCGACCTCGACGGCCGCGTGGTCGTGCTTGGCGTCCTTCAGGGTCCAGTCCAGCTTCTGCACCAGCAGGGTGCCCTGCTGGTGGTCCAGGACCATCTTCCAGTTCCCGGCGATCAGGGGGGTGCGGGCCACGTGGGGTCCTCCTCGGGTGGGGGTCGGTCGGCGGTGCGGGCCGGTCAGCCGAGCACGTCGAGGCCGGGCAGCTGCTTGCCCTCGAGGTACTCCAGGCTGGCGCCGCCGCCGGTGGAGATGTGGCCGAACTGGGAGTCGGCGAAGCCGAGTGTGCGCACGGCCGCGGCCGAGTCGCCGCCCCCGACGACGCTGAACGCCTCCGAGTCGGCCAGGGCCTGGGCGACGGCGCGCGTGCCGCCGGCGTACGGCTCCATCTCGAACACGCCCATCGGCCCGTTCCAGAAGACCGTGCGCGCGTCGGCGAGCTTCGCCGTGAAGGTCTCCGCGGAGTTCGGGCCGATGTCCAGGCCGAGCCGGTCGGCGGGGATGGCCTCGACGGGCACGACGTCGTGCTCGGCGTCCGCGGCGAACGCGGCGGCCGCCACGACGTCCGTGGGCAGCACCAGCTCCACGCCCTTCTCGGCGGCGGTGCGCACGTAACCGCGGACCGTCTCCAGCTGGTCCTCCTCCAGCAGGGACTTCCCCACCTCGTGTCCGGCGGCCTTCAGGAAGGTGAACACCATCCCGCCGCCGACGAGGACGCGGTCGCCGGAGGTCAGCAGCGAACCGAGCAGGTTGTCGATGACGCCGAGCTTGTCGGAGACCTTCGAACCGCCCAGCACCACGGCGTAGGGGCGCTCGGGCGAGGCGGTCAGCCGGCGCAGCACCTCCACCTCGGCGGCGACCAGGCCGCCGGCGGCGTGCGGCAGGCGCTGCGCGACGTCGTAGACGCTGGCGTGCTTGCGGTGCACGGCGCCGAAGCCGTCGGAGACGTAGCCGTCGGCCAGCGCGGCCAGCGCGTCGGCGAACCCGCCGCGCTCGGCGTCGTCCTTGCTGGTCTCCGCGGCGTTGAACCGGACGTTCTCCAGCAGCACCAGGGAACCGTCGGCGAGCGCCTCGACGGCCGCGGTGGCCTCGTCGCCGACGGTGACGGGGCAGAAGGAGACGTCCACGCCCTCGAGCAGCTCGGCCAGGCGGGCGTGCACCGGCGCCAGGGAGTACTTCGCCTCGGGAGCACCCTTCGGGCGGCCCAGGTGGGCGGTGACGACGACGCGGGCGCCGGCGTCCAGCAGGCGGCGCAGCGTGGGCACCGAGGCGCGCACGCGCCCGTCGTCGGTGATGCGCGGCGCGTCGCCGGAGTGGTCCAGGGGGACGTTGAGGTCGCTGCGCACGAGGACCCGCTTGCCGCGCAGGCCGCCGAGCTGCTGCTCGAGGTCGTCGATGGTCTTCACGGTTCCTCCGGTGGGGCGTCGGGCGCGGTGGCGGGAGCGGGCTGGGGGCAGCCCTGACCGGTCCGGGGCGACGAGCCCCGGACCGGTGGAGGGGATCAGAGGGAGCTGCCGACCAGCTTCACGAGGTCGACGAGGCGGTTGGAGTAGCCCCACTCGTTGTCGTACCAGCCGACGACCTTCACCTGGTCGCCCATGACCTTGGTGAGGCCCGAGTCGTAGATGCAGGACGCGGGGTCGGTGACGATGTCGCTGGAGACCAGCTCCTCGTCGGAGTACACCAGGTAGCCCTTCAGGGGGCCCTCGGCGGCGGCCTTGTACGCGGCGTCGACCTCCTCCGCGCTGACCTCGCGGCTCAGCGTCACGGTGAGGTCGGTGGCGGAACCGGTCGGGACCGGCACGCGCAGCGCGTAGCCGTCCAGCTTGCCCTTCAGCTCGGGCAGGACCAGGCCGATGGCCTTGGCCGCACCGGTGCTCGTGGGCACGATGTTCAGGGCGGCGGCGCGGGCGCGGCGCAGGTCCTTGTGCGGGCCGTCCTGGAGGTTCTGGTCGGCGGTGTAGGCGTGCACCGTGGTCATCAGGCCGCGCTCGATGCCGAAGGCGTCGTTGAGCACCTTCGCCAGGGGCGCCAGGCAGTTGGTGGTGCACGAGGCGTTGGAGATGACGGTGTGCTTCGCCGGGTCGTAGTCGCCGTCGTTGACGCCCATGACGACGGTGACGTCGTCGTTCTTGGCGGGCGCGGAGATGACGACCTTCTTGGCGCCGGCCTCGACGTGCGCCTTGGCCTTCTCGCCGTCGGTGAAGAAGCCGGTGGACTCGATGACGACGTCCACGCCCAGCTCGCCCCAGGGCAGCTTGCCCGGGTCGCGCTCGGCGAGGACCTTCACGGTGCGGGAGCCGACGACGATGGAGTCGCCGTCCACGCGCACGTCCTCGGCGAGCTTGCCCAGCACGGAGTCGTGCTTGAGCAGGTGGGCCAGCGCCTTCGCGTCGGTGAGGTCGTTCACGGCGACGACCTCGAGGTCCGCGCCGGAGGCCAGCGCGGCGCGGAAGAAGTTGCGGCCGATGCGGCCGAAGCCGTTGATGCCGACCTTGGTGGTCATGCGCTCTCCTCCTCGACGCACCGGGCGTTCCCCGGGCGCGTCAGCTGTGCGTGCTCGTCTGCGTACTCGTCTCGTGCTGCGCCCGCCGCAGCGCCGCGGCGACGGGTCGACCCTATGGCCTGGGTCACGTCGGGCGCAGCGGGGGTGGGTCGGGCTCCGGCGGCACCCGCGCGCCGGCGGGCGCCGCTCAGGCGTCGAGCATGTCGGCCGTCAGCCCCGAGTCGGTGCCCGGGACGCCCAGCTCGACGGCCCGCTTGTCCGCCATCCCCAGCAGGCGGCGGATGCGCCCGGCGATGGCGTCCTTCGTCATGGGCGGGTCGGCGAGCTGCCCCAGCTCCTCCAGGCTGGCCTGCTTGTGCTGCAGGCGCAGCCGGCCCGCCTGCAGCAGGTGGTCGGGCACGTCGTCGCCGAGCAGCTCCAGCGCCCGCTCCACGCGCGCACCGGCGGCCACGGCGGCGCGCGCCGAGCGGCGCAGGTTGGCGTCGTCGAAGTTGGCCAGGCGGTTGGCGGTGGCGCGCACCTCCCGGCGCATCCGCCGCTCCTCCCACGTCATCATGGCGTCGTGCGCGCCCAGCCGGGTCAGCAGCGCGCTGATGGCGTCGCCGTCGCGCAGGACGACGCGGTCCACCCCGCGCACCTCCCGCGCCTTGGCGGACAGCTCCAGGCGCCGCGCGGCACCCACCAGGGCCAGCGCCGCCTCCGGTCCGGGGCAGGTGACCTCCATCGCGGCGGACCGGCCGGGCTCGGTGAGGGAGCCGCGGGCCAGGAACGCCCCCCGCCAGGCCGCCTCGGCGATCTGCGTGGAGGAGGACACGATGTGGGACGGCAGGCCGCGCACGGGGCGGCCACGCCCGTCCAGCAGGCCCGTCTGCCGCGCCAGGGACTCGCCCTCGCGCGCCACGCGCAGCACGTAGCGGGTGGCGCGGCGCAACCCCGAGGCCTGCACCACGAGCAGGTCGCTCGGGTGGCCGAACACGTCCGCGATGTCCCGGCGGAGCCGGCGCGCGATCGAGGCGGAGTCCAGCTCCGCCTCGATGACGATGCGCCCGGAAACGATGTGCAGGCCCCCGGCGAAGCGCAGCATCACCGACACCTCGGCCTTGCGGGCCGCGGTGGTCGTCACCGGCAGCCGGCTCAGCTCGTCCTTGACCGCCGCCGTCATCGCCATGCCCTGTCCTCCTCGGACGTCGCGTCCCCCTGCGGCGCGCACCGCGCCGCCTCCTGCGTACCCACCCCGTCCGGCGTCCCCACCCCGCCCGGCGTCACGGACCACCCCGCGGGGCCGACGCCGCGCCCCGCGCGGGACCCGGCGGCCCGGCGAAGAGGTCGCGGTAGGCCGCCGCCAGCAGCAGGGCGTCGTGGCGGGCGGTGCCGTCGCCCAGCGCCACGGGCCGCAGCAGCAGCCGGGCACCCAGCCCGTCGGTGACGAGCGCCAGCGCCGCCGGGTCGGCCACGGCCACCGGGTCGGCGAGCACGGCGTCCACCCGCAGGCCGGGCGCGTGGGCGGCCAGGACCTCCAGGTGCTCCTCGGCGCTGAAGCCGTCGGTCTCCCCCGGCTGCCCGGCCAGGTTCAGCGTCACGCACACCCGCGCCCTCGTCTCGCACAGCGCCTGCGCCAGGGCGGGCACCAGCAGGTGGGGCAGGACGCTGGTGAACCACGAGCCGGGTCCCAGCACCACCCAGTCCGCGGTGCGCACGGCGTGCAGCACCTCGGCCGGCACGGGCGGGTCCGGCGGCACCAGGCGCACCCCGCTGACGCGCCCGGTGGTGGAGGCGACGGCGACCTGGCCGCGCACGGCCGTCACCGCCGTCCCGTCCCCGGGCACCAGGCCCAGCACGTCCGCCTCGATGTCCAGCGGCACCGCGGCCATCGGCAGCACCCGCCCGCGGGCGCCGAGCAGGCGGGCCACCCAGTCCAGGCCGGTGACCTCGTCGCCGAGCAGCTCCCACAGGGTGGCGATGAGCAGGTTGCCGGTGGCGTGCTGGTGCAGCCCGCCGCCCGAGTCGAAGCGGTGCTGCAGCACGTCGCGCCAGGTGCGGCCCCACTCGGAGTCGTCGCACAGCGCCGACAGGGCCATGCGCAGGTCCCCGGGGGGCAGCACCCCGAGCTCCCGGCGCAGCCGGCCGGAGGAGCCGCCGTCGTCGGCGACGGTGACGACCGCGGTGAGGCGGTCGGTGAGGTGGCGCAGGGCCGACAGGGACGCGGACAGCCCGTGCCCGCCGCCCAGGGCGACGACCGCGGGCGCGTCCGAGGACGGGCTCCGGGGCGACAGCGCGCCGGTGACGGGGATCGGGCCGGTGGGCAGGTTCACTCGCGCCCCAGGTCGCGGTGCAGCACCCGCACCACCACGCCGGTGCCGCGCAGACGCGCTCCGAGCTCCTCGGCCATCGCCACCGAGCGGTGCTTGCCGCCGGTGCAGCCGAACGCGATGGTCGCGTAGCGCTTGTTCTCGCGGCGGTACCCGGTCAGCACCGGCTCCAGCGCCTCGACGTAGCGGTCGAGGAAGGGGCGGGCGCCCTCGGCGGCCAGCACGTACTCCGAGACGGGGGCGTCCTGGCCGGTCAGGGGCCGCAGCTCCGGTTCCCAGTGCGGGTTGGGCAGGAAGCGCAGGTCGGCGATGTGCTCGGCGTCGGCGGGGGTGCCGTACTTGAAGCCGAAGCTCATGACGGTCACGCGCAGGTCGTCGGTGCCCTCGGCCTCGAACAGGGACGCCACGAGCGCACCGAGCTGGTGCACGTTGAAGGAGGAGGAGTCCACGACGACGTCGGCGCGCGAGCGCAGGTCGCCGGTCAGGGCGCGCTCGCGGGCGATGCCGTCGACGATGCGGTCGTCGCCCTGCAGCGGGTGCGGGCGGCGCACGGACTCGAAGCGGCGCACGAGGACCTCGTCGGTGGCGTCGAGGAACAGCACGCGCGGGGAGACGTGGCGGGTGTCGAGCGCGGCGAGGGCGCCGGTGAGCTGGGCGAAGAAGCTGCGGCCGCGCACGTCGACGACGACGGCGATGCGCGGCACGGACAGCCCGGCGCGCGCGGCCAGCTCCGCGAGCGGCTCGAGCATCTGCGGCGGGAGGTTGTCCACCACGTACCAGCCGAGGTCCTCCAGCGCCTTGCCGGTGGTGGAGCGGCCGGCGCCGGACATGCCGGTGATGACGAGCAGCTCGGGGCGGCGCGGGCGCTCGCCCGCCGGGGGCTCCCCGTGCGCCTCCTCGGGCGGCTGCCCCTGCCGCGCCTGCACGGGGGCGTCCCCGGGGTCGGCGGCCGGCACGCCGGCGCGGGCGTCGGTGCTGTCGTCGGCCGGTTCTCCCACGAGCGCCATCCTGTCACCCCGGGCGTGTCGCGCACGACAGGCCCCGCACGCTCCGCTGTCGCGTGGTGACGGGATGTTCTCCTGGCGCTCGGGGTGCCGCGACGCACCGGCTCAGTCGAGCACCTCGCCGGTCGCGGTGTTCACCGCGGGCTCGCCGGCGCCGGCACCGGCGAGCGCGGCGACCACGGCGGCCGCCGTCCGCGGCCCCATCCCCGGGACGGCGGCGACCTCCTCGACGGTGGCCGCGCGCAGCCGCTTGACGGAGCCGAAGTGCTTCAGCAGCGCGGCCCTGCGCGTCTTGCCGAGCCCGGGCACGCCGTCCAGGGCGCTGCCGGTCATGGCACGGCTGCGCTTGGCGCGGTGGTAGGTGATGGCGAAGCGGTGGGCCTCGTCGCGCACGCGCTGCAGCAGGAACAGGCCCTGGCTGGTGCGCGGCAGCACCAGCGGGTGCTCCTCCCCCGGCAGCCACACCTCCTCCAGCCGCTTGGCCAGCCCGCACAGGGCGACGTCGACCACGCCGGCGTCGGCGAGCGCGCGCGCGGCCGCCTCCACCTGCGGGCGGCCGCCGTCCACGACGACGAGGTTGGGCGCGTACGCGAAGCGGCGGGGCCGGCCGGTCTCCGGGTCCACGCCGCCGGGCAGCGCCGGGGCCACCTCGCCGTCGACCTCCACGACCTCCACCGCCGCGCCGCGCCCGGCCGGACCCGCCGCACCGGCGGCGGCGCCCTCGAGCGCCGCTTCCGCCTCGCCGGCCACGAGCACCGCGCCGGTGTCCTCCTCGGCGCGGGCGCGGCGGAAGCGGCGAGTGAGGACCTCGCGCATGGCGCGGGTGTCGTCGAGGCCGCCCTCGTCGCCGCGCACGCTGAAGCGGCGGTAGTCGCCCTTCTTCGGCAGGCCGTCCTCGAAGACCACCATGGACGCCACGACGTTCGTCTCCTGGGTGTGCGAGACGTCGAAGCACTCGATGCGCAGCGGCGCCTCGTCCAGGCCCAGGACCTCCTGCAGCTCCTGCAGCGCCTGGCTGCGGGTGGTCAGGTCCCCCGCGCGGCGCGTCTTGTGCAGCCCCAGCGCCTGGACGGCGTTGCGCTGCACCGTCTCCATGAGGGCGCGCTTGTCGCCGCGCTGCGGCACCCGCAGGTCCACGCGCGAACCGCGCAGCTCGGCGAGCCAGTCCTCCACCTCGGCCTCGCCGGTGGCCGGCAGGTGGGGCACCAGCACCTCGCGGGGCACGCTCTCGCCGCTCTCGCCGCCGTAGACCTGCAGCAGCAGCTGCTCGACCAGCTCGGCCGGGCCGACGTCCTCGACCTTCTCCACGACCCAGCCGCGCTGGCCGCGCACCCGCCCGCCGCGCACGTGGAAGACCTGCACGGCGGCCTCCAGCTCGTCGTCGGCGACGGCGAACACGTCGGCGTCGGTCGCGTCGGGCAGCACGACGGCGGACTTCTCCAGCGCCTTCTGCAGGGCGCCGAGGTCGTCGCGCAGCCGGGCGGCGCGTTCGAAGTCCAGCTCGGCGGCGGCGTCGCGCATCTCCCGCTCGGTGCGACGCACGAACCGCGCGGTGTTGCCGGCGACGAAGTCGCAGAAGTCGCCGGCCAGGGCCCGGTGCTCGTCCACCGAGACCCGCCCCACGCAGGGCGCGGAGCACTTGTCGATGTAGCCGAGCAGGCACGGCCGGCCGGAGGCCGCGGCGCGCTTGTAGACCCCGCTCGAGCAGGTGCGCACGGGGAAGACGCGCAGCAGCAGGTCGACGGTCTCCCGGATGGCCCAGGCGTGCGTGTAGGGGCCGAAGTAGCGGGTGCCCTTGCGCTTGGGCCCGCGGACGACCTGCACGCGCGGGACCTCCTCGCCCATCGTGACCGCCAGGTACGGGTAGGACTTGTCGTCGCGGTACTTGACGTTGAAGCGCGGGTCGTACTCCTTGATCCAGGAGTACTCCAGCTGCAGGGCCTCGACCTCGGTGGACACCACCGTCCACTCCACGCTCGCGGCGGTGGTGACCATCGCCGTGGTGCGCGGGTGCAGCGCGGACAGGTCCTGGAAGTAGTTGGCCAGGCGCTGGCGCAGGCTCTTCGCCTTGCCGACGTAGATCACGCGCCCCTGCGGATCGCGGAAGCGGTACACGCCCGGCTCGTCGGGGATCTCCCCCGGCTTGGGGCGGTAGGTGGAGGGGTCAGGCACGCCAAGAGGTTAGGACGCACCGGCGACGTCCCGGGCGCCGAGCCGGTGCCCGGCCGGCGCCCGGGACGTCGTCAGCGGACGGGCAGGGGCAGCAGCGCGGCTGCGGCGCGCCCGGCGGGCAGCCCGTCGCCCGCACCGGGCACCGGGCCGTCCTCGGCGCGCACCAGCCCCACGGGCAGGGCACCGGGGACCTCGGTCAGGGCCGCACCGGGCACGGGGGCGCTCGCGGGCAGGTGCACCACCGCGTGCTCCAGGACGCGCACGGGGCGGGTGACCCCCAGGGCGGGCAGCTCGGCCACGACGAGGTCGCGCAGGGCCGCGTCGTCCAGGGTGGCCACCTCGTCGCCGGCGGCGGTGCGCAGCTCGGCGCGCAGGACGGCGCCGGCGGGACCGGCGAGCGCGCGGGGGCGCCAGGCGCGGGCCGCCGTCAGGCGGCGGGTGCGCAGGGAGGGGTCCTCGACGGTGACCTCGTGCGCGGGCGGCCCGACGGGGGCGCCGTCGGGGGCGTCCACGAGCAGGTGCACGAGGTGGGTGTCGAGGCTGCGCGCGACGGCCACGGCCCCGGGGGCGAGCAACCGGCGGTGGGCCGGCAGGGCGTCCACGACGGCGCGGGCGGCGACGACGTGCTCGCCCGCGGCGTCGCGCACGCACAGGCCCCGCACGCGGCCGTCCTGGACCTGCAGGCCGACGGCCGTGGCTCCCAGCAGCAGGACCGCGCCGCGCGCGCGCAGCCGGCGGGCCAGCTCCGCCCACAGGGCGCCCGTGCCGGCGACGGGACTGAGCACGTCGTGCCTCCCGGCGAGGGCCGGGGCGCCGGCGAGGCGGGCGGCCGAGCGCGCGAGCCGCCCGGCCGGTCGCGCCGGGCCGGTGGGCCGGCCGCCGCGGACGGTGGCCCGGTGGGCGGCGGTGCGCTCCACGTGGCCCCCGGCGAGGTCGAGCCACTGCGCGGGCACCCCGGCTGCGGCGGAGCCGGGCACGCCGGGTGCGGCGAGGGAGTGCGGCAGCCCCCACAGCTCGACGGAACGGGCCAGCCCTCCCACCGCGTCGGCGGCCTCGACGACGACGACCGACCGGCCCGCGTCGAGCAGGGCCTCCGCGGCCGCCAGGCCGCGCGAGCCGCCCCCGGCGACGACGATC
Source organism: Kineococcus sp. TRM81007 (assembly GCF_022669155.1). Classification (GTDB taxonomy): domain Bacteria; phylum Actinomycetota; class Actinomycetes; order Actinomycetales; family Kineococcaceae; genus Kineococcus. The sequence goes on along the minus strand of NZ_JALBVB010000034.1, from coordinate 12,337 downwards.
GGCAGGTCCGTCCCGGCACGCGCCTGCGGGCGCGTGAGAGTCGGTGCGCTCACGGGTCCTCCCCTCCCCTGCGCCGCCCCGCCGTGCTGCTGCGCACGGCCGGGGTCCCCCGGCGCTCTCCCCGTCATCCGGCGCCCGGTCGGGTCGCGCGGAGGTGGGCAGTCTTCCAGCACGGAACCGCCGTGTGCGGCATTTCCGCCACTCGCCCATCAACTACTACCGTCGGTCACCGAGCAGTACCGGTGAGTAGTCAACGAGGGGTGTGGGGAACACCCGGGTGGACCGCGCCCGCCCCTCAGTCCGCCGATCCGGGCTCGGCGAGCTTGCCCTGCCCCTTGGCCAGCGGCGCGTTCGGGGAGAGGTTGGCCGCAGCACCCTGCAGCTTCGTGCCCAGCGACCCGGTGACCACGTGGTCGCGGCCCTTCTGCAGCGCCTCGAACGCCTGCTCGGCGACCGTGGCCGGGTCGTCCTTGGCGGACGTGTGCGCCATCTTCGTGTCCTCCATGCCGGCGCGCTCGAAGAACTCCGTGTCGGTGGGACCGGGCAGGAACGCGGTGACGCTCACGCCCCGCTGGCCCAGCTCCTGGCGCAACGACTGCGCCAGCGACTGCACGAAGGCCTTGGTGGCCCCGTACACGGCCTGGTACGGGGCGGGCACGCGCGCGGCCAGCGATGAGGTGAACAGCAGCCTCCCCTCACCGCGCGCCGCCATGGCGCGCGCCGCCAGCTTGGCCAGGTGCACGGACGAGACGACGTTGAGGTCGATCACGCGCAGCTCGTCCTCGAGGTCGTTCTCGACGAACTCCCCGCCCGCACCGACGCCGGCGTGGATCGCCACCGCGTCGACGGCCCGCCCACCGGCGGTCGCGGCGGCCCACAGCTGCTCCACGCCCGCGGCGGTGGCCAGGTCGACCCGCACCGCCTCGACGCGGGCAGCGGCCTCCACCTCGGCCAGCTGGTCGGGCACGCCCGTGATCCGCTCGTCCTCGGCGGCGACCAGCAGGTCGTACCCACCGGCCGCGAACCGCTTGGCCAGCTCCAGGCCGATGCCGGAGGAGGCTCCGGTGACGACGGCGAACGGGCGGGACGTCTCTACGCTGCTCACTGCGGACCTCCGGGGTGCTCGTCGATCGGGCCGCCCCGCGGCGACCCCTGCTGCAACCCCTTCCCCGTGCGGCGCGGACCATGCGCGCCGCGGCGCCTCAGCAGGTGGCGACGAACCGCTGCAGCACCCGCACGCCGAAGCGCAGCGCGTCCAGCGGCACCCGCTCGTCCACACCGTGGAACATGCCGGCGAAGTCCATGCCGGCCGGCAGGCGCAGCGGCGCGAAGCCGTACCCGCGCACACCCAGGTGCGAGAACGACTTGTTGTCGGTTCCACCCGCCAGGCAGTACGGCAGGACCGCCGCCCCGGGGTCCTCCGCCTCCAGGGCCGAGCGCATCCGGTCCACCAGCGGCACGGCGAAGTCCGTCTCCAGCGCCACGGACTCGTTGACCGTCTCCACGTCGACGCGCTCGCCGGCCAGTTCGCGGATCGTGGCCAGCAGTTCCTCCTGGCGCCCGGGCAGGTAGCGGCAGTCCACCAGCGCCGTGGCGGTGCCGGGGATGACGTTGTGCTTGTACCCGGCATCCAGCAGCGTCGGGTTGGCGGTGTTCTGCAGCGTGGCACCCACCCAGCGAGCGGTGGTGCCCAGCGTCGCCAGCAGCGCGGAGGGGTCGTCCTCGTCGAAGGCCACGCCGGTGATCTCCGAGACCCCCCGCAGGAACTGCCGCACGGTGGCGGTGTACTCGATCGGCCACTCGTGCGCGCCGATGCGCGCCACGGCCGCGCACAACCGGGTGACGGCGTTGTCGGTGCCGACCTGCGAGCCGTGCCCGGCGCGGCCGTGCGCCACGAGCCGCAACCAGGCCAGGCCCTTCTCCGCGGTCTGCAGCAGGTACGCGCGCCGGCCGTCCAGGTCGACGGAGAAACCCCCGACCTCGCTGACGGCCTCGGTCACGCCCTCGAACAGGTCGGGGCGGTGGTGCACGAGCCACTCGGCGCCCTGCACCCCGGCGGCCTCCTCGTCGGCCAGGAACGCCACGACGAGGTCGCGCGGCGGCCTCTGCCCGGTGCGCGCCAGGTCGCGCACGACGGCCAGCAGCATCGCGTCCATGTCCTTCATGTCCACGGCGCCGCGGCCCCAGAGGCAGTCGTCGGCGATCTCGCCGGCGAAGGGGTCGACGCTCCAGTCCGCGGCGCGGGCGGGCACGACGTCCAGGTGCCCGTGCAGCAGCAGCGCGCCGCGCTCGGCGGTGCCGCGCTCGTCGCCGGGGATGCGCAGGACGACGTTGCCGCGACCCGGGAAACCCTCGACGTACTCCGGTTCCAGCCCCACCTCGTGCAGCAGGGTCGCGACGTGCTCGGCGGCGGCCCGCTCGCCCGGGCCGGAGCCGTCGCCGGGGTTGGACGTGTCGATGCGGATGAGGTCGCGGGCGAGGTCGACGACCTCGTCCTGGGCCACCTGCCGCGCCTGCGCGGACAGGCCCGCCCCCTCGCCGCTCGCCCGGCCGCCGTCCGTCGCGTTCCCCTGTGCGCTCACGGTCGCCACGCTAGACGCCGCCCGCCCGGTGCGCGGGCCGGGCCCGGTGCGGACGGTAACGTCCGCGTGCCATGGGAACCCCACCACCCGCCTCCGCCGCCGCACCGGCGCGCCCGGCCGGCGCGGACGAGTGGACGGGCGAGGGGCACCGCGGGGTGACCGACGCCGTCCACGACGCGCTGCTAGAACTGCTCATGAGCCGCGGGGTCGAACCCGGTTCGGCGCTGCGCACTCAGGGGCTCGCCGACCGACTGGGGGTCTCGGCCACCCCGGTGCGCGAGGCGCTGGCGCGCCTGGAGGGCACCGGCCTGGTGGTGCGCAGCGCCCGGCGCGGTTACCGGGCGGCACCGCTGCTGTCGGCGCACGAACTGGTCCAGCTCGTCGACGTGCGCCTGCTGGTGGAACCGGGCAACGCCGAGCGGGCCTGCGCCCGCGCCGACGACACGTTCGTCGCCCGGCTGCACGTCGCGGTCGAGCGGCAGCGGCACGCCCCCACGGGCCCCGGCTACAGCGGGTTCAAGGACTACCTGGCCGCCGACTGGGCCTTCCACGAGCTCGTCGCCGAGGGCACCGGCAACCCGTTCATCGTGCGCACCCTGGACTCCTTCCGCGGGTTCGTGCAGCGCCTGCACCAGGTGGAGCAGCACGTGCCGGACGCCGCGGAGAGCGTGGCGGAGCACGAGGCGATCGTGCGGGCCTTCGAGGAGCGCGACCCGGCAGCGGCGGCCGCGGCGATGCGGGTGCACCTGGAGGGCGTGCTGGCGCGGGCCGCGCCGGACTGACCGGCTGCACCGGGCACCCGGACGGGCCCCGGGCCGTTGACAGCTCGGAGCGCGTGGGGCAGTCTGCTCCCCGTCCTGATTTTCTATAGAATCTGGGGCCCGGGCCCCGATGGAGCGAGACGTGAGCGACGACGCCGCACAGCCCACCCAGCGCACGACCGTCTTCGACGGCTACCCCGAGGTCCTGACGCGGGAGAACTGGCCGATCACCGTGCCGATGATGCCGCACCCGCACGTGCTGGCCGACGGCACGACGGTGCAGGACCAGTCCGCCGAGGGCTGGGCCGCGACGTTCGACGTCATGGTCGACGCCGGGTACACGAGCATCGACCCCACCGACACGTGGATCCGCATCGCGGACCTGTCGCCGGAACGGCTGCAGGAGTTCGCCCGCACCGTGCGCGCCGCGGGCCTGAGCATCCCGGCGTTCTCCACCTCGCGCCGCAGCGTCATGGACCACGAGAGGGCCGACGAGAACCTCGCCTACTCGCACCGCGCGATCGACGCCTGCGCCGCCATCGGCATCCCGCTGGTGAACTTCGGCTTCATGCGCGGCTTCACCCCCGCGCAGGCGAAGGCGCTGTGGTTCTGGCTGGAGCCCGGCTACTCCGACGACTTCTCCGACGAGGCGCGCCGCACCGCCGTGAAGAAGATCCAGGAGCTGGCGAAGCACGCCCAGGAGGTGGGTGTGCAGATCGCGCTGGAGATGTACGAGGACACCTACCTCGGCACCGCCGACTCGGCCGTGCAGTTCATCCACGAGGTGGGCTACGACAACGTCGGCCTGAACCCCGACTTCGGCAACATCTGGCGCCTGCACCGCCCCGTGGAGCCGTGGGAGGAGATCGCGGCGAAGATGCTGCCGCACACCAACTACTGGCACCTGAAGAACTACTACCGCGACGAGGAGCCCGGCACCGGCTCGGTGCGCACGCACCCCGCGCCGCTGGAGTTCGGCACGATCAACTACCGCAAGGCCATCGCCATCGCGATCGAGTCCGGCTTCCGGGGCACGTTCTGCGTGGAGCACTACGGCGGCGACAGCATCAGCGTCGGCGCCACCAACCGCGAGTACATCCGGCGCGTGCTGCCCAAGCAGACGCCCTGGGCCCCGTTCCGCACCCTCTGAGCGATCGAAGGAGACCGTTCGAATGACGAAGATCTTCGGGAACCCGTCCTCGTTCGTGGACGACGCGATGGCCGGGTTCTGCGACCTGTACCCGCAGTACGTGCAGCCCGTGCCGCACGGGGTGATCCGCTCCACCGCCACGCCCGAGGGCAAGGTCGCCGTGGTCGTCGGCGGCGGGTCGGGGCACTACCCGGCCTTCGCCGGCTACGTCGGGCCGGGCCTGGCCGACGGGGCCGTGGCCGGCAACGTGTTCGCCTCGCCCTCGACCCGCTGGGTCTACGACGTGGCCAAGGCCGCGAACCGCGGCGGCGGGGTGCTGCTGGGCTTCGGCAACTACGCCGGTGACATCCTCAACTTCGGCCTCGCCGCCGAGCGGCTGCGCGCTGAGGGCATCCCGGCCGAGCTGCTGGTGGTCACCGACGACGTGGCTTCCGAGGGCCAGGGCGCGAACGGACAGCGCCGCGGCATCGCCGGCGACGTCGTCGCCTTCAAGATCGCCGGGGCGGCCGCCGAGGCCGGCTACGACTTCGACGGCGTCGTGCGCGCCGCGCGCCACGCCAACGAGATGACCCGCTCGATGGGCATCGCCTTCGCCGGGTGCACCCTGCCCGGCGAGACGGAGCCGCTGTTCACCGTCACGGACGGGCACATGGGCATCGGGCTGGGCATCCACGGCGAGCCCGGCATCTCCGAGGAGCCCATCGGCACCCCCGAGCAGATCGCGCAGCTGCTGGTGAGCAAGGTCCTGGACGGCAAGCCCGCCGGCGCACCCGAGGGCGGGCGCATCACGGTCCTGGTCAACGGCCTGGGCTCGACGAAGTACGAGGAGCTGTTCCTCCTCTACGGTCCCGTCGCCGCCGGGCTGCGCGAGGCCGGGTACGAGATCGTCGCCCCGCAGGTGGGTGAGCTGGTCACGTCCCTGGACATGGCCGGCGCCTCGCTGACGGTGACGTGGCTGGACGAGGAGCTGGAGCGGCTGTGGACCGCCCCGGCGCAGGCGCCCGCCCTCAGCGTCGGCCCGGTCATCGAGACCACCCCCGCCCCCGTGTACGAGGTGCCCGAGGACGAGGTCGCCGACTACTCCGGCACCCCGGAGCCCGCGCAGCAGGCCGGCCAGAAGGTCGCCGCGCTGATCGAGGCCGTGCGCGACGCGCTCAAGGACGCCGAGGCCGAACTGGGCCGCATCGACGCGATCGCCGGCGACGGCGACCACGGCACCGGCATGGTCAACGGCTCCGTCGCCGCCGCGCAGGCGGCCCGCGCCGCCGCCGACGCCGGCGCCGGTGCCGCCTCGACGCTGGCCGCGGCCGGCGGGGCGTGGGCCGACCGCGCCGGGGGCACCTCCGGGGTGATCTGGGGGGTGCTGCTGCACGCCTTCGCCGACCAGCTCGGCGACCAGGACACCCCCGCCCCGCAGCAGGTGGCCGCCGGCGCCACCGCGTCGGTGGAGGCCGTGCAGCGCCTGGCCGGAGCCCGCGTGGGCAACAAGACCATGCTGGACGCGCAGGCACCGTTCGCGGAGGCGCTCGCCGAGCGCATCGACGCCGGCGACGACCTCAAGACCGCCTGGGCGGCGGCCGCGCAGGTCTCCACCGAGGCCGCGGAGGCCACCAAGGACCTGCGACCGCAGATCGGGCGGGCCCGGCCGCTGGCCGAACGCTCCCTGGGCCACCCCGACGCCGGCGCGATCTCCATGGCGCTGGTGACCCGCACCATCGCCGACAAGCTCTGAACCTGGAGGAAGACCGTGACTGAGCCGCAGTGGCGCGTCGTGCTCGCCGCCGACGAGGCCGGGCTGTCCTACAAGGACGCCATCAAGGCCGACCTGGAGAAGGACCCGCGCGTGAAGGAGGTCATCGACGTCGGCATCAACGGCGACGAGGACACCGCCTACCCGCACGTGGCGGTGGCCGGTGCCCGCAAGATCGCCGCCGGTGAGGCCGACCGCGGCATCTTCGTGTGCGGCACCGGCATGGGCGTGGCCATCGCCGCGAACAAGGTCAAGGGCGTGCGCGCCTCGACCGCGCACGACTCCTTCTCCGTCGAGCGCCTGGTGCTCTCCAACGACGCGCAGGTCCTCACCCTGGGCGAGCGCGTGATCGGCAAGGAGCTCGCGCGCCGGCTGGCCAAGGAGTTCCTCGGCTACGTCTTCGACCCCTCCAGCGCCTCCAAGGCCAAGGTCGACGCGATCTGCGGGTACGAGACCGACACCGACGCGTCCGACGCGGCCGAGGCCGATACGGTCGCCTCCTGCTGAGACCGCCGCACACCACCGGAGAGCACGCACCATGACCAGCCGTCCACGCCCGCTCGTCGGGGTCAGCCTCAAGATGTACTTCTCGCTGGCCCGCACGCGCAGCTACCTCGCCGACGTCGCGGCCCTCGGTCCGGACGTCGCGGCGAGCGGCGTGGACGCGTTCGTCATCCCCGACTTCCTCAACATCACCACGGCCGTGGACCTGCTGCGCGGCACGCCCGTGGCGGTGGGGGCGCAGGACGCCTCCTGGGAGGACTTCGGGGCGCTGACCGGCGAGGTCTCCCCCGCGGCGCTGCGCGAAGCGGGGGTCCGCTTCGTCGAGATCGGCCACGCCGAGCGCCGCCGCATGTTCGCCGAGGACGACATCGTCACCGCCCGCAAGGCCGCCGCGGCGGCCCGCAACGGCCTGGTCCCGCTGATCTGCATCGGCGAGAACGTGCGCATCGACGTCGAGGACGCGGCCCGCACCACGATCAGCCAGGTGCTGGCCGCCCTGGAGGAGGTGCCCGGTGACGCCGAGGTCGCCATCGGCTACGAGCCCAACTGGGCCATCGGGCAGACCGAACCGGCACCCCCGGAGCACGTCGTGGGCGTCACCACCCGGCTGCGCGAGGCGCTGTCGCACCGCAGCGGCACCACCCGGATCCTCTACGGCGGCAGCGCAGGCCCCGGCCTGTTCACCCAGGTCGCCGACGGCGTCGACGGCCTGTTCCTGGGGCGCTTCGCCCACGACGTCGCCAACTTCCGCGCGGTGATCGACGAGATCGCCGAACTGCGCGGCACCGCCGACCACGTCCCCGGCCCGCAGGCCGGCGACCGCGCCTGACCCCGCCCCGGCGGGGTGCGACGCGGCTCCTGCGGCCACCCACCACTCACGACCGGAGAACGCTGTGCCCACCGCACCCCGCACCGACAAGATCACCCGCGTCGCCCAGATCGGCACCGGCTACATGGGCGGCGGCATCGCCCAGTCGCTGGCACTGGCCGGCAACGACGTCTGGCTGGCCGACGCCGACAAGGAGTCGACCCAGCGCAACTACGAGCGCCTGCTGAAGGAGTCCGAGCTCTTCGAGGGGCAGGGCCTGTTCGCGCCCGGCAGCACCGAGGTGCTGAAGGAGAAGTTCCACCCCGCCGACTCCATCGAGGAGGCCGTCGCCGACGTCCACTTCGTCGAGGAGGCGGTCTTCGAGGACCCGGCCGTCAAGAAGGACGTCCTCTCCCGCGTCGAGAAGGCCGTCACCCCCGGCACCATCATCGGCACCAACACCTCCACCATCCCGGTCAAGGTGCTCGCCGAGGCCTTCGAGGACGCCTCGCTGTTCCTCACCGTGCACTTCTCCAACCCGGCGCCGTTCATCCCGGGCGTCGAGCTCGTCACCGGCGAGGCGACCGACCCGGCCGTCCTGCCCCTCATCGACGACCTGCTCACCCGCGCCGGCCGCAAGGGCGCGCAGGTGCAGGACGTGCCCGGCTTCGTCCTGAACCGCCTGCAGTACGTCCTGCTGAAGGAGGCCATGACGGTCGTCGAGGAGGGCGTGGCCACGCCCACCGACGTCGACACGATCGTCTCCACCACCTTCGGCTTCCGCCTGCCGTTCTTCGGGCCGTTCGCCATCGCCGACATGGCCGGCCTGGACGTGTACGCCAAGGGCTTCAAGGTCCTGGAGAACCACTTCGGTGAGCGCCTCTCGGCGCCGCAGAACCTGCTGGAGCTGGTGGCGGAGGGCAAGTTCGGCACCAAGACCGGTTCCGGGTTCCTGGAGCTGGAGCCGGAGAAGCTCGCCGCGCTCATCGACTACCGCAACAAGGCCTACAAGAAGATGGCCGAGCTGCTGGCCGACCTGGGCCCCTCGCCGCTCGCCGAGTGAGCACGATCGGCCCTCCACCCCGGGTGGAGGGCCGGTCCCGCCCGGGTCAGCTCCCGGGCACCCCTTCACCGGTCAGCGCCCGCACGCGTTCGGCCGGCACGTCGAGGCGCTGCAGCTGCGCGTGCAGCACGAGGCACCCGGCGTCCGGAGCGCCCTGGGCCGCGGCGCGTGCCGCGGCCGACGCCGCGGGCAGCTCGAGGCGGCGCAGCGCCCGGCCGCTGGCCTCCAGGACCCCCAGCACGACGGGGTCGGTCAGGCGCGGCAGGGAGCCCGCGGGGCCGTCCAGCGCCAGGCAGCCCACCACGGCCGACACGGGCCCGGAGTCGTCCACGAGCGGCACGGCGACCACGGCGCCGTACTTGCCGCGCAACCGGCGGTGCTCCTCGAACGTCAGCCCCTGCCTCGCCTCCGCGGGGAGGCGCCGCCAGCCGGCGGCGTCGACCTCGCCGAGGGCGCTCTCGGCGGCGGACACGTCCACGGCGACGACCTCCCCCTCAGCCACGCACCGGCCGATCACGCCCTTGCCGGGCGCCCAGACCGTCCCCGAGGCCGCGGGACGGCGCCCCGCGCGCACCCGGTGCAGCCGCAGCAACCGCGCGGGGCGCCCCGGCCACGCCGGCCGGTGCAGCCGGTAGGCGGCGACCGCCAGCTCGCGCGGGTCCAGCCCGGTCGCGTCCACGACGCTCCACAGCACCGCGTGCAGCAGGTCGTCCAGCACGTCCCGGTGCGCGGCCCGCCGTCCGGCGCGCCACCGGCCGACCGCCTGCTCGACAGTGGAGACGACGGCGAGGACGGCGGTGAGCAGCACCAGGGCGGCCACGACGCCCGGGCCGCCGTCCCAGGTGCCGGCCCGCTCCAGACCCAGCGCGGCGCCCGCCGCAGCCGCCAGCACGGCGAGCCCCACGTCCACGACCAGTCGCCGCACGCGCTCCTCCAAACCATCGAGACGCCGGGACCCGTCGTTCCGGCGTCCACACCGTAGGGAGGCGCGCAGACACCGGTTCCCCTCCGCTGCCGGATCGCACCGGGTTTTTTACCGGATTTTGTACCCGCGATAACGGCATTTTCTCCCAGTCGCGCGCGGCGATCACCGGAGCCCGACCGCGAGGCCCCCGAGCCCGGGGGCGGCGCCCGCGGACCCGGCCTACCGCTGGGCGTCCCACCGGACGGGGACGCCGTGCGGTGGAGCCGTCCCCACGACGCGGCGCTGCCCGCCCGGCCAGGTGGTGACGGTCACCGGGTAACCCGTCTCCCCGCGGTCGAAGGCGCCCGCGTCGCCACCACCGGGTTCCAGGGAGACCCGGGCCAGCGGGGCCGCGGGCGTCGCGGCCTCGCCGAGCTGCGCCAGCCGCCGCTCGGCGGCCTCCCGCTCGTCGTCGGGCAGGTACTGCCACACCACCGAGTGCTGCACCACCGTCAGCGCCCCGTCCTGCAGCCGGAGGTCCGCCAGCAGACCGGCCGCCCCGATCCGGCGGCGGTCCACCGGAACCCGCCGCGCCAGCTCGAGGGCGGTCTCCAGGCGTGCGGCGCGGTGCGGTTGGTCCGCCCACACGTACGAGCGCAGCAGCAGCGCGCCGTCGGCCGAGGTGGGGTCCACGACGTCCGGGTCGCCGCCGACGCGCTCGACGACCCGGAAGGAACCCGGCGCCGGCCACGCCGGCGGTTCGGAGTCCCAGGCCCCCTCCAGCTCGACGGGCGACTCCTCCGGCCCACGCACCCGCCCGTCGCCACCGCGGTAGCGGAAGCGGTCCAGCAGCAGGTTCAGCCCGGCGGAGCAGCCCACCTCCCGCAGCCGCACCGGCACGGGCGGGCCGGGAGTGGGGCGCACCTGCGCGACGGCGGTGAGCAGGCCGCCCAGCAGCGCCGCGGCCCGCCCCACCTCGTTGGTCTGCGGGGCCGTGCGCAACCCCGCGCGCACCTCCTCCCCCGAGGCGGCCAGCAGGTCGCGCAACGCCGACCAGGCGGCCTCCGCGTCGCCGTCACCGCCCGTGCTGGGCAGGTGCGCGGCGTAGCCGGGGGCGGCGCCGGACAGGGCCAGGCGGTGCGCGACGCCCAGCAGCCGCAGCGGCAGCGCCGCACCCGGCGGGTCGTCCTCGTGCCCGGCGAGCACCAGGCGCACCGGGCCACCGGCCAGGACGTCGTCGGCGGCGCGGGTGAGCAGTCGCGCGTACAGGGGGGAGCCGAGGTCGGCGCAGGCGCGCGCCTGGTCGCGCAGCAGGTCCACGAGCCGCCCGGCGCCTGCCGTCCCGCCCGCGTCCGCCCCGTCCCCCGCCCGCTCACCGGTCATCCACCCACGCTAGCGAGCGCCGGGCGCGGGCACCCCACCACGCCCGCACCCGTGCGCCCCGGACCGGAGCGCCCCGGACGGAACCGGCGGAACGCCTCGAACGCCTCAACCGACCCGGTGCCCGTGCCGATGAGCACGGCACAGGCAGCACCTGCCGAGCGCGGCGCACCCCCCGGGCCGTCCACGGCCGACGTCCGACGGAGGACCACCATGGCCAGCGCTCACCCGCCCACCCCCGGTCCCCGCGGGCCGCTCGGCGCCTTCCGCGACCTGAGGACCGCGTCGAAGCTGATGGCGGGCTTCCTCGTCGTCTGCTGCGCGGTCGTCGTGGTCGGCGTCCTGGGCCTGGCACGCCTGAGCGACTCCCAGGAACGCCTGAGCGCCTACGACGTCAACGTCACCCAGCCCCTGGACGAGCTCGAGCGTGCCCACGTCCGCCTGGAACGCTCCCTGGTCCAGCTCGACGAGCTCTTCATGCAGACCGACGCCTCGGCCGTCACCGAGCTGGTCGCCGAACTGGGGACCGTCGACGACGAGCTGGACGCGCACCTCGCCGCCGGCGCGGGCCCCGACGCCCCGGCCGCCACCGGCGAGTCCATCGCCGAGGTCGCGGACCTCGTCGCGCAGTGGCGCCAGGAGCGCGACACCGTCCTGGTGCCCATCGCCCTGGGCAGCAACGACGGCGGCGAGTACGCCGCCGCCCGCGCGGAGCGCGCCGACGCGCTCTTCGAGCAGGCGCGCACCCGGCTCGACGCCCTGAAGGTGGTCCAGCGCGACTTCGGCGCCGCCTACCTCGCGGACGCCCGCGAGGCCTACGCGACCGCCCGGACCGTCACCGTCGTCACCATCGTCGCCGCCGTCGCGCTGGGGCTGGCCCTGGCCGTCGGCATCGCGCGCATGGTCTCCAAGCCGCTGGAGCGCACCGTGGAGGTCCTCGAGGGGCTGGCCGACGGCGACCTCTCCCGCACCCTGGACGTCGACACCCGCGACGAGGTGGGCGACATGGCGCGCGCCCTGAACAAGGCCATCGCGGGGATGGCCGGCACCGTGCGCGCCATCTCCGGCAACGCCGACGCCCTGGCCACCGCCAGCGAGGAGCTGACGGCCACCTCCGCCCAGCTGTCGGCGAACGCGCGGGACTCCGCCGCCCGGGTCGAGCAGGCGTCGCAGGCCGTGGACGGGGTCTCCGGCAGCGTGTCCACCGTGGCCGCGGGCACCGAGGAGATGGGCGCGTCCATCCGCGAGATCGCGGACAACGCCGCCGGCGCGAGCGAGGTGGCCACGCGCGCCGTGGGGATGGCGCAGGAGACCGGCGAGATCGTCGACCGCCTCGGGCGCTCCTCCGCGGAGGTCGGCGACGTCGTGAGGGCCATCACCGCCATCGCCGAGCAGACGAACCTGCTGGCGCTGAACGCCACCATCGAGGCCGCCC
>NZ_JALBVB010000033.1:28265-62156 GCF_022669155.1 Kineococcus sp. TRM81007 | reverse complement strand
GGCCCGTGCTCCGGCCGCCCGGTGCGGGCCCGTGCTCCGGCCGCCCGGTGCGGGCCCGTGCTCACCGCTCCACCTCGTTGCGGGAGCGCTCGTCGCCTGGGCCGGTCCCTGACCGCACCACCGGCACCGGTCAACGCTGATCGGAGCTGGACGCGCCTCAGGGGCGACCGGTCGTGAGACGAGTGCCGAGTTCCGTCAGCGGCACGGGCGTGGGTCCGCGGAATCGTGCAGGAGCCGTTTTCGAGTCGCTCCCACGTCCTTGCCCCCCGAGGATGTTTCTCGACCCGCTTGCACCGACCACTGCCCTGATCGGCTCGTAGCACTTCTCCGCAGGCCTGGACGAGACCAACACGACAAGCACGAGGAGAAAAACCATGAGCACACCCAGTCACGACGCCGGCACGAGCAGGTCGAGCCAGTTCACCGGCGCCACCGCGGCGGAGGGCGAGCACTCCACCACCACGGCGGAGGACCGCCTCTCCGTCCACCGGAGCGGTCCGGCCCTCGCTGCGGACCACGACATCAACGTCAACGTCCCGGCCCAGCGCGGTGACCAGGTGCGCTGGGGCCCGGTGTGGGCGGGGGTCGTCGTGGCCCTCCCCACCTTCCTGCTCGGCACGATGATCTTCCTCGCTCTCGGAGTCCTCGACTCCGACGGGGTCTCGGGGACCACCGGCGGCGTCGTCACGGGGCTCATCGCCCTGGGCGCGTTGTTCCTCGGTGGCCTGACCGCCGCCGCGACCGCCATGTGGCGCGGGTTGAGCTCGGGCCTGCTGCACGGGATCCTCGTGTGGGCCCTGAGCATCGTGGCCTTCTTGGCCCTGACCCTGCTCGGCGGCGGGGCGCTCCTGGGTTCTGCGGGCAACATCGCCTCCCAGCTGATCGACCCCGCGGCGGTCTCCAACGCGGTTTCCGGGGTCGACGCCTCCGACGTGCCGGACGTCTCCGCGGCTGACCAGGACCAGGCCCGCGAGACGGCGCAGTCCGCCGCCTCCTACGCGGTGCTGGGCCTGGGCCTGACGTTCATCGCCGCCGCGGCCGGTGGGTTGGTGGGGGCCAAGTTCTGGCCCCGCAAGAAGGACCTGCGGACGACCACCACCACCACCGCTCACTGATCCCCACCCCGCGGGTCGCCGTGCGTGCGACCGGGCGGGTCCGAGGAGCAGCACCTGCGAGGGCCGGCAGCCACGACGCCGGCCCTCGCAGGTCGTTCAGGGCCGGTCCACCAGGGACCTGGCGAGGGGTCGCCGGTCGAAGCGTCCCCCGGTGCGGCGACGTCCGGGCACGACGACGTGTTCACCGGGGCTGCGAAGCCCTGGACCCGTGGCGGGCTCAGCGGTGGTGGTGTCCCGGGGGCGTCGAAAAGGCGCGAACCGCTCTCCGGCCGGTTGCGTGCGTGCCATCGTCGGCGCGTGGACGCAGCACCGGGACAGCCCGATGAGCTCGCAGCGCGGCGGAAGGCCGGGGGATCGGCCACGTCGCGGCGCACCGACGCCGCGGGCTCACCGGTGGACTCCTCGGCCGGGGCGGGGGGCGGCGGTGCGGGCGCCGCTGCGCCCGAGAGCGCCACCGCCACTCCCGTCGCGGGGCACCGGATGGGTCTGGCGCAGGTGCTGGCCGGCTTCACGCACGACCTGCTGGGTGACTTCGACGTGGAGCAGGTGCTGGGGCGCCTGTGCGAACGGGTGCCGGCGGTGCTGCCGGTCCACGGGGCGGGGGTCTCCCTGCTGCAGGAGCAGCGGCTGCACTTCGCCCACGCCGACCCGGCGGACCTGGCGGCGCTGGAGCGGGTGCAGACCCGGGTCGGGGAGGGACCCTGCCTGGAGGCCCTGGCCGGCGAGCAGCCCGTGGCGGTGCCGGACCTGACGCTGGAGACGCGCTGGCGGCGCTTCGGCTCGGCCGCCCTGGCGGCGGGCTTCTCCTCCGTGACCGCGGTGCCCATGATCGCCCGGGGGCGGGTGTGGGGGGTGCTCGACCTGTACTCGCGCGCTCCGCTGAACCTGGGCGAGGAGGACCTGGCCGCGGCGCGGCTGCTGGCGGAGGTGGCCACCAACTACGTCCTGCACGCCCGCGAGCGCGCCACCCGCCGGGCCGCCGAGGACGCGCTGCGGGTGCAGACCCTGCACGACCCGCTGACGGGTCTGCCCAACCGGGTCCTGCTGCTGGACCGCGTGGAGCAGGCCCTGGCCGCCGGTTCGCGCAGCGACGGCACGCTGGCGGTGCTGTTCGTCGACCTGGACCGCTTCAAGCAGGTCAACGACACCTACGGCCACGCAGCGGGGGACCGCCTGCTGATCGGGGTGGCCACCGCCCTGCACGCTGCGCTGCGCCCGGGGGACACGCTGGCACGGCTGTCGGGGGACGAGTTCGTGGTCCTGGCCGCCGATCAGCACCCCGAGCAGCGCCCGGTGGGCACCGCCAGCCGGCTGGCCGCGCGCCTGCTGAAGGCGCTGGACGAGCCGATCCGGGTGAACGGGCACGTCGTGCGCATCTCCGCCAGCATCGGCATCACGTACGCCCTGGAGCACGACAGCGCCGAGTCGCTGCTGCACGCGGCCGACACCGCCATGTACGACGCCAAGGCAGGTGCTCGGGCAGGCACCGGGGAGCGCATCGCCGTCAACGACCGCCGCGCCGCCACCGTCCCGCCGACGCTGCTGCAGATCGAGGCGGAGCTGAGCACGGCGCTGGAGGTCGGGCAGTTGCGGCTGCACTACCAGCCCGTCATCGACCTGCGCAGCGGCGCCACCACCGGCGCCGAGGCCCTGGTGCGCTGGCAGCACCCGCAGCGCGGGCTGCTCGGCCCGGAGGAGTTCCTGCCCACCGCCGAGGTGACCGGGCAGATCAGCGCCCTGGGGCGCTGGGTCACCGCCACCGCCTGCCAGGCCCTGCAACCCCTGCAAGCCCTGCAAGCCCTCGCAGCCGGTGGGATCGACGGGGTCGGTGGGATCGACGGGGTCGGCGTGCAGCAGGTGCGCTCGGGCGCGGGGTTCCGGCTGGCGGTCAACGCCTCACCGCGCGAACTGCACCACCCCGACTTCCTGCCCTCCCTGCGCCGGGCGGTGCACGAGGCGGGCGTGGCCCCTGCCGGGTTGTGCCTGGAGGTCACCGAGGCCAGCTTCATCACCGACCTCAGCGAGGTGGCCGAGGTCCTGCGCCAGGTCCGCGCCCTGGGTGTGCAGGTGGCAGTCGACGACTTCGGCACCGGCTTCTCGTCGCTCGCGTACCTGCACCAGCTGCCCGTGGACGTGGTGAAGATCGACCAGTCCTTCGTGCAGAGCATGACCAGCACCCGCACGGGCCGGATCATCATCGCCCACGTCATCGACCTCGCCCACGACCTGGGCCTGCACGTGACGGCCGAGGGCATCGAGACCAGCGAGCAGCACGAGCAGTTGCGCCGGATGGGCTGCGACCACGGCCAGGGCTTCGCCCTGGGCCGCCCCGCCCCGCACCTGTCCGCACGCTGAGCCGGCGACGACGGCGAACCCCGTGGCGGTGCACGAGCGAGCACGTCACCCCGGGACACCGGCGCCAGAATCCTGGGCCCCAGTGGTGAAGATCCACGTGCTGAAGCTCAACCGGTGGCGACAGCGGCGGCGAGCCGGTAGATGCCCGGGTTGAGACGATCGACGCACCCTCGATGGCCGTGGAGCCCGACCTGCGAACCTGGCTGGAGCGCGTCCAGGCTCTGGTGGTCGCGCTGCTGAAGGCCGGCGCCCGCGAGCACGTCATGCGCACCGCCGCCGCGCTGGCGCAGCCGCGGACCTGACCGGCTCGGTGGAGGTCGCTGACCACGCTTTGGCCGAGCAGGCCGGTGTGAGCTGGCAGTACGGCGCCGACCACCTCAGGGACGGGGAGCTGCTGCGTCGTGGCAGCACGACTGACTTCACCGTGGCTACCGATTGGGCGGCGTGTAGGCCAGGTCTTCTGAGTGCCAGCAGCGCAGCTCACGCTGACCGGTCAGCGCAGATCCACTGTCAGCTGCCCCGCGTCGGCCAGCTCCACCCGCCTTCCCGGGTAGGTGCGCGCCGCCAGCGCCACTGAGCGCCAGTCCCACTCCTCGGGCGCGTAGAAGACCAGCACGCCCGACCAGTTCTCCACCTTGGAGGCGTTGGGCCACTGGGCCACGGCCTCCACCGAGTCGGCCGGCTGCCAGCTGCGCTGCTCGTCAGTGAGGTCCTCGTCGGTCACAGCCCGTTCTCCCTGCGCGTCGGCTTGCGTTTGGAGGGCACGACGCCCTTCTGGCGGGCGGGACCCAGGGGGCTACCTCGCTCCCGCGCTGGCGGGTGCGGGCCTGGGCGGAAGGCCTCGTCCATGTTCATCGCTCGCGGCTCAGCTCGCTGCGCCGGCTGCTGAGACGCGCGCTCCTGACGCTGACGCTGTTCCTCCAGGTACGCCTGGCGCCTCCTGAGCGACTCGGCGTCGAGCGTGCGCGGGTCCACGGGCGGCAGTTCGGGCTTCGGTTTGAGCGACTTGCGGGTGACGACCCCGTTCATCGGAACGCCCTGGTGTCCTCGGCGCGGCATGGTCGCTGTCCTACTGCATGGCATGGCGACCGTCCAGGGTCTGACCACACCGTTGAGACCTCCTCGACCCGCCGAACCGTCGCCGTGGGCCCCCGGGGCCCTGGCTCCAAGGGGTTGGCCGCTGCCAGCCGTGGCGCTCCAACGCCGTGTCCAGCGCCTCGCTGTCCAAGCCGCCCTGCCGGCCGGGGTCACCGAACCCCATCTCCAGCAGGTCCAGGGCGTCCACCGGGTCGAAGGTGTCCAACGGGACCGTCCGCACGTCCTGGCCGTTGTGGCTGGCCGGCGCGAGCACGTAGTTCGCGTACACGGCGGTCATGCGCAGCTCCACCCGCTCAGCGTGACGAATTGGTCAAGGGCTCACCCAGCGGGTGCTCAGCGGGCTACCGTCCGCTGTTGCGCAAGGACAACGGTCCTCGCGTGGCCACTACCTCTCGGAGATCCGCTCATGCGCCCGAGCTTGCTCGCCGCTCCTGCGGTGGCAGCCGCCCTGCTCGCCCTTGCTGGTTGCTCCAACGGCCCCGGAGGCAACGCGGCTGGGCCGGTGCCCAGTGCCACGGAGATCAACTGCGAGGACCCCAGCATCACGATGGCGCAGTACACCGAGAACTGCACGGAGCTCGAGGAGGGCGAAGGGGGCACCGCCGCCTCCCCCGCCAGTGAGGCGCCGCAGCCCATCGACGGCGGCACCTACACCTGGGCCAGTGGCATCACCGTGACCTACAAGGTCGAGGACTACGGCACGTTCGACCAGACGCAGGACTGGTGTGGTGATGGCTCCTGTGGCATCAGCCAGCCCGCAGACTCCGACATCGGCCTCCGCTACACCGTCTCGGTGCCGGCCGACTTCCCGGGCACCTTGGAGCCCAGTGGCTGCGCTGGGTCCCTGTCCGTGGTCAACGGCAACGACGAAGAAGCCCTCCGCCTCTACGCAGGCGACCACTACTCCGGCATCACTGGCCCGATGCTGGCGGGAGCCACCAAGGAGGGTTTGACGCAGTACGTGATCGCGGAGGCCTACGCAGGCAAGCAGTTCCTGCTCTCCTCTTCGTGCGGAGACACCAGCTACTCCGGCGAGCGAGCTCTCTTCACCGGCAACTTGGGCTGAACGCCAGGGCAACGGGTCGTCATGTCGCTACAACGCTAGGTGGGATCGCTGTACGGGCAGGTGACAGCGAAGTGCTCGCGCGACGATTCGATGCTCGTGAGCAGCATCGACCCCGGCCGCAGGCATGGGCGACCCGGTCTCCGAGGCACGGATGCGCTGGAGCATCCAACTGCCCGGCGGGTGGCCCCCTGCGTGAGTTCCGGTTCGCGCACGACCTCACCGTCGTCACCCCGGGACACCGGCGGCATCGCGGGCCGGGGTTCGCCGAGGTGGTGGGCCGCTCGTCCCGCTCCCGGGCGGGGGTGTCGATCCCGCCGGCCGCGGGTACGGCTCAGGCATGGCAACGAACGACGAAGTCCTGCACGCCGTCCGCGACGCCGACTACCCGGCCGGCAAGGACGCCCTGATCGCCGTCGCGCAGGCGAGCGGCGCGAGCGAGGACGTCCTCAAGGCGCTGCGGACCCTGCCGCTGGCGGACTACGACAACGCGCAGGAGGTGGTCCGCTCCGTGCCCAGTGAAGAGGGGCCGGAGGACGCGCGCACCGCCGGTGAGCAGGCGCGGCTGAACTCCACCTCGCGCATCGCCGCCGGTGAGCGCGAGGTGCCGCCGGACCCGACGGCCTCCTGACACCGTCGCGCGGGGGCGTCCCGGTCAGCGCGCCGGGGCGCCCTCCGCGTCGAGGATGCGCTGCACGACGTCCGGACCCAGGACGAACAGCTCCTCACCGTCGCCGGGGGCGGCCACCGACAGGACGGTGACCCGCACCCCGGCCTCGTCGACGTCCACCAGGCACGCGCCGGAACCGCGCAGCACCCGCTCCGAGCCGTGCTCCACGAGCACGTCGGTGCGGTTGGCGACACCGGGCGCCACGACCGCGGTGGTCCCGCCGGGCAGCGTCGCCACGTAGGGGTGGTGGTAGTGCCCGCTGAGGACCACGCGCACGTCCGTGCCGGCGGTCGCGTCCAGCAGCCGCTGCGGTTCCTGCAGCTTCAGCCCCTCGTGCAGCACCGTCGGCGCCGGCAGCGGGGAGTGGTGCACCACCACGACCGACCCGAGCGGTGCCGGATCGGCGAGCACGCCGCGCAGCCATCCGAGCTGCTCGTCGGTGAGCACCCCGTGTCCGTGCCGCGGCACGGAGCTGTCCAGCACCACCAGGCGCAAGCCACCGGCGTCGTGCACGGAGCGCACCGGCCCCAGGACCTGCTCGAAGGGCCCGGGCAGGTCGTGGTTGCCCATCGCGAACGCGACGACGGCCGCGCCGTGCTCGCGGGCGAAGCCCCCCACGAGGTCGCGCGCCGTCTCGTAGGAGTGCACCGAGCCGTCGTCGGACACGTCGCCGGAGACGACGACGGCGTCCAGCGGGCCGACGCCGGACAGGGAGGCCAGCACGTGCCGCAGCACGGCGGTCGTGTCGACCCGCCCGCCGCCGTGCAGGCCGCCGGGGGCCATCAGGTGCGTGTCGGACAGGTGCAGCAGTCGCATCACTCCTCCTCGGTGGGAGCGCCGGCGGCGGTGTCCTCGGACTCGTCGTCCCCGCCGTTGCCGTTCCCGCCGTTGCCGTTCCCGTCGTTGCCGTTGCCGTTGCCGCGACCGCTGTTGCGGGTGGCGGCGCTGGACGGGTTGCCCGTCGCCTCGGACGTCGGGCTGGCCGTGCCCGTGGAGGTCCGCGTCGGGCTGGCCGTCGGCGTGGGCGTGGCCGCCTCCTCCGGTGCCAGGACCACCTCGACGGAGGAGCCCGCGTCCACCGTGGCGTCCGCCGACGGGGTCTGGCTGACGACCGTGCCCGGTTCGCCCTCCGCCTCCGGGTCGGTGCGGGCGTTGACGTTGAGGTTGCGGCCGTTGAGCTCGGCCTGCGCCTCCTCCAGCGTCATCCCCGTCAGGTCCGGCACCTCGACCTGCCCGCTGGCGATGTAGATCGTCACGGGGGTGTTCCGTTCGACGCTCGCGTCGGCGGCGGGCTCGGTGCGCACCACGGTGCCGGGCTCGGCGTCGGGGTCCTCGTCGGTGGGCTGGGCGGAACCGGGGTCCAGCCCGGCCTGGCGCAGCGCCGCCCGGGCGTCGTCCTGGCTGAAGCCCGTCACGTCGGGGACGGTGACGGCCGCCGGCCCGGTGGAGACCGTCAGGGTCACCGTGGAACCGATGGCCGCGGACTGCCCGGGCGCGGGGTCGCTGCTGATGACGTCGCCCTCGGCGACGGTGTCGCTGGCCTCCTCGACCACGGCGGGCTCCAGCTGCGCCTGCTCCAGCAGGTCCTCCGCCTCCTCCTGCGGGACGCCCACGACCTGCGGCACGTCCACCGCGGTGGGCGACGACGTGGCGGAGGGGCCGGGGCCACCGCCGTCCTGCTGCAGCAGCGCGTACCCGGCCGTGCCGATGCCGCCGAGCAGTACGAGGGCCAGCAGCACCCACGGCCAGCGCCGCTTGCGCTCGTCCTCGTCCGGCTGACCGGTGCGCGGCAGGGCACCGGTGCCGCCGGAGCCCGCGGCCCCGGGCGGCGGCCCTGGCGGCACCGCGGGGGTGACGCGGGTCGCGGCGGTGGGCGGCCCGGCCGCCGGCAGCGTCGTCGTCGGGTCCGCCGTCGGCACCGCGCTCGTCGGCGCACCCGTCGGCGCGAAGCTGGCGCCGCGCAGCGGGCGGCCCTCCACGGCGCGGCGCAGGTCGTCGGCGAAGTCGGCGGCGCTCTGGTAGCGGTGCTCGCGGTCCTTGCTCAGCGCCATGAGCACGACCTGGTCCACGGCCGGCGGGACGGCCGGCGCCAGCACGCTCGGCGGCTTCGGCTGCTCCGAGACGTGCTGGTACGCCACCGCGACGGGCGCGTCGCCGGTGAACGGGGGCCGGCCGGTGAGGATCTCGTACAGCAGGCAGCCGGTGGAGTACAGGTCGCTGCGCACGTCGACGGTCTCCCCGCGCGCCTGCTCCGGCGAGAGGTACTGGGCGGTGCCCATGACGGCGGACGTCTGGGTGAGCGTGGCGGAGGAGTCGCTGATGGCGCGGGCGATGCCGAAGTCCATCACCTTCACCTCGCCCGCCGGCGTGATCATCACGTTGGCGGGCTTGATGTCGCGGTGGACGATGCCCTTGGTGTGGCTGTACTCCAGCGCCCCCAGGACGCCCTCGGTGATGGACAGCGCCTCCGTGGTGGACAGCGGGTGGTCGGTGCGCAGCATGTCGCGCAGCGTCCGGCCCTCCACGTACTCCATGACGATCCACGGCAGGTCCACCGGCGCGCCGCCGTGCTCGGAGACCTGGTCGGCGCCGGTGTCGTACACCGCCACGATCGAGGGGTGGTTCAGCCCGGCCGCGGCCTGCGCCTCGCGGCGGAAGCGCGCCTGGAACGACGGGTCGCGCGCCAGGTCCGAGCGCAGCAGCTTCACCGCCACCACCCGCCCGAGCCGGGCGTCGCGGGCGACGTGGACCTCCGCCATGCCGCCGCGCCCGAGCAGGGCGCCGACCTCGTAGCGCCCGCCGAGCAGGCGCGGCGCCCTGCCCCCGCTGGTCGATGCGTCCGTCACTGCGCTCCCCGTCCCCGTCGTCCCTCGTCCACCGCGGCGCCCGCGTTCGCCCGCCGCTCAGCCATCGAGCGCCGCCTGCATGACCTGCTTCGCCACCGGCGCCGACAGCCGGCCGCCGTAGGCGCTGTCCACCGAGCCGCCGTCCTCGATGACCACGGCGACGGCCACCTCGCGGTCGTCGCCCTCCTCGTCGCGCGCCCACGAGGTGAACCAGGCGTAGGGGACCTGCCCCTCGCCGCGCTGCGCGGTGCCGGTCTTGCCGCCCACGACGGCGCCGTCGACCTGCGCGCGCGTGCCGGTGCCGGACTCGACGACGGCGCGCATCATCTCCTGCAGCGCGTCGGCGGTGTCGGCGCTGACGGCGCGGCCCACCTCCTGCGGGGCGGGCTCGGCGATGACGTCGAGGGTCTTCGCCTCCCGCACGTTCGCGACGAGGTTCGGCTCCATGACGACACCGCCGTTGGCGATGGCGGCGGAGACCATCGCCACCTGCAGCGGGGTGACCCGCACGTCCCCCTGCCCGATGCCGGCGTACGCCAGCAGCGGCCCGGCGGCGTCCTCGGGGAACTGGCTCTCCGCCACGGGCAGCGGGGTCGACAGGGGCTGCTCGAAGCCGAACGCCCGCGCCTGCGCGTCGAGGGTCCCGGCGCCCAGGTCGAGGCCGAGCTGCCCGAACGCGGTGTTGCAGGAGATGCGCAGCGCGTCCAGCAGGCTCACCTGGTCGTTCGGCCCGCACGCGGTGCCCTCGTCGTTGCTCAGCGTGTTGTCGGTCTGCGGCAGGTCCAGCTCCCGCGGCCCGGCCACGGACGTGTCGGTGGTGTAGTCGCCGCTCTCCAGCGCCGCCGCGGCGGTGATCAGCTTGAAGGTGGACCCCGGCGGGTACAGGGCGTCGACCGCCCGGTTCACCAGCGGGTCGTCCTCGTCGGCGATCAGCGCCTGCCACGCCTGCTCGGCGGCGGCGGCGTCGTGGGTGGCCAGCACGTCGGGGTCGTAGGTGGGGCTGGACACCATCGCCAGCACGTCGCCGGTGGACGGCTCGACCGCGACGACGGCGCCCTTGCGCCCGTCCAGGGCGTCCCACGCGGCCTGCTGCACCTCGGGGTCCAGCGTGAGCGTGACGGAGGCGCCGACCGGGTCCTCGCCGGTGAGCAGGTCCGCCAGGCGCCGGTAGAACAGCTCGTCGGCGGTGCCGGAGAGCACGTCGTTCACGGCGCGCTCGATGCCGGCGGTGCCGTAGCGCACCGAGTAGTAGCCGGTGACGGGTGCGTACACCGGCCCGGCGGGGTACTGGCGCAGGAACCGGTACGGGTCGTCCGGGTCCTCCACCTCCACGCTGGCGGCCACCGCCTGACCGGCGCCGACGAGGATCGGGCCGCGCTCGCGGCCGAACTCCGCGTACAGCTGGCGGCTGTTGCCCGGCATGGCGTTCAGCTCGCCGGCGCGCAGGAACTGGATCCACGTGGTGGAGGCGAACAGGGCGAAGAACAGGAACGCGACGACGGCCGACAGCCTGCGCAGGGGGCGGTTCACGGGATCCTCACCGCCTGGGTGACGCCGGTGTCGCCCGGCTCGGGGCCGTTGCGCACCTCCGCCGCCGGGCGGCGCGCCAGGTCCGAGACCCGCAGCAGCAGCGCCACGACGATCCAGTTCGACACCAGCGAGGAGCCGCCGGCGGCGAGGAACGGGGTGGTCAGGCCGGTCAGCGGGATGACGCGGGTGACGCCGCCGACGACCACGAACACCTGCAGCGCCACGGAGAACGCCAGGCCCGCGGCGAGCAGCTTGCCGAACCCGTCGCGCACGCCGATGGCGGTGCGCATCCCCCGCTCCACCAGGACCGCGTACAGCAGCAGCAGCGCGAACAGCCCCGCCAGGCCGAGCTCCTCGCCGAAGGAGGCGTAGATGAAGTCGGAGTTGGCGAACGGCACGATGTCGGGCCGGCCGCGGTCCAGGCCGGTGCCCAGCAGCCCCCCGCTGGCCATGCCGTACAGGCCCTGCAGCAGCTGGTAGGCGCTGTCGGCGTTGTCCGCGTCGAAGGGGTGCAGCCAGATGTCCACGCGGCTGCGCACGTGCGACATGGTGGTGGCGGCGAACACGGCACCGGCGACGAACAGGCCCAGGCCGATGACGATCCAGCTGACCCGCTCGGTCGCCACGTACAGCACCGCCACGAACAGCCCGAAGAACAGCAGCGACGTCCCCAGGTCGCGCTGGAGCACGAGGACGCCCACGCTCACCGCCCACGCCAGCAGGATCGGCCCGAGGTCGCGGGCGCGCGGCAGGCGCAGGAACAGCACCTTCGGCCCCGTCAGGGACAGCGCGTCGCGGTGCACGACGAGGTAGCCGGCGAAGAACACCGCCAGCACGATCTTGGCGATCTCCCCCGGCTGGAAGGACAGCGGCCCGATCCCGACCCAGATCCGCGCGCCGTTGATCTCCTTGCCCAGCACGGGCAGCAGCGGCAGCGCCAGCAGGACGAGGCCGGTGACCATCGCGGTGAACGTGTAGCGGCGCAGCACCCGGTGGTCGCGCAGCACGACCACGACGGCGCCGGCGGCCGCGATCCCCAGCGCCGACCAGATGAACTGCCGGGACGCCGCGGACGTGCCCTCGGACAGGTCCAGGCGGTGCAGCATCACCAGGCCCATCCCGTTGAGCAGCGTCGCCACCGGCAGCAGGACCGGGTCGGCGTGCGGGGCGCGCCAGCGCAGCAGCAGGTGCAGGACGACCGCGAGAGCGCCCAGGCCACCGCCGTGGGCGAACAGCCCGCCCGGCAGGGAACCGTCCTCGGTCAGGCCCACGACGGCCCACGCCCCGCAGGAGATGAGCACGGCCGCGACGACGAGCACCAGCTCGACGTTGCGGCGCGTGGTCGGGTACACGGGCAGGACGGTGGCCATCAGCCGACCCCTCCGCAGTCCTCGGCGGGCGCGTCGCCGGTGGGCTCCGCTCCCGGGGTGGTCGCGTCCGGCGCGCTGGTCGTGCTCGCCGCCGCGGCGGCGGTGAGCGGGGCGGCCGCCGCGCCCGTGCCCGCGCTGGTGGCGGTGGGCTCGGCGGTGGGCTCGGCGGTGGGCTGCCCGGTGGGCGACGGCGCCGGGTCCTGGGCGGCGGCCCGGCAGTCGGCGGCGATCTCCTCGAGCTGCGCGATCGTCTCGCGGGCGTCGCCGATCCCCGAGGCGCTGATGCGCCCGGTGACCAGCGTCGCGTACGTGCTGGGCAGGTCGGCCACGGCGATGTCCGTGCGCTCCACGACGCTGGAGGTGCCGACCGGCCCGATGTCCTGCGTCAGCCCCTGGAACAGCGCGACGCGGGAGCCGTCCACGCCCACGAAGTACTGCTGCTGGCTCCAGCGCCACCCGCCCCACGCGCCGGCCGCCAGGAGCACCGCCAGCAGCAGGGGCCCGGCGATCCACCGCCACCGCGCGCGCCGTCGGCGCTGCTCGTCCCCCCGCGCACCCGCGCCGGGATCGTCGTCCTCCTGGTCGTCGTCGTCCGCGCCGGCCGTGCGCAGGGCCGCGGCGCGCGCGGCCGGGGTGCCGGCGGCGCTGGAGCGGCGCGGCCGGTGGAACGCGGCCGCGCCGACCACCTGCGGCGTCGTCGAGGGCGGGGGGCCGCCGCCGAGCTCCACGACGTCGGCGACCACGCAGGAGACGTTGTCGGGGCCCCCGCCGCGCAGCGCCAGCTCCACGAGCCGCTCGCAGGTGGCGTCCGGCGGTTCGCCGGCGGCCAGGGTCCGCTCCAGCGTCTCGTGGCTGACGACGCCGGACAGGCCGTCGGAGCACAGCAGGTAGCGGTCGCCCGGGCGCGCCTCGCGCACCGAGACGTCGGCGGTGTCGTCGTCGCGGCCCGTGAGCACCCGCATGATCACCGAGCGCTGGGGGTGGCGCTCGGCCTCCTCGGCGCTGATGCGGCCCTCGTCGATGAGCGACTGCACGTAGCTGTGGTCGCGGGTGAGCTGGGTCAGCCGCCCGTCGCGCAGCAGGTACCCGCGCGAGTCACCGATGTGCGCCAGGACCAGCCGGGAACCGGCCCGCAGCACCGCGGTGACGGTGGTGCCCATGCCGGCCAGCTCCGGCTCGTCGGCCACCCGGCGGCGCAGCTGCTCGTTGGCGGCGTCCAGGGCGTGGTGCAGGTGCTCCGCGGCGTCGTCGCTGCCGTGGGCCTCCCCGTCGAGGGAGGCGAGCTCGCCGACGGCCAGGGAGGAGGCGACGTCCCCGCCGGCGTGCCCGCCCATGCCGTCGGCGACGACGAGCAGGTGCGGACCGGCGTACCCGGAGTCCTGGTTGGTGGAGCGCACCAGCCCGACGTCGGAGCGGGCGGCGTAGCGCAGGGCGATGGCCACGGTCCGCTCACCTCCGCAGTTCGAGGACGGTCCGCCCGATGCGCAGCGGCGTGCCGGGCTCGAAGGGCACGGGCGTGCTCAGGCGGTCGCGGCCGAGGTAGCTGCCGTTGGTGGACTGCAGGTCCTCCACGAGCCAGCCGGCGCCGTCCGGCGCGGGGGTGATGCGCACGTGGCGGGTGGAGGCGTACTCGTCGTCCAGCACGAGGGTGCAGTCGGCGCCGCGGCCGATGAGCACCGGCGACTGGCCGAGGGCGAGGGTGGTGCCGCGCAGCGAACCCTCGACGACGACGAGGGTGGCGCGCTCGCGGCGCGGCGCGGGCGCCTCGGGGGGCGGTTCGGCGCGGCGCTGCCGGCCGCGCTGGCGCTCGGTGCGGCGCGCGGTGACGCGCGTGCCGAGCAGGTCGGTGCGGAGCACGCCGACGACGGCGAGCACGAACAGCCACAACAGGGCCAGCAGGCCGAGCCGCAGCACGGTCAGGGTGAGCTCGCTCACGGGCTCCTCAGGTCCAGCCCTCGTCGCGACGGGCCGCGCGGTAGACCGCGCGGGTGCGCCCGAGGGTGATCGTGGTGCCGTCGAACAGGTCGGTGGAGGAGATCCTCTCCCCGTCGACGAACGTGCCGTTGGTGGAGCCGAGGTCGACCAGGCGCGCTCCGGACGCGCCGACGCGGACCTCGGCGTGCCGCCGGGAGACGCCGGGGTCGTCGACGACGACGTCGGCCTCCGAGCCGCGGCCGAGGACGGTGACGGCCTCGGTCAGGACGTAGCCGCGACCGTCCACCTCCAGCTGCGGCCGGCCCGCCGTGGAGGTGCGGCCGGTGGCCGGGGCCACGCGCCCCTTCACGGTGGAGCTGAGGACGCGGAAGACGCCGGTCTCCAGGTCGCCGGCCTCGTGGAAGTCCACCCGCACGGGGCCGACGAACGAGTAGCGCTGCTTCTCGGCGTGCTGGGTGACGGCGGCGACGAGCTCGTCGGCCAGCGTGTCCTGCCAGGAGGCGATCTTGTCGTGGTCGGTGCGGCCGAGCTCGACGATGAAGCTGTTGGGCACCAGGGTGCGCCCGCGCGCCAGGACGGCGGCGCGGTCGTCGAGCTCGCGGCGCAGGGCGCTGGCGACCTCCACCGGCTGCACCTCGCTGCGGAAGGCACGGGCGAAGACGCCGTTGACGGCTCGTTCGACCCCGCGCTCGAACCGGTCGAGCACTCCCACGCGCCGCCCCCTCTCCGTCGGACCCTGCTGCACCGGCCCCCGCATCGTAGCTGCGCGGGGCTCGTCGGCCCCCTCGGCGGAACGGGGGTGTCCGTGGAGGCCTCGTGCACCTGCTAAGGTTCTACCTGTCTGCGCGAGTGGCGGAATAGGCAGACGCGCACGGTTCAGGTCCGTGTGCCCGAAAGGGCGTGGGGGTTCAACTCCCCCCTCGCGCACAGGGTGAAGGCCCCGGTCGATCTCGACCGGGGCCTTCGTCGTCCCCGGGGTGCCCGCCGCCGCCCGGGCCGCCAAGCTGGCCGTGTGGGGCTCATCGGGGTGACGGGTGCGACGGGACAGGTCGGCGGGCGCGTGGCGCGGGCCCTGACGGCGGCGGCGGTGCCGCACCGCCTGGTGGTGCGGGACCCCTCCCGCGCCCCGGACCTCCCCGGCGCCGACGTGCGGGTGGCGTCCTACGCCGACGGCGAGGCGCTGCGGCACGCGTTCGACGGGGTGGACGTGCTGCTGCTGGTCTCCGCCTCCGAGGACGCCGGCCGCGTCGCGCTGCACCGCACCGCCGTGGAGGCCGCCGCCGCGGCGGGCGTGCGCCGCGTCGTCTACACCTCGTTCCTGGGTGCGGCACCGGACTGCACGTTCACCTTCGGTCGCGACCACGCCGCCACCGAGGGCCTGCTGGCCGCGGCCCGCCTGGAGACCACGGTGCTGCGCGACTCCTTCTACCTGGACGTGCTGCCGGAGTTCGTCACGGACGGCGCGCTGCGCGGCCCGGCGGGCAGCGGCCGGGTGGGGGCCGTGGCGCGCGCGGACGTCGCCGAGGTGGCGGTGGCCGCGCTGCTGGACGAGTCGCACGCCGGGCGCACCTACGACGTCACCGGCCCCGAGGCGCTGAGCGTGGCGGAGGTCGCGGCCACGATCACCCGCGTCACCGGTGAGCCGGTGGACTACGTGGAGGAGACGGTGGAGGAGGCGTACGCGTCCCGCTCCGGGTACGGGGCGCCGGCGTGGGAGGTGGACGGCTGGGTGAGCACGTACACCGCCATCGGCGCCGGCGAGCTGGACGTCGTCACCGACGTCGTGCAGCGCCTGACCGGGCACCCGCCGCGCACCCTGGAGGACGTCCTCCGCTCCCGCTGACCCCCTGGCGGGGTGGCGGGGTGGCGCCTAGCGTCGCCGGGGTGAGCACCGACCGCGAGCGGCAGCTGCTGGACCTCGTCGCCTCCACCCGGAACGGCGTGCTCGTCACGCTCAAGCGCGACGGCCGCCCCCAGCTGTCCAACGTCACCCACCACTACGACCCGGAGCGCCGGCTGGTGCGGGTGTCGATCACCGCCGACCGCGCCAAGGCCCGCAACCTCGAGCGCGACCCGCGCGCCTCCCTGCACGTGAGCGCGCCGGACTTCTGGTCGTGGACGGTGGTGGAGGGCGACGCCGAGCTCGGCCCCGTCGCGCAGCGCCCGGACGACGAGGCCGTCGAGGAGCTGGTGGACCTGTACCGGGCGCTGGCCGGCGAGCACCCCGACTGGGACGACTACCGCGCGGCGATGGTGCGCGACCGGCGCCGCGTGGTGAGGCTGCCGGTCGGGCGCGTCTACGGGCAGCTGCCCGGCTAGGCGGACGAGGGCGGGTGCGGCGCCCGGTGGTCCCCCCGGCCACCGGGCGCGGCACCGCGTCCCCCCCTGCGCGAGCCCAGCTCGCACCGTGGTCCCCCCGGTCCCGGTGCGAGTCCCCCCGGACTCAGCGACCACATCGCTCCCGGGCGCCGGAGCGTTACACGTCTCGCGTCACCTCCTCGGAGCAGTCCTCGCGGGGCCCGGTGACGGAGCGCGCTCGTAGGGTCGGCGGGTGCCCCGACCCCGCCCCGCCGACCACGACCGCGACGACCGCGACGACCCCGGCGGTGACCTCGCCGCCGCCCTGCACCGCCTGCACGACGGCCCCTACGCGCGCTACCGCTCCCTGACGGGCCGGCGCTGGCCGCTGCTGCCGGGGGTGACGTTCTCCCTGGTGCGCGGGCAGGCGGACCCGTTCGCGCCGCCGAGCCGCTGCGAGGTGCGGGTGGACGCGGCGACCGCGGGGTTCGCGCCCCTGGGCCTGGACGTGCCCGCCCGCCGGCGCGCCCTGGCCGGGTACCTGGCGCGGGCTGCGCGCGAGGCGGCCGGCCGCACCTTCCGCGTGGACGCCGGTGGGCAGGAGGTGCTGCAGCGCAGCTCCTGCGAGGTCGCCGCGGACGGCTCGGTGGTGCTGCGCTTCGGCTACCACCTGCCCGGCCCGCGCCGGCGCGTCGACGGGCGCACCGCGGCGCGGGAGCTGACGGGGGCGCTGCCGGAGCTGGTGCGCTCGGCGCTGCTGTCCGCCGCGCTGGACGCGGACGAGGTGCGCGCCTTCGCCGACGCGGTGGAGGACGCCTCGGTGCTGCGCGCGCGGCTGCCGGAGCTGGGGCTGGTGGCGTTCGTCGCCGACGGGGCGCTGCTGCCGCGGCGCAGCGGCGTGGACCCGCGCCCGGCGCTGGACGCGGTGCCGTTCACGAGCCCGCCGTCGCTGCGCGTGGAGGTGGACCTGCCGCACCGCGGCCGGGTGAGCGGGATGGGGGTGCGCGAGGGCGTCACGGTCGTCGTGGGCGGCGGTTTCCACGGCAAGTCGACGCTGCTGGCTGCGCTGCGGGCGGGCGTGCACGACCACGTGCCCGGTGACGGGCGCGAGCTGGTCGTCGCGGTCGCGGACGCGGCGGCGATCCGCGCCGAGGACGGGCGGGCGGTGACGCGGGTGGACGTCGGCGCGTTCGTCTCCGGCCTCCCCGGCGGGCTGGACCCGCGCGACTTCACCACCGCCGACGCCTCCGGCTCCACGTCGCAGGCCGCCGCGGTCGTGGAGGCGCTGGAGGCGGGCAGCGGCCTGCTGCTGGTGGACGAGGACACGGCGGCGACGAACCTCATGGTGCGCGACGCGCGCATGCAGGCGCTGGTGGCGAAGGGCGCCGAGCCGTTGAACCCGTTCGTGGACCTGGTGCGCTCCCTGCACGCCGACCACGGCGTCTCGACGGTTCTGGTGGTGGGCGCCTCCGGCGACTTCCTCGACGTGGCCGACCGGGTGCTGCTGATGCGGGGGTTCCGCTGCGAGGACGTCACCGAGCGCGCCCGCGAGGTGGCGGCGACCCCGACGGGCCGGGCGGTGGAGGCGGGCGGTTTCCCGCCGGTGCGGCACCGGGTGGTGGACCCGCGCTCCCTGGACCCGCGGGTGCGCGATCGCCGCAAGGTGTCCGCGCGCGGCACCGACGCGCTGCTGTTCGGTGAGCACGACGTGGACGTGCGGGCGGTGCGGCAGTTCACCGACCCCTCGCAGGTCGCCGGTGCGGGGTACGCGGTGGACCACCTCGTCGCGGCCGGTCACCTGGACGGCCGGCGCACGCTGGCGGCGGCGCTGGAGCTGCTGGCGGCGGACCTGGCCGGTCCGGTGGAGGGGTGGACGGGCGGGGCGAGCGCCGACGTGGCGGTGCCGCGCCCGCACGAGGTGGCGGCGGCCCTGAACCGCCTGCGCGGTCTGCGCGTCCTCGGCTTGCGCGACACCCCCGGCGACTGACCCCTCCCTCGATCACCGCGGGGCGGTGGCGAGGGGGTTCCGGTGGCGAGGGGGCGTGGTCGCAGTCAGGGTGGTGAGCCGTGAGCACTCCCAGCGACGAGACCGGCAAGAGCACCCGGCCGACCGACCGGGTCGACCCCACGGACAACGCCGAGGTGCGCGCCGTGGAGGAGGGTGGCAGCCGTCAGGTGGCCCGCGGGTCGGACGGCGGCATCCAGCCCTCGCCCGCGCGCAGCCCCGAGGACCCGCTCGGCACCGAGGAGGAGATCCCGGCCGGCACCGGTGCGGGCGACCCGCTGGCCGGCGTCCTCATCGACGAGCGCGACGCCGAGCAAGCGGTCTCCGGGGACACCGGCCCGGAGAGCTCCTCCGGGCGCTAGGCACCGGTCCGGGGGCCGCGGTCCCCGGCGGGGGAACCGCCCCGCTGCTGCGCGAGGAGGTCGCGGATCTCCGTGAGCAGCCGGACGTCCTCGCTGGGGGCCGCCGGCTCGGGCGCCTGGTTCTCCTTGCGCAGGGCCAGCAGGCGGTTCAGCGGCGTCACGACGAGGAAGTACACGACGGCCGCGACGATGAGGAAGTTCAGCACCGCGCCGACGACCGTGCCGAACTGCAGCCCCACCTCCTGCGCCTGCCCGTCGACGGTGATCGTGCGCAGGGGCACCACCCACGTCCCAGCGAGGTTCGGGCCGCCGCCGATCGCGGCGATGAGCGGGTTGATGAGCCCCTGGACGACGGACGTCACCACGGCCGTGAACGCGGTGCCGATGACCACGGCCACCGCCAGGTCGATGACGTTCCCGCGCAGGACGAAGTCGCGGAAACCGGTGACGAGCTTCACGGGTGCCTCCTGGGGCGGCGGTGTTCGGGCACTGGGACCCTAGGGCCGTGGCGGGTTCGGGAGCGAGCGGTGGTCGTGGCGTGGTCGTGGTCGGCCTGGGCGCGGCGGGCGCGAGCCTGGCGTGGCGGCTCGCGGGTTCCGGCGTGCCGCTGCGGGTGGTGGAGGCCCCGGCGGGGTCGGGCCGGCGCACGCAGCCGCGCACCTGGTGCACGTGGGGTGCGGCCGGGCCCGGGCCGTTCGGGCACCTGGTGTCGGCGGAGTGGCCGAGGGTCCGCCTGGTCTCCGAGGGAGGTGACGGTGTCGCCGCCCACCTGGGTGGCTGGCGGTACCGGATGCTGAGTTCCGAGGACCTGGACGCTGCGGTGCGCGATCGCCTGCGGGCGGTGGGTTCCGTGGTGGAGGAGTCCGTCGTGGACGATCCCGCGGAACTGCGCGAACCCGGCTGGACGGTCGTGGACACCCGGCCGGTCCCGGTTCCGCGGACGGGCCGCACGCTGCTGCTCCAGCACTTCCTGGGCCGGCGGGTGCGCAGCGAGCGGCCGGTGTTCGACGCGTCGACGGCGACGCTGATGGACTTCCGGGTTCCGCAGCCTGCGGGCGGGGTGGCGTTCGGGTACGTCCTGCCCACCTCGGCGCACGATGCGCTGGTGGAGTACACGCTGTTCTCGGCGTCGGTGCTGACGCGGGGGCAGTACGAACAGGGGCTGCGCGATTACCTGCGGCGCAGCGGGATCGGTGAGGTGGAGGTGCTGGGGGAGGAGCAGGGGGTCATCCCGATGACGGACGCCGGGTTCCCGCCGTCGCCCGTCCCCGGGGTGCTGCGCTGGGGGGCGGCGTCGGGTTCGGTGCGCCCGTCGACGGGGTACGCGTTCAGCGCCCTGCAGCGCCAGGCGGACGTCCTGGCCGAGCGGGCTCGTGCGGGTGAGCCGCTGGTGCTGCCGCCGGCTCACCGGCGCCGGCACCTGCTGATGGACTCGCTGGTGCTGGAGGCGCTGGCACGCGGCCGGCTGGACGGCCCGGGTTTCTTCACGGGGCTGTTCGCGCGGAACCCGGTGCACCGGGTGCTGGGTTTCCTGGACGGCGGCACCGGCCCCGCGGACGACCTGCGACTGATGGCGTCGTCGCCGCGGGGACCGATGCTGCGCACGGTCCTGGGGAGGGCCCTGCCGGTCAGGCGTTGAGGACGGCCTCGACGTCGAGCTCGAGGTCGACCTTGTCGGCGACGACGAGGCCACCGTTGTCGAGCTTGGCGTCGAAGGAGATGCCGAAGTCGCGGCGGTCGATGCGGCCCTTGGCGGAGAACCCGGCACGGGTGCCGCCGTAGGCGTCGGGGCCGAAGCCGGACACCTCCAGCGTGAGCGTCACGGGACGGGTGACGCCCTTGAGGGTGAGGTCGCCGGTGAGCCGGAACTCCTCGCCGTCGTGGGTGAGGGCGGTGGAGACGAACGTGGCCGAGGGGTGGGTGGCGACGTCGAAGAAGTCGGCGCCGTGGACGTGCGCGTCGCGCTGCTCGTTGAACGTGGTGAGCGAGGTGACGTCGACGGTGGCGGTGACCGTGGAGCGGGTGGGGTCCTCGGCGGTGACGAGTTCGCCGGACACGGCACCGAGCCGGCCGCGGACCTTGCTGACGGCCATGTGCCGCACGGTGAAGGACACCTCGGAGTGGGAGGCGTCGATGGTCCAGGTGCCGGCGAGGTAGCCGGGCACCGCGGGCAGCCCGGCGGGTGCGGGCAGGGTGGCGGTCGCCGTCCCGTTCGCGGTGCTCGTCGTGTCGTCGTTCTTGCGGCCGAACCAGCCCATGGTGGTCTCCCCAGATCGTTGAGCATTCAACTTCTGAGCCGAAAGTACCCCCTCTTCCCTTGAAAGTGCAACTACCTTCACCCGTCCGCCCCCTCCCCACCCACGGTGATCTCGCGGGGTCGAAGGCTCAACCGCGCAGGACCACCGCGGGGGGGGCGGGGAGGGTGAGGGTCAGACGACGGTGCCGCGCTCGAAGAACCAGGCGACCGTCAGCGCCACCGGGTCCACCGAGCCCTCGTGCACCGTGCCGCGCGCACCGTCGGCGGCCGCCCGGTACGCCGCGTTCAGAGCTGTGACCACCGGCACCCCGGCCGCGTCGGCGCCTGCCAGTGCCCGCGCCGCCGGCTCCATCGCCCGCAGCACCGGGGTACCGCCTCCGGCCCCGGCCGTGCCGACGTGCTCGGCCGCCAGCGCGAGCTCGCGGGTGCCGACGTCGCCGGAGCACGCCTGCGCCAGCTCCCCGAACCACCTCGCCAGCGGCTGCAGCGGCCCCTGGACCCGCCCCGCCCCGCGGGCCACGGCGCCGAACACCTCCGCGGGGGCCGATCCGGGCGGGAGCGCCTCCACCTCCTCGTCGGCCGCCAGCACGGTCTCGACCAGCGTGGCTGCCACGCCGTCCAGCTCGCCGCGCCGCGCCACGACCTGGTCGCGGAAGCCGCCCCACCACGCCAGCACCCGCCGCGCGTCCAGGTCGGCCGCGCGCGTGCCGCGCACCGGCCGCACCGGCCTGCCGTCGTGGAGGACCTGCAGCAGGTCCTCCGCCGTCCTCGCCCGAGCGTCCACGTCGACCTCCTCCTCGAGGGTTTCGAGCGTGGCACCGGCGGGGGCCGGTCGCCACTCGGCGCGGGAGGGTTCGACCGCGCCCCTTGCGTCGTCACTGAGAGTGAGGAAGGTGGGCGCGATCCGACCCTCAAGCGTGCGGCGAGCAGGACCGATGGCTCAGGTGTCGGTGACGCTCCGTCCCGATCACGACTGGAGGAGAATCACCGTGTCCGCTGCCCGCGCCCTCGCCGCCCTCGCGCTCGCCGGTTCCGTGCTCGCCGGGTCGGCGGCCCTGGCCCCCGCCGCCTCCGCCGCGCCGAAGGCGCCCGTGAAGATCACCTCCACGGCGAAGGCGACCTCGAAGGCGCCGGTCGAGACCGGCCACCTCCGCAGCGTGTCGAAGGGGCACCTGCGCGACGTGTCGAAGGGGCACCTGCGGAGCGTGTCCGAGGGCCACCTCCGCAGCGTCTCGAAGGGCCACCTGCGCTGACTCGCGGGGCCCGCCGCGGCGGCCGTCCGGCGGTGCGGTCGCTGTGCGCAGCGAGCCGTGGCGGATCGTTGACACGCTAACTCAAGCAGGTTAAGAATTGCGGCCTGGCAGGCCGTGCCCGTCCACCGACGCCGATGGGGGCGCCCGTGGAGCGGCCTGGCGCTCGCACCGCCGCGACGACGCGGCGACGGAACGAGGAACGCTCATGCCCCTCTTCTCCCCCCGCCGTGGCCCGCGCCGGACGACGACCGCTCTCGCCGCGGGATCCGCCGCGTTCGCCCTGCTCGCCACCGGCTGCTCCGGTTCGGAGGAAGCCGCCGCGGACCGCTCCAGCACCCTCGTCGCGTACACCGGCCAGGCCGGCGACTACCAGCAGAACTTCAACCCCTACGCCCCCTCCTCGATCGGCGGGCAGGGGACGATCTTCGAGCCGCTGTTCTTCATCAACAAGGCGCAGGAGAGCGACCCGGTGCCCCTGCTGGGCACCGACTACTCCTGGAACGAGGACGGCACCCAGCTCAGCGTGACCCTGCGCGAGGGCGTGACCTGGTCCGACGGGGAGCCGTTCAGCGCGGAGGACGTCGCGTTCACGTTCGACATGCTCAAGAACACGCCGGGCATCAACGGCACCGGCTACGACGGGACCGTCGCCGTCGTCGACGACACCCACGTCACCTTCACCTGGGACGCGCCGGCGTACACGTCCGGCCCGGACGTCCTCAGCCAGATCTACATCGTGCCCGAGCACCTGTGGAAGGACATCGACCCCACCACGGACATCATGGAAGCGCCCGTCGGCACGGGGGCGTTCGAGCTGGGCGACTTCAAGCCTCAGGCGTTCACCTTCGTCGCCAACGAGGACCACTGGGGCGGTGCGCCGGAGGTGAAGACGGTCCGGTACGTCGCCCTGTCCGGCAACCAGGCCGGCGCGGACGCCATCGCCGGCGGGACCGTCGACTGGCAGACCGGCCCGGTGCCGGACATGCAGAACGTCAACGAGAACTTCCCGTCGTACGACACGGGCACCGCGGCGCAGAACCAGATGGTGCTGGGCACCTGCGCGAACGTCGCGCTCGGCTGCACCGGCCCGCAGACCGACCCCGCGGTGCGCCGGGCGCTGTTCTACGCGATGGACCGCACGCAGCTGAACAAGCTGGCGTTCCAGGACACCGCCGCCGAGATCTCGCCGACGTTCGCGCTGACCGCCACGCAGGAGTCCACCATCTCCGACGCGGTCGAGCCGAAGGTCGCCCCCGACGGCCCCGACCTCGCCGAGGCGTCGCGGATCCTCGAGGAGGCCGGCTACGTCAAGGGCGCCGACGGCATCTACGCCAAGGACGGCCAGCGGGT
Organism: Kineococcus sp. TRM81007; assembly: GCF_022669155.1. Taxonomy (GTDB): domain Bacteria; phylum Actinomycetota; class Actinomycetes; order Actinomycetales; family Kineococcaceae; genus Kineococcus. Next base: position 38,649 of record NZ_JALBVB010000033.1, on the reverse strand, counting down.
CGCCATGACCATCGAGGTCGTCACCGGCTGGACCGACTACATCACCGCCATCCAGACGATCTCCCAGCAGGCGAAGGCCGCCGGCATCGAGCTGCAGGCCGCGCAGTCGTCCTGGAACGAGTGGACCGACAAGCGCATGAAGGGGAACTTCCAGCTCGCCATCGACTCGCTGTGGCAGGGCCCGTCCCCCGACCCGTACTACCTCTACAACTACTTCTACGCCGGCGAGATGACCGCCCCCGTGGGTGAGAAGTCCCCCGGCAACAACTACTCCCGGTTCTCCGACCCGGCCGTCGACGCCGCGCTGCAGACGCTGCGCGGCCTGTCCCCGGAGGACGAGGCGGGCCGGCAGGCGCAGTTCGACGTCATCCAGACCACGATCGTGGACCAGATGCCGTACATCCCGATCCTCACCGGCGGCACCACCAGCGTCTGGAACGTGGAGAAGTTCTCCGGGTGGCCCGAGGACGACGACCAGTACGCGTTCCCGGCCGTGTGGTCCGCGACGGACGCCGCGGAGATCCTCAAGAACCTCACCGTCAACGGCGGCTGAGCCGTGAGCTACCTGCTGCGCAAGCTCGGCTTCTACGCCGTCGCGTTCTGGGCGGCGCTGACGCTGAACTTCCTCATCCCGCGCCTGCTGCCCGGTGACCCGGTGGACATCCTGCTCGCCAAGCTGAGCCAGCGCGGCGCCACCGTGACGCCGGAGACGCGGAAGGCCTACGCCACCCTGCTGGGCGGCGACACGGGCGACCCGATGATCCAGCAGTACTGGACCTACCTGACGAACATCGCCCGCGGCGACTTGGGAACGTCGATCAGCTACTTCCCCGCACCGGTGACGGAGGTCATCGCCGCGTCGATGCCGTGGACGCTCGTGCTCGTCGGCATCGCCACCGTGCTGGCCGCCGTCCTCGGCGTCGTACTCGGTGCGATCGCGGGGTGGCGGCCTGGCAGCTGGCTGGACTCGCTCGTGCCGTCCACGACGCTGCTGGCGGCGGTGCCGTACTTCTGGCTCTCCCTCGTCCTGGTGTACGTGCTGGCGCGGCAGCTGGAGATGTTCCCCTCCCAGGGCGGCTACGACGTGGTGCTGACGCCGGGGTGGAACCTGGAGTTCATCCGGTCCGCCGCCTACTACGGGTTTCTGCCCGCCCTGACCATCGTCATCGGTTCCGTCGGCGGGTGGCTGCTGGGCATGCGCAACATGATGGTCTCCACCCTCTCGGAGGACTACGTCCTGACCGCCCGCGCCAAGGGCCTGCCGGCGCGGCAGGTGATGCGGAACTACGCGGCGCGCAACGCGGTGCTGCCCTCCATCGCCGGGTTCGCCATCGCGCTGGGGTTCGTGGTGTCCGGGTCGGTGGTGACCGAGCAGGTGTTCTCCTACCCCGGCATCGGCTCGCGACTGCTCGGCGCCGTCACCAACAACGACTACGCGCTCATGCAAGGCGTCTTCCTGTTCATCACCCTGGCCGTCCTCGGCGCGAACCTCGTCGTTGACCTGCTGTACGGCCTCATCGACCCGCGCACGCGGGCCCGGTCCTGACCACGCGCCCGGCGCCCCGCGGAGGAGACATGACGAACACCCAGCCCCTCACCGAGCCGGTGGTGCAGCGGCCGCCCGCCGCCGGTCCCGCCGCCCGCCCCAAGGCCGCCTGGCGGCTGATGCTCCCCACGATGACGCCGTGGCTGGCCACCGGCCTCGCCCTCGTCGCCGGCATCGTCCTGTTCGGAGTGCTCGCGCCGTTCCTGGTGGGCGACCCCGACCGCATCCGCGACGTCGGCCTGACCGGCCCCTCCGGCGGGCTGTGGCTGGGCACCACCCAGACCGGCCAGGACGTCTTCGCGCAGCTGGCGTTCGCGACCCGCGGCTCGTTGCAGATCGGCCTGATCGTCGGGGTGCTGGCGACGGTGCTCTCGGCGTTCTTCGGCATCTACGGCGCCTACCTGGGCGGCGTGGCCGACGAGGCGTTCTCGCTGCTGTCGAACGTGTTCCTCGTCATCCCCGGCCTGCCGCTGGTCATCGTCATCTCCGGTTTCGTGCCGCGGGAGAGCCGGGGGCTGTGGACGATCGCGGTGGTTCTGGCCCTGACGAGCTGGGCGGCCTCGGCGCGGGTGCTGCGGGCGCAGACGCTCTCGGTGCGCAACCGCGACTACGTGGCCGCGGCGAAGCTGTCGGGGGAGCGGCCGTGGCGGGTGATCGCGGTGGAGATCCTGCCGAACCTGCTGCCGGTGCTGGCGTCGCAGTTCGTGTTCGCCGTCATCGCCGCCGTGCTCGGCGAGGCGGGGCTGTCCTTCCTCGGCCTGGGCGCCTCCGGCTCCTCGACGCTGGGCACGATGCTCTTCTACGCCCAGAACGGCTTCGCCCTGCCGCTGGGGGCGTGGTGGTGGTTCGCCCCGCCGGGCCTGGTGATCGCCCTGTTCGGCACCGGCCTGGCCCTGATCAACTTCTCCATCGACGAGATCGTCGACCCGAAGCTGAAGAACGCCCGGCTGCACCGGCGGCGCACCCGCCTGGCGGCGAAGGGCGGTGCGGCGTGAGCACCACCACCTCGCAGCAGGCCGGCCCCGGCACCGCCGTCGTGAGCGTCCGGGACCTGACCGTCGTCTACGAGACCGAGCAGCCCGTGACGGCCGTGAAGGGCGCGACCCTCGACCTGCACCGCGGGGAGATCCTCGGCCTGGCGGGTGAGTCCGGTTGCGGCAAGACCACCCTGGCGTACGCGGTGAACCGGCTGCACCAGCCGCCGGCGCGCATCGCGTCCGGCTCGGTGACGTTCCACGACCGCGACGGCGGCGACGTGGACGTGCTGGCCCTGGCCGACGAGGAGCTGCGCCGGTTCCGCTGGGCGAAGCTGTCCATGGTGTTCCAGGGGGCGATGAACGCCCTGAACCCCGTGCGAACGATCGGCGCGCAGCTCGACGACACGCTGCGCGCCCACGACTCCTCGCCGGGCCGTCGAGCCCGGCGCGAACGCTGCGCGGACGTGCTGACCCGCGTCGGGGTGGACCCCGGCCGGCTGCGCTCCTACCCGCACGAGCTGTCCGGCGGGATGCGCCAGCGCGTGATGATCGCCATGGCGATGCTCCTGGAGCCCCAGGTGATGATCATGGACGAGCCGACGACGGCGCTGGACGTCGTCGTGCAGCGCGACATCCTGCGCGAGATCGTCCGGTTGCGCGACGAGCTGGGTTTCGCCGTGGTGTTCATCACGCACGACCTGCCGCTGCTGCTGGAGATCAGCGACCGCATCGCCGTCATGCTGCGCGGGGAGGTCGTCGAGCTCGACACCGCGCAGAACCTCTACCGGAACGCGAACCACCCCTACACGCGCAAGCTGCTCGGCTCCTTCCCGAGCCTGCACGGCGAGCGCGGGGGCTTCGTGCGCACCGGACCGACCGAGGAGAGCGAGGGGCTGCGGTGACCAGCGTGCACGTGCGGGGCCTGACCAAGGACTACCGGATCCGCGGCGGCCTGCGCCGGCGCCCGCTGCGGGCCGTGGACCGGGTGAGCTTCGACCTGGTGCCCGGGCGCACCGTGGCGCTGGTGGGCGAGTCCGGGTCCGGCAAGTCCACCATCGCCAAGGTGCTCACCCGCCTGGAGGCGCCCACCGGCGGCGACGTCGACGTCCGCCTCGACGACGGCACGCCCGTTCGGGGATCGCTGTACCGCCGGCACGTGCAGATGGTGTTCCAGGACCCGTTCGCCTCCCTGAACCCGTTCCACACCGTGGAGCACCACATCGCGCGGCCCCTGCAGCTGCACGGGCGCACCCGCGGCGCCGAGCAGACCCGGCAGCGGGTGCTGGAGCTGCTGGAACGCGTCAACCTCACCCCGGCCGCGGACATGGCCGCGCGCCGGCCCCACGAGCTGTCCGGCGGCCAGCGCCAGCGCGTCGCCATCGCTCGCGCCCTGGCTCCCGGTGCGCAGGTGCTCGTCGCCGACGAGCCCGTCTCCATGCTCGACGTGTCGATCCGCCTGGGCGTGCTGAACCTCCTGGGGCGCCTGCAGCGCGAGGACGACCTGGCGGTGCTGTACATCACGCACGACCTCGCCACCGCCCGGCACTTCTCCGACGAGGTGCTGGTGCTGTACCGCGGCCGCGTCGTCGAACGCGGACCCGCCGACGACGTCATCCTCGACCCGCACCACGACTACACGAAGCTGCTGGCGGCCGCCGCCCCCGATCCCGAACGGCCCGGTCGCGTCGCCGCCGGCGAGGCGGGCGTCGACCGCGGCGCCATCGACAACTCCGTCTGCTACGACCACCGCACCCGGTCCTGGGTGCACATCGACGACGTCGCGGCGACCGCCGACGGCGCCGCCCACGACGAGGGAGCCGCGACCCGTGCTCGAACGTGAACTGACCGGCGGCTGGACCCTGCACCGCGCCGGGGGCGAGGCCCCCGCCGAGGTCGCCCGCGCCCTCGCCGCGAACCCGCTGGACGTCTCCGTCCCCGGCACCGTGCACACCCACCTGCTCGACGCCGGCCTGATCCCCGACCCCTACCTGGGCGAGAACGAGGCGGCCCTGGAGTGGCTGCACCGCAGCGCCTGGGAGTACCGCCTCGACCTCGGCGCCGTGCCGGGCGCCGGGCCCCCCGCGGACGGCGAGCGCGTGGACCTGGTGTTCACCGGGCTGGACACCGTCGCCACCGTCACCCTCGGCGGCGTGGAGCTGGGCCGCACCGCGAACATGCACCGCACGCACCGCTTCGACGCCGGCGCCGCCCTGCGCGCCGGCGCCACCGGGCTGCGCGTGCGGTTCGACTCGGCGCTGGAGCACGCCGAGGCGGTGGAGAAGGAGATCGGCTACCGGCCCCGCGCCTACGACCACCCGTTCAACGCCGTGCGCAAGATGGCGTGCAGCTTCGGGTGGGACTGGGGACCGGACCTGCAGACCGCCGGGATCTGGCGGCCGGTGCTGCTGCAGCGCTGGCGCACCGCGCGGCTGGCGGCGGTGCGCCCCCTGGCCACCCTGGACGGCACCACGGGCCGCCTCGCCGTGCACGTCGACGTGGAGCGCTCCGGCCTGGAGGAACCCGGCGAGCTGCTCGTGGAGGTGGAGCTGCCGGGCCTCGCCGTCGCCGGTGCGGTGCGCGCCGCCCCCGGCGACACCAGCGCCACCGTGCTGCTGGAGGTCCCCGGTGCCCCCGTGTGGTGGCCCGTCGGGTACGGCGGGCAGCCCCTCGTGGACGTGGTGGTGCGGCTGTCCGCCGGCGGTGCGCAGCTCGACGCGCGCGAGCTGCGCACCGCGTTCCGCACCGTGGAGCTGGACACCACCCCCGACGAGCACGGTTCCCGGTTCACCCTCGTCGTCAACGGCGTGCCGGTGTTCGCGCGCGGCGTGAACTGGATCCCCGAGGACCACCTGCTGACCCGCCTGACCCGCGAGCGCTACGAGGCGGCCCTGGACCGCGCGCTGGAGGCGCACGTCAACCTCGTGCGCGTGTGGGGCGGCGGGATCTACGAGTCCGACGACTTCTACGACCTCGCCGACGTCAAGGGCCTGATGGTGTGGCAGGACTTCCCGCTGGCGTGCGCCGCCTACTCCGAGGAGGAACCGCTGCGCTCGGAGATCGTCGCCGAGGCCCGCGAGAACGTCACCCGCCTCAGCCCGCACCCGTCGCTGGTGCTGTGGAACGGCGGCAACGAGAACATCTGGGGCCACGAGGACTGGGGCTGGAAGGAGCAGCTCGGGGAGGCCACCTGGGGCCTGGGGTACTACGAGCAGGTGTTCCCCGCGGTCCTGGCGGAGCTGGACCCCACCCGCCCGTACTCGCCGGGCAGCCCCGCCAACCCCGGCGTACCCGCGGGTGAGCTGCACCCCAACGACCCCGGCCACGGCACCACCCACGTGTGGGACGTGTGGAACGAGCGCGACTGGACCGCGTACCGCGAGCGGGTCCCGCGCTTCTGCTCCGAGTTCGGGTACCAGGCGCCACCGGCGTGGGCGACCCTCACCCGCGCCCTGGGACCGGACGACCTGCGCAAGGACTCCCCGGCGTTCCTGGCGCACCAGAAGGCCGTCGACGGCAACGGCAAGCTGGACCGCGGCATGGAACCCCACCTGGGCGTGCCCACCGCTTTCCGCGACTGGAACTGGGCCGCGCAGCTGAACCAGGCGCGCGCCGTGGCGTGCGGGGTGGAGCACCTGCGCTCCTGGTGGCCGCGCACCGCCGGCAGCGTGTACTGGCAGCTGAACGACTGCTGGCCGGTGACGTCGTGGTCCGTCGTGGACGGCGACGGCCGTCGCAAACCCGCCTTCCACGCGCTGCGGCGCGCGCACTCCCCGCGCCTGGCGACGTTCCAGCCGCGCGACGGCGCCGTGCACCTGCTCCTCGTCAACGACACCGGCGAGGCGTGGACGGGGCGTGCGCACGTGCGGCGCACCGCCCTGGACGGGCGGGAGCTGGCCGCGGTGGTGCTCCAGGTGCGGGTGCCGGCCCGCGAGGTGCGGGTGCTGGCCCTGCCGGGGGAGCTGCGGGAGGCCGGTGACGCCACCGCCGAGGTCCTCGTCGCCGACGTGTCCTGCGAGACCGGCGCCGCGGGGTCCCGGGCGGTGCACCTGTTCGCGGAGGACCGCGACGTCGCCTACGACCCGGCGCCCCTGCGCGCCGTCGCCGAGGAGGTCCCCGGCGGGTGGGCGGTGCGGGTGCTGGCCACCTCCTTCGCCCGCGACGTCACGCTGCTGGCGGACGTGGTCGCGCCCGACGCCGTCGTCGACGACGGCCTGGTGACCCTGCTGCCCGGGGAGGCGCACGCGTTCACCGTGCGCACCGCCCACCGCGTCGAGGCGGAGCGCTGGCTGGACCCGCTGGTGCTGCGCTCGGCGAACTCCCTGGCGGCGGCGCGCGGGTGAGCGGGACCGCCGGGGCGGCGGGCCACCGCGGCCGCCGCCCCGGCGGGTGCGCTCAGCGCACCGGCGTCGCCGGCTCGGGACCGACCAGGGCCGCGTAGTCGCCCGCGCTGACGGGGTCGGCGGTGCGTTCCCCGCCGGGCAGCGGCACCTCCAGGACCTCCCCGTCGCGCAGCAGCTGCACGTCCTGCACGCCCGGGGCCGTGGTGGCAGTCAGGACCACCTGCCCCACCGCCAGCGGCAGGCGGTCGGCGGCGATGTTCTCCGCCAGGCCCTCCACCGACACCCGGGCGGTGCCGTCCACGACGGGTCCCGTGCTCAGCCGGACGTCCGGCCCGAGCGCGCTGCTGAGCCCGTCGGCGCGCTCCTGCTGCCCCGGCCCGGCCGACAACCGCTCCAGGAGGTCGCCCAGCCGCGCCGGGTCGCCCGTGCCCTGCGGTCCGGCGCTGCCCAGCGGCACCGCCAGCAGCCGGTCGCCCGCGAGGAAGTACACCCGCGGCCCGCTGCTCGTCCCGGCGGTGGCGGAGCTGTCCGCGGACGGCTCCGGCGCCGGTTCCAGCAGCCCGTACGGCACCTCGGTGGGTCCGATCTCGCGCACCTGCCCCTCGGAGGGCGCACCGCAGGCGGTGAGCACGGCGGCCGCCACCAGCGCCGCCAGCGGCCCGCGCGCCCTCACGCCCGCCGCCCGGCTCCCGGCGCGCCGCCCCCGACGCCGGCGAGCGCGCGCGCCACCGGCAGCTCCACGACGAAGCGGGCCCCACCGCGCGGGGACACCGCGCAGCGCACAGAGCCGTCGTGGGCGCGGACCGTCTCCGCCACCAGGCTCAGCCCCAGCCCCGACCCCGGCAGCGACCCGCGCGAGCCGGCGCGCGCGAACCGCTCGAAGACCCGCTGCCGCTCCCCGGCGGGCACGCCCGGCCCGGCGTCGTCGACGAGGAACCGCACCCGGTCCCCGCTGCGCTGCACCCCGACCTCCACCAGCCCCTCCCCGTGCCGGTCGGCGTTGTCGAAGAGGTTCACCAGCGCCCGCGCGAGCTGCTGGACGTCCACGTCCACCTGCGCGCCGTCGTCGTCGGCGCGCACCGGCACGTGCGGGCGGCCGCTGCCGTCCAGGGCCTGGCGCGCCAGGTCCACCGCGCCGGCGCGCACCCGCGGGCGGGAGGCGGTGCCGGACTCCAGCCGAGCCAGCTCCAGCAGGTCGTCGAGGGTCTGCTGGAAGCGGTCCAGCTCGCGGCCCACGAGGTCCAGGGCCTGCTGCGAGCGCTGCGGCAGCTCGTCGCGGCGGCGCTGCAGCAGCGCCACGCTGGTGACGAGCGTGGTCAGCGGTGAGCGCAGCTCGTGGCTGACGTCGGCGCTGAAGCGCACCTCCCGCTGGATCTGCTCCTCCAGCGCGTCGACCATGCTGTTGAAGGACCCGACGATCGTGGCCAGGTCCGGGTCGGTGGTGGGCGGCAGGCGGCTGCCCAGCTCCCCGCCGGCGATGCTGGCCGCGGTGCGGGCCACCGCGTGCAGCGGCGCGACGGCGCGCCGCGACGCCCACGCCCCCAGCAGCGCGCCGCCGAGGGCGGTGGACAGCGCGAACGCCGCCAGGGCGTTGCGCACGGCGAGCAGGGTGCGGTCCAGCTCGTCCGTGAGGGTGACCTCGTAGAACTCCGCGCCCACCACCGGCAGCGGCACGCCCACCGCGATGGCCGACTCGTCGCCCACCCGCGTCCACGTCACCCCCGCCGTGCCGGACGCGACCGCTGCGCTGAGCTCGGCGGGCACGTCGTCGGCGCCGACCTGCAGGGAACCGGAGTACCAGCGCCCGTCGCGGCGCACCAGCAGCTCGGAACCGGTGGGTGGTGCCACGGCGCCCAGCACGTCGGCGACGGTGACCCCGGAGGTGCGCAGCCCGTCGCGCACGGAGGAGGCGTCCACGAACGCCTGCCGCACGGCGGTGTCCTCCCGCTGGCCCAGCAGGTACTCGCGGGTCACCGCGTGGGTGCCGATCGCCGCCAGCGTCGCCAGCGCGGTGGCGCCCAGGGTGAAGGAGACGGTGACGCCCGCGCGCAGCCCCAGGGGCCGCGGCCGCCTCACCGGCGGTCCAGCCGGTACCCCAGGCCCCGCACCGTCGTCACCAGCCGCGGGGCGGACGGGTCCGGCTCGACCTTGGTGCGCAGCCTGCGCACGTGGACGTCCACGATGCGCTCGTCGCCGAAGAAGCCGCGGTCCCACACCCGCTCCAGCAGCGTGCGGCGGCTGAGCACCCGACCCGGCGCCCCGGCCAGCTCCCGCAGCAGCCGGAACTCGGTGACGGTCAGGTGCAGCTGCTCGTCGCCGCGGCGCACGGTGCCGGCGGCGGCGTCCAGCACGAGGGGCCCGTCCACGGAGTCCAGGACGACGGCGTCCTCCGCGGCGCTCGCCCCCTCGGCGCGGCGGCGCAGGGCCCGCAGCCGCGCGAACAGCTCGCTCAGGTCGAACGGCTTGGTGAGGTAGTCGTCGGCGCCGGCCTCCAGGGCGGCGACGATGTCGCTCTTGTCCTGGCGGGCGGACAGCACGATCACGGGTGCGTCGCACAGCGGCCGGACCCGCCGGATGAACGTGAAGCCGTCGATGCCGCCGAGCATGAGGTCGACGACGAGGACGTCCGGCTGGGCGCCGTCGGCGACGGTGGCGAGGGCCTCCTCGGCCGCGGCGCAGCCGGTGACGAGGTACCCCTCGTCCTCCAGGGCCAGCGTCAGGGACGTCCGGATCCCGTCGTCGTCGTCGAGGACCAGGACGCTCGTGGACACGTCCGCATGTTGCCAGCGTCGCGGCCCCCGGCGCGGGCCGGGGGTGATCCGGTCACGGATCGTCACGGAACCGCAATGGACCGGGTCGGGGAACCGCAACACGCCTCGGTCACTGTGGGTGCCACGCCCCGCTCGAGAGCAGCGGGGCGGCCAACGTCCCGCGCCGCGACCGGCGCGGGCGCACCGGGGAGGGGAGCGTGGACGCGTTGCAGGTGCTCGATCGCGACGGGGCCGTCGGGACGTCCCCGGAGGAGGGCGTCACCGTGGTGGCGCTCCACGAGGGCTGCCTGCGCCAGGGCGTCGGTGCGCTGCGCCGCACCCTGGGCGAGGCGCTCGACTCCGGCACCTCCACCCTCGTGGTGGACGTGTCCGGGGTGGAGCACCTGTCCTCGGTGGTCGTGGCGCTGCTGCTGCGCGCCAAGCGGTGCTGCCGCGTGCGCGGCGGGCGCGTCGTCCTGCGCGGGCTGGGTCGCGACGACCTGGACGTGCTGCACCGCACCGGCCTGGCCCCGCTGTTCGACATCGAGCCGGCCACCCGATGACCCGCACCGACGGAGCGACCCGAGGAGCCACCGTGAACCCTGTCATCCCCACCTTCACCGCCGAGCTCACCGCCCAGGTGGAGCTGGCCCTGTCCGAGCAGCGCGCGGCCGAGGTCCGCGGCGACGCCGAGGCCGCCGAGGTCGCGGCCGGGCGCGTGGCCGACCTGCGGGAGCTGCACGCGCGCTCCGCCGAACCCCTCGTCGCGCC
>NZ_JALBVB010000033.1:392-28136 GCF_022669155.1 Kineococcus sp. TRM81007 | reverse complement strand
CGGCGCCGCCCGGTGGACAGCCGGCCACGGCGCCGGTAGGGAACCGGGGTGAGCACCCCCGTCACCAGCCCCCGAGACGCCCGGTACCAGGCGTACGAGCACGTCGGCGAGCGGGTGGCCCCGGTGGTGGCCGCCCTGTGGCTCATCGCCTACTCGCTGCCGATCCTGCAGCCGGAGCTGCCGGGGGCCGTGCGCACCGCGTGCCACGTGGTGCGCACCGGCGTGTGGGCGGCGTTCGGCGTCGACTACCTGGTGCGCCTGGGGCTCAGCGGCCACCGCCTGCGGTTCCTCGTCACCCACCCGCTGGACCTGCTGCTGCTCCTGCTGCCGATGCTGCAGCCGCTGCGGCTGCTGCGGATCGTCACGGTGCTGCGGCTGCTGAACCAGCGCGCCGGCACCCGCCTGCGCGGGCAGGTGAGCCTCTACGTGACCGTCTCGACGGTCCTCATCGGGTTCTGCGCCGCCTGCGCCGTCCTGGAGGCCGAGCGCGGCGCCCCCGGCGCGACCATCGCCACGTTCGGCGAAGCCGTGTGGTGGGTCGTGACGACCATCACCACCGTCGGGTACGGCGACTTCGCGCCCGTCACCGCCACCGGGCGCGCCGTCGCGGTGGGGCTGATGCTCGCGGGCATCGCCCTCGTCGGCGTGGTCACCGGGTCGCTGGCGTCGTGGTTCCTGGACGAGGTGCGCGACTCCTCCGGCGAGGACGCGGAGGCCACCCGCGCGGACGTGGCCGAGCTGGCCGACGAGGTGCGCCGGCTGCGCGAGCAGCTCGCCGCGCGCGGGACCGCGGGGAGCTGACCCGCCGGGAGCCGACCCGCCCCGTCCCCCACCCGGTCAGGGCGACGGCGGCAGGGCGCGCAGCAGCGCCGCGGTGGCGGCGGCGGGGTCGTCCGCCTCCGTGATCGCCCGCACGACGACGACCCGCCGCGCCCCCGCGTCCACGACCTCCTGAACGGTGCCCAGGTCGATCCCGCCGATCGCGAACCACGGCGTGGTGCCCGCGTTCGCCGCGGCGTGCCGCACGAGGTCCAGACCCGTCGCGGCGCGCCCGGGCTTCGTGGGCGTCGCCCACGTCGGTCCCACGCACGCGTAGTCCACCTCGGGGTCGGCGACCGCCGCGTCGAACTGGGCGGGGGAGTGGGTGGAGCGGCCGATCAGGGCACCGGCGCCCACGAACCGGCGGGCAGTCGCGGGCGGCAGGTCCCGCTGCCCCAGGTGCAGCACGTGCGAGCCTGCGACGGCGGCCACGTCCGCGCGGTCGTTGACGGCCAGCAGGCGCCCGTGCCGGCGCACCGCGTCGGCGAACACCTCCAGCAGTTCCAGCTCCTCGGCGGCCTCGAGGCCCTTCTCGCGCAGCTGCACGACGTCCACGCCCGCACCCAGGACGGCGTCGAGGAACTGCTCCAGGTCGCCCTCGCGGCGGCGGGCGCCGGTGCACAGGTACAGGCGGGCGGCGCGCAGCGCGTCGCGGGGGGCGGTGGTTCCTGCGGGGTTCGGCACCCGCGCGAGTGTGCCAGGGGCGGGGGTAGGGTGGCCGCACCACGGGAGCCCGGGAGCGCGGGCTGAGAGGGCGAGCGCACTCGCCGACCGTTGAACCTGCTCCGGGTCGTGCCGGCGAAGGGAGTGTGCTGTGAGGGCGTGCGACGTCGTCGTGCTCGGCGGCGGGATCGTCGGGACCGCGTGCGCGTGGCGGCTCGCCGAACGGGGCCGTCGCGTGGTCCTGGCCGACCCCGACCCCGGCGGCGGTGCCTCCCGCGCGGCCGCGGGGATGCTCGCGCCCGTCAGCGAGCTGCACCACGGCGAGCGCGAACTGCTGGACCTCTCCCTGCTGGCCGCGGCGGGTTTCCGCCGGTACGCCGTCGAGGCGGGTGCCGCGGGGAACGCGCCCACCGGGTACCGGCACTGCGGAACCCTCGCCGTCGCGCTCGACGCCGGCGACCGGGCCCGGCTGGCCGACGTTCGCCGCGCCCAGGAGCTCCTCGGCCTCGACGTGCAGGCCCTCACCGGCCGCGAGTGTCGGCGGCTGGAACCGTTCCTGGACCCGGCCGTCTCCGGCGGCACGCTCGTGCACGGCGACCACCAGGTCGACCCGCGGGCGCTGCTGGCCGCGCTCCGGGCGGCCGCCGCGGCGCGGGGGGTGCGGGTGGTCCCGCAGCGCGGTGAGGTCCTCGTCGAGGACGGCCGCGCGGTCGGGGTGCGGTTCGCCGACGGCCCCCCGGTGCGCGCGCCCCTGGTTGTCCTCGCCACCGGTGCCCGCGCGCAGGGCCACGCCCCGGTGCGGCCCGTGAAGGGGCAGGTGGCGCGGCTGCGGATGCCCGCCGGGCAGCACCTCCTGCAGCGCACCGTGCGCGGCGTCGTGCGCGACCGCGACGTGTACCTCGTGCCGCGCGAGGACGGCGAGCTCGTCGTCGGCGCCACCACCGAGGACCGGGGTTTCGACGAGACGGTCACCGCCGGGGCCGTGCACGACCTGCTGCGCGACGCGCAGGCGCTCGTGCCGGGGACCGCCGAGCTGGAGCTCGTCGAGGTCCTCGCACGCTCGCGCCCCGGCTCGCCGGACAACCTGCCGCTCATCGGCCACGGCGACGTCCCGGGCCTGCTGCTGGCGGTGGGGCACCACCGCAACGGGGTGCTCCTGTCGGGGGTGACGGCCGAGGCCGTCGCGGCGCTCGCCGACGGCGAGCCGGTCCCGCCCGAGGTCGCGGCCTGCGACCCGGGGAGGTTCGGGTCGCGCACCGCGGCCCGCGAGGAGGTGGGTGCGCTGTGACCGCGACGAACGGGCAGGTCGAGGTGCTGGTGAACGGGGAACCCCTGCGGGTCCCGGCGGGGAGCAGCGTCGCGGACGTCGTGGCGAGGTTCGCGCCGGGGCTGGAACCGGGCCGCGGGACTGCGGTGGCGCTGGCCGACGAGGTCGTCCCCACCGGCAGCTGGGGTTCGACGGCGGTGACGGCGGGCGACCGCCTCGAGGTGCTGCAGGCGGTGGCGGGAGGGTGAGCACGCAGGTGCTGGACGAGGGCAGGACCAGGTTGGACGACCCGTTCACGATCGCGGGCCGGGAGTTCACCTCCCGGCTCATCACCGGGACGGGCGGCGCGGCGAACCACGACGTGCTGGAACGGGCGCTGCGCGCCTCCGGCACGGAACTGACGACGGTGGCGCTGCGCCGCGTGGACCCCGCCGCGCGCGGTTCCCTGCTCGACGTGCTGGAACGGGTGGGGGTGCAGGTCCTGCCCAACACCGCCGGGTGCCGCACGGCGCGCGAGGCGCTGCTGACCGCGCGCCTGGGCCGCGAGGCGCTGGGCACCGACTGGGTGAAGCTGGAGGTCGTCGCCGACGAGGACACGCTGCTGCCAGACGCGGTGGAACTGCTCGACGCCGCCGAGCAGCTCGTCGACGACGGTTTCACCGTCCTGGCGTACACCAACGACGACCCGGCGCTCGCGCTGCGCCTGGAACGCACCGGGTGCGCGGCCGTCATGCCGCTGGGCGCGCCCATCGGCACCGGGCTGGGGATCCTCAACCCCCACAACATCGCCCTGATCGTCGAGCGCGCCGGTGTTCCCGTCGTGCTGGACGCGGGCATCGGCACCGCCTCCGACGCCGCGCTCGCGATGGAGCTGGGGTGCGACGCGGTGCTGCTGGCGACCGCGGTGACCCGCGCTCAGGACCCGGAACTGATGGGGGTCGCGATGCGGCACGCGGTGCTGGCGGGCCGGGCGGCGCGGCGCGCGGGACGGATCCCGCAGCGCGCCCTGGCGCAGGCGTCCTCCCCGTGGGCCGGCCTGGCGCAGTTCGACGCGACTGCGGGAGGTGCCCCGTGAAGCTCGAACCCCTCGTGGAACCCGGCGGTGAGCTGACTGCCGAGGAGCGCCGCCGGTACTCCCGCCAGCTGCTGCTGCCGGAGATCGGTGAGGTGGGGCAGCGCCGGCTGAAGGCCGCCCGGGTCCTCGTGGTCGGCGCCGGCGGTCTGGGTTCGCCCGCGCTGCTGTACCTGGCGGCCGCGGGCATCGGCACGATCGGCGTCGTCGACGACGACGTGGTGGACGAGTCGAACCTGCACCGGCAGGTCCTGCACGGCACCGCGGACGTGGGCCGGGCGAAGGTGGACAGCGCCGCCGGCGCGGTCGAGCGCGCGAACCCGCTGGTGCACGTGGTGCGGCACCGCGAGCGCCTCACCGCGGGCAACGCGGTGGAACTCGTCTCCGGCTACGACCTCGTCGTGGACGGTGCAGACAACTTCGCCACCCGCTACCTCGTCAACGACGCCTGCGTCCTGGCGGGCAGGCCGTGGGTGTGGGGTGCGGTGCTGCGGTTCGCCGGGCAGGTGTCGGTGTTCTGGGACGAGCACGGCCCCACGTACCGCGACCTGTTCGCCGAGCCGCCCGCACCGGGCACGGTGCCCTCCTGCGGGGAGGCCGGGGTCGTCGGCGGGGTCTGCGCGGCGGTGGGTTCGGCGATGGTCACCGAGGCCGTGAAGCTCGTCACCGGCGCCGGGGAGAGCCTGCTGGGCCGCGTGCTGGTGCACGACGCGCTGGCGATGACGTGGCGCACGCTGCGCCTGGCCCGGGACCCGCGCCGCGCCCCCGTCACGGAGGTCGCGGACGCCGTGCAGCTGTGCGCGGTGGACGACGCGGACGTGCCGGAACTGGACGCGGTGGAACTGGAGCGGCGCCTGCGCGAACGCGACGCGGGCCGCGACGAGTTCGTCCTCGTGGACGTGCGCGAACCCGACGAGCACGCCGCGAGCGCGATCCCCGGCTCGGTGCTGGTTCCGCTGGCGGACCTGCTGGCGGACCCCGCTCGAGTGCCGGCGGACCGGCCGCTGGTGCTGCACTGCGCCGGCGGCACCCGGTCGGCGAAGGCCCTGCGCGCGCTGCGCGAGCGCGGCCGCACCGACGTCGTGCACCTGAGCGGCGGCATCGCCGCCTGGGACGCCCTCGGCGCCTGAACCGCTCCGGGATCCCGTACCCCGGGAACCCCTGGCTCCCGAGACCCTCGAAACCCCCGAACCTCCTCCACCCCCACCCCGCGGNATCAAGGAAGTTGCGACTTCCTTGATCACCGCGGGATCGGAGGGCTGGAGGGGGGCCACCCCGTCGTGAGGAGAGAACCGTGCGTGCTGCCCGCTTCACCGGACCCGGCCGGCCGATCCAGGTGCAGGAGGTCCCGCGACCGGTTCCCGAGCCGGGCGAGGTGCTCGTGCGCGTGCGAGCCGCCGGCGTGTGCGCCACCGAGCTGCACTTCGCCGAGGGGTTGCTGACCCCCGCCCGCACCCCGATCACCCTGGGGCACGAGGTCGCCGGCACCGTCGAGGAGACCGGCGCGGGCGTCACCGCGTGGGTCCCCGGCGACCGCGTCGCCGTGCACTACTTGCACTCCTGCGGCGACTGCCGGCAGTGCCGCCGCGGCCGGGAGAACCTGTGCAGCGCCCCGCGCGGGATGCTCGCCTTCGCCTCCGACGGGGGTTTCGCGGAGTTCCTCGCCGTGCCCGCGCGCAGCCTGGCGCGGATCCCGGACGCGCTGACGTTCGAGCAGGCGGCACCGGTGGCGTGCAGCGTCACCACCGCCCTGCACGCCGCCGCGGTCGCCGACGTGCGCGCCGACGACGTCACCGTCGTCTACGGGGCGGGCGGCGTGGGGTCGGCGCTGGTGCAGGTGCTGCGCCACCGCGGGGCCCGCGTCGCAGCCGTCGCCCGCTCGCAGCGACGTCGCGACCTGGCGCGGTCCCTCGGTGCCGAGTGGGTCCTCGACCCCGCCGACGGGGACGTCGGCGCGCAGGTGCAGCGCCTCACCGGGGGCGCGGACGCGGTGTTCGAGCTCGTCGGCACCGCCGCCACCGGGCGGCAGGCCCTCGCCGCGCTCGGTCCCGGCGGGGCGCTCGTCTACGTCGGCTACTCCGCCGAGCGCGTCGAGCTGAACCCCGTGGAGCTGGTGGTGCCCGAGCAGCGGATCCTCACGTCCGTCTCGAACACCCTGGCGGAGCTGGAGCTCGGCCTGGACCTCGTCGCGCGCGGCGTGGTGCGCTCCGTCGTCGACCGCGTCGAGCCGCTGGACGCGGTGGACGAGGTGCTGGGCGCGCTCGCGCGCGGCGAGGTCACCGGCCGCGCCGTGCTGGTGCCGTGAACCCCGCGGGACGGCAGCTGCACCTCGGCGCGTTCCTGTACGGGACGGGCCACCACGCCGCCGCCTGGCGCCACCCGTCCTCCGACGTCGAGCGCCTCGGGGACGTGCGCTGGTACGAGGACCTCGCCCGCACCGCCGAGCGCGGCCTGCTCGACGCGGTGTTCTTCGCCGACGGGCAGTCCACCGGTGACGTCTCGCTGGGACCGGGCTGGTTCCTGGAACCGCTGACCACCCTGGCGGCGATGGCCCGCGCCACCGAGCGCGTCGGCCTGGTCTCCACGGTGTCCACGACGTTCTGGCAGCCGTTCCACGCCGCGCGCACGCTCGCCTCCCTGGACCACCTGTCCGGTGGGCGCGCCGGGTGGAACGTCGTCACCTCCATGCACGACGCGGAGGCCCGCAACTTCGGCCTGGACGCGATGCCGCCGTCGGAACGTCGGTACGAGCGCGCCGCGGAGTTCGTCGAGGCCGCCCTGGCGCTGTGGGACTCCTGGGACGCCGACGCCCTGGTGCTGGACCGCGCCGGCCGCTACGCGGAACCCTCCCGCGTGCACCGGGTCGAGCACCGGGGCGCGCACTTCTCCGTGGACGGCCCCCTGACGGTCCCGCGATCCCCGCAGGGCCGCCCGGTGCTGTTCCAGGCGGGCGCGTCCGACGCCGGCCGCGACCTCGCAGCCGGCCGTGCGGAGGGCGTCTACGCCGTCGCGCACGACCTGCCCAGCGCGCGGGCGTACCGCGACGACGTGCGCCGCCGCGCCGCCGCCGCGGGCCGCGACCCCGACGCGCTGGTCGTCATGCCCGGCCTGGTGGCGTTCGTGGGGTCCACCGAGGAGGAGGCGCACCGGGCGCGGGCCGAGCTGGACGCGCTGCTGCCGGTGGAGCACTCCCTGGCGCAGTTGTCGGCGTTCGTGCAGCAGGACTGCACCACCTGGGACCTCGACGCACCCGTGCCGCCGCTGCCACCCGCGGCCGGTTTCCCCGGCCCGCGCGGGCGCTACGAGACGATCCTGCGGATCGTGGAGGTGGAGCGGCCCACCGTGCGGGAGCTGCTGGGGCGGCTCGCCGCCGGAGGCGGGCACTGCACGGTCGTGGGCACCCCCGGGCAGGTGGCCGACCGGCTCGAGGAGTGGTTCCGCGGGGGAGGGGCCGACGGGTTCAACCTCATGCCGCCGACGCTGCCCGGGTCGCTGGAGGTGTTCGTGGACCACGTCGTGCCGGAGCTGCAGCGCCGCGGCCTGTTCCGCCGCGAGTACGCGGGCACGACCCTGCGCGAGCACCTGACCGGGTGAAGGGACCCGTCGGCGACTGGCGCGCCCCCGCCGCGGCGACCTACCATCGACGTCGCAGTCCAGGGTCCGGGCGCCTCAGTGGCTGGGGGTGGCGCCGCCGCACTGGAGGCTACCCGTGGACCGCCACGACGTCCTGACCCCGCCCGCCCCGTCCCGCCCCGGCGCCCTCGCCGCCTACCGCCGCCTGCCCGCCGTCGCCGGCTGGTCCTACCTGGTGGTGTCCGCACTGGCCCGCCTGCCCGTGTCGATGGTGCCGATCGCGGTGCTGACCGCCGTCACCGCCACCAGCGGGTCCATCGCCGCCGGCGGTGCCGCCGCCGCCGCCACCGCCGTCGGGGAGGCGCTCGGCGCGGCCGGCGCCGGGGTGCTGTGCGACCGGCACGGACAGCGCCGCGTGCTGCTGCTCCTCGTCGCCGCCCACCTGATCGCCCTCACCGGGTTCGTCCTCGCCCTCGGCGGGGCCGCGGTGCCGGCGCTGCTGGCCGCCGCCTTCCTGGCCGGCGCGACGCTGCCGCAGGTCAGCCCGCTGTCGCGGGTGCGGTGGATGCGGCTGTCGCCGGCGGACCTGCGCACCGCCATGGCGTACGAGGGCGTCGTCGACGAGCTGTCCTTCGTCGCCGGTCCCGCGTCCGTCGGGCTGATCGCGCTCGCCGCGGGGACCAGCGCGCCCCTGCTCGTGGCCGCCGGCGTCACGGCCGTGTTCGCCACCGCGTTCGCCGCGCACCGCACCCACCGGGTCACCGGGCCGCGCCCCGCCGCCCCGGCCACCGCCGCCGTCCCGGCCCAGCGCACCCGCGGCCGGGCGCCGTCCGTGATGCGCCCGGTGCTGGGGATGCTCGCGATGGGCGCCGTGTTCGGCGGCACCCAGGCGGCGCTGACCGCCTCCGCCACCGACGCCGGCCGCCCCTCCGACGGTTCCCTCGTCTACGCGGCCCTCGCGATCGGGTCCACGATCACCGCGCTGGGCATGGTGCTGGTGCCCGCGCACGTCTCCCTGCGGCGCCGGTGGTTCCTCAGCGCCGTCGGCCTGCTCGCCGGTGCGCTCGCGATGCTCGCCGCGGCCGGCACCACCCTCGCGCTGGTGCCCGCGACGTTCCTCACCGGCCTGTTCGTCGGACCCGTCATGGTCACCGTCAACACGGTGACCGCCGAGACCGGCGGTCACCGCACCGGCGGGGCGGCCATGACGCTGCTCACCAGCGGCACCGTGCTGGGCACCGCCCTGGGCTCCGCGCTCGCCGGCGGGCTGGCCGACGCGGCCGGGACCCGGTGGGCGTTCGCGGTGGCCGCGGGCGCCGCCGCCGCCCTGATCGCGCTGGCGGCCGGGCGCCTCGCCGCACCCGCCGGGCACACCGGCGCGCGCTGACCTCAGTCCTCCGGCTGCGCCCGCTCGGGCAGGTGCTTGGCGCTGTCGTACAGCAGGTGCAGCACGTCCGAGCCGAGCACCGCGGTGAGCATGGCCGCGGCGCTGCGCGTCAGCCTCGGTGCGAGGACGCCGCCGGCGACGAACCCCGTCGCCACCCACACCGACGTGCAGAACGGGCAGGTGAGCAGCTCCCCGATCGAGTGGCGGATGCCCTGGCCGCGCACCTCCTCCATGTTCTCGCCCTCGCCGGCGGACCCGGCGAAGCGCGTGAAGGGGGCGCGGAACGGCGCGGTCACGGCGTCCTTGCTGATCAGCCGGCTCGCCTTGTGGGTGGCCAGCGTCAGCAGCGCGAGGTCCCCGGCGGTGAACCGGTCGGGCAGGGAGCGCCCGCGCGCGCGGGCCAGCAGGCCGGCGCCGCCGACCGCGCCGGCGTAGACGCTCATGAGGGTGAGGAAGCCGCCCAGGGGGCGCTCCTGGTCGCCCTCGTAGGCGGACTGCACGGCGTGCAGCCGGTCGTGCACCTGCTCGTGCAGGCGGGAGATCGTCGCGGTGTCGGGTGCCATGTCCCGTGACGTACCCAGCGCGGGCCCGTCCCACCCGTGGTGGTGCGTCAGCGCTCCACGCCGAGGCGGGACAGCTCCCCGGCGCCGGGGTCCCCGGCGGCGCCGGCGAACAGGGCCAGCCCTTCACCGACGCGGGCCCGCTCGTCCGGGGCGAGGCGCTCCAGCACGGTGGCGACCTCGCGGCGGCGGTGGGCCGTGACGTCCTCCACGAGTTCCCGGCCGGTACCGGTGGCCTCCACGAGGACCTCGCGCCGGTTGGCGGGGTTGCTGGTGCGCCGGACCCAGCCGCCGCCCACGAGGCGGTCGACGGTGCGGGTCAGGGTGGAGGGGTGCACCCCCAGCTCGACGGCGAGGTCACCGCTGCGCTGGGGGCCGCGCGTGGCGACGAGCACCAGCACCCGGTACTGGGGGAGGGTCATCACCTCCAGCGCGGCCGAGAGCGAGCGCACGGCGATCCCGACGAGCGCGCGCGTGGCGCGCACCGCGCCGTCGACGGGGTCCTGTGGGCCGCTCATCCACCTCAACCTACCGGGCGTGCGCGGCGGACCCGCCGGTGTCGGGGGCGTCCCCGTGCGCTGCGCTCACAGCACCGAGAAGCCCGCCGGCAGGCCCGTCCGGCCGGTGGCGGCCAGCAGCAGGGGAGCGGCGCGGCCGTCGACGGCCGCCAGGTCCGCGACGAGGCGCAGGGCCGGCGCGGCGGCGCTCGCCGGGGGTTCGACGGGGGCACCGAGGGCGACGGCGAGGTCCGCTGTGTGCACGGTCAGCTCGAAGGTGCGCGTGAGCAGGTAGTCGGCCAGGCGCATCCCGCCCGCGATCGTCGTCACCGGTTCGGTGCCGTCGCAGCCCTCGAGGAGGGCCGTGACGCGCTCGGTGATCACGGCCACCTCCGCGGCCGGGTCGGCGCCCAGCGCGGTGCCGGCGTCGCGGCCGCGCTGCGCCACCCCGGGGCCGGCGGCGATCGCGCGCGTGGCCCGGTAGTAGTCAACCGCCGAGGCGACGTCCACCCGGGCGGCGGGCTGCGCCAGGTACGCCTCCACGGTCAGCGGGGAACGGCTCGTGTGGCCGACGAGGGCGCGCACGTCCCACTCGCCCAGCCCGGGGGAGTCCCAGCGGTCCCCGACGAGCGCGGTGGTGCGCGTGAACCAGCGGGCCGCGTCGCCGAACGCGGCCAGCGACTCGCCCCAGGGGGTGCTCACGGGGCGGGCCGGGTCGGCCCGAACGCGTCCTCCAGCAGCTGCCGGGTGGTGATGATCCGGTCGGTGGACTCCCACAGGCCGTCGGTGCGGGGTGCCCACACCCGTTCCGTCGTGTCGAGCAGCGCGGTCGCCGGGTCGGTGTCGTGCACGGTGCCCTCCTGGTCGCCGGACCCCGCGGTCGCCGGGGGTCGTCGAACGTTCCCGGCGATCACGGTAGGAGGGGGTGCGGTGCGCGGCGGGGAGGCGCGCCGAGGGGGGTTGGGGAGCGGGGACGGGGTCGGGCCTGGCGCCGGCGACCCCGTTCCCGCTCGTGCCCGCTGCATCGGCTGCGAGGGCGCCGGGCTTGAGCGCACCCCCTGCGCCCGGGCCGCCGGGCGGGCACACTGCCCGGGTGTGCGGTCGCTACGTCCTGTCCCGCTCCGACGGTGAGCTGGTGGAGCTGCTGGGTGCCGGCGAGGTCGTGGGCCAGGCGCCGGGGCCGTCGTGGAACATCGCGCCGACGCAGGGGGCGCGGGTCGTGCTGGAACGGGCCCCCGACGGCGACCCCGACGGCGCGGCGGTGCGGCAGGTGCGCACGCTGCGCTGGGGCCTGGTGCCGTCGTGGGCGAAGGACGCCGCCATCGGCAACAAGATGATCAACGCGCGGGTCGAGACGGTCACCGAGAAACCCGCCTACAAGCGGGCGGCGTCGAAGCGCCGGCTGCTGGTGCCCGCCGACGGGTACTACGAGTGGCAGCGGCGCGAGGGGCGCGCCAAGGTGCCGCACTTCCTGCACGGCGCCGACGGTGAGCTGCTGACGTTCGCGGGCCTGTACGAGCTGTGGCCGGACCCGGCGAAGGCGGAGGACGACCCCGGCCGCTGGCGCTGGACGTTCACCGTCCTCACCACGCGCGCGTCCGACGCCCTCGGGCACATCCACGACCGCACGCCCGTCGTGGTGCCGCCGGACATGAGGGACGACTGGCTGGACCCGCAGCTGACCGACCTGGATCTGGTGCGGCAGGTCCTCGACGCGGTCCCCGAACCCCACCTGGAGACCCACCCGGTGTCCACGGCCGTGAACAGCCCGCGCAACGACGGCCCGGACCTGGTGGAACCGGTCGGCGACGAGGACGGGGAGGGCGCGGGCCCCGGGCGGTGACCCTCGCGGGCGTGCTCCCGGCCGTCGGCGGGCGTGGCGCGCGCTGCCGTCCACGGGGCCGGGTCACCCCGCGGCGCGGCCCCCGCCGTGCGCGCGGGGGCGCAGGACGTAGCCGGTGTAGGCGTAGTCGCCGCCGTGGGCGGCGCGCACGGCGATCTCCTCGCCGACCCGGGCCAGCAGGTCCTCCGGCACCCCCTCGCGCCGGAGCTGGTCCAGGCGGGCGCTCAGCGGCCCGTAGTACTCGTCCCAGTCGGACTCGGGCAGGACGTGGGTGGCGTGCACGGTCCACCCGGCCCGCTGGGCGGCGTCGACGTTGCCGGCGGTGGTGCGCATGGCGGGGTAGCCCGCCCGCCAGAACGCCCGCGCGGCCGGCGCCGGGTCCGGGGTCAGCCACTCGGCCTCGGTCAGGACGAGCACCCCGGTCGGTGCGAGCAGCGGCCGCCACGCGCTCAGGGCGGCGTCGAAGCCGATGACGTGGGCGGAGCCCTCGGCCCACAGCAGGTCCACCGAACCGTGCGGGAGGGGGATCTCGTCCATGGACGCGGCCAGCGTCCGGACGCGGTCGGACACCCCGGCGGCGCGCGCCCGGGCGGCCACGGCGTCCAGGAAGGGTTCGTGCAGGTCCACGGCGGTGACGTGCCCACCGGTGAGCTGGGCGAGCAGGACCGTGGCGGGGCCGGTGCCGCACCCCACGTCGAGGACCGCCGGTTCCCCGGGCAGCGCGCCGGCCAGGTGCAGCAGCAGGCGGGTGGTGGCCTCGGAACCGGGTGCTTCGCGGGGCAGGCCGTGGTGGGCCCGCCAGAAGACCTCGGTCGGATCCGTCACGGTCGGGCAGGCTGCCACACGGCTCCGCCCGGGAGCACGGGGTTTCCGGGGCCCGCGGGCGCGTACCTGCCCTGCTGCCCCCGCTGGTCGCCGCCCTCCCGGGGTGGGCGGTCCTCGCGGAAGCGCTCAGCCCCGTCCAGGGCGTCGGTTTCACCCTCGCCGTGCTCGCCGTCGCCCAGCTCCACGGCTCACCCGCCGCCGCCGGTCCGCGAACGCGCCGACGGCGAACGCCTCCGGGGGCGTCAGTCGGTGCCGGACTCCATGGCGGCGCGGTCCAGCAGCGACTCGTCGGCGGAGACCTCACCGCGCGAGGCGATCGCCTCGGCGCCGCCCTCGTCCATCGCGCCGATGAGCCCGGTGGAGGCGGCCTGCGCCGCACCCACCAGGACCGGCTGCGGCGACTGGCCCACCAGGCCGATGCGCGCGTACTGCTCCAGGCGGGCCCGGGAGTCGGCGATGTCGAGGTTGCGCATCGTCAGCTGCCCGATGCGGTCCACGGGGCCGAACGCGGAGTCCTCGGTGCGCTCCATCGACAGCTTGTCGGGGTGGTAGCTGAACGAGGGGCCGGTGGTGTCGAGGATCGAGTAGTCCTCCCCGCGGCGCAGCCGCAGCGTCACCTCGCCGGTGACGGCCATGCCGACCCAGCGCTGCAGCGACTCCCGCAGCATCAGCGCCTGCGGGTCCAGCCAGCGGCCCTCGTACATCAGGCGGCCCAGGCGCCGGCCCTCGTTGTGGTAGCTGGCGACGGTGTCCTCGTTGTGGATGGCGTTGACGAGGCGCTCGTAGGCGGCGTGCAGCAGCGCCATGCCGGGGGCCTCGTAGATGCCGCGGCTCTTGGCCTCGATGATGCGGTTCTCGATCTGGTCGGACATGCCCAGCCCGTGCCGGCCGCCGACGGCGTTGGCCTCCAGCACCAGGTCCACGGCGCTCTCGAACTCGCGCCCGTTGATCGACACCGGGCGGCCCTGCTCGAAACCGATCGTGACGTCCTCGGGGGCGATCTCCACCTCGGGGTCCCAGAACCGCACGCCCATGATGGGCTCGACGAGCTCGACGCCCACGTCGAGGTGCTCCAGCCGCTTCGCCTCGTGGGTGGCGCCCCAGATGTTCGCGTCGGTGGAGTACGCCTTCTCGGTGCTGGCCCGGTAGGGCAGGTCGCGCGCCTGCAGCCACTCGGACATCTCCTTGCGCCCGCCCAGCTCGGTGACGAAGTCGGCGTCCAGCCACGGCTTGTAGATGCGCAGGGAGGGGTTCGCCAGCAGGCCGTAGCGGTAGAACCGCTCGATGTCGTTGCCCTTGAACGTGGAGCCGTCGCCCCAGATCTGCACGTCGTCGGCGAGCATCGCGCGCACCAGCAGGGTGCCGGTGACGGCGCGGCCCAGCGGGGTGGTGTTGAAGTAGGCGCGCCCGCCGGAACGGATGTGGAACGCCCCGCAGGTCAGCGCGGCCAGGCCCTCCTCCACCAGCGCCGCCCTGCCGTCGACGAGGCGGGCGACCTCGGCGCCGTAGTCCTTCGCGCGGTCCGGCACGGAGGCGATGTCGGGCTCGTCGTACTGGCCGATGTCGGCGGTGTACGTGCAGGGCACCGCGCCCTTCTCCCGCATCCAGGCGACCGCGACGGAGGTGTCCAGGCCGCCGGAGAAGGCGATCCCGACGCGCTCGCCGGTGGGCAGGGAGGTGAGGACCTTGGACATGCGGAAGATTATGCACGCTGCTGGATGGTCATGCAAAGCCCGGTGCGGGCGCTCACACCAGCCCCGCCTCGCGCGCCAGCAGCGCCGCCTGCACCCGGGACGACAACCCCAGCTTGCCCAGCAACCGGCTCACGTGCGTCTTCGCCGTCAGCGGCGAGATGACCAGCCGCCGCGCCAGCTCCGCGTTCGTCAGCCCCTCACCCAGGCAGCGCAGCACCTCCCGCTCGCGCTCCGTCAGCGCCGACAGGTCCGGCGCCGCCGTCGGCACCGCGCCGGGCGCCGCCCCCGCCGCCACCGACGCCAGCACGGTGCGCGTCACCTCCGGCGCCAGCACTCCCTCACCCGCCGCGACCCGCCGCACCGCGTCCACCAGCCGCGGGCCGTCCGCCGTCTTCAGCAGGAACCCCGCCGCCCCCGCGCGCAGCGCCCCCAGCACCAGCTCGTCCAGGTCGAACGTCGTCAGCACCAGCACCGCCGTGCCGTCCGCCACCACCCGCGCCGTCGCCGCGATCCCGTCGGTGCCCGGCATCCGCAGGTCCATCACCACCACGTTCGGGCGCAGCGCCCGGCACTGCGCCACCGCGGTCTCCCCGTCCGCGGCCTCCCCGACGACCACCACCTCCCCGGACGCCTCCAGGATCATCCGCAACCCCGCCCGCACCGCCGCGTGGTCGTCCGCGAGCACCACCCGCACCGCGCCGCTCACACCCGCGCCGCTCACACCCGCACCCCCACCCCGACGGCCGGCCGTCCCGGCAGCTCGGCGCGCACCTCCCAGCTCCCCGGCCCGGCCGGACCCGCGCGGAACGTCCCGCCGAGGGCCTCCGCGCGCTCGCGCATCGTCGCCAGACCGTGCCCGCGGCGGCCGTCCGCACCCGCGGCGCGCCCCGGCAGCGCCGAGACCACCCGCAGCACCACCCGCTCGCCCTCCCGCACCAGCGCCACCTCGACCGGCCCCGGCCCCGCGTGCCGGCGCGCGTTCGTCAGCGCCTCCTGCAGCACCCGGTGCAGCGCCTGCCGCACCACGGGCGACGCGTCCTCCAGGTCCTCCAGGTCCTCCACGTCCACCGCGCCACCGGCCGCCCCGCTCCCCGCCCACCGCACGTCCAGGCCGCCGGCCCGCGCCAGCTCCACGACGGCGCGCAGGTCGCCCGCCGCGGCCACCGGGTCCGGTGCGGTGCCCTCGCGCATGAGGTGGATCATCGTGCGCATCTCGCCCAGCGCCTCCACGCCGGCCGCGCGGATCCCCGCCAGCACCGCGGTGTCCTCACCGCGGGCGCGTGCCGCCGCCAGCGCCGCCTCCGACTGCAGGGCGATCCCGGCGACGTGCCCGGCGACGACGTCGTGCAGGTCCCGCGCCATCGCGGCGCGCTCCTCGCGCACCGCCCGCTCCGTCTCCAGCGCCGCCCGCTCGCCCGCCAGCCGCGCCAGCTCCTCCCCGCGCACCACGTCGCGCGCCCACCACACCGGCAGGCACAGGAGGCCCGCACCCGTCACCGCCAGCAGGACGACCGAGCGCACGTCCCAGCCGAGCGCGCCGGCCACCAGCGCGCACCCGACCACCACGGCCAGGGCGGTGCGCTCCACGGCGTTCCGCCGCGCGGGCGTGGTGCGCAGGCACGCCTGGTACAGCACGTCGACGAACGCCAGCGTCACCCCCAGCGACCCGCCGGTGAGGCCGTCCGCGGCGAACGCGGCGGCCGCCACCCCCAGCGCCGTCAGCGGTGCCCGGCGGTGCAGGGCGCTCGCCGCGCAGCACACCGCCAGCGGCAGCAGCGACCCCGCCGGGGGCACCCTCCAGGGCGCGTCGCTCCACGTGCCGGTCACCCCCGCCGCCGTCAGCGCGGCACCCAGCGCGAACAGGCCGGCCCCCACCGCCAGGTCCCGGGCGGTGGGGCGGGCGGCGCGCTCCCGGGGCGGCGTCTCGGGGTCCACGGGCCCATCCGACCACCCCCGCCCACCGCCCGGCGTCCGCCGACCGGAGTACTCCGCTCGGGGCGCACCACCCGCCACCGGGCCCTCCACCGGCGGACGCGGCGCCCGTCCGGCCGCCCGCACCCTGCGGCCGTGGACCTCCTCGACACCCTCGGAACCCTCGACGCCGGCACCGGGACCGGCTTGCTCGCCGTGGTCGGCGCGCTCGTCGTCCTCGCCCTGGTGGACTCCACCAGCACCGGCACCCTCGTGCTGCCCGTGTGGCTGCTGCTGCGCCCCGGCCCGGCGCCGGTGCGGCGGGTCGTGCTGCACCTGGCCGTCGTCGCCGGCTGCTACGCCCTCGTCGGCGCCGCCCTCCTGCTCGGCGGCCGGGCGCTGTGGGAGACGGCCTCCGGGTGGGTGCAGGACGCCGGGGCCACCTCGGCCGCCCGGTGGGCCCAGCTGGTGCTGGGGGCCGGGCTGCTGACCGGCAGCTTCGCCCTCGACTCCGGCCGGCGCCGCCGCAAGGGCCTGCCGGACCGCACCCGGGTGTGGCGCGAGCGCGTCGAGCGGATGGACGGCTCGCGGGCCGTGCTGCTGGCCGCGGCCTCCGTCGCCGTGGAACTGGCGACGATGCTGCCGTACCTGGCGGCGCTGGGAGTCCTCGGCGCCGCGGACCTGCCGGCGCCCGCCACCGGTGGCCTGCTCCTCGGCTACTGCCTCGTCATGGTCGCGCCGGCCCTGCTGCTGCTGGCTCTGCGGGCGCTCGCCGCGCGCCGCGTCGAGCCGCTGCTGCGCCGGGTGGACGGGTGGGCCTCGAAGCAGGGCGACTCGGCCGCGGGGTGGGTCGTCGGCATCGCGGGTTTCCTCGTCGCGCGCGACGCGGTCGCCGCCCTCGGCGGGCTGGACGGGCTGCGCGACGCCCTCACGGTGTGGTCAACCACCCGCTGAGCGTTCAGGCGCGGCGCAGCACCGCGACGAGGAAGTCCGCGTCCGGCGTGTGCGGGCGCAGGTCCCACGTGGACAGCAGCAGGTCCGGCTCCAGGCCCGCACCGCGGGCGTCGGCGAGGAACTCCGCCGCCTCGTAGCCGCGACCGGCGCCGAACCCGCACACCAGGCGGCCCCGCTCGCGCAGGTGCGCCCCCAGCCGGCGCAGCACCTCGCCCCGGGTGCTCGGCGCCAGGAAAGCCACGACGTTCCCGGCGCACACCACCACGTCGAAACCCTCCGCGATGCCCCGCGCGGGCAGGTCCAGCTCCGCGAGGTCGCCCACCAGCCACGTCGGCCCCGGGTGGTCCTCCTCGGCGGCGGCGATCAGCACCGGGTCGACGTCGACGCCGACGACCTCGTGCCCGGCCCGGGCCAGCGCACCGCCCACCCGGCCGGGCCCGCAACCGGCGTCCAGGACCCGCGAACCGCGGCTCAGCATCGCGTCGAGCATCCGGGCCTCACCGTCCAGGTCGGCGCCCACGGCGGCCATGGAGCGGAACCGCTCCACGTACCGCGCGGAGTGCTCCGGGTCCTCGCGCACGATCCGCGTCCACAGGCTGTCCTCGACCACGGGCCCATCCTCGCGCACCGGGACGCCGCCGCGAGGCGTCGGGGAGTGTTCGCCGGCAGGACACCCGGGCGTGGCCCGCCGCGGGCGCGCATCCGGTGGAGTCGGGGTGCCCCCCCACCCCCGCGAAGGAGAACCGTGTTCAGCAAGCGTCTCGAGCGCCGAACCCTCGCCGCCGCCGTCGTCCTCGCCGGCGGCGCCGCGATCGCGCCGCTGGCCCCCGCCGCCTCGGCCGCGGTCGCCGAGGAGGGTGGCCCGAAGAACGTCATCGTCCTCATCGGCGACGGCATGGGCCACAACCAGATCGACTTCACGAACTCGTACCTCACCGGGACGACGAACCACCAGGTCGCCGTGGACCCCGCCGACGGCGAGGTCACGCGCGTGCCCGGGACCCCCGCCCAGGTGTTCCAGGAGTTCCCCGTCCAGCTGGGCATGTCCACCGGCTCGGTGACCAGCCCCGCCTACGACCCCGAGCTCGCCTGGGGCGACTTCGAGTGGGTGACCCAGGACGCGACCGACTCCGCCGCCGCGGGCACCGCGATGGCGACGGGCGTGAAGACCGAGAACGGCGTCATCGGCCTGGATGCCGACGGCTCCCGGGTCGAGAACCTCAGCGAGCGCGCCGCGGCCCTCGGCAAGGCCGCCGGCGTCGTGAGCTCGGTGCCGTTCAGCCACGCCACGCCCGCCGCGTTCGGCGCCCACAACCCCGACCGCAACGACCTGACCGGCGTGACCAACGAGTACCTCGCCGGGAACCTCGACGTCGTCATCGGCGCCGGCCACCCGTGGTACGACGACGACCACCAGCGCCTGCTCTCCCCCCGCTACGACTACATCAGCCAGGGCGACTACGAGCGCGTCAGCCAGGGCCGCACCCCCTTCACCTTCGTGGAGGAGACCTCGGAGTTCGAGCGCCTGGCCACCGTCGAGGAGACCCCCGACCGCGTCTTCGGCGCCGTGCAGGTCGCCTCGACGCTGCAGCAGGGCCGCACGGGGGTCGCCGGCTCCGAGCCCTTCTCGGTGGAGCGCAACGACGTCCCCACGCTCGGCACCCTCACCGAGGCCGCCCTCAACGTCCTCGACGAGGACGAGGACGGGTTCTTCGCGATGGTCGAGGGCGGCGCCATCGACTGGGCCGGCCACGCCAACGACGCCGCGCAGACGATCGAGGAGACCGCCGAGTTCTTCGGCGCCGTCGACGCGGCCGTCGAGTGGGTCGAGACCGAGTCCAGCTGGGACGAGACGCTCCTGGTCGTCACCGCCGACCACGAGACCGGCTACCTCGCCGGCCCGGGCGCGAACCCGAACTGGACGCCGATCGCCGGAGCGGCGGGCCAGGTCCCGGCGGCGAGCTGGAACTCCACCAACCACACCAACGGGCTGGTGCCCGTGTTCGCGCAGGGCGCCGGCGCCGAGGCCCTGGCCGCCCGCGCCGTCCGGCAGGACCCGGTGCGCGGCGCCTACGTCGACAGCACCGACCTGGCGAACGTCCTGCTCGAGGACCTGTGGGCGGACGGCTTCCCCCCGATGCAGACCTGGAGCGCCCCCGCCTCGCAGCAGCGCTCCTCCTGAGCCGAGGCCCGTCGCACCNTTTCCGGCCGGTGCGACGGGTGCGCCCACCGGTGCCGGCGGCACCGCCGGTGCGGTTCACCGCGACGGCGGGACGACCCCCCGCTCGGCCAGGCGGTCCAGCAGGTCGCAGAACCGGTCGACGCTGTCGAGGCACTCCCCGAAACCGGCGCGGCGCACCTTCACGGTGCTGGAGACGTTGTCGAAGCCCGAGTGGAACAGGAAGTCCCCGAACGCCCACCCCACCAGGCGCTCGTACGGCGTCGGCACCAGCCCGTGCCGCTCGACCATGCGGTCCCACGTCTCGGCGTGCATCGGCATCACCGAGGTCAGGGAGAAGTCCTGCGGCTCGTCGTGCTCCATCCCCAGGTGCCGGGCGATCGCCGCGTAGGCGTGCGCCCAGCGGAACTGGTCGCCGTTGGTGACGTTGAAGACCTCCCCGTCGGCGGCCGGCGTCGACCCCGCCCACACGGTGGCGCGCGCCAGCAGTTCCGCGTCGGTCACCTGGTACAGCGCCTCGGCGGCCGCGCGCGAGCCGGGGAAGCGCAGCGGCAGCCCCAGCTCGCGGCTGATCGCCGCGTGCACCGCCACCACCGTGAGGATGTTCATGGGGTTGCCGGTGGCGTACCCGACGACCCCCTCGGGGCGCAGCAGCGTCACCCCGAACCCGCGCCGGGCGGCCTCGGCGCGCAGCACGTCCTCCTGGGCGTAGTAGAAGTTCGGCACCAGCAGCCGCGGGTCGCTCTCGCGCGCCGGCGTCCTGAACCCCGGCAGGTGCGCGCCGTACGCCTTGCCGCCCTGGTACAGGGTGACGTGCCGCAGCGGGGCGTCCGCCAGGGCGTCCAGGGTGTGGCGCAGCAGCGCGGTGTTGTCCTCGATCTGCTGCCGCTCGTCGCCGCGCTCGACGTAGGCGGCGAACACCAGGTGCGTGGTGTCGCGCGCGGCGGCCAGACCCTCGCGGGCGCCGCCGGCGGTGGACAGGTCCGCGGACAGCGGCTGCCACGGCACGCCCGGCTGCGCGCGGCGAGCCGCGCCGCGCACCGTCCAGCCGGGCACCCGCGCGTACTCCGCGGCGGCGTGCGCGCCGATCACCCCGGCCGACCCCGCGACCAGGGCGACGCCGGGGCGCTGCGCTGCACCGGCGATCGGGTCGAGGCCGCCCAGCGGACCGGCGGGGGTTTCGGGCACGGGAGGTCTCCTCGGGGGGTGGTGGTCCGGGCGCTCAGGCGCCGGGCTCGTGGAACTGCGGGTCGCGCGGGTCGGGCTCCGCGTCCGGCGCCGGCAGCGCGGAGGCGTCCAGGGGAGCGTCGTCGTGCACGGCCAGCTCCGCCCCGGCCGTCTCCTCCACCGCCGCGCCGTCCTCGCTCCCGTCCGCCGGGGAGGGTGGGGGGCCCGGTTCGCCCTCGTCGTTGCCGGTGGCCATCGCGCTGTCCAGCTCCGGTTCGGCCGGGCGGGTGGGAGCGGTGTCCTCGGGTCCGTTCGTCACGGCAGCCTCCTGTCGTCGTCCTCGCCGGGCCCCCTACCCGCCCGGTGCGCCCGGGAAACCGCTGCCGGTCGGCCCCGACGTGCCGACGGCCCGTACCCGTCGGGTGAGCGCACCCGTCGCGGGGGACACCACCACGGGTGCCACGGGGGCAGACCCCCGCCGAGGACGGGGGATCACGCGGGTTCGAGCACCAGGGCCGTGAGGCGGCGCGTCGCGGCGGCGATCTCCTCCCGATCGACAGGGGCACCCGCGTTGGCCCCCACGAGGCGGTCGAACAGGATCCCGTCGAGGCAGGCCACCAGCCACTGCGCCTGCCCCGACGGGTCGTTCGCGCCCAGGCCGGCCAGCACGTCCGCCACCCGGTCCCTGATGGCGGTCCCGCTGCGGTGCAGGGCCTCGGCCAGCTCGGGCCGGCGCAGCGTCTCCAGCGACAGCTCGTACCGCGCGATGTGGCGCTCGCGGTCGGTGCTGAGCCAGCGGAGCAGGACGTCTGCGAGCACCCTCCCGAGGGTCTCCGCGTCCGAGGCGGCCAGCAGCGGCGCCACGAGGTCCAGCTGCGCGTGGTCCTGCGCTGCGAGGTCGTCGACGCAGGCGCGCAGCAGCGCGGTCCGGCTGCGGAAGTAGTAGGAGGTGGAGCCGGCGGGCAGCGCTGCCCTGGTGTCGACCGCCCGGTGGGTCAGGGCGCGCGCGCCTCCGCTCGCCAGGACCTGCAGCGCCGTGCGAGCGATGAGCTCCCTGCGGTCCTGCTTCACGGGGGAACTGTACAAGCGCAGCCCTTGCCACCCTCCCTCTACATCTGTAGAGTCGAGTGGTGAGGAAGACGCCCGAGCGGTCCGCGGTCGTGGTCGGAGGCGGGATCGGTGGCCTGGCGACGGGACTGGCGCTGCGGCGCGCCGGCTGGGACGTGCACGTCCGGGAGAGGACTGCGGACGGTGCTGCCGCCGCGGGCGCCGGCCTGGTGCTGTGGCCCAACGCCGTCCACTGCCTGCAGGTGCTGGGTGTCGCCGAGGCGGTCCGCGAACGCGCGAGCGTCCTGCACCGCTCGACCCTGCGGCGGCCGTCAGGGCGCTCGCTCTCGCGCGTGGACGCGCACGAACTGGCGCGTCGCTGCGGGCAGCCGCTGCTCGGCATCGCCCGGGCGGACCTGAGCGAGGTGCTGACCCGCGCGCTCGGGCGCGACGCGCTCCACCTCGGGCACGAGGTCACGGACCCGGCGAGC
This sequence comes from Kineococcus sp. TRM81007, assembly GCF_022669155.1. GTDB lineage: Bacteria > Actinomycetota > Actinomycetes > Actinomycetales > Kineococcaceae > Kineococcus. Next base: position 6,187 of record NZ_JALBVB010000033.1, on the reverse strand, counting down.
GTGGAGGCGGACCTGGTGGTCGGCGCCGACGGGATCGGCTCCCTCGTGCGCCGCTCGCTGTGGCCCGACGGGGCGCGGCCGGTCCACCGCGGGTACACCGCCTGGCGCGCGCTCGTCCCGGGCGCCGACCGGCTCCGGGGGACCGGCGCGGAGGACGGTGCCAGCGAGACCTGGGGCAGGGGCGAACGGTTCGGCACCGTCCCCGTCGGCGGAGCGGGCACCTACGTCTACGCGACCGCGAACGCGCCGCGGGGTGCCCGAGCCGGTGATGAACTGGCGGAACTGCGACGGCGCTTCGGCCGCTGGCACGAACCCGTCCCGGCGCTGCTGGCAGCGATCGAGCCGGGAACCGTCCTGCGCCACGACGTGCACGACCTGCCCCCCGGGGCAACGGCTCTGCACCGCGGCCGCACCGCGCTCGTCGGTGACGCGGGCCACGCCATGGAGCCCAACCTGGGCCAGGGCGCCTGCCTGGCGCTGGAGGACGCCGTGGTCCTCGCCCACGCCCTCGAGGCCGAGGGCTCCGTGCCGTCCGCCCTCTCCCGCTACGACCGCGAGCGCGCCCGGCGGGTCGCCGCCCTGGCTCGCCGCTCCCGCCACCTCGGTCACCTCGCGCGAGGTGCCCACCCGGCGCTCACCTCCGCCCGCGACGCAGCGGTGCTGGTGACACCGGCTCGCCTGGCCCTGCGCGCTGCCGGCCGAGCCGCCGACTGGCGCCCTCCCACCTCCCCGCCCGCCCACGTCCGTCAGGAGTCCCGGTGACAGGTCCTCGCCCCCGTGTCGCAGCCTCGCGGTCGACCGCCGCCACCGTCGCGGGGTGGTCGCTCGTCCTCACGGGCTCGGTGCACGCGATCTCGTTCGCCGTCGGCGCGGTGGTGGAGCCGCCGCCGGGTGAGCACCTGGTGCGCGCGTCGATGCGGGGGACGACGGTGAGCCTGGCCGGCCTCGACCGCAGCTTCTGGCAGCTCTTCAACGGTTTCAGCCTGGCGATGGCGCTCCTGCTGATCGGTTTCGGCGCCCTGAACCTGCTCGTCGTGCGTCGGGCCCCGGAACTGCTGCACCGGACGCGCGCCCTGCTCTGGCTCGACGCCTCCGTCGTGCTGCCCCTGCTGGTGATCTCGCTGCTGCTGTTCCCCCCGCCCCCCGTCCTGCTGCTGAGCCTGACGGCAGCGGCCATCGGCACGGCGCTGCGCCGACCGAGCAGCCGGTCGGCGGCGGCGTCACCGACCGCGGCGTGAGGCGCTCGACGTGGCGACCTCCTGGTCCCGGTCACCGCTCACTGGTAGGAGACGAACACCGGTGACGGGTCCACGGCGACCGTCTCGGCCGGCGTGAACGTCGGGTCGTCCTCGTCGATGAAGTTCTTCCAGCCCCACACCAGCCCGGGCGGGCCCTGGGACGTCAGGACCCCGTAGGTGGCCTCCTTCATGCCCGGCGTGCCGTGCCCGTCGGCGTGCACGACGGTGACGAGCTCGTCCCGGCCGGTGTCCACGGTCTCGCGGTCGCGCACCATCGACGTGCGGAACTGGTGCAGCAGGAACACCTTCTGCGGCAGGGCGTTCTCGCGCACCAGCTGCGCCAGCCAGTCGCCGACGGCGTTCACCTCGCCCGCGCCCACCGAGCCGATCTGGCGCAGGTGCACCTGGCCGGGCGCCAGGCGCCACTCCGGGTCCAGGGCGAGCCCGACGTGCGGGCGGCGCAGCAGCGACTCGTAGCGCTTCGCCTGGGTGAGGAAGTCGGAGCGGCCCGGCTGCAGGTCGAGGACGACGGAGACGCCCGCCGCGCCCGCGGCGTCCACCCACGGCTCCAGCTCGGCGGGGTCCACCTCGTTGGAGTAGTTCCCGTCCGGGCCGGGCGAGCCGGAGGCCACCGTGGTGATGATCTCCAGCGTCGGCACGGCCGGCCGCTCGTCGAGGCCGTCGTAGCGGCCCGCCAGCTCCCGTGCCCGCGCCAGGGTCTCCTCGAGCGGCTGCTCGCCCATCAGCCCCAGGCTGGGGGTGTTCGGGTGCCCGTACAGGGCGATGAGGCGCCGGCCCTCCAGCGGCAGCTGCCCCCCGCCCGGCACCTGGGCGCCGGTGACGGCGGTCTCGACGCGACCGGCGAAGACGTCCTGCGCGGCGAACGCGGGACCGAGCCCCACCACGTGCTGCGGCGCGGCGGCGTGCAGGGCCTCGACGACGGCGCCGTCGGCGCGCGGGTCCCCGGACGGGACGGTCAGCACCTGCGCCCCCACGGCGCGGGCGGTGGCCGCGGCGGCGGCCTCCCAGGGAGCTCCCGTGACCAGCACCACCGTGCCGCCGCCCTGCTCCGCGGTGGCGGCACGGGGTCCCTCGGCGACCTCCACGCTCGGGTCGCCGCGCTCGGTGAACGTCTCCCGGGCCCACGTCGTCGCCGTCCCGCCCACCGTCAGCACGCCCTCCGCGCCGAGCCGGCGGACCTCCTCGGCCGTCGCGGGCGCCGGCAGCAGCAGCGGGACGCCCAGCCCCTCGGCCACCGCCGCACCCCGTTCCAGCGAGGCGGGCTCGTCGGCGGCCACGACCACCGACGGGCTGGTGGCCAGCAGGTGGGCGCTGAGCGCGGCCGCGGCCTCCGGGCCGGTGGAGGCGTCCAGCACCGCGCTGCGCGCCGCCGGGCGGGTGAGCACCGCGCCGGCCGGCGCGACGGGCGAGGCGGAGGCCCGCTGCCCGTCCCCCGCGGAGGAACCGGGCTCGTCGGCTGCCGAGGAGGTGCAGGCGGTCAGGGCGAGCGCCAGGGCGAGGATGCCGCTGGCTGTGCGTGCGCGGATGGCGTGCTCCCGGGGGTCGCGGGCGGTCCGTTCGGGTACAGCCTGCCACCCCACCGGCGTCAGTCCTGCCGCGCGCCGCGCAGCCGGTCCATCTCGCGCCGGTCCCGCTTCGTGGGGCGCCCGGCACCGCGCTCACGGGTGCCGAACGCCCCGAAGAACTCGTCCTTCGGCGGCGGGGGAGGGGAGTTGTCGACGTACGCCTGCGCGGCCACCGGCGCACCCACCCGCTTGGTCAGCGGCTGCACCACCTCGAAGACCTTCTCGTAGCCCTCGGCGCGCACCCGCACCTCGTCGCCGGGCACCACCTTCGTGGCGGGTTTCGCGCGCTCGCCGTTCACGCGCACGTGCCCCGCCTTGACCGCGGCCGCGGCCACCGAGCGGGTCTTGTACAGCCGCACCGCCCAGACCCACTGGTCGACCCTCGTCACACCCCCACCGCCCGCGTCACGAGCTCGCGAGGACCCCGTCGACCAGTTCCTGCGCCTCGGACTGCACCCGGCGCAGGTGGTCGGCACCCTTGAAGGACTCCGCGTAGATCTTGTAGACGTCCTCGGTGCCGGAGGGGCGCGCGGCGAACCACGCGTTCTCGGTGACGACCTTCAGCCCGCCGACCTTCGCGCCGTTGCCGGGCGCGTCGGTGAGCTTGGCGACGATCCGCTCACCGGCGAACTCCTCGGCGGTGACCTGCTCGGCGGACAGCTTCGACAGGGTCGCCTTCTGCTCGCGGGTGGCGGCGGCGTCGCTGCGCACGTACTGCGGTGCGCCGTGCTTCGCGGTCAGGTCGCCGTAGTGCTCGCTCGGGGTGCGGCCGGTGGTGGCGATGATCTCCGAGGCCAGCAGCGCCAGCAGGATGCCGTCCTTGTCGGTGCTCCACACCGACCCGTCGCGCCGCAGGAACGACGCACCGGCGCTCTCCTCGCCGCCGAAGCCGACGGAGGCGTCCAGCAGGCCCGGCACGAACCACTTGAACCCGACCGGGACCTCCAGCAGCGTGCGCCCCAGGTCCTCGGCGACGCGGTCGATCATCGAGCTGGACACCAGCGTCTTGCCGATCGCGGCGCCCGCCGGCCAGCCGTCGCGGGTGGAGAACAGGTACTGGATCGCCACCGCGAGGTAGTGGTTGGGGTTCATCAGCCCCGCGTCGGGGGTGACGATGCCGTGCCGGTCGGAGTCGGCGTCGTTGCCGGTGGCGACCTGGAACTCCGAGCGGCGGTCGATGAGGGAGTGCATCGCCGACGGGGAGGAGCAGTCCATGCGGATCTTGCCGTCCCAGTCCAGCGTCATGAACCGCCAGGTGGGGTCCACCAGCGGGTTCACGACCGTCAGGTCCAGGCGGTGCCGCTCGGCGATCGCCTGCCAGAACTCCACGCTCGCCCCGCCGAGGGGGTCGGCGCCGATGCGCACCCCGGCGGAGCGGATCGCGTCGACGTCCAGCACGTTCGGCAGGTCGTCGACGTAGGTGCCGAGGAAGTCGTAGCCCTGCGCGGCGGCGCGCGCCCTGGCGAACGGGATCCGCCGCACGCCCTCCAGGCCCGTCTCGAGGTGGGCGTTGGCCCGCTTCGCGATCCAGCCGGTGGCGTCGGTGTCGGCGGGGCCGCCGTTCGGCGGGTTGTACTTGAAACCGCCGTCGCGCGGCGGGTTGTGCGAGGGGGTGACGACGATGCCGTCGGCCAGGCCGGGGCCGGTGGTGCGGATCGCTGCGCCGTCGCGGTTGGCGCGCAGGATCGCGTGCGAGACCGCCGGCGTGGGCGTCCAGCTGTCGCGGTCGTCCACGAGGACGGTGACGTCGTTGGCGGCCAGCACCTCCAGGGCGGACGTCCACGCCGGCTCCGACAGGGCGTGCGTGTCGCGGCCCAGGAAGAGCGGGCCGTCGTAGCCCTGCTCGCGGCGGAAGTCCACGATCGCCTGGGTGGTGGCGAGGATGTGCTGCTCGTTGAAGGCGCCGTCCAGGCTGGAACCGCGGTGCCCGGAGGTGCCGAAGGTGACGCGCTGGCCGACGTCGGAGGGGTCCGGGGTCACCGCGTAGTAGGCCGTCACGACGTGCGCGACGTCGATGAGGTCGGAGGCTTCGGCGTGCTGGCCCGCGCGCGGGTTCGTCATGGTCCCTCTTCCGTGCCGGTGGCGTCCTGGCGTGCGGGTCGATGCTGCACCCGCACGACCCACCCTGCCAGCCCTCCCCTCCTCGCGGGCCCGGCCGCCGGGGGGTGCGCACGGGCGTGCCGGTGCCCCAGCCCCGCGCAGGCCAGGGCGATCAGGGCGGCGGTGACCAGGCCGGCGCCGACGTGCCAGCGCAGCAGCCCCGCGCCCGCGGCGGCACCGGCGAGGATGAGCAGCACCGCGCCCAGCCGGCGCCGCCAGCCCTCGCCCGTGCCGCCGGCCAGGCGGGAGTCCGCGGCCAGCCCGGTCAGGGTCGAGGTCACCACGACCGTGGTGACGTCCTTCACGGCCAGCCGGCGCGCGGCGGCGGCCTGGGCGCCCATGAGCACGCCCAGGATCGCGGTGACCGCCAGCGCGGCCGGCGGTGGCGTCGCGCCCTCCTGCACGGGCACCGCCTCGCCCAGGCCGGCGACGACCGCGGCGAGCACGGCCAGCCCGGCGCCCACGAGCGCGACGACGACGGTGGTGGCCGTCGTCCACCCCTGCGCCGCCCGGCGCAGCACCCGCCCCACGAGCACCGCCCCGAGCACGAACGTCACCAGGGCGAGGACGGGGCCGGTCACGGGCAGGTCCTCGGCACCGGTGAGGCCCATGCCGAGGATCACCACGTTGCCGGTCATGTTCGCGGTGAACACGCGGTCCAGCCCCAGGTACCCGACGGCGTCGACGATCCCGGTGGAGAACGTCAGCGCCAGCATCAGCCCCAGGTGCCAGGAGGCCGGGCGGGCGGGAGGGCGTGCCACGGGGCCTCCGGTCGTCGTCGTCGAGCGGGTCGTGCCGCTCGCGCGGTGCGCTCCGCGGGTCCGACCGTAGCCACCGGCGGGAAGGGGGGGGCGGAACGGGCGGAGCGGTG
>NZ_JALBVB010000033.1:0-332 GCF_022669155.1 Kineococcus sp. TRM81007 | reverse complement strand
CTCCGGCCCGTCGCCGTGCGACGGGCCGGGTCTCAGGCGCGGGGCAGGGTGAAGGAGTCCACCAGCTCCTTCAGCTCCGCCGCCGCGGCCGAGACCTCACCGGCCGTGGTGGCGGTCTGGTTCGCACCCGCGGTGGTGTGGTCGGCCGCGGTGGCGATGCCGGAGATGTTGGTGGCGATCTCCCGGCTGCCGGTGGAGACCTCCGAGACGTTGCGCACCATCTCGGACGTGGTGGCGGACTGCTCCTCCACGGCGGCGGCGATGGTGGCCTGCAGGGCGTCGATGCGGGCGATGACCTCGGTGATCTGCCCGATCGCCCCGGCCGCGGCGGA
>NZ_JALBVB010000032.1:97823-111620 GCF_022669155.1 Kineococcus sp. TRM81007 | reverse complement strand
CTGACGGTTGAAGAACAGGTACAGCAGCAGCATCGGGATCGTGATCAGCAGGATGTCCATGAACAACAGGTTGTAGCTGGACAGGTTCTGGCTCTGGAAGTTGAACAACGTCAGCTGCACCGTCGCCCCCGCGTCCCCCGGCAGGAAGTACAACGGGGTCTGGAAGTCGTTGAACACCGCCACCGACTGCACCAGCACCACCGTCACCAGCACCGGACGCAGCAGCGGCAGGATCACCCGGAAGAACAACCGCACCGGCCCCGCACCGTCCAGCACCGCCGCCTCGTCCAGCTCACGCGGGATCGTGGAGATGAACGCCCGGAACAACAGCACCGTGAAGGAGATCCCGAAGGCCACCTCCACCAGGATCAGCCCCGGCATCGTGGCGAACAACCCCAGCCGCTGCAGCACCCAGATCGTCGGCACCACCGCCGGCGGCATGATCAACCCAGCCAGCACCAGGAAGTTGATCAACCCGTTGAAGCGGGTGACGCGCCGCTGCAGCACGAACGCGACCATCGAGCCGAACACCACCATCAACGTCACACTGGCCACCGTCAGCACGATGGAGTTGATGAACGCGATGACGAGGATGTAGTCGCGCGTCTGCACGACCTCCACCAGGTTCTGCCACCCCTGGAACCGGCGCGGCAGCGCGAAGCGGAACTCACCGGCCTGCTGCGCGTCCATCACCGCCGTCAGCACGATGAACACGAACGGCACGATGAACACCACGACGCTGAGCACGATCGCCAAGGCCCCGACCCCGTAGCGGTACAGCGCCGCGCGCGGGCCACCGACGCGCCCACCACCCGGCGCCGGGCCCTGCGGGTCCACCCCACCCCTGCGCCGGGACCAGGACCGGGAGCGGGAGCGGGGGTTCAACGGCCCGGCGGGACTGATCGTGGAGCTCACAGCTCGACCTCCTTGCGGGCCAGGAACCGCGTCAGCGGCAGCACCAGAGCGGTCACCGCGAGGAACAGGATCACGTTGCCGGCGGTGGACAGGCCGTAGAAGCCGGCCTGGTACTGCTTGTAGATCACCGAGGCGATCACGTCGGAGGTGAAACCGGGCCCCCCGCGCGTCATCGCCCAGATCAGGTCGAACGAGCGCAGGCCCCCGATCAGCGACAGGGTGATCACCGTGGAGGTCGCCGGCCACGACAACGGGAAGATGACGTTGCGGAACAGCGTCCACGACCCGGCCCCGTCGACCTTGGCCGCCTCGTAGTACTCCTTCGGGATCGAGACGATCCCGGCCATGTAGATCAAGGTGGCCAGCCCCACGCCCTTCCACACGTCCACCAGCGCCACCGACAGCAGCGCCAGCTGCGGATCGACCAGCCAGCCGGGCCCGTCGATGCCGAACACCCCCAGCGCGGAGTTGATCGCCCCGCGCGAGGGGTGCATCAGCACCTGGAAGGTGATGCCCACCCCGACGGAGGAGACCAGCACGGGGAAGAAGACCACCGCGCGCAGGTAGCCGCGCCCCACGATCTGGCTGGTCAGCAGCATGCCCAGCCCCAGCCCGAGCACGACCTTGGCGCCGGAGGTGACCACCGCGTAGACGAAGGTGTTGGTGAAGCCCTTCACCAGGGCCGGTTCCTGGAAGAACTGCACGAAGTTCGCCAGACCGATGAACTCGCTGTCGAAGATCGTCCAGCGGGTCAGCGCGAAGTAGAACGACGCGAACGTCGGCACCAGGAACAGCACGCCGTAGACCACGGCGGCGGGCAGGTAGAACCACCCCGGGTAGGGGCTGCGCCGGCGCCCGGGAACTCGGTGCGCCGACGTGGTGGGCTTCGTGCGGGAAGGAGCGGGAGCTGTCGTCGCCATCGGTGACCTCTCTCGGCGGGGTACCCCGGCTCCGCGCGGGGAGCCGGGGCGGTCGACGGGGGGAAGGCTCACCAGCCCTCGAGGCCCAGCTGCTGGGCCTGCTTCTCGACGTCCTGGTCGTACAGGGCGGCACCGTCCTGCGCCGAACGGATGCCGGAGCCGACCTCGACGGTGATCTGCTCCAGGGCCGGGCCCTTGACCGGCGAGAGGAACTCCAGCGCCGGGGACTGCGCGTCCGCGTCGAAGTAGGCCTGAACGTCCTTGGTGACCTGCGGCACGTCGTCGGGCAGCTCGCACCCCTCGACGAGGTAGGGCCCGGTGGGCGGCGCGGCCTGGCTCTGCGCCTCGCAGCCCTCGGGGCTGGCGATGAACGCGGCCAGCTTCTTCGCCGCCTCCAGCTCCTCCCCCGTCGTGCTGTTCGGGATGTAGACAGCGTTGGGGTACCAGGCGGTCAGCCCGTTGGTCGCGGCGTCGTCACCGGGCAGGGCGAAGAACCCGATCCGGTCGCCCGCCTCGGGGTCGACGCTGAGCAGGGTCGTGATGTTCCCCGACAGGATGGGGTACATGGCCGCCTGCCCCGAGGCGAGCTGACGCATGCCGTCCTCGAGCTTGGCGGAGGCGAAGTCGGCGTTCTGGAACCCCTTGTCGTGCACCTCCTGCGTGTGCTCGAAGCCCTTGATGGCGACGGGGTCGGTGGCGTACTTCGCGTTGCCCGCGGTGTACTCCTCGGCCCAGTCCGGGTCGGCGGCGAGCACGTTGTGGAAGTCGCCGAGGACGAAGAGCTGGGACGTCCAGGTGTCACCGAACGTCTGCACGACCGGGGCGATGCCCGCGGCCTTGATCGCCTCGCTGTTGGCGACGAACTCCGCCCAGGTCTTCGGCACCTCGAGACCGAGCTGGGAGTAGACGTCCATGTTGTACATGACCCCGCCGCCGAAGGCGGTCCCGTAGGGGACGCCGTAGGCGTCGCCGCCCGCGGACACCTGCGGCAGGTAGCTGTCCTCCACCGCACCCACGACGTCCTCCCCCAGCGGCGTCAGGTTCTTCTCGGGGGCGATCTGCTGGAACAGCGAGCCGGAGTTGTAGTCGAAGACGTCGGCCATGCTGCCGGTCTGCAGGCGGGTCTTGACGAGGTTGTCGCCCTCACCGCCGGCCGGGCGGCCGTCCAGCTCGACGTCGATGTCGGGGTTGGCCTCCTCGAAGGCCTCGACGATGGACGTCGCGGTCGCCTGGGCGGTGGCGTCGCTGCCGGTCAGCCAGGTGATGGTGGTGCCACCGCCGCCGGAGGCGCTCGACGAGCCGAGGCTCCCGGCGCTGCAGGCGGTGAGGGTGAGGGGCACCAGGGCGAGCGCGGCCAGACCGCTCAGCGCCCTGGATCGGGTGGGGGTGCGTCGACGTGCCACGGGGTCTCCTCATCGAGACGGCCGCTCCGGGGAGCGGTGGGCGGGGTGTTCGCGGAACTGGTGAGACGTTTCAAGTGCGACTCGAGCTCGAAGGTAGGAGCGCGCGAGCGGGTCGTCAAGCGATCCGGGGAGGTCTGCGCCGATCGAGCCGAGGAATGCGTTTTCCCTGGTCACGGGCGCGACAGCCCGCCGCCGGTCCCCTCGGGACGGGGCTCGCGCACCGGTCGGCGGTCCGCGCCGCCGGGCCCCTGTGACCCGCACCGGCGAGCCCGAGCAGGGGCACCCTCGCCGAGGCGGGCGCTCCACGTCCTTGTGAAACGTGTCAAAGTTCAGCTACGGTGCTCCCGCCCCCGATGGAGTGAGGTCCCCATGACATCGACCGACACGGTCCTGGCCGCCCTGCGGCACCAGACGATCGAGCTGCCCTCGTGGGCGTTCGGCAACTCCGGCACCCGGTTCAAGGTCTTCGGCAGCCCCGGCACGCCGCGCGACCCGTTCGAGAAGATCAGCGACGCCGCCCAGGTGCACCGGTACACCGGCATCGCGCCGCGGGTGTCCCTGCACATCCCCTGGGACCTCGTCGACGACTTCGGCAAGCTCGCCGCCCACGCCGCCGACCAGGGCGTGACGATCGGCATGATCAACTCCAACCTCTTCCAGGACGACGACTACAAGCTCGGCTCCCTGACCCACCCGGACGCGAAGGTGCGCGCCAAGGCCGTCGCCCACCACGCCCAGTGCGTCGACGTCATGCGCGCCACCGGCTCCAAGGAGCTGAAGGTCTGGCTGCCGGACGGCACCAACTACCCCGGCCAGGACGACCTGCGCGACCGCCAGGACCGCCTCGCCGAGTCCCTGCAGCAGATCTACGCGCTGCTGGACGACGACCACCGCATGGTGCTGGAGTACAAGTTCTTCGAGCCGGCCTTCTACTCCACCGACATCCCGGACTGGGGCACCTCGCTGCTGCACTGCACGTCGCTGGGCGAGAAGGCGAAGGTCGTCCTGGACACCGGCCACCACGCGCCGGGCACGAACATCGAGTTCATCGTCGTGCAACTGCTGCGGGCCGACCGCCTGGGCGCCTTCGACTTCAACTCGCGCTTCTACGCCGACGACGACCTCATGGCCGGGGCGGCGGACCCGTTCCAGCTGTTCCGGATCATGTACGAGATCGTCCGCTCCGACGCGCTGCGGCCCGACTCGGGCGTGAACTTCATGCTCGACCAGTGCCACAACATCGAGGAGAAGATCCCCGGGCAGATCCGCTCGGTGACCAACGTCCAGCAGGCCACCGCCAAGGCGCTGCTGGTGGACCGCGAGGCGCTGCGCGCCGCGCAGCAGGCCGGTGACGTCCTCGGCGCCAACGACGTCTTCATGGACGCTTACCACACCGACGTGCGCCCGCTGCTGGCCGAGCTGCGCGAGTCGATGGGCCTGGCGGCCGACCCGATGGCCGCCTTCAAGGCGTCGGGCTACGCGGACAGGATCGCCGCCGAGCGCATCGGCGGCCAGCAGGCGGGATGGGGAGCCTGAACGACATGACGAACACCACGACGAACGAGGCCGTGGAGCAGCTGCTCGCGCGCTCGCACGCCCTGGGCGCCGACCCGCGCTTCACGAACTACGCCGGCGGCAACACCTCCGCCAAGGGCACCGCGGCGGACCCGGTGACCGGCGAGGACGTCGAGCTGCTGTGGGTGAAGGGCTCCGGCGGCGACCTGGGCACCCTGGAGGAGAAGGGCCTGGCGGTCCTGCGCCTGGACCGCGTCCGCGCCCTGCGCGACGTCTACCCGGGCGTGGAGCGCGAGGACGAGATGGTCGCCGCGTTCGACTACTGCCTGCACGGCAAGGGCGGGGCGGCCCCCTCCATCGACACCGCGATGCACGCCCTCGTCGACGCCACGCACGTGGACCACCTGCACCCCGACGCCGGCATCGCGATCGCCACCGCCACCGACGGCGAGAAGCTCACCGAGACGATCTTCGAGGGCAAGGTCGTGTGGGTGCCGTGGCGCCGGCCCGGCTTCCAGCTCGGCCTGGACATCGCCGCCATCAAGGAGGCCAACCCGCAGGCGGTCGGCACGGTCCTCGGCGGGCACGGCATCACCGCCTGGGGCGCCACCAGCGCCGAGGCCGAGGCCAACTCCCGCTGGATCATCGAGACCGCCACCGCGTACATCGAGGCGAACTCCGTGCCCGAGCCCTTCGGCCCGGTGCTCGACGGCCACGCCGCCCTGCCGGAGGCCGAGCGGCGCGCGAAGGCCGCAGCGCTGGCCCCGGTGATCCGCGGGATCGCCTCGCACGACAAGCCGCAGGTCGGGCACTACACCGACTCCGAGGTCGTGCTCGACTTCCTGGCCCGCGCCGAGCACCCCCGCCTGGCGGCGCTGGGCACGAGCTGCCCGGACCACTTCCTGCGCACCAAGGTGAAGCCGCTCGTCGTGGACCTGCCGGCGACCGCGTCGGTCGAGGAAACCACCGCGCGCCTGGCCGAGCTGCACGAGGAGTACCGCGCGGACTACCAGGCCTACTACGACCGGCACGCCACCCCGGACTCCCCCGCCATCCGCGGCGCGGACCCGCTCATCGTGCTGGTGCCGGGCGTGGGCATGTTCTCCTTCGGCAAGGACAAGCAGACCGCGCGCGTGGCCGGCGAGTTCTACGTCAACGCGATCAACGTCATGCGCGGCGCCGAGGGGATCTCCAGCTACTCCCCCATCGAGGAGTCGGAGAAGTTCCGCATCGAGTACTGGGCGCTGGAGGAGGCCAAGCTGGCGCGCATGCCGAAGCCGAAGCCGCTGGCCACCCGCATCGCGCTGGTGACCGGCGCGGCCTCCGGCATCGGCAAGGCCATCGCGACCCGACTGGCCGCCGAGGGCGCCTGCGTCGTCGTCGCCGACCTGGACCTCGCCAAGGCGCAGGCCGCCGCGGCGGAGATCGCCGGGTCCAAGGGAGCGGACGTGGCCGTGGGCGTGGCCGCGGACGTCTCGGACGCGGCCGCCGTGGCCGCCGCCGTCGACGAGGCGGTGCTGGCCTTCGGCGGGCTCGACCTCGTCGTGAACAACGCGGGCCTGTCGATCTCCAAGCCGCTGATGGAGACCACCGAGAAGGACTGGGACCTGCAGCACGACGTCATGGCCAAGGGGTCGTTCCTCGTCTCCCAGGCCACCGCGAAGACCCTGATCGCGCAGGGCCTGGGCGGCGACATCGTCTACATCTCCTCCAAGAACTCCGTGTTCGCCGGCCCCAACAACATCGCCTACTCCGCGGTGAAGGCCGACCAGGCCCACCAGGTGCGCCTGCTGGCCGCCGAGCTGGGCGAGCACGGCATCAAGGTGAACGGCATCAACCCCGACGGCGTCGTGCGCGGCTCGGGCATCTTCGCCGGCGGCTGGGGCGCCCAGCGCGCCAAGACGTACGGCATCCCCGAGGAGGAGCTGGGCAAGTTCTACGCCCAGCGCACCCTGCTCAAGCGCGAGGTGCTGCCCGAGCACGTCGCCAACGCCGTGTTCGTGCTCACCGGCGGGGAGCTGTCGCACACCACCGGTCTGCACGTGCCCGTGGACGCCGGCGTCGCCGCCGCGTTCCTGCGCTGAGGGGAACGGAGAGAACACCGTGAGCACGCACGTCGCCGTGGACCTGGGCGCCTCCAGCGGACGCGTCATGCTCGGCGCGGCCGCGCCGGGCCGGCTGGAGCTGACCGAGGTGCACCGCTTCGCCAACGGCGGCGTGGAGGTGGCCGGGCGCCTGCACTGGGACGCCGTCGGGTTGTGGCGGGAGGTGCTGGCCGGGCTCGGCCGCGCCGCCCGCACGCCCGGCGGCGCGGCCGCCCGCACCGTCGGGGTGGACACCTGGGCGGTGGACTACGGGCTGCTGACCCGCGAGGGCGCCCTGCTGGGCACCCCGCGGCACTACCGCGACTCGCGCACCGAGGGCGTGGCCGAGCGGGTGTTCCAGCGCGTGCCCGCGCAGCGGCTGTACGAGCGCAACGGTCTGCAGCACCTGCCGTTCACGACGATCTACCAGCTCGTCGCGGAGGCGGAGGAGTCCCTGCTGGGCTCGGCCGCGCAGCTGCTGCTCGTGCCGGACCTGCTCGGGTACTGGCTGTCCGGCCACCGCGGCGCGGAGGCCACCAACGCCTCCACCACCGGCCTGGCCGACGTGCGCACCGGCCGGTGGGCGCCCGACCTCGTCGAGCTCGCCGGGATCGACCCGGCGCTGCTGCCGCCCGTGCACGAGCCCGGCACGGTCCTCGGGGGACTGCGCTCGGAGGTGCTCGCCGAGACCGGCCTGCCCGGGTCGGTGCGCCTGGTCGCCGTCGGCTCGCACGACACCGCCTCCGCGGTCGTGGCGGTGCCGGCCCGCGACGAGCGGTTCGCCTACGTCGCCTGCGGCACGTGGGGCCTGGTGGGCGTCGAGCTGGAACGTCCCGTGCTGTCCGCGGAGTCGTTCGCGGCGAACTTCACCAACGAGCGCGGCGTGGACGGCCGCATCCGGTACCTGCGCAACGTCATGGGCCTGTGGGTGCTGCAGCAGTGCCTGGCGGAGTGGGCGAGCACCGAGGGCGAGCAGGACCTGCCCGCGCTGCTGGCCGCCGCCGCGCAGGTGTCCGCCGGTGGCCCAGTCGTCGACATCGACGACGCGCGGTTCCTGCCGCCGGGCCCCATGGTGGCCCGGGTCCAGGCCGCCGCCGAGGAGGCCGGGCACCGCGCCCCGACGGCGAAGGCCGAGGTGGTGCGCTGCGTCGTGGAGAGCCTGGCGCAGGCGTTCGCGCGCGCGGTGGCCGACGCGGTGCGGCTGTCCGGGCACGAGGTGGACGCCGTCCACCTCGTCGGCGGCGGCGCCCGCAACACCCTGCTGTGCGAGCTGACGGCCGCGGCGTGCGGGTTGCCGGTGGTGGCCGGGCCGGTGGAGGCCACCGCCCTGGGCAACGTCCTGGTGCAGGCCCGCGCCCACGGGGACCTATCCGGCTCGCTGGAGGACCTGCGCGCCCTGGTGCGCGACACGCACGAGACGACGACCTACGCTCCCCACGGGGAACGCGTGGGGACGGGGGCGCTGTGAGGATCGCCGTGATGGCCACCTGCCTGGGGGACGCGATGTTCCCGCAGGCGGTCAAGGGCACCGTGAAGCTGCTGCGGCGGCTGGGCCACGAGGTCGTCTTCCCCGAGGGGCAGACGTGCTGCGGGCAGATGCACGTGAACACCGGGTACCTGCGCGAGGCGGTCCCGCTGGTGCGCCACCACGTGGACGTGTTCGAGCCCGTGGCCCACGGCGAGTGGGACGCGGTCGTCGCGCCGTCGGGCTCCTGCACCGGGTGCGTGCGCCACCAGCACGCGATGGTCGCCCGCCGCGCCGGCGACGAGGCCCTGGCGGAGCGGGCCGAGGCGGTGGCCGGGCGCACCTACGAGCTGTCCGAGCTGCTGGTGGACGTGCTCGGCGTCACCGACGTGGGCGCCTACTACCCGCACCGCGTCACCTACCACCCCACCTGCCACTCGCTGCGCATGCTGCGGGTGGCCGACAAGCCGCTGCAGCTGCTGCGCGCGGTGCGCGGGCTCGAACTGGTGGAACTGCCCGACGCCGAGGTGTGCTGCGGGTTCGGCGGCACGTTCGCGGTGAAGAACGGCGAGACGTCCACCGCGATGCTCGCGGACAAGATGCGCAACGTGCTGGGCACCCGCGCGGAGGTGTGCACGGCCGGGGACTCCTCCTGCCTCATGCACATCGGCGGTGGGCTGGGCCGGCTGCGCACCGGTGTGCGCACCGTGCACCTGGCGGAGATCCTCGCCTCCACCGAGGCGAGCCAGACGCCCGCCGCGGCCGGTTCGGCCGGCGGCGTGCGCGACGAACCGGCGGAGGCGCAGCGGTGAGCACCACGCACCTGGGCATGCCCGCCGTCCGCGACGACTCGCACGACACGGGCCTGCCCACGTACTCCCCCGCCGGGCAGGGCAACCTGCGCGGCGCCACCTCGTTCCCGAAGGCCGCGCACGAGAAGCTGCTCGACACCCAGCTGCGCCGGAACCTCGGCAAGGCCACCGGGATCATCCGCGGCAAGCGCGCCGGCGTCGTCGCCGAGCTCGACGACTGGGAGGAGCTGCGCCTGGCCGGCTCGGCGATCAAGGCCGACGTCATGGCCCGCCTGCCGGAACTGCTGGAGCAGCTCGAGGAGAACGTCACCGCCCGCGGCGGCCACGTGCACTGGGCCCGGGACGCCGCCGAGGCGAACCGGATCGTCGCCGACCTGGTGCGCGCCACCGGTGCCGACGAGGTCGTCAAGGTCAAGTCGATGGCCACCCAGGAGACCGGGCTGAACGAGGCGCTGGCCGAGCAGGGCATCGCCGCGTGGGAGACCGACCTGGCCGAGCTCATCGTGCAGCTCGGCCACGACGCGCCCAGCCACATCCTCGTGCCCGCGATCCACCGCAACCGCAGCGAGATCCGGGAGATCTTCCTGCGCGAGATGCCGAACGTGGACCCGGCCCTCGCCGACGACCCGCGCGAGCTGGCGATGGCCGCCCGCGCCCACCTGCGCCGCAAGTTCCTCACCGCGAAGGTCGCCGTCAGCGGCGCGAACTTCGCCGTCGCCGACACCGGCACCCTGTCGGTCGTGGAGTCCGAGGGCAACGGGCGCATGTGCCTGACCCTGCCGGACACCCTCATCACGCTCATGGGCGTGGAGAAGCTCGTCCCCACCTGGAGCGACCTGGAGGTCTTCCTGCAGCTGCTGCCGCGCTCCTCCACCGGTGAGCGGATGAACCCGTACACCTCCACCTGGACGGGCGTGACCCCCGGCGACGGGCCGCAGGAGTTCCACCTGGTGCTGCTGGACAACGGCCGCAGCGCCGTGCTGGCCGACGAGGACGGGCGCGCAGCGCTGCACTGCATCCGCTGCTCCGCGTGCCTGAACGTCTGCCCCGTCTACGAGCGCGTGGGCGGTCACGCCTACGGCTCGGTGTACCCCGGTCCCATCGGCGCGGTCCTGTCCCCCATGCTCACCGGCATCTCCGGCCCCGACGACCCGAACGCGTCCCTGCCGTACGCGTCGTCGTTGTGCGGGGCGTGCTTCGACGCCTGCCCGGTACGCATCGACATCCCGAACCTGCTGGTGCAGCAGCGCGCGGCGTCGGTGGAGTCGCACCCGCGGCCGACCGCGCAGGACCTGGCGCTGAGGGCCGCCGCGGTCGCGATGAGCTCCCCGGGACGGTTCGCTGCCGCGGAGAAGGGCCTGGCGCTGGGCCGGCTGGTCGCCGGGCGCAAGGGCCGCATCAGTTCCCTGCCGTGGCCGCTGTCGCACTGGACGGACAGCCGCGACGTGCCCGCCCCGCCGGCGGAGACCGCCCGGCAGTGGTGGGCCCGCACCGGCGGCAACGACGACGAGCAGGAGGGGCGGGCGTGAGCGGAGCGCGCGAGGAGGTCCTGGCGCGGTTGCGCGCCGCCCGCGACGCCGGCGCCCCGCGCGGCGGCGTGCCACCGGTGCCCCGGGACTACCACCGCAGCGGTTCCCTGGAACCCGGTGGGCGGGAGGTCCTCGACCTGCTCGTGGAGCGGGTGGAGGACTACCGCGCCCGCGTGCTGTGCGCCGGCACCGACGACGAGGTCGCCGCCGCCGTGGCCCGGTGCCTGGACGAGGCGGGGTCGCGGCGGTTCGTCGTGCCCGCCGACCTGGAGCAGGGGTGGCGGCCGCGGATCGGCGACCGCGAGCTCGTCGAGGAGCACCCCTCGGCACCGCTGACCGTGCCCGAGCTGGACGCCCTGGACGCCGTCGTCACCGGCAGCTCGGTGGCGATCGCCCTGACCGGCACGATCGTCCTGGCCGGCGGCGCACCGGGGCAGGGCCGGCGGGCGCTGACCCTGGTGCCCGACCACCACGTGTGCGTGGTGCGCGCCGCCGACGTGGTGGAGACCGTGCCGGAGGCCCTGGCGCGGCTGGACCCGTCGGTGCCGCTCACGTTCATCTCCGGCCCCAGCGCCACCAGCGACATCGAGCTGGACCGCGTGGAGGGCGTGCACGGCCCGCGCCGGCTGGACGTGGTGGTCGTCGGCTGAGGCCGGGGTGTCCCCTCCCGCCCGCCGGGTGGGGAAGAACCCCCGCCCCAGGGCCTCAAGGTGCGGCGGGAACCTGCCGATGAACCCGCCGTGACCTCTCCGGACGCCCTCCTGACCGCCGGCCCCCACCGGCTGGTGACGCGCAGCGACTTCGACGGGCTGGTGTGCGCGGTGCTGCTGCGCCAGCTCGACCTGGTCGACGAGATCACGTTCGTGCACCCCAAGGACGTGCAGGACGGCACGGTGGAGATCACGGAGCGGGACGTCCTGACGAACCTGCCGTACGACGCGCGCGCGCACGTCGTCTTCGACCACCACCACTCCGAGACGCTGCGCAACGGCGGCGCGGGCAACCACGTCATCGACGCCGACGCCCCCTCCGCGGCACGCGTCGTGTTCGACTTCTTCGGCGGCGCCGAGCGCTTCCCGAAGATCTCCGACGAGCTGATGCGGGCCGTGGACCAGGCGGACTCCGCCGCGTACGACGTCTCCGAGATCCTGGAGCCGACCGGCTGGACGCTGCTGAACTTCCTCATGGACAGCCGAACCGGCCTGGGGCGCTTCCGCGACTTCCGCATCTCGAACTACCAGCTGATGATGCAGCTCATCGAGCACTGCATGACCTACCAGGACGTCGACGAGATCCTCGCCCTGCCGGACGTCGCCGAGCGCGTGGAGCTGTACCGGGCGCAGGCGGAGCTGTTCCGCGCCCAGCTGGAGCGCGTCACGACCCTGCACGGCGACGTCGCGGTGCTGGACCTGCGCGACGAGGAGGTCATCCACGCCGGCAACCGGTTCCTGGTGTACGCGCTGTTCCCCGCCGCTCGCGTGTCCGTCCACGTGATGTGGGGCCGGGCGAAGCAGAACACCGTGTTCGCGATCGGCAAGTCCATCGTGGACCGCACCTCGCCGGCGGACGTCGGCGCGGTGTGCCTGGCGCACGGCGGCGGCGGGCACGTCGCCGCCGGGACCTGCCAGGTGCCGCACGAGCAGGCGGCCACCGTGCTGCCCGAGCTGGTGGCGGCGCTGCGCGCGGAGCGCTGAGGAGCCCGCCGGGGGGCGGCGGCCCACCAGCGCGTCGCCCGTCCACGTCCGTGCACCGGGTGAGCCGGGTGTGGCAAGCTCCCGGCGAACCGCTCGCGCCTCCTGCCGACGACGAAGGACGCCATGACCGCCGCCGAAACCCTGCCCGCCGGTGCCGACACCCCCGGGAACCGTCCGCGCAACCGCATCACCCGCGTCGAGGTCACGCCCGTGGCGTTCCGCGATCTGCCGCTGCTGAACAACGTCGGGGTCCACGACCCGTTCGCGCTGCGCACGGTGGTGCAGGTGCACACCGAGGACGGCACCGGCCTGGGTGAGACGTACGGCGACGCCGCGCACCTGGCGCGCGTGCGGGCCGCGGCCGCCGACCTGGTCGGTGCCGACGTCTTCGACCTCAACGGGATGGCCGCACGGGTGGCCGCAGCCCTGGCGCGCGACACCACCACCGGCGGGCACGGCATGGGTGGGCAGGTCACCACCTCCAGCACCCTGAACCGCGTCCTGTCGCCGTTCGAGGTGGCCGCCCTGGACGTGCAGGGGCGCCTGCTGGGCCGCCCCGTCAGCGACCTGCTCGGCGGCGCCGTGCGCGAGGCGGTGCCGTTCAGCGCCTACCTGTTCTACAAGTGGGAGGCGCACCCCGGCACGCGTGGCGACGGCGGCGGCGACGACTGGGGCGCGGCGCTGGACCCGGAGGGCCTGGTGCGCCAGGCGCGGCGCATGGTCGACGACTTCGGCTTCACCGCCGTCAAGCTCAAGGGCGGGGTGTTCCCCCCGGAGCAGGAGATCGAGGCGATCCGCGCGCTGCGCGACGAGTTCCCGGACCTGCCGCTGCGGCTGGACCCCAACGGGGCGTGGACCGTGGACACGTCGGTCCGGGTGGCCGAGGCCCTCGAGGGCGTCGTGGAGTACCTGGAGGACCCCACCCCCGGCATCGAGGGGATGGCCGCGGTGCACCGGCGCACCGACGTGCCGCTGGCGACGAACATGTGCGTCGTCGCGTTCGACCACCTCGCCCCCGCCGTGCGCGCGGACGCCGTGCAGGTGGTGCTGTCCGACCACCACTTCTGGGGGGGCCTGCGCCGCTCGCAGGACCTCGCGCGCATCTGCGAGGTGTTCGGGATGGGCCTGTCGATGCACTCCAACTCCCACCTGGGCATCTCCCTGGCGGCGATGACGCACCTGGCCGCCGCCACCCCGAACCTCGACTACGCGTGCGACACGCACTGGCCGTGGAAGCTCGCCGAGGACGACGTCGTGGTCCCCGGCGCCCTCGGTTTCGCCGACGGTTCCGTGCGGGTGCCGACGGGGCCGGGGCTGGGCGTGGAGCTGGACCACGACGCGCTGGCGCGCCTGCACGAGCAGTACCTGCGCTGCGGTCTGCGCGACCGCGACGACACCGGGTACATGCGCACCGTCGACCCGGGCTTCAGCCCGAACACCGCCCGCTGGTGAGGGGCGGG
>NZ_JALBVB010000032.1:84497-97805 GCF_022669155.1 Kineococcus sp. TRM81007 | reverse complement strand
CGCGGGCGCCCGCGCGGCACCCACACCGCCAGGCCCGCCGCGGCCGCGGCCGCGAGCACCGCGACCGCCCCGCCGGCCGCGGCCAGGCCGGCGGCCCCGGCGACGGCGCCGACGAGGACGGGCCCGGCGGCCACCCCGGTGTCGGTGACCAGCCGCCACGCCCCCAGGTACACCGCCCGCCGCCCCGGCGGGGCGGTGTCGGCGCCCAGGGTCATCACCAGCCCGGCACCCATCCCGTTGCCCAGCCCCATGAGCGCGCCGACGAGCGCGACGGCCGCGCCGGTGTGCGCCAGCGGCAGCAGGGCGTGCGCGGCCCCCAGCACCAGCATGGACGGCACGCCCACGACCCGGCGGCCGAAGCGGTCCATCACCGCCCCGGCCGGGTAGAACAGCGCGGTGTCCACCGCCCCGGACAGGCCGACGACGAGGCTGGTGGCCGTGGCGTCGAGCCCGACGTGCTCGCACCACAGCGGCAGCACCGTCTGCCGGGACTGCCGCACCGCCTGCACCGCCAGGGCCGCCGCGCCGAGGGTGGACAGCAGCCGGGCGTGCTCGCGCAGCACGGCGAGGACACCGCCCCGCGCGGCGGCAGCGCCGACCGGGGCGCCGGGCGGGGGTGCGGGCGCGGGCGGGTCCGGCAGCACGAGCACGACGACCGCCGCGGCGAGCACCACCAGGACCGCGACCGCGTAGGCGCCGGCGCGCCCCAGGACCGCGGTGCCGGCGGCACCGGCGAAGGGCCCGACGAACAGGCCGATGCGTCCCACCCCGCCGAGGGTGGACAGGGCCCGGCCCCGCAGGTGCGCGGGGGCGGCGGCCGTCAGGAAGGACTGCCGGGCCAGCCCCCACACCCCGGCCGCCAGGCCCAGGAGCAGCGCGCACGCGGCGAGCACGGCGGTGGAGCGGGCGAGCGCCGCACCGGCGAGGGCGACGGCGGAACCGGCGGCGGCCAGGAGCATCGCCCGGCGCTCCCCCACCCGGGCGGTCAGCGCCCCCGCGGGCAGCGCGCCGGCGACCTGCCCGACGCCCAGCAGGGCCACGACGAGCGCGGCGACGCCCACGGGTGCGCCCACGGCGCGCGCGGTGAGCGGCAGCACCGGCAGGACGGCGCCCTGGCTGGTGCTGAACAGGGCGGCGGGGGCGTAGACGGCCGCCAGCGAGCGCCAGGAGCGGTCCCAGCCCGCCTCAGCCAGCGCGCACCCGTGCGGTCACGGCGACAGTGTGCGGCAGGCGCGCGAGCGGGTGCGCCTCACCCCTCGACGGCCTCGCCGAGGCGCAGCAGGCGGAAGACGTGGCGCAGGAAGGGCTGCACCTGCTGCAGGTGCAGCTCGCCGCCTGCGGCGCGCAGGTGGGCGCGGGCGGTGAGCACCGCGTCGATGCCGCGCACGTCGCAGAAGGTGACGTCGGCGAGGTCCACCTCCAGCTCGATGCACCCCTGCTGCAGGGCGCTGTCGACGACGCCGAGGAGCAGGTCGGCGGTCGCCGCCTCCAGCTCGCCGGAGGCGTGCAGGAGGGCCGGGGCGCCCCGCGGCCCCGGCCGCAGGACCAGGTCGAGGTGGGCGAGACCGCAGCCGGTGGCACGGTCGGCGGAGGCGGGGACGGTGGGGAGAGGCACGGGCACCCTCCGGTGCAGCGGGCTCCGGGTCGTCGTCGACCCGGTGCGTCGGCTGGGGCTGACGGTACAACCGCCCTCACCGTAGCCCTGGGGAGCGGTGCCGTCGAGGAGCGCGGGCGGCTCCCCCGTCAGCTCGGCGGTCCGCTCGCCGCCCACCTGATGGGTAGACTGGTCTACCCAGTGGAGGGGGAGGTCGATGGCCGGACGCCCGACCGGCGGCACGAGCCGGAGCCCGCACGCACCGCGCGGCCCGGCGCGCGAGCGCCTGCTGAACGCCGCGGCGGAGCTCTTCTACGCGCACGGCGTGGGCGCCACCGGCATCGACGCCGTGGTCACCGAGGCGGGTGTGGCCAAGATGAGCCTCTACAACAACTTCGCCTCCAAGGACGACCTCGTGCTGGCCCACCTGCGGGCCCGGCACGAGGAGTGGCTGGAGCTGTACCGGCGCCGACTGGCCACGGCCACCGACCCCGTCGCGCGCGTCGGCGCGGTCTTCGACGCCTACGTCGACCACGCCGAGGAGGCGTACCGGCACGGCTTCCGCGGCTGCGGGCTGCTCAACGCCGCCGCCGAGCTGCCCACGGGCTCCCCGGGCCGGGAGCTGGTGCGCCGGCACAAGGAGGAGGTGGAGTCGCTGCTGGAGACCCACCTGCTCGAGGTGGGCCTGCCCCCGCGGACCTGCGCCGGGACGGCGGAGCACCTGTCGTTCCTGCTGGAGGGGGCGATGGCCCGCGGCGGCCTGGAGGGCGAGTCCCGGCGCCTGCACCACGCCCGGGAGATCGCCGCGCACCTGCTCGCCCCCCTCACCGGGAGCGGCGGCCGGTGACGGGCGTCTCCGGCGTCGGCACCACCGGCAGCGGCACCACCCGCGGCACCACCACCGGCACCACCACCGGCACCACCACCGGCACCACCACCGGCACCCTGTGCGTGCTGGCCGCCGCCGTGCTGTGGGGCACCACCGGGACGGCGGCGGCGACGGCCCCCGCCGTGGGGCCCCTGGCCGCCGGGGCGGCCGCGATGGGCGTGGGCGGGCTGCTGCAGGCCGCCGCCGCGCTCGGGGGCCTGCGCCGGCACCGCGCCGCCCTGCGGGCGCAGCGGCGCACGCTGCTGCTCGCCGCCTGCGCCGTGGCGGTCTACCCGCTGGCGTTCTACTCCTCCATGCGCCTGGCCGGTGTCGCGGTGGGCACCGTCGTCACGATCGGCTCGGCGCCGGTCGCCGCCGCGCTCGTCGAGCGGGTGCTGGACGCGCGGCCCCTGACCCGCCGGTGGGCGCTGGGCGCGGCGACCGGTGTGCTCGGCGTCCTGCTGCTGGGTCTCGCGGACCACGGGGCCGAGGGCACGGCCGCCGGCGGGGCGCGAGCCGTCCTGGGCATCGCGCTCGGCCTGCTGGCCGGGCTGACGTACGCCCTGTACTCCTGGGGGGCGGCGCGGGTGATGCGCCGCGGCCTGCCCGCCGGGCCGGTGATGGGGGCGGTGTTCGGTGCGGGAGGTGTGCTGCTGCTGCCGGTCCTGCTGCTCAC
This sequence comes from Kineococcus sp. TRM81007, assembly GCF_022669155.1. GTDB lineage: Bacteria > Actinomycetota > Actinomycetes > Actinomycetales > Kineococcaceae > Kineococcus. The sequence goes on along the minus strand of NZ_JALBVB010000032.1, from coordinate 94,667 downwards.
CGGGGGCCCGATCGTGGCCAGGGCGGACGACTTCGCCGCCGTCGCCTACCTGGCGCTGGTGCCGATGTTCCTCGGGTACGTGCTCTTCGGGCGGGGCCTGGCCGCGGTCCCGGCCAGCACCGCCACCACCCTGTCCCTGGTGGAGCCGGCCGTCGCCGCCGCCATCGCCGTCGTCGTCCTGGAGGAGCGGCTGCCGGTGGCCGGCTGGGTGGGTACCGCCCTGCTGCTCGCCGCCCTGGTGGTGCTCACCGCGCCGTCGCCCCCGCCTCGGGTGGTGGGCCGCTGATCGGTGAGGATGGACGTCGTGATCCTCGAACAGGCCGTCCTCGACGTCCGCCCCGGCCGGGCCGACGACTTCGAGGACGCCTTCTCCCGGGCCAAGACCATCGTCTCGGCGGTGCCCGGCTTCCAGCGGCTGACGCTGTCCCGCTGCCTCGAACGTCCTGACAGGTACCTGCTGCTGGTGCAGTGGGACACCCTCGAGGACCACACCGAGGGTTTCCGGGGTTCGGCGCAGTACCAGGAGTGGAAGCGGTTGCTGCACCACTTCTACGACCCGTTCCCGACCGTGGAGCACTACCGCGAGGTCACCACCGCCTGAGCGGTCGCTGCTCGACGCCGGCTGCAGCCCCACCCCCGGGGGCGGTGAGGCCGGCGCAGTGGGCGGTTGCCGCCTCCGCGGGGGTCGTGCAGCCGGCCGGGGAGCGCGACCGGGTGCGCCGGGGGGCGACCCACCGCAGCAGCCCGCCGTCGAACGCGCGTTCGAACCGCGTGCCATCCTGGTCGGGTGTCGGGAGGTCGGTGGAGCCGCGCGCACCAGGAGCGGTACCTCGCGGCCCGCGCCGGGGGCGAGCCCTCCGCGTCCGCCGGGCCCGTCCCGGCGCCCCCGGCCGCCGAGCGCACCGCGGTGCGGCACTGCTGGGTGCTCACCCCGCGCGACGGCGCGCGCCACGGCCTGCTGCTGGCGTGGCGGCGCGACCCGGAGGGGTGGCTGGGACGGGTGGCCTACGTGCTGCTGGACACCGCGGGCCGGCCGGTCCTGGTGGAGGGCTGGGTGCCGGCGTCCGTGCTGCGCCCGGCGCCCGGCCCGACCTGAGCGCCGGCGCGCGCGGTGTCGGGCAGCACGCCGGCGCGCGCGGTGTCGGGCAGCACGCCGGCGCGCGCGGTGTCGGGCAGCACGACGGTGCGCGCGGCGGGCGGCACGAGCACGACGGGCACGCGCAGGGTGCGCAGCGGCAGCACGGCGACGTCGGCGGTGGCGGCCACGGCGAGGTCGCCGGCGCGCTGGGCGCGGGCCACCGCGTCCCCGGGCCGGCCGTCGACGGGGTCGGCGAGCGCGGGCCGGTGCGCGGCGGCGGCGAGTCGCTGCCGGGTGGTGCGGTGCCGCTGCGCCGCCACCGGGGGGCGCCACCCGGGCGCGGCGGGGGCGCCGCGCGCGGTGAGCAGGCGCACGTCGCAGCCGACGGCGCTCGCGTGGCGGGCGGTGAGGTCGACCGCGGCGTCCGAGGCGGCGGCGAGCGCGGCGTCGGCGAGGACGAGCAGCCGCCGCGGGCGGGTCAGGACGGCACCGGGGCCGACGAGGACCACGGGCACGGGCGAGCGGGGCACGCACCCGCCCAGCACGTGCCCGGCGGCCAGGGGGTCGGTGTGCCGGCCGCAGCCCAGGACCAGCCAGCCGCCGCCGTCGGCGGCGGCCAGGAGCAAGCCGGTGGCGACGGCACCGGAAGCCACGTCGCCGGTGAGGACGGTGGTGCTCACCGGTGGGCAGCGACCCGGCAACCGCTCCAGCTCCTCCGCCAGCGCCGCGGGCAGGGACGCCGAGGGCGGGGACGCCGGGGACGGAGGGGCGGGGTGCGCGGGGTCGTGCGGGGGGTCCACCGCGACGACGTGCACGGCGCCACCGGCCGCGGACGCCTCCAGCAGCGCCCAGCGCAGCGCGCGCCGGGAGGCGCCCGAGCCGGACCAGCCGACCGTGGTGCGTTCCGGGGGCGGGTCGCCGCGCCGGGTCCCGTCCTCGTTCCGGTGGCCGTTCACGACACCGCCTCCTCGCGGCCGGGGCACGGGCGCGATCGCCCGCCGGTGCACCGATCGTCCACTCCCCCACCCGGGTCGCACAACAGGACGGGCGTCCCGCGTCAACGGTTACGCTTGCCCGCTGGATCGGCCCCGGAGCACGAGGAGCAGCATGGCGGCACGACGGGGCGCGGACGGCGCCTCCACCCTGGAAGCGGGCGGCAAGGGTCTGCGCACGGCGAGCCTGGGGCTGTGGGGCAACACCGTCATCGGCCTGGGGGCCACGGCCCCGGCGTACAGCCTGGCGGCGACCCTGGGGTACGTGGTGCTGGCGGTGGGCGAGAAGGCGCCGGCGATGTTCTTGGTGGCGTTCGCGCCGATGCTGCTGGTGGCGTTCGCGTACCGGGAGCTGAACCGCGCGGCACCGGACTGCGGCACCACGTTCACGTGGGGCACGAAGGCCCTGGGCCCGTGGGTGGGCTGGATGGGCGGCTGGGGCGTGGCGGTCTCGGCGATCATCGTCCTGGCGAACGTGGCGGAGATCTCCGCGGTGTACACGCTGAGGTTCCTGGGCGCGGAGGGGCTGGCGGAGAACCCGGTGCTGCGGGTGGGCCTGGGGGTGGTGTTCATCGCGGCGATGACGTGGGTGAGCTACCGCGGCATCAAGATCTCCGAGCAGGTGCAGAACGTCCTGGTGATCGTGCAGTTCGTGGTCCTGGGGCTGCTGGCGGTGGCCGCCCTGTACCTGGTGCTGGCCGGGGACGCCGGCCCGCAGGCGGTTCTGCCCGAGTGGGAGTGGTTCTCCCCGTTCGGGGTGAGCGCTTCGGCGCTGGCCGAGGCGGTGATCCTGTGCATCTTCATCTACTGGGGCTGGGACGCCTGCCTGGCCGTCACCGAGGAGACGCGCGACTCCGGGTCCACCCCGGGCCGCGCGGCGCTGCTGTCCACGGTGATCCTGCTGCTGACGTACGTGCTGGTCGCGGTCGCGGTGCAGGCGTACGCGGGTTTCGGCACCACGGGCATCGGGCTGCGCAACGAGGCGAACGCCGACGACGTGCTGACGGTCCTGGGCGACCCGGTGGGCGGTGCGGTGGCGGCCTCGCTGCTGCTGCTGACGGTGGCGGTCTCGGCGGCGGCCTCGACGCAGACCACGATCCTGCCGACCGCGCGCGGGACGCTGGCGATGGCGGTCTACGGCGCGCTTCCGCAGCGCTTCGCGCGGGTGCACCCGCGCTACCGGACCCCGTCGTTCGGCACGCTCGTCATGGGTGCCTCCGCGGTGGGGTTCTACCTCGTGCTGAGCGTGGTGAGCCAGAACGCGCTGCAGGACTCCATCGCCTCCCTGGGGCTGGCGGTGGCGTTCTACTACGGGATCACGGCGTTCTCCTGCGTGTGGCTCTTCCGCCGCACCCTGACCCGCTCGCTGCGCGACGCGCTGATGCGGGGGGTGTTCCCGCTGGTGGGCGGGGTCGCGATGATCTGGGCGTTCGGCCAGAGCGCGGTGGACATGCTGGACCCGGAGTACGGCTACACGCGCTTCGGTTCCCTGGGCGGCGTGTTCGTCATCGGGGTGGGGATGCTCGCCCTGGGCGTGCCGCTGATGCTGCTGTGCGCGGTGCGGCTGCGGGCGTTCTTCCGCGGCGAGACGCTGCGCGAGGACACCCCGGTGCTGGTGCCGGACACGGGGGAACCGCCCGTCGGCGGCCTGTGAGCCCCCGGGGCGGTCAGCGCACGACGCGCAGCAGGTGCAGGTCCGCGTCGAGCACGACCGCTCCCCCGGTGGCGCCGGGTTCCAGGTGACCGCGGTCGCCGCGCCCGAGCAGCGCCGCCGGGACGGCGGTCACGGCGGCCAGCGCGTCGTCGAGGGGGACCCCGGCGGTGGTGACGGCGAGGCGCAGCGCCCGGTCCAGGGTCAGGGTGCTGCCGGCGATGGCGCCGCCGTCGGCGAGGCGGGCGACGCCGCCGGTGACGGCGGTCTCCAGGCCGCCGAGGCGGTAGGTGCCGTCAGCCGCGCCGGCGGCGGCCATCGCGTCGGTGACGAGGGCGGTGCGCGCCGGGCCGGCGGCACGGGCTGCGTGGGCGAGCGCCAGCGGGTGCAGGTGCACGCCGTCGGCGATGAGCTCCACCACCACCCGCTCGTCGGCCAGCAGCGCCAGCACGGGGCCGGGGCGGCGGTGGTGCACGGGCGGCATCGCGTTGAACAGGTGGGTGGCCAGCCGGGCGCCGGCGTCGACGGCGGCGACCGCGGTGGCCTCGTCGGCACCGGTGTGCCCGACCGCGGCGATCGCCCCGTGGCCGCTCACGCGCCGCACCGCGTCCAGGCCGCCGGGCAGCTCGGGGGCGAGGGTGACCACCCGCACGAGGCCCGTGCCCAGCAGCCGGTCCACGTCGCCCGGCTCGGGCGCGCGCAGCAGGGCCGCGTCGTGGGCGCCGCGGTGCTGCGGGCTGAGCCAGGGGCCCTCCAGGTGCACGCCGGCGAGCACGTCGTCGGCGACGAGGTCCGCGAGCGCCGCGAGGGTGCCGGCCAGCTCGTCGAGGGGCCGGGTGACGAGGCTGGCGAGCAGGGTGGTGGTGCCGTGGGCGCGGTGCAGGGCGGCGGCGGTGCGGGCGGCGGCGACGGCGGTGTCGCCGGTGCCGCCGAAGGAGGCGCCGGCGCCGCCGTGGCAGTGCAGGTCCACGAACCCGGGCACGACGTGCGCACCGGTGACGACCCGGTCGGCGGTGGGCGCCTCGCCGGTGCCGACGGCGGTGACGGCACCGTCGCGCAGCAGCACCCACCCGTCGGGCAGGACGCGGGTGCCGGTGCGCACGGTGCCGCGCGCCAGGGTGGAGCTCACGCGCTCACCGGGTCCTTCACCGGGTCCTTCACCTGGTCTCGGTGACCTTGCGCAGGCCGCGGGGGGCGTCGGGGTCGAGGCCGCGGGCCAGCGCCATCTCCAGCGCCAGGCGCTGCAGGGGCACGATCTGCACGATCGGGGCGAGGTCCTCGCGGATCCCGCCGGGCACGGCCAGGCGCACGGTGGCGTCGGGCGCGAGGCCGTCGGGGGCCACGGCGCACACGTCGGCGCCGCGCTGGCGCAGCGCGTCCAGCACGGGGGTCATCGCCCGCCCGCCGGGGCCGTCGGGGACGACGGCGATGACGGGCCGGTCGGCGTCCACCACGGCGAGCGGGCCGTGCATGAGGTCGGCGGCGGAGAACGCCTGGGCGGACAGGTACGACGTCTCCATGAGCTTCAGGGCGGCCTCGCGGGCGGTGGGGTAGGAGTAGCCGCGGGCGGTGAGGACGAGGCGGTCGACGAACCGGTAGCGGGTGGCGACGGGGGCGACGTCGTCGGTGGCGACGGCGCGCTCCAGGGCGCCGGGGACGTCGTGGGCGGGGGTGGTGCCGGCGCCGCGCCAGGTGGTGATCAGCAGCCACAGGGTGAGCAGCTGGGCGGTGTAGCTCTTGGTGGCGGCCACGGCCAGCTCGGGCCCGGCGTGCACGTCGAGGTGCAGCTCGGCGGCGGCGGCCAGCGGCGAGGCGGGGTCGTTGGTGACGGCCAGGGTGAGGGCCCCGGCGCGGCGGGCGGCGGCGGTGGACTCCACGAGGTCGGGTGAGCCGCCGGACTGGCTGACGGCGATCCACAGCACGCCGGTCAGGTCCGGGGTGGCGCCGTAGACGGTGAGGGTGGAGGTGGAGGTCAGCCCGGCGGGCAGGCCGAGGCCCACCTCGACGAGGTACTTGGCGTAGAGGGCGGCGTGGTCGCTGGTGCCGCGGGCGGTGAGCAGGACGGTGCGGGGGGCGGCCTCGCGCAGCCGGGCCGCGACGCGGGTGAGCTCCCCGCCGGCGGAGGTGGCGGCGGACAGGACGCGTTCGGCGACCGCGGGCTGCTCGGCGATCTCGGAGCGGACCAGGTGGCCGCGGGTCGGGGTGCTCACGGCGCCTCCACGGGATCGGCGGGTGAAAGAAGTTGACACGACGGTACACGCGCGTGAAAGTCGATGCCAGAGCTTCGCCGCCCCGTCCCGGAGACCGCCCGTGCCGCCACCCGACGCACCGCCCGCCCCCGGGGTCCTGCGCGCCCACCTGCTGGCGGCGGTGCCCGCCGCCACGGCCTCCGCCGCGCGGGTGCTGCGGGTGCTGCTGGACGACCCGGGCGCCGCGCACCTGACCGTCACCGACGTCGCCGGCCGCGCCGGCACGAGCGAGGCCAGCGTGGTGCGCACCGCCCGCTCCCTGGGGTTCGCGGGCTACCCGCAGCTGCGGCTGGCGCTGGCGGCCGCCGGCGGCGCGGACGCGGCCGACGCCGCCGAGCCGGTCGCGCTGCTGACCGGCGACCTGACCGAGGGCGGCGACCTGACGGCGGTGGTGGCCACCCTCGCCGCCCTGGAGCGCGAGGCCGTCACCGCCACCGTCGGCACCCTCGACGTGGGGGTGCTCGCCGCAGCCGCCGAGGCGGTGGCCGCCGCGCGGGTCGTGGACTGCTACGGCGTGGGCGTCTCGGCGCTCGTGGCCCGGCACGCCGACCTGGGCGCGGCGCGCCTGGGTCTGGTCAGCAGGCTGCGCACCGAACCGCACGCCGCCCTCGTCAGCAGCGCCCTGCTGCGCCCGGGCGACGTGGCGCTGGTGGTCAGCCACTCCGGCCGCACCCGCGAGGTGCTCGCCGCGGCGAGGCGGGCCGGCGAGCGCGGCGCGGGCGTGGTGGCGATCACCGGGTCCGCCACGAGCCCGCTGGCCCGCTGCGCCGACCACGTGCTGGTGGCGGCCGGGCGGGAGACCGCCTACCGGGCGGGGGCGACGGCGGGCCGGGCCAGCGCGCTGTTCCTCGCCGACTGCCTGCACGCCGCCGTCGCGCAGCGGCTGGGCGGCGAGGCCGTGGCGGCGCTGCGCGAGACCCACCGGGCGGTCGGCGGGCAGGAGCGGGTCCGGTGAGCGGGGAGGGGCTGGACGCCCTGGTCACCGAGGCGGTCGACGGGCCGGGCCCGGACCTGGACGCGATGAGCACCCTCGACCTCGTGCGGCTGGTCAACGACGCCGACGCGCAGGTCGCCACCGCGGTGCGCGCCGAACTGCCGCGCATCGCCGCCGTCGTGGACGCCACCGCGGAGCGGATGGCCCGCGGCGGCCGCCTCGTCCACGTCGGCGCCGGCACCTCCGGGCGGCTGGGGGTGCTGGACGCCTCCGAGGTGCCGCCCACGTTCGGCACGGGACCGGACGTGGTGGTCGGTGTGATCGCCGGCGGGCCGGCCGCGCTGACCAGCGCCGTCGAGGCCGCCGAGGACGACGCCGGGGCCGGGGCGCGCGACGTGGAGGCGCTGGGCGTCGGCCCGCTGGACACCGTGGTGGGCATCGCCGCCAGCGGCCGCACGCCCTACGTGCTGGGGGCGGTGCGGCGCGCACGGGAACTGGGGGCTCTGACGGTGGGGTTGTCCTGCAACGCCGCGACGCCCCTGTCGGCGGCCTGCGAACTGGCGGTCGAGGTGGTCGTCGGCCCGGAGGTCGTGCGCGGCTCCACCCGGATGCGCGCCGGGACGGCCACGAAGATGGTGCTGAACACCCTCTCGACGCTGACGATGGTCCGCCTCGGCAAGACCCACGGGAACCTCATGGTGGACGTGCGCGCCACCAACGCCAAGCTGCGCCGGCGCGCGGTGCGGATCGTCGTGGCCGCCACCGGGGCCGGCGAGGCGGCGGCCGAGGAGGCGCTGCGGGCGGCGGACTGGCACGCGAGGACGGCGATCGCCGCGCTCGCGCTGGGCTGCGACGCCGAGGCCGCGCGCCGTGCGCTGGACGCCGCCGGCGGCCGGCTCTCCCGGGTGCTGGAGGACCGCTGATGCGCGTGCTGGGGATGATCTCGGGAACCTCCCACGACGGGATCGACACCGCCGTGGTGGAGTTCCGCGCCGACGGCCCGCACCTGACCGGGCACGTCGAGCACACCGGGTCCGTGCCGTACTCGCCGCGGCTGCGCGCCGACCTGGTGGCGGCGCTGCCGCCGAACCCCGCGAGCGCCGGGGCGCTGTGCGCGCTGGACACGCGGATCGGGCAGGAGTTCGCCGCGGCCGCGGTCGCGGCGCTCGCCGCGCTGCCGCCCGGCACGGTCGTGGACGCGGTGTGCAGCCACGGGCAGACCGTCCACCACGACGTGCGCGACGGCCGGGCGCTGGGGACGCTGCAGCTGGGGCAGCCGGCGTGGGTCGCGGAGGCCACCGGACTGCCCGTGGTCTCCGACCTGCGCGCCGCGGACGTCGCCGCCGGCGGGCAGGGCGCGCCGCTCGTGCCGCTGCTGGACCGGTTGCTGCTGGCGCCGGCGGTGGCGCGCGGGCGGCGGGTGGGCGCGCTGAACCTCGGCGGCATCGCGAACGTCACCGTCTGCGCGCCCGGTTCCGCGCCGCGGGCGTGGGACACCGGGCCGGCGAACGCGCTGATCGACGCGGTCGTGGCCGCGGACCCGGGGGCCGCGGACGGTTTCGNCCGCGACGGCCGGATGGCCGCCGCGGGCCGGGTCGACGAGGCGCTGCTGCGCGAGTTCCTGGCGGAGCCGTACTACGCGCTGCCGGCGCCGAAGAGCACCGGCAAGGAGGTGTTCCACGCCGGGTACGTGGCGCGGGTGCTGCACCGCGCGGGCGCGGAACCCGCGCCGGCCGACCTGGTGGCCACGCTGACGGCGCTGAGCGCGTGCACGGTCGCCGACGCGGTGCGCCCGCACCGGCTGGACGAGCTGGTCGTCTCCGGCGGCGGGGTGCGCAACCCGGTGCTGCTGGGGGCGATCGCGGAGCACCTGCCCGGTGCGGTGGTGCGGCCCAGCGACGACCTGGGCTGCCCGTCGGACGAGAAGGAGGCGATCGCGTTCGCGCTGCTGGGGTGGGCGACGCTGCACGGGCTGCCCGGCAGCGAACCGTCCTGCACGGGTGCGCGCGGCGCGCGGGTCCTGGGGCGGCTCACCCCGGCCCCGGACGGGCGCCTCCCCCGCCCGGGGCCGGTGGAACCTCCCGCGCAGCTCGTGCTGGCACCGCGGGCGGCCCTCACGGCAGGGTGAGCACCACCGGCCCGTCCTCGGTGACCGCCACGGTGTGCTCCTCGTGGGCGCCGGGCCGGCCGTCGGCGCTGCGCAGCGTCCAGCCGTCGGCGTCGACCGCGTGGTCCCCGCGCCCGCCGGCGAAGAACCACGGTTCGATCGCGACGACGAGACCGGGCCGCAGGACGAGGCCGCGCCCGGGCCGTCCGTCGTTGGGCACGGCGGGGTCCTCGTGCATGGTGCGGCCGATGCCGTGCCCGCCGAAGTCGGTGCTCACCCCGCAGCCGCGCTCGCGCGCGACCGCGCCGATCGCGGCGGAGACGTCGCCGATGCGCGCGCCGGGGACGGCGGCGGCGATCCCGGCGGCCAGGGCGTCGCGGGTGGCGGCGACCAGCTCGGTGTGGCCGGGGCGGGGTTCGCCGACGCTGAAGGTGGTGGCGGAGTCGCCCGCCCAGCCGTCCAGCAGCGCCCCGCAGTCGACGCTGAGCAGGTCCCCGGGCCGCAGCGCGTACGGGCCGGGGATGCCGTGCAGCACGGCGTCGTCGACGGAGGTGCAGACCGCCCCGGGGAACGGGGTGGGGGCGAACCGGGGCCGGTAGCCGAGGAAGGGGGAGGTGGCGCCGGCGGCGGCCAGGACCTCGCGGGCGACGGCGTCCAGCTCGTCGAGCCGCACCCCCGGGGCGGCCGCGGCGCGCACGGCCGCCAGCGCGTCGGCGACGACCTTCCCCGCCGCGCGCATCGCCTCGACCTCGCCGCGCGTCTTGAGCTCCACCACCGCTGCCTCCCGAAACTCACGGTATATCTATCCCGGTATTAGTATCACGCCCATGGTTCGTCCCCCGCTGCCCGAGGAGGCCCGCGAGCGCGGCCGCCGGCTCGGCGAGCTGCTGCGCCGCGCGCGCGGCGAGCTGACCGTCGTGCAGGTCTCCGCGCGCTCCGGCGTGCCCGCCGAGACGCTGCGCAAGATCGAGGCGGGACGCGTGCCGACCCCGGCGTTCTTCACCGTCGCCGCGCTCGCCGCGGCGCTGGAGGTGCCGCTCGACGAGGTCGCCGACGCCTGCCGCGCCGCCCCGGGCGCCGCGCCCGGCGCGGTCGGGGCCGACGGACTGACCGCCTGACCGCCCCACCCCCACCGTGATCTTGCACGGTTGAACGCTCA
>NZ_JALBVB010000032.1:23356-84481 GCF_022669155.1 Kineococcus sp. TRM81007 | reverse complement strand
CGTGCAAGATCACGGTGGGGGTGGGGGCGGGCCGGGGCGTGGCAGGGTGGCGCGGTGCGCCGCCTCGTGGAACTGCTCGTGCCCGCCCGCCTGGGGACGGGGTTCCGGTGGCTGCTGGCCTCCAGCTGGTCCAGCAACCTCGGCGACGGCATCGCCCTGGCCGCCGGCCCCCTGCTCGTGGCCTCCACCACCGACGACGCGTTCCTCGTCGCGCTCGCGGCGACGGTGCAGTGGCTGCCGCCGCTGCTGTTCGGCCTGTACGCCGGGGTCCTGTCCGACCGCCTGGACCGCCGCCTGCTCGTCGTCGCGGTCGACGCGGTGCGCGCCGGGGTGCTGGTGCTGCTGGCGCTGGCGGTGCTCACCGGCAGCGCCCCGATCGCGGTGGTGCTGGTGGCGCTGTTCCTGGTCGCCACCGCCGAGGTGTTCGCCGACAACACCACGAGCACGCTGCTGCCGGTGCTGGTGGCCCGCGACGACCTCGCCGCCGCGAACGTGCGCCTGCAGACCGGTTTCGTCACCGTGAACCAGCTCGCCGGCCCACCCCTGGGGGCGGTGCTGTTCACGGCCGGGACGTTCCTGCCGTTCGCCACCCAGGCGGCGCTGGTGGGCCTGGGCGCGGTCCTGGTCAGCCGGCTGCGGCTGGGGGCGCGCGCCCGGGTGCGCGAGCGGACGCCGGTGCGGCACGACATCGCCGAGGGGTTGCGCTGGACGGTCCGCCACGCCGCCGTGCGGACCCTCGTCCTCACCATCTTCGTCTTCAACACCACGTTCGGGGCGGCGTGGTCGGTGCTCGTGCTGTACGCCACCGAACGGCTCGGGCTCGGTGAGGTCGGCTACGGGCTGGTGACGACCGTCGGCGCCGTCGGCGGCCTGCTCGGCACCCTGGCGTACGGGGCGATCACCCGGCGCGTCAGCCTGGGGAACCTCATGCGGATCGGCCTGGCCGTGGAGACCCTCACGCACGCCGCCCTGGCCGCCACCACCTCCCCGTGGGTGGCGCTGCCGGTGTTCTTCGTCTTCGGCGCGCACGCGTTCATCTGGGGGACGACGTCGATCACCGTGCGGCAGCGCGCGGTGCCGGCCGGGCTGCAGGGACGGGTCGGTGCGGTGAACGCCGTGGGCACGTTCGGCGGCCTGGTGGTGGGGTCCGGGGTCGGCGGGGTGCTGGCCCGGCACCTGGGGGTCACGGCCCCGTTCTGGTTCGCGTTCGCGGGTTCGGCGGTGTTCCTCGTGCTCGTCTGGGGGCAGTTGCGGCACGTCGCGCACGCCGACGAGGCCACCGGCGAGGCCACGAGCCGGCTCCCCGCCTGACGGGCCGGCGCGCGGGTTCCCGCGCGTTCAGCGACGGGCCCCGCACGAACCGCCCGGCCCCGCACCGCGACGCAGCGCCCGCCCCGGCAGCGCGTCCGTGCGCGCCCCGTCGGCGATGACGGGAACCCCCGCCAGCAGGACGTGCGGGATCCCCACCGGGGTGCGGCGCGGTTCCTCGAACGTCGCCCCGGCGGCGACGGTGGCCGGGTCGAACAGCACCAGGTCGGCCACCGCGCCCGGGCGCAGCACCCCGCGGTCGGCCAGGCCCAGGCGCCGGGCGGGGCGCGAGGTCATGCGCGCCACGCACTCCTCCAGGCCCAGCACCCCCTCCTCGCGCACGTAGCGGCCCAGGTAGTGCGGGAACGTCCCCCACGCGCGCGGGTGCGGGCGCTCCCCCACCAGCAGCCCGTCGCTGCCGACGGTGTGCCGGGGGTGACGCATGATCTGCCGCACGTTCTCCTCGTGGCCGACGTGCTGCAGCACCGTGGTGCCGAGGCGGTCGCGAAGCAGCAGGTCGCGGAACACCTCGAACGGTTCCCGCCCCGACCGCTGCGCCAGCCCGGCGACGGTGGCGCCGACCGCCTCGCCCAGCGCGGCCTCGCGGACCCCGGCCACCTGCAGGGTGTCCCACTCGACGGGGACGCCGTGGCAGCCGTCGGAACCCGTGACCTCCAGCTCGTGCCGCAGCCGCGGCAGCACCGCCGGGTCCGCCAGCCGCCGCAGCGTCGCCGCCGGGCCGCCAGCGCTCGCCCACCCGGGCAGCACCGCGGCGAGGGTGGTGGACCCGGGCAGGTACGGGTAGGTGTCCAGGGTGACGTCCACGCCGTCGGCGATCGCGGCGTCCACCAGCGCCAGCAGTTCCGCCGCCCGCCCGGCGTTCACGCCGAAGTTCATCGTGGCGTGCGTCAGGTGCAGCGCGGCGCCGGAGCGGCGCGCCACCCGCACCGCCTCCGCGTACGCCTCGAGCGCACCGCGGCCGTACGAGCGGGTGTGCGGGGCCCAGAAACCCCCGGCGCCGGCGACGACCCGCGCCAGTTCCACGAGCTCGGCGGTGCTCGCGTACATCCCGGGCGCGTACGTCAGCCCGCTGGACATCCCCACCGCGCCCTCGTCCATCCCGGCGCGCACCAGTTCCCGCATCCGCTCCAGCTCGGCGGCCGTGGCGGGGCGGTCCCCGGCGCCGACGGCGAGCAGGCGCACGGTGCCCTGCGGCACGAGGTAGCAGACGTTGACGGCGGCGCCGGCGTCGACGCGGTCCAGGTACTCCCCCACGCCGCGCCAGTCCCACGCCAGGTCCTCCGGCACGCCGTTCCACCCGGCGAGCTGCTCGCGCAGCACGTCGAGGGCCACGTCGTCCACGGGTGCGTAGCTGAGCCCGTCCTGGCCGACGAGCTCCGTGGTCACCCCCTGCGCGGTCTTCGCCAGGTGCTCGGGGTCGGTGAGGACCGCCAGGTCGGAGTGGGCGTGCAGGTCGATGAAACCCGGTGCCAGGGCGAGGCCGTCCGCGTCGAGCACGCGCGCGCCCGCGGTGGTGCCGACGTCGCCCAGGGCCGCGACCCGGCCGCCGGCCACGAGGGCGTCACCGCGCCGGGCGGGCGCCCCGGTGCCGTCGACGAGCAGCGCGCCGCGCACCAGCAGGTCGCTCACCGGGGGCTCACCGGAAACTCACCCGAACACCGTGCGCACCCAGTCGACGAGGACCGGCTGCGCGCCGCCGGCGTCGTCGAGGACGGGCAGCAGACCCCACTTGTCGAACGCCGTGCACGGGTGCGAGACCCCCAGCCGCAGCACGTCGCCCACCCGCAGCGACTCCGCCCCGCCGGTGAGCCGCACGAACGCGTGCTGGTCGTTCAGGGCGGTCACCTCCGCCCCGGTGAAGGGCTCGGTGGCGCCGGAACCGCTGCGTCGCACCGCTTGCACCTGCGGCAGGCCCTCGTCGAACGGCAGGTCCCGCTTGCCGGCGTCGGCCAGCGCCAGGCCGGGTTCGGGGCGCGAGACGACGCGGACCCACCCGTGCAGGGCGGCCCGGAACCCCTCTCCGGAGGCACCGCCCGCGCCGCGCCCCAGCGGCGAGATGCCGCGGTAGAAACCGTCGTCGTGGGCGACGTACGCGCCGGCGCGCACCACCGTCCGGGTCGCCGGCCCGCGCTCCCCGGCCGGGTCGTGCAGCGGGGCGAGGACCTCGGCGACCAGGTCGAAGTAGGCGCTGCCGCCGGCGCTGACGACGACGCCGCCGGGCACGTCGCCGTACGCGCCGGAGGCGGCCAGCTGCTCGTGCAGGTCGCGCAGCTCCCCCAGCCAGGACCGCACGCGCTCCAGGCTGGCCGTCCCGGCGTCGTGGGCCAGGGCCCCCTCGTACCCGGCGACGCCCGCCAGCCGCAACCCGGGCGCGGCGGCCACGGCGCGCGCCACCTCCAGCGCGGCGGCCACCGAGCGGGCGCCGGTGCGCCCGCCCGGCGCGCCCAGCTCCACGAGGACGTCGAGCGGCTGGGCGGGTTCCCCGCCGGCGGTCAGGCCGCGGGAGGTGACCTCGACGACGTCGGTGCCGTCGGCCCACACCAGCACCCGTGCGCTGCGCGGGCGCGCCAGCAGGGCCAGCACCCCGGGGTCCAGGACCGGGTAGGCGGCCAGCACCCACGGCACCCCCGCGTCCAGCGCGACGGCGAGCTGCCACGGCGTCGCCACGGTGAGGCCGCACGCGCCGGCGTCGAGCTGGTGGCGCCAGACCGACGGCGCCATCGTCGTCTTGCCGTGCGGGGCGAGGTCCACCCCGGCCGAGCGCACCCACGCCGCCATCGCGGCGAGGTTGTGCTCCAGGGCGGCGGCGTCCAGCGTCAGCAGCGGCGTCGGCAGCAGCGACAGCCCGGGGTGCTGCGCGGCGAGGTCCGCGGCGTCGCGCCCCCACGCCGCGACGGGCGCGGCCTTGTGCTGCGGGCCCAGCGGCCCCACCCGTCCCGCGTCGTAGAGCACCGTGGACCGCCTCTCCCCGTCGTGCGCGTCCGGCTGGTTCTAGCATCGTGGCGGCGCCGGGTCGAGGCCCCGGGCCGTCCCCGACGAGGAGGAGTCCCCGTGTCCCCGCGCACCGCCGTCAGCACCGACGAGGCCCCCGCCCCCGCGCACACGTTCTCCCAGGGGGTGCGCAAGGGGCCGCTGCTGCAGGTCTCCGGGCAGGGCCCGGTCGACCCCGCCACCGGCGAGTACGTGCACGCCGGCGACGTGCGGGCGCAGACCGAGCGCACCCTGCGCAACGTGGAGGCCGTGCTGCGCGCCGGGGGCGCCACGTTCGACGACGTGCTGGCGCTGCGCGTGTACCTGACGACCCGCGACGACTTCGCGGCGATGAACGAGGCGTACGGGGACTTCGTCGGCGCCCGCACCACCGACGGGGTGCTGCCCGCGCGCACCACCGTGTTCACCGGCCTGCCGCGCGCGGAGATGCTGGTGGAGATCGACGCGCTCGCCGTGCTGGAGTGAGCTGCCGGGGCGCGGGGTTCACTCCGCCAGCGGCAGCACGCACGTGGGTGAGGCGACCTCGGCCGACGAGCGGTCCACCACGGCCAGGTCCGCGTCCAGGGCCAGGTGGACCACGGCGTCGGAGTCCTGCGCGCTGACGTAGAGGTGCGCGCGCCCGCCGGGGCCGGCGAGGACGCGCACGTGGCGGGGGTTGCGCGCGCCGAGCGGCACGTCGTGCACGGGTCGGGCGGTGCCGCCGACGACCTCGTGGACGGTGAGGACGTCGGCGCCGCGGTTGGTGACCACGAGCCGCCCGGGCGCCAGGACGGCCACCTCGCCGGGGTGGACGGGCGGTTGCGCGGCGCCCGCCAGGGCCGGGTGCGCCACCGGTGCGCCCAGGCGCGCACCGCCGGGGGCGTCGAGCAGCGGCAGGGAGAGGACCGTCGCGTCCAGCTCCCCGGTGACGTGCACGGCGCGGGAACCGGGGGCACCGGTGACGGCGACGTGGCGGGGCCCGCAGCCGGGCGGGGTGCGCACCACCTGCACCGGCCGGGGGCCCACCCGGCGGGTCGCGGGGTCGACGCCGTGCAGCCGCAGCTCGTCGGTGCCCAGGTCCGCGACGAGCAGCGTGCCGGCGTCCAGGAAGGTCGCCGAGTGCGGGTGGGAGGACTCCTGCCGGTCGGCGCGCGGCCCTGAACCGGGCGCGGTGAGCACCTGCACGAGGTCCCGGGCGATCCCGCCGGGGGCGTCGACGATCCCCACGGCGCCGCCGTAGTCCGCCACCGCGAGCAGTTCCCCGCCGGGGTGCACCCCGACGTGGCAGGGGGCGGCGCCGCCGGTGGGCGCCCGCCCCAGCACCTCCCGCCCGCCGGGGCGCCGGGTGGAGACGACGCCGTCGTCGAGCTCGTGGGCGGCGTGCAGGACCCCCGGCGCACCGGCCGCGGCGAGGAACGACGGCGAGTCGCACGGGTCGGTCGCCACCGGTCCGCGCAGCCTGCCGGTGGCCGGGTCTCGCGCCAGCAGCACCACGCCGCTGCCGCGACCGCCGGTGGCGGCGGTCCAGCACCCGACGGCCAGGAGTTCGCCCACCGGCCCATCCTGCCCCGCACCGCTGCGGCAGGATGGGCGCCGTGCCGACGGGAACCCCGCACGACCCCGCTCCCGGCCCGCAGCGCGGCCCGGGACCGCGGCTGCGCCCGTTCGACCCGGCCGCCCCGGCGGACCTGAGCGGGCTGTACGAGGTGTGCCTGCGCACCGGGTTCCACGGGGAGGACGCCACCGGCCGCTACGCCGACCCGCTGCTGCTGGGCGACGTGTACGCCGGGCCCTACGCCGCGCACGACCCCGCGCTGGTGACCGTCGTCGACGACGGGGACGACGGGGACGACGGGGACGACGGGAGCGGCGGGGTGGCCGGGTACGTCATCGGCTGCGCCGACACCTTCTCCTTCGAGCAGTGGGCCCGTGAGCACTGGTGGCCCGGTGTGCGGCGGCGCCACCGGGGGTTCGTCGCGTCGGGGCACGAGCCGACGGCGCTGGACACCGCGCTGCTGCGCTCCCTGGACTCCCCGCCCGGCCCGCGCCCGCACCTGCTCGGGCGCTCGGGGTTCCCCGCGCACCTGCACATCGACCTGCTGCCGCGCGTGCAGGGCCGCGGGCTGGGGCGCCGCCTGGTGGAGCACCTGCTGGTGCAGCTGGCCGGGCGCGGCGTGCCCGGCGTGCACCTGGGGGTCTCCACCCGCAACCCCGGCGCCGTCGCGTTCTACCGCCGGCTGGGTTTCTCGGAGCTGCCCGGGCAGGAGCCGGACGCCGGCGGGCTCACGATGGGGCTGCGGCTGCGGTGATCCCGGGTCGAGCGCTCAGGGGACGACGGTGACCGGTTCGGCGCCGCACACGCGCAGCAGTTCCTCGAAGGTCGTCGGGAACACCGCGTTCGGCGTCCCCGCAGCGGCCCACACCACGTCGTGACCGGCGAGGGCGCTGTCCACGACGGTGCGCAGCGGCACGGGGTGACCGACGGGGGCGACGCCGCCGATGGGCTGGCCGGTGACGGCCCGCACCTCGGCCGCACCGGGCCTGGTGAGCTCGGCGGCCCCCAGCCGCGCCGCCGTGTGCACGGGGTCGACGCGGTGGGCGCCGCTGGTCAGCACGAGCACCGGCTCGCCGTCGGCGAGGAACACCAGGCTGTTGGCGATCGCTCCCACCGGGCAGCCCAGCGCAGCGGCGGCCTCCGCCGCGGTGCGGGCGGGGACGGGCAGTTCGCGGACCTCGCCCGCGCACCCGGCGGCGCGCAGGTGCTCGGCCACGGCGGTCGCGTTGCGGTGCAAGGAGGCTCCCGGGAGACGTGCGGGCGGGCGTCGGGCCCAGCCTGGCACAGGCGCCACCGGTCCCGGCGGGACGCTCGGCGCACCACCCCTCGCATTCACTGTGAGCAGTAAGCGCTCACTCCACGTAGTTCCGGATCGGCCGGGCCGGTCGTCCCGACGCGCACCGACGGGCGGAACGGCGCCGACGGGTCCACCATCGACGGGTGGCCGTCTGGACGTCGTTCATGGACCTCGTGCACCTCGTCGGTGCCGCCGGGTCGGTGGCGCTCGCGGCGGGGTTCACCGCCGACGGGGAGACCGCCCGCGCGCTCTTCTACGCCGTCGTGGCCGTCGCGTTCGCCGTGGCGCTGGTGCGCCGGCGCGCGCAGCGCCGGGCGGACGCCCCCGCCGCACCGGCCGTGGTGGACCTGCGCCCGGCCGCGGCCCCGGCGGCGCGGCAGGCGGGGGCCGGGCTCGGCGGCGCAGCCGAACCCGACCCCCAGCGGCCGGCCGCCTGAGCGGTTCAGACGCCCACGCGCTGCGGGTGCACGCCCTGGTGCGGCACCGGGGCCACCTCGGGCTCGGGCGCCGCGCCCCACAGGTCCGGCCCGAACACCTCGTAGCGGACCGCGGCGGCCGGCACACCGCGGGACAGCACCGTGGCGCGGACCTGGCGCATGAACGGCAGCGGCCCGCACGTGAACACCTGCACGCCCTCCGGCAGCGGCACCTCGGACAGGTCCATGAACCCGCGGCGCGACGTGGTGTCGCCCGGCTCGGGCTGCTCGTACCAGGCCAGCGCCGTGAAGTCGTCCAGCTCGGCCCCCACCCGCAGCACCGCCTCGCGCAGCGCGTGGTCGGCCGGGGTGCGGTCGGCGTGCGCGACGACCACCTTCCGCTGCGGCTGGGTGCGGGCGACGTGCTCCAGCACCGGCAGGACCGTGGTGATCCCCGCCCCGGCGCTGGCCAGCAGCAGCGGGGCCTGCGCGTCCTCGACGACGACGTCGCCGGAGGGGGTGCTGACGTCCAGCAGGTCACCGACCGCCACGGTGTCGTGCAGGAACGCCGACACGCGCCCGTCCGGGGCGCCGTCGCGGCCGCGCACGCGGCGCACGGTGATCTGCAGGCGGGCACCGCTGCGGGTGGAGGAGACGGTGTACTGCCGCGGCTGGCGACTGCCGTCGGGCAGGTCGGCGAACACGGACACGTACTGGCCGGGCAGGATCTCCGGCAGGGGCTCGCCGTCCGCCGGCTCCAGCACGAGGGAGACGACCTCCGCGGTCTCCTGCACGCGGCGCACCACGCGGTACGGGCGCACCGGCAGCGCCGGGTCCACACCGGCCAGGTGGTACAGGCGCGCCTCCTCGGCGACGAGCTGGGTGGCGAACAGCCAGTAGACCTCGTCCCAGGCGGCGGCGACCTCCGGCGTCACCGCGTCGCCGAGGACCTCGCCGACCGCGGCCAGCAGGTGGCGGCCCACGATCGTGTACTGGTCGGGGCGGATCCCCAGGGAGACGTGCTTGTGCGCGATGCGCCGCAGGACGTGGTCGAACGGCGGGGCGGCGGGGTCGATGAGCTGCACGGCGTAGGCCACCACGGAGGCGGCCAGGGCCTTGCTCTGCTCCCCCGTCGCCTGGTTGCCCGTGTTGAACACCCGGAGCAGCTCCGGGTGGGCGGCGAGCATGCTCGGGTAGAACACGCCCGTGATCTCCTCGGCGTGCGCGGCGACGACGGCGGCCGTCGCCCGCACCACCGCCTCCGAGCTCTCCGACAGCAGCGGCGCGGTGATGGGCACGGGACCTCCAGGGACGTGCGGGTGGGTGGCGCAGCGCCGCACCTCGCCGGCACGACGGCACCACCAACGTAGGGACCCGCGCGGTCGACGGGACCAGGCCGGTGGTCCCCACCGCGGGGACCAAGGTCCCGGTCGGGAACTCCCCGGCCGGACCCCCCGGCTGGAACTCACTCGGCCGGAACTCCCGCGACCCGGGACGGCGCCGCGCCGACCCGGTTCAGACCAGCGGCACCCGCCAGCGCAGCTCGGCGCCGCCGCGCGCCCGCACGCCCAGCGAGCAGTTCCCGCCCAGGCGCTCGGCGCGGGCGGACATGTTGCGGGTGCCGTGGCCCGGCGAGGCGTCCGGGTCCGGGCCCACGCCGTCGTCGGACACGCGCAGCAGCAGCTCGCGCCCGGTGGCGTCCACGGACACGTGCACGTCCACGCGGGAGGCGCGGGCGTGGCGGGCGACGTTCGCCAGCGCCTCCCCCAGCACCGCCAGCAGGTCCGCGCGCACGTCGTCGGGGACCGCCGAGTCCAGCGGCCCCTCCAGCGCCAGGTGCGGTTCGAAACCGAGCGGGTCGGTCGCGCCCGAGGCCACCCGCAGCAGTTCGCCCCTCAGGCCCGTGGGCCCCTCGTCCGGTTCCTGCAGGGAGAAGATGGTGCGCCGCACCTCCCGGATCGTCTCGTCCAGGTCGTCGACGAACGCGGCCAGGCGGTCCTCCGCACCGGTCCCGCGCAAGCGCGGCCCCAGGGACTGCAGGCCGAGGCCCACGGCGAACAACCGCTGGATGACGAGGTCGTGCAGGTCGCGGGCGATGCGGTCGCGGTCCTCGTAGACGGCGAGGCGCTGCCGGTCGGTCTGCGCGCGCTCGAACTCCACCGCGAGCGCGGCGTGACCGGCGAAGGAGCCGACCATGCCCACCTCCGCCCCGGTGAACTCCGGCGCACCGCGGTGCCGGGCGACGGCCAGCACGCCCAGGGCGTCGCGGCCGGGCACCGACAGCGGCGCCAGCGCGGTCGGCCCGCCCGCCGCCCCCAGCCCCGGCAGGTGCTCCCCCGCCTCCGCCAGCAGGCGCGGGCCCGCGCCGGACAGCACCTCCAGGGCGGTGCCGGCGACCACGCGCCGGCCCACCAGCTCCTCGGCGCCGGGCCCGGCGACCGCGGCCACCCGCAGCCCCGGCGAGGCGTCGGCGAGCAGCAGCACGCCGGCGTCCGCGTCGGCCGCCACGCACGCCTGCGCCACCACCCGGTGCAGGGCCTGCGCCCCGGCGGACCCGCCGAGCAGCGCCGCGGTGACCTCGGTGGACGCCTCCAGCCACCGCTCGCGGCTGCGGGTCTGCTCGAACAGGTCGGCGTTCTTGATCGCGATGCCGGCGGCCGCGGCGAGCGCCACGACGACGTCCTCGTCGTCCTGCGTGAAGTCGCCCCCGCCGGCCTTCTCGGTCAGGTAGAGGTTGCCGAAGACCTGCTCGCCGACCTGGATGGGCACGCCCAGGAAGGAGGACATGGGCGGGTGGTTCGCCGGCACCCCGTACGACTTGGCGTGCTCGGCGATGTCGTGCAGGCGGATGGGCCGCGGGTCCTCGATGAGGACGCCGAGGACGCCGTGCCCGCGCGGCGGCGGCCCGATGCGCAGCCGCGTCTCCTCGTCCACGCCGACGGTGACGAACTGCGACAGGCGGCGGTCGGGCCCGACGACCCCCAGCACCCCGGAGGTCCGGCCGTGAGCGCCCTCGACACCGCCCTGTGGATCGTCGTCCCCTACGCGTGCCTGGTGGTGTTCGCCGTCGGCCACGCGTGGCGATGGTGGTGGGGCTGCTGCTGCTCATCGCCCGCCGGTTCGTCGTCGGCGGCCGCGTGCGCCGCACCACGACGCCGATGGACCGCGTGCTGTACGTGGCGCTGGCCGCGATGGTGGTGCTGGGCATGAGCGCGACCATCGGCGAGAACCTGATCGGCCCGGGCTACGACTACCGCGAGACGATCGCGGTGTGGTTCCGCGGGGTGTTCATGCTGTCCCCCGACACCTCCCTGATGGCCGGGGCGCCGCTGGTGTACCAGGCGCACGCCCTGGGCGGGTTCCTGTTCCTGGCGCTGTGGCCGTTCACCCGGCTGGTGCACGTGTGGTCCGCCCCGATGGCGTACCTGTGGCGCCCCTACGTGGTCTACCGCCGCCGCCCCGGTGCGGCGCCGCTGCCGCACCCGCGCCCGGACGTGGTCCGCGACCGCGCCCTGCCCCCTCGGTAGGGTCGTCGGCGAGACCACCCCAGCGCACCGGAGGACGCCGTGAGCGAGTACCTGCCCTCGATCTACCGCGAGTTCACCGAGCGGTACCCGGACGTCGCCGCCGCGCAGGGGGCGCTGGCCGAGGCGGTGCGGGCGCACACCGGCTTCGACGCCCGCACGGACCGGCTGCTGAAGTTCGCCCTGGCCCTGGGCGCCCAGTCCGACGGCGCCGTGCGCTCCAACGTCCGCAAGGCGCTGGCGGAGGGCTCCTCGCCGGACGAGCTGCGCGCGGTGGCGCTGGCGGCCATCACCACGTGCGGGTTCCCCACCGCCATCGCGGGGCTGCGCTGGATCGAGGAGGTCCTGGCGGCGCAGGACGACGCGGCGGGGCAGGAGTAGGTGGTGGGCGTGGATCTCACCGCGGACGCTGAGGTGCGCGCGGTGCACGTCGGGCCGATGGACAACGCGGCGTACCTGGTGACGTGCCGGCGCACCCGCGAGCAGGTGCTCGTGGACGCCGCCGCGGAGCCCGGCACCCTCCTGGAGCTGGTGCGCGACGGCTCGCCCGACGGCCGGCTCGGGCTGGTCGTCACCACGCACCGCCACCACGACCACGTCGGCGCCCTCGCCGACGTGGTGGCCGCCACGGGGGCCGCGACCGCCGCCGGCGAGGACGACGCCGACCACCTGCCCGTCCCCGTGGACCGTCGCCTGCGCCACGGGGACGTCGTGGTGGCCGGCGACGTGCGGCTGGAGGTGGTGCACCTGCGCGGGCACACCCCCGGTTCCGTGGCGCTGGTGCTGCGCGACGGCGGGCAGGGCCCGGACCGCGTGTTCACCGGCGACTCGCTGTTCCCCGGTGGTGTCGGGAACACCCGCGGTGACGCCGCCGCGTTCGGCTCGCTGCTGACCGACGTCACCGAGCGGCTGTTCGCCGTCCTCGACGACCGCACCGTGGTGCACCCCGGGCACGGGGCGGCCACCACGATCGGCGCGGAACGCCCGCACCTCGGTGAGTGGCGCGAGCGGGGCTGGTGACCCCGGCCGCCGCGGTCAGTCCTCCAGGGCCCGGTCCCTCGTCTCCGGCAGCAACCAGCTCGCGGCCGCCGCGACCGCGAACGCCACGCCGAACACCACGAACACCGCCGCGGTCCCACCGGCTCCCAGCAGCGGCGGCACGCTGAGCGGGGCGAGGATCGAGGCGATGCGGCCGAACCCGGCGGCCGACCCGGCACCGCGCCCGCGCACGAGCGTCGGGTACACCTCCGGCGTCAGCGCGTACAGGGCGCCCCAGGCGCCCAGGTTGAAGAACGACAGCAGGATCCCGGCGGTGAGGATCGCCGGGTCGCTGTCGGCGGCCGAGTACAGCAGCGCCGCGGCCGCCGACCCCACCAGGAAGACCGACAGCGTGCGCCGGCGCCCCCACGCCTCCACCAGCCAGGCGGACACCGCGTACCCCGGCAGCTGGCCGAGGGTGATGATGAGCGTGAACTCCAGCGAGCGCACCACCGTGAACCCGTCCTCGAACAGCAGGCTGGGGATCCACGTGAACGCCCCGTAGTAGCTGAAGTTCACGAAGAACCACACCAGCCACAGGCCGGTGGTGCGCCGCCGCAGACCCCGGCTCCACACGCCGGGCGCAGCGGCCGCGACGGCACCGGCCGGCGCCTCCTGCGCGAGCGGGCCCGGCGAGTACCGCACGCCCGCGGACTCCTCGAACTGCCGCACCACCTGCTCGGCCTCGGCGTGCCGGCCCTTCGACATGAGGAACCGCACGGACTCCGGCAGCCCGCGGCGCACCACGATCGCGTAGAGGGCGGGCACCGCCCCCAGCACCAGCGCCCAGCGCCACCCGTCGTCGGAGGCCGGCACGAGCAGGAAGCCGACGAGGGCGGCGGCCGTCCAGCCGACCGCCCAGAACGCCTCCAGCATCACGACGACGCGCCCGCGGATGCGGCGCGGCGCGAACTCGCTGACGAGGGTGGACGCCACCGGGAGCTCCGCTCCCAGGCCGAGCCCGACCAGGAACCGGAAGACGAGCAGCGCACCCAGCGACCACGACAGCGCGGAGGCGCCGCTGGCGATGCCGTACACCAGCAGCGTCAGCGCGAACACCTGCCGGCGCCCGATCCGGTCGGCGAGCAGGCCGCCGAGGCTGGCGCCGACCGCCATGCCCGCGAAACCGATCGAGGCGATCCACGACCGCTCCGCGTCGCCGAGCTCCCACTGCACGCGCAGCGCCAGCAGCACGTACGCGACCAGCCCGACGTCGAAGGCGTCCAGGGCCCAGCCGATCCCGGAACCGACGAGCAGGCGCCGGTGGCGGCGGGTGAACGGCAGGTCGTCGAGGCGCTCGGCGGCGGTCAGGGCCGTGCCGCCGGCGGGCCCCCGTGGTGCGTCGGACATGCGCCCCACGCTAGTGCCCGGGGGCGGAACCCTCAGATCGTCGCGACGGAGCCGGAGTCCACGCGGTAGTTGCTGCCGTTGACGAAGCTGGCCCGCTCGGAGACCAGGAACGCGATGACGGAGGCGACCTCGTCCGGGTCGCCGCGGCGCTTCAGCTCCATGAACGGCCGGTCCTCGTCGAGGAACGTGCTGATCGCCTGCTCGACGCTCGTGCCGTCCTGCTGGGCGCGCTCCTCCATCACGGCGTCCGTCATGGGGGTGGCGATGAACGCCGGGGAGACGGCGTTGACGAGGACGCCCTCGCTCGCGTACGTCTTCGACAGGCCCTTGGTGAGGTTCAGCAGGGCGGCCTTCGCCGCCGAGTACGGCAGCTCGTCGACGTAGGGCTGCTGCGCGTCCTCGGAGGCGACCAGCACGATCCGCCCCCACCCCTTCGCGCGCATCGGGTCCAGGAAGGCCCGCACGACCCGCACGGCGGCGAGGAAGTCGGTGTCCAGCGTGGAGCGCCAGCCGTCCTCGTCGATCTCGTGGAACAACCCCTGCGCTCCGGTCACCCCCGCGCAGTGCACCAGGACGTCGGGGTCGCCGAGGCGCGGCGGCACCTCCCGCTGCAGCCGCTGCACCGCGTCGGGGTCGGTGAGGTCCGCGGCGACCGCGACCAGGCGGTCCTCCCCCGCACCCAGCCGCTCGGCGGCCTCCTGCAGCCGGCCGGCGCCCACGTCGGTGAGGGCGACGCGCGCGCCCTCCGCGAGCAGCAGGCGGGCGGTGTGCCACCCGATGCCGGAGTCCGCGCCGGTGATCAGGGCGGTGTGCCCGGTGAGTCCCAGGTCCATGCCCGCCACGGTGGGCAGCACCGGCTCGGCCCGCGCGGCAGGGCTCAGCGGGGTGCGCGCCGCCACACGGCGCGCGGGGTGGCGCGCATCGCGGCGGCCAGCGCGCGCAGCGCCCCCGGCACCCACACCTCGACGTGCCCGGCGGCGAGCGCCGCCACGGTCGCGTCGGCGACCTGCGGCGGGGTGCTCGACAACGGCGCGGGGCGCATCCCGGCGCTCATGCGGCCGACGACGA
The DNA here is from genome assembly GCF_022669155.1 of Kineococcus sp. TRM81007. GTDB lineage: Bacteria > Actinomycetota > Actinomycetes > Actinomycetales > Kineococcaceae > Kineococcus. The sequence continues at coordinate 69,934 of NZ_JALBVB010000032.1, read as the reverse complement.
AGCCGGGACGCACCAGCAGCAGGTGCACACCGCTGCCGGCCAGGGCGTCGGCCAGCCCCGAGGCGAAGGCGTCCAGGCCGGCCTTGGCGGAGCCGTACACGTAGTTCGGGCGGCGGGCGCGGACCCCGGCGATCGAGGAGAACGCGACGATCCTGCCCGCGCGCAGGGGGCGCAGCAGCAGCGCCAGGTGGGACAGGACGCTGACCTGCGCGGTGTAGTCGGTGTGCACCACGGCCAGGGCGTGCGCGACGTCCACCTCGGCGCGGGCCTGGTCACCGAGGACCCCGAACGCCACCACGGCGTCCAGCGCCCCGTGCCGGGTGACGACGTCCGCGAGCAGGGGGCCGTGCGCGGCGACGTCGTCGGCGTCGAACTCGACGGTCTCGACGTGCCGGGCACCGGCCGCGCGCAGCCGCTCGCTCTCCGCCGTGAGCTCACCGGCGCGGCGGGCGGCGAGGACGACGGTGCGGGCGCCGGCGCGCACGAGCCGTTCGGCGACCTCCAGGCCGATCTCGCTGCGCCCGCCCAGCAGCAGCACGGTGGGGCTCGGCGGGACGGGACCACGGGACGAGGCGGCGGGCACGCCCCCACCCCACCACACCCCCTCCCCTCGTTCCCCCCACCCCACGGTGATCTTGCACGCGTGAGCGTTCACGCGTGCAGGATCACCGTGGGGGGTGCGGTGGGGGTCCGTGGTGCGGCGGGCGGGCGGCGTTCCCCTCAGAGGGGGGTGACGCGGGTGAGCAGGTGGGTGCGGGCACCGTCGCGGCTGCGCACGGCGGTGCGCCAGCCACCGCCCTCCCGCTCCGGCACGCGCTCGTGCCGGTGCTCCACCGTCGCCGGCAGCAGCAGCGGCGCCTTGAACCGCACGTCGGCGCGCACCGCGTCCGGCAGCCGGCCGTCCAGGACGGCCAGGCTGCGCGAGGCGGTCCACAGCCCGTGCGCGAGGGCGCGACGGAAGCCGAGCAGCCGCGCGGCCGGGGCGGCCAGGTGGATCGGGTTCACGTCCCCGCTGACCTCCGCGTAGCGGCGGCCGGTCGAGGCCCCCACCCGCCAGCGCCCGACCGCGGCGCCCGGCCCGGGAGCGGGCGGGTCCGCCTCGGCCGGCGGGACCGCCCCCGGCAGCCGCGCACCCGGTGCGAGGTAGCGGCTCACCCCCCGCCAGGCGGGTGCGCCGTCCCCCGCCGCGCGCACCTCGGTGACGAGGTCGACGACCGCGCCGCGACGGTGCGGGGCCATCGCCACGGCACGCACCGACACCTCCAGCTCGGCCTCCACCGGCAGCGGCCGGTGCTGGGTGAACTCCTGCGCGACGTGCACGAGCCCCAGCAGCCGGAACGGGAACGGCTCGGACACCAGCAGCTGCACCTGGGCGGTGAAACCCAGCAGGTGCGGGTACGGCAGCGGCAGCCGCGAGCGCAGGGGGTACCCGCACAGGCGCGACCACGCCGCCAGGCGGAAGGGGTCCACGCGCACACCGTGCTGCTCGACGCGCCGGCGCGGCAGGTCCACCGCGCCGCGCGGTCGCGGGACCACGAGGGAGCGCAGGTAGTTCGCGGCCAGGGGCCTGGGGGTGGTTCCCACGGCGCTCACGCCCCCGTCAGGTGCTGGCCGTCGACGCGCAGCACCTGCCCGTTGACCCCGGCCGCGCCCGGCGAGGCCAGCCAGGCCACGGCCTCGGCGACGTCCACGGGCAGCCCGCCCTGCTGCAAGCTGCTGGCGCGCCGGCCCACCTCGCGCGGCACCGCGGGCATGGACGCCGTCATGGGCGTCTCGATGAAACCCGGGGCGACGGCGTTGGCGGCCATGCCGCGGCGCGCCAGCGGTTCCGCCAGCGCCTGCACGAGGCCGACGAGCCCCGCCTTGCTGGTGGCGTAGTTCGCCTGCCCCTTCGCGCCGGCGAGGCCGTTGATGGACGACAGGCACACGAACCGCGCGCCCGGCGCGAGGGCGCCGTCGGTGCGCAGCAGGCCCTCGGTCAGCCGCAGCGGAGCGGCGAGGTTCACGCCGAGCACGGTGTCCCAGGCGTCGGCGCCGAGGTTCACGAACGAGCGGTCGCGGGTGACGCCGGCGTTGTGGACGACGACGTCGGCGCCGCCGAACCGGCGCCTCAGGTGGTCGGCGAGGACGTCCGGGGCGTCGGCGGCGGTGACGTCCAGGGTGAGCGCCGAGCCGCGCACGCGGTTGGCGACGCGGGCGAGCTGCTCGCCGGCGGCGGCGACGTCGGCGCACACGACGTGCGCGCCGTCGCGGGCGAGGACCTCGGCGATCGCCGCGCCGATGCCGCGGGCGGCGCCGGTGACCACGGCCACGCGTCGTTCCCGCCCTGCCACCGCGGGTGCGGGGGCGGGCCCGACGAGCAGGGGCTGACCGGAGACGAACGCCGCGCGGGCCGAGCAGAGGAACTCCAGCGGGGAGCGCAGCGCCTCGCCGGCGCCGGCGGCGACCCGCAGCAGGTTCACGGTGGTGCCGCCGCGGGTCTCCTTGCCGAGGCTGCGCACGAGCCCGTCCAGGCCCTGCTGCACCGCACGGGCCTCGACGTCACCGAACCCCTCGCCGAACTCCCCACCGGCGCTGCCCCCCGCCTCGGCGGGCACCGCCCCCAGGACGAGGACGCGCCCACCGGAGGCGGTGCGCCGGAACGCCGGCGCCAGCGACTCCCGCAGCGCGCCGAGGTCGCCGACGCGGGAGGCGGCGGTGGCGTCGACGACGACGGCCCCGAGCCGGTCCTCCCCCGCGGCGGAGAGGTCGCCGACCACCCGGGCGCCGGCGGCGGCCAGCCACACCGCGACGTCGTCGGCCAGCGGTGCCGCACCCGCGCGCAGCACGAGCGCCGGTCCGGTGAGGAACTCCTGGCCGGGTTCGTGGCGGCGCAACCGCGGTGGCACGGGCAGGCCCAGCCGCCGCGCGGCCGCCGCACCGGGGCCGCGGCGCACGAGGCCGCCGTACGGGTCGTCCGGGAGGTGGACGGGGAGCTTGGCCATCACGCCTCCACCAGGGCCGCGATGCCCTGCCCGCCGGCCGCGCAGATCGAGATGAGCGCGCGCCCGCCGCCGCGCTCGGCGAGCAGCTTCGCCGTGGTGGCCAGGATGCGCGCGCCCGTGGCGGCGAACGGGTGGCCGGTGGCCAGCGAGGAGCCGGCGACGTTGAGCTTCGCGCGGTCCACGCGCCCCAGCGGCCCGTCCAGGCCGAGGCGCTCGCGGCAGAACTCCTCGTCCTCCCACGCCGCCAGCGTGGCCAGGACGGTGGAGGCGAACGCCTCGTGGACCTCCACGACGTCCAGGTCGTCCAGCGTCCACCCGTTGCGCTGCAACAGGACCGGCACGGCGTGCACGGGGGCCGTGAGCAGTCCCTCACCGCGGTGGACGTGGTCCACCGCGGCGGTCTGGGCGTCGACCAGGTGCGCCAGGACGTCGAGGCGGTGCTCGGCGGCCCACTCGTCGGTGGCGAGCAGCACCGCGGCGGCGCCGTCGGTGAGCGGGGTGGAGTTCCCCGCCGTCATCGTCGCCGGCGCCTCCAGGTCGCGGCCGAACACGGGCTCCAGCTCCGCGAGCTTGGCCGGCGTGGTGTCCGGGCGCAGCAGCCCGTCGCGGCGCAGCCCCAGGTACGGGGTGACGAGGTCGTCGAAGAACCCGCGCTCGTAGGCGGCGGCGAGGTTGCGGTGGCTGGCGAGGGCCAGCTCGTCCTGCGCCTGCCGGCTCACGCCCCAGTGCGCGGCGGTGCGGGCGGCGTGCTCGCCCATCGACAGCCCGGTGCGGGCCTCGGCGTTGCGGGGGAGCTCCGGCACGACCTGCCCGGGGCGCAGGCCCGCGAGCGCCTTCAGGCGGGCCCCGGGGGTGCGGGCGCGGTTCAGGGCGAGCAGGACGCGGCGCAGGCCCTCGTCCACGGCGATCGGGGCGTCGCTGGCGCTGTCGGCGCCGCCGGCGATCCCGGCGTCCACCTGGCCGAGGGCGATCTTCCCGGCGAGCAGCACGGCGGTCTCCAGCCCCGTCGCGCAGGCCTGGGAGACGTCGAAGGCGGGGGTGGCCGGGTCCAGCGCGGTGGACAGCACGGCCTCGCGGGTGAGGTTGAGGTCGCGGCTGTGCTTGAGCACGGCGCCGGCGACGACCTCGCCGAGGCGTTCACCGGCCAGCCCGGTGCGGGCCACCAGGCCGTCGACCGCGGCGACGAGCAGGTCCTTCGCGGAGGCCTGCGCGTAGCGGCCGCCCGCCTTGGCGAAGGGGGTGCGGTTGCCGGCGACCACGGCCACCGGGCGCACGGCCCGGGTGGTGCGGGGCGGGGGCGTGGGTGCGGTCACGGGACCTCCTCGTCGAGCCTGGACCCCTGGAACTTAACAGGTACTCGGGGTACCGGGTACCCGTCGTCCGAGGTACCGTCGAGACGTGGAACCCGTCACCGCCGACGCCCCCGCCCCGTCCGCGCCCCGCCAGGACGGGCGGCGCACGCGCTGGGCCGAGCACCGCCGCCAGCGCCGCGAGGAGCTGGTGACCGCCGCCCTGCGCGCCATCACCACGCACGGAGCCGGGCTGGGCATGGACGAGCTGGCCACCGCGGCCGGGACCAGCAAGACGGTCCTGTACCGGCACTTCGCCGACAAGGAGGACCTGTACCTGGCGGTCGCGCGCCGCGTGAACCGGCTGATCGTGCGCGAGCTGCGCAGCGCCGTGGAACGCGCGAGCAGCCCCCGCGAGGCGCTGGCCGGGATCGTCACCACCTACCTGGGCCTCGTCGAGGCCGACCCCGAGGTGTACCGGTTCGTCGTCTCCCACCCGTTCGGCGCCACCGCCCGCGACCCCGAGCGCGACCCCGTGCAGCGCCTGACCCGCGCGCTGGCCGACGAGACCGCCCGCACCCTCACCGCGCACCTGCGCGCCGCCGGGGCCGCCGACACCTCCGCCGACGCCCTCGCGCACGGCCTGGTCGCGCTCATCCGCTCCGCCGCCGACCGGTGGATCTCCACCCCGGACCGCCTGGGCGCCGCCGAGATGAGCGCGGCCCTCACCGACCTGGCCTGGGGCGGCCTCAGCGCCGTCCTGACGGGCCCCGCCCCCCGCTCCACCCACCCCGAGACCGAGGAGCTCCCGTGACCGCCACCGAGTTCGACACCGCCGTCGACGCCCCGGTCCCCGCCGGGCGGGCCGCCGAGACCCCCGCCCCCCCGGCCCCCGGGCCCGCCGCCGGGCCCGTCGACACCGACGAGCTGCGCAGGGTGCTCGACGGCCGTTCCGCCGACCTGCGCGAGAAGGCACGCCGCGAGTTCCCCGCCGACCTGTTCGGCCCGATCGACCACCTGAGCACCGCCGAGCAGCGCGACCTCACCCTCGCCCGGCTGCGCGTGCTCGCCGACCTGGGCGGGCACGAGGCGGGGTTCTCCTCGCGGTACGGCGGCGGCGACTCCCCCGGCGCGCAGGTCGGCCAGTTCGAGGTGCTGGGTCTCGGCGACGCCTCCCTGATGATCAAGTCGGGCGTGCAGTGGGGCCTGTTCGGCGGCGCCGTGCAGGCCCTGGGCACCGAACGCCACCACGCGGAACTGCTGCCGCCGCTGCTGCGCCTGGACCTCGTCGGCTGCTTCGCCATGACGGAGACCGGGCACGGGTCCGACGTCGCCTCCCTGGGCACCACCGCCACCTACGACCCCGCGACGCGGGAGTTCGTCGTCCACACCCCCGACGAGTCCTGCCGCAAGGACTACATCGGCGGCGCCGCGCGCGACGCCGAGGTCGCGGTGGTGTTCGCGCAACTGGTCACCGGCGGGGTGCGGCAGGGCGTGCACGCCTTCGTCGTGCCGCTGCGCGGGCCGGACGGGGGCGACCTGCCCGGGATCCGGCGTGGCGACGACGGCCGCAAGGCCGGCCTGAACGGCGTCGACAACGGCCGCCTGTGGTTCGACGCCGTGCGCGTCCCGCGCACCGCGCTGCTGGACCGCTACGCCCAGGTCGCCGAGGACGGCACCTACTCCAGCCCGATCGCCAGCGAGAACGCCCGGTTCTTCACGATGCTCGGCGCACTGGTGAAGGGCCGCGTCAGCATCTCCGGCGGCGCGATCGGCCAGACGAAGGTGGCTCTGGAGATCGCGTCGCGCTACGCGCTGCGACGCAGGCAGTTCGCCCGCCCCGGCGCCGAGAGGGGCGAGCGCGGCGAGGAGGTCGTGCTGCTGGACTACCTGGCGCACCAGCGCCGCCTGCTGGTGCCGCTGGCCACCACGTACGCCCTGAGCTTCGCGCAGGACGAGCTGATGGGCGAGATGGACGACCTGCTGAAGGTCCAGCTCGCCGGCGGCGACCCCGAACCCGACCGCCAGCGCGCGTTCGAGGCCCACGCGGCGGGGATGAAGGTCGCCGCCACCTGGCACGCCACCCGCACCATCCAGACCTGCCGCGAGGCGTGCGGCGGCCACGGCTACCTCTCCGAGTCCCGCTTGCCGCAGCTGAAGGCCGACACGGACGTGTTCACCACGTTCGAGGGCGACAACACCGTCCTGCTGCAACTGGTCGCCAAGAGCCAGCTCACCGCGTACGCCCAGCAGTTCTCCGACCTGGACACCCTGGGGATGGCGCGGTTCGCCACCCGCGACTTCGTCACCACGCTGGCGGGCCGCAGCCCCGCCCGCTCCCTGGTCGCGGACGTCGTGGAGGCCGGGCGCGTGCCCGACGAGCTGCACGACCGCGCGTGGCAGCTGCGGATGATCGCCGACCGCGAGCGCCACGTCGTGGAGTCGCTGGCCAAGCGGATGCGCAAGGCCCGCTCGCGCGACGACCGGGACGCGTTCGAGACCGTCGACGGCCTGCAGGACCACCTGCTGCTGGCCGGGCGCGCGCACGTGGACCGCGTGGTCGCCGAGGCGTTCGCCGCGGCGATCGCCCGCACCGAGGACGGCGCGGTGGCGGCCCTGCTGGGCGAGGTGTTCGACCTGCACGCGCTGGCGCTGCTGGAGGCGGAGAAGGGCTGGTACCTGGAGCACCGGCGGATGACGACGCTGCGGGCCAAGGCCGTCACCCACGCGGTGAACGAGCTGTGTCGCCGGTTGCGCCCGCGCACCGAGGAGCTGCTCGACGGGTTCGGCATCCCGCGGCACTGGCTGGCGTCCTCCCTGGTGCCCGGCTCCCTGGCCGGCGGGCCCCCGGTCGCCGCAGCGGGTGCGGCGGCGCTCTCGTAGGGTCGCCCCGTGCACGGTGAGTACAAGGTCCCCGGCGGCAAGCTCGTGGTCGCCGACCTCGACGTGGTCGACGGCGCGCTGGCCTCCGTCCGCGTCTCCGGCGACTTCTTCCTGGAGCCGGACGACGCCCTGGAGGCCGTGGACGAGGCGCTGACGGGCCTGCCCGCCGACGCGGACGCCGCGACGATCGCCGGCCGGGTCCGCTCGGCGCTCCCGCCGGGGGCCGTGCTGCTGGGTTTCTCGCCCGAGTCGGTCGCCACCGCGGTGCGCCGCGCGGTCGGCGGGGCCAGCGGGTGGCTGGACCACGACTGGCAGCTCGTGCACACCGGCCCGCAGTCGCCCCAGGCGCACATGGCGCTGGACGAGGTGCTGGCCCGCGAGGTCGCCGCGGGCCGGCGCCCGCCGACGCTGCGGGTGTGGGAGTGGGCCAGCTCCGCCGTGGTCATCGGCAGCTTCCAGTCGCTGGCCAACGAGGTGGACGGCGAGGCCGCCCAGCGCCTGGACGTCGAGGTGGTGCGGCGGATCTCCGGCGGCGGGGCGATGTTCGTCGAGCCGGGCAACACCATCACGTACTCGCTGTACGCGCCCGCCTCCCTGGTGGAGGGCCTGTCGTTCACGGAGTCGTACGCGTTCCTCGACGACTGGGTGCTGGTGGCGCTCGGCGACCTGGGCGTGAAGGCGTGGTACCAGCCGATCAACGACATCGCCACGGAGCAGGGCAAGATCGCCGGTGCCGCGCAGAAGCGCCTGGCCGACGGCACCGTCCTGCACCACGTGACGATGTCGTACGACATCGACGCCGCCAAGATGCTGCAGGTGCTGCGGATCGGCCGGGAGAAGCTGCAGGGCAAGGGCCTGGCCAGCGCCGCCAAGCGCGTCGACCCGCTGCGCCGGCAGACGGGCCTGCCTCGCGAGCAGGTCATCGACCGGATGGTCGCCACGTTCCGCAGGCAGTACGGGCTGGGGGACTCGGCCCTGACCGACGCGGAACTGGCCGCCGCCGAGGAGCTCGTGGCGGCGAAGTTCGCCACCCGCGACTGGATCGCGCGCGTCCCCTGACGCGGCGGGGGCACCCGGCCGGCCCAGCGTCCCTCGACAGCCGCGGGCGGCGGGCGCACCATCGGGGCATGGAGGACGCAGCGGTCCGCGCGAGGCACGGCACCCCCACCGGCGTGCTGCGCGACGCCGACCGGTCCGGGCGCGCCCTGCGCGTCAGCGCCCACCCCGACGCCGACCGGGTGGTGCTCTCCACCTGGCAGGACACCTCGTGCGTGTCCACCGTCCGGCTGGACCGCGCCGAGGTCGTCGAGCTGCTCGCGGCCCTGGGGGCGGCGCTGCTGCCGCCCCCGGGGCCGGGCGGTCACCAGGGCACGACGCCGTAGCGGTCGCGGAACACCCCCGTCGGCCCGTCCGGCCCGATCGTCGCCAGCTCGACGATCGCGTCGGTGCCCTCCGCGACGCTCTGGGTGCCGCTGTGGCCGTTGAAGTCGGTCGCGGTGTACCCCGGGTCGGCGGCGTTGACCTTCACACCCGGCAGCGCCTTGGCGTACTGGGTCGTCAGCATCGTCACAGCGGCCTTGGACGACGTGTAGAGCGGGGCCACGAGCTGCGACTCCACGCGGGAGGCGTCGTGGGTGGCCGTGAACGAGCCCATCCCGCTGCTGACGTTGACGATCACCGGGTTCGCCGAGCGCCGCAGCAGCGGCAGGAAGGCGTGCGTCACCCGCACGACCCCCACGACGTTGACGTCGAGCACCGCGCTCGCGTCGGCGGCGGTGATCTCCTCGGCGGGCACGAGGGGCCCGGGCACCCCGGCGTTGTTGACGAGGACGTCCAGGGCGCCCTCGTGCTCGGCGACGTCGGCGGCCGCCGCGGCCACCGAGGCGTCGTCGGTGACGTCGAGGTGGACGAAGCGCGCACCGAGCCGCTCGGCGGCGGCCCGGCCCCGCTCTCGGTCGCGGGCGCCGAGCAGGACGCTGTGGCCGGCTTCGACGAGGCGGCGGGCGGTCTCGAACCCGAGGCTGCGGTTGGCCCCGGTGATGAGGGTCGTGGTCATGCCCCCACGCTGGCCGGACCGCGCCGCCCCGGCCAGGGCCGTCGCGACGGGGGGACCGGTGGTACCAGGCCGGGCCCGGCACCGGCGGGCGAGGATGGGCCGGTGCCCGAGCAGCGTCCCGAGACCCTCGCCACGGCGCTGCGCCGCTGGCGCGACCGGCTCTCCCCCCGCGACGTCGGCCTGCCGGAACGGCCCGGCCGGCGGGCGCCGGGGCTGCGCCGCGAGGACCTGGCCGACCTGGCCGGGCTGTCCGTGGACTACGTCGTGCGCCTCGAGCAGGGCCGGGCGGTGAACCCCTCGGCGCAGGTCGTCGGCGCCCTGGCCCGGGCGCTGCAGCTGGACCGCGCCGAGCGCGACCACCTGCACCGCCTGGCGGGCCTGCTGCCGCCGGCGGACGGGCTGGTCGACGGCCACGTGCCCCCCGGGGTGCAGCGGGTGGTGGCGCGGCTGGGCGACCTGCCCGTGGCCGTCTTCGGCGCCGACTGGACCCTGCTGTCCTGGAACCGGCCGTGGGCGGCGCTGCTGGGTGAGCCCGGCCCCGACCGCAACCTCGCCCTGGCCGTGTTCGGCCTGGCGCCCGGCGTGAGCGGGCCCGCGGTCGGGCACGACGGTGACGCCCTGGCCGCGGCCCTCGTCGCCGACCTGCGCACCGTCGCGGCGGCGCACCCGCGCGACCGCGGCCTCGCGGGCCTGCTGGCGCGGCTGCGCACCGGCAGCCCCCGCTTCGCCCGGCTGTGGGACTCCGGTGCGGTGGGCGCGCACGTCTCGGCCCGCAAGACGGTCCACCACCCCCGGGTCGGTGACCTGCTCCTGGACTGCGACGTGCTGACGGCCCCCGGCAGCGACGTCCGCGTCGTCGTCCACTCGGCCGTCCCCGGCTCCCGGGACGCCGAGGCGCTGGAGTTCCTGCGGGTCGCCGCCGGCACCGGCGCCGCGGTCGCGCCGACGGCCGGGGGCTGAGCGCACCGCCGAGGTGCGGTGGGGGCGGGCGCTGCGCACCATCGGGGGGTGCCCCGCCTGCGCCGCGTCTCCAGCTCCTCCCCCGGCTTCACGCGCCGCCGGTGCGGGAAGGGCTGGACGTACCTCGACACCGCCGGGGAACGGATCACCGACCCGGCGGTGGTCGAGCGCATCGCGAAGCTGGCGATCCCGCCCGCCTACACCGACGTGTGGATCTGCCCGCACCCCGACGGGCACCTGCAGGCCGTCGGCACCGACGAGCGCGGCCGGCGCCAGTACCGCTACCACGAGCAGTGGCGCCTCGAGCGCGACCGCGCCAAGCACGACCGCGTGCTGGAGGTGGCCGCGCAGCTGCCGCGCGCCCGGGAGGTCGTCGCCGGGCACCTGCGGCTGCCGGGGGTCCCGCGAGAGCGGGTGCTGGCGGCGGCGTTCCGCCTGCTGGACCTGGGGTTCTTCCGCGTGGGCGGGGACACCTACGCGGAGGAGAACGGCTCGTACGGCCTGGCGACCCTGAAGCGCGAGCACGTCGTCCAGCACGGCGGCGAGCTGGTGTTCCGCTACGTGGCGAAGTCCGGCAAGGACCGCACCACCGTCATCGCGGACCCGGACGTGGTGGAGGTGGTGCGCACCCTCAAGCGGCGCCGCGGCGGCGGCGACGACCTGCTCGCCTGGAAGGACGGCCCGCGCTGGCACGACGTCACCAGCGACGACGTCAACGCCTACCTGCACGAGACGATCGGCCCGGACGTGTCCGCGAAGGACTTCCGCACCTGGCACGCCACCGTCCTGGCCGCGGTCGCCCTCGGGGTCTCGCTGCCCGCCTGCACCACCCCGACGGCGCGCAAGCGGGCGGTGGCGCGGGCGGTGGCGGAGGTGGCGGAGTACCTGGGCAACACCCCGGCGGTGTGCCGCAGCAGCTACGTCGACCCGCGCGTGGTCGACCTGTTCGACGACGGCGTCACGATCGCGCCGGCGCTGCAGGGACTGGGCGAGGACGCCGCGCTCGGGCACCCGGCCACGCACGGGGCGGTGGAGCGCGCGGTGCTGGACCTGCTGCACACCGACCCGGTCGCCGTCTCCCGCGCGGCCGCGCGGGGACGCCGGCTGCCCGTGCGCTCGCGGCGGCTGTCCACCCCCGGTGGGCCGGGTGCGCCCGGGGATCCCGGCGCGCCGGTGGCGGCCTGAGCGGCGCGCGGGGACGCGCCGCCGGCCCGCCACCCCCTATGCTGGTCGGGCTCCCGCCACAGGGAGTCGCGCCCTCATCGTCTAGTGGCCTAGGACGCCGCCCTTTCAAGGCGGTAGCACGGGTTCGAATCCCGTTGGGGGTACGCGAGCGGGCACCCGCCGGCCGGCTTCCGGATCCGTGTCACGAGCACGGCCCGGGATCGGGTACTGTTGGTCCCGCAAGCGAGCAAGACAGCAAGTTCAAGCAAGGCCTCTTGAGGCCCCGTAGCGCAGTTGGTTAGCGCGCCGCCCTGTCACGGCGGAGGTCGCGGGTTCGAGTCCCGTCGGGGTCGCTCGTCGTGCCGGTTGATCCGGCCCGGCACGGCCAGGTAGCTCAGTTGGTAGAGCGTCCGACTGAAAATCGGAAGGTCAGCGGTTCGACCCCGCTCCTGGCCACCTGACTCCCTCCTGATCGATCGAAGGCCGTCGCGTTCCGCGGCGGCCTTTCGCGTGCCGGCGCCGGCCTCGGTAACCTGATCACGTGGCCCCCACCCCCACCTCCCCCGTCGTCGCCGCCGCCGTCCTGGGCGGGTACGCGATCGGGCGCTCCACCGGGAACCGCCGGCTCGCCGGGGTCGCCCTGCTGGCCGGGCTGGGCTGGTCGGCGCCACGCTGGGCCGCCACCTCGCTCCCCCTGGCCGTCGCCCTGACCGCCGGCACCGTGGCCCTCGTGGGTGCCTCCCACCCGCTCTCGAAGCGCGTGGGCCCCTGGCCCGCGGTGCTGGCCTCCACGGCCGCCGCCGGTGCCCTGGCCGCCGTTGGCGACGGGGTCGCGAGCCGCCGGTGACCGCCGCGGACGGCACCGGCTGGCGCACTCTCGCCGAGGGCAGCCCGGCGGCGGTGCTCTCCGGGACCGTCGTGCTGTGGGCCTCCCTGGCCGCCCACGAGCTCGCGGGGGCCGCACCCGGGACCCTGGCCGGCCGGGACGCCCTGGAGCTCCTCTCGGGCGCCGACCGCCCCCGCGCCCGCCTCGCCCTGGAGTTCGCCAGGGACCACCCCGGCGAGGTGCACCACCCGCTGCGGGTGCGCCTCGCAGCACCTCCCGGCCGCCGGCTGGAGGTGACCGCCCGCCCCCTCGACGGGGACCGGGTCGCCGTCGCGGCCTGGGACGTCACCGACCGCCTGCGCCGCGAGCGCGAGCTGCGGCACCGCGCCGGTCACGACGCGCTCACCGGGCTGCCCAACCGGGCGCTGCTGGCCGACCGGTGGGAGGTCTCCCGGGCGCGCGCGGTCAGCACCCCCGGCCGCGGCACGTTCGTCCTCGTCTGCGACGTCGACGGCCTCAAGCGGGTCAACGACGAGCAGGGCCACGCCGCCGGCGACCGGCTGCTGGTGGACGTGGCGCGGGCGCTGAGCGCGCACGTGCGCCCGGGCGACACCGTGGCGCGCACCGGCGGCGACGAGTTCGTCGTGCTGGTGGAGCAGGTGGCCGCCGGGCACGTCGAGGAACTGGCCGTGCGGCTGCGCGGGGACGCCCCGTCGGGGGCGGGCCGCGGCGTGCGGGTCTCGGTCGGCTGGGCCGCGGACGGCCCGGGCCGCTCCCCGGAGTCCGTGCTGGCCGAGGCGGACGCGCGCATGTACGCCGACAAGCGCGCCGCCCGCGAGCGCGCCGTGCCCGCGCCGCGCGGGGCCGAGGGCGAGGGCGAGGGCGAGGGCGAGCCCACCGGGCCGGTCAGGAGCGCGGGGCCGTGAGGTCGCGCACCCGGGCGTAGCGCTCCCGCACGTGCGGGAGGGGGTCGGCCTCGAAGGTCCGGGCCTCGCCCAGCTCCCACCGCGGCGGTTGGCCCGCCCCGGAGAGCACCCACGCCGCCTGCAGCGCGGCGCCGTCGGCGACGTACTCCCCCGGTGGGGGCACCAGGACGGGGCGCCCCAGCACCGCCGGCGCCAGGCGGCGCACCGCCTCCGAGCGCGCTCCGCCGCCGACGAGCAGGACGCGGCGCACCGGCACGCCCTGGGCGACGAGGGCGTCGAGGCCGTCGGCGAGCCCGCACAGCAGGCCCTCCACGGCGGCGCGCGCCAGGTGGGCGGGGGTGGACGTCTCCAGGGTCAGCCCGTGCAGGGCGCCGGTGGCGTCCGGGCGCACGGGCGTGCGCTCCCCCTCCAGGTACGGCACGAGGACGAGGCCGCCGGCACCGGCGGGGGCGCTCAGCGCCAGCCGGGACAGCTCCGCGTGGTCCACCCCCAGCACGCGGGCGGCGGCGTCGAGGACGCGGGCGGCGTTGAGGGTGCACACCAGCGGCAGGTGCCGGCCGGTGGCGTCGGCGAAGCCGGCGACGGCGCCGGAGGGGTCGCGGGTGGCCACGTCGCTGACGGCGCTGACGACGCCGGAGGTGCCGATGGAGACCACCACGTCGCCGGGCACGGCCCCCACCCCCAGGGCGGCGGCCATGTTGTCGCCGGTGCCGGCACCGAGCAGGGCCCCGCGGCTGGACGCGCAGGCGCTCTCCCCGGCGACCGCGTCCGGCGCCAGGACCTCCGGCAGCCGCGGGCGGGTTCCGAAGGCGCGCTCCAGCAGGTCGGGGCGGTACTCGCCGGTCGCGGCCGAGAAGTAGCCGGTGCCGCTGGCGTCGCCGCGGTCGGTGACCAGGCGGGCGCCCGCGGCGGCACCCCCGGCGAGCCGGTGGGTCAGCCAGTCGTGCGGCAGGCACACGGCGCGGGTGCGCGCGGCCGCGTCCGGTTCGTGCTCGGCGACCCAGCGCAGCTTGGTGACGGTGAAGGAGGCGACCAGGACGCTGCCGACCTGCTCGGCCCAGGCGCCCGGGCCGCCGAGCTCGTCGGTGAGGTCCCGGGCCGCGCCGGCCGAGCGGGCGTCGTTCCACAGCAGCGCGTCGCGCACCACGCCGCCGTCGTCGTCCAGCAGGACCGAGCCGTGCTGCTGGGCGCCCACGGCGAGGGCGCCGACGTCGTCCAGGCCGCCGGCGTCGGCGACGGCCCGCTCCAGCGCCTCCCACCACAGCTGGGGGTCCACCTCGGTGCCCTCGGGGTGCACGGCCCGCCCGGAGCGCAGCAGGCGCCCCGTGGCGGCGTCGCGGACGACGACCTTGCAGGACTGCGTGGAGGAGTCGATCCCGGCCACCGTGGGCGAGCTGCTCGGCATGGGGGTCATGCAACACCACGTCCCCGTGGCGGCGCGCCGACCCGCGCTCCCCCGTCCGGACGCGCCTCGCACCGACCGGGATGCCGGAAGCTCTCGCGAACCTGTACGGTTGGCACCACGGAGAGATGACAGCTACTCCGGGGCCCACTCACCGGCCCCGGCCGACGCGCGAGGGGGTCGACGCCATGGGGCGCGGCCGTCAGAAGGCCAAGCAGACGAAGGTCGCTCGGCAGCTGAAGTACTTCAGCCCGCAGACTGACTACAACGCGTTGCAACGCGAGCTGCACGGTCCTGACCCGTTCCGTCCGACGACTGGGCGCTCCGACGTCCAGGAGGCACCGGAGACGGACGAGGACGAGACGGACGAGGACACGGACTGGTCCCGGTACTCCGCCACGGACGACTACGAGGACTGGGCGACCAAGCGTCGCGCCTGACCTCCCGTCCGACGGCGTCCCGGGACGAGCTGTCCCGGGACGTCGAGTCCCCGGTCGCACAGCGCACCGGGGGCTGGGGCAGCGCACCAGCAGGAGCGATCAGCAGGGGGCGTGGCACCGCCCCGGAGGACACTCACCAACCCTGGTGAGATCCCCGGAGCATCGCCACGCCCCCTGCCACGCCCTTGCCGTTGCTCTCACCGTCCGCGTCCTGCCGATCCCGCACCCGGCCGCACACCCACGCCGGCACGCCCGCGGTCTCCAGGGACGCCACCACGGCGTCGACGGTCTCGGGGCTGACGACGGCGACCATCCCGACCCCCAGGTTCAGGGTGCGTTCCAGGTCGTCGGCGGGCACCCCGCCCAGGTCCCGCACCAGGGAGAACACCGCGCCCGGGGTCCAGGTGGAGCGGTCGACCTCCGCGGTCACCGCGGTGGGCAGGCAACGAGCCAGGTTGGCGGCCAGTCCCCCGCCGGTGACGTGGCTCATCGCGTGCACGCCGCCGGTGGCGAGGGTCGCCAGGGCCGGTGCGGCGTAGATGCGGGTGGGTTCCAGCAGCTCCTCGCCGAGGGTGCGGCCGAACTCGTCCACGTGGCGCTCGTACGACCACCCGGCGTCGGCGAACACCCGCCGCACCAGCGAGTAGCCGTTGGAGTGCAGACCCGAGGACGCCATCGCCACCAGGACGTCCCCGGCGCGGACCCGCTCGGCGCCCAGCAGCTCGTCGGCCTCGACCACCCCGGTCACGGCGCCGGCCACGTCGTACTCGTCGGGCCCGAGCAGCCCGGGGTGCTCGGCGGTCTCGCCGCCGACGAGGGCGGTGCCGGCCTCCTCGCAGGCGCGGGCGATGCCGGCGACGATGCCCGCCATGCGCTGGGGGACCACCCGCCCGCACGCGACGTAGTCCGTCATGAACAACGGCTTCGCGCCGCACACGACGACGTCGTCGACGACCATGCCGACGAGGTCGAAGCCGATGGTGTCGTGCTTGTCGACGGCCTGGGCGACGGCGACCTTGGTGCCCACGCCGTCGGTGCTGGTGGCCAGCAGGGGGCGGCGGTAGCTCTTCAGCGCGCTGACGTCGTACAGGCCGGCGAAGCCGCCGAAGCCGCCGACGACGTCGGGGCCGTGGGTGCGGGCCACGGAGGCCTTCATGAGCTCGACGGCGCGGTCGCCGGCGACGACGTCGACGCCGGCGGAGGCGTAGGTGGTGCCGGTCACCGGCGGTCTCCCGAGTGGTGCGCGTGCGAGGGCACGGGGGTGATGGGCAGCAGCGCCTTGTCGAGGGCGTGGTCGCCCAGGCGCTGGAGGTCGGGCACCGGCACCGGGTAGGTGCCGCTGAAGCAGGCGCTGCACAACCGCTCGGCGGGCTGGTCGGTGGCGGCGATCATGCCCTCGGGGGAGATGTAGCCGAGGGAGTCGGCGCCGATGCTGGCGCGCACGTCGTCCACGGCCAGGCCGGTGGCGATGAGCTCGGCGCGGGTGGCGAAGTCGATGCCGTAGAAGCACGGCCACGTCACCGGCGGGGAGGAGATCCGCACGTGGATCTCGGCGGCACCGGCCTCGCGCAGCATCCGGATGAGGGCGCGCTGGGTGTTGCCGCGCACGATGGAGTCGTCGACGACGACGAGCCGCTTGCCCTGCACGACGTTCTTGAGCGGGTTGAGCTTCAGGCGGATGCCGAGCTGCCGGATCGTCTGGCTGGGCTGGATGAAGGTGCGGCCCACGTAGGCGTTCTTCACCAGGCCCTGCCCGTAGGGGATGCCGGACTCCTCGGCGTAGCCGATGGCGGCGGGGGTGCCCGACTCGGGCGTGGGGATCACCAGGTCGGCCTCGACGGGGTGCTCGCGGGCCAGGGTGCGGCCCATCTCGACGCGGGCCTCCTGCACGACCTTGCCGTTGATGGTGGTGTCCGGGCGGGCGAGGTAGACGTACTCGAAGACGCAGCCCTTGGGGTTCGCCGGGGCGAAGCGGCTGGAGCGCAGGCCGTCGGCGTCGACGGCGATGAGCTCACCGGGTTCGACCTCGCGCACGACGCTGGCGCCGACGATGTCGAGGGCGGCGGTCTCCGACGCGACGACCCAGCCGCGGTCGAGGCGGCCGAGCACCAGCGGGCGGATGCCCTGCGGGTCGCGCGCGGCGTACAGGGTGCGCTCGTCCATGAAGACGAGGCTGAAGGCGCCCTCGACGTGCGGGAGCACCTCCACGGCCGTGGCTTCCAGCGTGCGGTCCGGGTCGCCGGCGAACAGCGCGGTGATCAGGGCCGTGTCGGTGGTGTTGCCGCGGGCGATCTCCCCGCCGGACCCGGGCCGGGCGGCGGCGCGGTCGGGGTAGCGCTCGGCGATCAGCTCGCGCAGCCGGAACGCGTTGGTGAGGTTGCCGTTGTGGGCCAGCGCGACGGTGCCGCCGGCGGTGGCCCCCAGGGTGGGCTGGGCGTTCTGCCAGCCGGCGCCGCCGGCGGTGGAGTAGCGGGTGTGCCCGACGGCGATGTGGCCCTGCAGGGACTCCAGGGCGGACTCGTCGAACACCTGCGAGACGAGCCCGGTGTCCTTGAACACGAGGATCTGCTCGCCGTTGCTGACGGCGATGCCCGCGGCCTCCTGCCCCCGGTGCTGCAGGGCGTACAGGCCGTAGAACGTGAGCTTGGAGACTTCCTCGCCGGGAGCCCAGACCCCGAAGACGCCGCAGGCGTCCTGGGGGCCCTTCTCGCCGGGCATCAGATCGTGGTTCAGACGTCCGTCACCGCGGGCCACGTCACGAGTGTGGCACAGCCCGGGGCCCGCGACGCATCCGTACCCGGCGGGGGCACCCGGCGGGGGCACCCGGCGGGGGCACCCGGCGGGGGCACCCGGCGGGGCGGGTGGTCGCGTCAGCGACGGCGGCCCGCGCCGCCGCGGGCGCGGGTGCGGTCGGCCAGGACCGCCACCAGGCCGCCGAGCAGCGCCCCGACGAGGCCGAAGGAGACGAACAGGTAGCCGAGCAGGTCCTGCTGCGAGTACCCGGCGGCGGGCGGGGTGAGGACCGC
Organism: Kineococcus sp. TRM81007; assembly: GCF_022669155.1. Classification (GTDB taxonomy): domain Bacteria; phylum Actinomycetota; class Actinomycetes; order Actinomycetales; family Kineococcaceae; genus Kineococcus. The sequence goes on along the minus strand of NZ_JALBVB010000032.1, from coordinate 51,978 downwards.
GACGACCGCGGCGGCGAGGAACGCGACCACCACGCCGGTGAGCACGAACGCCCGGAACCGGGGGGCGCGCCGGCGCGTCACCTGGACCAGCCTCGCACCCTCCTGCTGCGCGGGCTCCTCCTGCTGCGCGGGATCCTCCTGCTGCGCCCCGGTGGGCTGCGGCACGGGCGGCTGCGGCTCCCCGTGGCCGTCGTCGGGCGCCCGGCGCTCCTGCTCGCTCACCGGCGCAACGGTACGCGGTGCGCTCACGCGCCCGGACCCGTGACCGGCAGGAGCCGCCCGAGGTCAGCGCGCTCCCCGCTGGCCCGCACCCGCCCGCCGGCGCGCGCGTCCTCGAAGGCGAGACGGCCGGTGGCCAGCTCCAGCCACGTCACGGCGTCGGTCTCCACGACCGCGGGCGGGGTGCCGCGGGTGTGCTTCGGGCCCGCGACGACCTGCACGGCGGCGAACGGCGGCACCCGCACCTCCACGCTGCCGCCGGGGTGGTGGGCGGCGAGCTCCTCGAGGGTGAACCGCACTGCCGCGGCGAGGTCGGGACGCTGCGGGGTCGTCCCGGCGTCGAGGGCGTCCAGCGCGGCGCGCAGCGCGGCGCGCCCCTGCTCGGGGTCTGTGCGGCGGCGGGGTGGCACCGGCCCACTGTGCCACCCCGGCACCGCACCTCCCCGGGTGCTCAGCACTCCGGGACGTTGACCCCGACGGCCGTGCGCGCCCCCACGACGGTGAGGGCGAGACCGCCGCGGGAGGTCTCCTTGTACTCCGAGCGCATGTGCGCCCCCGTGGCGCGCATGGTGGCGATCGCGGTGTCGAGGCTGACGACGTGGGTGCCGTCGCCGCGCAGCGCGGTGCGCGCAGCGTGGACGGCGGTGGTGGCGCCCACGGCGTTGCGCTCGATGCAGGGGATCTGCACCAGCCCACCGACGGGGTCGCAGGTCAGCCCCAGGTGGTGCTCGATCGCGATCTCGGCGGCGTTCTCGACCTGCTCGGGGGTCCCGCCGAGGACGGCGGTCAGGCCGGCGGCGGCCATGGCGCTGGCGGAACCCACCTCGCCCTGGCAGCCGACCTCGGCGCCGGAGATGGAGCCGGTCTCCTTCAGCACGATCCCGATGCCGCCGGCGACGAGCAGGAAGTCCACGGTGCTGGCGTCGTCGGCGCCGGGGGTGAACCGGCGGTGGAAGTGCAGCACGGCGGGCACGATGCCGGCGGCCCCGTTGGTGGGGGCGGTGACGACGCGGCCGCCGGCGGCGTTCTCCTCGTTGACGGCCAGCGCCCACAGGCTCAGCCAGTCCACCGCGCGCAGCGGGTCGCCGCCCGCTCCAGCGCCCTGCGCCTCGTCCTCGGCGAGGAGCTGGCGGTGCAGGGCGGGTGCGCGGCGTCGCACGCCCAGACCGCCCGGCAGGGTGCCGTCGATCGACAGGCCGCGCTCGACGCAGGCGGCCATCGCGGCGAACACCTCCAGCAGACCGGCGTCGACCTCCTCGCGGCTGCGACGGTGCTCCTCGTCGCGGCGCACCAGGTCCGCCACCCCGAGCCCGGTGCGGCGGCACTGCTCCAGCAGTTCGGCGCCGGTGCGGAAGGGGTGCGGCACGTCGTCGTCGGGGTCGGCGACGGGGGCGGCCCCGTCCAGCGGGTGGTCGCGCACGAAACCCCCGCCGACGGAGTACGAGGTGCGCTCGGCGAGCACGCGCCCACCGTCGTCGAGCGCGGTGAACACCATGCCGTTGGGGTGGGCGGGCAGGGCCTCGCGCAGCAGGCGCACGTCGGCGTCGAGGGCGAAGCGCACCGTGTGCCGGCCCAGCAGGCGCAGTTCCCCGCGCTCGCGCACGGCCTCCAGCAGCCCGGGGACGGCGTCGGGGTCGACGGCCTCGGGCCGCTCCCCCAGCAGGCCCAGCACGACGGCGCGGTCGGAACCGTGGCCGCGACCGGTGGCCCCCAGCGAGCCGTGCAGGTCCACCCGCACCGCGGCGACCCGTTCCAGCAGCCTGTCACCGGCCAGGTCCTGCGCGAAGCGCAGCGCGGCGCGCATCGGGCCCACCGTGTGGGAGCTGGAGGGGCCGATGCCGATGGAGAACAGGTCGAAGACTCCGGCGGTCACGGCGCTCACCGGGCCCGGCGGTAGAAGGGGAGGTCGACGACCTCGACGGGTTCGGGGCGCCCGCGCACGTCCACGGCCAGCGCGGTGCCGACCCGCGCGGCGGCCGCCTCGACGTACGCCATGGCGACGGGGTGGCCGAGGGTGGGTGAGAGCGCGCCGCTGGTGACGGTGCCGACGGGGCGGCCCTCGTGCAGGACGGGGTAGCCCTGGCGGCCGGCGCGGCGGCCGGTGCCGCGCAGGCCGACGAGGACGCGGTCGGGGGTGCGCTGCGCGAGGTCTTCCAGCGCGGCGCGGCCGGGGAACCCGGTGGGCTTGTCGAGCTTGACGACGCGGCCGAGCCCGGCGGTGTACGGGTCGACGTCGCGGGAGAGCTCGTGCCCGTACAGCGGCATCCCGGCCTCCAGGCGCAGGGTGTCGCGGCAGGCCAGCCCGCACGGCACGGCGTCGTGGACGCGGCCGGCGTCCAGCAGCGCCTCCCAGACGGGCACGGCGCGCCCGGTCGCGGCGAACACCTCGAAGCCGTCCTCGCCGGTGTAGCCGGTGCGGGCCAGCAGCACGTCGACGGCGCCGTCCGCCGTGCGCAGCGAGGCGGGGGTGCAGCGGTAGTAGCCCAGGGCGTCGAGGTCGGCGTCGACGAGCTCGCCGACGATCAGGGCGGCGGTGGGGCCCTGCACGGCCACCAGCGCGGTGCCGGCGGACTCGTCGGTGACGGTGGCGTCGAACCCGGCGGCGCGCCCGGTCAGCTCCGCTGCGACGAGGTCGGCGTTGGAGGCGTTGGCGACGACGAGGAAGTCCTGCTCGCCGAGGCGGTAGGTGACCAGGTCGTCGAGGATGCCGCCGTCCTCGTCGACGACCAGCCCGTACCCGGCGCGGCCGACGGGCATGGCGGAGGGGCGGCCGACGAGGGCGGCGTCCAGGGCGTCGCCGGCCTGCGGGCCGCGCACGCGCACCTCCCCCATGTGGGACAGGTCGAACACGCCGGCGGTGGCGCGCACCGCGCGGTGCTCCGCGAGGTCGGAGGCGTAGCGCACGGGCATGGACCAGCCGGCGAAGTCGGTGAACGTCGCACCGAGGGCGGTGTGGACCTCGTGCAGCGGGGAGGTGCGGGACACGGCGGAGCTCCTTCCGGGCGCGGCCGCCGGGCGCGGCTGCGCGGACCCCCTCTGTCGTGGCACCTGAGAGCTTCGCGCGCGGTGGCGCTTTCCCCGTCGGTGAGGGCCGTGCGGACCCTGCTCTCCAGAGCGGCCTGCCCGTGACGGTCCTGGTACCTGAGAGGTTCCGGGGTGGTTGCTCCTTCGGTGCCCGCCGCCGGTGCGCGGCGGGGCTCTCCCGCCCGGGTGCGTGGCCTGTGCTGTTCGGTTGTGCGGGCAGCGTCGCACAGCGGTGCGCGCCGCGGCGAGCCCCGACCCGGTCGGCGGGGCGGCGACCGGTGATTCCGCGACGCGTCCGGGGTCACCCCCACCGAGACCCGCACCCGCACCCGCACCCGGAGGACGCCGTGACCACCACCACCCCCACCGCGCGCGACGCCCTGTGGGCGGCAGCGCACAGCGAGCGCGCCGCGCTGGCCGACGACCTCGCCGGCCTCGACGACGCGGACTGGGCGCGGCCGTCGCTGTGCGGGCGCTGGAGGGTGGAGGAGGTCGTCGCGCACCTGACCGCGGCGGCGAGCACCGGCCGGGCGCGCTGGCTGGCGAGCATGGCCGGGGCGCGCTTCGACCCGGGCGTGCACAACGACCGGCGCCTGGCCGAGCAGCTCGGCGCCACGCCCGCGCGGACGCTGGAGCGGTTCCGCGCGGTGGTCACCAGCACGACGGCCCCCACCGGGCACACGGCGGCGTGGCTGGGCGAGGTCGTCGTGCACGCCCAGGACGTGCGCCGCCCCCTCGGGCTCGCGGGTGGGCCGCCGGTCCCCGTGGTCACCGAGGTCGCGCGGTTCTTCACGGCCCGCGACTTCACGGTGGGCGGCCGCAGCGCGTCGCGAGGGCTGCGACTGGAGGCCACCGACGGCCCGTTCACGACCGGCGCGGGAGCGCTGGTGCGCGGCTCGACGCTCGCGCTGACCATGGCCGTCGCCGGCCGGGGCGCGTTCTGCGACGAGCTGACCGGGCCGGGGGTCCCGCTGCTGCGTGCCCGGTGCGCGCTCGCCCGCTGACCGCGCCGCCCGTCACGACCCGCTCACCAGCGGTCGACGTGCTCCTGGATCTTCTCGCGCATGAGCCGGCTGGACTGCTCGCGCTCCTCCTCCCACGCGAAGACGCTGGCGCACACCGCCCCGTCGAAGCCGACCTCGCCCAGGGCGGCGAAGATGCCGTCGAAGTCCACCTCGCCCTCACCGATGTTCAGGTGCTGGTGGACGCGCGCCGTCGAGCCGGGCGGGTTGACGATGTACCGCAGCCCGGAGGAACCGCGGGGGTCGAACGTGTCGGCCACGTGCACGTGGCGCACGAGGTCACCGGCGTACCGGACGATCCCCGGGCCGTCACCGCCCTGGTGGAACGTGTGCGGGGTGCAGTACACGAACCCCACCCACGGGCGGTCCAGCCCGCGCACGAGGTCCACCGCGCGGAAGCCGTCCTCGACGAAGTCGTCGGGGTGCGGCTCGAGGCGCAGCTCGATCCCGTTCACCTCGAAGACGGGCGCCAGCTCCTCGAAGGAGTCGAGGAACCGGGCCTCGCTGGCCTCGGGCAGCTCGGGGCGGCCGTTGAACTCCGACTGCACGACGGGCACGCCGAGCTCGGTGGTGACCTCGACGATGCGCTTGACGTTGCGCACCGCCTGGCGGCGCTCGTCCTCACCGGGGCCGGACCAGCGCTGCACGAACTGGGTGGAGCACACACCCACCCCCGCCGCGTCGAGGGCCTTGCGGAACGCCCGCACCGTGGCCAGGTCCACCCGCGGGTGGCGGAAGAACGGGATGAAGTCCTCGCGCGGGGACAGCTCGATCCACTCGTAGCCGAGGTCCGCGACCACGCCGGGCAGCTCCAGCAGCGGCACGTCCCGGAACATGTAGGTGTCCAGGGCGATCTGCACGGTCACCGCTCCCCTCAGACCCGGGCGCCGAGGTCGACCTCGACGCGGCGGCCGGTGCGCAGGGACTCCACGCCGGCGGCGCAGACGGCGGCGGCGGCGTACCCGTCCCACACGCCCGGGCCGTCGACGCCGGCGCCGCTGCGGACGGCGTCCACCCAGCGCTGGAACTCGACGTCGTAGGCGGCGCCGAAGCGCTCCTTGAAGTCGGCGGGGATGCCGCCGCCCCAGCCGGCGCGGGACTGCTGGACCAGACCGACGCCCAGGCCGATCTGGGCGGTGCCGCGCTCGGCGACGAGCTCGGTGCGCACGACGTACCCGGTCGTGGTGTTGACGAAGATCTCCACGTCGACCAGGGCGCCGCTCTCGGTCTCCATGAGGACGAACTGGGGGTCCTGCAGGCCCTCGGGGGCGTTCGAGGTGCGCCCGGGCCTCAGGACCGTGATGGCGGTGATCTCCTCACCGAGCAGGAAGCGGGCCGCGTCCACCTCGTGCACCACCGAGTCGAGGACGAGCATCTCGGAGGAGAAGTTCGGCGGGGTGGTGGCGTTGCGGTGCACGCAGTGCAGGAACAGCGGCCGTCCCAGCTCCTGCGAGGCGACGACGGCGCGCAGCCGCTCGTACTCGGCGTCGAAGCGGCGCATGAAACCGACCTGGACGAGCTGCCGGCCCAGCGCGCGCTCGGCCTCGACGATCGCTCGGGACGTCTCCGGGGAGGTCGTCAGCGGCTTCTCGCACAGGGTCGGCTTGCCGGCCTCGAGGGCCTTCAGCACGAGGCCCTCGTGGGTGAACCCGGGGGTGGCGATGACGACCGCGTCGACCTCGGGGTCCTCGACGGCCGCGACCGGGTCGTGCAGGGCGCGCACGCCGAACTCGGCGGCCACCGCGTCGGTGCGGGCCCCGTCCACGTCGCTGACCGCGACGAGCCGCGCGCCCTTGGTCAGCTGCGCCAGGCGGCGGGCGTGGTCCTGCCCCATCATCCCGACGCCGAGCACGGCGACGCGGAGGTCCCGGTCGTACCCCTCGCGAGCGGTGTGCAGGGTCGTCTGCGTCGCCGTGCTCATCGGTGTCGTCACCTTCCGGTCGTGCGGGCCGTCGTCAGGCCGGCGGCGTTCTCGGGGGTCTCACCGGGGACGGAGAGCTCGTGGCTCAGGGCCTCGAGCTCCGCGCCGCCGGCCATCTCGTTGGTGAGCTCGTCCAGCGTGATCTCCTGCCGCGGCTTGTCCAGGGAGACGTGGCCGCGGTTGAGGATCACGAAGTGGTTGCCCACCAGGTAGGCGTGGTGCGGGTTGTGGGTGATGAAGATGACGCCGAGACCCGCGTCGCGGGCCTTGGCGACGTACTTCAGCACCACGCCGGACTGCTTGACGCCCAGGGCGGCCGTCGGCTCGTCGAGGATGAGCACCTTGGCGCCGAAGTAGATCGCCCGGGCGATGGCGATGCACTGGCGCTGGCCGCCGGACAGGGCGCCGACGGGGCGTTCGAGGTCGGGCACGCTGATGCCCATCTTCGTCAGCTCCTCGTCGGTGATCTCCATCATGCGCTTGACGTCGAGGTGCTTGAAGGGCCCGAAGCCGGTGCGCAGCTCCGAGCCGAGGAAGAAGTTGCGCCAGATCGACATCAACGGCACCAGCGCCAGGTCCTGGTAGACGGTCGCGATGCCGCGCTCCAGGGACTCCCTGGGGGAGGTGAAGCGCACGGCCTCGCCGTTGACCTCGACGGTGCCCTCGGTGTGCTGGTGCAGGCCGGCGACGACCTTGATGAGGGTCGACTTGCCGGCTCCGTTGTCACCGAGCACGCAGGTGATCTCACCCTGCTTGACCGACAGCGACACCCCGCGCAGGGCGTGGACGTTGCCGTAGCTCTTGCCGACGTCGGTCAGCCGCAGGATCTCCGTGTTCGGGGAGTGGCCGGGCCCTCCGGTCCGCTGGTGGGTGTCGGTGCTCATCGGTCCCCTCACCTCTTCGCCGCGTGGTTCTTGACGACCAGGTTGACGATCGTGGCCAGCAGGAGCATCACGCCGAGGAACAGCTTGAACCAGTTCGCGTCCCAGCCGGCGTAGACGATGCCCAGGCTCGTCATGCCGAAGATGAGGGCGCCGATGGCCGAGCCGACCGCCGAGCCGTACCCGCCGGTCAGCAGGCACCCGCCGACCACGGCGGCGATGATGTAGATGAACTCCTGGCCGACCCCGCCGCCGGACTGGATGGAGTCGAAGCTGAACAGCTGGTGCATGCCGACGAACCAGCCGCAGAAGCCGACCGTCATGAACAGGCCGATCTTCGTCCGCTTGACGGGCACGCCGACCGCACGGGCGGAGGCGGAGTCGCCGCCGACCGCGAAGATCCAGTTGCCCACCCGGGTGCGCAGCAGCGTCCACGTGGCGACCGCCACGAAGAGGATCCACCAGAACACGGTGATCCGGACACCGACGCCGCCGATGCTGATCGTCGAGGCGAACACCGCCCGGGCGGAGTCCCAGCCGTCCATGTCCGACACGGCGCTGGAGGAGACGCCGCCGGTGAGCAGCTTCGTCACGCCCAGGTTGATGCCCTGGAGCATGAAGAACGTCCCCAGGGTGATGAGGAAGCTCGGCAGGCCGGTGCGCATGAGCAGCCAGCCGTTGAAGGCGCCGACGGCCAGGGCCACCAGGAGCGAGACGACGACGCCCACCCACAGGTTCAGCCGCAACTGGTAGGCGAACGTCGCCGCCGTCAGCGCCGTCGTGGTCACCACGACACCGGCGGACAGGTCGAACTCCCCGCCGATCATCAGCAGGGCCACCGCGACGGCCATGATGCCGATGGTCGAGCCGGCGTAGGCCACCGTGGCCAGCGAGGACGCCTGCCGGAAGGTCGGGGCGACGGCGGCGAAGAGGACGAAGACCGCCAGGGCGCCGATGAGGGAGCCGATCTCCGGCCGGGACAGCAGTCGGGAGGTGAAGGAGCGGGTGCGGACGCGGTCGTCGCGGTCCCGGACGGCGGGCGCGGTGCCCGCGGGGCTCACCGAGGTGCTCACGACGGCCTCACCTGGTCCCGCCGGCGGCGAACTCCGCCACCCGGTCGACGTTCGTGGAGTCGATGAACGACGGGCCCGTCAGCGTCGCCTGGCCACCGCCGATGGTGTTGCCGTTGGTGTTGTACAGCCACAGCGAGTCCACCGCGAGGTAGCCCTGCAGGTACGGCTGCTGGTCGATCGCCCACTGCACGTCGCCGTCCTGGATGGCGCCGATCAGCTCGGAGTTGGTGTCGAAGGTGACCACCTGGGCGTCGCTGCCGGCCGCGTCCACGGACTGCACCGCCGTCATCGCGAACGGTGCGCCGAGGGTGACGACCCGGTCGATGCTCGGGGACTGCTGGAGCTTGGAGGTGATCGCCTGCTGCACCGACGGCATGTCCGTGCCCGTCACGTACAGCACCTCGCTGGTGCCGTTGAAGGTGTTGTCCACCCCGCGGCAGCGCGCCTCCAGGCCGACGTGGCCCTGCTCCTGGATGACGCACAGCTCGTGCGTGGCGCCGTCCTCGTTCAGCCGGGTGCCGGCGGCCTCGCCGGCGAGCTCCTCGTCCTGGCCGAAGTAGCCGACGGCGCCGGACTCCTGCCAGTCCTCGAAGCCGCCGTTGAACGCCACGACGGGGATGCCGGCCTCCGTGGCCTTCTGCACCACCGGGCTCAGCGCGTCGGCCTTGGCCAGGGTGACGGCGATGCCGTCCACCCCGGAGTCGATCGCGCTCTGCACCAGGTTCACCTGGTTGCCGGCCTCGGGGTCACCCTGGAAGTTCAGCTCGACGTTGTCCTTGGCCGCGGCGTCCTCCGCACCGGAGCGGACGATGTCCCAGAAGGTGTCGCCGGGTGCGGCGTGGGTGATCATCGCGATCTCCATGCGCGGGGTGTCCGCCACGCCCGCGGCCGCGTCGTCGCCCCCCTCGTCGGCGGGGCGGCCCCCGGAGGAGCTGCACCCCGCCACCGTCATCGCGGCCACGGCCACGAACGCGGCGACGGTCGTCCTGCGCGAGCGAATCCTCATCGATCCGTTCCCTTCTCCACGGGCGGTCGCGCCCGGTGCGTCGAGCCCGCTGGGTCCCAGCGGGGTGGTGCGGGTCTGGTGCGAGACGGTGGCGCGGGGCGGGCCGTCAGGCCTGCGGGAGCCGGCAGGACCGCAGGTAGGTGGAGGTGCGCCGGGCGATGGGCAGGGGGGCGTCGAAGGCGACCGGGTAGAGGTCCTGCTCGACGATGGCGAAGACGTCACGCCCCAGATCTTCCAGCGCGTCGAGGATCGGCGGCATGTCGGGGACCCCCCGGGGGGGCTCCACCATCGCGCCCAGCTTGACCGCGTCGCCGAACCCGAGGTCGTCCTCCTTCACCTTCGCGACCACCTGCGGGTCCACCTGCTTGAGGTGGGCGTAGGCGATGCGGTCGGGGTACCGGCGGATGATCTCGAGGTTGTCCCCGCCGGAGTAGCTGACGTGGCCGGTGTCCAGGCAGAGCTTGACCGCGTCGGGGTCGGTCGTCTCCAGGAAGCGCTCGATCTCGTCCTGGGTGTCGACGTGCGTGTCGGCGTGCGAGTGGAACGCCATCTGCAGGCCGTAGCCGTCCTTGATCGCCCGGCCGAGGCGGTCCATGCCGGAGGTCAGCCGCCGCCAGCCCTCGTCGTCGAGGGTGCGGGGCTCCAGCGCCTCGCCCGTCCTGTCGCTGCGCCACTGGCCGGGGATGACCACCAGGTGGGTGCCGCCCACCGCCCGGGTCAGCTCCGCGACCTGCTCGACCTGGGCCCACGCCTCGTCGTAGTGGTCGGGGCGGTGCAGGGCAGCGAAGATGGTGCCGGCGGAGACCTTGAGGTTCCGGGGCGCCAGCTCGTCGGCCAGCTGCTGCGGGTCGGTCGGCAGGTAGCCGTACGGGCCCAGCTCGATCCACTCGTACCCGGCCTCGGCGACCTCGTCGAGGAAGCGGGCCCACGGGGTCTGCAGCGGGTCGTCGGCGAACCAGACGCCCCAGGAGTCGGGGGCGGACCCGATGGTGATGCGGCTCACTGACTGAACCCTCCCACGTCGTCGTGCGCTCCTGGCGGAGCGGGCACCGGAACTGTCGCGCGCGGAGCGCGACCTGTCAAGCATTTGTCTGGACATTCTTACCTGGCGGGGCGGTGGCGCCCCTGCGGGCGGGCGTCAGACCAGCGGGCGCTGGCGCGCCTTGTGCTGCTCGTACTCCACCCGGGCGCTGCGCGTGGACTCCAGGTGCGAGACCTCCGAGACCGGCACGTCCCACCAGCCGCCCCCGTCGGGTGCCTCGGAGTACAGGTCGGTCTCCACGTGCACCAGCGTCGACTCCTCCGACGCCTTCGCGTCCCGCAGCGCCGCGACCAGCTCGTCGCGGGTGTGCACGCGCAGCACCCGCACGCCCAGGCTCTCGGCGTTGGCGGCGAGGTCCACGGGCAGCTTGTCGCCGGCGAGGTGGCCCTGCTCGTCGCGGTAGCGGTACTTCGTGCCGTAGCGCTGCGAACCGCGCGACTCGCTCAGGGCGCCGATGGAGGCGAACCCGTGGTTCTGCAGCAGCACCACGATCACCTTCACCCGCTCCTGCACGGCGGTGACCAGCTCCGTGGGCATCATCAGGTACGAGCCGTCCCCGACCGTGATGAACACGTCGCGGTCCGGGGCGGCCATGCGCACCCCGATGCCGCCGGGGATCTCGTAGCCCATGCAGGAGTACCCGTACTCCACGTGGTAGCCCTTGCGGTCGCGCGTGCGCCACATGCAGTGCAGGTCGCCCGGCAGCGACCCGGCCGCGCACACGACGACGTCGCGCGCCTCGGCGACCTCGTCGACGGCGCCCAGGACCTCCGCCTGCGCGAGCACGCCGTTGCGCTCCCCCAGCCCGGAGTTGTAGTACCGGTCCACCACGGCGTCCCACTCGCGGTTCAGCCGGGCGGCGCGCTCGCGGTACGCGTCCGGCGTGGAGAAGCCCTCCAGCGCGGCGCCGAGCGCCTCCAGCGCCTCGCGGGCGTCCGCCAGGACCGGCAGGCCGGCGTGCTTGACGGAGTCCAGCCCGGCCACGTTGATGTTGACGAACCGCACGTCCGGGTTCTGGAACGCCGTGCGCGAAGCGGTGGTGAAGTCCGAGTAGCGGGTGCCGATGCCGATGACGAGGTCGGCCTCGGCGGCGATCTCGTTGGCCGCGGTCGTGCCGGTGGAACCGATCGCCCCCAGGCACAACGGGTGGTCGTAGGGCAGCGTCCCCTTGCCCGCCTGGGACTGGCCGACGGGGATGCCGGTGGCCTCCACGAACGCGCGCAGGGCGTCGTCGGCGCCGGAGTACGTCACACCGCCGCCGGCGACGACCATCGGCGCCCTCGCGGCGCGCACCAGCGCCGCCGCCTCCTCGATCAGGGCCTTCTCCGGCGCCGGACGGGCGACGCGCCAGGTGCGCTCGCGGAACAGCTCCACCGGCCAGTCGTGCGCCTCGGCCTGCACGTCCTGCGGCAGGCAGACGGTGGCCGCGCCGGTCAGGGCGGGATCGGTGAGCACCCGCATCGCCCCCAGCAGGGCGGCGGGCAGCTGCTCCGGCCGCCACACGCGGTCGAAGAACCGCGACAGCGGCCGGAAGGCGTCGTTGACGGAGACGTCGTAGCCGGAGTCCAGCTCCAGCTCCTGCAGGACGGGGGAGGCGACGCGGGTGGCGAAGACGTCGCTGGGCAGCAGCAGGACGGGGATGCGGTTGATCGTGGCCAGCGCCGCGCCGGTGAGCATGTTCGACGAACCCGGCCCGATGGACGCCGTGACGGCCATCGCCTGCAACCGGTCCTTCTGGCGGGCGTAGCCGACGGCGGTGTGGACCATCGCCTGCTCGTTGCGTCCTGTCACGTAGGGCACCTGCGCGGCGGGCTTCCAGCCGTCCCCGGCGTCGGCCTCCAGCTCGGCCTCCAGCAGCGCCTGCCCGACGCCGGCCACGTTGCCGTGGCCGAAGATGCCGAGGACGCCGCCGAAGAACTGCTGGCGCTGCCCGTCGCGCTCGGTGAACTGGCTGCTGAGGAAGCGCACGACCGCCTGGGCGACGGTCAGGCGGACGGTGCCGGCGGCGGCGGGGGTTTCTGCGCTCATGGCGATCGGCTCCGATCGGTCCGTGTCTTCGAGGGGGTGTTCAGGCGCCGGTGGGCGCGGAGCAGAGGGGCAGCCGGGGGTCGATCTCCTGGCCGTCCCACGTGCCGCGGACCCAGCCGTGGGCGGGGTCGTCGCAGATCCTCCAGGCCCGCTCGTCCTCCGGGCCGGCCATGACGTTGAGGTAGTACATGTCGTGCGACGGGGAGGCGATGGACGGGCCGTGCCAGCCGTGCGGGATGAGCACGACGTCGCCGGAGCGGACCTCCTCGAGCACGTCGATCGGCCGCTCGGGTTCGCCGTACACGCGCTGGTACCCCAGCCCGGCCTCCGCGCCGGGGGTCCCGGCGGGGGCCAGCGAGCGGAACTCGAAGTAGTAGACCTCCTCCAGCTCGCTCTCCACGTCGCTGGTGCGGTCGTGCCGGTGCGGCGGGTAGGAGGACCAGTTCGCTGCCGGGGTGAGCACCTCGCAGGCGATGAGCTTGTCGGTCTCGAAGGCCTGCGGGGTGGCGAAGTTGTTCACCTGCCGGCTGCACCGCCCCGCCCCGCGCAGCTCCACGGCCACGTCGGAGGCCGGGCCGTAGCGGAACGGCAGCCGGCGGCGGGCGCGCGCGCCGGGGAAGGACAGCACGGCACCGTCGCGGCTGCTCACCCGCACGGTGCTGTCGCGCCCGACGTAGGCGAAGTCGCTGACCGCGTCGAACACGCTGCTGCGGCCGGTCAGGTCGATCACCTCGCCGCCGGCCTCGACGCGCGCCGAACCCGACAGCGGCAGGACGAGCAGTTCCTCCTCCCCCGTGGCGAACTCGCGGGCGGCGCCCGGCGCGAGGGTGAGCGTGCGCAGGCTGGAGAACCTCCAGCCCGCGCTCTCGGGGGTCACCACGAGGTCGAACCCGTCGCGGGCGGCGCTGCCGCGGGGCAGGTGGTGGGGGTTCTCCGCCACGTCCTGGTCCTCTTCCTTCGTCGTTCTCGGTCCGGCGGTGGTCAGTGCACGAGCGAGGCGGCGGTGCGCACGGCGGCCGCCACGTCGTCGTCCGGCGGGTACAGCAGGGTGCGCCCGACGGTCAGCCCGCGCACCGACGGCAGGGCCAGCGCCTTCTGCCAGGTGGCGAACGTCTCCTCGGGAGAGGTGGTGGGGTCCCCGCCGAGCAGCACGGTGGGCAGCGTCGTGGCCTCCATGACGCGCTCCATCTCGTCCACGACGGGCAGCTTCAGCCACGTGTACGCGGTGGTGCGCCCCAGCGCCTGCGCCACGTTCACCGACTTGATGACGCCCTCGGCCGTCAGGTCGTGCGTGACCTTCCCGCCCTCGCGCCGCGACCAGAACGGCTCGATCATCGCGATGAGCCGGCGGGCGGCGAGCTCGCTGATCGCGTCGGCGGAGGCGGTGAGGGTCGACAGGGTGCCCGGATCGTCCAGCGCGATGCGGGTGAGGAACTTCCCGCCGTCGAGGTTGGCGTCGGCGATCGCCCGGGCGTCGTACCCGGTGAAGCGGTCGTCGAGCTCGAAGGAGGCCCCCTGCAGGCCCCCCCGGTTCATCGACCCGAGGACGACCTTGCCCTCCAGGGCTCCGACGAGGGTGAGGTCCTCGATGATGTCGGCGCTGGCGAGCAGACCGTCCACACCCGGGTCGGCCAGCGCCACCCGCAGCCGGTCCAGCAGCTCGGTGCGGCTGGCCATCGCCATCGGGCGGTCGCCGACGCCGTTCGCGCCGCGCGCCGGGTGGTCGGCGGCGATGACCATCAGGCGGCCGTCGGCGGGCAGCACCTGCTCCCGGCGGCGGCGGGCCCGCGCCAGCTCGGCGATGCGCCCGGGACGGAACGCGCGGACGTCGGAGACCTCCGCGTAGTCCTTCGCGAAGGAGGGGTTCTCAGGCACGGGCGGCGACCTCCTCGAGCAGGGCCTCGACCTCGGCGGTCGTCGGCATGGCGGTGGAGCACTCCCTGCGCGTGGCGACGATCGCGCCGGCCGCGTTCGCGAAGCGCAGCACGCGCTCGAGGTCCCAGCCGGCCAGCAGCCCGTGGCACAGCGCGCCGCCGAACCCGTCACCGGCACCCAGGCCGTTGGTCACCTCGACCGGGGTGGGGGGCACCTCGACGACCTCGTCGCGCGTCATGCCCAGCACGCCGCGCGGTCCCTGCTTGACGATCGCGATCTCCACCCCGGCGTCGAGCAGCGCCTCGGCGGCCCGGCGGGGCTCGGTCTCGCCGACGGCGACCTCGCACTCCTCCTTGTTGCCGACGGCGACCGTCACGTGCGGCAGGGCGCGGCGCACCTCGGCGGTGGCCTCGGCGGGGTCCTCCCAGAACATGGGCCGGTAGTCCAGGTCCAGGACGGTCAGCGGCCGGCGGGCGCGGGCCTGCCAGGCGGCGTGGTGCGCGCCGCGACTGGGTTCCTCGCTCAGGCCGGTGACCGTGGACCAGAACACGCCGGCGCGGGAGATCGCCTCCAGGTCCAGCTCCTCCGCGCGGATCCGGAGGTCCGGTGCGGTGGGCAGGCGGTAGAACAGCAGCGGGAAGTGGTCCGGCGGGTAGATCTCGCAGAACGCCAGCGGGGTGTTCAGGCCCTCGACGCCGGAGACGAACGCGTCGGAGACGCCGAACTCCGCCAGCGCCTTGTGCACGAAGGTGCCGAAGGCGTCCTCGCCGGTGCGGGTGATGACGGCGGAGGAGCGGCCGTGGCGGGCAGCGGCGACCGCCACGTTCGTGGCGCTGCCGCCGAGGTACTTGCCGAAGGTCTCGACGTCCTCCAGCCCCACGTTGTCCTGCAAGGGGTAGAGGTCGACGCCGACCCTGCCGATCGTCACCACGTCGAACGCGGCACTGCTGCTCACGCGAGTCTCCTCGAAGTCGTCGGGCCTCGTACCGGCGGTGCCGGAGCACGCCCGGGAGGGAGCGCTCCGGTGCGCCCGGGAGCGGTGCGTCCCTCCCGGGCGCCTGCGTCGCCCGGGCCGCAGCGGCGCGGTGACGAGCCCAGCGTGCTCCCCGCCCCGAGCACTGTCAAGCATATGTCAAGACAAATCGACATGCTGACGTGAAGGCCCACCCCGGGCTAGCATGGCGCGACGGCCGACAGCGGCTGGGCAGCGACGCTGAGCACAGGAGCCCCGCGGTGGACGACCTCTTCGACGACCTCGACCGGTCCAGCCCGGTCCCCCTCTACTTCCAGGTCGCGCGGCAGATCGAGCAGGCGATCGAGGTCGGCAAGCTGCCCCCCGGCTCGCGCCTGGACAACGAGATCCACCTGGCGGACCGCCTGGGCCTGTCCCGCCCCACGATGCGCCGGGCCATCCAGCAGCTCGTCGACAAGGGCCTGCTGGTGCGCAAGCGCGGCGTCGGCACCCAGGTCGTCCACGGGCAGGTCACCCGCCCCGTGGAGCTGACGAGCCTGCACGACGACCTCGCCGCCAAGGGCCAGCAACCCACCACGAAGGTCCTCGTGCACGAGGTCGTGCCCGCCCCCGGTGAGGTGGCCGCGTCCCTGACGGTCCCCGAGGGCAGCCCCGTCCTGCACCTGCGGCGACTGCGCTTCTCCGCCGACGAACCGCTGGCCGTGCTGGAGAACTGGCTGCCCGAACCGTTCACGGACCTCACCGCGTCCAGCCTCGCCGAGCGCGGCCTGTACCAGCTGCTGCGCTCGCGGGGCGTGGGGATGCGCGTGGCGCGCCAGCGCATCGGGGCGCGGCGCGCCACCGCCGAGGAGTGCTCCCTGCTCGACGAGACCCGGGGCAGCCCGCTGCTGACCATGGAGCGCGCCACCCACGACGACTCCGGCCGCGCCGTCGAGTGGGGCCGGCACGTCTACCGCGCCAGCCGCTACGCGTTCGAGGTCACCCTCGTCGACCGCTGACCCACCCAGCTCACGTTCCCGCCCCGCGTCACCAGGAGGTCCCGTGGCACTGCTGCCCGGCAGGGTCGTGCTCGTCAGCGGCGGAACCCAGGGGGTGGGTGCCGCCGTGGCGCGGGCAGCCGTCCGCGAGGGCGCCGCCGTGGTCGTCACCGGCCGCCGGCCCGGCCCCGGCGAGGCCCTCGTCGCCGAGCTGACCGCCGCCGGCGGGGACGCCGCGTTCGTGCGGGCCGACGTCGCCGACGTCGCGCAGGCGCGCGCCTCGGTGGCGGCCGCGGTGGAGCGCCACGGCCGCGTCGACCACCTCGTCAACGCCGCCGGCCTCACGTCGCGCGGCACGCTGCTCGACACGACGCCCGAGCTGTTCGACGCCCACGTGGCGGTGAACCTGCGCGCCCCGTTCTTCCTCATGCAGGAGGTGGTGCGCCACCTGGTCTCCCGCGGCGCACCGGGCAGCGTCGTGAACGTCATCTCCTCCTCCGAGCACGGCGGGCAGCCGTACCTGGCGCCGTACGTCGCCGCGAAGGCCGGGCTGGCCGGGCTGACCCGCAACGCCGCGCACGCGCACCGCCGCGACCGCATCCGCGTCAACGGCCTGGACATCGGCTGGACCGACACCGAGGGCGAGGACGCGACCCAGCGGGAGTTCCACGGCGCCGGCGACGACTGGGCCGCGGCCGCCGGACGGGACCTGCCGATGGGCCGCCTCGCGGACCCGGGCGAGATCGCCGAGATGGTCGTGTTCCTGCTGTCCGACCGCTCCGGCGTCGTCACCGGCTCGGTGGTCGACTGGGACCAGAACGTCCTGGGCGCCCTGGACTGACCCGCCGCCCCGGAACCGCCGGGGCGGACCCGACACGCCCCTGGAGGAACCCGTGCGCCTCGGACTCGTCGGCCTCGGCCGCATCGGCGCGTTCCACGCCACCACCCTCACCGGCCTGGAGGCCGTCGACCACCTCGTCGTCGCGGACGCCGCCCCCGGTGCGGCGCGGGCGGTCGCCGAGCGCCACCCCGGCCGCGTCACCACCGCCGCCGACGTGGCGGAGGTGCTGGCCTCCGGCGTCGACGGTCTCGTCGTCGCCGCCGCGACCGACGCCCACCCGGGACTGGTCCTCGCCGCGCTCGACGCCGGGGTCCCCGTGTTCTGCGAGAAACCCGTCGCCCGCGCGGCCGGCGACGCGGTGGCGGTGCTGCGCCGCGTGGAGGCCGGCGACGTGCCCGTGCAGATCGGGTACAACCGCCGCTTCGACGAGGCCGTGGCCGCGGCCCGCGAGGCGGTGGCGAGCGGGGCGCTGGGCCGGCTGCACACGGTGCGCTCCACCACGATGGACCCCGCCCCACCGCCCGCCGCGTACGTCGCCACCTCCGGCGGCATCTTCCGCGACTGCAGCGTCCACGACTTCGACACCGTGCGGTTCGTCACCGGCCGGGAGGTCGTGGAGGTCTACGCCACCGGCAGCGCGAACGGCGACCCCGTGTTCGCCGAGAACGGCGACGTGGACACCTCCGCCGCCGTCCTCACCCTCGACGACGGCGCGATCGCCCTCGTCTCCAACACCCGGTGCAACGCGCGCGGCTACGACGTGCGCCTGGAACTGCACGGCACCGCCGACAGCGTCGCCGCCGGCCTGGAGGACCACCTGCCGCTGCGCTCGCTGGAACCCGGGGCGACGTTCCCCGCGGGGGCGCCGCACACGTTCTTCATGGACCGCTTCGCCGACGCCTACCGCGCCGAGCTGCGCGCGTTCACCGAGGTCGTCGCCGGCACCCGGCCCTCGCCGTGCACCGTGGCCGACGCGGTGGAGGCCGGCTGGATCGCCGAGGCGTGCATGCTCTCGCTGCGCGAGCACCGGCCGGTGCGGCTGGCGGAGGTGCGCTCGAGCCCCGCGCCGGCCTGACCCCTCCCCTCGGTGCGTCGCCGGCTCCGTCCTGGACGGCTGTGCCTCGCTGCACGGGTCAGCCGCGCAGCGAGACCGGTGGGACGTTGAACGGCGTCACCACCTGCACCTGGGAGGGCCGCGCGGGCACGGGCCCGGGCAGGACGCCGCGGGCGTGCAGCAGCACCCGGCAGGCGCGACGCAGGTCCGCGCGCAGGTCGTGGTGCAGCACCACCGAGATCCGCCGGTCGCGCAGGAGTTCCGCGTTCTCGCCGTCCAGGTCGTGCGCGACGAACGCCGCGCACCCGCGCCCCGCCGCGGCGAAGGCGTCCAGGACGGCGGTGCTCCCGCCCGCGCCGGCGTACATCGAGTAGACCGCCCGCACGCCCGCCCGCTCCCGGAGCACCCGAACCACGCCCGCGGCCACCGCCGCGGCGGAGTCCTCGTCGTCGACGACGTCCACCGTCGCGCGGCCCGGCGCCAGGCGCGCCAGGGTGCTGCGGAACCCCTCGTCGCGCTCGTCCTCGCCGCGCGAGGAACCCCCGGCGCGCACGACGAGCACGTCGCCGGGGTCCTCCCGCCCGGTGCCACCCAGCCACTGCGCCAGCAGGTACGCGGCCGTCGCGCCGGCGGCGCGGTTGTCCAGGCCCACGTAGGCGGTCCGGGCGCGGGAGGGCAGGTCGGTGACGAGCGTGACGACCGGGACGCCGGCCGCGGTCACCTCGGCGAGGGCGTCGAGGACCTCCGGCCGGGCGGGCGCCTTGAGCACCACGCCGTCCGAGCCGCGGCGCGCCAGCGTGCGCAGCGTCGCCGCCAGGGGTTCCGCCGAGGCGCCGTCGTGCAGGTGGGAGCGGGCCCGCACGAGCGCGGGTCGCAGCGACGGCAGCACCGCCTCCAGCGCCGAGCGCACCGCCCCCGAGAAGCGCGGAGGGGCCTGCACCACCAGGTCCACCCGGAACGCGCGGCCGCTCGCGCTGAGCTGGGAGCGCTGCCGCTCCAGCTCGGCGACGGCGCGGTGGACCTCCGCGACGGTGCCCGGGCGCACCCCGGGCCGCCCGTGGAGCACGCGGTCGACGGTGGCCAGGCTCAGCCCGGCCTGGGCGGCGATCTCGCGGAGGCGGAACGGGTGGGTCACGGCGGACGAGCCTGAGGTGTCCTTGAGGGCTTTTCAAGCCCCGCTCCCCCGCGGGGCCGCCCTAGCGTGGTGGCACGACCCGCCCGTGACGGCAGAGAGGCCGAGACGATGACCACCGTCCCCACCGCACCCCGCACCCCCGTCTGGTTCACCCCGGCCGACTGCGACCTCGACGCGTTCCGCGCGGTCGTCGAGCAGGAGACGCGCCTGGAGGAGCACCCGTTCGCCGACGCCGTCGAGCAGGGCGTCCTCGTCTACGGCGAGCGGGTGCGCGACCACCTCGCCGATCCGGCCGACCGGCGCGACGTGCAGGCGGAACTGGCCCGGGCCCTGGCGGACGGCCCCGGCGTCGTGGTGTTCCGGGGCGCGTTCGAGGAGGCGGTCGTCGACCGCGCCGGCGAGGTGTTCCGCGCCCTCATCGCCGAGCAGAGGGCCGCGGGCGTGTCCGGCGGCGACCACTTCGCCACGCCGGGCGCGAACGACCGCGTGTGGGGCGCGCTGGACAAGTTCGCCGTGCGCGACCCGGAGGCGTTCTGCGACTACTACGCCAACGACGTCCTCGCGCTGGTGAGCGAGGCCTGGCTGGGGCGCGGCTACCAGGTCACCTCACAGGTGAACGTCGTGAACCCGGGCGGGACCGCGCAGCGCGCGCACCGCGACTAC
The DNA here is from genome assembly GCF_022669155.1 of Kineococcus sp. TRM81007. GTDB lineage: Bacteria > Actinomycetota > Actinomycetes > Actinomycetales > Kineococcaceae > Kineococcus. The sequence goes on along the minus strand of NZ_JALBVB010000032.1, from coordinate 32,244 downwards.
CACCTGGGGTTCATGGACCGCGAGCAGGCGCTGGCGTACCCCGCGCACGTGCACGCGCTCTCCCCCGCCCTGACCCTGCAGGGGGCCGTGGCGCACGTGGACATGTCCGTGGAGACGGGCCCGACGCTGTACCTGCCGCACTCGCAGAAGTACCCCGCCGGCTACGTCGCCTTCCACCAGCCGGAGTTCACGGAGTACTTCGACGCCCACCGCGTGCAGCTGCCGCTGCGCAAGGGCGACGCGGCGTTCTTCAACCCCGCCCTGTTCCACGGCGCCGGTTCCAACGCGTCCGCCGACGTCGCCCGGATGGCGAACCTGCTGCAGGTCTCGTCGGCGTTCGGGCGGGCGATGGAGACGGTGGACACCACCGCGATCAGCTCGGCCGTCTTCGGCGCCCTGCGCGCCCGCCGGGCGGCCGGGGCGCCCGAGCGGGAACTGCGCAACGTGGTGGCGGTGGCCGCCGAGGCGTACGCGTTCCCCACGAACCTCGACCGCGACCAGCCGATCGGCGGGTTGGCGCCGGCCTCGCAGGCGGACCTGCTGCGGCGGGCCGTGGTGGAGGGCTGGGAGCAGGAGCGCCTGGACGCGGGACTGGCCGCGCAGGAGGAGCGCCGGCGCACCGGGCTGCGCTGACCCGCGGGGCACGCGACGGCCCGCCACCCCGGGTGGGGGTGGCGGGCCGTGGGCGGGCCCCGCGCGGGGAGAACGCGCTACGGGCGGACGTACAGCCCGATGGCGTCCCAGGCGACCCAGCCCCCGGTCGCCACACGGAACCGGACGGTGTTCTCCCCCGCCCGCAGCGCCCCGGCGGGCACCGCGAACTCGTGGAAGGAACGGACCAGGGTGGAGCCGGGCACGGTGGCGTCACCGTCGCGCGAACCGCGCGTGGCTCCGGCCGCCACGTCGACGTCCTGGACGCGAGTGTCGTTGACGTCGACCTCCAGGCGACCGCCCAGGCGGGTGCTGTCGATCAGCCACAGCGCCAGGTCGTGGTCGCCGGACGGAGCCTCGTCGAGGGTGAGGTGCCAGTCGGCGGTGTAGGCCTTGTTCCCGGCCCAGCCGTCACCGGGACCGGGCAGCAGGTAGGGCCACGCAGCCGCCGGGGTGTCCCGGCCCTGGACGTACTCGACGAGGGCGTCGGGGTACGTCGTGGGGATCTGCGCGTAGCCGGCCGGGGCGAAGCGGAACTCCAGGCTCTTCCCGTCGAACTCCCCGATCCGGGCGACCTCGAGCCCGGTGGCGGTGACCGAGGCCTGCGACGCGGCCGTGAGCGCGGCGCTGGGCCTGCTGCGCGCACCGGCGTCGGAGACGGCGGTGACCACGTAGGTCCACTCCTCGCCGGCCGGGTCGTGCCCGTCGTGGACGAAGCGGGGGTAGACGGTCTTGCCGAGCAGGTCCGCCTCGGTGGGCCGCCACCGCCGGCGCTCCCCGCGGGTGGCGTAGACGCGGTAGTGGTCGATCAGCGGCTCCCAGCCGGCCGGTTGCCAGCTCAGGACGGTGCGGGCGAGGGCGCTCTCGGCGGCCAGCTCGGTGACGGTGCGGGGGCGTGCGGTCATCGTGGTCTCCTTCAGGCCTGGATCAGACGGGGGTCACCGGCCGGGGTGGTGAACCGCGCGCTCAACTGCTTCGGGGCGGTGTCGTCGGCCTCGATCCACGGCACGATCCAGAAGCTGGAGACCATCTCCTCCGGGGTGAGGTGAACGTGGAGGTAGCCGCGGCGGCCGTCGTAGAGGCGGACGTAGTCGTGGCGGACCCAGTCGGGCGTGTAGGAGTCGGTCTCAGCGCCGTCCCCGTCGGAGGCGACGGACGTGCACACCAGCTCCACGCCGACGTTGGGCCCGTCCGGGTCGGAGAAGTCGGCCTTGAGCTCCGCGGCGACGTGCTTGTGGATGTCCCCGGTGAGCACCACCGGGTTGCGGGAGGCGCCCATGGCGTCCAGGAGCCGCTGCCGGGCGGCCGGGTAACCGTCCCACATGTCGGTGCGGTCCTCGCTGATCGCGGTCACCACCACCCCGCTGGCCAGCAGGTTCCACGTCGCCGGGGTGCGGGTCAGCCGTTCCCGGACCCACGCCTCCTGGGCCGCGCCGAGCATGGTGCGCGACTCGGCGTACTGCTCCTCGGGCCCGTCCGGGACCGGGTCGCGGAACTGCCGGGTGTCCAGCAATGAGAACCGCGCCAGGGAACCGACGTCGAAACCGGTGGTGATGTCCGACTCGGGCCCGGTGGGCAGCGAGTCCACGTCCAGCGGCATGTTCTCGTAGAACGCCCGGTAGGCGACCGCGATCCGGTGGGCGAACAGCTCGTCCGGGATGCCGTAGGCCGAGGAGTCGGCCACGTAGTTGTTCTGCACCTCGTGGTCGTCCCAGATCGCGACGGCCGGGACGCGGGCGTGCACGGCCTGCAGGTGCGGGTCGCTCTTGAACAGCGCGTACCGCAGGCGGTACTGCTCCAGGGTCTCGATCTCCACGGCGTGGGCGGCGCCCACCTCGGCCCCCTGGCGCCACAGGTTGGTGTCCGTGATGCCGTACTCGTAGACGTAGTCGCCCACGAACACCACCAGGTCCAGGTCCTCCTCGGCCGCCAGGTGCTTGTGGGCCGTGAAGTGGCCGTGGTACCAGGCCTGGCAGGAGACCACGCCGACGCTGAACGAGCCGACGGGCGCCCCCGGCGCGGGCAGGGTGCGGAACCGCCCGACGGGACTGGTCCGCGGGCCCACCAGGAAGCGGTAGAAGTAGTCGGTGGAGGCGTCGAGCCCTTCCACCCGCGGGTGGACCGAGTGGGCGAGCTCCGGCTGGGCGAGCGCGTGGCCCGTGCGCACGACCTGCTCGAAACCCTCGTCGAGGGCGACCTGCCAGCGCACGCTCACCGGCCGCAGCGGCATCCCGCCGTGGCCGTCCTCGGCCAGCGGTTCCGGCGCCAGCCGGGTCCACAGGACCACGCCGTCGGGGCGGGGTGCGCCGCTGGCCACCCCCAGCCCGAACAGGTCCCCCCGCAGCGGCGGCGGTGCCGCAGCCGCGGTCTCCGGGGCGGCGACGCCCAGCGCGAGGACGGTGGCGCCGGCTCCGCTGAGGCCCAGCAGGTGACGGCGGCTCAGCTCTGGGCGGGCTACGACTGGTTGCGACACGGGAGACCTCTCGGATCGGTGGTTTCCCGTGACGCTAGGGAGGCGAGGTGAACGCGCGCCGACTCGGCGGTGACGCGCTCACGATCACCGGGGTTCGTCTCCGGTGACGCCCCGTGCTCCCGCGGACGCACCGGTGCCCCTCCCGCGTGGGCGGGAGGGGCACCGGGTCGGGGCGGTCAGGCGCCGAAGCGCGCCGGCAGGGTCGCGGAGTGGGCCTCGCGCAGCTCGGCCAGCGGCAGCGAGAACAGCCCCTGCACGTCCAGGGCCGGCTCCTCGCCCTCGACGACGTCGGTCACGCCGATGCGCAGGTGCGCCAGGCCGCGCGCGGTGCACATGTCCGTGAACCGCACCTCGTCCTCGCGGGGCACCGCGACGACCGCGCGGCCCGCCGACTCCGAGAACAGCGCGGTGAACGCGTCGACGCCGTCACGCTCGCACAGCTCGTCCAGCCACACGCGCGCCCCCACGCCGAAGCGCAGGCAGCTCTCCACGAGGGCCTGCGCCAGGCCGCCGTCGGAGAGGTCGTGCGCGGCGTCCACCAGGCCGTCGCGCGAGCAGTTCACCAGCACGTCCGCCAGGAGCTTCTCGTGCTCCAGGTCCAGCGCCGGGGGCAGCCCGCCCAGGTGGCCGTGCTCGGCCCACGCCCACTCCGAGCCGCCCAGCTCGTCGCGGGTGGTGCCCAGCAGGTAGACGTTCTGCCCGGCCTCGCGCCACCCCGAGGGGGTGCGGCGCGAGACGTCGTCGAGCACCCCGAGGACGCCGATCACCGGGGTGGGCAGCACCGCCGAGTCCAGACCGGCGTCGCCGGTCTGGTTGTACAGCGACACGTTGCCACCGGTGACGGGCACGCCCAGCGCCTCGCACGCCTCGGCCAGCCCCCGCACGGCCTCCGCGAACTGCCACATGACGCCCGGGTCCTCCGGGGAGCCGAAGTTCAGGCAGTCCGTCACCGCCAGCGGCTTCGCACCGGTGGTGGCGACGTTGCGGTACGCCTCCGCCAGCGACAGCTGCGCACCGGCGCGCGGGTCGAGCTTCGCGTAGCGCCCGTTGCCGTCCAGGGACAGCGCCACGCCCAGCCCGGTGCTCTCGTCCACGCGCACCACGCCGGCGTCGTCGGGCATCGCCAGGGTCGTGTTGCCCAGCACGTAGCGGTCGTACTGGTCGGTCACCCACGCGCGGCTGCACAGGTTCGGGGAGGCGACCAGGCGCAGCAGCGCGGCACGCAGCTCGTCCCCGCCCGCCGGGCGCGGCAGGCGCTGCGCCGTCGGGGCGTCGGCCTGCAGCGCGTCCTGCGAGGCCGGGCGCGCGTACGGGCGCTCGTACACCGGGCCCTCGTGGGCCACGGTGCGCGGCGGCACGTCCACGACCGTCTCGCCGTGCCACTGCACCACGAGGTGGTCGCCGTCGGTGACCTCACCGAGCACGGCGGCCTCGACGTCCCACTTCGCGGTCACCGCGAGGAACGCCTCGACGTTGGCCGGGGTGACCACCGCCATCATCCGCTCCTGCGACTCGCTCATGAGGATCTCCTCCGGCGAGAGCGAGGGGTCGCGCAGCGGCACCCGGTCCAGGTGGATCAGCATGCCGCCGTCACCGGCGCTGGCCAGCTCGCTGGTCGCGCAGGACAGCCCCGCCCCACCGAGGTCCTGGATGCCCTCCACCAGCCCGCTGTGGAACAGCTCCAGGCAGCACTCGATGAGCACCTTCTCCTGGAACGGGTCGCCCACCTGCACCGCGGGGCGCTTGCTCGGGCCGCCTGCCTCGAACGTCTCCGACGCCAGCACCGACACGCCGCCGATGCCGTCGCCGCCGGTGCGGGCGCCGAACAGCACGACGAGGTTGCCGGCGCCGCGCGCGTTCGCCAGGTGCAGGTCCTCGTGCTTCAGCGCACCCACGCACAGCGCGTTGACCAGCGGGTTGCCCTGGTAGGAGGGGTCGAAGACGACCTCGCCACCGATGTTGGGCAGGCCGATGCAGTTGCCGTACCCGCCCACGCCGGAGACGACGCCGGGCACCACGCGGGCGGTGTCCGGGTGGTCGATCGCCCCGAAGCGCAGCGAGTCCATCACGGCGATCGGGCGCGCACCCATCGCCATGATGTCGCGGATGATGCCGCCCACGCCGGTGGCCGCGCCCTGGTAGGGCTCGACGTAGCTGGGGTGGTTGTGGCTCTCCACCTTGAACGTCACGGCCCAGCCGTCGCCGATGTCGACCACGCCGGCGTTCTCGCCGATGCCCACCATGAGGGACGTCTTCATCTCGTCCGTCAGGTGCTCGCCGAAGGTGCGCAGGTGCACCTTGGACGACTTGTAGGAGCAGTGCTCGCTCCACATCACCGAGTACATCGCCAGCTCCGCGCCCGTGGGCCGCCGGCCCAGGATCTCGCGGATGCGCGCGTACTCGTCGGCCTTCAGGCCCAGCTCCGCCCACGGCTGCCCGTGCTCCGGCGTGGCGGTGGCGCGCTCGACGGTGTCCAGGGCGCGCGCGCTGGGCACGACGGGGGCGCTCACGCGCCCACCGCCGCGAGGCCCGCGGTCAGCACCGAGGTGAACAGCCCCAGCCCGTCGGTGCCGGGGCCGTAGCCGTCCTCCACCGCGTGCTCCGGGTGCGGCATGAGGCCCACCACGTTGCCGCGCTCGTTGGCGATGCCGGCGATGCCGCGCAGCGAGCCGTTGGGGTTGGCGCCCAGGTAGCGGAAGACCACGCGGCCCTCGCCCTCCAGGCGGTCCAGGGTCGCCTCGTCGGCGACGAAGCCGCCCTCACCGTTCTTCAGCGGCACCGTGATCTCGGCACCGGCCTCGAAGGCGGACGTCCACGCCGTCGCGGTGGACTCCACGCGCAGGCGCTGGTCCGTGCACACGAACTTCTGGTGGTCGTTGCGCACCAGGGCACCGGGCAGCAGGTGCGACTCGCACAGCACCTGGAAGCCGTTGCAGATGCCGAGCACGGGCATGCCGCGCCGCGCTCCGGCGACGACCTCGCCCATCACGGGCGCGAAGCTGGCGATGGCTCCGCAGCGCAGGTAGTCGCCGTAGGAGAAGCCGCCGGGCAGCACGACCGCGTCCACGCCGCGCAGGTCCGCGTCGGCGTGCCAGAGGGTCACCGGCTCGGCACCGGCCAGGCGCACCGCGCGGCGGGCGTCGCCGTCGTCCAGGGAGCCGGGGAAGGTGACGACGCCGACCTTCACGCGGTCACCTCCTCCGCGGCCCGCACCGAGACGACGTCCTCGATGACCGGGTTGGCCAGCAGCTTCTCGGCCGCGGCGCGGGCCTGCTCGAGGACCTCCGGGGTGACCTCCCCGTCGACCTCCAGCTCGAACCGCTTGCCCTGGCGGACGCCGGTGAAGGCGTCGAAGCCGAGGCGGGGCAGGGCGCCGACGACGGCCTTGCCCTGCGGGTCGAGGATCTCGGGTTTCGGCATGACGTCGATGACGACGCGGCCCATGCGCGGCGCTCCTTCGAGGGGGTGGACCGAGGGGGGCTCGGCTGACCCCAGGCTACCGCCGCGGCGGCGGGCCCTCGTCCGCCGGGACGCGGTCGTCCTCGACGTCCCAGCCGGCGAGCGCGTGCGGCAGGCCCCGGTGCCCGCGCGTGGTCCACACCGCGACCGCCGCGGCCACCGCCAGCGCGGCCGCCAGCGTCGACGCCGCCGCCGGCCCGGAGGTGTTCAGCAGGTGGAAGCCGCCGGCGCCGGCCAGCCAGCGCAGCACCCCCCGCCACGGGCGCAGCGGGCCGCGCGGGCGCAACCGCACCACCGCCTCCCCCGGGGTGCGCCCGGTGGTCAGCACCTGCGCCAGCAGCAGCGCCGCCGGCAGCAGGGTCGCCACCAGCAGCAGCACCGCGCGGTCCGCGGCCGGCGGCACGCGCAGCCCGGCGCCCAGCACCAGCGCCCGCCAGGTGAACGCGGCGGCCGCCCCGGCCCCGGTGAGCAGCACCACGTCGCTGACCATGCCCAGCAGCCGGCGCCAGACCGTCACGGGCCGCGCCACCCCCGCCGGCCGGGCCTCCTGCCCGGGCAGCCGCCGCAGGAGCGGGGCCAGGAGCGCCCCCAGCAGCGCGCCGGCGGTGTTGGCGAGCAGGTCGTCCACGTCGAGGATGCGGTAGGCGCACGGGTACAGGGACCACACACCGGTGAGCTGGGTGAGCTCCACGAGCGCCGACACGCCCAGGCCCGTCAGGACCGCGCCGGCCACACCGCGCCGGGTCAGGTGGCGCACGAACGCCCCCAGCGGCGCGAAGAGCGCCACGTTGAAGGCGAACTGCTGCAGGGCGGCGTTGGCGACCACGTCGGCGGGGGTGCGCAGCCCCAGGCGGGCGGCGTCGGCGAGGAACCGGCCCGGCACCAGCTGCGGCTGCTCACCGCCGTCCGCGCACAGCTGAGCGGTGCTCGCCGGCAGCGGCAGCAGCGTGTACGCGACGACCGCCAGGGCGTGCACGAGGACGGCGAGGGCCAGCACGGACGGCACCAGCCCGACGGTGCCGCGGCGGCGGAACTGCACCGCCACGTACGGCACGAACAGCGCCGACGCCAGCAGCACGCCACCGGTGACGGCGACCACGGCCGGCAGCAGGAGGCGGTTCACGCGCGCCCCCGCCCGGGGCCGGGAGCGCGGCGGCGGGTCCGGGGGTGCACGGGCCCAGCCTGGCGCAGGGGGACGGCCCGGTCGCGCCGGCGGAGCACCCGGACGGCCCCGCGGGGCGGCCCGCGCGGGCCGCGACGGCGGTACGGTGCGCTCACCCGCGCGGGGCGCGGGAGGACCGAGGAGCTGCCGTGACCACCATCATGGACGTCGCCGCGGCCGCGGGGGTCTCCGCGAGCACGGTGTCGTACGTGCTCAGCGGCAAGCGCACGATCTCCGCGCCCACCCGCGCGCGCGTGGAGCGCGCCATCCGCGACCTGGGCTACCGACCGCACGCCGGCGCGCGCGCCCTGGCCTCCAACCGCACCGACATCATCGGCCTGGTCGCGCCGCTGCGCGAGGACGTCAACGTCACCGTGATCATGCAGTTCGTGCGGTCGGTGACCACCACGGCCCGCGGCCACGACCTGGACGTGCTGCTGCTGACGAAGGAGGAGGACGCCGGCCTGCGCCGCGTCAGCAACGGCTCCCTCGTCGACGGCCTGCTCGTGATGGACATCGAGGCGGAGGACCCGCGCGTGGACGTGCTGGCCGCCCTGGAGCGCCCCACGGTGCTCATCGGCGTGCCGAACGACCCCAAGGGCCTCAGCTGCGTCGACTTCGACTTCGCCGGTGCGGCGCGCACCGCGGTGGCGCACCTGACGGGCCTGGGGCACCGGCGCATCGCGGTGCTGGCCTCGCCGCCGCGCTCGCTGACCCGGCACGCCGGGTACGCCGAGCGGGTGCGCGACGGGTTCCGCGAGGCGGTGCGGGCGGCCGGCGCCGAGGGCGCGTACCAGCCGTGCGAGCCGGGGGCCGAGGGCGTGCGCAGCAGCCTGGCGGCGGTGCGGGAGGAGCTGCCGGGGGTGAGCGCGCTCGTGGTGCACAACGAGGCGGCGCTGCCGTCGCTGCTGGCGGTCCTCGCCGAGGAGGGCCTGCAGGTGCCGCGGGACGTGTCGGTGGTGACGATCGCGGCCAGCGCGGGTGCGAACCTGCCCCAGCCCCTGACGTCGCTGGACATCCCGGCGCTGGACGTGGGCCGGATCGCGGTGGACATGCTGGTGGCCCGCATCGCCGGTGAGCGCACCGCGGAGACGCGGCTGCTGGCGGCGTGCCTGGAGGACCGCGGGAGCACGGCGGCGCCCC
>NZ_JALBVB010000032.1:0-23347 GCF_022669155.1 Kineococcus sp. TRM81007 | reverse complement strand
CCGGAGGGGGAGGCGGGGTCTCAGCCCTTGACGGCACCGATCATGACGCCGGAGGCGAAGTGCCGCTGCACCCACGGGTAGACCATGAGGACCGGCACGATCGCGATGACGACGACGGCCATCTGCACCGCCAGGCTCGCCACCTGCCCGGACCCGACGTCCACGCTGCCGGGCACGTCGACGCCCTGCAGGACGAACGAGCGCAGCACCACCTGCAGGGGCTGCTTGGTGGAGTCGTTGATGTACAGCGTGGCCTGGAAGAACGCGTTCCAGTACCCGACGGCGTAGAACAGCGCGATGACCGCTGTGACGGCCTTGGACATCGGCAGCACGATCTGGGCGAGGATCCGCCAGTCGCCGGCGCCGTCGATGCGCGCGGAGTCGATGAGCGAGCCGTCGATGCCCATGAAGAACCCGCGCAGGATGAGGATGTTGAACGCGGAGACGGCCGTGGGCAGGATCAGCGACCAGTAGCTGTCGATGAGGCCCAGGCTGCTGACCAGCAGGTAGGTGGGGATCATCCCGGCCCCGAAGAACATGGTGATCAGCAGGGCGAAGAGGATCACCCGGTGCCCGTAGGAGCCGGTGCGCGAGAGCCCGTACGCCCCCAGGACCGAGACGACCATGCTCACCGCGGTGCCGACGGTGGTGATGCCCACGCTGACCAGGACCGCACGGGTGACCACTCCCCCGCTGAGGACCTGCCGGTAGGCGTCCAGGGTCAGCTCACCGGGCACCAGCACCAGGCCACCGGCCCGGGTGATGGATGCCTGGGTGGAGAAGCTGGTCAGCACGATCGTGTAGAGCGGCACGACGACCGCCGCGCAGATGATGACCAGGGCCAGGCCCTTCAGCCCCTTGCCGACGGGGGTGGGTTCCTCGTCCCACACCGGGCGGGAGGAGCGGCTGCGCTGCACCTGGTCGGCGGGCACGGGGCCCGCACCGTTGACGTCGGTGCTCACCGGGCGGTCGGGGCCGCCGCGGTCGATCTGCCTCGTCGCACTCATCGCCTCGAGTACACCCCCTGCTCACCGAACACGTGCGCGACCTTGTTGGCGGCCAGGACGAGCAGCATGCTCACCAGGCCCTTGACGAGACCCGCGGCCGCGGCGTAGCTCCAGTCGCCGTTGCGCACGCCGCGGTAGTAGACGAACGTGTCCAGGACCTCCGCGACACCCGCACCGACGGCGTCGCGCTGCAGGATGAGCTGCTCGAAGCCGACGGTGAGGGAGTCGCCGAGGCGCAGGATGAGCAGCAGGATGATGACGGGTTTCAGGGCCGGCAGGGTGATGTGCCACATGCGGCGCCAGCGGTTGGCACCGTCCACCGCGGCCGCCTCGTACAGCGAGGGGTTCACCGCGGCCAGCGCCGCGAGGAACACGATGATGCCCCACCCGGCGTCCTTCCAGATCGCCTGGGACGTGATGAGGAACAGGAACGCGTCCGGGTCGGTGATGACGTCGACGCCGTCGAACCCGGCAGCGGCCAGCAACCGGTTCAGCAGCCCGGCGCCGCCGAGGATCTGCTGGAAGATCGAGACGACCAGGACCCAGGAGAAGAAGTGCGGCAGGTACACGATCGACTGCACCGCCACCCGGACCCGCGTGTTGAGCACGCTGTTGAGCAGCAGCGCAAGAGCGATGGGGACGGGGAAGAAGAACACCAGCTGGAACGCGGTGATCGTGAGCGTGTTGCGCACCGCGTCCCAGAACGACGGGTCGGCGAACACGCGCTCGAAGTTCGACCAGCCGACGAACGGGCTGTTGCGGATCCCGACGAACGGCGAGTAGTTCTGCCACGCCACGACGTTGCCGGCGATCGGGATGTAGGCGAAGACGACCAGCAGCGCCAGCATCGGCAGGCACATGAGGAGCAGGCTGCGGTCCCGGCGCAGGCGGGCGAGGTGCCCCATCCTGTTCCTCGCCGGTCGAGCGTTCCCCGCCGCCTGCTGCGCACCGGGCCGGGCCCCGCCGCGCTTCTCGCGCGGCGGTTCCAGACGGGTTCCCGACGCCACGGTCAGATCGCCTCGTCGCCGGTGAGGAACTTCTCCCGGTAGGCGCGCAGCTCGTCGCCGCCGCTGTTGCGCCACGTGGTGATGGCATCGTCGAGGGCGCTGAGGTCCTTGCGGCCGCGGGCGATGTCCTTGGCGAGGTCGTCGAACGGCTTGCCCAGGGAGCTGTACTGGCTGGGGTCCTGGATCTGCTGGCCGTAGAACACCGGCTCGGTGACGTGCGGGGCCTGGCGGGCCATCCACTCGCAGAAGTCGCGCACGTACTGGGGGAACTGGACCTTGGCGTTGACGATGGGCGCGTTGACGAGGAAGCCGTAGGTGCTGGTGACCTCGTTGAGACCGCGGTCGTTCAGGGTCGGCGCACCGGCCGCGTCGCGTTCGAAGGTGACGCCCTCGACGCCGTAGTTGACGAGCTCGAACTCCTCGGACCCGAAGGGGGAGGCGATGAAGTTCGCGAGGGAGAGCATCTCCTCGATCGCGGCGGTGTCGTCGGTCTTCTTGATGAAGCTGAAGATGCTGACCGGCTGCCCCTTGAACAGGATCGGCTCGCCGCCGTCAGGGCCGAACCAGTCCAGCGGGTGCTGCTCAAAGGTGGGGTTGGAGGGCAGCACCCGCGCCAGCGCCTCGTGCCAGCCGCCGAGGCCGTCGTAGGTGATGAGGGTCTGCCCGGCCTCGAAGCGGTCCTTGCCCTGCTGGAAGTTGCCGGCGACGGCGTCCGGGTGCACGGCGCCGGAGGCGAACAGCTCACGGTTCCACTCCAGGGCGTTGCGGTACGCCTCCGTCTCGAACCGGCTGAGCAGCTTCCCGTCCTGCAGGTGCCAGTCCGCACCGGCGCCGAACAGCATCTGCGCACCGTCCCACAGGTCCTCGGACCCCCAGCGGCGCGCGGACTCGGAGGTGGCGTCCTTGGCGACGGCGATGATCTCCTCGGGGCTGGTGGGAGCGGCCAGGCCGAGCTGCCCGAAGATGTCGCGCCGGTAGAAGATCGCGTTGCCGATGAGCTCGCCGGGGTAGGGCAGGCCGTAGAGGCGGCCGTTGAAGACGCAGTACTTCCAGGCGTCGGTGGGCATGTTCGCCAGGTTCGGGTACTTCAGGACCTTGTCGCCGGCCAGGTGGTCGGTGAGGTCGGCGAACAGCGCGGTCACGCCCTGGTCGAAGCGCGGGGGCACGTTCCAGGTGGGGATGACGACCCAGTCGGGCACGTCGTCGGGCGAGGCGAGGACGGCCTGCAGCTTGTCGCCGTAGGTGACGCCGTCGGTGACCTGGAACTCCACGGTGGCGCCGAGCGCCTCGTTGACCGCCTGGTAGTAGGCGTTGCTGTCGAGCCCGGGCGGGGAGGTCCACCAGGCGGGGGTCATCGCGGTGTAGGTGCCACCGGAGCCGGGCACGCCCTCGACGGCCTTGACCAGGGTGGCGGGCATGGTGGTGTACCCGGGGGTGGAGCCGTCGACGCCGGGGATGTCCGGCTCGACCAGCGTCAGCGGCTGGTACGCCGGCAGGACGGCGGCCAGGTCCGCCTCGGACAGCGGCCCCTCCAGCGGCGGGGCGCCGGCCCCCTCGCTCGAGCTGCACGCCGCCAGGCCTCCCGGCAGCGCGGCGAGCGCCGCTCCGGCGGCGACCGTGCCGAGCACGGAGCGCCGCGCGGGGCCGGCGGGGGTTGCGGTGTGCTCCGCCGCGGGGCGGGTGTGCTGGTCCATCGTTGTCCACACTCCTTCATGTCGGACGTCGATCAGCGCGAGCTCTGGGTCGCCACCTCGCGACGGGGCTTCGTTGCCGGTCGAAGCGCTTCGATCGATGCCACCGTACGACCGCCCCCCGTCGATGACAAGGGAAGCGGATGATTCGTCTCCTGGCTGTTGCCCGGGCACTGGCCGCCCGATTCTCCGGACCGCTACGGTGCAAGCGCTTCGACGCGAAGGGACCGACGATGACCCTGCCGTTCCGCGACACCCGCCTGCCCCTGCGCGAGCGCGTGGACGACCTGCTCGACCGCCTCGACCCCGGAGAGCGCCTGGCGATGCTGCACCAGCACGCCCCGGCGGTCCCGCGCCTGGGGCTCGCCGCCTTCCGCACCGGGACCGAGGCCGCCCACGGCGTGGCCTGGCTGGGCCCGGCGACGGTGTTCCCGCAGACGGTGGGGCTGGCGGCCACCTGGGACGCGGACCTGCTGCGCCGCGTCGGGCGGGCCGTGGGGCGCGAGGTGCGGGCGAAGAAGCTCACCGACCCCGACGTGAGCCTGAACGTCTGGGCGCCGGTGGTGAACCCGCTGCGCAACCCCCTGTGGGGCCGCAACGAGGAGGGTTTCAGCGAGGACCCGCACCTGACGGCGGAACTGGCGACCGCCTACGCCGCCGGCCTGCGCGGCGAGCACCCACGGGTGTGGCAGACCGTCCCCACCCTGAAGCACTTCCTCGCCTACGACGGCGAGCCGTGGCGGGCGACCGCCTCGGTGCAGGTGCGCGAGCGGGTCCTGCACGAGCTGGAGCTGCCGGCGTTCCGCGGGCCCGTCGAGGCCGGCGTGGTGGGCGCGGCGATGCTCGCCTACAACCTCGTCGGCGGCGTGCCCGCGCACGTCAGCCCGCTGGTGCGCGAGCACCTGCGGACCTGGACCGCGCACCCCGACGACCTCGCCGTCGTCACCGACGCCGGCGCACCCGGCAACCTCGTCCGGCTGGAGCGCTGGGCGGGCGACCTCGCGACCGCCGACGCCGCCGCGGTGCGCGCGGGCGTGGACTCCTTCACCGACGACGGCGAAGACCCCGGGCCCACGCTGGGGGCGCTGCGCACCGCGCTGGAGCGCGGGCAGCTGGCGCAGGCCGACGTGGACGTGGCCGTGCGCCGGCTGCTGACGCTGCGCGCGCGCACCGGCGAGTTCGACGACGACGTCCCCGGCGAGGAACGGCCCTACGCCGACGTGCGCCCGCAGGACGTCGGGCGCGCCGAGCACGTGGCGCTGGCCCGCGAGGCAGCCGCGGCGGGCGTGGTGCTGCTGCGCGACCGCGACCGGGTGCTGCCGCTGCCGGCGACCGGGACGGTGGCGGTCGTCGGCCCGCTGGCGGAGGTCGTGCTCACCGACTGGTACAGCGGCACGCCGACCGCCGCGACCGGCCTGGCCGCGGCGCTGCGCGAACGGTTCGGCGAGGGCGCGGTGGAGGTGGCCGACGGCAGCGACCGGGTCAGCCTGCGGCACACCGCCTCGGACCGGTTCGTCGAGGCCGCCGCGGACGGCGCCCTGCTGGCCACCGCGGGCCGGGCGGGGGACGAGGCCCGGTTCGACGTCACCGAGTGGGCCGACGGGGTGGTGACGCTGCGGCACGCCGCGTCCGGCCGGCTGGTCACGAACGCCGACGGCGTCCTGGCCGCCGGGGCCGAGCGGGTGGGCGGCTGGGTGGTGCAGGAGACGTTCCGCCTCGAGGTGGGCGGCGGCACGTGCGCGCTGCGGCACGAGGGCACGGGACGCTGGGTCGTCGTGGACCCCACCACGGGGGCGCTGTCCGCGGAGGCCGTGGACCGCTCGGCGGCCGCGCGGTTCGTCGTCCGCACCCACCGCAGCGGCGCCGCGGCGGCCGCCGAGGCCGCCGGGCGCGCCGACCACGTCGTCGTCGTGGTGGGCAACGACCCGCACGTCGGGGGCCGCGAGACGCAGGACCGCGCGAGCCTGGCCCTGCCGCACGCGAGCGCGGAACTGGTGCGGGCGGTGCGCGAGGAGGCGCCGGGGTGCGTGCTCGTGCTCCTCTCGTCCTACCCGTACGCGCTGGGCGGGTTGCTCGACGAGGTCGGTGCCGTCGCCTGGTCGAGCCACGCCGGGCAGGAACTGGGGAACGGGCTGGCCGACGTGCTGCTCGGCGACGTCGAACCGTCCGGGCGGTTGCCGCAGACGTGGTTCCGCGAGGACGCCGTCCTGCCGGACCCGGTCGACCACGACGACGTGACCCGCGGCGCGGGGTACGCGTGGGGTGAGCGCGGGGTGCTGTTCCCGCTGGGTCACGGCCTCGGGTACGGCTCGGTGGAGCACCGCGACGTCCGCGCCGACCGGTCGGCCGCCCGGGCGGGCGAGGAGGTCGAGGTGAGCGTCGAGCTCGTCAACGGCGGCGAGCGGGCGGTCGTGGAACTGGTGCAGGTGTACGCGACCGCGCAGGGGCTGGCGGTGCCGTTCCCGCGCCGCCGACTCCTCGCGCACCGCCGGGTGCGGGTGGAGCCGCGTTCGCGCGCCACCGCCGTGCTGACCGTGCCGGTGGACCGGCTGGCGGTGCGGGACGTGGCGCGCGAGGAGACCCGGGTGCTGCCGGGCGCGTACCACCTGCTGGTGGGGTCGTCCGCGGAGGACGTGCGCGCGGAACTGGCGCTGACCGTCGAGGGCGATCCGCTGCCGCCGCGGGAACCGGTGCGCGCCGCCGCGTTCGACGCCGCGGAGGGCGTGGAGCTGGTGCCTCGCGACGGCTCGGGCGGCCCGGGAGGCACGGCGGTGCGGGCCGCGGTCCCCGGCTGGGGGGCGCGGCTGGAGTTCACCGGCTGCGCGGCGGCGGGGGTGGCGGCGCTGCGCTGCTGCGCGCGCGGCGAGCGCACCGGTGACGAGGTGGCGGTGCAGGTGCGCGGGACGTCGGGCGCGTGGCTGCCGGCGGGGCGCGCCGCGCTGCCGGCGGGTTCCTGGGGCGAGGTGGAGGTCCCGCTGCGGCTGCCCGCCGCGGAGCGCGCCGACCTGCGGGTCGTGCTGCCGGCAGGTGCGGTGCTGGACGAGCTGGAGCTCGTGCGCCGCGCGACCCGGTAGGCCCGCCGGGAACTCCCTGCCGGGAGCTCCACGGTGATCTTGCACGGACGAGCGCTCACACTCGCGAGATCACCGCGGGCGGGCGGGGTGGGCGGTGCCGGCGAGGGGTCGTGACGCTGCGGCGACGGGTTGACGCTCGCTGTGCGCCTCCCTAGAGTCCGGGGCACCCGCTTCCGGAAACGCTTCCGGAAACCTGGCGATGAAGCCGAGGAGCAACGCATGCGCCGAGCACGCACCCCCCGCACCGCCTTCCGGGCCTCCCGGATCACCACCGCCCTCGTGGCCGCCCCCCTGGCCGTGGCCGCGCTCGCCGCGCCGGCGACCGCCGCACCGGCGCCGGCCGCGGAGGAGAGGAGCACCCAGCGCGCCGAGGGCAGGAACCACCACGACCGCGACACCCTGCGCGGGGTCGCCCCGAAGGGGTTCTCCATCGGCACCGCGGTCGCCGGCGGCGGTCACCACGCCGAGCAGCCCTACGCCGACCCGTTCGCCTACGACGTCGAGTACCGCGACGTCATGGCCCGCCAGTTCAACTCCCTGTCGGCCGAGAACCAGATGAAGTGGGAGTACATCCACCCCACCCGCGACTTCTACAACTTCTACCCGGCCGACGCGATCGTGCGCTACGCGCAGGAGAACCGCCAGGTCGTGCGCGGTCACACCCTGCTGTGGCACAGCCAGAACCCCGCCTGGCTGGAGGAGGGCGACTTCTCGGACGAGGAACTGCGCGAGATCCTCCACGAGCACATCACGAAGGTCGTCGGACGCTACGCGGGCCGCATCCAGCAGTGGGACGTCGCCAACGAGATCTTCGACGAGAACGGCGAGTACCGCGAGGAGAACATCTGGATCCGGGAGCTGGGCCCGGAGATCGTCGCCGACGCCTTCCGCTGGGCCCACGAGGCCGACCCGCGGGCGAAGCTGTTCTTCAACGACTACGGCGTGGAGAGCTTCAACGCCAAGAGCGACGCCTACTACGAGCTCATCCAGGAGCTCACGGCCGACGGCGTGCCGGTCCACGGGTTCGCTCCCCAGAGCCACCTGAGCACGCGCTACGGGTTCCCCGGGGACCTGGAGGCGAACCTGCAGCGCTTCGCGGACCTCGGCCTGGAGACGGCCATCACCGAGCTCGACGTGCGCATCGACCTGCCCGAGGGCGGCGAGCCGACCGCCGCCCAGCAGGCGCAGCAGGCCGACTACTACCGCCGGGCCCTCGAGGCCTGCCTGGGCGTGGACACCTGCAACTCCTTCACGATCTGGGGCTTCACCGACGAGTACTCCTGGGTGCCGGTGTTCTTCCCCTCGGAGGGCTCGGCCACCGTCATGACGGAGGACTACGAGCGCAAGCCCGCGTACTACGCGTTGCAGGACACCCTGCGCTCCGTGCGCGGCAAGCGCTGAGGTCCCCGCACCGAGCGCGGGCACGCCCCGGGCGGTGCCGGTGACGGCTACCGTTCGGGGCGTGCCCGACACCAGCAGCCGACAGGTGACGATCACCGACATCGCCCGCGAGGCCGGGGTGTCGGTGCCCACCGTCTCCCGCGTCGTCAACGGGCGCGACGACGTGTCCGCGGCGACGCGGGAGAAGGTGGAGGCGCTGCTGCGCCACCACGGCTACCGGGTGCAGCGCGGCCCGCGGCCCTCGCGGGCCTTCCTGCTGGACCTGGTGTTCGACGACCTGGACTCCCCCTGGGCGGTGGAGATCATCCGCGGGGTGGAGGAGGTCGCCCACGCCGCCGGCGCCGGCACGGTCGTCTCGGCGGTGCACGGGCGCAGCGCGTCGGCGGAGGCGTGGCTGCAGAACCTGCACCGTCGCGCGAGCGACGGCGTGCTGCTGGTGACGTCCGACCTGCAGCAGGACCTCGGCCCGGTGCTGCGCGAGAGCTCGGTGCCGCTGGTGGTGGTCGACCCGGCCGGCCTGCCCCCCGTGGGCGTGCCGTCGGTGGGGGCGACGAACTGGGCCGGTGGCGTGGCCGCCGCCGAGCACCTCGTGCGGCTGGGGCACCGGCGCATCGCCCACGTGGGCGGGCCGGCCCACCTGCTGTGCAGCCGGGCGCGCCTGGACGGGCACCGCGCCGGCGTGGAGGCCGCCGGCCTGGTCCTGCAGGACGAGCTGGTGCGCGAGGGCGACTTCCGGCAGGGCTCCGGGTTGCGCGAGGCGCAGGCGCTGCTGGACCTGCCCGAGCCGCCCACCGCGGTCTTCGCCGCCAGCGACCAGATGGCGCTGGGCGTGTACGAGGCCGTGCGCCGGCGCGGTCTGCGGGTGCCGGAGGACCTCAGCGTGGTGGGCTTCGACGACCTGGACCTGGCCACGTGGGCCTCGCCGCCGCTGACGACGGTTCGCCAGCCGCTCGCGGAGATGGGCGCGGCAGCCGCCCGCACGCTGCTGGACCTGGCCGACGGGCGCGAGGTCCCGCACCCGAGGGTGGAGCTGGCGACGACCCTGGTGGTGCGCTCGTCCACGGCACCCCCGCGAGGACTCGCCGCGTCCGATACGGAGAGTGGCGGGAAGTAAGCTCTGCGTGTGATCAGTCGCAGGCGAGAGCACCAGACGCTCCTCGAGGTCACGACGCTGTCCCTGCGCCACGGCCAGGACCTGCGCGCCATCCTGCACGCCGCCACCGTCGCCGCCACGGACGTCACCGGCGCCGAGTACGGCGCGTTCTTCTACCACGACCGCGACGAGCACGGCGACCGGCTCGACCTGCTGACGCTCGCCGGAGCCGCGGCCGAGGACTTCCCCACCGCCGAGCCGGTGCGCAACACCCCCCTGTTCGCCCCCACCTTCACCGGCGCCGCCGTCGTCCGCATCGACGACGTGCTCACCGACCCGCGGTTCGGGCGCGGCGGCCGCCGCGGGATGCCCGCCGACCACCCGCCGATGCGCAGCTACCTCGCCGTCCCCGTCACCTCCACCGACGGTCGCGTCCTCGGCGCCCTCCTCTTCGGCCACCGCGAACCCGGCCGCTTCGACGAGGACGCCGAGGCCGCCGCCACCGCCGCCGCCCGAGGGGCGGGCATCGCCATCGAGAACGCCCTGCTGGTCGGTGAGCAGCGCACCGCCCGCGAGCTCGCCGAGGACCGCGAGGCCGCCGCCGCGGCCGCCGCCGCGCGCACCGAGCTGCTGCAGTCCATCACCGCGCTGCTGTCCACCAGCGCCACCACCGCCGACATCACCGCCTCGGTGCCGCGCGCCGTCGTCGAGGCCACCGACTGCGCAGCCGCCGCCCTGTACCTCGTCGACCCGGTGCGCGGGATCCTCACCGGCAACGGCCACCCGCCGCTGCCGCCCGAGCTCACGGCGCTGCGCACCGTCGCCCTCGGCGCCGACGACCCCCTGGCCGACGCGATCCGCACCGGCACCCCCGTCGTGCTCACCGGGGCCGGTGCCCGCCGGCCCGCCGGCCCGCCCGAGCAGCTGCCCTGGACGGCCGTGTCCACGCTCGCCGTGCCCCTCGTCGAACGCAACGGCCGCTCCCTCGGGGTGCTGGTCGTCGAGCGGGACGACGCCGAGCCCACCGACGTGGAGGTGTCGCTGTTCACCAGCGTCGCCGCCCAGGTCGCCCTCGCCCTCGAACGCGCGCAGCTGCTCGACGCCGAGCGCGCCGCCCGGGAGAACCTCGCCGTCTCGGTGAGCGCCCTCACCGAACTGGCCCGCACCCTGCAGCGCGGGCTGCTGCCGCAGCGGCTGCCCGTGCTGGAGCGGGTCGCCGTGGCAGTGCGGTACCAGCCGGCCGTCGTGGGCGCCGAGGTCGGCGGCGACTGGTACGACGCCGTCGCCCTCGACGACGACGTCGTGTTCGTCATCGGCGACGTGCAGGGCCACAACACCACCGCCGCCGGGCTCATGGGGCAGCTGCGCACCGCCGTGCGCGCCTACGTCACCGAGGGGCACGGACCCGGCGCGGCGCTGGAGCGCACCAACCGGCTGCTCGCGGAGATGGCCGAGGAGCTGTTCGCCACCTGCTGCCTGGTCCGCCTCGACCAAGGTTCCGGCACCGTCACGGTCGCCACCGCCGGGCACCCCGCCCCCCTCGTCGTCGACGGCGCGGGCCTGCGCGAGCTGGACGTCGAACCCGGCCCACCGCTGGGCGTGGACCCGGAGGCGGCCTACCCCACCGCCACCCACCGGCTGCGCCGGCGCAGCCGCGTCGTCCTCTACACCGACGGGGTGGTGGAGTCGCGCGCCGAGCAGCTCGACCAGGGCCTGGAGTCGCTGCGCCGCACCGTCGCCGCCCACGCCGGCGCCTCCTGCGAGGAGCTGGCGAGCCGGATCATGGCGAGCATCCCGCACCGCCTCGACGACGACGCCGCCATGCTCGTGCTGGAGTACGCCGGTCCCAGCGCCCAGCTGGAGGAGGCGGCGCTGCCGCTGCCCGCCGACGTGCGCGCGGTGGCGCAGTCGCGCGCCTTCCTGCGCACCGCGCTGGACGCGTGGGACGCGGCCGAGCTGCTCGACGAGGCGGAGCTCGTGCTCAGCGAGCTCGTCACCAACGCCCTGGTGCACACCGACTCCGCCACGGGCGTCCTGCTGCGCTACGACCGCGCCGCCCGGCGGCTGACCATCAGCGTGCAGGACCGATCCACGCGCCACCCGCGCGAGCGGCACGCCGACCCCGACGCCCTGGGCGGGCGCGGCCTGGGCATCGTCGAGGCCGTCGCCGACGACTGGGGCGTGTCCCTGGAGGGCGAGGGCAAGACGGTGTGGGCGGAACTGGCGATCGAGACGCCGTGAGGACCGCACGGGTGCCCACCCACCCGGTCGGTGACGACCGCGGCCCGCGGTGGGGTACTTTTCCGGAAGACGTCCACGTCCACGTCGGAGGTGCCCGTGCCCGCCCTCAGCGCTGAAGAACGCACTGTCCTGGACCACCTGCGCGCCTGGTACCGCACCCACCGCGGGGCCCTGCCGGCCGAACGGGTGGCCACCGCGACCGGCCTGCCGACCGCCGCCGTGTGCGCGGCCGCCGGCGTGCTGGCCGTGGCGGCGGGGGTGCGGACCTACCACCGCACCTCCCCGTCGGGGGAGCCGGTGACCCTCTTCCTCGACGCCCCCGAGCCGCCCCGCCGGGTCATCGACCTCACCCACGGCCTCAGCGAGGGGGCGGCCCCGCCCCGCTGACGCGGCGACGCGCAGGGCGTGCGCGACCGGAGCCGGCGGGGCCACGATGGCGTCATGCGCATCACCCGCTACGGCCACAGCTGCCTGCTCGTCGAGACCGCCCGCGCCCGCGTCCTGCTGGACCCCGGCGTCTTCAGCCGCGGCTGGGAGGAGCTGACCGACCTCGACGCGGTCGTCGTCACCCACCAGCACCCCGACCACGTGGACGTCGAGAAGCTGCCGCAACTGCTGGAGTCCGACGACCGGGCCGTCCTCCACGCGGAGCCGGAGACGGCGGCGTCGCTGCGCGAGGCGGGCATCGAGGCCTCGGCGCTGCGCGCCGGGTCCACGCTCACCGTGGGCGACCTGAGCATCGAGGCGGTCGGAGGCGAGCACGCCCTCATCCACGCCGACGTGCCGCAGGTCGGCAACGTGGGGCTGCTGCTGCGCGCCGAGGGCGAGCCCACCGTGTTCCACCCCGGCGACTCCTACGCCGTGGCGCCGGAGGGCGTGGACGTCCTGGCGCTGCCCCTGAGCGCGCCGTGGGCGGCGAGCAAGGAGATGATCGACTTCGTGCGGGCCGTGCGCCCCGGGAGCGGTTTCGCCATCCACGACGCCCTGCTGTCGGAGGTCGGGCTGGGGCTGTACGCGGGGCAGGCGAGGAACCTCGGCGGCCTGGAGCTGCGCCCCGTGGAGCACGGCGTCCCCTTCGACGTCTGACCCCCCACCTCGCCCTGCCCCCTCCCCCCGGNTGATCAAGGAAGTTGCGACTTCCTTGATCACCGGGGGTCGAGAGGGGCGGGTCAGCGGTGGACGGTGCTCATGTCGGGGTAGCGGTCGCCGGCGGTGGCGCCGGCCGGCAGCACGGCGTCCAGGCGGGCGAGCTCGTCGGCGCTCAGCTCGACGTGGACGGCGGCGACGTTCTCCGCCAGGTAGCCGCGCCGCTTGGTGCCCGGGATCGGCACGACGTCGGGGCCCTGCGCCAGCAGCCAGGCCAGCGCGACCTGCCCGGCGGGAACGCCCTTCGCGTCCGCCAGGGCGCGGACCTCGTCCACCAGCGCGAGGTTCCGCTGGAAGTTCTCCCCCTGGAAGCGCGGGTTGCTGCGGCGGAAGTCGTCCGGCGCCAGGTCGTCGACGCTGCGGATCGCGCCGGAGAGGAAACCCCGGCCCAGCGGGGAGTACGGGACGAAACCGATGCCGAGCTCGCGCACGGTGGCGAGCACGCCGTTCTCCTCCGGGTCCCTCGTCCACAGCGACCACTCGGTCTGCAGGGCGGTGACCGGGTGGACGGCGTGGGCGCGGCGGATCGTCCCCGGCGCGGCCTCGCTGATGCCGAGGCGGCGCACCTTGCCCGCGCTCACCAGCTCGGACATCGCGCCCCACGTCTCCTCCACGGGCACGGTGGTGTCGACGCGGTGCTGGTAGTAGAGGTCGATGACGTCCACACCGAGCCGCCGCAGGCTCGCGTCGCAGGCGGTGCGCACGTACTCGGGACGGCCGTTGACGCGGCGGCCCCCGTCGGGCAGGAACTCGTTGCCGAACTTGGTGGCCAGGACGACCTCGTCGCGGCGGGAGGCGATCGCGCGCCCCACGAGCTGCTCGTTGGTGAAGGGCCCGTACATGTCGGCGGTGTCGAGGAAGGTGACGCCGGCGTCGAGGGCGGCGCCGATCGTGGCCAGGGACTCGGCCTCGTCGCGGGTGCCGTAGAACGCGCTCATGCCCATGCAGCCCAGGCCCAGGGCGGAGACGGTCAGCTCGGTGCCGTTCGCGGCGCTGCCGAGCGTGCGGGTGGGGAACTCCTTCGCGGGTGCCATGCGGGGAGCCTGCGACTTCGAGCGCGCTCGAAGTCAAGCGGAGGCGGCGACCTTCTGCTCGTACCCCTCGATCTTCGCGGTGATCGCGCCGAGGTGGCCGGTCACCTCGTCCAGCTGCGCCAGCACCCGCTCGCGGTGGGCCCGCAGCAGCGACAGCCGCTCGCGCTCGGTGCCCTCCCCCGCCCGGACCAGCCCGGCGTACTCGCGGACCTCCCGCACCGGCATCCCCGTGGCGCGCAGCCGCTGCACCGTGACGATCCAGCGCAGGTCGTCCTCGCCGTAGCGGCGCCGGCCGGTCGTGGTGCGCGAGGGAGGCCCCACGAGCAGCCCCTCGGTCTCGTAGTAGCGCAGCGCGTGCGTGCTCAGGCCGAGGCGCTGCGCGGCCTCGGCGATCGTCAGGGAGGTCCCGGGCCGCTCGTCGGTGCTCGTCACAGCGCCAGTGTGCCCTCGGGGCCGTCCGCTACCATCCACGGCACCCGAGACGCCGGCCGAGGAGCGCACCGCACTGCCGAAGAACTTCACGCTGACGCAACTGCGGTACTTCACCGTGGTCGCCCAGGAGCAGAACATGACCGCGGCGGCGGCCGAGCTCCGGATCACCCAGTCGGCGCTGTCCTCGGCCATCGCGCAACTGGAAGCGGCGATGGAGACGCAGCTGTTCCGGCGCGTCCCGCGGCGCGGCGTCGAGCTGACCGAGGCCGGTTCACGGCTGCTCCGGGAGTCCCTCCCGCTCATCGAGGCCGCGGACCGGCTGCCGACCGTCGTGCAGCGCGACGAGGAGACCGTCGCGGGGCGGCTCGTCGTGGGGGTGTACGAGCCCATCGCCTCGCTGCGGGTCCCGGACGTCGTGGCGACGTTCGAGCACCGCCACCCGCAGGTGGAGCTCGCCGTGCTGGAGGGCGACCAGGAGTTCGTGCTGCAGGCCCTGACCTCGGGCGCGTGCGAGGTGGCGCTGATGTACGGCATGGGCATCGGGCCCCGGGTGCGCACGGAGGTCCTGGAGCACCTGGCACCGCACGTCCTCGTGGCCGCCGACCACCCCCTGGCCGCACGCGCACCCGAGCCCGTGAGCCTGGCGGAACTGGCCGACGAACCCCTCGTCCTGCTGGACCTGCCCCACACGCGCGAGTACCTGCTCGGCCTGTTCGAGCTCGCGGGCGTCGTACCGCGCGTGCGGCACCGGCTCACGGGCTACGAGACGGTGCGCTCCTTCGTGGCCCGCGGCGGGTACGCCGTCCTCAACCGCCGCCTGCCGCACCGGGCCACCCACAACGGCGGCCGCGTCGTCGCCCTCGACATCGCCGAGGCCCTGCCCCCGGTGGACGTCCTGCTGGCGCGGATGGCCGACGGCCGCCCGACACGGCGGGCGCGCGCCTTCGCCGAAGCCTGCCGGGAGCACTTCCCCGCCCGCTGAGCCCCGTCGTCGCACGCGGATGACGCTCATGTTTCATCGATGTTTCGCGCTGATTGCATCGATCAGATCGATGCAAGGCGCGAAAACTGTTGTTGGACCGTCTCCTCCACCCCGCTCCACACTGGCGTCCTCCTGATCCGCCCACCCGGCACCAGGCATCTCCGTCGTGGAGGAACACCCATGAGCGCACCGGAAACCACGCCCTCCGCCCTGCAGTCGGCACCGGGCACCGTCCCCGCCGGCTTCAGCCCTCGCCTGTACAACGAGGACCTCGCCCCGCGAACGGGTGAGGCGTCCTGGCGCACGTGGGACCTGTTCTGCTGGTGGATGTCCGCGTGGCACAGCCTCGGCGGCTACACCTTCGCCATCGGCCTGCTCGTGCTCGGGCTCACCGGGTGGCAGATCGTCGTGGCCGTCTTCCTCGGCCTCTTGGTCCTGCTGTGGGGCTTCAACCTCATGGGCACCGCCGGGCAGCGCGCCGGGGTCCCCTTCCCCGTGTTCGCGCGCCTCAGCTTCGGGGTGCTCGGCGCGAAGGTGCCCGCCCTGCTGCGAGCCGTGGTCGCCGTCGCCTGGTACGGGATCCAGACGTACCTGGCCAGCCTCGCCGTGATGACACTGGCCCTGAAGGTGTGGCCCGGCTCCGAGGCGCTCACGCAGACGCAGGTCCTCGGCATGTCACCGCTGGGCTGGGTCTGCTTCCTCGTCCTGTGGGCCGCCCAGCTCGCCGTCCTCTACCGCGGCATGGAAGCGGTGCGGAAGCTGTCCGACGTCGCCGGCCCCGTCCTGTGGATCGCCATCGCGGCCCTCGCGGTGTGGGTCCTGGCCCGCGTCGACTGGAGCATCGACTGGAACCACCGCGAGGGCCCCGCGCTCGGCACCGGCGCGACCGTGTCCGCCGTCGTCTCGGGCGCCTTCCTCACCGTGGCGTTCCTCGCCGGCCCGATGCTCAACTTCGCCGACTTCTCGCGCAACTCCCCCGACGCGAAGTCCATCCGGCGCGGCAACAGCCTCGGCCTGCTGCTCAACGGCACCGCCTTCGTGCTCGTGTCCGTCGTCATCGCGATCGCCTCGGCGCAGCTGCACGGACAGGCCGTGACCGACCCGGTCGAGCTCGTCCGGGACATCGACAGCACCACCCTGCTGCTCGTCGCCACGGTCGCCATCGCGGGGTCCGCCGTCGGCATCAACATCATCCTCAACTTCGTCTCCCCGGCCTACGACTTCGCCAACATCGCGCCCTCGCGCATCAGCTTCCGCACGGGCGGCCTCATCACGGCCGTGCTGTCGCTGGTCATCATGCCGTGGCACCTGTACTCCAGCCCGGCCATGGTCAACTACTTCATCGGCGGCGTCGGTGCCCTCATCGGCCCGCTCTTCGGGATCATGGTCGCCGACTACTACCTGCTGCGCCGCGGGCACGTGGAGGTCGACGACCTCTACTCCGACGCCCCCACCGGCCGCTACTCCTACCGGCGCGGCACCAACCCCAACGCCATCGCCGTCCTCGTCGCCTCCGGTGTCGTGACGCTGCTCGTCGCCTTCGTGCCCGCCCTCACCGCCCTGGCCCCGTACTCGTGGCTCGTGGGCGTCGTCGCGGGCGGCGGGCTGTACCTCCTCGCCGAGAAGGTCCACCCCTCCGGGTCGCTCACCGCGGGGACGGCCCAGGCCGCCGACCTGCCCGCGCAGCGCTGACCCACCCCACCGCTCCCCACCACCCAGGAGGAACCCCGTGACCGTCGTCCGAGCCGCACTGACCCAGGTCTCCTGGCCCGGGTCCAAGGACGAGATGCTGGACAAGCACGAGGTCCTGGCCCGCGAGGCCGCCGCCGAGGGGGCGCAGGTCCTGTGCTTCCAGGAGCTGTTCTACGGGCCGTACTTCGGCATCACCCAGGACGCGAAGTACTACCGGTACGCGGAACCCGCCGACGGCCCGGTCGTGCAGCGCTTCGCGGCCCTCGCCAAGGAGCTCGGCGTCGTGAGCGTGCTGCCGATCTACGAGGAGCAGCAGGCCGGCGTCTACTACAACAGCGCGGTCGTCGTGGACGCCGACGGGAGCACCCTGGGCACGTACCGCAAGGTCCACATCCCGCACGTCGACAGGTTCTGGGAGAAGTTCTACTTCCGGCCCGGCAACCTCGGTTACCCCGTCTTCGAGACCGCGGTCGGCAAGGTCGGCGTCACCATCTGCTACGACCGGCACTTCCCGGAGGGGTGGCGCGCCCTCGGCCTGGCGGGTGCCGAGATCGTCTTCAACCCCAACGCCTCCAAGCCCGGCCTGTCGAACCGGCTGTGGGAGCTGGAGCAGCCGACGGCGGCCGCCGCGAACGGGTACTTCGTCTGCGTCCCCAACCGCGTCGGGCGCGAGGACAACGAGTACGGCGACCAGGCCGTGGACTTCTACGGCACCAGCTACGTCGTGGACCCCCGCGGCAACCACGTCGGCGAGCTGGCGAGCTCCACGGAGGAGGAGCTGCTCGTCCGCGACCTCGACCTGGACCTCGTGCGGGCGGCCCGCGACGACTGGCAGTTCTACCGCGACCGCCGCCCGGACGCCTACGGGAGCCTGGTGACGCCGTGAGCCGCACCCTCATCACCGGCGGGACCCTCGTGTCGACCACGGGAGCCGTCGCCACCGACGTCCTCGTGGAGGGCGAGAGCGTCGTCGCGCTCCTCGCCCCCGGCACGGGCGCGGAGCTCGCGGTCGACGAGCGCATCGACGCCACCGGGTGCTACGTCCTGCCCGGCGGGGTGGACGTGCACACGCACATGCAGATGCCGTTCGGCGGGACGGAGGCCTCCGACACGTTCGAGACGGGGACGCGGGCCGCGGCGTTCGGCGGCACCACGACCATCGTGGACTTCGCCGTCCAGCGCACCGGGGAGGTCGTCGAGGCGTCCCTGGAGGCCTGGCACGAGAAGGCCGCCGGCAACTGCGCCGTCGACTACGGGTTCCACATGATCCTCGGCGGGGTGGACGAGGACTCCCTGAAGGCGATGGACTCCCTCGTCGCGCACGAGGGGATCAGCAGCTTCAAGCTGTTCATGGCCTACCCGGGGGTGTTCTACTCCGACGACGGGCAGATCCTGCGGGCCATGCAGCGCGCCACCGACAACGGCGCGATGATCATGATGCACGCGGAGAACGGCACCGCCATCGACGTGCTCGTGCAGCAGGCCCTGGCGCGCGGGGACACCGACCCCGTCTTCCACGGCCTCACCCGTCCGGCGGCGCTGGAGGCGGAGGCGACGAACCGCGCCATCGCCCTGGCGGAGGTCGCCGGCGGCACTCCCCTGTACGTCGTGCACGTCTCCGCCTCCCAGGCCCTCGAGCGCATCGCGACCGCACGCACCACGGGCGCGAACGTCTTCGCGGAGACCTGCCCCCAGTACCTGTACCTGACCCTGGAGGACCACCTCGGCGCAGGCGGCCCCGGCAGCTTCGAGGGCGCCAAGTACGCCTGCTCCACCCCGCTGCGCTCCAAGCACGAACCGCACGCGAAGGACCTGTGGCGGGGTCTGCGCACCGACGACCTGGCCGTGGTCTCCACCGACCACTGCCCGTTCTGCTTCAACGACCAGAAGCAGCTCGGCCGCGGGGACTTCTCGAGGATCCCGAACGGCCTCGGGCTGGTCGAGCACCGCATGGACCTCGTGCACCAGGGCGTCGTCGACGGCAACCTGTCGCTGCAGCGCTGGGTGGAGACGTGCTCGACGACACCGGCGCGGCTGTTCGGCATGTACCCGCGCAAGGGCACCATCGCGCCCGGCTCGGACGCCGACGTCGTGATCTACGACCCGGCCGGGACGACGACCATCAGCGCGCAGACGCACCACATGAACCTCGACCACTCCGCCTTCGAGGGGGCCCGCCTCACCGGGTCGGTGCGGACGGTCCTCTCCCGCGGGCGCACGATCGTCGACCGCGGGCAGTACCTCGGCAGCACCGGGCACGGGCGGTTCGTCCCCCGCGGGCTCTCGCAGTACCTGCGCTGACGCCCCTCCCCCGCCAACCACCTCAGCACGCAGAGAGGAGACCACCGTGGACTTCGGGGTCGTCCTGCAGAACACCGCACCCGCGTCCCGGGTCGTCGAGCTCGCCAGGCAGGCGGAGCTGCACGGGTTCACCCACGCCTGGACCTTCGACTCGCACCTGCTGTGGGAGGAGCCGTACGTCGTCTACTCGGCCATCCTGCAGGCCACCCGGAACATCGTCGTCGGCCCCATGGTGACCAACCCGCTGACGCGCGACTGGACGGTCACGGCGTCGAGCTACGCCACCCTGAACGAGATGTACGGGCCGCGGACCATCTGCGGCATCGGACGCGGCGACTCCGCCGTGCGGACCCTCGCGGGCAAGCCGAGCACCCTCGCGACGCTCCGCGAGTCCGTGCACGTCATCCGGGAGCTCGCCAACGGCCGGCCGGTCGAGCACCGCGGGCAGACGATCCGCTTCCCGTGGGCCCCGGTGACCAACGAGCACAACCGCACCCAGGTGTGGGTCGCGGCGTACGGCCCCAGAGCGCTGCAGCTGACCGGGGAGGTCGCCGACGGCTTCATCCTGCAGCTGGCCGACCCGGACATCGCCGCCTGGACGATCAAGCACGTCAAGGAGGCGGCCGAGCGCGCCGGGCGCGACCCCGACAGCGTCAAGGTCTGCGTCGCGGCCCCGGCCTACGTGACCGGCGAGAGCGCCACCGGGCTCGAGCACGCCCGCGCGCAGTGCCGCTGGTTCGGGGGGATGGTCGGCAACCACGTCGCCGACATCGTCACGCGCTACGGCGAGGGCAGCAGCGTCCCGGAAGCCCTGACCGACTACGTCCGCGGCCGCGAGGGCTACGACTACAACCAGCACGGCCGGGCGGGGAACACGCACGCCGACTTCGTCCCCGACGACATCGTCGACCGGTTCTGCGTCCTGGGGACGCCCGACGAGCACCTGAAGCGCATGAGGGAGCTGCAGGACCTCGGCGTCGACCAGTTCGCGCTGTACCTGCAGCACGACGCCAAGGAGACCACGCTGCGCGCCTACGCCGACCACGTCATCCCGGGCCTGGCGGCCGACGTCGCCGCCGTCCAGCCCGTGGGTGCGGCGTGAGCACCTCCCGCCGCCCCGTCGCCGTCGTCACCGGGGCCAGCAGCGGCATCGGCGCGGCCACCGTCCGGTCCCTGGCGGCCGCCGGCTTCGACACCGTCGCGGCCGCACGGCGCGTCGAGCGCTGCGAGGCGCTGGCCGCCTGCGTGGGCGGGCGCGCCGTGCAGCTCGACGTCACCGACGACGCGTCCGTGCGGGCGCTGGCCGACGCCGTGCCCGAGGTCGACGTCGTCGTCCACTCCGCGGGCGGCGCCCTCGGCACCGACGCCGTCGAGGACTTCGACGCCGACGGCTGGCGGTGGATGTACGAGGCGAACGTCATCGGCGTGGCCCGGGTCCACCGGGCCCTGCTGCCCGCGCTGCGCAAGCGCCCCGGGTCCGAGTGCCCCGGCCACGTCGTGGTGGTGGGCTCGCAGGCCGGCCTGCAGGCGTACCCCGGCGGGGGCGGGTACACCGCGGTCAAGCACGGCGTCCACGCGCTGTGCCAGACGCTCCGGCTGGAACTGCTGGGCGAGCCGGTGCGCGTCACCGAGATCGCGCCGGGCTACGTCGACACGGAGTTCTCCACCGTGCGCCTGGGGGACCCCGAGGCGGCGGCGGCGGTGTACCGCGGGATGACCCCGCTCACCGCCGAGGACGTCGCCGAGGTCATCGCGTTCACCGTGACGCGGCCGGCGCACGTCAACGTCGACCACGTCCTCGTCCGCCCGCTCGCGCAGGCCGACGCCTTCCACGTCCACCGGGAGACGATGTGACCCTCCTCCAGAACCCGCACGACACCGGCCCGGCCCCCGAACCGGTGGCGGACCCGGTGGCGGCGCGCACGTACGCGCTCGACCGTGCCCACGTGTTCCACTCCTGGTCGGCGCAGGCTTCGCTGGACCCGATGGTCATCAGCCGGGCCGCCGGGTCCCACGTGTGGGACGGTGACGGCCGCCGCTACCTCGACCTGTCCTCGCAGCAGGTGAACACGAACATCGGGCACCAGCACCCGGCCGTCGTCGAGGCGATCGTCGAGCAGGCCAGGACGCTGTGCACCATCGCTCCCCCGTACGCCAACGCCGCACGCTCGGAAGCGGCCCGGCTCGTCGCCGAGGTGGCTCCCGAGGGGCTCGACAAGGTCTTCTTCACCAACGGCGGCGCCGACGCCAACGAGTTCGCGGTGCGGATGGCGCGGCTGCACACCGACAGGCACAAGGTCCTGGCCCAGTACCGCTCGTACCACGGGGGGACCTCCACGGCGATCAACCTCACGGGTGACCCGCGCCGCTGGCCCAACGACCAGGGGTCCGCCGGCGTCGTGCACTTCTTCGGCCCGTTCCTCTACCGCTCGGCCTTCCACGCGAGCTCGGAGGAGGAGGAGTGCTCGCGGGCGCTGGAGCACCTGGACCAGCTGATCCGCTTCGAGGGGCCGTCGACGATCGCGGCGATCGTCCTGGAGACCGTCCCGGGGACGGCCGGGGTCATGCCGCCACCGCCCGGGTACCTCGCGGGTGTCCGCGAGCTGTGCGACCGGCACGGCATCGTGTTCATCGCCGACGAGGTCATGGCCGGCTTCGGGCGCACCGGGCGCTGGTTCGCCGTCGAGCACTACGACGTCGTCCCCGACCTCATCACCTTCGCCAAGGGCGTGAACTCCGGCTACGTCCCGCTCGGGGGGGTCCTGCTGTCCGCAGCGGTCGCCGCCACGTTCGACGAGCGGCCCTTCCCGGGCGGCCTGACGTACTCGGGCCACCCGCTGGCCTGCGCGGCCGCCGTCGCCACGATCGAGACGATGCGCGCGGAGCGGATCGTCGAGAACGCCGCACGCGTCGGCGCCGAGGTGCTCGGCCCGGGGCTGCGGGAGCTGGCCGAGCGGCACCCCGTCGTGGGGGAGGTGCGCGGGCTGGGGGTGTTCTGGGCGCTGGAACTGGTCGCCGACCGCACCACGCGCGAACCCCTCGCGCCGTACGCCGGGACGCACCCGGCGATGGCGGAGGTCACCGCGGCCGCGAAGGCCGCCGGCGTCATCCCCTTCGTGACGGCGAACCGCCTGCACGTCGTGCCGCCGTGCACCATCACCGACGAGGAGGTCCGCGAGGGCCTGCGTGCGCTGGACACGGCCCTGTCGGCCGTCGACCGGTACGCCCGCGCCTGACCCGAGCACTGGAGAACCACCGTGGAACTGAAGCTGGGCTACAAGGCGTCGGCGGAGCAGTTCGACCCCGCACAACTGGCGGACTTCGCCGTCCAGGCCGAGGAAGCCGGTCTGGACTCGGTGTGGATCTCCGACCACTTCCAGCCCTGGCGGCACGTGGACGGGCACGCCCCCGCCGCGCTGACCTGGCTGCCGTGGGTGGCCGCCAAGACCCACCGGGTGCAACTGGGCACCAGCGTGCTGACCCCCACCCTGCGCTACAACCCCGCCGTGATCGCCCAGGCCTTCGCCACCCTGGGCTGCCTGGCCCCCGGCCGCGTCATCCTGGGCATCGGCACCGGCGAAGCGCTGAACGAGACCGCCGTGGGCGTGCCCTTCCCCGAGGCCAAGGAACGCTTCGCCCGCCTGCGCGAAGCGGTGCGCCTGATCAAGGCCCTGTGGGCGGGCGAGCGCGTCACCTTCGACGGCGACTTCTACCGCCTGCACGACGCGACCGTCTACGACCGGCCCACGCAGCCGGTGCCGATCTACGTCGCCGGCGGCGGGCCGGGGGTGACGAAGTACGCCGGCCGCGCCGGCGACGGCTACATCTGCACCTCCGGCAAGGGCATGGACCTGTACCGCGAGACGCTGCTGCCGGCGCTGGAAGAGGGGCTGGCCGCCGCCGGGCGCCGGGCCACCTCGATCGACCGCACCATCGAGATCAAGCTGTCCTTCGACGAGGACCCGGCCCGGGCGCTTCAGAACACCCGGTTCTGGGCACCGCTGTCGCTGAGCCCGGAGCAGAAGGCGTCCGTGCACGACCCGGTGGAGATGGCGCGCCTGGCCGACCAGCTGCCCATCGAGCAGGTCGCCCAGCGCTGGATCGTCGCCTCCGAGCCCGCGCAGGTGGCCTCCGCGGTGCAGGAGTACGTCGACGCCGGGTTCACCCACCTGGTCTTCCACGCCCCCGGCCACGACCAGGCGCGCTTCCTGACCCAGTTCACCGCCGACGTGGTGCCCCTGCTGCG
>NZ_JALBVB010000031.1 GCF_022669155.1 Kineococcus sp. TRM81007 | reverse complement strand
CCCGGCACCCGCAGCGCGCGGGTGCCGGGCCCTTCGGCGTCCTGTGGTGCCGCGGCGGGTCCTGCCCTACTGTCGCCCCGTGGAGCGCGTCGTCGTCATCGCCGACGTCGACGAGACCCGCGTCCTGCTCTCGGGCGAGGTGGACGCGACGCTGGGCGCGGAGCTGTCCACGGCCTGCGCCGCGGTGCTGGCCCGGGACCTGCCGGTGGTGGTGGACGTCGGCGACGTCGCCTTCATGGACTCCACGGGGGTCGGCTTCCTCGCGCGGCTGGCCTCGCGGACCACGCGGCCGCCGGTGGTGCTGCTGCGACCGCCGCCGGTGGTGCGCTTCCTCGTGACCAAGACCCGCATCGGCACGCTGCTCGACGTGCGCGAGGACGAGGACGGGCCGGGCCCGGCGACCTGAGGCGGTGCGTGCCCCGCCCTGGTGCCCGCGGGCGCGAGCGAGCAGAGTGTGGCCCGTGACCGACGATCAGACCCCGGTGCGCGACGCGGCCACCGGCTCCGACTGGTTCCTGCCCTCCCCCGACACCGTGACCTCGGCGCTGGCCGGCCTGGCCCGCGTCCACGGCGCGAGCCTGCACGTCTCGCTGGACCCCGCGCACGTGCTCGCCGCGTCCCCCGACCCGGCGCGGCGGGTGGCGCTCGTCTCCGGCGGCGGCTCCGGCCACGAGCCGCTGCACACCGGTTTCGTCGGGCGCGGTGGGCTCGACGCGGCCGTGCCCGGTCAGGTCTTCGCCTCCCCGCACAACCGTCAGGTGCACGCCGCCGCGCGCGCCGCCGCGAAGCCGGGCGGGGTGCTGCTGGTGGTGAAGAACTACACCGGCGACGTCATCAACTTCGGCATCGCCGCCGAACGGCTGCGCGCCGAGGGCGTCGAGGTCGACACCGTGCTGGTCGACGACGACCTCGCCACCGAGGTGGAGGGCTCGGCGACGGGCCGGCGCGGCACGGGTGCGACCGTGCTGGTGGAGAAGGTGCTGGGCGCCGCCGCGGACCGCGGCGCGTCGCTGGCGGAGCTGGCGGACCTGGGCCGCCGCGTGGTCGCGGCCTCACGCAGCCTGGCGGTGGCCACCCGGGCGCACACCGTGCCCGGCGGGACGGGACCGGCCTTCGAGCTGTCGGAGGACGAGCTGGAGCACGGCGTGGGCATCCACGGCGAGCGGGCCGTCAGCACCGTCGAGCGCCGTCCCGCCGCGGAGGTCGTGGACCGGGTGCTCGAGCAGCTGCTCGAGCACGTGCCCGCGGGCGAGGAGGGCTGCGCCGTGCTCGTCAACGGCCTGGGGGCGGCCACCGGGCTGGAGCTGCACGCGGTGCTGGACCGGGTGGTGCGGGGCCTCGGCGAGCGGGGTGCGCGGGTGGCCGCCGCCTTCGCCGGCACGTACGTCGCGGCTCTGGACATGCGCGGCTTCTCGGTGACCCTGACGGCGCTGGAGCCGGGGTGGCTGGAGCTGCTGCGCGCGCCGACGGCGACGGCCCTGCCGGTGGCCGAGCCGCTGGGTGCGGAACCGGCCTCCCCCGCCGGGGACGTCGAGCGCTCCGGGGCCGGGGAGAACGCGTTCGTGACGGGCCTGGAGGCGCTGGTCGCCCGCCTGCACGGCGCCCTGACGCGCCTGGACCGGGTCGGCGGCGACGGCGACTTCGGCGACAACCTCGCCTCCGGGGTGCACGCCGCCTCGCGCCGGGCCCCGGGCGACGGCGTGGTGGCGGGCCTGCGCGCGGCCGAGGACGCGTTCCTGGACGACGTGGGCGGTTCGAGCGGCCCGCTGTTCGGCTTGGTCCTGCAGCAGGTGCGCACCGCCTTCGAGGCCGGTGACCCGGGTGCGGACGCGCTGCGCAGCGGGTTGCGGGAGGCCGCCGCGGCGGTCACCCGCGTCGGCGGCGCGCAGCCCGGCGACCGCACGATGCTCGACGCGCTGGTGGCGGGCGCCGAGGCGGGAGGTGCGCTCGCCGACGTGGTGCGCGCCGCTGCAGACGGCGCGGACGCGACCGCGGGGATGACTCCGCGCCGGGGCCGGGCCAGCTACGTGGGTGAGCGGGCGGTCGGCACGCCGGACGCCGGTGCCGTCGGCCTGGCGCTGGTGCTCGCCGCCCTCGCCGACGCCGTGGAGCCGGCCGGGGACCTGGCCGGTGAGCTCGCCGGGCGCTGGGGCTGAGGCGCCGGGGTCCGGCGGTGCCCCGCGCGGGCACCGCCGGGCCCGGCGGTCAGGTGGCTCTCCGGATCTGCGGGTGGGAGGACGGACCTGGACCGTCGACCGGGGCTGTCGAGAACCGCTGGTGGCCGTGTGGCCGGGGTCGACGTGACCCGTCATCGCGCGCGGATCGCGCCGTGCGCGTGAGATCGGACGATTCGGCTGCGTGCTGTCCTGCTGAACGGGGCCACCCTGCTCCACGGCGGAGACCTGCTTCACGGCGAAGACCCGTCTTCTCCTGCGGGCCTCCGCCTGCCACCCTCGTGGCGTGGAGCAGCAGGCGGACACCCTCGGCCTCGGAGTGCGACGCGGGGTGTTGTGCGGAGCCGCTCTGGGCGCGCTGCTCGCCGCGTTCTGGAGCCGGTCCGCGGTGAGCGGCGAGGACGCCAGGACGCTGACCGTGACCTCCGTGGGGCTGGGGGCCTTCGCCGGATCGGTCGCCGGCGGTCTGTGCGGAACGCTCGTGGCGGTGGTCCACCAGTCGGCGCAGCGCTTCGGTTCCGCCGGGGCCCGGTGGGTCGCCGCCGTCGGTGCGCTGGTCGCCGCTCTGGTCACCGCAGGCGGCTTCGGCCTGTGGCCCCTGTTGTTCCCCGAGGCGGTGCCACCGGGGCTGCGAGTGGGCTGGATCGCGGTGTGCGCCGTCGTCGCGGCGTGGCAGGTCCGGCGGGTGCAGCACCGGTTCGCGGCTCAGGTCCGCGACTCGGGTCCGCAGCTGCCGGCGGCTGCCGCACCGCCCCGGTGAGCTCTGCGGCGGGTCGCGGCCAGGGTCAGCGGCGGTGCTCGCCGGCTCGCCCGTCGCAGGGGGACGTCGATGAGGTCGCGAAGTCGAGCGCGCCCCACCGTGCGCGGGGACGCCCTACCCACCCGTGGACCAGGCGACCCGGTTAGGTTGACGGCGACGTGACGGACGGGGAGGCGGAGCAGCGGTGACGCAGACGGTGGACACGCACGGGCAGGCGCTGAGGATCGGCTACAAGGCGTCGGCGGAGCAGTTCGACCCCGCACAACTGGCGGACTTCGCCGTGCAGGCCGAGGAAGCCGGCCTGGACTCGGTGTGGATCTCCGACCACTTCCAGCCCTGGCGGCACGTGGACGGGCACGCCCCCGCCGCGCTGACCTGGCTGCCGTGGGTGGCCGCCAAGACCCACCGGGTGCAACTGGGCACCAGCGTGCTGACCCCCACCCTGCGCTACAACCCCGCCGTGATCGCCCAGGCCTTCGCCACCCTGGGCTGCCTGGCCCCCGGCCGCGTCATCCTGGGCATCGGCACCGGCGAAGCGCTGAACGAGACCGCCGTGGGCGTGCCCTTCCCCGAGGCCAAGGAACGCTTCGCCCGCCTGCGCGAAGCGGTGCGCCTGATCAAGGCCCTGTGGGCGGGCGAGCGCGTCACCTTCGACGGCGACTTCTACCGCCTGCACGACGCGACCGTCTACGACCGGCCCACGCAGCCGGTGCCGATCTACGTCGCCGGCGGCGGGCCGGGGGTGACGAAGTACGCCGGCCGCGCCGGCGACGGCTACATCTGCACCTCCGGCAAGGGCATGGACCTGTACCGCGAGACGCTGCTGCCGGCGCTGGAAGAGGGGCTGGCCGCCGCCGGGCGCCGGGCCACCTCGATCGACCGCACCATCGAGATCAAGCTGTCCTTCGACGAGGACCCGGCCCGGGCGCTTCAGAACACCCGGTTCTGGGCACCGCTGTCGCTGAGCCCGGAGCAGAAGGCGTCCGTGCACGACCCGGTGGAGATGGCGCGCCTGGCCGACCAGCTGCCCATCGAGCAGGTCGCCCAGCGCTGGATCGTCGCCTCCGAGCCCGCGCAGGTGGCCTCCGCGGTGCAGGAGTACGTCGACGCCGGGTTCACCCACCTGGTCTTCCACGCCCCCGGCCACGACCAGGCGCGCTTCCTGACCCAGTTCACCGCCGACGTGGTGCCCCTGCTGCG
>NZ_JALBVB010000030.1 GCF_022669155.1 Kineococcus sp. TRM81007 | reverse complement strand
GGGGTTGATTGATTTGGCATCAACACTTGGCACACTGTTGAGTTCTCAAGAACCGGACGCACCAGGAACACCACCCCACCAGGAGCGGCACCACCTGCGCTTTTCGGCTTCACCACCCTACCCCAGCCCCCGGAGCGATCCGACCGGCCGAAGCGAGCAACCCCCACCCATCGACCACCACCAGGCACACCTGAGCACCCAGCAGAAGATCATCAACAAGAAGGGAGTGACACCCGCCACGAGAACCGGCCGGTCACCCGTCCGTTCCTCCCCGCCGCGCGGTGTGACCACCACGTTAACGACACCCCACCAACCGGTCAAATCGCGACCAGCACGTCCGGTGGCGCCGCGCACCGGCGACCGTGATCACTGGAGGGCGGACGTGAGCCGCGCCAGGTTCTCCTTGATCACGTGACCGCGTGAGCGGGCCAGCCACTGCTGCAGCGTCAGCTCGGTGCAGCGCTCCCGGTACGCGTCCTCGACCCGGCGCAGGTCGTCGGCGAAGGTGCGTCCGCAGACCATGAGCGTGAGCTCCAGGTCCAGCAGGAACGAGCGCATGTCCATGTTGGAGGAGCCGATCACGGCCACGTCCTCGTCCACGGTCATGTGCTTCGCGTGCAGCACGTACGGCGCGGGGTAGCGGTGGATGCGCACGCCGGCGCGCAGCAGGTTCTCGTAGTACGAGCACTCCGCGTAGTGCACCAGCGCCTGGTCGCCGTGCTCGGAGACGAACAGCTCCACGTCCACCCCGCGCTCGGCGGCCGTGGTGATGGCGTTGAGCATCGACTCGTCCGGCACGAAGTACGGGCTCGTGATCGAGATGCGCCGCTGCGCCGAGTACAGCAGCGCGTTGAACAGCTTGAGGTTGTTCTCCCCCTCGAAGCCCGGCCCGCTGGGGACGACCTGGCACTCCAGCCGGCCGGGCATCTCCTGCGGGGACACCTCCGAGATCTCCGTGTCCAGCAGCTCGTCGGTCTCGGAGTACCAGTCGGTGATGAAGATCGCGTCGACGCCGGAGACGACGGGACCCTCCAACCGGACCATGAGGTCCTGCCACTGCAGCCCCCGCCGGATGTTGCCGCGCTTGTTGTAGCTGCGGTCCAGCACGTTCTGCGAGCCGAGCCAGGCGACGTCACCGTCCACCACCAGCAGCTTGCGGTGGTTTCGCAGGTCCGGGCGCTGGTACTTCAGCTTGTGCAGCTGCACCGGCAGCATCGGGTGCCACTCGATGCCGCACCGCTCCAGGAAGCGCGCGGTGCGCCGGTACCCCGGGTAGCGGATGGCGCCGAGGTGGTCGATGAGCACCCGCACCCGGACACCGCGCTCGGCCGCCCGCCTCAACGCCTCGAAGAGCGGCTCGCTCGTGGGGTCCAGGGTCATGATGTAGAACTCGACGTGGACGTAGCGGGTGGCCGCGTCGACGGAGCGGGCCATCGCGCGGATCGACTCCTCGTACTCCCCGACCAGCTCGGCGGTGTTGCCCCCGACCAGCGGCATCGACCCCAGGTTGCGGTTCAGCTCCACGATCCCGCTCAGCCACGGCGGCCACGGGGGCTCGGTGCTCACCAGATCCATGCCGCGCGTGGAGTCCAGGATCAGCTGGTTGATCTCGCGCTGCTTGCGACGCCGGGCCCGCGGCAGCTTCGGGTTGCCGATGACCAGGAAGGCGAGCACCCCCAGGTAGGGGATGAAGAAGATCGCGAGCAGCCACGCCAGCGCCGAGCTCGGCCGGCGGTTGACGGGGACGACCGCGATCGCGGTCAGGCGGACGATCAGGTCCACGACGAGCAGGACGATCGCGGACGCCGTCAGCGAGGGCGCCCACTCGGGCAACCAGTCGGCCACGGTGCTCAGATCCGCACCGCCCCGCGGGGCGTCTCGAAGGTGACCGAGCGCAGGCCCGGCTGTCCGGGGGAGTCCGCGTCGAGCCACTCGAAGGCGATCCGCCCGCTCACGTACTCCGGCGTCAGGCCCATCCAGCGGCGCACGTGCGCGGGGTCGCCGGCGATGGTCAGGCCGGCCAGGCGCGTACCGCCCGCCAGGGCGATGGCGGAGGGGTGCTGCGTGAGGGGGCCGTCCCACTCGATGAGCAGCGGGAGCTGCGGGTCCTCGCGCAGGCCCGGCGCGCCGATCTGCCGCCAGCGCAGCTCCACCCCGTCGGGCCGGCGCCGCGCCCCCTCCTCGGCCCGCTCGCCCAGCCGCCGCTCGTAGGCGTCCAGGTCGTCCACCGTGACCGCCCACGTGAACCAGCCGCCACCCGCCTCCGATCGGCTGCGCACGGCCTGGCCGAAGACGGCCTTCTCCGCCACCGGGTGGTCCAGCACCTCGACCACCTCGACGTACGCGCCCTCCGACAGCGGCAGGACCACGTTGCGCGTGCCGAAGCGGGGGTGCGGGCCGCCGTCGACCACGCGCACCCCGAGCAGGGCCGCGAGCCGCCGGGCCGTTCCCTGCAGACCCTCGGGACCGGCGGCGTAGCCGACGTGGTCGACGCGCATGGCCACAGCTTCTCAGTACGCGCGGCGCCCGCGCGGCGCAGGGCCGCCGCGCGGGCGCCCGGAGCACCGTGTCGGAGGGGGCTGGCAGCATCCCGCCCGTGCCAGCAGCAGCCCCGGACACCACCGCCCCCGACACCCTGGACCTGCGCGAGGAGGCGGAGGACGTCCTGCGCCGCCTCGTCGGCGACCCGGACGCGCGGTTGCGCGAGGACCAGTGGACGGCGATCGAGGCGCTCGTCGCCGGGCGGCGGCGCGCGCTGGTGGTGCAGCGCACCGGCTGGGGCAAGTCCGCGGTGTACTTCGTGGCCACCGCCCTGCTGCGGGCGCGCGGTGCCGGGCCGACGGTGATCGTCTCGCCGCTGCTGGCGCTGATGCGCAACCAGATCGCGGCCGCCGAGCGGGCCGGGGTGCGGGCGGTCACGGTGAACTCCACGAACGGCGAGGAGTGGGGCCGCGTCTTCGAGGACGTGCGCGCCGGCGCTGTCGACGTGCTGCTGGTCTCCCCCGAACGGCTGAACAACCCCGGCTTCCGCGACGAGGTGCTGCCGCCGCTGGCCGCCACGACCGGCCTGCTGGTCGTCGACGAGGCGCACTGCGTGTCCGACTGGGGCCACGACTTCCGGCCCGACTACCGCCGCATCCGCACGCTGCTGGCGGACCTGCCGGAGGGCATCCCCGTGCTGGCGACCACGGCGACCGCCAACGCGCGCGTCACCGCCGACGTCGCCGAGCAGCTGTCGGTCAGCGGCACCCGCACGCTCGAGGACGTGCTGGTGCTGCGCGGCTCCCTGGACCGGGAGTCGCTGCGGCTGGCGGTGCTGCGCCTGCCCGGCCACGCGCACCGGCTGGCGTGGCTGGTGCAGCACCTGCCGCAGCTGCCCGGCTCCGGCATCGTCTACGTGCTCACGGTCGCCGCCGCCGCCGACGTCGCGAACCACCTGCGCGCGCACGGCCTGGAGGCGGTCGCCTACACGGGGCAGACCGACCCGGCGGAGCGGCTGCGGGCCGAGGACGACCTGGTCAACGACCGCGTCAAGGTGCTCGTGGCGACCAGCGCGCTGGGCATGGGCTTCGACAAGCCCGACCTCGGCTTCGTCGTGCACCTGGGCGCCCCCTCCTCGCCCATCGCCTACTACCAGCAGGTGGGGCGCGCGGGACGCGGCATCGCCGACGCCCGGGTGGTCCTGCTGCCGGGGGCGGAGGACCGCGACGTGTGGCGCCACTTCGCCTCACTGGGCTTCCCGGGTGAGCAGGACGTGCGCCGGGCGCTGGCCGCGCTCGCCGAGGCGGGCCGGCCGCTGTCCACCCAGGCGCTGGAGGCGCAGGTGGACCTGCGGCGCAACCGCCTGGAGATGATGCTCAAGGTCCTCGACGTGGACGGCGCGGTGCGCCGGGTGCGCGGGGGCTGGGAGGCCACCGGCCGCGAGTGGGCCTACGACGCGGAGCGGTACGCGCGGGTGTCGGAGACGCGAGCCGTGGAGCAGCAGGCGATGCTCGACTACGAGGCCACCGGCGGGTGCCGGCTGGAGTTCCTGCGGCGGGCGCTGGACGACGCGGAGGCCGCTCCGTGCGGGCGCTGCGACAACTGCGGCGGCTTCGACGTGCCGCGGGACCTCGACGAGGACGCCGTCCGGGCCGCCGGGGAGGACCTGACCCGGCCGGGTGTGCCGCTGGAGCCGAAGAAGCTGTGGCCCAGCGGCATGGCCGCGCTCGGGGTGCCGCTGTCCGGGAAGATCGCGGCGGAGGAGCGTCCCGAGGTGGGCCGCGCGGTGGCGCGCACCACCGACCTCGGCTGGGGGGGCGCCGTGCGTGAGCTGTTCGCCGCCGCGGCACCGGACCAGGAGACGCCCGTGCCGCTGCGCCGCGCCGCCGCCGCCGTGCTCGACGACTGGGCCCGCGAGCTGGGCCTGGACGGCGTGGTGGCGATGAGCTCGGCGTCGCGGCCGCACCTGGTGGCCCACCTCGCCGAGGGGCTGGCGCGCTACACGGGGCTGCCGCTGCTGGCGACGTTCGAGCTGCACCCCGGAGCCGGTCCCACCCGCAGCGACGTGAACTCCGCGCACCGGCTGGCGCAGGTGACCGGCCGGTTCCGGCTGCCGCCGGGCGCACCGGTGGAGGGCCGCGCCGTGCTGCTCGTCGACGACCGCACCCGCACCGGGTGGACGCTCGCCGTCGCGGCGCGCGAGCTGCGCCTGGCCGGGGCCGCGCGGGTGCACCCCTTCGTCCTCGCCGACGGCGAGTGACCGGGGCGCCGGGACCGAGGGGCCAGGACGGGACGTGGGGACGACGACGAGGAGGGAACCGTGAGCGCGACCGGGACGAGCCGGACGGGGAACGGGACCGGCGGTGGCGGGCCGCGCCCGGCGGTGCGGCTGGGGATGGTGGTGCTCGACACCCCCGACCCGCGAGCGCTGGCGGACTTCTACGCGCAGCTGCTGGGCTGGCGGCTGGACCCGGAGGACACCTCCGACGACTGGGTGACCGTGCGCGGTGAGGGCGGGACGGCGCTGGGCTTCCAGCGCGCCCCGGGGGTGCCGCGCCCGACCTGGCCCGGCGGCGGCGTGCACCAGCAGCTGCACCTCGACCTGGACGTCGACGACTACGACGAGCCGGAGGCGCGGGCCCTCGCCCTGGGGGCCACCGTGCTGGACGCCGGCCGCGACCACCTGGGGTTCCGGGTGTACGCCGACCCCAGCGGGCACCCGTTCTGCCTGTGCCGGCAGGCGCCGGACGAGGACGGAGCCCAGCCGGCCGGCTGAGCGGGCCGCGGGGCGGTTCGCAGGGCTGGGGGAAGCCGGCTACGGGGTGCGGGGCGCCACCGGCGCTGCGACGCTCGGGCCGTGACCCCCGGACGCACCAGCGCAGGAACCACCACGGGCGTCGTCGAGGGGGTCGTGGTCGTCGTGGGCCAGGTGGGCCGCGACCTGGCGCTGGCCGTGGACAGGGTGCCCGGTGCCGGCGGATCCACGCACGTCCGCGAGCGCCGCGAGGTCCTCGGCGGCAAGGGTGCGAACCAGGCCGTGGCCGCCGCACAGCTGGGGATGCCCGCCGCC
Source organism: Kineococcus sp. TRM81007 (assembly GCF_022669155.1). Taxonomy (GTDB): domain Bacteria; phylum Actinomycetota; class Actinomycetes; order Actinomycetales; family Kineococcaceae; genus Kineococcus. The sequence goes on along the minus strand of NZ_JALBVB010000030.1, from coordinate 38,950 downwards.
CTCGTCGGGGTCGTCGGCGACGACGCCGCCGGCGAGGAGGTCCTGGCGCAGGCGCGCCGCGACGGGCTGGACGTGCGGGCCGTGGTGCGGCGCGAGGGGGCCGCGACGGCGCTGCTGGTGGACGTCGTCGCCGGTGGTGAACGGCGGCTGCTGGAGGACGTGCCCCCTGATGTGCTGCTGACGGCAGCCGACGTGGAGGCCGCCTCGGGGCTGCTGCGGCGGTCGGCGGCGGTGCTGGTGCAGCTGCAGCAACCGGCGGAGGCGGTCGCCGCGGCGCTGCGGATCGCCCGCGGAGCCGGTCGGTTCGTCGTCGTCGACGGGGCCGCGCAGGACACCGCGCTGCGCGAGCAGGTGCTGTCCACCGCGACCGTGCTGCGCGCCGACGCGCAGGAGGCCGAGCTGTTCCTGGGGCGCTCGCTCGACGGGCCGGACGACGTGCTCGCGGCCGCGAGCGAGCTCGTGGGGCGCGGCCCGCGCTTGGTGGTGCTGGAGGCCGGCTCCGCCGGCAACGCCGCGGCGTGGGAGGGCGGGGGGGAACTGGTGCCGCTGACCGACGTCGACGTGGCCGACCCCACCGGCGGCGGCGACTCCTTCACCGCCGCGCTGGCGGTGGCGCTGCTGCGCGGTGAGGAGGTCGAACGGGCGGTGCGGTGGGCGACGGCCGCCGCGGGGTCCACGGTGCAGCGGCTCGGTGGCCGCCCGGCCCTGTCCCCGGACGAGCTGGACGAGCAGGCCGACAGTCTCGACTGAACCCGGCCGCTCGGTCAGGGAAGGTCGCGGCCCGGGAGGCGCCCGGGCGGGTGGGGGTGCCGCGGGGCCGCAGCCGGGCACCGGCCACGTCCCGGAGCGGGTCGAGGGACCCAGGCACAGGCACCATGTCGGTACATCGACGTCTGTATCGTCAGGGCGTGACCAGCACACACGCGCAGGTGCTCTCCCGCTTCGGCCACGCGCTGTCGGACCCGACCCGGGCGCGGCTGCTCCTCGCCCTGCGCGAGGCCCCCGGCTACCCGGCGGAGCTCGCCGGGACCCTGGGCGTGTCCCGGCAGAGCCTGTCCAACCACCTCGCGTGCCTGCGCGGCTGCGGCCTGGTCGTCTCCGAGCCCGAGGGGCGCCGGGTGCGCTACGAGCTGGCCGACCCGCGCCTGCGCCACGCCCTGGACGACCTCGTCGGGGTCGTGCTCGCCGTGCAGGGGACGCTGTGCGCGGACCCGGGCGAGACCGCCACCACGGGCCCGGCCACCCGCGAGGTCACCCCGTGAGCGCGGGCCACGGACACGGACACGGACACGCGGAGCAGAACCGCCGCCGGCTCGCCGGGGCCCTGGCGATCACCAGCGCGGTCCTCGTCGCCGAGGCCGTCGGCGCCTGGGTCTCCGGCAGCCTCGCGCTGCTGGCCGACGCCGGGCACGTGCTCACCGACGTCGCCGGCCTCGTCATCGCGCTCATCGCCGCGACCCTCGCCACCCGCCCGGCGAGCCCGCGCCGCACCTGGGGCTACCGGCGCGCCGAGGTCCTCGCCGCCACGCTGCAGGCCGCGGCGCTGCTGGCCGTCGGCACCTTCGTGCTCGTCGAGGGCGTGCAGCGGCTGGTGGAACCGCCGCAGGTCTCCTCCACCGCGATGCTCGTCTTCGGCGCCGTCGGCCTGCTCGGCAACCTCGCCGCCCTCGCGCTCCTGCTGCGCGGCGAGGGCGCCGGGAACGTCAACGTGCGCGCGGCCGTCCTGGAGGTCGTCAACGACGCGCTCGGCTCCGTCGCCGTCCTCGTCGCCGCCGCCGTCATCGCCCTCACCGGGTGGACCCGCGCCGACGCGGTGGTCTCGGTGCTCATCGGCCTGCTCATCGTGCCGCGCACGCTGAAGCTGCTGCGCGAGACCACCGGCGTGCTGCTGGAGGCCGCGCCCCCCGGCCTGGACCTCGACGACGTGCGTCGGCACCTGCTGGAGCTGCCGCACGTGCGGGCGGTGCACGACCTGCACGCCAGCCAGATCACCTCCGGGCTGCCCGTGCTGTCCGCCCACGTCGTCCTGGACGACACCTGCTTCCACGACGGGCACGCCCCGGCGATCCTCGACCAGCTGCAGGCGTGCCTGGCCGAGCACTTCCCGATCGCCGTGGAGCACTCCACGTTCCAGCTCGAACCCGTCGGCCACGGCGGCCACGAGACCGCCACCCACGACTGAGCGGCGGCCCCGCCGCCCCTCAGCCGATGAGCGCGCGCGCCAGCTCCTCCCACTGCCCCAGCGGGAACTCGTCGCCGGAGGCCGTCAGCACCTGCACGGCGATCTCGTCCGCGCCCGCGTCCACGTGCCGGGCGAGACCGGCGACGACCGTGGCCGTGTCGCCCCAGGGGATCAGCTCGTCGATCAGGCGCTCGCTGCCGCCGTCGGCGAAGTCCTCGTCGCCGTAGCCGAAGCGGCGCAGGTTGTTCGTGTAGTTCGGCAGCGCCAGGTAGCCGGTGGCGTAGCGGCGGGCGATCTCCCGCGCCTTCGCCGGGTCGTCCTCCAGTACGACCGCGACCTCCGGCGCCAGCAGCACGCCGTCGCCGACGACCTCGCGCGCGTACGTGGTGTGCGCGGGGGTGGTGAAGTACGGGTGGGCGCCCAGGGAGCGGTCGCGGGCCAGGCGCAGCATCCGCGGGCCCAGCGCGGCCAGCGCCCGCCGCTCGCGCGGCACCGAGCCGGTGGCGTCCAGGGCGTCGAGGTGCTCCACCGTGCGCGAGTACGGCTTCGAGTAGTCCTGGCCGGATCCCTCCACGACCACGGCGTGGCTGTTGCCCAGTCCCAGCAGGAACCGGCCGGGGTGGCGGCGCTCCAGGTCGGCGAAGCCCTGCCCCGTCTGCTCCGGGGTGGCGGCGTAGACGCTGACGATGCCGCTGGCCACGCCGATCTCCTCGGTCGCGTCCAGCAGCTCGCCGAAGACGGGGTGCAGGCCGGGGTCGAAGCCGCCGGACAGCCAGATGCGGGAGTACCCCAGCGCCTCCACCTCGCGGGCGGCCTCGCGCGCCTCGTCGCGGCGGGCGGGGTCCGCCCAGGGACCACCGCCCCACAGGCTGATGCGGGCCCGGGCGGCGGGCAGGGTGCTGTCGGGGGGCAGGGAGAGGTCCGTCACGCCCTCACGCTAGGCAGGCGCCCGGCGGACCGCACCCCGCGCGGGGAGGGACGGGGTGACCGATGCCACGGCCCGGGTGGCACCGGCACCTCCTACGACGCGTCAGACTTGAGCGAGGACCCCGTCGCCCAGGAGGAGACCCGTGCCCGTCGCCGCCCGCTGGTTCCGCGTCATCGCCTTCGTGGAGGCGGTGTCCTGGACGCTGCTCCTGATCGCCATGTTCCTCAAGCGGGTCCTGAAGGTCGAGACCCCCCACGAGGGAGGCGTGCCGATCGCCGGCGCGATCCACGGCGCCGCCTTCGTCGTCTACCTCCTGTCGGCCCTCTGGGCGGCGCGGACGCTGAAGTGGCGGCCCGGCACGGTCGTGCTGGCGCTCGCCGCCTCGGTCCCGCCGCTGTTCACCGTCGTCTTCGAGCGCTGGGCCCACCGCACCGGCCGCCTCGGCGTCACCACGCGATCGCGTCGAACGACTCCCGCAGCCGCCGCCCCCTCGAAGGGCTGAGCGCCTCCACCCAGCCGACGCGCCCGGCCAGGTGCGAGCGCAGGTCCACCCCGCCGGGCGCCTCCACCGACGCCGGGCCGTGGACCGCGCAGCGGTGCAGCACCGCCTTGAGCCGGTCGAACTCCGAGCGCACCGGGTTCGGGCGCTCGTTGACGACGACGCCGGTGACGAGCTGGCGCTCACCGCGCCCGCGCACCGTCGTCTTCGCCGGGTTCACGGTGAAGCCCTCGTCGGCGGCGACGCGGGTGACGCACCGCACCAGCCGCTGCGCCCCCGCGGCCAGCTCCTCACCGCCGCTGAACGTCACGTCGTCGGCGTAGCGGGTCACGCGGGCGCCCAGCGCGGCGGCCAGGCCGGCCAGGCGCCGGTCCAGGGAGCGCGCGCACAGGTTCGCCAGCGCCGGTGACGTCGGCGCCCCCTGCGGCAGGTGCGCGGCGGCCAGCCGGTGCCGCAGCGCGAACCGCTCGTCGGCGTCGCCGCCCGGTGGCATGCCGCGCAGGTCGCGGGCGGGGGTGGCGTGCGTGGTCAGTCCCGTCAGCAGGTGCGCCACGGCTTCCGGGTACCCCAGGGAGCGGAACGCGCGGTAGGTGCGGGCGGCGTCCACGGAGGCGAAGAAGGCCGTCAGGTCCACGCGCACCACGACGGCCGCGCCGCAGTGCTCGCGCGCGCCGGTGACCGCCGAGCGGCCCGGCACGAACCCGTGCACCACCGGCGGGGCGGGCACCGCGCCGAGCACCTCGCGCAGCAGGCGGCGCTGCAGGGCGCGCAGGCGCGGCTTGGGCGCCTCCAGCAACCGGGGGGCGCCGCGCTTGGCGACCCACGACGCGCGGTAGTGGTGCAGGGCGGTGCCCTCGGCGCGCCGCTGCCAGCCGCGCACGTCCGCGAACCAGTCCAGCTCCCCCGGGGACACCTCCAGCAGGGCGGCCAGGTCGGCGGCGCCGCCCAGGGGCGGCACCGGCCAGCGGGCCCGGCCCATCGCCGCCGGCACCGCCACCAGGTGCCGCACCCGCAGCGGACGGCCGCGCCGCCGGGCCACCGCCTGCGCGGAGGCCAGCTCCGGGTGCGCGACCAGCAGCGCGGTGAGGGCGCGCGGCGCGTCGCACGGCGGGCGGGGGTGCTGCGCCACGACGTCCGCGGCCAGCCGGTCCAGCCACGCGGCGCGGCGCAGGCCCAGCGCCCACCGTCCCGCGGCGGCCAGCTGCGGCGCCTCCCACGGGGCGTCGAGGAAGGCGGCCGCCAGGGCGGCGGCGACGGCCGCGCTCACGCGGCCGCCCCGGCGGGGGCGTGCGGTGGTGCCGGGCGACCCGTCCCGTCGTGCGGGGACCGTCCTGCGCGCAGCGCAGCGACGTCCCTGCGGCGCCCTGCCGTGGTCGTCGTGCTGTCCCCGGGGGAACCCCGGAGCGGCGTCACCGGCGTACCGGCTCGGCCCTCTCGCCCGGTCCACCACCGCACACCCGCCACCGTACGGGCGGGCCCGCGCCGGCGGGAGGGGTTCACCCGGGCCGGGTTCAGCGGCCGGGCACCCGCTCCGCCCCGGCCGCCTCGGCGCGCGGGACGACGACCGCGGGACCGGCGCGGCGGGCGGCCACGGCGCGGTCGGCGTCCTCGGCGGCGAGCTCGGCGTTGAGGGCGGCGCCGGCCATCGTGCCCGCCGCGGCGGAGGAACCGACCTGCGCCATCGGCTCGGCGACGTTGCCCGCCACCCGCAGGCCGGGCACGTCCGTCGCCCCGGCGGGCCCGGCCGGCAGTGCGGTGCCGATCACGACACCCATCGCCTCCACCGGCGCCGGCACCAGGCCCAGGCCGGTGAGGAACCCCTCGCGCACGAGGGGTCGGGAGGCCACGGCGAGCGCCCGGGCGGGCACGACGTGGCCGTCGGCCAGCTCCACGCCGGTGAGCGCGCCGCCCTCCACGCGCAGGCCGGTGGCCGGCCCCTCGACGACGGCGATCCCCCGCGCGGCGAGCCGCTCCCGCTGCTCATCGGACGGCTCGGCGCCGTGCAGGACGACGGTGACGTCGTCGCTGAGCTGGCGCCACAGGAGCACCTGGTGGAAGGACAGCGGGCTGGTGGCGAGGACGGCGATCGGCTGCTCGCGCACCTCCCAGCCGTGGCAGTACGGGCAGTGCAGGACGTCGCGGCCCCACCGCTGACGCAGGCCCGGCACGTCCGGCAGCTCGTCGGTGACGCCGGTGGTCACCAGCAGCGCCCGCGAGCGCAGGGCGCGCCCGTCGGCGAGGACCACCTCGAAGCGCTCCGTCCCCCCGCCGTCCAGCCGGCGGGCGGCGACGACCTCACCGTCGACGACCTCACCGCCGTAGCCGGCGAGCTCGCGCCGGCCGATCGCCAGCAGCTCGCGCGGCGCGACGCCGTCGCGGCTGAGGTAGTTGTGCGCCCCCTCGGCGGGCGCGTTGCGCGGTTCCCCCGCGTCCACCACGACCACCCGCCGGCGCGAGCGCGCCAGCGCCACCGCCCCGCTCAGGCCGGCGGGGCCACCGCCGACGACCACCACGTCCAGGACCCGTCCGTCCTGCTCCAGCACCTGCTCGTCCACCTGCTCGTCCACCTGCTCGTCCACTCGGACCACCTCCGCCGTGAACGTTCGCCCCGGGGTGGCCGCGGGGTCGAGCGCTCGTGCCGGAACGGCAAGCGGGAGGGGTCAGAGGTAGCGCAACGGGTCGAAGTCGGCGAGGGAGATGATCCGCACCCGCGGCAGGACCACGTTGAAGGCGCGGACGTCGTCCTCGAGGTCGTAGACCTTCAGCCCGCGCTCGGACAGGGCGGCGTACTGGTTGTTGACGAACTCGCGGAACGCGAACAGGCCCACGCGGCGGGTGCCGTCCAGCAGGGCGTCGACCTGCGGCAGGAAGTCGCCGTCGTGGCTGGCGAGGAGGACGTCGCCCTCGCGGCCGGCCAGCGCCTCCAGCGTGCGCTGGATGCCGATGTCGACGACCTTCTCGCCCGGGCCACCGGAGAGCGGGATCGGCTGGTACCCCAGCGCCAGCAGGGCCTGCACGAACGACATCGGCAGGTACCCGGAGGAGGCGTTGAGGAAGAACAGGCCCTTGGCGGGCTGCTGGTGGGTGGTGCGGGCGAAGTCCAGCAGGCGCTCCCAGCGGGGGCGCTGCTCGGGGGCGGGGCGCCCCTCCAGGATCGACGCACCCAGGGTGGCGTCGATGTTCTCCCCGTCGACCACCACGTAGGTGGTGGTGCTGCCGATCGTCGCGCTCGTCACGCCCCGAGGCTAGCGCCCGGCGCCCGCGCTCCGACGCCAGCGCGCCGTCGCCCACAGGTCCCCCATCCCCGCGGTGATCCCGCGCTCGTGAACGCTCAACCGTGCAGGATCACCGCGGGTGGTGGTGGGGAGGCGTGCGGGGGGTCAGGCGCGCGAGGGGTGAGGCGGGCGGCCCAGGCGGCGAGGTGCTCGCGCAGCTCCGGCGGGTCCAGGACCTCGAACGACGCACCGGTGCGCAGCAGCGCGAACGCCGCCCAGTCCAGCGACCCCGTCGCCACCCGCAGCTCGCAGCGGTCCAGGCCGATCTCCTCGACGCGCCCCCACCGCCCGACGGCCCGGCGGACCGCGGCGGCCGGGGCGTCGACGAGCGCGTGCACCTCGTGGTGGGGCGAGGCGCCGCTGAAGCGGCGGCGCACGAACTCCGCCGCGTCCCCGCCCGGGACCTCGCGCGGGGCGAACGCGCGCCCGGTGGGCCGCACGTCGCGCACCCGGTCCAGGCGGAAGACCCGCCAGTCGTGGCGGTCCACGTCGTGCGCCAGCAGGTACCAGTGCGGGTCGGTGCGCACGAGGCGGTGCGGGTCGGCGCAGCGCCGCGCCGGGGTGCCGGACGCCCCGGTGTGCTCGAACCCCACGCGCTCACGGGCCCGGCACGCCTGCGCGAGCGCCGTGAGGACGCCCGGGTCCACGCCGGCGACCTGTTCGCCCCAGCGCACCGGCACGCTCGCCTCCCCCAGCGCGTCGGTGCGGCGGCGCAACCGGGCCGGCAGCACGGCGGTGACCTTCGCCAGCGCCCGCACCGACGCCTCCGCGGTGCCGGCCACGGCGCTGTCCGCGGCCGCCTGCAGGCCCACCACCAGGGCGACGGCCTCGTCGTCGTCCAGCACGAGCGGCGGCAGGCTCGCCCCCGGCAGCAGCCGGTACCCGCCCGCGCCGCCGCGGTGCGCCTGCACGGGGTAGCCCAGCTCGCGCAGGCGGTCCACGTCGCGGCGCAGGGTGCGCAGCGACACCTCCAGCCGGGCAGCCAGCTCGGCGCCGGCGACGAGGCGGTGCGACTGCAGCAGGGACAGCAGCTGCAGGGTGCGGGCGCTGGTGGACACGGGCCCTCCGGGGATCCGCCCGAACTCGTCCGGGAAGCGGTCAGGAACTGGCACCTTCGACCGCGAGTGTGGAGGCATGACCACGACGACGAACAGCCCCGGGACCACCCCCACCACCGGATCCACCGGCCCGGCCCGCGAGGTCGAGGACCTGCTGCGCGGCCTGGAGGTGCAGCGGCAGTTCCTGCGCTTCACCGTGCGCGGGCTCACCGACGAGCAGGCCGCCCGGCGCACCACCGTCAGCGAGCTGTGCCTGGGCGGGTTGATCAAGCACGTCTCCGGGTGCGAGGCGGGCTGGATCGGGTTCATCACGGAGGGCCCGCGCGCCGTCGCCGGCGACGACGGGGACTCCTGGGCCGGCGCGTTCCGCATGGAACCCGGCGAACACCTGGCCGACCTGCTCGACGCGTACGAGGCCGTCGCCCGGCGCACCGAGCAGGTCGTGCGCGCCCTGCCGGACCTGGACGCCGAGCACGAGCTGCCGCCGGCGCCGTGGTTCGAGCCGGGCGCGCGCTGGACGGTGCGGCAGGTGCTGCTGCACGTGCTGGCGGAGACGGCGCAGCACTCCGGGCACGCCGACGTGCTGCGCGAGTCCCTCGACGGGCAGAAGACGATGGGCTGAGCGCGTCACCGGCCCCCGCGATGGGTACCCGGTGGGCATGAGCGGGAAGTCGGCGGAGGACTACGGCGAGGACTACACGGAACCCGAGCTGCGCGAGCGGCTCAAGGAGGAGATCAAGGCCGGCGACAAGGGCGGCGAGCCGGGGCGGTGGAGCGCGCGCAAGAGCCAGCTGCTCAAGCACGAGTACGAGGAGCACGGCGGCGGGTACCGCCACCCCGGCGAGCGCAGCGAGTCGCAGCAGCACCTGCGCGAGTGGACGGAGCAGGACTGGCGCACCGCCGACGGCTCGGCGGACGCCCGCACCGGCGACGGCACGAAGCGCTACCTGCCGGACGCCGCGTGGGAACTGCTCAGCGAGGAGGAGAGGCGGGCCACCGACGAGCGCAAGCGCGGCGGGCAGGAGCAGCACGTCGCGAACACCGACGCGGCGAAGCACGCCCGCGCGGCCGCCGAGCTCATCGACCTCACCGCCGCCGAGGCCGCGCAGCGGGTGCGGGGCATGGACGGCGCCGACGCGCTGGACCGCGCCGAGAGGGCCGAGCAGGAGCTCGGGAAGGGCCGCAAGACGGTCCTGGAGGCCATCGACAGGCGCCGCGACCAGCTCTGACGGCAACCCCGCCCCCTCCCTCGCGGTGACCATGCATGGTTGAGGGTTCAACCGTGCATGATCACCGTGGGGAGGGCGGGGTGCGGTCGTCGACGACGCAGGGGTGAGCGGGCGTCAGCGGGGGGTGCCGCGGGGGCGCAGGCCGGCGGCGCGCAGCTGCAGGTCCGCCAGGGCGCGCACCGCGACGGGGTCCTCGCGCGCCCACCCGCCCGCCGGGTCCGGGTGCACGTCCAGCAGCTCGGCCGCCGAGCGGGTGTGCAGGGCACGCAGGGCCAGCAGCCGCTCCCCGCCCGCGGTGGCGGCCAGGCGCCGGGTCTCGTCGGCGCGGCGCTGCCAGCGCCGGCGGGGCACCAGGCGCAGCAGCGTCACCAGCACGATCGGCACCGCAGCGGTCGCCACGCCCAGCACCGTCGCCAGCTGGGTCACGGCGTCCACCTGCTGCTGGCCGGCCTCGGCCAGGGACGTGGCGCCCTCGGCGGCGCGCTGCAGCGGCCCAGCCAGCTCGTCACCGACGAGCGGCACGTCCGCGGCGCTCTCCCCCGCCCCGTCGAGCTGGCGGGCGAGGTCGCGCGCCCCACCGGTGAAGCCCCGCGCGGGTTCGGCGAGGGCGGAGACGGCGGCGGCCACGGCACGGCCCAGCAGCACCGAGGCGGCCACGAGCACCAGCCACACCGCGTCGGCGGTGACCTGGCGGGCGCGCACCGCGGGCAGGTCCGCGTACCAGCGCACCGCCGCCCCCTCAGCGCACGGGGGTCAGCTCGGCGGCCAGCGCCGGCAGCACCTCGCCCAGCGGGGCGTCGACGCGCACGTCCGCCTTGGCGTCGCCGCGGGTGGGACCGGAGTTCACGATCGCCACGGGGATCCCGCGCTTCGCGGCGTGCAGGACGAACCGGTAGCCGGACATCACCGTCAGGGAGGAACCCAGCACCAGCAGGGAGCGGGCGGCGTCGACCAGCGCGAAGGACGCGTCGACCCGCTCGCGCGGCACGGTCTCGCCGAAGAAGACGACGTCGGCCTTGAGGGCGTCGGCACCGCAGCGCCGGCACGGCACGGTGCGGAAGCCCTGGAGCTGCTCGTCGGTGAGGTCGGCGTCGCCGTCGGGGTTCAGGGCGCGGAACTCGTGCACGCGCGCGTCGAAGCCGGGGTTCGCCTCCCGCATCCGCACCGCCAGCTCGGCGCGGTCGGTGACCTCGCGGCACTCCAGGCACACCACGCGGTCCAGGTTGCCGTGGATCTCCACGACGTCCCGGCTGCCGGCGGCCAGGTCGAGGCCGTCGACGTTCTGGGTGATCGTGCCGTCCACCAGGCCGGCGGCCTCCAGGGCGGCCACGGCACGGTGCCCGGCGTTGGGCTGCGCGCGCCGGAAGTGCTCCCAGCCGACGTGGCTGCGCCCCCAGTAGCGGCGCCGGCCCTCCGCGGACCCGGTGAACTCCTGGTACGTCATGGGGGTGTGCCGCTTCAGGGAGCCGCCGGGGCCGCGGTAGTCGGGGATGCCGGAGTCGGTGGACATGCCCGCACCGGCCAGGACCGCGACGCCGCCGCCGGCCACGAGGTCCCGCAGCCGCCGCAGTTCGCGCTCGTCGCTCACGCGCCCATGCTGCCCGCCGCGCCGCCCCGGCGCAGGAGCAGGACGGCCACCAGCGCCGCCGCGGCCGCCAGCGCGAGGACCCCGGCCACCACGGCGGCCCAGCCGTCGGCACCCGGGACCACGCCACCGAACCAGCCCAGCACGCTGGAGCCGGCGTAGCAGCCGAACGTGCAGAGGGCCGAGGTCTGCGCTCGCGCACCCGGGCGGGCGCACACCCCCACCCGCCCGCTGCTGGAGCAACCCCTCGTGCCGGCGGTGCCCGCCGACCACCGGCTGGCGGGGCGCGAGCGACTGGCCCTGGGCGACGTCGCCGGCGAGGACCTCGTGCTGTTCGAGCACGGCTACGGGCTGCGGGAGGCCGCCGAGGCGGGGATCGTGCCGCGGGTGGCGTTCGAGGGGCAGGACGCCGACACCGTGCGCGGGCTGGTCGCCGCCGGGCCGGGGGTCGCGCTGCCGCCCGCACCCGCCAGCCCTCGCCCGGACGGGGTCGAGCTGCCCCTGACCGGGCCGTCCACGTCGCGCACCGTGGGGCTGGTGTGGCGCGAGGGGGACCTGCCGCGGGTGGCGGCGGCGTTCCGGGACGTGGTGGTGGCGCACCCGGACCTGCTGGGCGGGGCGGCTGAGACGGGCCGGGACGGACTCACCCGGACGGCCCGTCAAGGCGGCCGACCACGGGACCGATGCCCTCAGGAGACGCCCGGCCGGCCCGGGGGGACGCGGGCGCGCGGAGCCGCCGCCCGCACGGGAGGGACGGCGCACCCATGAAGTTGAAGACTCAACTGGTAGTGCTGGGTCTCGCGACCCTGACCTCGTTGGCCGTACCAGCAGCGCGCCTCCCGCTGCTGCTGGTGACGAACTGGCTGGCCGTCGCCCTCGTCGTCGCCGGCGTCCTGCACCGCCGGCCGGCGCGCCGGCTCCTCTGGGCGCTCGTGACCGTCTTCGCCGTGCTGGTCGCCGTAGGCAACACCGGCACGGCGCTGACCGGCGGCGACGACCCGGTCACCTCCACCGCCACCTTCGCCTCCCAGCTGGTGGCCGCCGCCGCGCTGCCGCTGCTCCTCGGCGGCGGGCGCCCGGGCCCCCGCCGGTCCCGCGAGCGCGGCGGCGCGCTGGAGCTGACCGTCCACGCGCTGGTCGTCGGCCTGGTCTGCGCCGAGCTCCTCCTGCAGGGCGTGGACCGCCACCGGGAGGAGGCCATGCCGTGGTCGCTGGCGCTGGCACCGGGCATCGACGCGCTCCTGCTGGGGGCGCTGCTGTGGGTCCTGCACTCGCGCAGCCGGCTCCTGCCCGCGATGGCCCTGATCGTGGCCGGCGGCCTCGGCTGCCTGACCTACGACCTGGTGGTCACCCTCTCCGGCGACCGGGTCGCCCTGGGCGGCGACCCCGTCCAGGCGCTGGGCGTGGCGAACATGCTCCTGTTCGGCCTCGCCGCGCTGCACCCGTCGATGACCGCGCTGGGCGGGGCCCGCGCCCTGCGGCACGTGCGCCGGCCCTCCAACCAGCTCCTGCTGCTCGTGCCGACCGCGCTGGTGCCCGTCCTGCTCCTCGGCGCGCACGCGCTCGGTGCGGGCCTGCGCCTGCACGTCGCGGTGCTCACGGCGGTCAGCGCGCTGGTGACGCTCGCGGTGCTGCTGCGCGCGCTCGCCGTGCTGCGCGAGACCGAGCGCGGCGCCGAGCACGACCCGCTGACCGGCCTGCTCAACCGCCGCGGCCTGACCCGCGCCTACGCCCGCACCGCGGGGAGCAGCGGCGCGACGGGGACGGGGTCGCGGATGGTCGTGTGGATCGACCTGGACGACTTCAAGCACGTCAACGACCGGTACGGGCACAGCAGCGGCGACACCCTCCTGATCACCACCGCCACCCGGCTGCGCGAGGCCGTCGGGGACCGCGGGGTCGTCGCCCGCCACGGCGGCGACGAGTTCATCGTCCTGCTGGACTCCTTCCCCGACGTCGAGGCCGTCGGGCGCGCTGCGCTGCGCGTCCTCGGCGACCCGGTCGACGTCGGCGGCCGCGCGCTGAGCGTCACTGCCAGCATCGGCGTCGTCGAGGCCGCCCCCGGCGACGACCTCGAACGCGTGCTCGCCGACGCCGACATCGCCATGTACGCCGCCAAGCGCTCGGGCAAGTCGACCACCCAGCTGTTCCAGCCGGACCTGCGCGAGGAGGCGCTGACGGCCGTCGCCCTCGTCGAGGACCTGCGGGCCCTGCTCCGCGAGGGCGACGCCTCCGCCGGTGAGCTGTTCGTCGTCTACCAGCCCGTCGTCGACCTGGCCGACGGGAGCGTCAGCGGAGCCGAGGCCCTCGCCCGCTGGCGGCACCCGCTGCGCGGGGTCGTCCCCCCGGACGACTTCCTCGGGCTGGCCGAGCACGAGGGCCTGGGCGCCGTCGTCGACGAACTGGTCCTGCACCGGGCCCTGGCGCAGCTGCGGCGCTGGGAGGAGACCGGCCACCGCGGGCTGAGCGTCAGCGTGAACCTGGGGCGCAGCAGCATGTGCGACCCGCAGCTGGCCGAGCGCGTGCTGGACGCGCTGACCACCCACCGCGTGCCCGCGCAGCAGCTGCACCTGGAGATCACCGAGCACGACGCGCTGCCCGACGACGAGGAGATCCGCACCAGCCTGCACCGCCTCGTCGACGCCGGGGTGAGCGTGAGCCTGGACGACTTCGGCGTCGGCTACACCTCCCTGAGCTACCTGCGCCGCTACCCCGTGGGGGTGCTCAAGCTGGACCGCTCGCTCGTCGAGCCGGACGACGCCACCGCCCGCTCCCTGCGCGCCGGCATCACCGCGCTGGCGACCAGCCTCGGCCTCGCCGTCGTCGCCGAGGGCATCGAGACCGCCGCGCAGGCCGAGGAGGCCCGCCGGCTCGGGGTGCGCTTCGGGCAGGGCTACCACTTCGCCCGCCCCCTGGAGGCGGACGCCTTCGCCGGCCTGCTCGCCCGCGACCCCGCACCCGAGCACCCGGCGGCCCTGACCGGGCCCCGTCCCGGCGAGGGAGCTTGAGGTCGGCGCCGCGGTGCCGGTACGGGGACGTGCACCAGGCTCCGCGACCGGCCCCGCGGCCCCGCGCGCTGCTGCTGCCGGTGCGCCGCGCCGGGCACCTGGTGGTGCTGGCCCCGCTGGCCGGCACCGGCACGGTCGTGTGGCTGGACCTCCTCAGCGCCGACGCCGGGCTGACCGGGCAGGTCTTCTCCTGCGTGCCCGTCATCTGGGCGGCCGGCCAGCTGCGGCTGGGCGGCCCCGCCCTGGTGACCGCCGCCACCGTCGCCGCCGAGGCCCTCGTCGTCCTGACGCTGCTGCCGCGCGAGCGCGCCCTCGCCGACCTGGCGTACGTGACCACGCTGCTGCTGCTCGTCGCCGGGGTCCTCGCGCACGGCGCGGTCACCCAGGAGCGGCTGGTGGAGCGGCTGCGGCACCAGGTCGACGTGGACCCCCTCACCGGCCTGGTGACCCGCCGTGTGCTGGACGCCGCGGCGGAGCGGGCCGTGGGCGCACCCGGCGCCGGCGTGGCGCTCGTCGTCGTGGACGTCGACCGGTTCAAGGCGGTCGACGACACCCACGGCCACCTCGGCGGGGACGCCGCCCTCGCCCACGTCGCCGCGCTCCTGACCGCCCGCTGCCGCCCCGGGGACGTCGTGGCCCGGATGGGCGGCGACGAGCTCGCCGTCCTCATGCCCGGCTGCCCCGAGGAGGTGGCGGCGCAGCGCGCCGAGGCGCTCGTCGAGGCCGTGCGCGGGCAGCCCCACGTGCTGCCGGGCGGGCTGCGCGTGCCGCTGTCCGTCAGCGCCGGGCTGGCCCGCGGGCCACGGCACGCCGGCAGCGCCCGCGACCTGTACGCCAGCGCCGACAGCGCCCTCCAGGCCGCCGAGCGCGCCGGGCGGGACCGGCTGGGGCAGGTGCCCCCCGCTTGAGCCCGGGACGGGACCGGTGGGCCTCAGCGCCCGGCCCGCACGCGCTCCGTGCGCCCGTCCCGCTTGATCCCGTACATGCGGCGGTCGGCGGCACCGAGCGCCTCGTCGGGGCCCTCGCCGGGGGCGGCGAGGTGCACGCCGACGCTGACGCCCACGCGGCCGCGGCCGCCGGGCAGCGCGTACGGCTCCCCCACGGCCCGCCGCACCAGGCCCGCCAGCTCCCGCAGCTCCGGCAGCGCCTCTGCCCCGGCACCGGGGCGCAGCACGACGAACTCGTCGCCGCCGGGCCGGGCCAGCAGGTCACCGGGCCGCAGCACCGCGCGCACGCGGTGCGCCACCTCGGTCAGCAACCGGTCGCCCGAGGCGTGGCCCAGCTCGTCGTTGACCCGCTTGAAGCCGTCCAGGTCGCAGTACAGCAGCCCGCACCCGTCGCTGCCCGGCTCGAGCGCGGTGCGCAGCTCGTCGAACATCGCCCGCCGGTTCAGCGCCCCGGTGAGCACGTCGGTGCGGGCCATCTCGTGCAGGCGCAGCTCGGCCCGGCGCTGCTCGGTGATGTCGACGCCCACGCAGACCATGCGGTGCGGGCGGCCGTCGCGGTCGGGCAGGGGGGTGTTGTGCCAGGCGATCAGGTGGGTGCCGCCCCAGCGGTCCCGCCAGGTGCCCTCGGCCACCGCCCCGGCCGGCCCGGCGGCCATCACCTCGATGTCCGAGCGGGCCACGGCCCGCTCGTCGGCGACCACGAGGGTCTCCCACACCCCGTGCCCGAGGACGTCCGCGGCCGCGAAGCCGGTCAGCTGCTCGCAGGCGCGGTTGAAGAGCTCCAGGCGCCCCTCGGCGTCGAGGATGCACACCAGCGCCGTCGTGTTGCTCAGCACGGCCCGCACCACGTCGGCGTCCAGGGCCGCACCGGCGAGCTCCCCGCAGTGCGCGCAGGGGTCCGCGCAGGTGCGGTCACCGTCGCCGGGACCGCTCGCGCTCCCGCCCGCGGCGGGCACCGCCGACGCCACCGGGTGCAGCGTGAAGGGCCGCGGCGGCGGGGTGCCCACCGGTTCCCGGTGCTCCGGCACCTCGTGTCCCGCCACTGGAGAAACCGCCTCCCGCCGTCCGTGCGTCCCGCACCCCCCGGGGGGCGCGCGCCGGGCTCGTGCCGCGACCGGTCCCGATGGTGCCCGCCGGGACGCTCCCCCGCCAAGGCGCCGGACGGGGGGGCACCCGGTCGGGTCAGCGACCGCCGCTGACGTCCAGGGTGGTGCCGGTGACGTACGAGGCGGCGTCGGACAGCAACCACACCACGGCCTCGGCCACCTCGGAGGCGTCCCCGCCGCGGCCCATCGGGACGCTGCGCTGCAGCCGCTCCACCCGGCCCGGGTCGCCGGCGGAGGCGTGGATCTCGGTGCGGATCAGGCCCGGGCGCACGCCCACGACGCGGATGCCGTCGGCGGCGACCTCCTGCGCCAGGCCCACGGTGAGGGTGTCCACGGCGGCCTTGGAGGCGGCGTAGTCCACGTACTCGCCGGGGCTGCCGAGGACCGCGGCGCGGGAGGAGACGTTGACGACGGTGCCGCCGCCGCCGCGCGCCATGCGGGTCACCGCCTCGCGCGCGCACAGGAACGCGCCGACGACGTTGACCTCCAGCAGGCGGCGCACGCGGTCGGCGTCGATGTCCGCCACCCGGGCCGCGGGCGCGTTGACGCCGGCGTTGTTGACCAGGCCGGTGACGGGACCGAGCTGCTCGGCCTCCTTGAACAGCTGCCGCACGTCCGCCTCGGAGGAGACGTCGGCGCGGACCGCCCTGACCGGGGTGCCGAGGTCGGTGGCCTGCTCGGCGACGACCTGGGCGGCCTCGCGGTTCGTGGCGTAGCTGAAGCAGACCGGCACCCCGCGGGCGGCGAGCGCCTGCACGACGGCCGCGCCGATGCCCCGGCTGCCGCCCGTCACGACCACGGTCCCCTGCGCTGCTTGCACGTTCCGCACCGTACTCACACCCGAACTCAGCGTGAGGGGGCGGGGTCCGTGAACACCGCTCGCGTCCACAGGTGCAGCAGCGCGTACCCGCGCCACGGCCGCCAGCCCTCCGCCCGCGCCAGCGCCCCGGCCGGCGGGGGCGAGCCCATCGCCCGGCGCAGCACGAGGTCGCCCGGCAGGAACGCGTCGTCGTCGCCCAGCGCGCGCAGCGCCACGAGGTCCGCCGTCCACGGCCCCACGCCCGGCACCGCCAGCAGCCGCGCCCGCGCCGCCGCGCCCTCCCCGGCCGCCCGGGCGGCGTCCAGGTCCAGCCCGCCCGCCAGCAGCTCCGCCAGGGCGTGCAGGGCCCGCGCCCGCGCCCCCGTCACCCCGGTCGCCGCCCGCAGCGCGTCCGGCCCGGCCGCGGCCAGCACCGCCGGTGCCGGGAACGCCGTCAGCCCCGCACCCGCCGGCCGCCCGAACGCGGCGGCGAGCCGACCGGCGAACGTGCGCGCCGCCGCCAGCGACACCTGCTGGCCCAGCACCGTCAGCAGCGCCGTCTCCGCGCCCGACACCGTCCGCGGCACCCGCAGCCCCGGCCGGGCCGCCACCAGCGGCGCCAGCTCCGGGTCGGTGCGCAGGTGCTCCTCGGCCGCGGCGACGGCGCCGTCCAGGTCCAGCCAGCGGCGCACCTCGCCCACCACCTCGCCCACCACCTCACCCGGCACCGGCTCCAGCACCCGCACCGGGACCCGCTCGCACCGCTGAGCGGCGCCCAGCACCACCGCGACCGGGGCGGGCCCGGCGCTGGTGGGCACCAGCCGCTCGTGGGTGCCGGTGGCCGCGTCGTGGCGCTCCGCGCCGGGCACCGCGTGCGCGGCGAGGAACCGGCGCAGCGGGTCCGCCGGCAACCCGCCGGGCACGTCCAGCACCAGCCCCTCGACCGCTGCCGGCGCAGCCGTCACGACGCGGCCCGGGCGCGCGCGTCCGCCCACCGCTGCGGGTCGAACACCGGCGGCGGGGCGGGCTGCAGGTCCGGGTCGTCCTCGCGCAGGGTGCGCACCCGCCCCGGCGGGGTGTGCGGGCCCTCGAAGCGCACCGTCACCCGCCCCACCCCCGAGCCCTGCACCCAGCCGGGACCGTGCTCGGCGTGGTGGACGTCCTGGCCCGGCAGCCACCCGGGCCGCGCGGGCGCGCCGTACGGGTGGGCGGACCCGCCCGGCAGCAGACCGTCCCCGGCCGGCTCCTCCCGCTCGGGCTCGTCGACCGGGCCGAGCAGGTCCGCCAGCAGGTCGGTCTGCGCGAACTCCGACAGCCCCGAGACGCCCACGCCCAGCAGCCGCACGCCGTCGGCGACGTCGACGCCGTCGAGCAGCTCGACGGCGTGCGCGGCGATCTCCCGCGCCGAGCTCGTCGCGTGCGGCAGGGTGCGCGAGCGGTTCAGGGTCGAGAAGTCGTAGCGGCGCACCTTCAGCGTCACGGTGCGGCCCGACACCCCCGCCGCCACCAGCCGGCCGGCGACGCGTTCCGCCGCCCGCCGGGTGCGCTCGGCCAGGTCGCGCCGGTCGGTGAGGTCGGTGCTGAACGTCTGCTCCGCCGACACCGACTTCGCCTCCCGCTCCGGCACCACCGGGCGCGGGTCCACGCCGCGCGCGAACGCCAGCAGGCCGGTGCCGTGGGCGCGTCCGAGCATCCGCACCAGCTCGCCCTCGTCGGCGGCGGCGAGGTCGCCGATCGTGCGCAGGCCGCTGCGCACCAGCCGGTCGCCGGTGACGGCGCCGACACCGGGGACGCGGCGCACGCTCATGGAGGCCAGCAGGTCGTGCTGCTCGGCCGGCGGCACCACGACCAGGCCGTCCGGTTTGCGCAGGTCCGAGGCGATCTTCGCGACCAGCTTGCTGGGGCCGGCACCCACCGACACCGTCAGGCCCGTCGCCGCCAGCACCCGCTCCCGGAACCCCTGCGCGATCGCCGTCACCGCCGCCGCGTCCAGGCCCTCGCGGGCGGCGGAGAGGTCCACGTACGCCTCGTCCAGCGAGACCGGCTCCACCAGCGGCGACAGCTCCCGCGCCAGCGCCATCACCTGCTCGGAGACGACGCGGTAGGCGCTGAAGCGGCCCGCCAGGTAGGCGGCGTTCGGGCACAGCCGCCGCGCCCACGCCGTCGGCACCGCCGAGCCGACCCCGAACACGCGCGCCTCGTAGCTGGCGGTGGCCACCACCCCGCGACCGCCCGTGCCGCCCACCACCACCGGCCGCCCGCGCAGCGACGGCTTGTCGCGCTGCTCCACCGCGGCGAAGAAGGCGTCCAGGTCCAGGTGCAGCACGGCCGGGCGGGTCGGGTCCGGGCGCGAGCGCACCGCGGACGCACCGGGGGGCAGCACGCGACGAGTCTGCACCCCGGCACCGACAGCGCGGCGGGACGGCGCACGGGCGCGCACGGCGGGCTCACCCGCGCGCCCGCCGCTGCCCGCTTCCGGTTGCCGACCGGCCCGCGCACTGCTGGCATGCACACCGCCCCTCCGTCCCGGAGGGGCGGTGCGCAGCCAGAGGGAACGAGGACGGCCACGAGCATGACGAACGACCCGCACGGCGTCGCCGAGGAGGTCACCGCACCGGCCACGGGTGCCGTGGCTCCGGTCGTGGACCTGCCCGCGGGGGCCGGCGCGACGCTCCCGGAACAGGTGGCCCGGGAGCAGGTGGTCCCGGCCGCCCGCGGTGCGGCGCAGCACGAGCACGTCGCCGTGCAGCAGCGGACCGCCGAGCTGTTCACCGCGCTGGCCGGGGAGGAGAGCCCCGACGAGCGGGCCCGCCTGCACGAGCGCATCGCCACCCTGAACCTGCCGATGGCCCTGCACATCGCGCGCCGCTACCGCGGCCGCGGCGAGGAGCTGGAGGACCTGCAGCAGGTGGCCGCGGTGGGGCTGATGAAGGCCGTCCAGAGCTACGACCCCTCCCTGGGGCGCGACTTCGCCGTCTTCGCGGTGCCCACGATCTCCGGGGAGGTCAAGCGCCACTTCCGCGACAAGGGCTGGAGCATCCGCCCGCCGCGGCGGCTGCAGGAGCTCAGCCCGCGCGTCAGCGCCGCCCGGCGCGAGCTGGAGCAGGAGTCCGGGCGCGCCCCCACGATCTCGCAGGTCGCCCAGCGGCTCGGCGTCGACGTCGACGAGGTCAGCGAGTGCCTCGCCGCCACCGAGCAGTACCGCCTGCACTCCCTGGACGAGCTCGTCGCCGGCGGCGACGACTCCCGCACGAGCGTCCTGGACACCCTCGGCGACGTCGACGCCGCCCTGGAGTCCACCGTGGACCGCCTCACCCTGGCCCCGCTGCTGGCCTCCCTGCCCGAGCGCGACGCGCGCGTGCTGTCGCTGCGCTTCGAGCAGGGCTGGACGCAGAACCGGATCGCCGAGGAGATCGGGGTCAGCCAGATGCAGGTCTCCCGGCTGCTGCAGGGCATCCTGAAGCGGCTGCGCACCGCCATGGAGCCGGCCGCCTGACCCGGCACGCGCGGATGACCTAGCCTCGCGCGGTGACACCGCACCAGCGCCGGGGCGCCCCGTGGACGTGAGCACCACCGGCCTCGTCCTCCTCCTGGTCGCCGCCCTCGTCGTCGGGTTCGCCAAGACGGCCGTCGGCGGGGCCGCCACCGTCGCGGTCGCGATCTTCGCGACGGTGCTGCCGGCGAAGGAGTCCACCGGCGCGATCCTGCCGCTGCTCATCGTCGGCGACCTGTTCGCGCTCGCCGCCTACCGCCGGCACGCCGACTGGTCGCTGCTGCTGCGGCTGCTGCCCAGCGTCGTGGTCGGGGTCCTGCTCGGCGCGTGGTTCATCGACGTCGTCGGCGACACCCTGATGCGCCGGTCCATCGGTGCGGTGATCCTGTTGCTCGTCGGCCTGCACCTGCTGCGGCGGCACCGCCTGCGCCGCAGCGGTGGCGACCTCGTGCCCGCCTCCCCCGGCCGGCGCCACCTGGTGGCCGCGACCTTCGGGTCGCTGGCGGGTTTCTGCACCATGGTCGCCAACGCCGGCGGCGCCCCCATGTCGATCTACCTGTTCACGATGGGGCTGGGGGTGATGTCGTTCCTGGGCACCGGTGCCTGGTTCTTCTTCATCCTCAACGTGTTCAAGCTGCCGTTCAGCGCCGGGCTCGGGCTCATCACCGCCGAGTCCCTGCGCCTGGACCTGCTGCTGGTGCCCGCGGTCGTCGCCGGCGCCCTCCTCGGCCGGTGGGTCGTCGGGAGGCTGAACCGCGACCGGTTCGAGAACGTCGTGCTGGGCGCCTCGGCGCTGTCCGCGCTCAACCTGCTGCACTGAAGGGGTGGTCACAGTGGCGCTCACCGCGCGCGAGGTGGGGACCTGGCGGCTCGTCGCCCAGCGGGTCGTACCGCCGCTGCCGGGCTCGGCGCAGGTCGTCGAGCACCTGACGTGCCTGCAGGCGCAGGACCTGCGCGCCGCCGCCACCGCCGTCGCGCTGCGCACCGCCCCCGGCTCGCCGGGCCTGGCCGCCGCCCTGGACGACGGGCGGGTCGTGCGGTCCTGGCCTCTGCGCGGCACCCTGCACCTGCTGCCCGCCGCCGACCTGCCGTGGGTGCTGGCGCTGTGCGCGCCGCGCGTGCTGCGCTCCACCGCGACCCGCCGCGCCGCCCTCGGCATCGGCGACGACGACGTGCGCGCCGCCCGCACCGCCGCCGAGGAGCTGCTCGGCGGCGGCCGCGGCGCCTCCCGCGCGGAGCTGCTCGCCGCGTTCGAGGCCGCGGGGCAGGCCACCGCCGCCGGGCGCGGCTACCACCTGCTGCTGCACCTGTCGCTGACCGGCGTGCTGTGCCTGGGGCCGCTGCGCGGCGGCGAGCAGGAGTTCGTGCTGCTCGCCGAGCACGTGAGCGCACCGCGCGTCCTCGACGGCGACGAGGCGCTCGCCGAGCTGGCCCGCCGGTTCCTCCTCTCCCACGGCCCCGCGAGCGCGGCCGACCTCGCCCGCTGGGCGGGGCTGCCGGTGACGGCGGCACGACGCGGCGCCGCCGCCGTGCGCGGTGAACTGGCCGCCGCCGACGTCGACGGGGTGGAGCTGCTGCACGACCCCGCCCTGGGCGACCTCGTCGCCGCGCACGGCCGCGAGGCCGCCGGCGTGCACCTGCTGCCGGGTTTCGACGAGTTCCTCCTCGGCTACGCCGACCGCTCCCACGTCCTGCCGCCCGAGCACGCCGGACGGGTCGTGCCCGGCGGCAACGGCGTCTTCCGCGGCACCGTCGTGCACGGCGGCACCGTCGTCGGCACGTGGGCACGGGACCGCGACGGGGTGGCGGCCGAGCCGTTCGGCGCGTTCACCCCGGCCCAGCACCGCGGGGTGCAGCGGTGCGCCGGGTCACTGCCCGACGGCCGACTCGGCTGACGCCGCGGGCCACCCCGCGGTGGCGCCCCCCTTCCGGCGCGGCGGCCCCTACCGCTGCGCTGCCGCGACGGGGCGCACGGCCCCGCGCGGCAGGGCCCGCTCCAGGAGGAGCACCCCGCCGCCGGCGGCGGCGGCGAGGGCGGCCAGGACCAGCCAGGGCGCGGCGGTGCCGACGGCGAAGAGGCTCGTGAAGAACGCCGGCGCCGCGATCGAGGCGAGCGCGAAGGAGTACTGGAAGCTCGCCAGGTACCGGCCGCGCGCGTGCGGCGGGGCCGTGGCGGCGGCCAGCGCGGTGGAGGCGGGCGCGTGCAGCAGCTCGGCGGCGGTGAACAGCAGGGTCACCGCGGCCAGGGCGACGGCGACGCCGGCGCCGCCCGGGCCGAGCACCGCCAGCGCCAGCGCCCACGCCGTCCACAGCACCGCGGCCAGCGCCAGCACCCTCGTGCGGCGGTACCGGGGCAGGCGGGCACCCACGGGCGCGGACAGCACCGCCACCAGCAGGGCGTTGCCGGCCAGCACCGCCCCGGTCAGCCACGGCGCGGCGCGCAGGTCCTCGCGCACCACGATCGGCAGCGCCAGGGCGAGCAGCACGCTGACCAGGGCGAACACCGTGTTCAGCCCCACCAGCACCAGGAACGGCCGGTCGCGCAGCACCACCCCGTAACCACCGCCCGCCCCCTCGGCGCCGCCCGCCGGTGCGGCGCCGGCCGGGCGGGGGGCGCGCACGAAGACGGCGATGAGCACCGCCGCCGCGGCGAAGCAGCCCGCGGCCGCGTGGGCGACCGCGACGTAGGTGCCCGCCCGGCCGTCGGCGACCACGGCACCGGTGACGAGCCCACCGCCGGCCAGCCCGGCGGTGCGGGCGCCGTTGGCGACCGAGAACCACGTGTCGGCCGTCCACCGGCCGCCCCCGTCGGCGTGGTCGGCGAGCGCGGTGAACACCGCCGACCAGAAGAACCGCACCCCCACCGCCACGAGCGCGGCCGCGCAGAAGACCCCCACCGGGCCGCCCACGTGCGCGTGGGCGAGGAACCCGGCGGCCTGCAGCAGCTGCGCGCCGACGACCACCGGCAGGGCGCCGACGCGGTCGGCGAGCACCCCCGCCCACAGCGGCACCGGCAGCGCCACCGCGTTCGCGACCGTCAGCAGCACGCCCAGCAGCGACAGCGGCACGTCGGTCAGCTCGAGGAAGAACACCAGCGACAGCGGCAGGAACAACCCGTTGCCCAGCGAGTCCACGGCGAGCGCCGCGACCAGGACGGCACCGCCCCTGCTGCCGCCGGGCGCCGCGTCGGGTGCGCGGGGCGCCGGCACGCTCACCGGGCGCGGTAGAGACCGGCGGCGTAGTCCGGGCCGTAGTAGCGCTCCAGGTCCTCCAGCGCCTCGTCCGGCCGCTCCAGCGTCCGGGCGTGCACGGCCCGGGACGGCACCGCGTCCGGCGTCCAGGCCTCCTCCTCCCACAACCGCGAGCGCAGGAACGCCTTCGAGCAGTGGTGGAAGACCTGCTCGACCTCCACCACGAGCGCCAGGACCGGCCGGTGGCCGCGCACCACCATCCGGTCGAAGAACGGCGCGTCGCGCACGAGGTGGGCGCGGCCGTTGATGCGCAGCGTGTCCCCGCGGCCGGGCACGAGGTGCACCAGGCCGACGTGCGGGTTGGCGAGGACGTTGCGCAAGCCGTCGACGCGGCGGTTGCCGGGCCGCTCCGGGATCGCGATCGTCGTGTCGTCGAGGACGAGCGTGAACCCGGGCGGGTCGCCCTTCGGGGAGACGTCGCAGCTGCCGTCGGCGCCGGAGGTGGCGATCAGGCAGAACGGGGAGGCGGCCAGCCACTGCCGGTCCAGCTCGTGCAGGCGGGTGCGCTCCTTGGCGAGCGCCTGCGGCAGCGGCTCCCCGACGAGTTCACGCAGCTCGGCCTCCGAGGTGATGCGACGCACACCCGGAGTCTGCCGACCGGCGGGCACCGGCGCGACGGGTTCGCCGCGCACCCGCCGGGGCCACGGCCGCAGGACCCCCGCAGCCGCGCTGCCACCGACTGGCGTGCGCGGGGTCCGGCGGTGAGGGTTGCCTGGTGCCCACCCCCCTCCGCGCTCCCCGTCCCGGCACGTCGGTCACCCACGCCGAGGTCCTCGTCGTCGGTGCCGGCAACGCAGGGACCTCCCTGGCCGCCAAGCTCCTGCGGGACGGCGCTCCCGACGTCGCGATCATCGAGCCGTCCCCTGTGCACCGCTACCGCCCACTGCTGAACTACGTCGGCGCCGGCCGAGCCACACCCGCCGAGGTGGAACGGCCCACGAGCTCGGTGATCCCTGCGGGGTGCCGCTGGGTGCAGGACGCCGTCGAGTCGGTCGACGCCGAGGCCCGCACCGTGCGCACCCGGCGGGGAGCGAGCATCGGCTACACCACGCTGGTGCTGTGCCCCGGCATGCGCGAGGACTGGGCGGCGACCCCGGGGTTGCAGGACGCCTACAGCGCCGGCTGGGCGGGTTCGACGTACGTCCCGGGCTCGGCGCCGCTGGTGTGGCCCGCCCTGAAGGGGGTCCGTGAGGGTTCGGTGGTCTTCACCGTCCCCCCTGAGCCGGCGCCGTGCGGTCCCACAGCGCTGAAGCCGGCCCTGATGGCGTGCGACCACTGGCGCCGCAGCGGGGTGCTGAGCGACCTCGACGTCACCGTGGTGCTCCCCGAGGCCCAGCCGCTGGGCGTGGCAGGTGCCGACGAGCACCTGGAGGCCGTCTTCGCCTCCTACGGCGTCACGGTGGTGCGCGAGTCCCGGTTGGGAAGCGTGGACCCGGTGCTGCGCTCCGTGGACATCGCCACCCCCACCGGTACCCGGCGACTGGACCAGGTCGCCTACGCGCACGCCGTGCCCCACTACCGCGCCCCGGAGTGGATCACCCGCAGCGGGCTGGGCGGTGCACCGCCCGCTGGGCTCGTCGACATCGACCCGGCCACGCTGCGGTCCAGGCGCCACGACGACGTCTGGGCGATCGGTGATGCCGCCGCGATCGCCACCCGCTCCTCCGGCGGGGCGCTGCGCAAGCAGGTCGAGGTCTTGGCCCACAACATCGCCGCCGCCTCCTCCGGCAGGAGGATGCGCTCCTACGACGGGTACACCGTGATGCCGGTGACCACCTCCCGGAACCAGCTGATGCTGGTGCAGGCCGACCGGAACGGCCCCCGCCCGCTGCCCCTGCTGGATCCCTTCGCGCCTCGCCGATCGACGTGGTGGTTCGACCGCCACGTCCTCCCGCGCATCTACTTCCGTCGTCTGCTGCGCGGCAAGGTCTGAGGACCGGACTCGCACGCGCCGCTCGACGGGTCGCGGACACCGCGGCACGACCCGGCAGTCGGGCACCGTCACGTCCCTGACGGCAGCACGGGCCCCTCAGCGCGGACAGGACCCGGATGGAGGCTGGCGATGGGCGAGGTGGGCCGAGGACGGCAGCGAGAGCACGGCACGGAGGACGGCGGAGAGGCAGCCGGAGCCCGGGTGGGTGGCGACGGTGGTGGGGACGACGACAGGGCTACCGCACCACCCGCTGGTGCCCTTCGACGGTGAGGTGCTGGGCGGCCGTGCGAGCCAGGGTGCCTGGCGCAGTCGGTCCTCGCTCGTCGGCACGAGCGGACGACAGCAGCCGTCCGTGATCGCGCGCCGAGGGCGTCGTGACCGCGAAGTGGTTGAGGCGCTTTGCAGCGCCTCGCACGCTGCTAGTGCACTCACTACCCGGGGAGCGCAGTCGAAGCCCGGGCGGTGTGGAGGAACAC
Source organism: Kineococcus sp. TRM81007 (assembly GCF_022669155.1). Taxonomy (GTDB): domain Bacteria; phylum Actinomycetota; class Actinomycetes; order Actinomycetales; family Kineococcaceae; genus Kineococcus. The sequence goes on along the minus strand of NZ_JALBVB010000030.1, from coordinate 13,181 downwards.
CTGACGGCAGAAAGCTCCACCCCCCGCGCTGGCGGGAGCAGGAAGCCACGCAGTGGAGCGGTCGTCCGTCCGATCCGTTGCGCAGCGGCGGCTTCAGTGTCCCTTCTGCGCTCGAAGGGCCGTCTCGCCAGCCACTCGGTTCATGTGCTTGGCATGAGCACGAGCCGCAGCTGCTTCTTGAGCCCTCACCTGTCGCTGTTCCCGGTCCGTCAGAGGCCGCACCGGCTTCATGGGCGGGGATACCCTCGGAGGAGCGACCGGACGCTCGAAGTCGGGCCGGGTGCGCTCAAGACGTACGTGGACGACAGCTCCGCCTACGAGGATGCCAACGAGGAGCACGGTGCAGCCGACCGTGAAGCCGTATCCGCCAGAGATGGCAGCAGTGATGGCGAACAGCAGCAGGCCCGCAGCCAGCACGACAGTGAGCACGACTACCGCCACGAGTGGAAGGACTCGGTGGACCAGGTAGGAGGCGAGCGAGGTGCGCCGCCAGTGGGACCGCCTAGCGCGGTAGTCAGCTCTTTCGTGACGGAGCGCGGCCACGTCGGCCGCCCATGCGGCTAGATCATCTTCGTACTGCTCGAGCCGACGCCGCTCCGAGTAGGACTCGTACTGCCGCGTGGTGGCCTCCGAGACGGACGTTGGTGACTCATAGTCACCCAATGACCTGCTTGCCGTCTGGGAGGTGCTGGCCCAGCCGTGCGCGGTGAGCGGAGAAGGTCGGAAGAGGCCCAACGAGCATGTAGGTGTTCAGCGTGCATTCGACCATCGACACGTCGCGATTGCGGACGTCCTGGTCAGCGCCGTGAGCGGATGCGTCGAGCACTTCCACAGGACCCGCTGGGTCGGCATGATCGATGAGGTGACCTTGCCACCTCGCTCCGAGCGGCTGTCCGCTCAGCTCCTGGCCAGCTTCGACGTCGACTGCGGTGAACTCGTCCCCGGCCAGCGCGTCATCGCCCGTGGCCTGACCGACGAGGGCACCTGGCCCGACGCGCTGGGCAACGAGCCACCGGCCGAAGCAGGAGGCACGTGGCAGATGGTCAGCCTGGAGTACGAGCTGGTGCCCGGCTTCACCGACGAGCAGATCGACGCCGCCCCCTGGGAGAACGTGCCGATCGTCGATGCCGTCTACCGCACCGACGCGCCCCTGGCCTGGAGCACCGGCGGTGAGCACGGCGGCATGGCCAGCTTCGAGACACCGCCCGGGCAGGTCAAGGCCATCGGGCAGTGCGGGCCGTACCCGCTGCCGCCGGAGGCCGAGCAGGTGTCCTTCGAGCTGTTCGCGGTGCTGGATGCGCAGGGCAGCCGAGTGTGGGCCTCGTCGCGGCCGGTGGGGGCCGTGGTCGTGGACGTGGCCTCCGGTACCGCGCACTGGCGACCGGCGGCATCGAAGACCGAGTAGGCAGGCTGGGCCTCCACTCGAGCGCCATCGCACCGGGAGCCGCTGTGGACGCTGCGCGTAGATCGACAGATCCGGACGGTCGACGACGTCCACGACAGCGTCGTGACCACGCGATCGACACCTCCGTGATCACAGGCCGCGGGCGTGGTGCACCAGCACTGCGCAGTGTGAGCATGGCCTCATGGGACTCGAACGCGCTGATGTCGTCGCCCTGTACGAGCGCTACCTCACCTGCTGCAACGAGCACCGCTTCGACCAGTTGGGCGAGTTCGTCTCCGAGCAGGTGAGCGGGTCCGGGCCCGTCGATGGCCTGGCCGCCTACATCGACGGGGTCGAAGCGGTGTGCGTCGCCTTCCCCGACTACCGCTGGGAGGTGCAGCACCTGGTCGTCGAGCAGGACACGATCGCCGCACGGTTGATCGGTCGGGGTACGCACACCGGAGCCTTCAGCGGCATCGCTCCCACCGGCCGCAGGATCAGCACCCAGGAGTTGGTCATGTACCGAGTCGCCGACGGCAGGATCGTCCAGTGCTGGGGAGACCTCTTTCCCGTGGTCCGCGACGCCTTGACGGCCTCCGCCCACGTCACGGCCTGAGGCGGAGGGGTCTGCGCCTGGTCCTCGAAGTGCTCGGGGAGGAGTGCATCGATCCTGCACGCCGTGGGCAGTCGCTGGTCATCCCCAGTGGTCACGCCGAACGCCACGACATCGACAAGAGCGCGCGTCCAACGGCGAGGCCGTGAAGTCGAGCCCTCAGCGGCTCAGCCCCAGGCGCTGCCACCACAGGTACAGCTCCCGGGTGTCGCAGAAGGCGGCAGCGCCGGCCAGCAGCACGAACGCTGCCGCCGACCACACGGGAAAGCCGACGAGGGCGGTGAAGGCCAGGTGCAGGGCCGCCAGCGCCACGAGGCAGTCCAGAGCCACCGGGGCCGGGTGCTCGGGGGCGGTGCCGCGCCGGGAGCGCAGCAGGTGCCGCCGTCGCAGCGGCCGGGTGTCGTCACGGTCGGCCGTGGGGCCAGGGTGGCAGTCGCGGCGGGGACCTGCCCGGGCGCGCAGGCGTCGACTGCACTGGCGCAGTTCACGTGATCGGCGCCGTGTGCGTGAAGTCGTGGCAGCCGACGAGGACGGTGGCTTCTGCATGAACTCGGTCCGACTTAGTCCACACCGTGGAGCTGTGACGCAGACGGTGAACGTGCACGAGGTGAAGACGCACCTGTCGCGACTGCTCGAAGCGGTCGAGCGGGGCGAGGACGTGGTGATCGCCCGCTCGGGCAAGCCCGTCGCCCGCCTGGTGCCGGCCCGCTCCCGCGGAGCGCGCCGTCCCGGGTCCTGGAAGGGGCAGGTGGCCGTCGCCGCCGACTTCGACCAGATCCCCGACGAGCTGGTGGCGGCCTTCCACGACGACGTCGAGCCGCACGTCCGGTGAGCCTCCTGCTCGACACCCACGTGCTGCTGTGGTGGCTGACCGACGACGAGCGCCTGCCGGAGCGCATGCGCGACGCCGTGGCCGACGACGAGAACGAGGTGCTCGTCTCGGCGGCCTCGGCGTGGGAGATGTCGATCGAGGCGGCGCCGGGCGAGCTGACCGTGCCGGACGGCCTGCGTGCGGAGTTGCAGCAGCAGGGGTTCACCGAGCTGCCGGTCACCGTGGAAGACGGTCTGGTCGCCGGCGCCCTGCCGCGTCACCACGACGACCCCTTCGACCGGATGCTCATCGCGCAGGCGGTTCGGCGGGGGCTGCAGCTGCTCACCGTCGATCGACGGTTCAGCGACTACGACGTCCGGCTCCTGTAGCCGGTCGCGAAGCACGCACCCGCCGAGAGGGGGTGCCTGCGCCGCGCACTGTCGCCACGGCCGTCGCGGGCAGCGCGGCGGTGACGGCGGGCAGCGTGGCGACCGGTCGAGGACCCGTGCGAGGGGTGGACGGGGTCGCGATCGGGTGCGCTACGGCCTCCGCGCTCTCGGGGTGCTGGTGCGGTCCGGCGGCTTCGACCGCACGAACCCGCGGACCACGAGTGTGGCGGTGCGGTGCGGCACCGGGGACGCACACCAGTGCGCCGTGACCGCGAGATCGTCAGCGGCCCTGATCGAGGTGGCCCCGCGATGGGCGCCCGCTGCTCCGAGCGGGGCGAGCCTGAGGGTTCGTCGTCTTCGGTCAGCGGTCGTCGAGCAGACTCGAGGTGTGCGTCGCGTCCCGCTCCTGAGCGCCCTGCTGGTGGCCATCACCGCCTGCAGCTCCCCGACCGACCCGGTGAGGACCTCCACCGCTGACCAGGGTGAGCCTGAGACCCCGGCGGTGAGCTCGGACTCCTTCTGGGCCGACGATCCCGGGTCGGGGTGCGAACCGCCGCAGGACGCGGCGGAGGGCGGCATCGGGTTGTGCGCGGAGCAGACCGCTCCGGACCCGCAGGCTGAGCAGGAGCGGCTGGCGGCCCTGGCGCAGGAGGCGCAGGGGTGGTCGCAGGAGGACGCCCGGCGGGCCGATGAGGAACGGCTGCGGCAGGTGATGGCCGAGCACGAGGCCGAGCACCCCGAGCTGACTGCTGAGGACGAGGCGCTGGCGGCGACCGGGGACTTGCCTGCGGATCGGGGGTCGCTGCTGATCCGCACCGACTTCACCCGTCAGCCGCAGTGGGGGGCGTTGGTCAGCGCTCTGCAGACGCCGGGCCCGGACGGGTTCACGCCCTCCCTGAGCACCGTCGAGCACCAGCGGTGGGCGGGTGCGTCCGTCGCCGACCTGGCGGCGGCTGCTCCGCCGTACGTGCTGCTCGTGCTCGCTGATGCGACGGCGCTGTCCTCGCCGGAGATGCCGCTGCTGGTTCTGCAGGTGCGCGGTGGTGACGCCCAGCAGTTGCGCGTGGCGCCGCAGGCTCTGGCGTCGGTGGAGAACAACCTGTCGATCGCCAACATGGACTGGGAGGACTTCGAGGGCTCCACCGGTCCTGACGGGGTCTTCCGCGGCTTCGCCTGAACGCTGATCGCCGGCAGTGGGCGGGGTGGTGTCGCAGCCAGGCACTGCGAGATCCGCTCCGTCGCACAGGGGCACCGCGAACAACGCGCCATGACCGTGGAGGTGCAGCGAGGGTCTGCGTCTCGGCGATCTCTGCGCACGACGGTGCCCAGGGTCGGGACTCGGTCGCAGATGCCGCCCGCCCAGTCCTCCTCCACCGAAGCGTCTGAGGTGAGCACTAGCGTTTGAACCCGACCTGCTCGCGACCGGAGGCCGCAGACGATGACCCCGCTGATCGAGGCGTTGAACGTCCGCGCCATCGACGCCTACGAGCGCGAGGACACCACGGTCCTTCCTGGGCTGCGGTCCCTGGGAGCGGTTCTGGCCCTGCACGGCATCGCCGAGAACGGCGGACTGGTCGGCGGAGGCATCGAGAACATCTTCTTCAGCGAGAGGATGCAGTCGGTCGATGACGCCATCGCGGGGTACCGCTGGCTCGGTCTGGTCGACGTCGCTGCGCTCGTCGCCCGCGCCCGTGACGAGTACCTGCGGTTCCGACCCACCGGCCGGGAGGAGCTCTCCGACGAGGACGCCGTGTTGTGGGACCAGCTCGACTCGGCGTTCTTCGAGATCGCCACCCTTGACCGGCTGGAGGCGGCGGTGGCCGCCCGCCTGCACGAGATCGCCCCGGAGACCATGCCGTCCTGACCGCCGCAGGAGACCGCGTCGAACCACACGTGGAGCGTCGAGGCGGTGTTCGTGATGTCGCACACATCGACACGAGCGGGCACCGACGGCTGCTCGTGATCGCGCACCTGACGCGTCGTGACCGCGCGTGTTGAGAAGAAGGGGTCGAACGTCCCAGGCCGATCGGCGGGGGCCTTGCGGGTCGAGGCGGACCCTGTGGTTGGGCTACTGGCAGGGTGGTGGTCATGGGAGTGCCGCGAGGAGTCCAGAAGCACTTCAGGGTGGATCCAGTGCCTGTGCTGGAGGGCTTTGCTAAGAGCTCACGCGGGGTCAGGCTTCCGGTGTGTCGGCGCTGTGGTGCGCTGGTGGCCTACGAAGCCCAGCGCTCCCACTCCGAGTGGCACCAGGCGGTGCCCAGGTCCTCGATGCCGTGCTCGTCGATCACCGCGTCCGACGCCGCCCGGGCTCGCCCGTAGAAGGCGACGATGCCGGCGGTCCACTCGTGCGGCCCAGCGTTCATGTCGGCGACGACGTCGGTCTCCAGCGGCTCGGTCGACCGGCCGTACGTCTTGGGGAGCCACTCGTGCTCCACGCCGGCGAGGTGCTTGACCAGGCCGAGCAGGTTGGTCCCTGACGGCGTCATGGGGCGGCGGAGTTGTTCGTCGTTGAGGCCTTCCAGCTTCCACAGGACGGCGTCGCGGTGACGGTCCAGGCTGATGTGCAAGCTGGTCTTCTCGTCCCCGGCCAGAGGTAGCCGTTTCGACATGCTGGTCACCCTGTCACTGCGGGTGCGTCAGAAGCGCGCAGATCGCGTCACGAGCGTGACATCGATGCGGCCGCGGCCGATCCCTTCCTGCGGGAGTCGGCTCAGCGGGGCAGTTGTCGGCGGATCCGCTGCAGTTCACCGATGGCTGCGTCCACCAGGTGCTCGTTCAGCGTGCCGCGACTGTGGATGCGGACCTCGTTGCGTCCCGGCGTCGCCTCGAAGACGGTGACGGTCACCGTGCCCAGGACCGGTGCCGGCGGTGGCGGCCAGTGCGTCGTCCCGGCCGGTGGCGCTCCTGCAGCCTCGGCGGCTGCGGGGTCGTCGTAGGTGAGGATGAGGCTGCTGGTGAAGGCTCCGCTGCGGTCGTTGAACACCGTGGTGCCGGGCCGCTGAGCCGGTTGCTCGTCCCAGGGCCAGGCGCGCAGGGCGCGGTACTGGTACCCGTCCTGCTCGCCCTGCTCGTAGGTGAAGGCGACGTCCTGGCCGGGGCGAAGCCCGTCCTGGGTGGTCGTGGCGGCGGAGGAGTGCACCCAGCAACCGCCCGGCGTGTGGGAGCTGTCGATCACGCCCCACCCTTCCTCGTCGTGCCAGTCCCGGACGACCCCCCTCACGTTCACGATCACATCATGGTGCTCAGGCCGGGGTGGCGGCTGATCGCTGCTCCTGACCCGCCCGCCCTTCGACCTCACGAGCCCGTAGCCGTGACCGCGCACGGCTGCGACGGCGCGAGCGGCGCACCTCAGTGCAGCAGCAGGACGTTGCGCTGCGCGGCGAGCTCCTCGTCGCTGGGTTCGTGGCCGGCGGGGATGCGCAGCGCGATCTGCGCCGGGGTGATGCCCGCGGCGAACGCGCCGCGGAAGAGGGCACCCACCTGCTCGGGGCCCTCCACCAGCTCCCCGTGCACCGTGCTGCGCTGTCCGGCGCTGAGCAGCTCGGCGCTCGCGCCACCGCGGAAGTTGACCCGCCACGGCGCACTGGTGAAGACCAGGCGCTGCCCGGCGACCTCGTGCACCCCCACGGGCACGTCGAAGCGGCGGCCGCTGCGCCGGCCGGTGACCGTGAGCACCGCCACCGGCAGGTGCCGGCCCAGCGGGCCGGGAGCCAGCCGACGCACCACGGGGTTGGCGATGCGGTCGACGAGCCACTGAGGTGGTCGTCGGTCCTGCAGGGTGGGGCTCACGGGTGCTCCTGATCGGCGTCGGTGGTGGTGGCGGCGGTGGTGAATTGGCTGGTGGATCGGGTGCTGGTGTCGCGGTGAGCTCAACCGGCGCGGCGTGAGCGCATCGCCTTCAGCTGGGTCAAGGAGGGGTCGGTGCTCAGGCGGGCGTACCCGGGCGAGTCCACCGCGTGGGCGGTGATGCGGCCGGCCTCGTCGTGGTGCAGGCCCCAGCCGTAGGTCTTGGGCAGCGGGGAGGCCCGCAGGCACGCGCGGGGAGAGGCGAAGTACTCGGCCATCAACTGCTGCAGCTCCTCCGCCGGTAGCTGCTCCAGGCCCGCGGGTCGGCCGCCGACGGCTTCGCGGGCGCGCACCTCGGGTGAGGAGGCCAGCAGCACGTCCTCCTGCGTGTAGTGCCCGGGACGTGCGGTGAGCATCGCGTGCTGCACACCGGCCACCGTGGGCTTGGCCCGTGCCGGCGGTGCTTCGCCGGTGGACGCCCGGCAGTCCTCGGCCACGGAGATGAAGGTGTCGCGGTAGCCCATGCCTCTTCCTACCGCGCTGCGCCGACACCGCGACAGGTCGGACATCGCCAGACGTGTGAAGTCAGCGTCAAGACCACGAGGCAGGCGCAGCGCCGTGACCGCCAGGTCGGAGGGCCGCAGGTTCGTGCCGCACTCGACGAGCAGCCGAGGGTGCGGGCGCGCTCGTCGCACGAGCGCAGCAGATCACCTCGCCAGGACGTGGATCCGTCCGAGCGGCCGCGCCACGCGCCCCGGGGGCCTCTCCTGCCCTGGTGCCGGCGATCCACGTCCCCGCCGTGAGGGCACCTCGCAGCCGTCGCCCACCGCGCGCCGCTCGTGATCAGACGGTTGTTCACCTCCGGGTGCGCGAGCCGATCGCGGACAGCGCCCAGTCGGGCCTGGGCGTCCTCGCTGGCGCGGCGGAGCGCTCCAGCGCTCCAGTGGGGAGTGGGAACGGGTGCGCGGTCAGCTCGACGGCCAGGTGGCGCTGACCCTCAACAGTCTCTCCGCTAGGGACCCCGTGGGGACGGTGAGGTGCAGGTGAGCATCGCCCGCCTGCAACGTGACGTCGGTGGCTCGTCGGTACCGGGGGTTCGGGCGCGCACGCACCCGGTCGAGGGTGCGCAGGGGAAGGAGCAGCCGGGAACTGGAGTGGACGGGTCGTTGGCCGCGGACCAACCGTTCCCGGCGTCCGAACACCTCCAGGTGCGTGCCGTCGCGGGCGAGGAGTGCCGCCTGCAGCGTCACCGGTGACCGCGGGTGGGGCAGGTGGTGCAGTGCCCCTACCAGGCCGGTGAGGCGCGGGCGCAGGACCTGCCGTCCGTGCCAGGCCAGGGCGATCAGGTCAGGGCGCTGGCGAGCCACCTGGAGGTAGTCCGCGACGACGGCGACGTCTGCGACGTCGTCAGGGCTCAGGGCGGCGATCGTCAGTTCCTCAGCGCCCGCACCGGGCGCGGTGCGTTGCGCCGAGGCGATCGGGCGGGGAGCCCCTGCGTGATGACCGTGAGGGCCGGTGCGCAGCTCGTCGATGAGGCGCTGCACGCGTTCTCGAGCTGAACCGTTGTAGCTCAACGACAAGACACCTCCATCCCGGGTGTGGACGTGGAGGTGGCCATCGAGCAGGTCCACCTCGTCGCGGACGGCGACGATGTCGTGGAGCGCTACTTGCCGAGTCCGGTACCCACCGGGCCTGCCCGTGGGTGTCTCGTGTGCGCTCTGGTGGCGACTCAGCACGGTCAACAGCTCAGCCTGCACCACCAGCAGGTGCTCGTAGAGGTCCGTCTCGGCGGTGGCCTCGCGTCGGGTGATGTTGCGGGGCACCTTCAGCACCAGCCGGGTGTCGTCGAGGTTCAGCGGGTGGTCGCGGTAGAGGCGCGGAACGTCTTGCGGGGTGTGGACCTCGTCGACCCACGGTCCGAAGGCGTCGTGCTCGCGGTTGTCGCTGACCACGGCCCACGGTCTCACGAGGAGCCTCGGGAGACTCCTGCGGCACTCGGTGGGTGGCGGGTGAGCACCTCCCACGGCTTCGCCGGCACCCACCGCCTCTTCGCCACGGCACCACACCGCTCTCAGTGGGCTACCACCCGCCTCGCGCGTCACCAACCTCAGTGGTCAGTACACCTAGTCCTCGGGTAGCTCGTAGCGAGCTCGACGCCGCTGGCCCCACGCGAAAGCCGTCTCACACACCCAGTCCTCCAGGCGGTCACCCAGGTGGGCGGCGATCTCGGTCTCGGATGCGGGCGGGTGCCCGTCCTCAGGGCCGAGAATCCACCAGGGCGACAGCAGCACCTCCTCGTGCCGCTCGTCGGGGACGTCGATGCGCACCCACACGTCCCCTTCACGCCCGTCGACGCCCCAGTGCACGCTCAGGGCTTCGAGCTCTGTCGACCCCAGCACGCTGGTGGCCACCGGTTCGACGACCCGCCGGCGCAGCTCGGCCAGGCGTTCGTCGTCGGCATCGGTGACGGGGCCTGGACGGGGTTCGCGCCGGCTGGCCAAGGGGGTGGTGTTGACCTGCGCGCGCCACCACGGGCGTAGTGTCCCGTGGCTCCGGAGGCGGTAGCGGCGGCGTTCACCCACCCGTCCAGGATGCCCGACCGCGAGTTCGGCCATCGGCATGGTCTCGCCCGCGACGCGCCGTAGTGGTTCGTTCTGCGCGTCGGAGCGAAGGAGGTCGAGGACGGCCATCACGTGTCTTCTCGGGGCCCTACCCGGGGCGTCTCGTGCCGTTCCGGCCGTAGGCCTCGAAGCCGCGCCGGCCGGAACGCCGTAGAGCTCGGGCACTGCGCTGGCAGTCCTCTTCGGTGATGGCTTCCAGCCACTCCGGCCACGTGATGCCCTCGTGCTGGAAGGCGCCGTCGATGTCCACCCACTTGACGGCTCTTCGGGTCTGCGGGTGGGAAGGCGTGCCTGACTGCCGGCGGGTCGCCTTCGACTTCGCGGTCGTGTCGAGAAGCGGGCGGTCTAGACGCACCCTCGTGTCACACCACACAGGCGTTCACGCCGACCGCCACAGCCGTTGAGCCCACCAGCAGGGCCCCTCACGCACCAGCACGCCGCACGAGCGGCGAGTCAGCGCCGGTCGAGCGTGGCCTCGGTCCGCGCACCGTCGTCGGTGCGCGTGGACGTCCAGGTGCAGATCCACTCCACACCGTCAGACGCGCCCGTCACCTCGAAGGCGTCACCCGCCTCCACCGATACCTCGCGCACCTGTACGTCGTCTCCAGCACTGGACAGCTCGTACTGCCGCACCGCCATGTCCTGACAGGTGTCGAGGGCGACATCGCGCGGGTCAGGCACGTCGGAGCCGCTGCACGCTGCAAGGCCGACCACCAGGACCACACCAGCAAGGGCTCCGCAACGCCTCACAGCTCCCACCCCCATCGGTTCCGCCGTCCCAGCAGGCTGCCCTCGCGCTGCAGCGGATTGACCGACTCATGCCGCGCCACTTCGCCCGTCATGCTCACAAGCTTCCATGATCCGTCCTGCTCGTCACCTTGCGTGGCATCCGCTCATCCCGCCCTCCGGGCGCGATCATGGCCGATCCACTTCACGCTTCTGTCGAAGTGCGGGCGGCTGCGAGTGGGCTCGTGCGCACGCAACGAGGTGACCAACGGCATGCTGACCCGGTGCGCCCCTCCCCATGCGCGAACCGACGCCGGCCGCTGGCAGCGGTGGTGACGCCCAGCAGCCGTGAGCGTGCGCTGGCCGCGGAACTCTTCCTCACCTGGCTCGTCCACGACCTCGAAGAAGCCCTGACCATGGCCGCGACCTCACGACGCCTCGCCACCCGCCTGCGCGGCTCGCCGTCACCGACCGCCCGCCGCGCCGCCGAGCGGGTGGAGGTGAGCACCGTCGAAGCCGCCACGGCCATCGCCCTGATGGGAGTGCTGGTGGCCTTCGCCACCGAGCGAGGCCGCCGCTCGGCAGGAGGCGATCCCCTCTACCAGTACGTGCTGGCCGGCCTGCAGGGCCATGTCCTCACCCACCTCGCCGCCAGCTGCTGGCTGGGGGGCTACTCCACGGGAGTCCTCACCGCCGTGACCGTCCTGCTTCCCCACACGCGTCGCGCACGTCAATCGCTACGGTCCACCGGAACGCTGATCGAAGGGCCCGTGCCCTACGTGCGAGGAGCCCTCCTCCTGCTGCCGGCGACCTTCGCCTGCCAAGGCCTCGCCCGCGCGCTCCAGCGACGCAGCAGGCGCAGGGTCGACTCCGCGACCGATTGAGGGTGCAGCTCGATCTCGTCGCCGCTAAGGCCATTCCCCCTCCTTTACGGAGGAGGGCGTTGGAGATCGCTTCGCCGACACGCACGGTCATCCCGCTGACTTCGCGCGTCTGTCGAAGTTCGGACTCACGGCCAACTCCGCCACCAGCGCGAAACGGTGGGCCGGCCCCCGTCGCCCCCCACCCGCAGCGAAGCCCCCAGCGGCGATCACGCGCATCACCCCGCACCCGCCCCCGCGATGCGCCACGCTCGAGCAGTGGACACCCCGCGTACCCCCACCCGTGCACGGCGACCGCAGCGCCTCCTCGCGCCGGTGATCACCGCCTGCGCCACCGCGGTGCTGCTCACCGCCTGCGGCACCCAGGACGCCGGGTCATCCCCCACCCCCAGCACCCCTGAGTCCCCCAGCACCGCCACCACCACGACCCCTGCAGCGCTGGACGGCCCCGCCACCGCGGACGGCTACGTCCAGCCGCCCTTCGTCGAACTGCCGCTCGACACCCCGGACCGCCCCGGTGACGACCAGGTCGACTGGCGCCGGCAGGTGCGCGAGTCCATCCAGCGCCACCCCGGCACCTTCGTGGTGCCCTCTCAGCTGCCCGCCGACATCTCCATGGCCTTCACCAGCACCTGGTGGGAGCACCCGGTGCTCGATGTGATGTCGAACGGTTCCGGCGTCATCGTGTGCGCCGACCAGTTGCCCGCGTGCCAGGCCGCCCTCGGCGATGCGCCGGTGGTGCTGGTGCGCAGCGGAGAGGTGGACTCCACCCCTTTCCAGGTCCTGCGCAAGCCACCGGCCGAGCCGGGCACCACCGGTGAGTTGACCGCCGAGCAGCAGCAGTACTGGGCCACGGTGCCCTTCACCACCGCGGTGCCGGACTGGGCCACCGAGACGACCTGAACCAGACGCACGCGCAGCATCTCCAACCACCGAAGCGGGCACTGAAGCCGCCTTCGCCAGACGCACGGTCATCCCGCTGTCGTGGACGTCGACGACGTCGCGGTCACGGCTCCCCCGATCCGCGCGGTCGTCGCCGAGCGGCCACGTCCGAAACGCGGCCGTTCAGTCGAGCGCTCAGCTGAGGAGGTCCTCCACGATCGCGCGCTGGACGGCCAGCCCCGCCCACTCGTCGTCGCCGACCGCGTCGTAGACCAGGGCCAGCGGACCGCTGTACCCGGCGTCGAGGATCGAGGACAGGCTCTCGCGGTAGTCCACCTCGTCGACGTCGCCCCCGTCCCAGTGCGCCTTGGCGTGGCAGGTCTCCGCGTAGGGGGCGACCTCGGCCAGGTCGGCGTACTTGCCCGGACCGCTCCAGTTCCCCAGGTCCACCAGCAGTCCCACCGCCCCCTCGAGGGGGTCGAGGACAGCCCGCACGTCCGCGGCGTCGCGCGTCACGTCACCCCAGTTCTCGGTGACGACGCGCAGGTCCCCGGCACGGGCGGCGATGCGCCCCAGCGCCGCGGAGCTGTCGGCTTGCGCGGTGCCGGTGCGGGTCTGGCCGGCCACCACTCGGATCCGGGTGGCTCCCAGAGCGGTGGCGTCGGCGAGGTAGGAGGAGATCCACGCCTCCTCGCGCGCGGCCTCGCTCGGGTGGGTCAGGTCACCGTCGTCCACCAGCAACGCGTCCAGCACGACACCGGCCTCGGCCAGCGCCGCGCGCAGTTCGGCGAGGTAGCCGGCGTCGCGGTGCGGGAGGTGGAAGTGGCACACCTGCACCGTGCGGTAGCCGTGGTCGCGCAGCGCCGCGGGCAGCTCGAGCAGCGGCAGCCCGGCGGGTTCGGTGGTGGTTCCGGCCCGGAAGCGGCCCAGGGTGCGGTCCAGGGACCAGGCGTGGACCGCCGCGGCCCGCAGCAGGTCGTGGCCGGGGCCGGGATTGGTGTCATCGCTGACCGTCATGTCCCCAGCATCCCGCACGCGCACCTCCCCGCCCTCGGCCGGACCTCACGCCCCCGGGCATCGCGGTCATG
>NZ_JALBVB010000029.1:43397-86544 GCF_022669155.1 Kineococcus sp. TRM81007 | reverse complement strand
GGGCGGCCTCGATGGTGGCGTTCAGCGCCAGCAGGTTCGTCTGCTCGGCGATGGCGGTGATGGCCCTCACGACGTCGCCGACCTCCGCGGAGGAGCGCCCGAGGCGGTCGACGATCTCGCCGGTCTCCTGCGCCATCCCCACGGCGCGCGTGGCCACCTCGCTCGCGCCGGCGGCGTTGTCCGCGATCTCGCGGATGGACGCGCCCATCTCCTCGGTGCCCGCGGCCACGGTGGACACGCTGCCGGAGACCCCGTCCACGGCCTGCGACGCCTGCTCGACCCGGGCGGCGGAGTCCCGCGCGTTCGCCGACAGCTGGGCGGAGGTGGCCGTCAGCTCCTCGCTGGCGGTGGCCAGGGCGTCGGCGTTGCCGGAGATGGCGCGCACGGTGCCGGCCATCCCCGCGATGGCCTTGTTCAGGGCGCGCGCCATGTCGCCCACCTCGTCGCGGGTGTCGACGTCCAGGGTGCGGGAGAGGTCGCCGTCGGCCAGCCCCTCGAGGACCTCCACGGTGCGCTCCAGCGGCTTGGAGACCATGCGCGCGATGCCGACGGCCAGGGCCAGCCCCAGCGCGACGGCGGCGACGATGGTGACGACGGTGACGGTCCGGGCGGTCGCGTAGGCCTCGCGGGCGTCCGCGAGGTAGGCGGCGCCGAAGTCGCGCTGGACCACCTTCAGGGCGTCGAGCCGGGTGCGCGCCTGCTCGAAGAGCGCGTCGGCGCGCTCCGCGCGGGCGGCGGCGTACTCGCCGCCGTCGTTGCTGCCCAGGGCGATGGGCACCAGGACGGTGTCGCGCTCCTGGCGCCACTGCGCGACGAGGTCCGCGACCTCGGCGATGGACTCGCCGGTGGCGGCCGGGGCGTCGGGGCCCGCGCCGGCGGCGAGGTGCGCGTCCAGCTCGTCGTCGACGGTCCCCAGTTCGGCGACCAGCTCGGTGACGGCCGAGGCGTCGGTCTGCATGAAGAGCTCGTCGAGCTGGACCAGGGAGCGTTCCAGGCGGACGTGGGCACGCTCGAGCTCGTCCAGGGGCTGGGTGACGTTGACGTCGTAGGCGCTCAGGCGTTCCTGGGAGTCGCTCAGGCGTGCCAGGCCCAGGACGCCGACCACGACGACCGCGCAGCAGACGACGAGGAAGCCCGCCATCAGCTTCGACGCGGTCCTCAGGTCGCGGAAGGCGCCGAGCGGCCCGCGGGGACCGGGGGTGGGCGGGTGAGCGCTGGCCATGGTGGTCCTCCGTCGGACGTCGGCCGTGGACGGCCCGGGGGGTGCGCCGCGCTCGGCAGGTGCTGCCTGTGCCGTGCTCATCGGCACGGGCACCGGGTCGGTTGAGGCGTTCGAGGCGTTCCGCCGGTTCCGTCCGGGGCGCTCCGGTCCGGGGCGCACGGGTGCGGGCGTGGTGGGGTGCCCGCGCCCGGCGCTCGCTAGCGTGGGTGGATGACCGGTGAGCGGGCGGGGGACGGGGCGGACGCGGGCGGGACGGCAGGCGCCGGGCGGCTCGTGGACCTGCTGCGCGACCAGGCGCGCGCCTGCGCCGACCTCGGCTCCCCCCTGTACGCGCGACTGCTCACCCGCGCCGCCGACGACGTCCTGGCCGGTGGCCCGGTGCGCCTGGTGCTCGCCGGGCACGAGGACGACCCGCCGGGTGCGGCGCTGCCGCTGCGGCTGCTGGGCGTCGCGCACCGCCTGGCCCTGTCCGGCGCCGCCCCCGGCTACGCCGCGCACCTGCCCAGCACGGGCGGTGACGGCGACGCGGAGGCCGCCTGGTCGGCGTTGCGCGACCTGCTGGCCGCCTCGGGGGAGGAGGTGCGCGCGGGGTTGCGCACGGCCCCGCAGACCAACGAGGTGGGGCGGGCCGCGGCGCTGCTGGGCGGCCTGCTCACCGCCGTCGCGCAGGTGCGCCCCACTCCCGGCCCGCCCGTGCCGGTGCGGCTGCGGGAGGTGGGCTGCTCCGCCGGGCTGAACCTGCTGCTGGACCGCTTCCGCTACCGCGGTGGCGACGGGCGGGTGCGTGGGCCGGAGGAGTCGCCCGTCGAGCTGGAGGGGGCCTGGGACTCCGAACCGCCGGCGTGGCCGGCGCCGGGTTCCTTCCGGGTCGTCGAGCGCGTCGGCGGCGACCCGGACGTCGTGGACCCCACCTCGGCCGACGGCGCGCTGCTGCTGCGCTCGTACGTGTGGGCGGACCAACCGCACCGCGCCGCACGCCTGGAGACCGCCCTCGAGCTGGCGCGGCGGGTTCCGGTGGACCGCCGCCGGATCGGGGCGGCCGGTCTGCTGGCGGACCTCCGGCTGCAGGACGGGGCGCTGACGGTGGTGCAGCACTCGGTGGTGTGGCAGTACCTGCCCGACGACGAGCGGGAGGCCGCCGAGCGGCGGCTGGCGCAGCTCGGCGAGGCCGCGACGCCCGCGGCCCCGCTGGCCCGGGTCTCCCTGGAACCCGGTGGTGGCGACGCGGGCGCCTTCGACCGCGGGGAGACGGGTTACCCGGTGACCGTCACCACCTGGCCGGGCGGGCAGCGCCGCGTCGTGGGGACGGCTCCACCGCACGGCGTCCCCGTCCGGTGGGACGCCCAGCGGTAGGCCGGGTCCGCGGGCGCCGCCCCCGGGCTCGGGGGCCTCGCGGTCGGGCTCCGGTGATCGCCGCGCGCGACTGGGAGAAAATGCCGTTATCGCGGGTACAAAATCCGGTAAAAAACCCGGTGCGATCCGGCAGCGGAGGGGAACCGGTGTCTGCGCGCCTCCCTACGGTGTGGACGCCGGAACGACGGGTCCCGGCGTCTCGATGGTTTGGAGGAGCGCGTGCGGCGACTGGTCGTGGACGTGGGGCTCGCCGTGCTGGCGGCTGCGGCGGGCGCCGCGCTGGGTCTGGAGCGGGCCGGCACCTGGGACGGCGGCCCGGGCGTCGTGGCCGCCCTGGTGCTGCTCACCGCCGTCCTCGCCGTCGTCTCCACTGTCGAGCAGGCGGTCGGCCGGTGGCGCGCCGGACGGCGGGCCGCGCACCGGGACGTGCTGGACGACCTGCTGCACGCGGTGCTGTGGAGCGTCGTGGACGCGACCGGGCTGGACCCGCGCGAGCTGGCGGTCGCCGCCTACCGGCTGCACCGGCCGGCGTGGCCGGGGCGCCCCGCGCGGTTGCTGCGGCTGCACCGGGTGCGCGCGGGGCGCCGTCCCGCGGCCTCGGGGACGGTCTGGGCGCCCGGCAAGGGCGTGATCGGCCGGTGCGTGGCTGAGGGGGAGGTCGTCGCCGTGGACGTGTCCGCCGCCGAGAGCGCCCTCGGCGAGGTCGACGCCGCCGGCTGGCGGCGCCTCCCCGCGGAGGCGAGGCAGGGGCTGACGTTCGAGGAGCACCGCCGGTTGCGCGGCAAGTACGGCGCCGTGGTCGCCGTGCCGCTCGTGGACGACTCCGGGCCCGTGTCGGCCGTGGTGGGCTGCCTGGCGCTGGACGGCCCCGCGGGCTCCCTGCCGCGCCTGACCGACCCCGTCGTGCTGGGGGTCCTGGAGGCCAGCGGCCGGGCGCTGCGCCGCCTCGAGCTGCCCGCGGCGTCGGCCGCGGCACGCGCCGCGGCCCAGGGCGCTCCGGACGCCGGGTGCCTCGTGCTGCACGCGCAGCTGCAGCGCCTCGACGTGCCGGCCGAACGCGTGCGGGCGCTGACCGGTGAAGGGGTGCCCGGGAGCTGACCCGGGCGGGACCGGCCCTCCACCCGGGGTGGAGGGCCGATCGTGCTCACTCGGCGAGCGGCGAGGGGCCCAGGTCGGCCAGCAGCTCGGCCATCTTCTTGTAGGCCTTGTTGCGGTAGTCGATGAGCGCGGCGAGCTTCTCCGGCTCCAGCTCCAGGAACCCGGAACCGGTCTTGGTGCCGAACTTGCCCTCCGCCACCAGCTCCAGCAGGTTCTGCGGCGCCGAGAGGCGCTCACCGAAGTGGTTCTCCAGGACCTTGAAGCCCTTGGCGTACACGTCCAGGCCGGCCATGTCGGCGATGGCGAACGGCCCGAAGAACGGCAGGCGGAAGCCGAAGGTGGTGGAGACGATCGTGTCGACGTCGGTGGGCGTGGCCACGCCCTCCTCGACGACCGTCATGGCCTCCTTCAGCAGGACGTACTGCAGGCGGTTCAGGACGAAGCCGGGCACGTCCTGCACCTGCGCGCCCTTGCGGCCGGCGCGGGTGAGCAGGTCGTCGATGAGGGGCAGGACGGCCGGGTCGGTCGCCTCGCCGGTGACGAGCTCGACGCCCGGGATGAACGGCGCCGGGTTGGAGAAGTGCACGGTGAGGAACAGCGAGGCGTCCTCGAAGGCCTCGGCGAGCACCTTGACCGGGATGGTGGAGGTGTTGGTGCCGATGATGGTGCCGGGGGTGACGGCCTTCTCGACGCGGGAGAGGACGTCCTTCTTGACGGCCGGGTCCTCGAAGACCGCCTCCTCGACGAAGTGGACGTCGGCGACGGCCTCCTCGATGGAGTCGGCGGGGTGGAACTTCTCCTTCAGCACCTCGGTGCTGCCGGGCGCGAACAGGCCCTGCCCCTCGAAGAGCTCGGACTCCTTCAGCAGGCGCTCGTAGTTGCGCTGGGTCGACTCCTTGTCGGCGTCGGCCAGCCAGACGTCGTTGCCGGCCAGTGCCAGCGACTGGGCGATGCCGCCGCCCATGTAGCCGGTGCCGATCTGGGCGACGCGGGTGATCTTGTCGGTGCGGGGTGCGGTGGGCACAGCGTTCTCCGGTCGTGAGTGGTGGGTGGCCGCAGGAGCCGCGTCGCACCCCGCCGGGGCGGGGTCAGGCGCGGTCGCCGGCCTGCGGGCCGGGGACGTGGTCGGCGGTGCCGCGCAGTTCGGCGATCTCGTCGATCACCGCGCGGAAGTTGGCGACGTCGTGGGCGAAGCGCCCCAGGAACAGGCCGTCGACGCCGTCGGCGACCTGGGTGAACAGGCCGGGGCCTGCGCTGCCGCCGTAGAGGATCCGGGTGGTGCCGCTGCGGTGCGACAGCGCCTCGCGCAGCCGGGTGGTGACGCCCACGACGTGCTCCGGGGGTGCCGGTTCGGTCTGCCCGATGGCCCAGTTGGGCTCGTAGCCGATGGCGACCTCGGCGTCACCGGGCACCTCCTCCAGGGCGGCCAGCACCTGGCTGATCGTGGTGCGGGCCGCGTCCTCGACGTCGATGCGCACGTTCTCGCCGATGCAGATCAGCGGGACCAGGCCGTTGCGGGCCGCCGCGGCGGCCTTGCGGGCGGTGACGATGTCGTCCTCGGCGAACATGCGGCGGCGCTCGGCGTGGCCGATCTCGACGAAGCGGACCCCCGCTTCGCGCAGCGCCGCGGGGGAGACCTCGCCGGTCAGCGCCCCGAAGTCCTCCCAGGAGGCGTCCTGCGCCCCCACCGCCACGGGCGTGCCGCGCAGCAGGTCCACGGCCGTGGTGATGTTGAGGAAGTCGGGGATGACGAACGCGTCCACGCCGCTCGCCGCGACGTCCGGACCGAGGGCCGCGACGTCGGCGAGGTAGCTGCGCGTGCGGGCCAGCGAGAAGTACATCTTGAGGCTGACCCCGACGAGCGGGCGTGGACGGCTGGTCATGGTGCGTGCTCTCCGGTGGTGTGCGGCGGTCTCAGCAGGAGGCGACCGTATCGGCCTCGGCCGCGTCGGACGCGTCGGTGTCGGTCTCGTACCCGCAGATCGCGTCGACCTTGGCCTTGGAGGCGCTGGAGGGGTCGAAGACGTAGCCGAGGAACTCCTTGGCCAGCCGGCGCGCGAGCTCCTTGCCGATCACGCGCTCGCCCAGGGTGAGGACCTGCGCGTCGTTGGAGAGCACCAGGCGCTCGACGGAGAAGGAGTCGTGCGCGGTCGAGGCGCGCACGCCCTTGACCTTGTTCGCGGCGATGGCCACGCCCATGCCGGTGCCGCACACGAAGATGCCGCGGTCGGCCTCACCGGCGGCGATCTTGCGGGCACCGGCCACCGCCACGTGCGGGTAGGCGGTGTCCTCGTCGCCGTTGATGCCGACGTCGATGACCTCCTTCACGCGCGGGTCCTTCTCCAGGTCGGCCTTGATGGCGTCCTTGTAGGACAGCCCGGCCTCGTCGGCGGCGACGACGACGCGCCACTGCGGGCTCTGGGAGGTCTCGCTCACGGTGCTCTCCTCGTTCTGCGGTTTCGTGCCCTCACGATGGGCGTCCACGGTGTTCAACACCCGCCGCCCCCCGGTGTTCCCCCCCACGGTGATCGAGGAGAGCGGTCGGGGAAGGCGCCGCTCCCTCGACCACCGCGGGGCGTGGAGCGGCCGAGGCCGCCGAGGCGGTCGCCGGGCCGCCGTCGGTTAGGCTCGACGTCAGCAAGGTGAGCCTGACCTTCCCTGATCGGAGCACCCGTGTCCCTGCCGTCCCGCCGCACCCTCCTCGCCGGCACGTCGATCACCGGCCTCACGGCCCTGACCGCGTGCTCGTCGGAGTCCGGCGAGGGCTCGGCCAGCGCGACGCCGGACCCGGCGGACGGCGCCTCGGCCGCCACCGTGGAGACCCTCTTCGGCACCGTCGAGCTGCCCGAGGACCCCCAACGGGTCGTCGCCCTCGGCTGGGGCGACGCCGAGACCTGCCTGGCGCTGGGCACCCAGGTCGTCGGCACCTCCGACTGGCTGGCGTTCGGCGGCGACGGCGTCGGCCCGTGGGCCGACGACCTCGTCACCCGCACCCCCGAGCAGCTCGGCACCCTGGAGCTCAGCTACGAGGCGGTCGCCGCGCTGCAGCCGGACCTGATCCTCAACACGCGCAGCGACAACGACCCGGCGAAGCACGAGAACCTCTCCGGGATCACGACGACCGTCGGGCCGCCGCCGGGGACCACCATCCCCTACGGCACCTCCTGGGAGGAGCAGGTCGCCCTGGTGGCGGCCGCCCTGGGCAAGGGGGAGCTCGGCGAGGAGCTCGTCTCGGACCTGCGGGTCCGCTTCGAGGACGTGGCCGCCGCCCACCCGGAGTTCCAGGGCAAGACGGTCACCGTGGGCACCTTCTACTCCGGCGGCTGGGGCGCCTACGTCGAGGGCGACGGCCGCGTGGACTTCATGACCTCCCTCGGCTTCGTGCAGAACCCCGCCATCGCGGACCTGCCCAGCGACAGCTTCTCGGTGTCGCTGTCCGCCGAGCAGCTCTCGCTGCTGGACGCCGACCTCGTCGTGCTGTTCCCCATCGGCGCGTCCGCCGAGGAGATCAGCGCCGACCCGGTGGTGCAGGCGCTGCCCGCCGCGCAGGAGGGGCGCGTGGTCGTCCTCGACGACCAGGACCTCGTCTCCGCGTTCTCCAGCGGGACCCCCCTGGGACTGGGGTACGCCCTCGACAACGCCGTCCCGCTGTTCGCGCAGGCGCTCGGGGCCTGACCCCGCCGGGGACCGCGGGCTCAGGCCGGCAGCAGCAGCCGGCCGTCCACGGCCCCCCGCAGGGTCCGCACCGACACCGTGGCCCAGGCCACGAGCAGGAACCCGTAGAACGCGACGGCGGCCACCGTGAGCAGCGGCAGCCCCGTGCGCTGCGCCAGGCCGCTGGTGGCCGTCACGACGGTGCCGACGGGGAACGTGAAGCTCCACCACGTCAGGCCGAACGGCATGCCGCCGCGGACCGCGCGGGCGGTGAGGACGGCGGCGACGGCCGCCCACAGCAGCGCGAAGCCCCACACGGGCACCCCGTAGAGCAGCGCCGCCGCGTCGGCCACCGCCGCGAACCGCTCCGGCAGGGCGCCGTGGCCGCTGCGGGCCAGCAGCCCCGCAGCGGTCACCGACTGCCCCAGGGGGCCGAGCACCAGCCACAGCGCCGGCACGGCCGCCGCCGCGCCGACCCCGTGGTGGGCCAGCCGCCCCCACAGCAGCGGCAGCACGAGCAGGCTGGCGAACAGCGAGACGCCGAACATCGCCGCGCACACCAGCAGCAGCGTCCGGCGCGCCTGACCGTCCGGCAGGTGCGGCACCAGCAGCGCACCCGTGGCCGCCGAGACCATCGGCGGGACCACCGGCACCAGCCACCCGGCCGACACCGCGCCGGGGCGGTTCTCGTGCCGGGTGAACGCGACGCACGGCACCACGACCGCGCACACCAGCCCCAGCAGGGTGCCGGCGCCCCACAGCACCGCGCCGAGGACCACCGCGGCGCGCGGTCCCACGACGTCGCCGCCGACCAGCAGTGCCCCGGACCCCACGGTCATCAGGGCCATCGGCGGCGCGCCGTAGGTGTGGCTGACGACCGGGTGCGCCAGGTGGGCGCGCGCGGTGGCAGGGTGGCGGGCCCAGTGCGCCGCGGTGGCCGCCAGCAGCAGCACCAGCAGCGCGGCGGCCAGGAGCCACAGCGCGGTGGCGAACGCGCGCTGCCCGGGAACCTGCACGGGCAGCGTGACGGCGGCGGCGGCCACGATGCCGGTGCCCATGACGCACGTGAACCAGCCGGGCGTCAGGTGCGCCACGGCGTCCGCGGGCCGCTCCAGGGCGGGGAACAGCCACCGGGGGTGCGCGGAGGGCCGTTCCGGCGGGCGGGGCGCGGGCAGGTCCGGGCGGGTTCCGAGGTCTGGCACCCCCTCACGCTCGCGCCGGACGGCCGTCCCCGGTAGGCACCGGCGGGTTGTGCACCCACAACCGCGGGTTGTGGCAGGCGGGCGGGCGCTAACGTGCGGGGCGTGCTGTCCCCGCGCGTGCCCGACCTGGACGCGCTCCAGCTCCTGGTGACCGTCGCCGCGACCGGCAGCGTGGGCGCCGCGGCGCGCGAGCTCTCCACCAGCCAGCAGGCGGCCAGCGCCCGGCTGCGGCGCCTGGAACAGCTCGTGGGGTTCCCGCTGCTGACGCGGACCCCGCGCGGCTCGCGCCCGACCCCGGAGGGTTCCCTCCTCGTGGAGTGGGCCGGCCACGTCCTCGCCGCCGCGGAGGTCCTCGACTCCGGCATCTCCTCGCTGCGCGGCGACCGCGCCTCCCACCTGCGCGTGGCCGCCAGCCTCACGGTCGCCGAGCACCTGCTGCCGCACTGGCTGGCGGCGTTCGCCGCCGAGCGGCCCGACACGCACCTCAGCCTCGACGCCGTCAACAGCGAGGAGGTCGCCCGCCGCCTCCTGGCCGGCGCGGCGGACGCCGGGTTCGTCGAGGGCCCGCGCCTGCCCGCCGGGCTGGCCGGCCGGGTCGTGGCGCGCGACCGGCTCGTCCTCGTCGTGCCGCCGGCGCACCCGTGGGCGCGCCGGCGCCGGCCGGTGCCGGCGCGGGAACTGGCCGCCACCCGCCTGGTGCAGCGGGAACCGCTCTCCGGCACGCGCGCCTCCCTGGAGGAGGCGCTGAGCACCGCCGCCCCCGGGACCGCGCTGGCCGCACCGGTGCTGGAACTGTCCTCGACCAGCGCGGTGCGCTCGGCGGTGCTGGCCGGCGCGGGACCGGCCGTGCTGAGCGACCTCGCCGTCGCCGAGGAGCTGCGCGCCGGCCGCCTGGCGGCCGTCGCCGTGGAGGGGCTGGACCTGCGCCGCGACCTGCGGGCCGTCTGGCGCCGGGGGCAGCGCCCCGCCGGCCCGGCCGCCGACCTGCTCGCGATCGCCGCCCGCTCCCGGTGACACCGCCCACCGGTCACCGCCGGGTCGCGTCCGGTGACCGCGCGCACCCGGCGGAGCCGATGGGGGGACCCGGTTTCACGTGCGCAGAAGAAGTGTGGTGAGGTAACCGGCGGCCTGCTCGCCGCCGGCCCTCTCGATCCACTCCTGCGAGGACGTTCGCATGCGCACCGCCGCCGATCTCCGGCTCGACATGGGCGCCGTGGACTACGGCATGCTCCTGTTCTACTTCGTCGTCGTGCTCGGCATCGGGCTCATCGCCCGGCGCCAGGTGCGCACCAGCCTGGACTTCCTGCTGTCCGGGCGTTCCATGCCGGCCTGGATGACCGGGCTGGCCTTCGTCTCCGCCAACCTCGGCGCCACCGAGATCCTCGGCATGGCCGCCAACGGCGCCGAGTACGGCATCGGCACGATGCACTACTACTGGATCGGCGCCGTCCCGGCCATGGTGTTCCTGGGCCTGGTGATGATGCCCTTCTACTACGGCTCGAAGGTCCGCAGCGTCCCGGAGTACATGCGCCGGCGCTTCGGCCCCGGGGCGCACGTCGCCAACGCGATCGCGTTCTCCGTCTCCAGCCTGCTCATCGCCGGCATCAACCTGTACGCCATGTCCCTGGTCATCGAGGCGCTGCTCGGCTGGCCGTCGTGGTTCGCCATCCTCGTCTCGGCCGTGTTCGTGCTCGCCTACATCACCCTCGGCGGCCTCTCCAGCGCCATCTACACCGAGGTGCTGCAGTTCTTCGTCATCGCCGCCGGCCTCATCCCGCTGACCGTCGTGGGCCTGAAGGCCGTCGGCGGCTGGGACGGGCTGCAGGAGAAGGTGGCCGCCGGTGTCGGCGAGGGCCACTTGCACACCTGGCAGGGCACCGGGATCGGGGACGTCACCAACCCCATCGGCGCCGACTGGCTCGGCCTCGTGCTCGGCCTCGGGTTCGTCGTCAGCTTCGGCTACTGGACCACGAACTTCGCCGAGGTGCAGCGCGCCCTGTCGGCGCGGAACATGTCCGCCGCCCGGCGCACCCCGCTCATCGCGGCGTTCCCGAAGCTGTTCATCCCGTTCGTCATCATCATCCCCGGGATGATCGCCGTCGTCACCGTGCAGGGCCTGGGCTCCGCCGGCGGCCCCACCTACAACGACGCGATCCCCGCCCTCATCGGCGAGTACCTGCCCACCGGCGTCCTCGGGGTCGCCGTCACCGGCCTGCTCGCCGCGTTCATGGCCGGCATGGCGGCCAACGTCTCCAGCTTCAACACGGTCTTCACCTACGACCTGTGGCAGGACTACGTGAAGCCCGGCATGCCCGACGGGTACTACCTGAAGGTGGGGCGGGCCATCACCGTCGTCGGCGTCCTCATCGGCGTCTCCACGGCGTTCATCGCCGCCGGTTTCAGCAACATCATGAACTACATGCAGGCGTTGTTCTCGTTCTTCAACGCACCGGTGTTCGCGGTCTTCCTGCTCGGCCTGCTGTTCAAACGGATCACGCCGAAGGCGGGGCTGTGGTCCTACCTCGTGGGCCTGGCCGTCCCGGTCACCATCTACGTGCTCTACACCGCCGACGTCCTGCACTTCCAGTCCGCGCTGGCCGAGACGATGTGGGGTTCCATCTGGAGCTTCGTGTCCGTCGTCGTGGTGGCGGTGCTGGTCTCGGCGTTCACCCGGCCCAAGCCCGAGCGGGAGCTCGGCGGGCTCGTCCAGGGCGTCGGCACCATCGACGTCGCCGGTGACCACGTCGCCGGCGACACCGCCTGGTACCGCTCCCCCGCCCTGCTGGGCGCCGTGGCGCTCGTCCTGTGCGTCGTGCTGTACCTGCCGTTCCTGTGACCGCCCCGAAACCCCTCGGAGGAGACGCCGTGAGCCAGCACGCCAGCGAGGACCTGTCGGGCCTGTCCGAGACCGACCGCCGGGCGGTGCGCTTCGCTCGCCGCTTCGACCTGCGCAACATCATCGGCCTCGTGTTCGCCGTCTACGGCGTCGTCCTGCTCGTCCTGGGCGCCCTCAACGGCGAGCAGGACCGCGAGCAGGCCGCCGGCATCAGCATCAACCTGTGGACCGGCGCGCCGATGCTCGTCGTCGCCGTCGCCTTCTTCCTGTGGGCGTGGCGCTCGCCGCGGCCCGTGAGCGAGCTCGTGCCCGGGCACGGGGAGCCCTCGCCCCGCGTCGAGTGAGCTGAACCGGCCCGCCCCGGAGCCCGGTCGCGCCGTCACCCGGACGGCGCAGCCGGGCTCCAGCGCCGTGCGGGGCGTGCCGATGCCGTGCGCAGCGCGGACGACGGGTCGCGCCTCCACACGGGGACGGGGGACGACGGTGCAGGAACTGCTGGCCGTCGCGTTCGCCGTCTCAGCGGTGCTCAGCGCGACCACGGCCCTCATCGCCTGGCGCCACCGGCGAGCCACCCCCGCCGCCACCGCGCTCACCGGAGTCTGCGCCGCCCTCGCCCTGTGGTCGCTGGGCAACGCCCCGGTGCACCTGCACCTGCCGGCGCTGGTGCACCGCAGCGCCACCTACACCACGTTCGTCGGCGTCCTGGGCTGCGTGGTCGGCCTGTACCTGCTGGCCCGCACGATCGACGACCCGCACCACCGGCCCACCCGCCGCCAGGTGGCCGTGCTCACCGGCGTGCCGCTGCTCGTCCTGGCCGCCGTGGCCACCGACCCGTGGCACCACCTGTTCTTCACCTCGACCGGCTACGTCGGCGACCCGCCCCACTTCGCCGTCGTGTACGGGCCGCTGTTCTGGGCGCACACCGCCTGGTGCTACGGGGTGCTGGCCGTGGGGGTCGGGCACCTCGGGCGCGCCTGGCACCGGTCGCACGCCGCCGTGCGCCGCCAGGTCACCAGCGTGCTCGTGGCCGCCGCCGCGCCGCTGGCGGGCAACGCCGTCAACATCAGCAACCCCGCCCTGTTCGCCGGTCAGGACATCACTCCGCTGTGCTTCACGGTGACCGCGCTCGTCAGCGCGCGCGCCGTCCTGCGGCAGGGGCTGCTGCGGGTGGTGCCCATCGCCCGCGAGGCGGTGCTGGAGACGGTGACCGACTGCGTCGTCGTCGTCGACGCCGGCGGGTCCGTGGTGGACGTCAACCCCGCCGGGCGGGAGCTGCTGCGCCGCTCGCGCCCCGACCTGCCGGACCCGGTCGGGCTCGCGGCGAGCGCC
This sequence comes from Kineococcus sp. TRM81007, assembly GCF_022669155.1. Classification (GTDB taxonomy): domain Bacteria; phylum Actinomycetota; class Actinomycetes; order Actinomycetales; family Kineococcaceae; genus Kineococcus. Next base: position 73,850 of record NZ_JALBVB010000029.1, on the reverse strand, counting down.
TTCCTCAGCCCCCGCGCCCTCGGCGACCTGCCCGGCCGGCACGTGCGCTACCCGATCGAGTACGTGCCCGGCCTGCACCTGGACGTCGGCGTCACCGCCATCCACGACGGGCGCGGTCGCGGCCTGGGGCGGGTCGTCGTCGCCCGCGACATCACCGAGGTCGTCGAGACGCGGCGGCGGCTGGAGGAGCAGCTCGAGCTCGTCGAGCAGCTGCGCGCGCAGCTGCAGGAGGAGTCCGTGCGCGACCCGCTGACCGGCATGCACAACCGCCGGTTCCTGGACGGGGCGATCGACGCCGCGCTGGGGGCGGCCGTGCGCGGGGGCACGCCCCTGGGCGTGCTCGCGCTGGACGTCGACCGCTTCAAGGCCGTCAACGACACCCACGGCCACGCCGCCGGCGACGAGGTGCTGGTCGCGATCGCCCGCACCCTGGCCGCGACGGTGCGGGCGGCGGACACGGCGGCGCGCACCGGCGGCGAGGAGTTCGTCGTGCTGCTGCCCGGCGCCGACGAGCGTGCGGTGCAGGAGCGGGCGGAGGAGGTGCGCGCCGCGTGCGCCGGTCTCGTGGTCCCCGTGGGCGACGGCGCGGTGGTGCGGCCCACCGTCTCCGTCGGCACCGCCGTGCACCCCGGTCACGGGGCGGACGCGCGCTCGCTGCTGGCCGCGGCCGACCGCGCCCTCTACGCGGCGAAGGCCGCCGGCCGCGATCGGGTGGTCGCGGCCGGCGGCCTGCGCACGGGGTGAGCGCGACGGGTCAGCGCGCGGAGCGCCCGGTGCGCCCGGTGCGCTCGGGCCGCCACACCACCAGCGCCGTGGAGCGCTGCGGTGACGGCGGGCGCTTGCCGACGGGGGTGGCGACGATGTCGCCGGCCATCCCGGCGGCGAAGATGCGGCGCGCCTGCTGGCGCACCAGGTCGATCTCGGCCTCCAGCGCCTCGATGCGCCGGCCCATCGCGGTCACCTGGTTCTCCAGCTCCAGGATCCGCTTGATGCCGGCGAGGTTCACGCCGTCCTCCTGCGACAGGCGCTGCACCTCGCGCAGCTGCGCGATGTCGCGCACGGAGTAGCGGCGCCCGCGACCGCGCGCCCGGCTGGGTGAGACCAGGCCCAGCCGGTCGTACTGCCGCAGCGTCTGCGGGTGCATCCCCGCCAGCTCTGCGGCCACGGAGATGACGAACACCGCTGCGTCCTCGTCGTGGTCGTGGTCGTGCACGCCCTCCACCTCCCCGGTCTCCCCCGGAACCCCGCGTCCTCCCCGACCCCGCGAGGGCCGCGCCCGTTCCCGGGCACGGCCCCCGCGGACCTCCTCGCGACCGCCGCGGTCAGCTGCGGGCGCGGTCGGCCAGACCGGCGCGCGGGTCCTCGCCGGCGGTGGCCTTCGCGAAGGCCTCCACCGCTTCGCGCACCGCGCCGTCCACGCGCTGCGGCACCACGACCTCCACCGCCAGCAGCAGGTCGCCCCGCTCGTCGGTGGAGCGCGAGCGCTTCACGCCGCGGCCCTTCAGCCGCAGCGTCCGGCCCGACGGCGTGCCGGGAGCCACCTTCACCCGGACGGTGGAACCGTCCAGGGTGGGCACCTCCACGGTCGCGCCGAGCACCGCCTCGTCGAACGACACCGGCAGCACCATGCGCAGGTCGTCGCCCTCCCGGGTGAACACCGGGTGGGGCTCGACGTGCACGGTGACCAGCAGGTCGCCGGCGCCGCCCGGGCCGGGCATCCCCTTGCCGCGCAGGCGCACCTTCTGACCGTCGCGCACGCCCTGCGGCAGGCGGGCGTTGACGGTGCGCGCCGGCCCGCCGCGCGGGTCGGGCACCCGCAGCGTGACCGTGGCGCCGTCCAGCGCGGCGCGGAACGACACCCGCGCCGACGCCTCGAGGTCCTGCCCGTGCGCGGGCGGCGGCGGACCGCCGAACGGGCCGCCGAACTGACCGCCCGCCCCGCCGGCACCGCCCTGGTTGAACAGCCCGCCGAGCAGGTCCTCGAAACCGCCCGCGCCGGCACCGCCGGGGGTGCCGAAGCGCGCCCCGCCGGGCGCGCCGCGGCCCTGCCCGAACAACCCGCCGAGCAGGTCCTCGAAACCCGCCCCGGCGCCCGGCGCCCCGGCACCGCCGGCGGAGAACCGGGCGCCGCCGCCGACCATGGCGCGCACGCCGTCGTACTGCCGGCGCTGCTCGGGGTCGGACAGGACGGCGTACGCCTCCCCGACCTCCTTGAACCGCTGCTCGGCCGCCGGGTCACCCGGGTTGGCGTCCGGGTGCAGCGTCCGCGCCTTCTTGCGGTAGGCCTTCTTGACCTCCGCGGTGTCCGCGTCGTGGGAGACGCCGAGCACGGCGTAGAAGTCCTTCTCCGCCCAGTCCTGCATGCTCACCGGCGTCCCCTCCTCCCTGTGGCGTCGATCCTCGGAACTCCCGCGGGGCTCATCCCTGCGGGTCGGCCACCGCGACGCGCGCCGGCCGCAGCACCCGCTCGCCGAACCGGTAGCCCGGCTGCAGCACCTGCACGCAGGTGGCGACCTCGTGCTCGTCCGAGTGGCTGTGCATCAGCGCCTCGTGCACCGACGGGTCGAACGGCTCGCCGTTCTCGCCGTAGCGCTCCAGGCCGAACCGGCCCAGCGTCGTCTCCAGCTTCTCGGCGATCGCGGCGAACGGGCCGTTGAGGTCGCCGTGCTGGCGGGCCAGGTGCACGTCGTCCAGCACCGGCAGCAGCGCCTCCGCCACGCTGGAGAGCGCGGCGTTCCTCGCCACGTCCCGGTCGCGGTCGACCCGCTTGCGGTAGTTGGCGTACTCGGCGTTCAGGCGCTGCAGCTCGTCCAGCCGCTCGGCGGCCAGGGTCTGGGCGGCCTCCAGCTCCGCGTCGGCGGCACCGTCGTCCGGGCCACCCGCGGTCGGCGCGGCCGCGGCGGGATCCGCCGCCTCGGCGGGCTGCTCCGCGGCGGGCGCCGGCTCGCGCAGCTGCCCGGTCTCCGGGTCGATGCGACGGCGGTCGCGGACGACGGTCGGTTCGGGGAACTCCTCCGACATCACTTGTCCTTCTCGTCGTCGACGACCTCGGCGTCCACGACGTCCTCGTCGGAGGGCTTCGTGAAGTCGGGGCCGCTCGAGGCGCCCGCGTCACCGGCGTCACCGGCGGGGGAACCCTCGCCCTGCGCCTGCGCGTACATCGCCGAGCCCAGCTTCTGGCTGGCCTGCGCCACGGCCTCGGTCTTGGCCTTGATCTCGGCCGCGTCCGTGCCGTTCAGGGCGCTCTTCAGCTCCGCGACGGCCTTCTCGGTCTCCTCCTTGCCGTCCGCGGGCAGCTTGTCCGCGTTGTCGGCGAGGAACTTCTCCGTCTGGTAGACGAGGCTCTCGGCCTGGTTGCGGGCCTCGGCCTCCTCGCGGCGCTGCTTGTCCTCGTTCGCGTGGGACTCGGCGTCCTTGACCATGCGCTCGATGTCCTCCTTCGACAGCGCGCTGCCGCCGGAGATGGTCATCGACTGCTCCTTGCCGGTGCCGCGGTCCTTCGCCGACACGTGCACGATGCCGTTGGCGTCGATGTCGAAGGTGACCTCGACCTGCGGCACGCCGCGCGGGGCCGGAGCGATGCCGGTCAGTTCGAACGTGCCCAGCGGCTTGTTGTCGCGGGCCAGCTCGCGCTCGCCCTGGAACACCTGGATGAGCACGGACGGCTGGTTGTCGTCGGCGGTGGTGAACACCTCCGAGCGCTTGGTCGGGATGGCCGTGTTGCGCTCGATGAGCTTGGTCATGATGCCGCCCTTGGTCTCGATGCCCAGGGACAGCGGGGTGACGTCGATGAGCAGGACGTCCTTGCGCTCGCCCTTGAGGACACCGGCCTGCAGGGCGGCGCCGATGGCGACGACCTCGTCCGGGTTCACGCCCTTGTTGGGCTCGCGGCCGCCGGTCAGCTCCTTGACGACGTTCGTCACGGCGGGCATGCGGGTGGAACCACCCACGAGCACGACGTGGTCGATGTCGGCGAGCTTGACGTCGGCGTCCTTGATGACGGAGTGGAACGGCGCCTTGGTGCGGTCCAGCAGGTCCTGCGTCATCTGCTCGAACTGCGCGCGGGTGAGCTGCTCGTCCAGGTGGACGGGGCCGTTCTCCGTCATCGACAGGTACTGCAGGGAGATGCCGGTGCTGGTCGCGGTCGACAGCTCCTTCTTGGCCTGCTCGGCGGACTCGCGCAGGCGCTGCATGGCGATCTTGTCCTTGGACAGGTCGATGCCGTAGCTGCCCTGCACCTTCTTCAGCAGGTGGTCGACGATGCGCTGGTCCCAGTCGTCGCCGCCGAGGTGGTTGTCGCCGGAGGTGGCGCGCACCTGGATGGTGGAGAAGCCGTCCTCGTCCTTGCCGACCTCCAGGAGGGACACGTCGAACGTGCCGCCGCCGAGGTCGAAGACGAGGATGAGCTCGTCCTCCTTGCCCTTGTCCAGGCCGTAGGCCAGCGCGGCCGCGGTGGGCTCGTTGATGATGCGCAGGACGTTCATGCCGGCGATCTCGCCGGCCTCCTTGGTGGCCTGGCGCTGCGCGTCGGAGAAGTACGCCGGGACGGTGATGACCGCGTCGGTGACGGCCTCGCCCAGGTAGGACTCGGCGTCGCGCTTGAGCTTCTGCAGCACGCGGGCGCTGATCTCCTGCGGGGTGTACTTCTTGTCGTCGATCTCGACGTTCCAGTCGGTGCCGACGTGGCGCTTGACGGAGCGGATGGTCCGGTCCACGTTGGTGACGGCCTGGCGCTTGGCGATCTCGCCGACCAGGACCTCGCCGTTCTTGGCGAACGCCACGACGGACGGGGTCGTGCGCCCACCCTCGGCGTTGGCGATGACCGTCGGCTCGCCGCCCTCCAGGACGGAGACGACGGAGTTGGTGGTACCGAGGTCGATGCCGACCGCACGTGCCATGGTGGTGGATCCCCTTCTCGACGGTTGAGCCTTCTTCGCTCAAGTCTGCGGACCTCGCCGGATCTGTCAACCCGGGAGTCACCTCACTTGAGCCCACTCGGCTCAACTGACGGGACGGCGGCCGTGTTCCCGTGTCCGCCGACCGGTTCGGAGCGGGCTCGGGAGTGGGCTAAGGTCTACGACGCCACGCAGCACCGGCCCGGCCGGAGCTGCAGGCGTGCGGACGTAGCGCAGTTGGTAGCGCATCACCTTGCCAAGGTGAGGGTCGCGGGTTCGAGTCCCGTCGTCCGCTCAGCGAGCACCGCGAACGCCCCCGGGCCACCAGGTCCGGGGGCGTTCGCCGTCCCGGCCCCCTCGGCACGAACCCCCCGCGTGCCGGGCCGGTCCTTCACTAGGGTCGGGCGGGTGAACTCCCCCGTGCGGCAGCTGCCCCTGCGCTTCTCCCCCTCCTCCCGCGCCGGCGAGACCCACACCAACCTCTCCGCCGTCCGCACCGACGGCGAGCACCTGTGGGTCGCCGGCGACGAGACCGCCACCGTCGAGCGCCTCACCGCGCAGCGCTCCGCCGACGGCGAGGTCACCGGCTACGCCGAGCAGGTCACCGTGGACCTCGCCGACCTCGTCGACCTGCCGGCCGGCGGCGAGGAGGAGGCCGACCTGGAGGGCATCGCCCGCAACGGCCCCTGGCTGTGGGCGATCGGCTCGCACAGCCTCAAGCGCAAGAAGATCCGCGACGACGACTCCGACGCCAAGGCCCGCAAGCGCCTCGGCAAGGTCGTGCGCGAGGACAACCGCTACGTCCTGGTGCGCCTGCCGATCGACCCCGCCACCGGCCTGCCCGCGCGCAGCGTCGAGGTCGACGGCGAGGAGCTGACCGCCGCCGTGCTCGGCGCCCACGACGACGCCCTGACCGACCTCCTCGCCGACGACGACCTCATCGCCCCGTTCCTGCGCATCCCCAGCAAGGACAACGGCGTGGACGTCGAGGGCATCGCCGTGCACCACCGCGACGACGGCGAGCTGCGCGTGTACGTCGGCTTCCGCGGCCCCGTGCTGCGCGGGTGGGCCGTCGTCGTGGAGGTGCGGCCCGAGACCCACCCGAAGCACCCCGACCGGCTGGAGCTGACCCGCTTCGGCGACGGCCCCGGCGAGGGCGAGCGCTACCGCCTGCACCTGCTGGACCTGGGCGGCCTCGGCGTGCGGGACCTGTGCCCGCACGGGGAGGACCTGCTGGTGCTCGCCGGGCCGTCGATGAGCCTGTCCGGGCCGGTGCGCGTGCACCGCTGGGTCGGCGCCTGCGCCGCGGACGGCGCCGAGGTCGTGCGCCCCGACGAGCTGCCCGTGGTGCTGGACCTGCCGCACGGTCGGGGCGAGGACCACGCCGAGGGCATCGCCGTCCTCCCGCCCGACGCTCACGGCACCGGCCACGACGAGCAGCTGCTCGTCGTGCTCGACTCCCCCGCCGCCTCCCGGCACACCGGCGACGGCGGGATGCTCGCCGACGTGTGGGACCTGCCGCCGGCCTGAGCGGCGGCCGCCGGGCCGGGCGCACCGGCCCGGCGGCGCTCAGCGCAGCGCGTTCACCACGAGCGGCACGGCCAGCACCAGCACGCCCACCAGGACGCACACCGAGTCCGCCCGACGCCACGGCGCCGGCAGCGCCCACGTGCGTGCCGGGCCGTCCGGCGCCGCCCCGCGCGCGTCCATCGCCACCGAGACGCGGCCGGCGCGGCGCACCGCGTCCACCAGCAGCCCGAACGCCGTGGACGCCAGCCACCGGCCGCGCGAGAGCGGCCCGCGGCCCGGCCCCAGGCCGCGCGCCCGCCGGGAGGCGGCCAACTGCTCCCACGCGTCGGCCAGCGCGCTCAGCTGACCCAGCGCCGCGACGACGGCGACGACGACGCGACCGGGCAGCCGCACCCGCTGCGCGAGGTGGTCACCGGCCTCGGCGGGGTCCACCCACGCCAGCAGCACCGCCCCCGGCAGCACCAGCACGGCCAGCCGCAGCGCGGCGGTCAGCGCGGCGAGCAGCGGGTCGCCCTGCCCGGGCTCTCCGAGCAGCCACGCCGACCAGCCCACCGACAGCGCTCCGACCGCTCCCGGCAGCAGCCGGGCGGGCAGGGCCCGCCAGCGCTCCACGACCAGCGGCAGGCACAGCACCTGCGCGGTCAGCGCCGCGGCGCCCGCCACCCACGTCGTCACGGCGAAGGACGCCGGCACGGCCAGCAGCGAGACCACCAGCAGCGACAGCGGCCCGCAGTGCCGCACGAGCGGTCCCGGACCCGCGCTGCGGCGCTGCGCCGGGGTGGCGGGCACCCCGTCGTCCACACCGTGCACAGGTGCACCCACAGGGTTGTCCCCAGGGATGTGCACACCGCTGTGGACAGAGCCGTGGACAACGTCGCGGGCGGCGGTGGACGACCGCGGCGCGGCGCTCACGACGCCCTCCCCGCGCCCACGGCCCCCGCGGGGGTCCGCGCGGGCGGCCCGGCGACCCGGTGCCCGCCGACCCGGCGCCCCGCGTCCAGGTGCACCGCGGCCGTCCCGGCGGGGTCCACCGCACCGAGCAACCGGTCGTCGTGGCTGCTGACGACGACGGCGGCGCCGTCGCGGGCCGCCGCGCGCAGCAGGCCCACCACCACCGACCACGTGCGCCGGTCCTGACCCACCGTCGGCTCGTCCGCCAGCAGTACCGCCGGGCCGGCCGCCAGCGCACCCGCCAGCGCCAGGCGGCGCTGCTCCCCGCCGGAGAGCCGGAACGGGTCCACGTCCGCGCGGTGCGCCAGGCCCAGCAGCTCCAGCAGGGCGTCCGACCGGTCGGCCCCCAGACCCAGCGCCGCGGCCGTCGCGGCGGCCTCCGCGCGCACCGAGGGACGCACGAACGCGTGCTCCGGCGTCTGCGGCACCCAGCCGGCGCGCGCCGCCAGCTCCCGCGAGCGCCACCGCCACGGCTGCGGGCGCAGCCTGGCGGCCAGCGCGGCCGCGGCGCGCAGGTCCCCGGCGGTGGGGCGGGTCAGCCCGGCGAGCACGCCCAGCAGGGACGACTTGCCCGACCCGCTGGCACCCGTCAGCGGCGTCACCCGCCCCGTCGGCACCGCCACGTCCACACCGGTCAGGACGGTCGCGGGCGCGGCGGGCCGCAGCCCGCGCCGGCGGCGCACCAGACCCAGGCCCTCCCCCACCAGGGCGTCGCCGCCCACCCGCGGGCGCGGGGCCAGCAGGCCCGCCGGCACGTCGGCCGGGGCGGGGTCGGGCGCGCCGGGCAGCCACAGCTCGCCGTCACCCGCCCCGCCGCCCGCCCCAACGGCGAGCACGCGCCCCGGCGGCCCGTCGGCGGCGGGACGGCCGTCCCGGCCCAGCAGCACCACCCGGTCCACGTGCGGGGCCCACCCGGCGAGGTCGTGGTCGACGACGACGAGGGTGCGGCCGTCGGCCGCCTCGAGCACCGCGGCGCGCACGGCGTCCGCGGTGGGCGCGTCGAGCATCGACGTCGGCTCGTCCAGCAGCAGCAGACCCGGCGCCAGCGCCAGCACCCCGGCCAGCGCCAGGCGCTGGCGCTCCCCGCCGGAGAGGGTCACCACCTCGCGCTCGCGCCCGGCGGTGAAGCGGGCCGCGGCGTGGGCGCGCGCCACGCGCCGCCACACCTCCTCGCGGGCCAGGGCGAGGTTCTCCGGGCCGAACGCGGTGTCGCGCCCGGCGGTGGTGGCCACGACCGCGTCCTGCGGGTCCTGCAGCAGCAGCCCCGCCACCCCCGGGCGGGCGCCCTCGCCGCCGACGAGGACCTCACCGGTGGCGGCCGGCTCGCCGCCCGGGCCCTCCTCCACCACCCCGGCGAGGGCGCGCAGCAGGGTGGACTTGCCCGAGCCGCTGGGCCCGGCGAGCAGCACCCGCTGCCCGGCGGGCACGTCGAGGTCCACGCCGGACAGCACCGGCCGGGCCGCGCCCGGCGGGGTGACGCTCAGGCCCCGCACCCGCACTCGCAGCGCGGCGGGTGCGGCACGGGTGAGCTCAACCACGGGCGCGGTGCTCGTGGCCCGCGGCGAACGCGGACAGGGCACCGGCGCGCGCCAGCGCCCGCACGACCGCCCACCCGCCGAGGCCGGCGATCAGGGCACCGGAGACGGCGAAGAGGCCGAGGTAGACGAGCTTCCAGTCGAAGCCCCACGCCGACCAGTAGGCGAACCACTCGTAGACGGACTCCAGCGACGCCGCCAGCACGCCGCCGAGGACGGCGACGCCGAGGCTCCAGCGCCGCCACAGGAACAGGGCGACGGCGATCTCGACGCCGAGGCCCTGGATGCCGCCGGAGACGAGCACGCTCGCGCTCCACCGGGTGCCGAGCAGCGCCTCGACGCTGGCGGCGACCATCTCGGCGAGCAGCGCGGCACCGGGGCGGCGCACGACGAGGGCGCCGACGACGGCGGGCAGCAGCCACACGCCGCTGACGAGGCCGGCGACGGGCGGGAAGAGGGCGAACAGCGGGTCGAGGGCGCTGTAGGCGAAGTGCCAGCCCCAGAAGACGACGCCGAACGCGACGCCGAGGACGGCGGCGGTGACGAGGTCGACGGTGCGCCAGCGGCCGGCGGGCCGGCGGGTGCGCGTCTTGACGGTGGTGCTCACGGTGACCTCCCGGGTGCAGGAGGGGGACCCGCGGCGCTGGTGGCCACGGGTCGAGGAAGGCCCGACTCCCTACGCCGGTGCTAACCGGGTCAGGTTCGAGGGTCTGCGGCTGCCCGCACTCTCAGCGCCCCACGGCGCTCCCCTGTCGTTCGGTCCCGACCCTACCGCTCCGCGCCACCCCCCACCCCTCCCCCGGCCTCCTGCCGCCCCCGCCGTGGTCTTGCGAGGGCGAGCGCTCGACCGCGCGAGACCACCGCGGGGGGTGGGAGGTGCGTCGTGGTGGGCGACCGCCGGAGGAGGGGAGGAGGGAGGGACGCGGGGACGTCGGGGAGGATGGGGGCGTGCTGCGACACCTGCGTGGACCGGACGGCGGCCCCTCGAGGGGGACGCGCCTGGTGACCGTCGTGCTCGTGGTGGCGCTGCTGGGCGCCGCCGCCACGGCGCTGCTGCCGGTGCTGAGCTGGCTCCTGGGCGTGCTCTAGGGCAGGGTGCGCGACATGAGTCCCCTCGTCTGGAAGCTCGTCGGCCCTGGTGCCGCCGTCGCGGCGGGTGCCGTCGCCAACCGCCTCACGAAGAAGATCTGGGTCACCGTCACGAAGACGCAACCGCCGGCCAACCCGGAGGACCCGGACGTGGCGTGGAAGGAAGCGGTCGCCTGGGCACTGGCTTCCGGCGCCATCATCGGCCTGAGCCGCCTGCTGGTGGAGCGCCAGGCCGCGGTGCTGTACCGCAAGGCGACCGGCGACCAGCCCCCCGGCCTGGAGGGCGGGCGGCAGGCCGCCACCTCCTGACCCGACGGTACGGCGCCCGCCGCGCCCGCCTCAGCCCCAGCGGGCGGCGAGGCGGTCGTGGCGGGCGTCGACCTCCGGGTCGGTGCGGCGCAGGTCCGGGTGCGCGTCGTGGTGCGCCACGGCCTCGCGGGCACCGGCGGCGAAGCTCGTGGTCGCCGCGAACCCCGGCACGAACCGCTTGAGCTTGGTGTTGTCGAAGACCACCGAGTGCGCCTTGTCGCCCAGCAGGCTCGGACCCCGCGAGGGGTCGTCGCGGGCGATGGCGTCGGAGGGCACGTGGACGAGCACGGGGTCCTCCACCCCCGCGGCGCGCGCCACGGTGCGGTGGATCGCGTCCCAGGTCAGCGCCTCGTCGGAGGTGATGTGCACGGCGTCGCCGGTGAGCGCCGGCTCCCCCAGCAGCGGCACGAACCCCTTCGCGAAGTCGGTGTGGTGGGTGAGCACCCACAGCGAGGTGCCGTCGCCGTGCACGACGACCGGCGCGCCGCGGCGCATGCGCTCCACCGCGGTCCACCCGCCGTCCAGGGGCAGCGAGGTGCGGTCGTACGTGTGGCTGGGCCGCACCACCACGGCGGGGAACCCCTCGTCGCGGTGGGCACGCACCAGCAGCTCCTCGCAGGCGATCTTGTCGCGGGAGTACTGCCAGAAGGGGTTCACCAGTGGGGTGGACTCGGTGATCGGCAGGTGCCCGACAGGCTTCTGGTAGGCCGAGGCGCTGGAGATGAACACGTACTGCCCGACGCGGCCGCGGAACGTCTCCACGTCGGCGGCGACGTGCTCGGGCGTGAACGCCAGGAAGTCCACGACGGCGTCGAACTCGCTGCCGCGCAGCGCCTCGCGGACACCGGCGACGTCGCGCACGTCGGCGGTCACCTGCCGCACGCCCGGCGGCAGGGGGCGCTTGGACGCCGTGCCGCCGCGGTTGAGGACCGTGAGGTCCACCCCCCGCTCCACGGCCAGCGCCGCGCACGCGGAGCTGATGATCCCCGTACCCCCCAGGAACAGCACCTTCAGCGCCACGCGCCCACTCCCGTCCTCGACACCGTCGTCGTGCGCCGCCCGTCCGGGTGGCGCGCACGACAGTAAGCCTCACCGCACCGACGCGCGCTCTCACGGGCGGCTCGCTCATCGGGCGCAGAGCCTCCAGTCGTACATCTTCAAACCTCCACCGACTCGTTGTACATTTCGGAGAGTGGATGTACGTGAGCTGACAGCCGTGGTCGGCGACCTCCGGACCGAGGGGAACGACCTGGCGGAGGTGGAGGTCAAGCTCGCCGCCGGCGGCTTCCCCCAGTCCGCGATCTCCACGTTGTCGGCCTTCGCGAACACCCCGGGTGGCGGGGTGCTGATCCTGGGCCTGGAGGAGGACTGCGGAGCCTTCACCAGCAGGGGCGTCTACGACCCGGTGGCTTGCCAGGCCGCACTGGCCTCCACCGCACGCAGCGCCCTGGAGCCTCCGGTCGTGCTGGAGACGTCCGCCCTGCAGTTCGAGGATTCGACCGTCGTGGTCGCGACCGTGCAAGAGGCCCACCCCAGCTTGAAGCCCTGCCGAGTGAAGTCCACCCGCAAGGCGTACCTGCGGGCCTACGACGGCGACTACCAGCTCAGCGACCTGGAGGAACAGGCCCTCATCGCGAACCGCACGACACCTCGCTTCGACGCCGAACCGGTGAGCACGGCCACCGCGAGCGACCTGGACCCCGAGCTCGTCGCCGACTACGTCGACTCCTGCCGTTCGACGTCGCACCGGCTCTCCACCATGGCGGACGACGAAGTGCTGTTCCGGACGGGCGTCCTCGTGACCGGCGAACGCGTCCCGTCCGTCGCCGGTCTGCTCGCCCTCGGGACCTACCCTCAACAGCACTTCCCCGGCTTCGTCCTCCAAGCTTCGATACCTCCCTCGCCCGACGACCCACCCGGGACACGATCAGCCGACTCACCGAGGTTCGACGGCCCGATCCCGGCGATGCTGGACCAAGCACTCAGGTGGGTCTCGAGGAACACCAGGAAGAGAGTGAGGTTCAGTGCGGACGGCCACGGACGGGATGAGCCGGAATTTCCCCCCATCGCCGTGAGGGAACTGCTGAGCAATGCGCTGGTGCACCGGGACCTCGGTCCCCACGCCTTCAACGAAGCGGCGACCCTCCGTCTCGAGCCCGACCAGTTGATCTTGTCCAACCCCGGAGGCCTGTACGGGCTGACCGTGGACAGGCTGGGCACCACAGGGGTGACCTCCGCTCGCAACGCCTACCTCGTCGGCATCTGCCGGAACGTGCGGTACGCGGGGTCGGCACGCGTGGTCGAGGCCCTCGCGTCGGGCATCCCGACCGTTCTCCGCGAGTTGCGGTCAGCGGGCATGGCGCCGCCCCGGTTCCACGACCAGGCGATCCGGTTCACCGTTCGAGTCCCCAGCCACACCCTCCTGGCCGCCGACGACCTGACATGGCTGTCCGGCCTGAGGTCGATGCACCTCAGCGACACGCAGAGGCACGTCCTGGTCAACATGCGTCACGGCGCGACCTACACCAACAAAGCACTTCGAGAAGCATTTCCGATGGATTCACGAGAAGCGCGTTCGGTGCTGGGAGGACTCGTGGAGGAGGGGGTCGCGGAAGCAGTCGGAGAACGGGGCGGCCGACTGTACCGGCTCGCCGACAGCCTGCGCCCCGGAGGAGCGGACCCGAGCGCCGCTGCTGCGCACGCTGCGGACCAGAGCCGCCCTGCTCCCGTCGACGGCGAGCCTCCGAACCGCACGCCACCTCAGGTCAGCGGCTCCACCCCCCGCTACCGAGGCGCTCGCGAGGACAACGCCGGAGCACTGCTCGACATCCTGACCGCATCACCCGGGATGACGGCCCACGAGCTCGAGGAGGCGGCGGGGCTGAGCCACCGGCAAGTGACCCACGCCCTGAGGCTGCTGAGGTCACGGTCACAGATCCACGTCGAGGGAGGCCAGGGCAAGCGAGGCACCCGCTACCACAGCGCCGACCAGCAGGACTGACATCGAACCTCGCCGCTGCGGTGGTGCCGCCGTTCTCGGCGCTGCCCCGCCCGCTGGGACGGGCGCTGGGACGGGCACTGGGACGGGCGGGGCAGCGAGCGACACGGTCGGGACACGGGCGGAGCCGGTCCGCGATGCGCGGAGGCCTCAGTGCACGACCTTGAGCCCGATGACGCAGCCGACGATCCCGGCGAGGAACAGCACCTTGAGCACGGAGAAGCTCTCCGCGCCGGTGAGCATCGCGTACGCCACGGTCAGCACGGCGCCGATCCCCACCCACACCGCGTACGAGGTGCCGACGGGCAGCTCGCGCATCGCGTACGCCAGCCCGGCCATGCTGGCGACGACCGAGACGGCGAACACGACGGTGGGCCACAGCTTCGTGAACCCCTCCGAGCGGTCCAGGGCGGTGGCCCACACCGCCTCCAGGGCTCCGGAGAGCACGAGGACGATCCAGTGCACGGGGACCTCCGGGGGAGAGGGGGGACGACGGTCCCACGTCTACCGGAGCCGGGCACCGCGTCGGGCGGGCGGGGTGCCGCACAGCCCCGGATACCCTGAGCCGGTGACCCCCGGAGCCAAGTCCCCGCTGCGCGCACTGGGGTCCATCGAGCTGCAGACGCGCCGCGAGCTCATCCACGCCCGGTTGCGCGAGGCGATCAGCTCGGGCGAGCTGACCCCGGGCACCCACCTGGCCGAGGTGGAGCTCAGCGAGGCGCTCGGCGTCAGCCGCGGGACCCTGCGCGAGGCGCTGCGCCAGCTGCAGCAGGAGGGCCTGCTGACGGCGGACGCCCGCGGCCGCCTGTCGGTGCGCGTGGTGACCGAGCGCGAGGTGGAGGAGATCTTCGCCGTCCGGCACGCGCTGGAGAGCCTGGCGCTGGAGCTGATCTGCGCGCGCGAGGACCGCGCCCCCGCGGTGGCCCGGGTGCGTCAGGAGCTGGAGACGCTGCGGGACGCGGAGGGCGACTTCACGGCCCAGCTCGACGCGGACCTGGCGTTCCACGAGCGCCTCTGCGAGCTGAGCGGGAACACCACGCTGCTGCACAGCTGGCGCTCGGTCAGCGGCCTGGCCCGGGCGGCGGTCACGGCGGCCGGGGCGGAGACGGCGGCGCTGAACATGGCCTACGAGCGTCACGCGCCGATCGCCGACCTGCTCGAGGCCGGTGACGCCGTCGGCGGCCGGGAGTTCCTGCGGACCCACATGCGGGACGCGGCGACGCGGATCGAGCAGCGGATGCACGAGCGGGCGGGGTCCGCCGCCGGCTGACCAGCCGCAGCGGGTCCCTCACCGGCCCGCTGGGCACTTGACAGACGCCCACCCCGACGTGCCACAGTTCCGCCGTCCTACTGTCAACAGTAGGAACGAAGACAGTCCAATGCCGGACGGTCCCCCGTCGAAGGAGATGGCAGTGACGACAGCGAACGGTCGGGTCCTCGGGACCGAGCACAAGAAGCGGGTGGCCGTCGGCAGCGCCGTGGGCACCACGGTCGAGAACTACGACTTCATCGGTTTCGGCACGGCCGCGGCGCTGTACCTCGGCGACGCGTTCTTCCCGGACAGCGACCCCACGACGGCACTGCTGTTCTCCTTCGGCACGCTGGGCGTCGGGTTCGCCGCCCGCCCGCTGGGCGGCATCATCGGCGGCTACCTCGGCGACAAGATCGGGCGGCGCCCGGTGCTCATCGCCTCACTGCTGATCATGGGCCTGTCCACGGTGCTCATCGGCGCCCTGCCCACCTACGAGACCGTGGGCATCCTCGCCCCGATCCTGCTCGTCACCGTCCGGATCATCCAGGGCCTCGCCTTCGGCGCCGAGTGGGGCGGTGCGATCCTCATGACGTACGAGCACGCCCCGTGGAAGAAGAAGGGCGCCTACACGGCCATCCCGCAGGCCGGCTTCCCGCTGGGCCTGCTGCTCGCCAACCTCGCCTTCCTCGCCAGCGCCAGCCTGCCGGGCGACTGGGCCTGGCGAGTGCCGTTCCTGCTCAGCTCGATCCTCATCGGCGCGGGCATGTACATCCGCCTGAAGGTCGAGGAGTCCCCGGACTTCGAGGACGCCAAGGAGCAGGGCGAACTGGTGAAGAACCCGCTCGCCGAGGTGGTCCGCCAGGACTGGCGCAACCTGCTGCGCGCCTTCGGCCTGCGCATCGCCGAGACCGCCGGCTACGCGGTCTCCATCTCCTACGTCACCTCCTACGTGCACGACCAGGGCCTGGCCGAGCGCCCCGACACGATCCTGGCGATCGTCGTCGCGGCCCTCATCGGTTTCCCCGCCACGCTGCTGTGGGGCCGGCTCACCGACCGCATCGGCCGCAAGCCCGTCTACGCGTTCGGCACCACGCTGATGCTCCTGTTCGGCATCCCGATGTTCCTCATGCTCAACACCGGGAACCTCGGGCTCATCATCGCCGTCTTCGTCATCGCCTTCGCCCTGTGCCAGAACTCCCTGGCCGGCACGCAGGGCGCGTGGTTCGCCGAGCTGTTCTCCACCGCGACCCGCTCCTCGGGCGCCTCGCTGGCCTACCAGCTCGCGGCCGTGGTCTCCGGCTTCACCGCCTTCGCGGCCGTCGCGGCCTACGAGGCGTTCGGCTGGACGGGCCCCGCGGTCCTGTTCATCGTGTTCGGCCTCATCGGTCTCGTCGCGACGCTCGCGACGCCGGAGACCAACGGCCCGGCACGCCGCGCCGAGGTCGAGCGCGCCACCGCTGCCGCCACCACCTCACCGAGCGCCTCCACGACCGCCGCGGTCTGACGAGCCCACCGCTCCCGCACCGACCCCCTCGGACTCCCGCACCCAGTGAAGGACCCCGACATGAGCTACCAGACCGGAGTCGGCCAGCGCACCGCCGTCGTCACGGGCGCCGCGTCCCCCCGCGGCATCGGTTTCGCCACCGCCCGCAGGTTCGCCGCCGAGGGGTGGGCCGTGGCCCTCCTCGACATCGACGGCCCCGGCGCCGAGGCCGCCGCGGACAAGATCGCCAGCGAGTTCAAGACCCCCGTGCTGGGGCTGGCCGCGGACGTGACCGACCAGGAGTCCCTGGCCCGCTGCGTGCAGGCCCTGGCCGCCTCCGACCTGCCGCCCGTGGGCGCCCTCGCCAACATCGCCGGTGTCGCCTCCCCCACCCCGTTCCTGGAGGTCGACCTGAAGGAGTGGCACCGCGTGGTGGGCATCAACCTCACCGGCACCTTCCTCGCCTGCCAGGCGTTCCTGCCGCAGATGATCGAGCACGGCTACGGCCGGATCGTGAACATGTCCTCGGTCTCCGCGCAGCAGGGCGGCGGCGTGTTCTCCAAGACGCCGTACTCCGCGGCGAAGGCCGGCGTGCTCGGCCTGACGCGCTCCCTGGCCCGCGAGGTGGCCCCCCACGGCATCACCGTCAACGCCCTCAGCCCGGGCGTGGTGGACACCGACATCCGCGCCGGCGCCACCGACGAGGAGAACGAGGCGCGCCTGGCCGCCGCGGTGCCGATGGGCCGCCAGGGCACGCCCGACGACCTGGCCGCCCTGGTCGTGTTCCTCTCCAGCGAGGACGCCTCCTACATCACCGGGACCACCCAGAACATCAACGGCGGTTCGTACATCGCCTGAGCGTCCGGCCCCCGGACGGTCTCGGAAGGAGCACCCGTGAGCGGAACACCCCTGGCGACGGCGCGCCGCGTCGGCATCTCCACGATCAGCTTCCGGTTCCGGCCGCTGGAGGAGGCCCTGACCCTCATCGAGCGGATCGGCGCCGTGGAGGTGGACCTGGGCGCCATCCCCGCCGTGACGGACCACGTGCCGGTGCCCTTCACCGGGGACCCGCGGGAGTACGTGGCCGCGCTCGCGGCGCACGGCCTGACCGCCGGTGCCGTGAACTCCGACGTCGGCCCGCTGAACGACCCGGCGCTGGACGCGGGGACGCTGGCGGCGACGGTCCGACCGCTCGTCGAGCTGGCGGCGGCGACCGGTGCGGCGCTCGTCGTGCCGTGCGGGGGGCCGTCGTGGGACGCCTACGTCGACGAGGAGGCGGACCTCGCCCGCACCGTGGAGAACCTGCGCGCGATCTCGCGGTGGTGCGGGGAGCGGGGCGTGCGCCTGCTGGTGGAGGTGCTGCACCACCGCCGCTGGGTCCACGACGTGGTGCGCGCCGACCGCGTCCTGGCCGCCCTGGGGCCGCAGGAGATCGGGTTGCTGCTCGACACCTCCCACGTCGTCGCCTCCGGGGACGACGTCGTGGCCTGGGCCCGCGAGCACGCGCAGCGGGTGGAGCGCGTGCACCTGCGCGACGCCGTGCCGGGGAACCTCAACCTCGGGATCGGTCGCGGGGACGTCGACTTCCGCGGCGTGCTCGGCGCCCTGGAGGCCGGCGGCTTCACCGGCACGTACGTCCTGGAGCTGGAGACGCACGACGTCGAGGAGTCCGAGCGCGAGGCCGACGCCCAGCGCTCCTTCGACGAGATCGCCGCCCTGCTGGACGAGGTGGCGCGGCCCTGAGCGCGGCCGGGGCGANNTGGGTCGCCCCGCGCTCAGGGGCTCGGGCAGTCGCGCAGGTCCGACACCTCGAACTCGGGCACCTGGCGGCCCTCGAGCTCGGCCGCGGTCACGACCTCGCCGTTCTCCCGGATGTCCTCGATGAGCCACTGCATCTCGCGGATCTCGCGCTTCTGAGCCTCGATGATGGACGCGGCGAGGCGGCAGACCCGCACGTCGTCGAGGTCGGCGTGCGCGGAGCGCGTGATCGCGAGCGAGTGGTGCGGGACCATCGCGCTCATCCAGCCGACGTCGCCCACGGTCGCCTGGCTGCGGTCCAGGAAGGTGCCGCCGGCCAGCAGGACCAGGCCCGCCACGACGATCGCGATGTTCCCCTTGACGCTGCGGTACATCTTCAGCATCCAGGCGATCATGACCAGGGCCATCGCGCCGCCCATGGTCAGGGCCATGAAGACCCGGCTCTCGCTGAACATGACGTGGTCCCACCGCCACGTGCCCACGAACATGACGGCGTACATGACGACCATCGACGTGAGGATCATGGCCGCGAAGCGCAGGTACATCCGGCGCACGTGCTTGCCGTGGCCCTCGTGCTGCCCCTGATCGCCGCGCTGCCCCTTGTCGCTGCCAGGCGTCGTCACCGCTGCCCCCTGCTGATCGACGATGTCCGGCACTTCGACGAGCCGGTGCACGGTGAAGGTACGAGGCGAGGGTGACGTCCGCACGTCGGTCCGGGTGTCCGGCACCCGGCCCGCGAGCCCGTCGGGTCGCCGGTGGCGCCGGTGGCGCCGGTGGCGCCGACGGTGACGGGTGCGGGGCAGGGGTCGAGGCGGGCCCTACGGTGCTGACGTGCACCCCGCCCCCGTGCCTCCCACCCGCGTGCTCGGCCTCGCCTGCTCCGCGGCCGGTGGCGTCACGGACGTGCGCGAGCGGCTGGTGGAGCCGCTGCTGGCGGCGGGCTGGGCGGTCGCGGTGACCGCCACCCCGGCCGCGGCGGCGTGGCTGGCGGACCTCGGGGAGGACCGCCGCATCGCGGAGGCGACCGGGTACCCGCTGCGCAGCACCCCCCGGCTGCCGCACCAGCCGCGACCGCACCCGGACCCGCGCTGCTGGGTGGTGGCACCGGCCACCGCGGGCACCGTCGCCAAGCTGGCCCTCGGCATCGCCGACAACCAGGCCGTCACCCCGGTGTGCGAGGCGATCGGCGCACGGGCGGTGCCGGTGGTGGTGCACCCGCGCGTCAGCGCAGGGCACGCCGCCCACCCGGCGTGGGCGGGGCACCTGGCGGTGCTGCGCGCGGCGGGGGTGCGCGTGGTGGAGGGCGAGCCGGACGGCCCCGTCGCCTGGGACGCGGTGCTGCGGGAGGTCGGGGCGGTGGCCGCGCGCTGAGGCGGCCCCGACGACCGCGCCCCGCGACCGCGCGTCAGCCGGGAGCGGCCGCGCTGCCGGCGAGCGCCCGCTCGACGGCGGCCTCGACGTGCAGCCGGGTGCTGGGGAAGACCGGCACCGGGCAGTCCCGCTGGCCGATGAGCAGCTCGATCTCCGTGCACCCCAGCACGACGCCCTGCGCGCCGGCGGCGACGAGGTCGTCGATCACCTCGCGGTAGCGGGCGCGGGAGCCGTCGTCGACGACCCCGAGGCACAGCTCGTCGTAGATGACGCGGTGGACGAGCTCGCGCTGCTGCGGCCCGGGGACGAGGACCTCCACACCGTGGCCGGCCACCCGGTCGCGGTAGAAGTCCCGCTCCATCGTGAACGCCGTCGCCAGCAGCCCCACCCTGCTGAGCCCCGCCGCGCGCACGGCGGCGGCGGTGACGTCGGCGATGTGCAGCAGGGGGATGGTGACCGCGTCCTGCACCTGGTCGGCGACCTGGTGCATGGTGTTGGTGCACAGCAGCAGCAGGTCCGCGCCGCCCGCCTGGAGCCCGGCCGCGTGGCGGGCCAGGACGCGTCCCGCCTCCTCCCACTCCCCGGCGACCTGCAGCCGCTCGACGTCGGCGAAGTCCACGGAGGCCAGCAGGCAGCGGGCGGAGTGCAGCCCCCCGAGGCGCTCGCGCACCAGCTCGTTGGCGAGGCGGTAGTACTCGGCGCTGGACTCCCAGCTCATCCCGCCCAGCATCCCGATCGTCAGCACTGCGTCCCCTCCCCGCCCCGGGCACCTCCCGGCGCGCGGGGACATCGTCGCGGACCGGGAGGTGCCCGCTACAGGGAGCTGACGCCGACGATCGCGCCGACCCACACCACGGGGATCGCGATGCCCTCGAACCCGATGCCGCGCCGGCCGCGCAGCAGCAGCCCGGCCGCCAGCAGGGCGCTCATGAGCAGGCCCGCGGCGAGCAGCAGCAGGCCGGAGGCGCCGGCGTCGGCGTAGATCGGGCCCTCGCGGTAGAACACGTCGGCCACCGCGATCTGCAGGGCGTCGAAGACGTTGCCGCCGATGATGTCGCCGACGCCGAGCGCGAGGGCGCGCAGGCGGACCGCGGCGATGAGGGTGACGAGCTCGGGCAGGGACGACACGGCCGTGGTCAGGGTGGAGCCGACGAGACCGCCGGAGGCGCCGGTGGCGTCGACGACGCCGAGCCCGGCGCGACCCACGACGTACCCGGCGACCGCCATCGCCACCGCGAGCAGCGCGAAGGAGACCCCGAGGCGGCGGCCGCTGGCACCGCTGCCCTCCTGCGGCACGTCCTCGACGGTCTCGTCGGTCACGACGGGTTTCCACATGGGGTCGTCGTGCAGCAGGCGGACGAGGACCAGCCCGCCCGCGTACAGCACCGGGATCGCGATCGTGGCGGGGTGCACGCCGAAGAAGGCCAGGTCGGGGACGGCGAAGCCGATCAGCGGGACCGCCAGCAGGCCGAGGAGGACGAGGGCCTGCATGAGGTTCTGGCTGGAGGCTGCGGCGTGCTCGAGGTTGACGCGGCGGTAGTAGAGGTCGGCGACGGCCAGCCACACCGTCTGGATGAGGATGCCGCCGACGGGGTTGGCGAAGGCGAACTGCGCGTCGCCCGCCAGCCCGCCGACGGCCACGGTCACCAGGCCGGGCAGGGACGTGGTGGCGCCCAGCAGCACCGCACCGGCGATCGCCTCCCCCATGCCCGTGCGGTCGGCGATCTCGTCGGCGACGGCGGTCATGCGGATGCCGGTGAAGACGATGACGACACCGGCGACGAGGAGGCCGATCAGGCTGGGCAGGAGCGGCCAGGGGGTACCGGGGTCGAGGAGGGACACGGCGGACACCGTGGCGTGCCGTCCACGGGCCCGCCACCGGGGACGGGTGGCTGTCCCCGGGACGACGAAGGCCCCGGTCCACCTGGACCGGGGCCTCCACGTCTGAGCGGGTGACGGGAATCGAACCCGCGCTATCAGCTTGGGAAGCTGAAGTTCTACCATTGAACTACACCCGCGTGACCCGGCAGCGCTCGCCGGGACGGCACCACTGTAACGGACGCGGCGGCCTGGTCCAGTCCCCTCCCCGGCAGCGGGGCTCCGGCGGGCCCGGGCGCGGCGGTAGCGTGTCGCCGTGCTGCTCTCCGACCGCGACATCCGCCGCGAGCTGGCCGCCGGCCGGGTGGTGCTGGAGCCCTCCGACGCGTCGATGGTGCAGCCGTCCAGCGTGGACGTGCGCATCGACCGCTTCTTCCGGCTGTTCGACAACCACAAGTACTCGGTGATCGACCCGGCGCAGGAGCAGCCGGAGCTGACGCGCCTGGTGGAGGTGGCGCCGGACGAGGCGTTCATCCTGCACCCGGGCGAGTTCGTCCTGGCCTCCACGTACGAGGTGGTCACGCTGCCCGACGACGTCTCCGCCCGCCTGGAGGGCAAGTCGAGCCTGGGGCGGCTGGGGCTGCTGACGCACTCCACGGCCGGCTTCATCGACGCCGGCTTCTCCGGCCACGTGACGCTGGAGCTGTCGAACGTGGCGACCCTGCCGATCACGCTGTGGCCGGGCATGAAGATCGGCCAGCTGTGCTTCTTCCGGCTGTCCTCCCCCGCGGAGAACCCCTACGGCAGCACCGCCTCCGGCTCGCGCTACCAGGGGCAGCGGGGCCCGACGCCGAGCCGGTCGTTCGCCCGCTTCCACCGCACCGCGGTGTGAGGTGGGCGCGCCGCGCCGGACCCCGGCACCCGTTCGGCCCAGCACGGCGCGCGGCGCGCTTCAGGTCACGGCCCGGCGAGCCGTTGTGGAGGACGTGAGGAGCACCGTGCGGGCGGTCGGGACCGCCGAGGCAGCCGGAGGCGCGTCGTGACGGCGCGGCTCCGCGCCGCAGCGCACCCGCAGGCCGACCGCCCCGGGAGCAGCGTCGCCACCGTCCGCGTGGGTCGGCAGGGCATCTACGACGGTGGGCGCCACCTCGTCGCCTACGAGCTGCTGTTCCGCGCGCACGGCGGCACGAGCGCGGACCTGTCCAGCGGCACCGAGCAGGACCACGCCACCTCGCAGGTCATCAGCGCCACCTTCGGCGACTTCGGCGTGGAGCAGATCGCCGGCGACAAGCCGCTGTTCATCAACCTCACCCGCGGCTTCTTCACCGGTGAGCTGCCGGTGCCGTGCTCGCCGCGGCAGGTGGTGCTGGAGCTGCTGGAGGACATCGAGGTCGACGAGGAGCTGCTGGCCGGCGTGGACCGGCTGCGCGCGCTGGGGTACCGGCTCGCCGTGGACGACTTCGCCGGCGAGGAGGCCCGCCTGCCGGCGGTGCGGCGCGCCGACTACGTCAAGGTCGACCTGGCGGACACCGGTGAGCGCTTCGGGGACGTGGTGGCGCTGGTGCGCGCGCACAACCCGTCGGCGCTGGTGGTGGTGGAGCGCGTGGAGGACGACGCGGAGTTCGCGCGGTGCGCCGCGGCCGGTTGCGACCTGTTCCAGGGGTACGGCCTGCAGCGGCCCGTGACGCTGGAGTCGGTGAGCCTGACGCCGTCGCAGCTGGTGTGCCTGCGGCTGGTGCGGGCGCTGACGGGCAGCGACGCCCCGATCGGCGAGATCGAGCAGCTCGTGTCGTCGGACCCCGGGCTGAGCCTGCGGGTGCTGCGCACGGTGTCCTCGGCGTACGCGGGCACGCGCGAGGAGGTCTCCTCGCTGCGGCAGGCGATCGTGCTGCTGGGGCGCCGCCAGCTGTGCTCGTGGGTGGTGCTCATGCTGCTGGGCGGTGTGACCAGCGTGGACACCGAGCAGCTGACGACGGTCCTGGCGCGGGCCGGCGCGTGCGCGCGGCTGGCCCCCTCGGACGCCGACGTGGCGTACACGGTGGGGCTGCTGTCGGGGGTGGCGACGGTCCTGGGCCTGCCCGAGGACGAGCTGGTGGAGACGACCGGGGTGGCCCGCTCGGTGCGCGCGGCCCTGCTGGAGGGCCGCGGGACGGCCGGGCGGGCGCTGCGGGCGGTGCTGTCGTACGAGGAGGACGACCCGCAGCGGATCGGCGAGGCCGGTCACGCGGTGTACGAGGTCTCGCGCGCCTACCTGGCGGGGCTGAGCACGGCGATGACGGCGGTGGAGGCCGTCCTCGACCAGGGGTGAGCGCGGCGCGCGGCGCGCGAGGGGGTGCGCGGCCCGGGGCACCGACCTACCCTGGCGCCGTGACCGGGCGGGGCGAGGCCGGCGGTCCACGGGCCGAGCCCGTGGGCCCGTCCGACGCCTGCGAGGAGCGCGCGCTGCAGCTGGCGCACCGGGTGTTCGAGACGGCGCGGCTGGGCCTGGCGCGCGAGCTGTCCGCGTACCTGGACGCGGGCGTGCCGGTGGACTCGGCGGACTCGGCGGGCGACTGCCTGCTGGTGCTGGCCGCCCACCACGGGCACCCGGCGACGGTGCGGGCGCTGCTGGAGCGCGGCGCCGACCCCGACCGGCGCGACGCCCGGGGCTGCACGGCGCTGACGGCGGCGGTGGTCCGCGGGCGCCGGGACGTGGTGGCCGCGCTGGTGGCCGCCGACGCCGACCCGTACGCGGGGACGCCGAGCGCGCTGGAGGCGGCCCGCTTCTTCGGCCGCGCGGACCTCCTGGAGCTGCTGGAGGTGCCCGGGACGGAGCTGGACGGCACCTGAGCGCACGCGCGGCGGGCGCGACCTCCACCTCCGCTGCCCTAGCCTGATCGCTGCCGGGCCGCAGCGGGGCCCCGTTCGAGCTGGAGGCGGCGCAGGTGGTGGACCCGACCGGGCCGGTCGCCGGCAACCGCCGGCGGCTGATCCGGCACCCTGCACAGGTCGTGGCGCTGGCCTTCGCGGCGGTCGCCGCGCTCGGCACGGCGCTGCTGTGGGTGCCGGTGGCGCGGCGCGGGCCGGGCGGGGCGGAGTTCGTGGACGCCCTGTTCACCGCGGTCAGCGCGCTGTGCGTGACGGGGCACGTCGTGGTGGACACCGGGTCGCACTGGTCCGGCTTCGGCCTCGTGGTGATCCTGGCGCTGGCGCAGGTCGGCGGCTTCGGGATCATGACGTCCGCCTCGCTGCTGGGCGTGCTGGCCACCCGCCGCCTCGGGCTGCGCACGCGGATGCTGACGGCCACGGAGTCGCGCGGCCTGGAGCTGGGGGACGTGCGGGCCGTCCTCGCGGGCGTCGTGCGCGTGTCGCTGGTGGTGGAGCTGGCGACGGCGGTGGTGCTGACGGCCCGCCTGCTGCTGGGGTACGAGGTGAGTGTGCTGGACGCGCTGCGCGAGGGCGTCTTCCTGGCGGTCTCGGCCTTCAACAACGCCGGGTTCGTGCTGCGCTCGGACAGCATGGTCGACTTCGCCGACGACCCGTGGATGTGCGGGGCGGTCATGGTGGCCAGCACGCTCGGCGGCCTGGGCTTCCCGGTGCTCCTGGAGCTGCGGCGCCGGCTCGGTCAGCCGCGCCAGTGGTCCCTGCACACGAAGCTGACGCTGGTGACGGGTGCGGCGCTGACGGTGTTCGGGTGGGTGTTCCTCACCGTCAACGAGTGGCGCAACCCGGCGACGTTCGGTGCGCTGGAGTGGTGGGCGCGGCCGCTGGCCGGCCTGTTCCAGACCACGGCCACGCGCAGCTCGGGGTTCAACTCGGTCGACGTGTCGCAGATGAACGGCGGCTCGTGGCTCGTCATGGACGTCCTGATGTTCATCGGCGGCGGCTCGGCGAGCACCGCCGGCGGCATCAAGGTGACGACGTTCGCGCTGCTGCTGGTGGTGGTGTTCGCCGAGTTCCGCGGCGAGCGGACGATCGCGGTGTTCGCCCGCACCGTGCCGGACCGCGTGTACCGGCAGGCGCTGACGGTGGCGCTCGTGTCGCTGTCGGTCGTCGTGGTGGGCACGCTGGTCATCGTGGAGGTGACCCGGTCGCCGCTGGACGCCACGCTGTTCGAGGTGGTGTCCGCCTTCGCGACGGTCGGGCTGTCCTCCGGGCTGGTGGCGACGTGGCCGGAGTCCTGCCAGCTCGTCATCGCCCTGCTGATGTTCCTCGGCCGCCTGGGGCCGATCACCCTGGGGGCGGCGCTGGCCCTGCGCGAGCGCCGCCGCCTGTACGAGTTCCCCGAAGGGAGGCCGATCATTGGCTAGGAGGTCCGCACTCGCACGCCCGCGGTCGGTGGTGGTCATCGGCCTGGGCCGGTTCGGCCGGTCGCTGGCGCTGGAGCTCATGGAGGACGGGCAGGTGGACGTCCTCGGCATCGACTCCGACCCCAAGCTCGTCGACGAGCTGGCCGGGCACCTCACGCACGCCGTGGTGGCCGACTCCACCCGCGAGGAGGCGCTGCGGCAGCTGTCGGTGCACGAGTTCGACCGGGCCGTGGTGGGCATCGGCACGAACCTCGAGGCGAGCATCCTGACGGTGTCGACGCTGCTGCAGTTCGGCATCCGCAACGTGTGGGCGAAGGCGATCAGCGACTCCCACGCGCGGATCCTCACGCAGCTCGGTGCGCACAAGGTGATCCGCCCCGAGCACGAGATGGGCCTGCGGGTGGCGCACCTCGTGCGCGGCAGGATGCTGGACTACATCGAGTTCGAGGACGGGTACGCGATGGCGAAGACCCTCGCCCCGGCGCCGATGGTGGGGCAGACGCTGGCCGGCGCGAGGCTGCGCAGCACCCACCGGGTGACGGTGGTGGCGCACCACCGCCCGGGTCAGGGGTTCACGTACGCGACGCCGGAGACGGTGCTCGCCACCGACGACGTGATCATCGTGTCGGGGCAGATCCGGGACGTGGAGGCGTTCAGCGCGCTGGTGTGAGCGCGCACGCCGGGCGCGCGGGCGCCGGGCGGGGCCGGTTCAGCGGTCCTCGCCGGCGTCGGCGACGTCCTCCTCGGGGCGCGGGGGCACGTCCTGGTCCGCCTCCAGCTCCGGCACGGGGGTGTCGTCGGGGTCGGGGCCGCGACGGTCGACGCCGGGGAGGCTGCGCCGCTCGGGCTCGCCACGCTCGGCGCGGGTGAGGTCGATGAGCTTGCGGCGGTCGGCGGCGCCGCGGCGCTCGTCGCCGGCCGCGACGCCCTGCGCGGGGTCCTGCGCGGGATCGTGCGCGTCGTCCGGTCCAGTGCTCACCGGCCCAGCTCACCACGACGCGTCCCCGGCTGCCACATCCCCGCCACGTGCCCCACCACGTCCCCGCCCCCGCCGGCGGCGGGACGGGCCGGCGGCGCGGGTGCGGCAGGATGGTCGCCCGTGGCCGAGCTGGTGTTCTTCTCCGGGACGATGGACTGCGGGAAGTCGACGCTCGCGCTGCAGGTCGACCACAACCACCGCGCGCAGGGCCGCCACGGGCTGCTGTTCACCCGCTTCGACCGCTCCGGCGCCGCCGTGGTGTCCAGCCGCATCGGCCTGGCCCGGCCCGCGCTGGAGGTCGCCGAGGACACCGACCTGTGGGAGGAGGTCTCCCGCCGCCACGCCGAGCGCCCCGTCGACTACGTCGTGGGCGACGAGGCGCAGTTCTACTCCCCCGAGCAGGTCGAGCAGCTCGCCCGGCTCGTCGACGACCTGGGGATCGACGTGTTCGCGTTCGGCATCACGAGCGACTTCAGGACGCGCCTCTTCCCGGGCAGTGCACGGCTGATCGAGCTCGCCGACCGGGTGCAGGTGCCGCAGGTGGAGGCGCTGTGCTGGTGCGGGGCGCGCGCCACCCACAACGCCCGCACCGTCGACGGGGTCATGGTGGTCGCCGGCGAGCAGGTCGTCGTCGGCGACGTGGACCAGCCGGAGGGGACGCTGGACGTCGGCCCGGTGGGCACCATCGCCTACGAGGTGCTGTGCCGGCGCCACCACGTGCGGCGCGAGACCGCCGCGGTCAGCGGCGGGCGCGCGCCAGCAGCCCCGCGGTGAGGGCCGCGGCGCCGACGGCGGCGCCGCTCAGGGCGCGGCGGTGCAGCAGCGCCCACACCTGCGGGCTGCGCCCGTGGGACCGCTCGTCGAACGGCCCGCGGGCGCCGTGGTCGCCCGGCACCGGGGAGTGCAGGTAGTCGCCGGCCATCGCCTCGCGCGGCTGGTCGCTCTGCTGCCCGTCCACGCCCGTGCGGGCCAGGTAGCGGTCCAGCAGCGGGGCGGCGAACCGGTTGCCGAGGATCGTGCCGGCCGTGGAGGCGCCGACCCACGTGGTGCGGCGCGGGCGGTCCACCACGTCCCCGACGACGCGCGCGCACAGCTCCGGCTGGTAGATCGGCGCCACCGGCTGCGGGTGCTTCGGCAGCGTGGAGCGCACCCACCCGAACTGGGTGGTGTTCATCCCCGGCATGTGGACGATCGAGACGGTCACGGAGCTGCCCTCGTGCAGCAGCTCGGTGACGACGCTCTCGGTGAACCCGACGATCGCGTGCTTGGCGCCGCAGTACGCGGACTGCAGGGGGATGCCGCGGTGCGCCAGCGCGGACCCGACCTGCACGATCCGGCCGCGGTCGCGCGGGCGCATCAGGGCCAGCGCGGCGCGGGTGCCGTTGACGTAGCCGAAGTAGGTGGTGGCGGTGGCGCGCTCGTAGTCGCGCGGGTCGACCTCCCAGAACGGGGCGAACACGCTGGCCATGGCGTCGTTCACCCACACCTCGACCGTGCCCAGCTCCGCCTCGACGCGCTGCGCGGCGGCCTCCACCGCCTCGTGGTCGCCCACGTCGCACGGCACGCCCAGGGCGCGGCGGCCGCGGGCGGCGACGTCGGCGACGGCACCGGCCAGACCGTCGCGGCCGCGAGCCAGGACGGCGACGTCCCAGCCGCGCTCGGCGAGCTCGCGCACGACCGCGCGCCCCAGCCCGGCCGAGCCGCCGGTGACGACGGCCACCCCGCGCGCCGACGGCGCGGCGCGCAGCGAGCGCAGCTCCTCGTCGGTCCCCTCGGTGCTGGCGGAGCCCACCGGTCCCCCTCCCGTTCGTGGCGGCGCGGGCGCGCGCCGGCCGGTCGCCGCCCACCTTGGCGCAGCCGCGCCGCGCCCGCCCGCCGAGGTCGCGGGTGGGGCCGCGGGGTGCGGGCGGGGCCGTGCGCGGCGAGGATGCCCACATGGACGAGCACGACATCCACGAGCGCATCAACACCCTCGTCGAGCGCGAGCACGCACTGCGCGCGGCGCTGGCCGAGGGGAAGCTGTCGGCGCAGGAGGAGCACGCCGAGCTGAAGGACGCCGAGCAGAAGCTGGACCAGCTGTGGGACCTGCTGCGCCAGCGCGAGGCCAAGCGCAACGCGGGCCTGGACCCCGACGAGGCGGACGCGCGGCCCGTCAGCGAGGTGGAGGGCTACCGGCAGTAGGTCCCGCGGGAGGGTCCAGTCGCAGGTCCAGTCGCAGGTCCAGGCGCAGGTCCGCCCCGGCGGCCGCGTCCACCCGCACGGGCACCTCCAGGACGCGCCGGTGCAGGCGGCACGCCGCGCCCGGCCCGCTGCCCGCGTCGCAGGTGGCGGCCTGCACCTCCACGCGCAGCACCCCGCCGGGCACGTCCGTGGCGAGCTCCACCTCGCGCTGACCGCCCGGCGCGGCGCCGGCCCCGGCGCGCAGCAGCGCGGGCGGGTCGGCGCGCACGTCCAGCACCGCGGCGGGGCCGGAGCGCCCGTCGAGCTCCTGACCGGCCGGCGGGTGCACCTGCACGCTCACGCGCACCGGGCCCGGCGGCAGGGCGGCCGGGCCGCGCCGTTCGCTGCCGCCGGCGCTCAGCACCCCCGGCAGCGGCAGGCGCGTCAGGCGGTGCGCGGCGGACTCCACGACCACGAGGGACGCGTCCTGCCCGCCGTCGCCCCCGTCGCCGCTCGCGAGGACGAGCACGTCGGTGGGTTCGGCCAGGCCGTCCACCGGTGTGGTGACCTCGCCGGTGGCGGGGTCCAGGCGGCGCACCGCGCCGTTGAACGTGTCGGCCACGAGCACCGAGCCGTCCGGGGCGACCGCCACACCCAGCGGGTGCTGCAGCAGCGCCCGCTCCCCCTCCGGTCCGCTCGCACCGGGGCCGTCGCGGAACCCGAAGTCGAACAGCCCCGTCCCCGCGGCGGTGGCGACGACGTGACCGGGCCGGGCGATGGGGCCGGCGTTCGCCATCCGGCCGTCGGTGACGACGGGCACGGCCCGGTCCACCGGGCCGGTGCGGCGCAGCGAGCGCAGCGCGGACGTCTCCGCGTCGACGAACCACGCCACCTCCCCGGTGCCGGTGCGCTGCACGGCGATCCCCGACGGCTGCGCCAGCCACGCCGCCTCAGCGGGCCCGTCCCGCAGGCCCTCCGCGGTGGTGCCGGCGACGACGCGCACGACGCCGCCCGGTGAACCGCCCAGCGGGTCGTCCAGCGGGTCGAACGCCCACAGCTGGTGGGTGCCGGCCATCGCGACGAGCACCTGCCCGTCGAACCAGGCCACGTCCCACGGCGACGACAGGTCCTGCGCGAGCGCGGGGCCGCCGCCGGAGCGGCGCCGGGCCTGTCGGCCGGTACCGGCGACGGTGCGCACGTGCCCGTCGGCCAGGCGCACCCCGCGCAGGACGTGGGCGCCGCGGTCGGCGACGACGACGTCGTAGCCGGTGCGCGCGGCGACGTCCGGCGGCAGCAGCGCCAGGCCCCGCGGTTCGTCGAACCCGCCGGTGATCACGCGCAGCGGCGTGGTCAGGTCGGCGGCGAGCTCGACGAGCCGGTGGTGGCCGGTGTCGGCGACGAGGACGGTCCCGCCGGGCAGCGCGAGGGCGCGGGCCGGGAACCGCAGCGCACCGCCCACCCCCTCCCGGGAGGAGACCACCGCTCCCGCCCCTGCGGGACTCCCCGACGGGGCGGAAACGGCCCCCTCCTCCCGGGAGGAGGGGGCCGCGGGGAGGGCGGCCAGGAGGTCGGTGACGACGGCGGCGACCCGTTCGCCGTGCCCCTCCCCGGAGAACGTGGCGGCGACGTACCCGGCGGGGTCGACGACGACGAGGGTCGGCCAGGCCCGCACCGCGTACGCCGACCAGGTGCGGCGCTCGGCGTCGTCGAGCACGGGGTGGTCGATGCCCAGCCGGGCGACGGCCGAGTCCAGGGCGGCCGGTTCCGCCTCGTGCGGGAACTTCGGCGAGTGCACGCCCACGACGGCGAGCGCGTCGCCGAAGCGCTCCCGCAGGGCCTCGACCTCGGGGAGGACGTGGACGCAGTTCACGCACGAGGAGGTGAAGAAGTCCAGCAGCACGACGCGGCCGTCCAGGTCGGGTGGCACGCCGGGGCCGGCGGTGCCGAGCCAGCGCCGGCCGGTGAACCGGGGGGCGCGGACCCGGCCGGCGGGTCGGGTCGTCGGGTGGGCGGGGCCGGGCACACCCCCAGTGTCG
>NZ_JALBVB010000029.1:26863-43352 GCF_022669155.1 Kineococcus sp. TRM81007 | reverse complement strand
CTCCCGCGGGGAGAAACCCCACGGTGCGGCCCCGGCTCGGGGTGAGGCTGGTGGGGACCGGGAACCCCCGACCGCGAGGAGACGCGATGCCCACCCCGACACCCACCGGGCCGTTCGACGACCAGTTGTCGCAACGGCTGCTGTTCCAGCGCATCGTCGTGCTCGGCCAGGAGGTCGACGACGCCGTCGCGAACCGGGTCTGCGCACAACTGCTGCTGCTCGCCGCCGACGACCCGAAGAGCGACGTCGCCCTCTACGTCAACTCCCCCGGCGGTTCCATCAGCGCCGGGCTGGCCGTCTACGACACGATGCGCCTGATCCCCAACGACGTCGCCACCCTCGTGATGGGCATGGCGGCCAGCATGGGGCAGTTCCTGCTGGGCGCGGGGACGCCCGGCAAGCGGTTCGCGCTGCCGCACGCGCGGGTGATGATGCACCAGCCGTCCGGCGGGATCGGCGGAACCGCCGCCGACATCGCGATCCAGGCGGAGAACCTGGCGCACACGAAGGCGACGATGCAACGCCTCATCGCCGAGCACACGGGGCAGGACGTGGCGACGGTCGAACGCGACTCCCAGCGGGACAGGTGGTTCACGGCCGAGGAGGCCCGCGAGTACGGCATCGTGGACCGCGTCGTGGAGCGGGTGGACGACGTGCGCCTGGGCGCGGGGCGGAGGGTGGGGCTGTGAGCACGCTCGTCCCGTACGTCACGGAGTCCACCCCGCGCGGGGAACGCACCTCCGACGTCTTCAGCCGGTTGCTGTCGGAGCGCATCGTGTTCCTCGGCGGAGAGATCGACGACGCGGTCGCGAACGTCGTCATCGCCCAGCTGCTGCACCTGGCCTCGGAGGACCCGGTGGCGGACGTGAACCTCTACGTGAACTCCCCCGGGGGGTCGGCCACGGCCCTGATGGCGATCTACGACACGGTGCGGTTCGTGCAGCCGGACGTGGCGACGTTCTGCGTGGGGCAGGCCGCCTCGGCGGCGGCGGTGCTGCTGGCCGCGGGCGCACCGGGCAAGCGCTCGGTGCTGGAGCACTCCCGGGTGCTGCTGCACCAGCCGTCCGGCGGGGCGCAGGGCACGGCGGCGGACCTGCAGATCCAGGCGCGCGAGGTGCTGCGGCTGCGCGGTGAGATCGAGCAGGTGCTCTCCCGGCACACCGGGCACTCCGTGGAGCGGCTGCGCACCGACCTGGACCGCGACCTGGTGCTGCCGGCGGCCGAGGCCGTCGCCTACGGCGTCGCCGACCGGGTGATCGCCCCCGCCGACCTGCGCCCCGCCCACCCCTGAGGACCGCCACCCCCTCCCCGCGGTGATCTTGCGAGCGTGAGGGTTCAACCGTGCGAGATCACCGTGGGGGTGGGGGCGGGGGCGCCGAGGGTTCAGGCGGCGAGGGAGAGGGAGACCGTCCCGGGCGGGGCGACGGGACGCGCACCGGAGCGCGCCGACGACGTCACGTCCAGCGGCTCGCCGGCGGCGCGGCGCAGCAGCTCCGCCAGCGGCAGGCCGAGGGCTCCGCAGATCGCTGCGACGACCTCCGAGGACGGTTCCTTCCCGCCGCGCTCGACCTGCGACAGGTGCGGCAGCGAGACGCCGGAGACGGCGGCCACGGCGGCGAGGGTGCGCCCCTGCGCGACGCGCTCCTCGCGCAGCACCGACCCCACGAGCTCGCGCAGCAGCGGGCCGGGACGGGCACGCACCGGCAGCAGGACCGGCGGCGGTGCGGGACTGCTCACGGCGACCTCCAGCGTCGGGGTCCCACCGACGCTAGCGCCGGTCCCCGGGACGCGGCAGGGCCGTCCGNCCGCTGTGAGCGGACGGCCCTGCCGGGCGCGGGGGGGTCAGCGGTCCTCGAAGGCGGTGGCCATCCGCACCTGCTCGTCGAGGACGGCGCCGATGCGCGCCTGCACCGCGTCCAGCTCCCGGATGATCGCCGTCGTGCCCTCGATGCCGGCCGTGACCTGCTCGCTGGAGGCCTGGATGCCGGCGATCTGCTGGGCGACGCGCTGGGTGGCGTCGGCGGTCTCGCGGGCCAGGTCCTTCACCTCGCTGGCGACGACCGCGAAACCGCGGCCCAGCTCACCGGCGCGCGCGGCCTCGATCGTGGCGTTCAGCGCCAGCAGGTTCGTCTGGTCGGCGATGCCGGAGATGATCTTGATGACCTCGCCGACGGCCTGCGACGCCTGCGCCAGCGCCTGCACCTCCCCCGTCAGGGCGGAGGCCTGCCCGGCGGCGGAGTCGCCGACGCGGCCGGCGTCGAGGACGGCGTCACGCAGCCGCGAGACGGTGTCGAGCAGTTCGCGGGAGTTCTGGGCGTCCACCTCGGCGCGGTGCAGCACGTCCAGACGCTGCGACACCAGCTGGGCGACGTTGCGCAGCGCCGCCGCGCGCGTCTCTGACAGGTCCACGAACTCGGTGACGAAGAAGTCCATGGTGCCGACGACGTGGCCGCCGACGGTGATGGGGAAGCAGACGCCGGACTTCACGCCGGCGCGCTGCGCCGCGGGCGCCCGCACGCAGTCGGTGACCTCGGCGAGGTCGCGCACGAACACCAGGTCGCGGGCGCGCCAGGCGCGCCCGGACAGCCCGACGCCCTCGGCGAACGACGCCGCGAGCGTGACCCGGCGGAACTCGTCGCCGGCCGACCCGGACTCCACCGCGAACCTCAGGGTCCGGTCGCTCTCGTCCAGCGCCCAGAACGAGCCGTACGCCCAGCCGAACGCCTCGCGGACGGTGTCCAGGGCCACGCGCAGGGCCTGGTCGCGGTCACGGGCCTCCGACAGGGAGGTGACCACGGTGGTGACGGCCTCGCGGTCGCTGAGGGTCTCGGCCAGTTCCGCGCGGGTGCGCACCGAGTGCCGGGCGCTGGCGAGGACCCGATCGATGGACTCCCACTTGCCGGCGCGCTGGCCGAAGAACGGCAGCGGTGCGGAGTGGTAGTACTCGACGAGCGCGGTGACCTCACCGCAGTCGATCGACGGGAACAGGGCGCCCTCGACCGCGCCGCCGGCCTGCGCGTCCTGCCAGCGCCGGCAGGGCGTGCCCGCGGAGTCGGGGGTGAGGTGGACGTGCTCGCGCTCGCCGATGGCCTTGCCGCCCCAGCCGTCGCCGGGGCCGAGGGACGTGCCGCGCGAGGAGGCCAGGGCGGCGACGCCGCGGCCGAACTCCTCGGCGACGACGAAGCGGCCGTCGGGGCCGGGCCGCCAGACGGCGCCGTAGTCCAGCCCGAAGGTGTCGGTGATGGTGCGCACCATCGCCCGGTACACCTCGGCCTCGGTGCTCGCCTGCTCGAAGGCGGCCAGGACCGCCTCCAGGGCCTCCACGTCGCGGGGGGCGGCTGCGGGGGCCAGCGGGCCGGCGCCGGCCCGGGTCTTGCGTCCGAACACGTCCCCTCCAGGGGGTCGAGGGCGGCCGCCTGGTGCGCCGCGCGGAGTGCTCCCGTGCCATCGGCAGTCCGGTGCAGCGGCTTGAACGGCCCCGGGCGGCTCGACCGGCCGGGTGGGCGACGCTGCGCCAGACTGGCGCGGTGCTGCGACGACCCCGTCCCCGAGGTGCCCGGCGCGCCGCTGCGGCCGCCCTGCTGGCGACCGGGGCGCTGACCTGGTCCGCGGCCACCCCGGCGGTGGCGGTGGAGCCGTTCCGGTTGCCCGGCCAGGTCACCGACCGGGTGGGTGCGCTCGACGGCTCGGACGTCGCGCCGGCGCTGCGCGAGCTGCAGCAGCGGGAGGGCGTGCAGCTGTGGGTGGTGCTCGTCGACTCCTTCGACGGCGAGGACCCCGTGCGGTGGGCCGACGAGACGGCCCTGGCCAGCGGCCTCGGCGTGGACGACGTGCTGCTGGCGGTGGCCACGGAGGAGGGCGCCTTCGCGTACTCCGTCGACGACGCCTCCCCGCTGAGCGACGCGGACCTGACGCAGCTGTCCCGCGACACCGAGGCGCACCTGGTGGAGGGCGACTGGTCCGGCGCGGTCGTCGCCGGCGCGGAGTCGATCGACGACGCGCTGGGCGGCGGGTTCCCGTGGGGTTGGGCTGCCGCGGGCGCCGTCGTGGTCGCCGGCGGCGGCGCGCTGCTCCTGGCTCGCTCGCGCCGCGGCGGCACCGGCGCGGGGGGCGCGAGCGCGGCGCGCGGCGGTGAGTTCGCCGGCACGAGCACCGCCGACCTGGCCCGCACGGCCGACGCCCTGCTGGTGCGCGCCGACGACGCGGTGCGCTCCAGCGCCGAGGAGCTGGAGTTCGCCACCGCGGAGTTCGGCGAGCAGCGCACCGCGGGCTTCCGCGACGTGCTCGCCGAGGCGCGCGCCGCGCTGACGGCGGCGTTCACCGCCCGGCAGGGCCTGGACGACGCCGAGCCGGAGACCGAGGCGCGCCGGCGCGAGGTGCTGACCGGGATCGTCGCGGACTGCCGCCGCGTGGACGAGACGCTGGAGGCCGCCTCGGGGAGCGTCGACGAGCTGCGTGACCTGGTGCGCCGCGCCCCGGAGGTCCTGACGGGCGTGGAGGAGCGCCTGCCCGCGCTGCGCGACGCGGTGGGACCCGCGCGGCAGCGGCTCGACGCGCTGCGCGGGCAGTTCGGGGGGACGGCCCTGGCGACGGTCGAGGACGCGCCCCAGCAGGCCTCCGAGCGCCTGGACCTGGCGGAGCGCTCGGCCGTCGAGGCGCGCGGCGCGCTGGCCGACCCGACCCGCGCCGGCGAGGTGGTGGACGCGGTGCGCGCCGCCCAGGGGGCGCTGGTGCAGGCCGAGCAGCTGCTGACGTCGGTGGAGCGCACCGGCACCGGCCTGCGCCGCGCGGTGCAGGAGCTGCCCGTGGCGCTGGCCCGGCTGCGCGCGGCGGCGGACGCGCCCGCCGGGGCCTCCTCCCCGGTGCCGGCGGAGCTGGCCGGGGCGCTGGCCGCCGCCCGCGCCGTCGCCGCGTCGGCGCAGCAGCAGGGCCCCGAGGACCCGCTGGGAGCGCTGCACCGCGTCGTGGAGGCCGAGCGGGCCCTGGACGCGGCGCGGGACGCGGTGGAGGAGACGGCCCGCGAGCGCCGCCAGGAGCGGGCGGCGCTGGAGCAGGCGCTGCTGGCGGCGCGCGCGGAGGTGGAGGCGGCGGAGGACTTCGTGGCCACGCGGCGCGGTGCGGTGGGCGGCACGGCCCGCACCCGGCTGGCGGAGGCCCGCCGGCACCTGGGGGCGGCGGTGGAGCTCGCGGACGGCGACGCGGCGGCGGCGCTGCAGCACGCGCGCACGGCGGACGCGCTGGCGGAGGAGGCGGGGCGGCTCGCGCGCGCGGACGCGTCCGCGTGGGGTGCTCCGGGGACGGTGGCGGGCCCGGGCCTGGAGGACCTGCTGGGCGGGGTGCTGCTGGGCGGTGGGCGGCGCCGCACCGGGTTCGGGGGCTCGTGGGGCGGCGGGTTCGGCGGGGGCTTCGGCGGGTTCGGGGGCTCGTGGGGCGGGCCGGGACCGAGCGCGCGGCGCGGTCGCTCCGGGGGCTTCGGCGGGAGCTTCGGCGGGGGTTCCGGCGGCGGCCGGCGCTCCTCCGGCGGGGGCCGGCGCGGGGCGGGCGGGCGGTTCTGAGGGGCGTCCCGGGCTGCCCGGCGGGGCGGGGGCTGGGAGGGTCGGAGCGGCACGGGCAAGCACGAGGCGCCGGCGCGGCCGGCGGGGAGGACGGGGACGTGGCGCAGAAGCAGTCGATCCTGGGGCGCATCGCGCAGCTGGCGCGGGCGAACGTCAACGCGCTCATCGACCAGGCGGAGGACCCGGAGAAGGTCCTGGACCAGGTGATCCGGGACTACACGGCGAACATCTCCGACGCGGAGGCGGCGATCGCGCAGACGATCGGGAACCTGCGCCTGGCGGAGGCGGACCGCGACGACGACGTGGCGGCGGTGCGGGAGTGGGGCGGCAAGGCGCTGGCGGCCTCGCGAAAGGCGGACGAGCTGCGCGCGGCGGGCCGGGGCGCGGAGGCGGACCGCTTCGACGAGCTGGCGAAGCTGGCGCTGAAGCGGCAGATCTCCTTCGAGCAGGAGGTCAGCGCGGCGACGCCGCAGATCGCGGCGCAGACGGAGGTCGTCGACAAGCTCAAGAGCGGGCTGGCGGCGATGAAGGAGAAGCTGACGGAGCTGCGCGGCAAGCGCGACCAGCTGGTGGCGCGCGCGAAGGCCGCGCAGGCCCAGTCGCAGGTGCAGGCGGCGATCGGCTCGATCGACGTGCTGGACCCCACCTCGGAGCTGTCGCGCTTCGAGGAGCGGGTGCGCCGGGAGGAGGCGCGGGTGGCCGGGCAGGCGGAGCTGCAGGCCGACTCCCTGGACGCGCGGTTCGCCGAGCTGGAGGACCTGTCGGCCGACCTGGACGTCGAGGCCCGCCTGGCCGCCCTGAAGTCCGGCGCCTGACCGCGCCCCCGCCCACCCACGGCGGTGATCCTGCACGGTCGAGCGTTCACCCGTGCGGGATCACCGCGGGGTGGGGCGGGGCACGGGGTGCGACGGACGTCGCGTGCTGCGCGCAACGATCGGAGGACGGCCCCCGGGCGGGGGGTACCTACGCTGTGGGAGTGAGCGCCGCCCCGCCACCGGCCCCGCCGGTCTCCCCGCCGGTGCGCGACCCCCGCGTCGCCCGCTGGCCCTTCGCCCCGCGCCTGCGCGACCTGCTGGCGATCGCGCTGTCGCTGCTGGTGGCGGTCGTCTGGTTCTCCGTGCAGGTCGAGGGGCCCGTCGACACCGCTGCCTCCGGCTACTACGCCGCCCCGCTGGACCTCTCCCACGTCGGCGCCGCCGACGTGGTGCTCCTGCTGGTGGTGCTGGCCTCCTGCGCGTCGCTGTGGTGGCGGCGCAGCTACCCGGTGGCGGTCACCGTCGCCTCGATCGCGGTGGCCCTGCTCGTGGCGTTCGACGGGGCGATGTTCTTCGCGCTGCTCACGCTGGCGGTCCGCCGCAGGGACCGCCTGCTGGTGCTGCTGGCGGTGCTGGGCTTCCTCTCCTCGGTGACCGCCGCGGCGCGCACCACCCTGGACGGGTGGGGCTTCTCGGTGTTCACCGCCGCCCTCGGCACGGCGCTGGTGGTGTTCGTCGGCGCCTACGTGGGCGCGCGCCGGGCCCTGGTGTGCACGTTGTGGGAGCGCGCCGAGCGCGCCGAGCAGGAGCAGTCGCTGCGCGCCGAGCAGGCGCGGCTGGCCGAGCGCACCCGCATCGCCCGGGAGATGCACGACGTGCTGGCGCACCGCATCTCGCTGGTGGCGCTGCACGCCGGAGGGCTGGAGGTGCGCCCCGACGTCGGTCCCGAGCAGGTGGAGACGACGGCGGCGACGATCCGGGAGACGGCGCGCACCGCGCTGGAGGACCTGCGCCGGGTCCTCGGCGTGCTGCGCACCCCCGGCTCCGGCACCGGCGCGGCGGGGAGCAGCGCCGCCACGGCGGCGGAGCTGGCGCCGCAGCCGACGCTGGTGGACGTGCGCCGCCTGGTGGAGTCCAGCCGGGAGGCGGGGGTGGCGGCGCAGTTCCGCACGGACGTGCCGGTGCACGCGGACGTGCCCGCCGAGCTGGGCCGCACCGTGTACCGGGTGGTGCAGGAGGCGCTGACGAACGTGCACAAGCACGCCCCGTCGGCGCCCACGGTGGTGACGATCTCCGGGGAGGTGGGCCGCGAGCTGATCGTGTCCGTCGTCAACGCCCGCCCCGACGGGCAGCCCTCCGGCCTGCCGGGGGCGGGCTCGGGTCTGGTGGGCCTGTCGGAGCGGGTGGGGTTCGCGGAGGGCACGATCCGCAGCGGCCCGGAACCCGGTGGCGGGTTCGCGGTGCGGGCGCAGCTGCCGTGGCCGCTGCCGGAGGGCCGGTCGGCGCAGCGGACCACCGCCGCGTGGACGCCGCCGGATGCCAGACTCACCCCCGCACCGGTGACGGTCGGCCGCGGCGGCACGAGCGCGGACCGTCCCGCACCCGCCGGTGCGCCCGACGACGGACGGAGTGCAGCACAGTGACCACCGACCCGAGCCCCTCAGCGGGCACCGCGCCGAGCGGCGCACCGGCGCGCCCCACCCGGGTGCTGCTGGTGGACGACGACGCGCTGGTGCGCGCCGGGCTGCGGATGATCCTGTCCAGCGCCGAGGACCTCGAGGTCGTCGGCGAGGCGGAGAACGGCGCGCAGGCCGTGGAGGGCGTCGCCGCGCACCGCCCGGACATCGTGCTCATGGACGTGCGCATGCCCGTGATGGACGGTCTGAGCGCCGCCCAGGCCATCACCGCCCGCCCGCAGGCGCCAGCCGTGGTGATGCTGACGACGTTCGACCTGGACGAGTACGTGTTCCAGGCGCTGCAGGCCGGCGCGACGGGGTTCCTGCTGAAGGACACCCCGCCGCGGGAGCTCGTCGCGGCGGTGCGGGTGGTCGCGGCGGGCGAGGCGATGCTCTCGCCGACGGTGACGCGCCGCCTGGTGGGGCACTTCGCCGCGGACGCGGTGAACCCGCGGCGGCGGGAGGCCGCCGAGCGCCTGCAGCTGCTGACCGAGCGCGAGCGGGAGGTGCTGGGCGCGGTGGGCCGCGGGCTGTCGAACGCCGAGATCGGCCGCGAGCTGTTCATGAGCGAGGCGACGGTGAAGACGCACGTGTCGCGGTTGCTGACGAAGCTGGAGGCGCACAACCGCGTGCAGGTGGCGATCGTGGCGCACGACGCGGGGCTGCTGGACGGCTGAGGCGACCGCGGGCCGGCACGGCGCGCATGGGAAGCACGACGGCGGGTAGTTCCCGAGCGTGCACGGGGGACGGCTGCAAGAGGGCGGCCGCCCCCGACGACGCCCACCGAGGAGACACCGTGGCCGAGGACCAGACCACCCCGCAGGACCCCACCTCCCAGCACGCCCAGCCCGACAACGAGGGCGAGCAGATCGCGCACCCGGGCCGCACCGGGGACCTGCGCGACGAGCCCGACCACGGCGAGGAGTCGTACCGGGGCAGCGGGCGCCTGGAGGGCAAGAAGGCCGTCATCACCGGCGGCGACTCCGGCATCGGCCGCGCCGTGGCCATCGCCTTCGCCCGCGAGGGCGCCGACGTGCTGATCGTGCACCTGCCCGAGGAGGAGGACGACGCGCGCACCACCGTCGGCCACGTCGAGGCCGCGGGCCGCCAGGGCGTCGCGCTGGCCGCCGACATCCGCGAGGAGGACTCCTGCCAGCGGATCGTCGACCGGGCCGTGCAGGAGTTCGGCCGCATCGACGTCCTCGTCAACAACGCCGCCTACCAGATGGCCCAGCCCGGCGGCCTGGAGGACATCACCACCGAGCAGCTGGACCGCACGTTCAAGACGAACCTGTACGGGATGTTCTGGCTGACGAAGAAGTCCCTGCCGCACATGGGCGAGGGCTCCAGCATCATCAACACGGCCTCGATCCAGGCGTACCAGCCGTCCCCGCCGCTGCTGGACTACGCCACCACCAAGGCCGGCATCGTGAACTTCACCAAGGGCCTGGGGCAGATGCTGGCCGAGCGCGGGATCCGGGTGAACTGCGTGGCGCCCGGCCCGATCTGGACGCCGCTGATCCCGGCGACGATGCCGGAGGACGCCGTCGGCTCGTTCGGCGAGGACGTGCCGCTGGGCCGGGCCGGGCAGCCCGCGGAACTGGCCCCGGCGTACGTGTTCTTCGCCTCGCAGGAGTCCAGCTACATCACCGCCGAGGTCATCGGCGTCACCGGCGGCAAGCCGATCTCCTGACGGCCCGGAGGTGCCGGGCCCGCTCACCGGCGGGCCCGGCACCGTCCCGCGGCGCACCGCTCAGCGCAGCAGCTCCGGCACCAGGGGGTCGACCCCGTGCACGTGGGTGGCGAGGAACGCGAACACCGTCTCGTACCAGAGGATCGCGTGCTGCGGGGTGAGCACCCAGTGGTTCTCGTCGGGGAAGTACAGGAACCGGTGCGGCAGGTCCTGCGGGTCGCCGTCCCAGTGCTCGTTCAGGGCCCACCACAGCGCCAGGCCCTCCCCGATCGGCACCCGGAAGTCCTTGTCGCCGTGGATCACCAGCACGGGTGTGGTGATGTCCGCCGCGTGCGCGGAGGGGTCGTTGGCCGCGACCATCGCGGGCGTCATCTCCCGCGACCAGTACCAGGGGGCGTCGGTGGTGCCCCCGAACCCGCGCAGCGACCACAGGGACGCGTGGGTGACGATCGCCCGGAAGCGGTCGGTGTGCCCGGCGATCCAGTTCGCCACGTACCCGCCGAAGGAGCCACCCATGGCGGCGGTGCGCGTGGCGTCGAGGTCGTCGCGCTCCAGCGCGGCGTCGGTGAGCGCCATCAGGTCGGTGTACGGTTCGGCGCCCCAAGCCCCCCACCCGCGGGCGAGGAACTCCGCCCCGTACCCGGTGGACAGGCCCGGGTCGGGCAGCAGGACGGCGTAGCCGCGCGCGACCGCCAGCCACGGGTTCCAGCGCCACGACCAGGAGTTCCAGGAGCTCAGCGGCCCACCGTGCACCCACAGCAGCAGCGCGGCGGGCTTCTCGGCGCAGGCGCCGGACGGCAGCGCCAGCCATGCACGCACCCGCGTGCCGTCGGCGGCGGTGGTGGTGACCTCGGTGAGGGTGCCGGGCAGTTCCACCACCGGCGCGGGACCGGGCAGGTGCTGCGGTTCCTGGCCGGGGGTGCGCGCGTCCAGGCGCACCACGGCCGGAGGCGCGTCCACGGCGGAGCGCACCGCGTACACGTGCGCGCCGTCCGGGGAGACCTGCAGGTCGCCGTAGGCGCCGTGGTCTCCCGTCAGCCGCACCACCTCACCGCCGGCGACGTCGACGCGGACCACGGGGGCGCGGCCGTGGTCGTCGGCGGCGAGGAACAGCTCGTCCGAGCCGGGCCCCCACTGCGGCCGCGCACCCCAGAACTGCCGCTCGGGCGCGACCTCCCGCACCCCGGAGCCGTCGACGGCGACGACGACGAGCCGCACCGACGGCGGCTGCTGCGGGGTGGAGCGGGACTCGGCCAGCGCGGCGACGTGCCGCCCGTCCGGGGAGAGCGCGACGGCGCCGAACTCGCGCTGCGGGTCGTCGGCGAGGACGCGCACGGACCCGTCGGTGGTGGAGATCGCGACCAGCCGGACGTGCTGGTCGCCGCGGGGCTGCGCGACGACCTCGGTGGTGACGAGTTCCGCGCCGTCGGGGGTGAGGGCGGCGCTGGCCTCGCGGTGGCGCAGGCCGGGCGAGGGCGTCAGGTCCCGCCAGCGCAGCGTGTCGCGGGTGCCGGCGGCGGGTTCTGCGCCGGGCAGCTCGGCGGTGAGGAACCGGGGTTCGTCGGGACCGAGGTCGCTGTCCCAGTAGCGGACCGGGACCCGCGCGTGCAGGACGGCGGTGACCCCCTTCTCCTTCCGCGCCTTCCGGCGGGCGGCGTCGGAGGTGGGGCCGTCCTCGGCGTCGTCGGCGCCCGGCATGGTCGCGGAGGTGACGACCACGCGGTTCGAGGTGCGGGCGACCAGCGGCGCGGACACGCCCCCGGGCCGGGTGCCGACGACGCGGGCCTCCCCCACCGGCGGCAGCGCCCACAGCGCGGCGGGCGTGTCCTCGGCGGCTCCCGCGTCCGGGTCGGGGCGCGCGGAGGTGAACAGCAGGGTGCCGTCGGGGGCGAACACGGGTGAGGATTCCGCGGCGGAGGATCGGGTGAGCCTGCGGGCGGGACGCTCGCCGGTGGGGTCGACCTCCCACAGGGCCCCGCGCCAGCGGGTGGCGTCGGCGCTGAGGGTGGCCACCGTCGTCACCAGGCGGGTGCCGTCCGCGGACAGCGCCAGGCCGGCCGTGCGCGGCAGGGCGGTGAAGGCGTCGAGGTCGGCGAACGGTGTCGCGGTGGGGCTGTGGGCCATGCCCCGTTCTACCTCCCGGCGGCTACGGCCCGGCCGGGCGGGGGGCCGCGCCGGGGTGCCCCGGGTGCTCCTGGACGGTGCTGACCGGGACCGCGTCGGCCGGGGCGGCCGTGGCGGGCAGCAGCGCGATGCCGGCCGCGGCGGCGGCCGTCGCGACGAGGCCGAGGGCGAGGCGGTACGGGGTCATGCCGTTCTCCTTGCGCCGTCCGGGTGACGTGCTCGTGGTGTCGGCACCGCCCGTCACCCCCTTGAGCCGGGGGCGCATGCGGGTGCGGCGTGCGCGCATGGCCGGGCGGGGGGGTGCGGCGGTCGACTGGGCACGGCCCCGCAGCGGGGCCCACGACCGCACCGCGGCACGGGCCGCGACAGGAGGAGGACCAGTGATCGTCGTCATCGGTGGAACCGGCAAGACGGGTCGTCGCGTGGCCGACCGGCTGCGCGCGAAGGGTCAGGACGTGCGCGCCGGGTCGCGCTCGACGGAACCCCGCTTCGACTGGGAGGACGCGTCCACGTGGGCGCCCGCGCTGGCCGGCGCGGAGGCCGCCTACGTCACCTACTACCCCGACCTGGCGTTCCCGGGCGTCCCGGAACTGATCGAGGAGTTCTGCCGCGTCGCCCGCTCGGCGGGCGTGCGTCGCGTCGTGCTGCTGTCGGGGCGCGGCGAGGAGGGCGCGGTGGCCAGCGAGGAGGCCGTGCAGCGTTCCGGGCTGGAGTGGACCGTGGTGCGCTGCAACTGGTTCAACCAGAACTTCTCGGAGAGCTTCTTCCTGGAGCCGGTGCGCGCC
Source organism: Kineococcus sp. TRM81007 (assembly GCF_022669155.1). GTDB lineage: Bacteria > Actinomycetota > Actinomycetes > Actinomycetales > Kineococcaceae > Kineococcus. Next base: position 30,764 of record NZ_JALBVB010000029.1, on the reverse strand, counting down.
GGCGTCCTGTCCATCCCCGCCGGCGACGCCGTCGAGCCGTTCGTGGACGCCGACGACATCGCCGACGTGGCGGTGGCGGCGCTCACCGAGCCCGGGCACACCGGCCAGGTGTACGAGCTGTCCGGCCCGCGGCTGCTGAGCTTCACCGAGGTCGCGGACGAGCTGTCCCGCGCCACGGGCCGCGAGATCCGCTACGAACCCGTCAGCCACGCCGAGTACGCCGCCGAGCTGGAGCGCGAGGGCCTGCCCGGCGACTTCGCGGACCTGTTCGCCATCATCCTCGACGGCCGCAACGCCTCGGTGACCGACGGGGTGGAGCGGGCCCTGGGCCGCGCCCCCAAGGACTTCTCCGCCTACGCCCGCGAGGCGGCCGCCACCGGGGTGTGGGCGCCGGTCCCGGCCGCCGCGCTCTGACCCGAGCGAGCGGCGGGTGACCACGGCCACGACGACGCTGCTGCCCGCGCAGCGCGGCGTCCCGCGGGGTCCGGGCGGCGGGGTGCTCCTGCTGGTGTTCCGGGCCCCGCGGCACGACCCGGGCGCGGCGGACGCGGGCGGGGACGCGGCGGTCCCGCTCAGCACCACCAGGCACCCCTCGGTGCTCACCGCGCTGAGCGCGCTCGCCGCCGCGGGCCTGCCCGCCGGGGACGGCGACCGCCGCGCCGTCCTGCTGGAGGAGGACGCCGCGGCCCCGGGCGGTGCCGGTGGCCACCCGGCCGTGGCGGGCGGCGTGCCGGCCGAGCTCCTGGAGCAGGTCCCGGCGGGAGCGGTCCTGCTGCCGCCGGGCGCGGCCCTGGTGGCGGGGCCGATGCTCTCGCCGGACGCGGACCTGTTCGCCCTGTGCCCGCACCGGTGCCCGCCGGGGCAGCGGTACTACGTGCTGCGCCCCAGCACCGGCGCCGGACCGCGGCGGCGGACCGGCGCCCTGGAGTGGGCGCGGCGAGCGGTGGTGGGTGCCCCCGCGCTCCCGGGGGCACCGGGACCGGGGGCCCGGGTCGTCTGCGTGCGCGGCAGCGGCCCGGCCGCCGAGGCGTGGGCGGCCGACGTCGCGCTGCAGGAGCACGCGCGGGGCGCGGTGGTGCTGCGGGTGCGCTGCCGCCCGGGGGCCGGGCAGCTGTCCACGGTGACCGCCCTGCTGGACGCGGCGGACGGGTGGGCACCCGCCGCGGACGGTCCGCACCCCTTCGGCGACCCCGGCGGGGACGGCCTCGACGAGGTGGTGCGCCGGCTCACGCGGTGCGGCCCGGCGGTGCTGGTGCTGCACGACGCCCGCCACCTGGACGGGTGGAGCCTGGCCGTCCTGGAGCGGCTGCTGCGCCGGCACGACGGCCTGCGCCTCCTGCTGCACCTGCCGGGCGCGGCCGCCGCCGGGCGCCTCGCGGGACGGCTCGCGGCGGCCGTCGGGCGCGCCCAGGTGGCCGAGGTGGTCGCCGGGCCGCACGCCTAGCGGGGCCCGGGGGCCGGGCGGCGCTCGTTCCCGCACCGCACCCGGCCGGCCTCGGCGCGCAGGGCCGCGGCCAGGACCCGGTCGGCGACGCGGCCCCGGCCCTCCAGCACCGTCGCCAGCTCCGTCTGCGCACGCACCAGCCACGTGGTCGCCCCGCGCCGGGCCGCCTGGGCGATCGCGGCCGTCAGGCTCTCCTCCGCCTCGTCCCACGCGCCGGCGCGGAAGGCCAGCCGCCCGCGGTGCAGGTCCGCGGGACCGACGTCGGAGCGGTCGCCGTGCCCGCACGTCAGCCCGGCCAGCGGGCGCAGGGCCTCCAGCAGCGGGACGGCGGCGTGCTCGTCGCCGGTGTCGGCGACGACAACGGCCAGCACGCCCACCGAGTGCCACCACGCGTCGCCGGGGGCGTCGGCCAGCACGGTGGGCACGAGCCAGCGCGCGCGGGAGCGGGCCGCGGCCTCGCCGGCGGCCAGGAGCTGCTCGAGGCAGTGGTCGACGGGCCCGGCGGGGCCGCGCGGGGCCGCGCCGACGCCCAGTCCCGCCCAGGACGCCACGAGAGCCTGCCGCCGGGCGGGGTCGGCGCCCGCCGCCGCACCCGCCCCGCCGGGCGCCCCGGTGACACCGAGCGCCTCCGACCACCCCCGCGCGTCGAGGGTCCCGTCGGCGGTGGCCCGGGCGAAGGCCCCCTGGCGCAGGGCGTCGCGCACCTGCCCGGCGAGGGGACCGCCGGCCGGTCCCGCCGAGCACCCGGCCACGGCGCGCAGGCGCGCCTCGTGCGGCCCGCGGGGCCGGCCCAGCACGGCGGCGGCCGCGGCGCCGTGGGCCGCGGCGTGCAGGCGGGCGGGGTCGTCGCCCACGGCGCCGGCCAGCAGCCACAGGTCCTCCGCCTCGGCGCACCGCTGGTGCACCAGGAGCGGGCCCGTGCGGTGCTCCAGGCGGCAGGCGAGCGGTTCCAGCGCCCGCTGCAGCAGCGGCCGCGGCAGCGCCCGGCCGCTCACCCGCAGGCGCCGGGCCGCGTAGTCGGGCAGCCAGCGGTCCAGCTCGCCGGCCGCGGGCCCGGCCCCGGGGAGCTGCTCGGCGACGAGGTCGTCCACGGCCAGGACGTCCGCCAGCAGGCCGGGGCGCCGGGCCACCGAGTCCAGCAGCGCCGCCGCGGCGCTCACCGCGAGGTCGACGCGGTCGCTGCGCAGCGCGTCGAAGAGGCCGCCGAACAGGTGCCGCTCGTGCCCCTCGGTCCCCGTCGCCAGCTCCAGGCGCCCCAGGCGCACCGAGGCCAGCGCGCGCGAGGCGAGGTCGTCCTCGGGGACCGCGCTGAGCAGGTGCCGCCACCAGCGCGCGGCCTCGTGCGGCTCGCCGGCGTCGGCGGCCTCCTGGGCCGCCCGCTCGCACACGTCCAGCACCTCGCGCCCGCCGTGGTCCGGACGGCTGCGCCAGACGTGCTCGGCGAGGGCGCGGTGGTGGTGCGGTCCGGGCTCGCGCGGCCCACCGCGCGCGGCCGCGGCGCCGAGGGCGTCGGCGAGGACGGCGTGCAGGACGCGCTGCTCGGAGGTGCTCAGCTGCGCGTAGAGGACGTCGCGCAGCACGCCGTGGACGAAGCGGGGCGGGCGGGGCGGGGAGCCCGGGCGCGCGGGGGGCGCCTCGACGAGCAGGCCGTGGGCGCACAGCTCGCTGAGGGCGGCGGCGGTGCGCCGCTCCCCCAGACCGGAGGCGACGGCCAGCACGGGCGTCCCCACGGGCACCTCCTCGCCGGCCCCCTCGCCGGAGCCTGCGACGGCGGCCGTCCGCAGCAGCGTCAGCGCGTCCGCCCCCAGGTCCGCGCAGCGGATGCGCGCGTACGCGCGCACCCCCTCGTCGGGCCGGTGCACGGGGGGCGGGCCGCCGCCGTCGTGCTCGTCGTGCTCGTCGTGCTCGTCGTGGCGCCGTCGCACCGGCTGCTGCGCCAGCCGGGTCAGCAGGTAGGGGTTGCCGCCCGAGCCGCGGTGCAGCGCACCGAGGTGGGGCACCAGGTCGTCGCCGTCGACCACCGCGTGGACGAGGTCGTGCGCCTCCAGCAGGTCCAGCGGGCCGAGGTCCAGGCGGGTGAGCAGCCCGCGCTCGTCGAGGTCCTGCAGGCCGCGCAGGTGCTCGGCACCGAGGCGCTGCTGCTCGGCGGCGGCCAGCACCAGCAGGGGTGCGCGGGCCGGGCTGCGCAGCACCGCGCGGACGGCGGCGGCGCTCTGCGCGTCGACCTCCTCGGCGTCGTCGGCGACGAGCAGCACCGGCCGGGTGGCGGTGAGTCGCAGCAGCGCGGACGCCAGCCGGTCGGCCTCCTCACCGCCGCGGGGCTCGTCGCCGCCTGCCGCCGGCTCGGCGAGCAGGCGGCGCACCGCGGCGTCGCCGGGGTCGCCGGAGTCGTCGCCACCGCCGGCCACGTGGTCGCGCAGGGCACCGCGCAGGGCGCCACCGGGGTCGCCGGGCCCG
>NZ_JALBVB010000029.1:0-26833 GCF_022669155.1 Kineococcus sp. TRM81007 | reverse complement strand
GTGCCGCGCCGCGCGGCGCGCCGCGCGAACTCCCTCAGCAGCCGGGACTTGCCGATGCCGAGCTCGCCGCGCACCAGCGCCAGGGCGGGCGAGCCGCCGCGCACCGAACGCTCCAGCTCGTCGAGGCGCTGCAGCTGCGCGCGCCGGCCGACGAAGGGCTGGGGCCGGCGCGGGGCGGGCAGCAGCGCGGCGGGGCCGTCGGCCGCGGGACCGCCGAGGGCCTCGACGTGCAGCTCCTGCGACTCCGGGGAGGGATCGACCCCGAGCTCGTCGCGCAGCACGGCGCGCAACCGGGAGTACGCGGACAGGGCCTGCCCGCGGTCGCCGGCGGCGAGGTGCGCCTGCACGAGGCTGCGGTGGGCGGCCTCGCGCAGCGGCGCGGCCGCCACGGCGGCGCGGGCGTGCTCGACCGCCGCGCCGGTGTCCCCGCAGGCGGCTGCCGCCGCCACGGCGACCTCCCTGGCGGAGGAGCACCGCTCGGCGAGGTCGGCGCGCACGCCGTGCACCCAGGGGCTGTCGTGGTCGGGCAGGAACGGCCGGGACAGGACCCGCACGCACCGCTCGGCCAGTTCCCGGGCGGTGCGCGCCTCGCCGCGCTCGAGCAGTTCGCGGGCGTGGTGCCGTTCGGCCAGGGCCACCTCGACGTCGACCACCGTGCCCGCGGGGAGCCGCACGACGTACCGGCCGTCGACGTTCTCCAGGCTCGCCCCCTCGCCTGCGGCGGCGAGGAACCGGCGGACGCGGGTGACGATGCTGCGCAGCGCCGAGGCCCAGGTGTCCGGGAGGTCCTCGGACCAGATCGCCTCGGCCAGCTCGGAACGGCTGACGCCGCGGGGGGAGCGGTCGAGCAGCAGCCGGGCGGCGGCCACCTGCGCCTGGGCGCCGGAGAGGGTCGCCGAGGCGCCGTCGGGCCGGGTGGTGCGGAAACCCTCGGCGAGCTGCAGGCACGGGGTCGTCGGGGACACTCCACATCCGTTCGGCAGGGTTCACCGACAGTGAACTCTCGGAGGGCGGCGATCACAGACAGTACCCAAGGGGAAACCCCTGTCAAGCACCGGTCGCCCGCCCCCGCGGCGCCCCCGGGAGTTGCCCCGGCAGTTTCCCGGGAGTTCCCGGGGAGTTACCCCGCGAGGCCCTGCACCGGTTCCGCCGGCGGTGCGCCGGCACGACCGGGGGCCGCGACCGACCCCAGGACCTCCAGGACCGCTGCGGCCACCTCCCGGGGGGCCTCCTGCGGCAGGGCGTGACCCGCGTCCTCGATGCGCCGCAGGGGAACCCCGGCCGCCTGCGCGGTCTGCGCCACCAGCGCGGGCGGCGCCGCCCTGTCCAGCTCACCGGCCACGACGAGCACGGGCTGCGGCAGGCGCGCCAGGTCGGCTCGCAGGTCGACGACCGCGGTCGAGCGGAAGAAGTCCGCCCGGACCTCCGCGGGCGTCTGCGCGAGGGTGCGCGCGACGGCGCGCCGGGCGGGCACCGGGTGCGGCGGGCCCATCGTGCGCGACAGCAGGGCCTCGGCGGGCCCCGGGCGCCGCAGCACCGCCGTCAGGGCGCGGCTGCCCATGAGCCGCACCTCCGCGGGGGTGCTGGTGCCGCGGGTGGCGACGGTCCCCAGCAGCACCACGCCGCACACGTCCGCGACGGTCGCGTCCCCCGCGAGCGCTGCCGCGGCGCTCGACGCCGCCACCCGGACGCACGCCAGTCCCCCGCCGGAGTGCCCGACCAGGACGGTCGCCGTCCCCGGTCCCGCCTCGGCCGCCAGGACGGTCCGCAGGTCACCGGCGAGCACGTCGACGTCCACGGGCGAACGGCCCCGCCCGGAACGGCCGTGACCGCGCAGGTCGTAGGCCACCACGGGTGAGCCCGCGGCCAGCAGCGCTTCCAGCACGCCGTTCCACGCCGCGCTGGAGGAACCCCAGCCGTGCGACAGGACCACCAGCGGGCCCGTCGCGCCGGCCGGGCGGGTGCGGGTCACCGCGATCGCCGCGCCGTCGGCCGCGAGGAGCTCGTGCTCGGCGCGCCAGGCGGTGGTGCGCCCGACCACCACCGCCCGCTCCGCGCCAGCGCGGGCGGTGGTGGGGGCGGGGGCGAGGGCGGGGGCGGGGGCCACGGCCAGCCGCTGGGCCTCCAGCCGGCCGCGCAGCCGCTCGAAGGCGTGGCGGGTACCCGCGGAGTGCTGCTCGCCGATGTCGGCGACGGCACCGAGCGCCCGCACCCACCCGCGCGGCTCGGCGCGGAACTCCATGCTCAGCCGCGTCCAGGGGCCGTCCGCCGGACCCGCGACGGGCGTCAGCCCGAACGTGGCGGCGCCGGCGAAGCAACCGCCCACGTAGTCGATCGTCAGCCGCCGGCCCGGCACGGCCTCGCGCGTGCGCCCCGTGAAGGCGAGCCGCGGGCCGGGTCGCCCCACCCCGCGCGGGTGCACGGCCATCTCGGTGACCGACCCGACCCGGTCGGCACCGCGGCCGTCGCCCTGGAAGGTGTTCTTCTCCACCCACCAGCGCCCGGCCCCGCCCAGCTCGGCGACGAGTTCACCCCACACCTGCTCGGGACCGGCGGGCAGGTCCACCTCGTCGACCACGACGACCGCGTTCACCGCTCCCCCCCACCGGCGAAGAAACCCTGCCCGGGGGTCAGGACACCCGCCGGGTCGAACCTCTCCTTGGCCTCCCGCAGCGCCGCGTAGCGCTCGTCGCCGAAGTGCCTGCGCCAGTCGTCGGGCGTCATCCCCGGGATCGCACCGATGAGGTAGCGCTTGCCGCCGAGGGCCACCGCCCGGTCGTACAGGCGGCGGTTGCGCTCGAGCATCCCCTCGACGCCGTCGTCGCCGGGGGCGGGGAAGCACAGCAGGTCCATGAAGTAGACCTGGTCGCCCCGGGGCAGGACGAACGCGGGGGTGGAGATGCGGCGCCGGTCCAGCGGCGACAGCAGGCAGAAACCACCGCCGAGGTCGCGCGGGGTCAGGTCGGCGACCATCTCCTCGACGAACCGGCGCACCTCGTCGCCGGGCAGCAGCAGGCTCAGCCAGGGCTTGCGCTGGGACAGGTACCCGCCCTCGCGCAGGGCCGCGACGAACGCGTCGACGCGGAACGCCCAGTCGCGGTACGGCAGGGTCTGGGTGGCACGGCGCGACGCGTCGTCGCCCATCTCGGCCAGCAGGGCCTCGACCCGGCGCACGGGCCGGTCGCGGTCGACGTAGCAGCCGAGCTCCATGCGGTACTCCCAGCCGTCGCCGGCGGCGTTGCGCACGATCTCGCCCGACTGGTGGTCGAACAGCTTCGAGCGCAGGGCGCGCTGCTGGTCGTCCAGGTACGCGGACAGGTCGGGGTAGTGCAGGTGCGTGATCCGGGCGAGCTCCCGGGCCTTGACGAGCTGGATCTCCAGCTCGGTGGTGACGGCGACCTGGCCGGCGCCCGCGCGCGCCAGGTCCAGGACGTCGCGACGGCGCCCGCCGCGGGCCTGGACGACCTCGCCGGTCCCGGTGACGAACCGCCCGGCCCGCACCAGGTCCGCCTGCAGGCCGTGGCGCTGGACGCTGCCGCCGATGCCGCCGACGGCGACGGTGCCGCCGATGGACAGGTGCAGGTAGTCGGGCAAGCTGGGGACGGTGCGCCCGCGCTCGAGCGCGGCGTCGACGAGCTGCGCCCAGCTGGTGCCGGCGCCGACGACGGCCTTGGTGCCGGAGACCTTCAGCCCGCGGAAGGCGCTCATGTCGATCTGCAGACCGCCGCGGGTGAGGGCCTGGCCGTGGTTGGAGTGCGACTGCTGCTCGCCGTCCTCACCGCTCTGGCCGTTGGCGGCCACGGTGATGCGGTTCTCCTGGGCGAAGCGCAGCATGGCCGCCACGTCCGCCTCCGAGCCGGCGTGCAGCACCGCCCACGGGCGGGCCTCGACGAAACCGCCGAAGTCGCGGCTGAAACGCGCGGGTACCGCCAGTTCCAGGGTCCCGTCGAGGTCGGGCACGGCGGCGACGTCGGGTTCGGCCGCGGACGCCGGTGCGGTCGTCCAGACCGCGTCGGCGACGTTCCAGCCGACGACGGCGAGGGCGGCACCCGCGATCAGGCTGCGCCGGCTCGGCCCGGGGGCCGGGGCGTTCGGCGTGGTGGGGCTGGTCATGCGAGGGCTCCTCCGGGGGTGACCGGCGCACCGCTGCGGGCGCCGGGGTCGGCGTGGGTCGAGGGGGTGGCCGCGGGCGTGGCCGCGCACGTGGTCAGGCGGTGGTCGGCGGGACGGAACCGGGAGACCTCCCGGCGGTAGCGCCAGGTGTACGTCGGCCACAGCGACGGGTTGTGGCCGTCGGCGTCCTGGTACCAGCTGCGGCAGCCGCCGACCTCCCAGACGCTGCCGCGGAAGTGCTCGGCGAGCCGCGCCTGGAACGCCTCCTCGGCGGCGGGAAGGACCTCCACGGCCGCGGCGCCGCGCTCGCGCATGCAGCGCAGCGCGGAGACCAGGTGCTCCACCTGAGCCTCGATCATCACCGTCTGCGCCGAGTGGGCCAGGGCGGTGTTCGGGCCCAGGAGCATGAAGAGGTTCGGGAAACCGGACACGCTGGTCCCGGCGAACGCCGAAACCCGCCGGCCCCAGCGCTCGGCGAGGGTCCGCCCGTCCGCACCGCGCACGCGCCGCGCCACGGGCCGCTCGACCGCCTCGAAGCCGGTGGCGAGCACGACGACGTCCGCCGGGCGGTACTTCCCGTCCGCCACCAGGCCGCCGGGGCGCACCTGCTCGACACCGGCGGCGACGAGCTCGACGTTGGGCTGCACGAGGGCCGGGTAGTACGTGTTGGAGAACAGCACGCGCTTGCAGCCGATGGTGTGGTCGGGGGTCAGCGCCTCGCGCAGCGGGCCCTCGGGCACGGCGGAGTGCAGGTTCTTCAGCGCCGCGGTCTGCAGGGTCCGGCGCATGACCGCGGGCCGGGCCATCATGAACGCCAGCGCCTCGCGGCCCCACATGTTCACGCCGCGCCGCAGCGCCTGGTACCCGGGGACCCGGCGGCGCAGCAGGAGCTCCGCCGCCGTGGTCGGCTTGTCGGACTTGGGCGCCACCCACGCCGGGGTGCGCTGGTAGACGGTCAGCTGCGAGGCCACCCGCTGCAGGTGGGGCACGGCCTGCACGGCGGAGGCACCCGTGCCCACGACCGCGACGCGCCGGCCGGTGAGGTCGAGGTCGTGGTTCCAGCGGGAGGTGTGGAACACCTCACCGGTGAACGTGCCCAGGCCCGGCAGGTCGGGCACGGCCGGGTCGCTGAGGTACCCGGTCGCCACCACGAGGACGTCGCAGGTGTACCGGCCGCGCGACGTCGTCAGCCGCCAGCGCTTGGCGGTGCCGTCCCAGGCGGCGTCGAGCAGGTCGTGCCCGAACAGGGTGCGGTCGCGCACGCCGAACCGCTCGGCGGTCTCGCGCAGGTAGCCGTAGATCTCCTCCCGGCTGCCGAAGGTGGTGCGCCAGTCGGCCTTCGGCGCGAACGACAGCGAGTACAGCAGCGACATCACGTCGCAGCCGGCCCCGGGGTAGTCGTTGTCCCGCCACGTCCCGCCGACCTCGTCGGCGCGCTCCAGCAGGACGTGGTCGTCGAAGCCCTCCTGGGTCAGGCGGATCGACGCGGCGATGCCGGAGAAACCGGAACCGACGACGGCGACGTGGACGTGGGGCACCGCGGATCCGGCCGCGGGCCGGGCGGGGGCGGTCCCGCCCTCGGCCGCGGCGGCGCCGGGTCGTCCGGGCGCGCTCGGCCCGGGCTGGGCGGGGACCACCAGGGCGGTCCCGGCCGGCAGGGTTTCCGGTGTGGTCATGGCCACCACGCTGCGACGGCGCCGCAAGTCCGCCGCAAGCGCCCCGGCGGGGCCGTGGCCGTCCCGGCTTGCGCCGGTGTTGCAGCGGCCCGGCTCTACTGGGACCGCTCGAACGGGCCGCCCGGCGGCCCCCAGGAGCCCCTCCGCGGGCCCCGGCCGGCGACGCCGGACCGGCGGACCGGTACGCGCGGCACCGGTGCGAGGCACCGTGCCCGGACAGAAAGGCACCCACCGTGGTCCCCACCCTCGACGAACTGCTCGACCAGATCGCCGCCGTCTCCGGCGCCGCCGCCGTCGACGCGGACGTGCCCCTGACGCAGCTGAGCGACGTGGACTCCATGGACCTCATGGAGTGGCTGTACTCCTTCCAGAGCGAGCACCCCGAGGTCGGGGCCGACGCGGCGCTCTTCGCCGACGACGACGGGCGCACCACGCTGCGGGTCGTCCACGAGCGGCTGACGGCCGGCGCCGTCGCCCCGGCCTGACGTGGCGACCGCTCAGCTCGCCGGCTGGGGTGCCGCGCTGCCCTCGCGCGTGGTGACCAGCGAGGAGGTCGCCGCCCGCTTCGGGGTGGACGAGGACTGGGTCGTCGGCCGCTGCGGCATCCGCGAGCGCCGCTGGGTCGGCCCCGGGGAGACGACGGCGTCGCTGGCCGTGGAGGCCGGCAAGGCCGCCCTGGCGCAGGCCGGCCTGGCGCCCTCCGACGTCGCCCACCTGGTCGTCGCCACCGCCACGCCGGAACAGCCCTCCCCCGCGACGTCCGCGTTCGTGCAGCACGCGCTGGGGGTGACCGGCAGCGCCCACGACGTGAACGCCGAGTGCTCGGGGTTCGTGTACGCGCTGGTGCACGCGGCCGCCCTGATGCGGCTGGACCCGCGACCCGCCCTGGTGATCGGCAGCGACACGCACTCGCTGACCACCGACCCGGCCGACCGCGACCTCGGCATCCTCGTCGGCGACGGCGCGGGTGCGGTGGTGCTCACGCCCGGGGACCGCGAGTGGTTCCTCGGGTTCGACCTGGGCGCCGACGGCAGCCGGACCTCCAGCCTGCAGGTCCTGGCCGGCGGCAGCCGCATGCCCGTGACGGAGCAGGCCGTCCGCGACGGCCTGCACCACGCCCGCATCAACGGCAACGAGATCTACCTGAACGCGGTGCGGCTCACCGTGGCGACGGTGCGCCGCACCCTGGCGGCGGCGGGGTTCACCGCCGGCGACCTGGACCTGGTGGTCCCCCACCAGGCCAACATCCGCATCGTCGACTCCATCGTCAAGCACACCGGCCTGGCGCCGGAGCGCGTGTTCACGAACCTGGACCGCTACGGCAACACGGCCTCGGCCTCGATCCCCATCGCGGTCTCCGAGGCGCTGGCCTCCGGGCGGCTGCGGCCGGGGAACCTCGTGCTGCTGGCGGGTTTCGGCGCGGGCATGACGTGGGGCTCGGTGCTGCTGCGCTGGGGCGGGGGTGAGCCGTCGTGACCGCGCTGGACCAGGACGCCGCGCCCCGCGCGTCGGCGGTGCCCGCGCCGCGCACCGGGGAGCGGCCGGCGTCGCCGGTGGCGCTGGTCACCGGCGCCTCGGGCGACTTCGGCCGGTCCCTGGCGCTGGCCCTGGACGCCCTGGGCTGCCGGGTGGCGGTGCACTACCGCTCCGGCGAGGAGGCGGCGCAGCGCACCGCCGGGGAGCTGCGCCACGACTCCGTGGTGGTCGGCGGGGACGTGGCCGACTGGGACGACGTGGTGCGCCTGGAGCAGCGGATCGCCGAGTCCCTGGGTCCGGTGGACGTCGTGGTGAACAACTCCGCGGTGCGCCGGGACTCGCTGATGGCGATGCAGTCGCCGCAGGAGTGGGCCTCGGTCATCGCCACGAACCTCGTCGGCACGTTCCACGTCAGCCGGGCGTGCCTGCCGGGGATGCTGAAGCGCCGCTGGGGCCGGATCGTGAACATCGTCTCCCCGTCGGGGATCGTGGCGACCGCCGGGCAGACCGCGTACTCGGCGTCCAAGGCCGGTGTCATCGGGATGACGCGGACGCTGGCCGCCGAGTGCGGGCGGCGCGGCGTGACGGTGAACGCCCTCTCCCCGGGGTTCATGGTGACGCAGATGACCAGCGGACTGCCGGACTCGGTGACCGACGGCATCCGGCAGAAGTGCCCGATGGGCCGGTTCGGGACGACCGACGAGATCGCGCAGGCGGTCGGGTTCTTCCTGGACGCCGGGTACATGACAGGGCAGGTCGTGAGCGTGGACGGGGGTGTGTCGATCACGTGAGCGGGTCCGTGCTGCACGACGTCCTGGTGCTGGGTGCGCTGGTCGCCTCCGCCTGGCTGGCCGGGTTGTTCTACGCGTTCGCGTGCTCGGTGATGCCCGGCCTGGGGCGCACCGCGGACGGGACGTTCGTGGAGGCGATGACGTCGATCAACGCGGCGATCCGCAACCCGCTGTTCGCGGCGTCGTTCTTCGGGGCGCCGCTGCTCACGGCGGGCGCGGTGCTCAGCGCCGTGGCCGGGGGCGGTGCGCCGGCGGCCCCGGCCGCGGCCCTGGTCCTGCACGCCGCGGCGTTCGCGGTGACGGTGGCGCGCAACCTACCGCTCAACGACGCGCTCGACGCGGGGGCGCGGGTCCCCGCGTCGGCGCGGTGGGGTTTCGAGGCGCCCTGGCGGCGCTGGAACGCCGTGCGGGCGGTCCTGGTGACGGCGTCGGTGGTCTGCCTCGGCGCGGGCCTCGCCGCCGGCTGACGCGACCCGTGCCGGACGACGTGACGCAGGACGTGACGCAGGACGTGACGCAGGACGTGACGGGTGGCGTGGTGGACGACGCCCCCGGGGGGCGGTCGCCGGCTCTGGCGACCGTCCTGCCGGCGTTCGCGCGGTGCGCCGAGCGCACCGCCGACGTGGAGCTCGCCGACGTCCTGCCGCAGGAGGCGGGGTTGCTCGGGCTGGCCGGCTCGCGCGAGCGCGCGCAGTCGGTGACGGTGCGCCGCTGCGCGCAGGAGGCCGTCGCCGCGCTCGGCGCGACGTGCGGCGTGCTGCCCCGCGGGGCGTCCGGGGAGCCGGGCTGGCCGCCGGGGCTGGTGGGCAGCCTCACCCACTGCGCCGGTTACCGGGGCGCGGCGGTGGCGCGCGCCCGCGACGCCCTCTCCCTCGGCATCGACGCCGAACCGCACGAGGCCCTGAGCCCGGGCCTGCTGGGCCTGGTGGCCTCGCCGGAGGAGGCCGCGGCCCTGCGGTCCGCGCCGCGGGGCGTGCACGGCGACCGGGTGCTGTTCTGCGCCAAGGAGGCGGCGTACAAGGCGTGGTGGCCGCTGACGCGGCGCTGGCTGGGCATGCTCCACGTGGTGGCCGAGCTGCGGGGGGAGGCGTTCACCGTCCGCGTGCCCGGCGCCCGCGACGGGGAGCCGGCCCTGCTGCACGGCCGCTGGGCGGTCCGCGACGGCCGCGTCCTGGCGGCGGTGACCGTGCCGGTCCCCTGAACCACCGACCCGGCCCTCCACGCCCCGGGGCCTGGACCCCCGGACGCCCCCGGCGCGACGTCGCGCCGGGGGCGTCCCGCGTCCAGGGGTGCCCGGGTCAGCGGCGACCGGGCAGCAGCGCGACCGCGGCCAGGCCGGCGGTCGCCACCCCGGACAGCACCGCCCGCACCGAGTTCGCGGAGGTCCACTCGCGCAAGTAGTCCCCCCACGCGACGGCCGAGGCCGCGGCGGTGGGGTCCAGCGCGGCCAGCGCGTCGTTGCGCGGCACGTTGAGCACGACCGTGATCGCGAAGCCGGCGAGGTAGGCGCCCGCGGCCCCCGCGGCGACCCTGGCCGCCACGGACCGCCGGCGCCGTGCCGCGCGCACCAGGAGCGCGCACGAGAACGCGGCGGCGCCGAAGAAGCAGAGCATGAACGGGGGCTGGACGGCCTGCCGGTTGAACGCCTGCATCGCGCGGATGCCCTCCTCGGCGGGCAGCGCGGCCAGCCGGGGCATCACGGTGAGCGAGAAGTGGGCATAGACCCCGGCGGTGACGGCCGCGCCGGCACCGGCGAGGCCGCACAGCACGCGGGTGGCCTTCGAGGTCCCGACGGGGGCACCGGGGTGCGCGGGGGGTGCGAGCAGGGACGTGTGCGAGGGGTGCATGGTGTGCGCTCCAGGGTGGGAGGTCGACGGGGAGGGCGCCGGGCCCGCCGGCACCGCCTCCCATCCCAGCCACCGCCCCGCGCGCGGCGCCATGCGCCCGCGGCGCGCCCGCATGTCCCGGCGGGGCACGCGCAGCGACGCGTGCTCTACCGTCTGTGGCGTGGACTCGTTCGCCGGGTACTTCGACGGCCCGCGCGCCCGCAATGCCTTCATGCTGCGCGTGGTCATGGAGCCGCCGTGGTCGATCCGGGTGAGCGACGAGGCGCCCCTGACGGCCGTGGCGCTGCTGTCCGGGTCCGCGTGGGTGCTCGGCGAGTCCGGGGCGGTGCCCATGTCCGCCGGCGACGTGCTGCTGGCCCGCGACACCGAGCCGTACGTGATGGCCAGCACCCCCGACTCCCCGCCGAGCATCGTCATCGGCGCCGACCAGACGTGCTCGGGCACCGACGGGCGGGACCTGTCGCCGGGGTGGCAGTCGGGGGTGCGCACCTGGGGCAACGACCCGCGCGGCCGTGACGCGATGGTGGTCGGCACGTTCCGCAGCCGCGGGGAGGTGGGCCGCATCCTCATGGACGCCCTGCCCCCCAGCGTCGTCGTGCCCGACCCGGACCCGGCGGTCCTGTCGGTGCTGGCGCGCGAGATCGACCGGGACGCCGCAGGCCAGTCCGGCGTCCTGGACCGCCTGCTGGACCTGCTGCTCATCGCCTCCATCCGGCAGTGGTCGGCGACGGGGCCGGGCGCCGGGGGCACCGCCTCCTCGCCGGACCCCGTGGTGCGCAGCACCGTGCAGCTCATCCACTCCGAGCCCGGGAACGCGTGGACGGTGGACGCGCTGGCCCGCCGGGTGGGGGTTTCCCGCTCGTCCCTGACGCGCCGGTTCACCCAGCGCGTCGGGACGTCCCCGATGGCGTACCTGACGAACTGGCGCCTGGCCCTGGGGGCCGACCTGCTCGAGGACCCGGAACTGACGCTGGCGGCCATCTCGCGCCGGGTCGGGTACAGCTCGCCGTTCAGCTTCAGCGCCGCGTTCAAGAAGCGCTACGGGGTCAGCCCGCAGAACTACCGGTCGCGCTGAGCGCCGGGGGGGACCCGGGCCCCCGGCCGCGGGAACCTCCCCGGTTCCCCGGTTCCCCGGTTCCCCGGTTCCCCGGTTCCCCGTTCTCGCCGGGTCCTCCCGCTCCCCTGCCGCGCAGCGGCTTGCGGTGCGCTTGCACCCGTCCCGGTAGGAAGTGGGCACGCCCCCCGGGGACCGGTGAACGGCCGGGCGGGCGTCCCGACTCCCCACCGAGGAGAACCATGACCACCCTCGCGAGCCCGGCGGCCTCCGCCGGCCTGCTGGCGGCCAAGGCCGCCGCGACCGCGGCGCGCATCCGGGCGCTGGAACCCGACGCGCACCACCGCAACAGCTTCGTGCCCTACACCCCGGTGAAGGGCACCCCGTACGTCGAGCTGGACGGGCAGCGGCTCCTCATGATGTCCGGGTACGGGTACCTCGGCCTGCACGGGGACCCGCGCGTCGAGGCCGCCGCGGTGCGGGCCGTGGAGCGTTTCGGCACCGGGTCCCCCGGCGTGCGCGCCCTGGCCGGTTCCGTCCCGCTGCACGAGGAGCTGGAGCGGGCCGTGGCCCGGTACGCCGAGCGCGAGGCGGCCGTGGTGTTCAGCTCCGGCTACGCCGCGAACATCGGCGTGGTGGGCGCGGTGTGCGGGCCGGGCGACGCCGTGTTCGTCGACAAGCTCGACCACGCCAGCATCGTCGACGGCTGCAAGCTCTCCGGCGCCGATGTCGTGCGCTTCCGCCACAACGACCCCGGCCACCTCGAGGAGCGGCTGCTCGCCAGCCGCTGCACCGGCGTGCGGCTCGTCGTCGTCGACAGCGTCTACTCGATGGACGGGGACGTGGCCCCCCTCGCCGAGCTGCGCGAGGTCTGCGACCGCCACGGCGCGCTGCTCATGGTCGACGAGGCCCACGCGCTCGGCACGATCGGCGCCACCGGCGGCGGCATCGAGGAGCACTCCGGCGTCCGCGCCGACGTCAAGGTCGGCACGCTGTCCAAGGCGGTCCCCGCGACCGGAGGCTGGGCCGCCGGCGACGCCGAGCTCGTGCGCCACCTGCGCTACGGCGCCCGCCCGTTCCTGTTCTCCGCCGCGCTGGCCCCGGCGCAGGCGGGCGCGGCGCTGGAGTCCCTGGAGGTCCTGCGCGCCGAGCCGTGGCGGGTGCAGCACGTGCAGCGGGAGTCGCAGCGCTTCCGCGAGCGCCTGCACGCCGGCGGCATCGGCACCGCCGGCAGCGAGACCGCGGTCGTGCCCCTCGTGGTGGGCACCGACGAGCAGGCGTACGCGGTGGCCACCAGGGCCCGCGAGCTGGGCGTGGTGGGCCTGCCCGTCGTGACGCCCGCGGTGCCCGCGGGCACCGCCCGGCTGCGGATCGCCGTGACCGCGGCGCACAGCCGCGACCAGCTCGACCACGCCGCCGACGTGTTCGTCCGGGTGGCCGGCGAGCTGGGTCTCCGCGGCGCGGCCGGCGGGCGCTGACGTGCGCGCCCCGGAGGTCGTCGTCACCGGCGTCGGCACGGTGACGCCGGCCGGCAACGACCCGGAGGAGGTCTGGGCGGCGCTGCTGGCGGGCGACTCGCGCGCCGCCGCCCTGGACCGCTTCGACACCTCCGCGCACGCGGTGCGCTTCGGCTGCCAGGTGGACGAGCCGGCCCCCCACCCGGCGGTCGACCCGAAGGTGCTGCGCCGCAGCGACCCCGTCACGCGGTACGCCCTCGCCGCGGCCCTGCGGGCGCACGCGGCGGCCGGCTCGCCGCGCACCGACCCGCCGCGCACCGCGGTCGTGGTGGGCAACGCCGTGGGCGGCCGCTGGACCAGCGACGCGGAGAGCGCGAAGTTCGCCGCCCGCGGGCCGGAGGGCGTCAGCCCCCTCATGCCGGTGGTGAGCATGCCGAACGCGCCGGCCGCGGCCATCTCGATGGCGCTGGGGTGCACCGGCCCCGCGCACACCGTCGCCACCACGTGCGCCAGCGGCGCCGACGCGGTCGGCTGGGGCCGCGCCCTGCTGCGCGCGGGGCTCGCCGACGTCGTCGTGGCCGGCGGGTGCGAGGCGACGCTGTCGCCGGTCACCCTGGCCGCGTTCGCCAACCTCGACGCGCTGTCGCGGCGCAACGACGACCCCGCCGCGGCCAGCCGCCCGTTCGACGCCGCCCGCGACGGCTTCGTCATGGGCGAGGGCGCCTGCTTCCTCGTGCTGGAGCGCGAGCGCGACGCCGCCGCACGGGGCGCCGCCGTGCACGGCCGCGTCCTCGGCTACGGCTCCTCGGTGGACGCGCACCACCTCAGCCGCCCGCACCCGGACGGCCTGGGCGCCCGGCAGGCCGTGCTCCAGGCGCTCGCCGACGCCGACGTGGCGCCCGCGGAGGTCGGCCACGTCAGCGCGCACGGCACCTCCACCCCGCTGAACGACCGGCTCGAGGCGCACGCCCTGCGCGCGGTGTTCGGCGAGGGCGCGGTGCCGCCGGTGACGGCGCTCAAGGGGGTGACCGGTCACCTGCTGGGCGCCTCGGGCGCGCTGGAGGCGGCCGTCGCCGCCCGCACCGCGCGCACCGGCGTGGTCCCCCCGGTCGCCAACCACCGCACCCCCGACCCGGACGTCGCCCTCGACGTCGTGCACGGCGAGCCGCGGCACGTGCCGGCCGCACCGGCGCTGAGCAACTCCTTCGGCTTCGGCGGGCACAACGCCTGCCTCGTCCTGGCCTGAACCCCACCCGCACCCACCGCACGGAGGTCCCCGTGAGCACCCTCGAGATCGGCGCCGCGCCGCCGGCGCCCTCGCGCGACGCGTCCTTCCGCGACGCCGTCCGCAGCATGCTGCCCACCGCCGCTGGCCGACCGGTGCGCGGCGGCACGAACGTCGTGCAGGTCTTCGTCGCCTCGCACCCGGTGGTGCAGGCGCTGCTGGAGGAGGAGGCCGGCCCCTGGGCGTCCCTGGTCCACGTGGCGCAGGACGTCCAGCTGCACCGGCGCCTGCTCCCCGACGAGGAGCTGACGAGCCGGGCGCGCGTGACGGGCGTGCGCCGCGTCCCCGGCGGCGGCCGCGTCCAGCTGGCCTCCACCGTCGACGGCGCCGACGGGCGGCCCGTCGCCGAGCTGTCGGCCACCGTGCTGCTGTCCGGGTCCGACGTCGCGGAGCGCGGCGGTGGCCCGGCCGGGGAGCGCGCGCCGCGCCCGGCGCCGGCGGGTCCCGCGTGGACGGCGGTCCTGCTGCCCACGCTGTCCTCGACCACCGAGTACGCCCGCGTCAGCGGCGACGACAACCCCCTGCACACCGACCCGGCGGCCGCCGCGGCCGCCGGTTTCGACGCCCCCCTCGCGCACGGCATGAGCGTGGTCGCGGCGGCCTGCGAACTGGCCACCGACCGATTCGCCGCGGGCGACCCCGGGGCGGTGCGCGGGGTGGGCGTGCGGTTCTCCGCGCCCGTCCCGGTGGGCTCGCCGCTGACCGTCTCGCTGCACCCCAGCGCGGACCCCCGCTTCACGGGCCTGAGCGCCACCACCGCCGCGGGCACCGCGCTGAAGAACGGCTGGGTGGAGTTCTGGCCCGGTGGTGCGCGGTGAGCGGCGCCCCGGCCGCCGCGCACCCCGCCGCGCACCCCGCCGCGCACCCCACCGCGCACCCCACCGCGCCGGTACCCACCGGCCCCGCTGAGCTCTGCGCGCTCGTGCTGGGCGCCGACCCCGGCGCGGACGGCCCCGCCCGTGCGGCGACCGTCGGCGCGGTCCCCGTGCGCCGCGCGGACCTCGCCGGGCCGGCCGAGCGGTGGTCGCACCGGCTGCAGGCAGCGGGGGTCCGCCCCGGCGAGGTCGTCGGCGTCCCGGCCCGCAAGGACCCCGAGACCCTGGCGGCGGTCCTGGCGTGCTGGCGGCTGGGCGCCAGCGCCCTGCTCACCCCCACCGCCCTGCCGCCGGAACTGCTCGCCGACGTCCTCGGTCGCGGCGGGTGCCGGCTGCTGGTGGACGCCCCCGCGGGCACGACCACCGCCCTCGCGCCGGCCGCCGGCGCCCTGCCGGCCCCGGACCCCGACACCGCGCTGGTGCTGACCACCTCCGGCTCCACGGGCCGGCCCAAGCTGGTCCCCCTGCCGGCCGGTTCCGTGGCCCGCTTCGCCACCTGGGCCGCGCAGCGCTTCGGGTTCGCCCCGGGCACCCGGGTGCTGAGCCTGGCGCCGCTGAACTTCGACCTGTCGCTGCTGGAGGTGTGGGCGGCGCTGGCCGCCGGCGCGGAGGTCGTCCTGGCCGACCCCGAGGTCGTCGCCCGGGGGCGTTCGCTGCTGCGGGTCCTGCAGGAGCACTCCCCGCACCTCGTGCAGGCCGTCCCCGTGTTCCTGGACCCGCTGGTGCGGGCCGCGCCGGAGGCGGTGTCGCTGCCGGGCACCCGACACGTCCTGCTCACCGGGGACGTCGTGGGCAGCGACACCCTGCGCGGCGTCCTGCGGCTGTTCCCCTCCGCCTCGGTCGTCAACGTGTACGGCAGCACCGAGACCAACGACAGCTTCCTGCACGAGGTGGTGCGCGGGGACGCCACCGGCGAGCCGCCGGGCCCGCACCCGCTGCCCATCGGCCGCCCGCTGCCCGGCGTGGAGGCGCTGCTGCTGGACGCGGACGGGCGCGCGGTGCCCGGCGCCGGTGAGGGCGAGCTGGTCGTGCGCACCCCCTTCCAGAGCAGGTGCTACCTCGACCCGGCCGTCACGGCGCAGCGGTTCACCGTGCTGGGCACCACGATCCCCGCCCAGCCGGGCCCCGGGCACGACCCGGCGACGGCCGCGGGCAGGACGTGGTTCCGCACCGGCGACCTCGCCCGGCGCCGCGAGGACGGCACGGTGGAGCTCGTCGGCCGCCTCGACCACCAGGTCAAGGTCCGCGGCACCGCCGTGAACCTCGCCGAGGTGGAACGCGTGCTCGGCACCCACCCCGGGGTGCGCGCCGCGGCCGTCACCACCGAGCCGTGCCCGACCGGCGGGCGCCGCCTCATCGCGGTCGTCCAGGTCGCGCCCGGCCCCGGCGACCCGGCGGCGCCCGGCGAGCTGGAACTGCGCCGGCACTGCACGACCCTGCTGCACCGCGCCGCGGTGCCCACCCGGCTGCACCTGACGGGTGCCCCCCTGCCCACCACCACCACCGGCAAGGTCGACCGGACGGCGGCCCTGCGAGAACTCCGAGCAGAAGGAACCGTGATCCCGTGAGCGAGACCCTGAACACCCCCACCGCGACCCGCGAGGTCATCCGCCGCTACGTCGCCACCGAGTTCCTGCCGGGCACCGACCCGGCGGACCTGCCGGACGGGACGGACCTGCTCAACGGCGGCGTCATCGACAGCCTGGGCCTGCTGAAGATCATCGCCTGGCTGGAGACCACGTTCGACGTGGTCGTGGAGGACACCGACCTGGACCCGGAGAACTTCCGGGACCTGACCGCCATGGCCGCGTTCGTGGACGCGGCGCGCTCCGGCCCGCGGGGATGAGCGGCACCGACCTGCTGCTCGCGCTCGTCGACGGCACCGGCGCGGGGCAGCGGGAGTTCCAGGGGTTCCTGCGCAGCGCGAGCACCCGCACCGCCGACCGCGCCGTGGTGGTGGGGGTGCTCACCGCCCTGTCGCGCACCCTGCCCGACCCGGCCACCGCGGTCGCGCTGGCCGCCGCGCTGCGCGAGGCACCCGGTCCCGACGGCGACGCGGGGGCCGGTGGACCGGTCCCCGCCGTCGGCGTCGTCGGCACCGGCGGCGGGCCGCGCACGGTGAACCTCTCCACGGCCGCCGCGCTGCTCGCCGCCTCCGTCGGCGTCCCCGTCGTCAAGAGCGGTTCGCGCGCGCACCGCTCCGGCAGCGGGGCGCTGGACGCCCTCGGCCGGCTGGGCGTGCCCAGCAGCCGGTCCGCGGCCGACCTGCGCGACCGGGTGCGCACCCGTGGTTTCGCCGTGGCCGGGCAGCACGCCTACCCGCCCGCGCTGACGGCGCTGGCACGGATCGCCGCGCCCGTGCCGGTGCGCACGTTCTCCGCGCTGCTCAACGTCCTCGGCCCCTTCCTGGTCGACGTCCCGCTGGCGGCCCAGCTCACCGGTTTCAGCGACCCCGCGCACCGGCCCCACCTGCTGGCGCTGCGCGAACTGGTCGGCCACCCGGTGTGGTTGTGCTCCAACGCCGACGGGGTCGACGAACTGCTCAGCACCTGCGACAACGAACTCGTCCACCCCGACGGGCGGGTGGAGGTGATCGCCCGCGGGCAGGTGGCCGACGGGCGGGGGCGGACGGCGGACCTGCGGCCACCGCAGGACGGCCGCGACGGCGCCGACCTGGTGCGCGACCTGCTCGCCGGGAACCTGGCACCCGCGGCCACCGCCACCGTCTGCCTCAACGCGGCGGCGCTGGCGGTGCTCGCGGGAACCTGCACCACGTGGCGGCAGGGGTACGACCTCGCCCGCGACGGCGTCCGCGACGGCACCGCGCTGCGGCTGCTCGACGAGCTGACCGACGCACCGGAGAAGGCCGGCGGGGCGGTGGGCGCCCGTGCTTGAGCTGCGCTCCCCCTCGGGCGGCCCGGGGCTGGTGCTGTTCTGCAACGCCGGCGACCCGCCGCTGGAACTGCTGCCGGAACTCCTGCGCACGATGGACGACGCCGGCGTGTCCTGCGTGGAACTGGCGGTCCCGTTCCCCGGTTCCCCCACCGACGGGCCGGTCGTGCGTGCCAGCGCCGAACGGGCGCTGCACCGGGGCACCGGCCTGGACGCGGTCCTCGCCACCGTCGCCCGGGTCCGGCCGTCCCTGCGGCGGACCCGCGTGGTGCTGCTGGCCGACTGGGCGCACAGCGTGCGCGGCACCGCGCTGCCGGAGTTCTCCCGGCGGGTGCGCGACGCGGGCGCCGACGCGCTGCTGCTGCACGGCCTGCCGCCGGTGCTGCGCGGCGAGCACCTCGACGCCGCCGCCTCCGCCGGCCTGCCCGTGGTGACGACCTGCTACCACGGCACCTCACCGACGGCCACGGTCCGCGGTGCCGCCGAGGCTGCCACCGCGTACGTGTACCTGGTGGCCTCCTGGGGGCGCTCGGGGACCCCGCCGCGCGACGGCTGGAACGGCATCGCCGGGACCGTGCGGGAACTCCGGTCGCACGCCCCCGTCCCCGTCGCGGTGGGTTTCGGTGTCCGCACCGCCGCCGACGTGGCGGCCCTCGCGTCCTGCGGCGCCGACGCGGCGGTCGTCGGCTCCGCCTGCGTGGCGGCGCTGGACGCCGGCGCACGCCGCGGGGCGCCCGTGCAGGCCCTCACGGACCTGCTCGGGGACCTGGCGGCACCCGTCGCCGCCCCCGCCTGAACCGCCCCTCCCCGCCTCCCACCGACCGCACCGACCGCACCGACCCGAGAGGACGAAGAGATGATCATCCGCCAGCGCGACGCCGTGGACTCCGTCGACTGGGGCAACGGCACCAGCGACCGCCTGCTCGTCGAGCGCGACGGCATGGGTTTCGCCGTCGCCCACACCATCGTCAAGGCCGGCACCTCCTCCAAGCTGCAGTACCGCCGCCACCTGGAGGCGTGCTACTGCCTGTCCGGTTCCGGTGCCGTCGTGGAGGCCGACGGCACCCGGCACGAGATCGGCCCCGGGACGCTGTACGCGCTCGACGCGCACGACCCGCACGTGCTGGAGGCGTCCGCGCACGAGGACATGCACCTGGTCTCGGTGTTCAACCCCCCGATCAACGGGGACGAGAAGCACCGGCTGGACCCGACCGGGTACTCCCAGTACTGATGACGACCCTCCACGAAGGCCCCCGGGCGGGAACCCCCTCGCGGGTGCCCGCCCCGGCGGGGCGGACCTCGAACGGCGCGCAGGACGCGCCCCCCACCTGGCGGGACCTGGCCGCCTCCGGTGCCCTCGCCGGCCCGGTGGACCCCCGCCACGGCGGGCTGGGGCTCACCGTCTCCCAGGTGTGCGAGCGCATGGAGCTCCTCGGCGAGAGCAACCCCGACGCCGGGCTCAGCTTCTCGGCGGTGACCAGCCTGGCCAGCACCAGCACCCCCCTGCAGCGCTTCGGTTCCGGGCAGCTGCGCGAGCGGTACCTGCCGGGCCTGTGCGACGGGTCCCTCGTCGGGGCCCACGCCATCACGGAGGAGGCCAGCGGGTCCGACGCCCTCGCCATGGGGACCCGCGCCGTCCGCGACGGCGACGAGTGGGTGCTCGACGGCGCCAAGTCGTTCGTGACGAACGGCAGCACCGCCGACCTGGTGGTCGTGTACGCCCGCACGTCCACCGAGCGCACCCCCTTCTCCATCACCGCGTTCCTCGTCCCCACCAGCGCGCCCGGTTTCCACGTCCGCCGGCGCGTCGAGACGATGGGCCTGAACTCCTCCCCCGTCGCCGAACTCGCCCTGGACGGGGTCCGGGTCCCCGCCTCCCACGTCCTCGGCCGCGTCGGGGCGGGGTTCCTCGTGCTCGAGCACGTCATGGAGCGCGAGGTGCTGTACGCGTTCTCGGTGAACGTGGGCGAGATGCGCCGCAGGTTGCGCCGGTGCGTCGAGCACGCCCGCAGCCGCGTCCAGTACGGCAGGCCGATCGGTTCCTACCAGGCGGTCCAGCACCAGCTGGTGGACATGCGGATCGGCGTGGAGAGCGCGCACAAGTGGCTGCGCGACGCCGCCGCCCTCGTGGACGCCGGTGCGAACGCCACCGAGGCGGTGTCCATCGCGAAGGTGGTCACCAGCACCGCCAACGTGCGCTCCAGCCTGGCCGCGGTGCAGGTGTTCGGCGGCCGCGGCTACCTCGTCGAGGACGGGGTCGAGGCCGGTGTGCGCGACGCCGTCGCGGGGACCGTGTACTCCGGCACCAACGAGATCCAGTACAACCGCATCGCCGCGCTCATGGGGCTGCCGTGAGCGCCGCCGGGCCGCGCCCGGGCGGGTGGGAGCTGAAGGTGTGCGGAGCGGTGAGCACCCGTGAGCTGGACGCGCTGGCGGACGCCGGCGCGACCCTCGCCGGCGTGTGGTGGGGGGTTCCCGGCTCACCGCGCGACCTGGACGCGCAGCGGGTGGCGGCGCTCGCCGCGCACGCCCGGGGAACCGGCGGGCCGGGGCTGTGCCTGGTGACGTTGTGCCCCGATCCCGAGGCCGTCGCCGGCGTGGTGCGCAGCAGCGGCGTGCGGGACGTGCAGCTGCACGCCTTCCAGCTGCCCGCGGTGGTGCGCAGGCTGCGGCACCTGCTGCCCGCGGGCACGCGGCTGTGGAAGGCCGCGCACGTCGACGCGGGCCGCTGCCTGGAGGAGCCGTTCCTGGGCGCCTACGCGCGCGCCGGCGCCGACGGGTTCGTGCTCGACGCCGTCTCCGGCGGACGTGTCGGCAGCACCGGCACCGCGCTGGAGCCGGCCGTGGTGCGCGGGTTCGCCGAGCTCGCGCCGCGGCCGTTCCTGCTCGCCGGCGGGCTGGACGCCCACCCCAGCGCGCAGCAGCTGGCGCTGCGCGAGCTGCCCGGCCTCACCGGGATCGACCTGGACGGCGCGGCCCGCGACGCCGGCGGGCCGATCGCCGCCCGTCGGGTGCGGGCGGTCGCCCGGGCCTGGCCGGGGACCGCCGCCACCCCGCCGGCCGCAGCAGCTGCGCACGCCGGGGCGGTGGCGGTGTGAGCGCCGGGGACTTCACCGCCGCGCTGCTGGCGGCGCGGGTACCGCTCGTCACGGAGGTCAAGCGCACCGACGCCGACGGGCGCGACCTGCTCGCCGGGCGCGCCCCCCTGGACGTGGTGGCGGATTACCTGCGAGCCGGTGCTCCCTGCCTGTCGGTGGTCACCGGCCGCTGGTTCGGCGGGGACCGCGACCTGCTGCGCGACGTGGTGCGGGTCAGTCCCGTGCCCGTGCTGCAGAAGGACTTCTTCACGCGCCGCTCCCAGGTGCGCCGGGCCCGCTCCGACGGTGCCTCGGCGGTCCTGCTCACCGCCCAGCTGCTGCCCGAGGAGGGGTTGCGCGCACTGGTGGAGGCGGCGCTGGAGGAGGGGGTGACGCCGTTCGTGGAGGTCGTTTCCGCGGAGGAGGCCGCCGCGGTCCCGCACGCCGACCGGTGCGTGGTCGCGGTGAACAACAAGGACATCCGCCGGCGCGAGCGGGACGCGGCGGACCTCGACCGCAGCGTCCGGCTGCTGCCGGACCTGCTGCGGGCGGGGACGCGGTGCCCGGTCAGCGCCAGCGGCATCACCGACCCCGCGGCCGCGGCACGGTTGCTGGACCACGGGTTCCGCGGCCTGCTGGTGGGCACCGCGGTGGTGGCCGGCGAGCGCCTCGACGCCTGGGCAGACGCCGTGCGCCGGGAACCGGCGGGGGTGCTGCCGTGAGCGGCCGGGTGGTCCTGGCCCTGCCGGCGGCGGGCACCTCCGCGGGCGTGTTCCGGGCCTGGGAGCAGCACCTGCCCGCCGGGACGGAACTGCGGGTGCTGCAGCCGCGGCACCTGGCGCACCGGCACGCGGACGCCTCCCCGGGGACGGCGCCGAGCCTGCGGGGGGCCGCGGAGCTCGTCGCGGCGGAACTGCGGCGCAGCGTGCTCCGCGACGACCGCGAGCACGTCCTGGTGGGGCACAGCCTGGGCGGCGTGGTCGCGCACGAGGCCGCGCACCTGCTGCAGCGCCGCGGCGAGCGGCTGCCGGGCGCGGTGGTCCTGCTGGGCACGCGGCCGCCGCACTCCAGCGGCGCGGACGCGTTCGCGCCGCTGCTGGAGCAGGACGACGAGGGTCTCCTGCGGGGCGTCGAGCGGCTCGGTGCGATGAGCGGGGCGCTGAGGGGCAGCCGGTTCCGCGGGGCGTTCGCGCCCGCGCTGCGCACCGACCTGAGGTTGCTGTGCGAGCACCGCCCGGCGCCGACGCTGCTGGTGGCCGATCCGCTGCGGACCGCGCTCGTGGTGCACGTGGGGGACGGCGACCGCCTGGTGCCGCTGCGCGTGGCGGCGCAGTGGGCTCCCTACGTCCAGGGCGCGCTGCACCTGACGGTGCACCCCGGCGACCACTTCTTCCCCTTCGCCGGTGGTGCGGTGGCGCGCGCGCTCACGGGCAGCGGCACCGGGGCGGGTGGGAGCGCGGCCCGCCGGGGCGGGGTGCCCGGGCCGCGCCGGGCAGGTCGCCGGCACGTGGCGGCGCCCACCTGAACCCCCTCGACGCCGGTGCCGGGCGGCTCGGCGCGCCGCTCCGCGCCGGCGGGGGGACGATGGGGGTGGTGGCCGGGTGGCAGGGTGCCGCCCCCGCCGGGAGGAGGCCGCGATGAAGCGGTCAGCAGCGCTGGCGTCCCTGCTCCTGGGTGCGGCCCTGGTGGGCGTGGCCCCACCGGCGTCCGCGGTGGCGAGCTGCGGGTTCACCTGGGGTTCGCTGCCGGAGAGCGCGCCGTCGGTGCGCCACGCGGAGGTCGTGGACGTGCGGGCGGGTTCGCACCCGTGCTTCGACCGGCTCGTGGTGGACCTGCGCGGCAGCGGCGACGGGTACTTCGTGCGCTACGTCGACGCGGTGAACCAGGACGGGTCCGGCAGGCCCGTGCCGGTGGCCGGGGGTGCGCGCCTGGAGGTGGTCGTCGTGGAACCCCTCGCGGTCCCGGACGGGCTGCACCTGGTGGACGGCGACCTGCCGGACGTGAGCGACCACCGCACGTTCCGGGACCTGGTGTGGGCGAGCTCGTTCGAGGGGCGGACGACGTTCGGGCTGGGCGTGCGGGCGCGGTTGCCGTTCCGGGTGTTCACCCTGGACGGGCCGGCGGGGGGTTCCCGGGTCGTCGTGGACGTCACGCACCGCTGGTGAGGCGTGCGCGGCGGAGTCACCTCGAGGCGAGCGGGCCGGGTGCTGCCGGGGCCGCGCTGCGGGGCGCGGGCACCTGCGGGTGCAGGTGGTGCAGCCCGTCGGACCACGGCAGCGCGAGCTGCTCGGCCGCGACGGGGCGGCTGATGAGGTAGCCCTGCACGAAGGTCGGCCGTCCGCGGGCCATCCTCTGCAGCGCCTCCAGCTGCGACCGGTTCTCCACGCCCTCGGCGGTGACGGCGATGCCGGTGGTGTGGGCCAGTTCCAGCAGCATCGCGACCACCGCGGCGTCGCGCTCGTCGTCGAGCAGGCCGGCGACGAAGCGCCGGTCGATCTTCACGCCGTCCAGGGTGAGGCCGGTCAGGTGGTGCAGGGTCGAGGCGCCGGCCCCCAGGTCGTCCAGGGTCAGGCGCACACCCGCGTCGCGCAGGGTCTCCAGGGCACCGCCGGCGACGTCGAGCTGCGCGGTCGTGGCCGCCTCCGGCAGTTCCACGCGCAGCACCGCCGGGTCCAGCCCGGCCCGCGACAACGCGTCCAGGACGGTGGGGGCCAGTCCGGGGTGCAGCAGGCCCTGCACGGACACGTTCACGTTGACCGCCCGCGGCGCCGCCCGGCCCAGGCCGTGCCGCCAGCGGCTGAACTGCGCGAGCGCCACCTCCAGCACGTGCAGGTCCAGGTTCGCGGCGAACCCGGCGTCGGTGACCGCCTCCAGGAAGGCGCCGGGCGCCAGCAGCCCGCGCCGGGGATGCTGCCAGCGCACCAGCGCCTCGACGCTGGCCAGCCGGCCCGTGCTCGCCTCGACGATGGGCTGGTAGTGCACCAGGAACTCACCCCCGTCGACGGCCCGCTGCAGCTCGCGGCGGTCGGGGGTGAAGTTCTCCTGCGGAGCGGTGGTACCGACGCTGGTGATCAGCTCCACGCGCCCGCCGCCGACGGCCTTGGCGCGGTACATCGCCGAGTCCGCTTCGCGCAGCAGCACCTCGCCGTCGGCCAGGACGCTGCCGGCGACGGCCATGCCGATGCTGGCCCGCCCCGGCAGGACCAGCGGACCCAGCGAGATGGTGCCGCTGAGGCAGGCGCGGACCCGCTCCCCCAGGTGCCGGGCGGCAGGGGCCACCGGCACGCCCGCCGGCAGCTGGGCGATGGCGGCGAACTCGTCCCCGCCCAGGCGGGCGACCAGGTCGTCGGAGCGGAAGCAGCCCCGCAGGCGGTCGGCGACCACCTGCAGCACCTGGTCGCCGACCCCGTGGCCGTGCCCGTCGTTCAGGGCCTTGAAGCCGTCGAGGTCGACGTAGACCAGCGCGAGGCGGTGCTGCACGTCCGGTTCGGCGCAGCACTGCTCCAGCCGCTGCATGAAGTGCTCCCGGTTGGCCAGGCCGGTCAGCGCGTCGGTGAGCGCCTTGTTCGCCAGCTCCCCCGACAGGGCCCGGAAGACGTCGGTGACGCTGACCTGGCGCAGCGGGGCGCCGGGATCGCGCACGAGCACCTCGCTGAAGCGCTGGGACCAGCTCCGGTCCAGCACCTGCCGCGCGACCTCGGCGACACCGGTGTCGGCGTGCACGACGAGCGGGGACCAGTCGGTGAGCTCCGAGACCGGCCTGCGCGCGTTCAGGAGCCTGCCGTACCCCAGGCGCCCTGACATCAGGTGCTGGAAACGGGCACGGGACACCAGCCCCAGCCGCCGGTGCGGCGCACCACCGTGGACGGCCAGGCACCCGAGGTGCTCGTCGGCGCGGAACAGCTCGTCGACGTCCCGGCAGGTGGTGCCGGCCTCGATCACCGTGACCGGTGAGGCCAGGGCGCCCAGCGCGGGTGCCTCAGCACCGCCGATCAGCAGGTCGCTCATCCACAGGCTCACCCCGTCGGTATCGGGTCCTCCGGGCCGCACTGGATGTCGGTGCGGCGTCGTTCACCTGAACAGTTCCCCCACCGGCGGCCCACCCGCGGTCAGTCCTCGTCGAGGGGCGGTTCGGAACCGGGCCCGGGGGCGGGTTCCCCCTCCGGCTCCCCGGTGCTCTCGGCGGTGAACTCCCGCAGCGCCCGGAACGTCGGTGCCAGCGCGTCCGTGAGCGACGCGAACACCGGCCGCAACCGGGCGTGGACGGCGGCGTCGGCGGTACCGGGTTCCACGACCTCGCCGATGCGGACCTCGCGGCGGGCGGCCTCGACCATGTCGAGGTTCCCCAGCGCGTGGTGGCCGACGAGGGCGGCGCCGAAGCTGGAACCCTCCTGCCCGCCGGCGGCGAACGACAGCGGCCGGCCCAGGACGTCGGCCAGCAGCTGCCGCCACACGGCGCTGCGGGCGAAACCCCCGGTGGCGCGGATCTCGGTGATCTCCGAGCCGGCGTCCTCCACGGAGTCGGCGACGAGGGCGAGCTGCTGGCACACCCCCTCCAGCGCCGCGCGCACGAAGTGCGCCCGTCCGTGCCGGCGCTGCAGGCCGACGAGCACGCCGCTGGTCAGCGCGCTCCACTGCGGTGCCCGCTCGCTGAGCAGGTGCGGCAGCATCAGCAGCCCGTCCGCCCCGGCGGGCACACCGGCGGCCAGGTCGATGAGGGACTCCTCGGGCGCCTCGCCCAGCTCCCCCGCCACGAACGACAGGTCGGGGGTGAGGGTCTCCGCCAGCCAGCGCAGCACGACACCGCCGTTGGTGGTGGCGCCGCCCACCACCCACAGGTCGTCGGTGAGGGAGTAGCAGAACGTGCGGCCGGCCGCGTCCACGCGCGGGGCGCGGGCGGCGACGCGCAGCGCCCCGGAGGTGCCGATGGACAGCGCCGCGGTGCCGGGCACGACGGCCCCGACGCCGAGGTTCGCCAGCGGCCCGTCGGCGCCGCCGGCGAACACGGGCGTGCTGGCGGGCAGGTCCAGCTCCTCGGCGGCGGTGGCGGTGAGGGTGCCCGCCAGCGCCGTCACCGGCACCACCGGTGGCAGCTGCACGGGGCTGACGCCCGCCACGCGCAGCGCGTCGGCGGACCAGTCGCCGGTGGCGAGGTCCACCATCCCGGTGGCGGAGGCGGTGGAGCGGTCGGTGACCCACTGCCCCGTCCAGCGCCGCACCAGCAGGTCCTTCACCTGCACCCAGGTGCGCACGGCGGCGAACAGGGCGGGTTCGTGGCGCTGCAGGTGCACCAGCTTCACCAGCGGCGACATGGGGTGCACGGGGGTGCCGGTGGCGCGGTGCAGGGAGCGGCCGAGGTCCGTGGGCCGCAGCTCCTCGGCCTCCTCGGTGGCACGGGTGTCGGCCCAGGTGATGACCTGCGTGAGCAGCTCGTCGCGCGCGCCGAGGCCGACGAGGGAGTGCATGGCGGAGCTGAAGGAGATGCCGGCGACGGCGCAGCCGGCGGCGCTCGCGCGGGCGGCGGCGTCGCGGGTGGCGCGCACGGCCGCGCGCAGGACGTCCTCGGCGCCGAGCTCGACGTGCCCGGGGGCGGGTTCGCGCAGGGAGTACCCGGCGCCGGCGGAGGCGCGCTCGCGACCGGCGGCGTCGAAGGCGACGACCTTGGTGGACGTGGTGCCCAGGTCGACGCCCAGCACGACGGGGGTGTTCTGCTCGGGCATCGGTCCTCCGGTCGTGGGGGGACCCGGCCGCCCGGAGCGGACCGGGGCGCCGCGCACGGGCGCGGCGCCCCCATGATGCCCGCCGCGCCCGCCCGCGCGAGCGGACCCCTCGGGACCGGGGGCCTCCGGGGCCCTCAGAGGCGGAAGGCGCCCACCGCGTCCCGCAGCCGCCCCGACGTCTCGCGCAGCGCCTCCACCGAGGTGCGCACCTGCTCCAGGCTGGCGCGGTCCGCGGCGCTGGCGGACGCGACGCCGGTGAGGACGCCGGCGATCTCCCGGGTGCCCTGCGAGGCGCCCGAGACGGTGCGGGCCAGCTCACCGGTGGTGGCGGTCTGCTCCTCCACGGCGGCGGAGATGGTCGCCTGGTGGTCGTCGATGCGGGCGATGACCTCGGCGATGCGGCCGATGGTGGTCGTGGCCTCGGTGCTGCCGCGCTCGATGGCGGCGACCTTGCGGGTGATGTCCTCGGTGGCACCGGCGGTCTGCTGGGCCAGCTCCTTGACCTCACCGGCGACGACGGCGAAGCCCTTGCCCATCTCCCCGGCGCGGGCGGCCTCGATGGTGGCGTTC
>NZ_JALBVB010000028.1:45569-76698 GCF_022669155.1 Kineococcus sp. TRM81007 | reverse complement strand
CTGACGGTTGAAGAACAGGTACAGCAGCAGCATCGGGATCGTGATCAGCAGGATGTCCATGAACAACAGGTTGTAGCTGGACAGGTTCTGGCTCTGGAAGTTGAACAACGTCAGCTGCACCGTCGCCCCCGCGTCCCCCGGCAGGAAGTACAACGGGGTCTGGAAGTCGTTGAACACCGCCACCGACTGCACCAGCACCACCGTCACCAGCACCGGACGCAGCAGCGGCAGGATCACCCGGAAGAACAACCGCACCGGCCCCGCACCGTCCAGCACCGCCGCCTCGTCCAGCTCACGCGGGATCGTGGAGATGAACGCCCGGAACAACAGCACCGTGAAGGAGATCCCGAAGGCCACCTCCACCAGGATCAGCCCCGGCATCGTGGCGAACAACCCCAGCCGCTGCAGCACCCAGATCGTCGGCACCACCGCCGGCGGCATGATCAACCCAGCCAGCACCAGGAAGTTGATCAACCCGTTGAAGCGGGTGACGCGCCGCTGCAGCACGAACGCGACCATCGAGCCGAACACCACCATCAACGTCACACTGGCCACCGTCAGCACGATGGAGTTGATGAACGCGATGACGAGGATGTAGTCGCGCGTCTGCACGACCTCCACCAGGTTCTGCCACCCCTGGAACCGGCGCGGCAGCGCGAAGCGGAACTCACCGGCCTGCTGCGCGTCCATCACCGCCGTCAGCACGATGAACACGAACGGCACGATGAACACCACGACGCTGAGCACGATCGCCAAGGCCCCGACCCCGTAGCGGTACAGCGCCGCGCGCGGGCCACCGACGCGCCCACCACCCGGCGCCGGGCCCTGCGGGTCCACCCCACCCCTGCGCCGGGACCAGGACCGGGAGCGGGAGCGGGGGTTCAACGGCCCGGCGGGACTGATCGTGGAGCTCACAGCTCGACCTCCTTGCGGGCCAGGAACCGCGTCAGCGGCAGCACCAGAGCGGTCACCGCGAGGAACAGGATCACGTTGCCGGCGGTGGACAGGCCGTAGAAGCCGGCCTGGTACTGCTTGTAGATCACCGAGGCGATCACGTCGGAGGTGAAACCGGGCCCCCCGCGCGTCATCGCCCAGATCAGGTCGAACGAGCGCAGGCCCCCGATCAGCGACAGGGTGATCACCGTGGAGGTCGCCGGCCACGACAACGGGAAGATGACGTTGCGGAACAGCGTCCACGACCCGGCCCCGTCGACCTTGGCCGCCTCGTAGTACTCCTTCGGGATCGAGACGATCCCGGCCATGTAGATCAAGGTGGCCAGCCCCACGCCCTTCCACACGTCCACCAGCGCCACCGACAGCAGCGCCAGCTGCGGATCGACCAGCCAGCCGGGCCCGTCGATGCCGAACACCCCCAGCGCGGAGTTGATCGCCCCGCGCGAGGGGTGCATCAGCACCTGGAAGGTGATGCCCACCCCGACGGAGGAGACCAGCACGGGGAAGAAGACCACCGCGCGCAGGTAGCCGCGCCCCACGATCTGGCTGGTCAGCAGCATGCCCAGCCCCAGCCCGAGCACGACCTTGGCGCCGGAGGTGACCACCGCGTAGACGAAGGTGTTGGTGAAGCCCTTCACCAGGGCCGGTTCCTGGAAGAACTGCACGAAGTTCGCCAGACCGATGAACTCGCTGTCGAAGATCGTCCAGCGGGTCAGCGCGAAGTAGAACGACGCGAACGTCGGCACCAGGAACAGCACGCCGTAGACCACGGCGGCGGGCAGGTAGAACCACCCCGGGTAGGGGCTGTGACGCTTGCCGCGCCCGCGCGCGGGGCCGGCGGTGGACGTGGACGTCGCCGGACGCAGCGTCGTCGCCATGGTTTCCTCCCTCTCGGGTCAGCTCGCACCGGCCGTCGCCGGCCGGGTCGGGGGGACGGCTCGGGTCACCAGCCCTCGAGGCCCAGCTGCCGGGCCTGCTTCTCCACGTCCTGGTCGTACAGCTCCGCGGCCTCCTGCGCCGGGCGGATGCCCGAGCCGACCTCCACGAGGATCTGCTCCAGCGCCGGCCCCTTGATCGGCGAGAGGTACTCCAGCGCGGGGCTCTGCTGGTCGTTCTCGAAGTAGGCGCTGACGTCCTTGGTCACCTGCGGGACGTCCTCGGGCAGTTCGCAGCCCTCGATCAGGTAGGGACCCGTGGGCACCGTCGTCTCGGTGAGGATGTCGCAGGCCGTCGGGGTGGCGAGGTAGGCGAGGAACTGGTTGGCGGCCTCGAACTCGTCGCCCGTGGTGCTCTTCGGCACGTACACCCCGCCCGGGAACCAGGCGGTCAGCCCGTAGGTGGCCGGGTCGTCGCCGGGCAGGGCGAAGAAGCCGATGTCGTCGATCTTGTCGGGGGCGATGCTCATCGCGGTCGCCACCATGCTCGAGAGCATGGGGTACTGGGCCCCGGTGCCGTCGAGCAGCATCCGGATGCCGTCCTCCACCTTCGCGGAGGCGAAGTCGCTGTTCTGCAAGCCCTGTTCGTGGATCTGCTGCGTGTGCTCGAAACCCTTGATCGCCGCCGGGTCGGTGGCGTACTTGGCCTCACCGGCGGTGTAGTCCTCAGCGAATGAGGGGTTGGCCGCGGCCACGTTGTGGAAGTCGCCCAGGACCAGCAGCTGCGAGGTCCAGGTGTCCTGGTAGGTCTGGATCACGGGGGCGATGCCGGCGGCCTCGATCGCCTCGCTGTTGGCGATGAACTCGGCCCAGGTCTTCGGCACCTCGAGGCCCAGCTGCTCGTAGATCTTCTTGTTGTACAGCACCCCACCGCCGAAGGCGGTGCCGTAGGGCACGCCGTACACCTCGCCACCGGCACTGACCTGCGGGACGAAGCTGTCGTCGACCTGCTCCATGTAGGGCTGGTCCGTCAGCGGCGTCAGCGTCTCCTCGGGGGCGATCTGCTGGAACAGCGAGCCGGCGTTGTAGGCGAAGACGTCGTCCATGGTGCCGGTCTGCAGGCGGGTCTTGACGAGGTTGTCGCCCTCGCCGCCCTGCGGGCGGGTCTCCACGGTGACTTCGACGTCGTCCTGGGAGGCGTTGAAGTCCTCGACGAGCGCCTCGGCCCCCAGGAGGGTGGAGGGTGCGTTGTCGACCAGGAACGTGATCTCCGTGGCGCCGCTGCTGCCCGAGCCGTCGGAGGAGCCGAGGCTGCCGGCGCTGCAGCCCGACATCGACAGCGGCAGCATCGCCAGGGCGGCGCAGATCGCCGAGCGGCGCAGGAACGTGGTCTTCACAAGGCTCTCCTCATCGAGACGGCCGCGGACCCCGCGGCGGAGCACACCGTCATTGAAGCGCTTCAGGAGGAAGCGTAGGCACGCCCCTCACCGCTCGTCAACGCTCCTGGGGGAGATTCTTGAAGCGCTTCATGCCCGCACCGCGCGGCACGTGGAGCACCGGCCGAGGTACCGGGACCTCAGGGGGCGGAGGGCCGGGACCGCCGGGCGGCCTCGTGCGCGCGACTGG
This sequence comes from Kineococcus sp. TRM81007, assembly GCF_022669155.1. Lineage (GTDB taxonomy): Bacteria > Actinomycetota > Actinomycetes > Actinomycetales > Kineococcaceae > Kineococcus. The sequence continues at coordinate 73,243 of NZ_JALBVB010000028.1, read as the reverse complement.
GGATCTGGGTGGCGAGCTTCCCGCCGGAGACGTCGATCAGGGTTCCCGTGATGTACGAGGCCGCGTCGCTGGCCAGGAACATCAAGAGGTCGGCCACGTCGTCGGCGCTCTCCCAGCGCCGCAGCGACAGCGTGTCGAGCAGGCGGTCCTGGGCGGCCGGTTCCATCTCGGCGAAGCCGTTCATGGCCGTGGGGACCATGCCGGGGGCGTAGGCGTTCACCGTGATGTCCCACGGGCCGAGCTCGGAGGCCATGACGCGGGTGAGCTGCACCACCGCGGCCTTCGAGGCGGCGTAGGCGGCGCTGCCGACGCTGGGCACGATGGCGGCGAACGACGCGGCGTTGAGGATGCGGCCCCGCCCGGCCCGCTTCATCACCTCGGCGACCGCCTGGCTCACCAGGAAGACCCCGCCGGCGTTGACGTCCATGCACCGGCGCCACCGCTCCCAGGACAGGTCGGCCACCTGTCCCTCGACGTTGATGCCCGCGTTGTTGACGAGGACGTCGATCGTGCCGTGGCGCTCGACCACGGTGCCGACCGCCCGCTGGACGGAGTCGGGGTCCACCACGTCGCAGACCACCTGCTCGACGGCCGGTCCCGCCCCGGGAGGTTCCGCGTCCGTCGGGGTCCCCGCGTCGAAGGCCAGGTCGAGGGCGACGACCCGGGCGCCGTCCGCGGCGAAGCGGGCGGCGATGGTCCGCCCGATCCCCCGCCCGGCTCCGGTGACGACCACCACGCGGTTCGTGAGATCGAGGTGCACGACGCCTCCTCCAGCGGACATGCTGTCGAGGCATGAGCATAGTCACGGACACCGCTGCCGCACCGGACCGCAAGGTCGTCTGGATCACCGGTGGGGGCACCGGCACGGGCCGCTCGGTGGCCGCGGCCGCCGCCCGCGCGGGGTGGGGCGTGGTCCTCAGCGGCCGCCGCGCCGAGCCGCTCGAGGAGACGGCGGCCACGATCACCCGCGACGGCGGCGCAGCCCTCGCCCTCCCCCTGGACGTCCAGGACGTCCAGGCGGTCGCCGCGGCCCGCGACGCGGTCGTCGAGGAGTTCGGCCGGCTCGACGGCCTCGTCCTGGCCGCCGGCCTCAACGCGCCGCGCAGGCGCTGGGACGACCAGGACATCGCCGTCGTGCACGGCATCATCGCCACGAACCTGTCCGGGCCGGCCACCGTCATCGACGCCGCCCTGCCCGACCTGCGCCGCAGCGGGGGCGTCGTCGTGGTCGTCTCCTCCTACGCGGGGTGGACGTTCTCGCCCGGGGCCGGGGTCGCGTACTCGGCCAGCAAGACGGCGCTCGGCTCGCTGGTGCGGACCCTGAACCAGCAGGAGGCCCCGCACGGCGTGCGGGCCTGCCACCTGTGCCCGGGCGACATCGCCACCGACTTCCTCGACCAGCGCCCCGAGGTCCCCGACGAGGCCGCCCGGGCCGTCATGCTCACCCCCGACGACGTCGCGCGCACCGTCCAGTTCGTGCTCGACAGCCCGCCGCACGTGCGCGTCGACGAGCTCGTCGTCTCCCCCGTCTCCCAGCGCTGACCGTCCCCCCGCGGACACGTCCACAGGCGCGGCACAGGGCCTTCAGGGCGGGGCCCCGGGCACCCCGCCCACAGTGGCGGCGTGACCGAGGGAAGGACCACCGTGGACCAGCACGACGAGCACGACCAGCGGCAGGCGCGCACCCGGCGGGTGCTGCGCACCTACCGGGGCCGGACCCTGCCGCGCCAGGACGAGGACGTCGACGACCAGGGCCTGGCCTTCGACATCACCACCATGCAGCAGCGCGGACTCGACCGCCGCCGGGTCCTGGGGGCCCTCGGCCTGGGCGCCGCCGGGCTGGGGCTGGCCGCCTGCGGCTCCGACGCCGAGGCCGGCAGCGCCACCGCCACCACCTCCTCGGAGCTGACCGAGATCCCCGACGAGACGGCGGGCCCCTACCCCGGCGACGGTTCCAACGGAGCCAACGTGCTGACCGCGAGCGGCGTGGTGCGCAGCGACATCCGCTCCTCCTTCGGCACCTCCACCACCACCGCCGAGGGGGTGCCGACGACCCTGACGCTGAACGTCGTCGACATGGCCGGCGGCGACGTGCCGTTCGAGGGCGCCGCGGTGTACCTGTGGCACTGCGACCGCGACGGGAACTACTCCCTCTACTCGGACGGCATCGAGGACGAGAACTACCTGCGCGGGGTCCAGGTCGCCGACGCCGACGGCAGCGTCACCTTCACCAGCGTCTTCCCCGCCTGCTACTCCGGGCGCTGGCCGCACGTCCACTTCGAGGTCTACCCCGACGTGGACTCCATCACCGACGCCGGCAACGCCATCGCCACCTCCCAGATCGCGCTGCCGGAGGAGGTCTGCGACGTCGTCTACGCCACCAGCGGGTACGAGCAGTCGGTGAGCAACCTGGCGAACGTGACCCTCGCCTCCGACAACGTCTTCAGCGACGACTCCGCCGCCACCCAGCTCCCCACCGTCACCGGCGACGTCACCAGCGGGTACGCCCTGACCCTGACCGTCGGGGTGGACACCGACACCACCCCCACCGCCGGCGCGGCCCCCTCCGGGGGCGGCGGCAGGACGGGCGGGGGCGGCGCGGGCGGTACCCCGCCCACCGACCGGCCGACCTCCGCCTGAACCCGGACCCCCGGAGCGGACACCGCGGGTCGGTCAGGACGTGCCGCCGGGGGCGCCGGGCGCCTCGGGGAGCAGGGTCGTCCACAGCGCGGGGGTCCGCCCGTCGCCGATCGGCGTGTAGATCACGACCTGGAGGTCCGGGTGGTCGGCGGGGGTCAGCTGGTGGTGCTCGAAGCGCAGGTCGCCGGCGTCCGGGTGGTGGAACAGGCGCTCGCGCGAGGTGAACCCGCGCACGTCGTGGTCGGTCCAGCCGGCCTCGAAGTGCGCGCTGGCCGCGCGCAGCCGCTGCACGAGGGCGGCGACGGCCGGCTCCCCCAGCAGCGGGCCGGCCTCGGCGCGGAACTCCGCCAGGAAACGCCGGCTGTCCTCCTCCCAGCGCGGCAGCAGCTGCCGGACGGACGGGTCGGTGAACACCAGCCACAGCAGGTTGCGGTCCTCGTCGGCGACGGTGGCGATGCCGGGGTAGAGCACCGCGTAGGCGGCGTTCCACCCGGCGATCTGCCAGCCCGAGGTGATCGCGAAGGCGGGCAGCCCCACCTGCGCGTCCAGCAGCCGCTGCAGGCTGGCGGGGGCCGTGCGCGCGGCGAGGGTGGTCGAGGGCCGGGGGGCGGGGTGGCCGGCCAGGGAGAGCACGTACGCGTGCTCCGCGTCCGACAGGCGCAGGGTGCGCGCGAGGGCGTCCAGCACCTGCCGCGACGGGTGCGTGTCGCGGCCCTGCTCCAGCCACGTGTACCAGGTCACCGACACGCCCGAGAGGGCGGCGACCTCCTCGCGGCGCAGCCCCGGGCTGCGCCGGCGCGCACCGGCCGGCAGGCCCAGGTCGGCGGCGGTGAGCTGGTCGCGGCGGCTGCGGAGCAGCGCGCCCAGCTCCTGCCGGCGGGTCTCGCTGCTCACCCCCGCATCCTAGTAGCGCCACTACCAGCACCGGCGCCGTCTCCCGCCACCCGCGCGCGTGCCGCACACTGCTGCCATGCCCCCCTTGAGGTCCCGGACCGTCACGCACGGCAGGAACATGGCCGGCGCCCGCGCACTGCTGCGCGCCGCCGGTGTGGCGCGCGAGGACTTCGGCAAGCCGATCATCGCCGTCGCCAACAGCTTCACCGAGTTCGTCCCCGGCCACACCCACCTGCAGCCGGTGGGCCGCATCGTCTCCGAGGCGATCCACGCCGCCGGGGGCATCGCGCGCGAGTTCAACACGATCGCGGTGGACGACGGCATCGCGATGGGCCACGACGGGATGCTGTACTCCCTGCCCAGCCGCGACCTGATCGCCGACTCGGTGGAGTACATGGTGCAGGCGCACCGCGCCGACGCGCTGATCTGCATCAGCAACTGCGACAAGATCACCCCGGGCATGCTGATGGCGGCGCTGCGCCTGGACATCCCCACCGTGTTCGTCTCCGGCGGCCCCATGGAGGGCGGTACCGCGGTCCTCGTGGACGGCACCGTGCGCAGCCGCCTGAACCTCGTCTCCGCCATCGCGGACGCCGTGGACACCCAGGTCTCCGACGCCGACATCTCCCGCATCGAGGAGGCGGCCTGCCCCACCTGCGGGTCGTGCTCGGGCATGTTCACCGCGAACTCCATGAACTGCCTCACCGAGGCCCTCGGTCTCGCCCTGCCCGGCAACGGTTCCGTGCTGGCCACCCACACCGCCCGCCGGAAGCTCTACGAGGACGCCGGCCGCACCGTCGTGGAGATCGCGAAGCGCTGGTACGAGCAGGACGACGCCACCGTGCTGCCCCGCAACGTCGCCTCCCGCGCGGCGTTCGACAACGCCATGTCCCTGGACATCGCGATGGGCGGTTCCACCAACACGATCCTGCACCTGCTGGCCGCCGCGCAGGAGGCGGGGCTGGACTACACGCTGGCCGACATCGAGCAGCGCTCGCGCGCCGTGCCGTGCCTGACGAAGGTCGCCCCGAACGGCACCTACCTCATGGAGGACGTGCACCGCGCCGGGGGCATCCCCGCGATCCTCGGTGAGCTGGACCGTGCCGGACTGCTGAACCACGACGTCACCACGGTGCACTCCGCGTCGGTGGCGGAGTGGCTGAAGGACTGGGACGTGCGCGGGGGTTCCCCGTCCCCCGAGGCGGTGGAACTGTTTCACGCCGCGCCCGGCTGCGTGCGCTCGGCGAAGGCGTTCTCGCAGTCCGAGCGCTGGGACAGCCTCGACACCGACGCCGAGGGCGGCTGCATCCGCGACGTCGCGCACGCCCACTCCGCCGACGGCGGCCTGGCGGTGCTGCGCGGGAACCTCTCCCCCGACGGCGCCGTGGTGAAGACCGCCGGCGTCGACGAGTCGATCTGGACGTTCTCCGGCCCGGCGGTCGTGGTGGAGTCCCAGGAGGACGCCGTCGAGGCGATCCTCACCGGCCGCATCACCGCCGGCGACGTGGTGGTCATCCGCTACGAGGGTCCCCGCGGCGGCCCGGGCATGCAGGAGATGCTCTACCCCACCTCGTACCTGAAGGGCCGCGGGCTGGGGAAGGTGTGCGCGCTCGTCACCGACGGCCGCTTCTCCGGCGGCACCTCGGGCCTGTCCATCGGGCACGTCTCCCCCGAGGCCGCCGCCGGCGGCACCATCGCCCTCGTCGAGGACGGCGACACCGTCGTCGTCGACATCCCGAACCGCGTCCTGCGCCTGGACGTGCCCGAGGAGGTGCTGGAGCAGCGGCGCGCCGCCCTGGAGGCCGGCGGCGGGTACCGCCCGGCCGCCCCGCGCCCGCGGGCGGTGTCCACGGCGCTGAAGGCGTACGCCGCCCTGGCGCTGTCGGCCGACAAGGGCGCCGTGCGCGACGTCAGCCGGTTCGAGGGCGGCGCCTGAGCGCGGTGCGCTGAACGGTCCGGGCGGGCGGTCACCCGCAGCCGGGCCCCGTGCGACGGGACCCCCGCCCCTCCTCGGGCGGGGGTCCCGCGACCCGCGTCAGGCGGCGGACCAGCCGCCGTCGGAGGCGAGCACCACCCCGTTGACGTTGAACGCGTCGTCGCTGAGCAGCCAGGTGATCGAGGCCGCCAGCGCGGCGGCGGAGACCGGCGCGGTCATGGTGCCGCGGGCGCTGCCGAGGCGGGTCGGGCCGAACCGCGTGGTCACGTTCACCTCGATGCCCGTGATGGTCGGACCCGGTGCCACGGCGTTCACCCGCACCCCGTCGGGCCCGTACATGAACGCGCCGCTCTTCGTGAGCCCCACCACGGCGTGCTTGGAGGCGGTGTACGCCGCCCCCGCGGCCGAGCCGCGCAGCGCCGCCTCCGAGGCGGTGTTCACGATCGAACCCGCACCGCGCTCCAGCATCCCGGGCAGCACCGCGCGCATCAGCTTCATCGTGCCGTCGACGTTCACCGCGAACACCCGCGACCAGACCGCGTCGGTCATCTCGTGCAGCGCCGACATGTCGTCCATGATCCCGGCGATGTTCGCGAGCGCGTCCACCCGGCCACCGGCGGCGTCGAGGATCGAGGTGATCGAGGCGTCGTCGGTGATGTCGGCGCCCACCGGTGTGACGCGGCCGCCACCGTCGACGTCGGCGAGTTCCGCGACGAGGTCGTCGAGGCGCTCGGCGGCCACGTCCACGGCGACCACGTGCCCGCCCTCACGCACCACGCGCGAAGCGGTGGCGCGACCGATGCCGGAACCGGCGCCGGTGACGACGACCGTCCTGCCCGTGAAGCGGCCGGGGGTGGGACGCTCGGTCCAGGCGGCAGCCGCCTGCGGGGTGTGCTGAGCGTCCAGTTCGGTCACGGTGCTCTCCCGGTGTCCTGGTGCGGTGGGGGTGCGGGACCCCGGCGTGCTCGGCCGGGTGCAGCGGCTGCTTCAACGTAACCCACCCGGCCGCCCGGGGCGCAGCACCGTGCGCAGCGCGAGGAAGTTCACCAGGCCCACCAGCCCCGTCACGGCGTGCACGAGGAGCAGACCGCTCAGGGCGCCGGCCCCCGGGACGAGGTGGTGCCACGCGGCGAGCGCCGAGGTGCTCAGGACCAGGCCGAGGACGGCCGCGGCGCCGCCGACGCCGTGCCCGCGGAACCAGGGCGTGCCCGTCCCGCCCGGGAAGGTGAACCGGCGGTGCATCTCGTTGGCCACGAGGGTGGAGACCACCGTGGCGGACACGTTCACCGCGGTGACGTGGAGCGGCGTCCAGGCCCCCAGCAGCAGGAACACCACCGCGTGGGCGAGGTTGCCGACCAGCCCGGCGACCACGAAGCGCGACAGCGCCCGCGTCTGCGAGCGCCGCGGGGCGGTGGGTGCGGTGAGCGGCGAGCCCGTCTCCCGGTCCGCGCCGGCTGCGGGCGCCGCGGCGACCCGCTGCCGCGGGGCAGGCACCACCGGGGTGGACGGCGGGGGGACGCGGGTGGCGGTGGGCACGGCTCCAGCCTGGCGCGCCGGGGGGTGTCGGCGCGTCCTCCCCCGGCACGGTCCTCACCTGCTCCCTGGGCGGTACGCGGCGGGTCGCCGCCTCCCCCGATCGGGGTGGCCGGGCCCCGCCCGCGGGTTCAGCGGGAGTCGTCGCCGTCGGTCCGGGGGAGGACGTGCTGCGGCTCCTGCTGGACCTCGCCGGTGACCCTGGTGCGTTCGGCCGCGACCGGTGGTGCGCCGCCGGCGGCGGCGAGCCCTGCGATGAGGGCGGCGAAGGTCAGCGTGGTGGCGGTGGTGCGCACGGGGGTCCCCCTGGTGACGTCGCTGTCGGGCGCTCGTGCAACGAACGGGGCCGGTCGTCTTGTTCCGCCCGGCCCCCGTGCCGGTGGGGGCCGGGCGGGGGCGGCGTCACGGGTGCAGCGCGGTCGCCGGTCCGGGCCGGTGCACGCCGCGGGGGCGGAAGCCGAGCAGGTCGGCGAGGCCGGCCAGGTCGGCCAGCAACCAGGTGAGGGCCAGCCACATCTCGGTGCCCTGCAGGCCCGGGGTGCGCCCGGCGCGGAAGGGGAAGCCCTGCCCGTCGCGCCAGTGCCCGAGGGCGTCGGCGAGCAGGCGGCGGGCCAGCGCCACCACCTCGCCGCGGCGGTGGGTGCTCTGCCGCCCCGCGAGCCACAGCGGGTGCGCGACGTCGAGGACGTTGCAGGCGTCCTGCCGGTCCGGGGCGAACCAGCGCGCCTCGGCCGCGTGCGCGAGCACGGTGTCCACGACCCGCTCCGGGTACGGGAGCGGCACGTCGAACTGGGCGTAGGTGCCGCGGGACGCGCGGTAGAAGCCGTTGACGACCTGCAGCGCCCCCTCCCCGGGCGGTGGGCAGCCCCACGTCCCGGTGCGCGGGTCGGCGCGGGTGGTCAGCCACCCGAACAGGGCGGGCAGGGTGCCGGGGACCCCGGGGGCACCCAGGTCGAGGTTCCAGCGGAAGGCGGTGCCCACCGCGTCCACCCAGGCTCCGGCACCCCACGCGTGCTCGCGCCACGGGAGGGCGTCCAGGGCGCCGACGAGGCCGGCGGCGTCCATCTCGGCGACCGCCCGCACGGGGTGCTCGAAGCGGGCGCCGTGCAGGTGGAGGGCGTAGCCGACGGACAGGACGTGGTACGCGACCTCGCCGTCGGCGAGGTCCGGCGGGGCGGTGACCGGGTGGCCCGCGCTGTCGAGGGGCGGCACGAGCCCGGTGCGCTCGTCCTGCCGGGCGCGCAGGCGGGCGAGCTGCTCCTCGAGGGGCAGTTGGGGCGGGGCGCCGTCGAGCAGGAGGGCGGCGACCTCCAGGGCGTCGCACTGCGCGCGCACGGTGGGTGCGGCGCCGGGGGTGTCGGTGAACTGGCCGCCGGGCAGGTCGGGACGCCAGCAGCGGGCGAGCACGTCGCCCGCCTGTGCCCGGGCGCGGGCCGCGAAGGCGGTCAGCCGCCCGGCCAGCTCGTCGCCGGCCGCCGGTCCGGAACCCCCCTGGGCGGGGGGTGGTACGCGCCAGCGCAGCACCCGGGCGGGGTTGCCCCCGACCACCGCGCCCGCGGGCACGTCCTTGGTGACGACCGCCCCGGCCGCCACGACGGCGTGGTCGCCGACGCGCACCCCGTCGAGGACGACCACGTGCGAGCCGATCCACACGTCGTCGCCGACCACGATGCCCTTCGAGGTCAGCGGCTGCCGGTGCACCTCGGTGCCCGGTTCCATCCCGTGGTTGAAACCCAGCAGCGAGGTGTGGGCACCCACCCGCACCGCGTCGCCGAGCTGGACCGGTCCGCGCACGACGGAGAAGGCGTTGAGGCTGCAGTCGCGGCCCGTCACGACGTCGCCGGTCAGGTGGGCGTGCGCGGCGACGTAGCTGCGGTCCCCCAGGACGAGCCGGTCCGCCTGCACGGCGGCCAGTTCGCTGAGGAAGCAGTCCGTCCCGAACGACCACCGGGGGTTCTCGGACGTCGCCCACCGCTGCAGCTGCGCCTGGTGCGCGCGAGCGTCACCGGTGGCGTCGCGCCAGAAGCCCCACGGCGAGTGGTCGTGGTGGTGCCGGTCGAAGACCCGCGTCGCCGTGGGCGGTTCCGCCGCGACCGCACCGGTGCCGGACGGGGAGGTGGTCACGGTGTCCCGCCGCGCAGCCAGGACACCTCGCGCCGCAGCAGTTCCCGCCGGGAGGGGCTGTCGTAGGAGCGGGTGCCGTGGCCGAGCCCGTCGTACAGGACGCGGCCCGGGCCGGGCGCCTGCCACACCACCGGGTGCTCGACGCCCTCGTGCTCGGTGGTGAGCAGGACCCGCGTGCCCGGCTCGGGCTGCAGCAGGCAGTAGCGCTCGTCGAACGCCTCCACCGGGTCCAGCCCGGCGACGACCGGGTGGTCCTCACCCGGCACGGGGCGGAAGACCGCGGGCCCGATGGGCGGGTGCATCGACAGGCCGGGGACCCACCGGCCGCCGATCAGCCCCGCCCAGCCGGGGGCGTCGGTGAACGTGTTCGCGGCCTGGTGCAGGGCCAGCAGCGGCACGCCGTCCTCGGCGACGAGGGCGGCGAGCCGCGCGTGGAACGGCGCCCACCGCTCGTCGCCGCCGTCCCAGTCGGGGTCGGCCCGCCCGGTACCGGCGACGACGACGAGCAGGGCGAGCCCGGTCGCGTCGTCGAGCGCGGCGGGGGCCGTGCCGCGCACCTCCGGTTCCAGGCCGGCCGCGGCCAGTTCGCCGGCGACGCGGTGCCCGGTGGCCGCGTCGTCGTGCCAGCGGTCCTGGTAGCGGCCGCGGCCGACGAGCACCAGGGCCTTCGTGGTCGGTGTCGTGTTCACGTGGCGATCCTCACCCTTGCCGGGACCGGCCGCAGGCTCCACCGGCTGTTCGCCCACACCACGTGCAGCAGCGGCGCGGCGGCCAGGCCCAGGCCCAGCGCCGGCCGGGACGCCACGGCGGCCGCGAGCAGGGCCAGGACGGCCAGGGACAGCAGCGTGAAGGGCCAGCGGCGGATCGCGAGCCAGACGGCGGGCCGCACGAGGTCGCGCACCCGGGCACCGGGCCGTTCGGCCAGCCCGACGGCGGCGAGCACGGCGACCGCCACCGTCAGCAGCCCCACCACCGTCAGCAGCGGCAGGGTGAGCGCACCCCACGAGGTGCCGGCCAGCACCACCGCGTCCACCCCGAGCACGACGAGCACGGCGCCCGCGCCCAGGCCGAGCGGCACCGCGCGGCGCAGCGAGCGCGCCCACGCCCGGGCGAAGGTCCGCAGGACGGTCGTCGTGCCGTCGGTGGAGAAGGACGCGAAGACGGTGGCCGCGGCCGCCAGCGCCGGCGCGCCCAGCCCACCGGCGAGCACGGTCAGCAGCGGCCAGCCGGCGCGCACGTCCGGCACGACGACGAGCGCGGCCAGCAGGGGGCCGAGGGCCGCGGCGAGCGCGAGGTTCGTCGCGAGGGCGACGTACACGACGCCGGCCACGTGCAGGTACGTCTCGTGGGACACCTTGTGCACGGCGCGTCAGCCCTTCATCCCGCTGGTGGCGATCCCCTGGATGAAGTACCGCTGCCCCAGGAGGAAGACCACGAGGATCGGCACGACGGAGATGACCGAGCCCGTCATGATGAGGGCGTACTCGGCGTCGTACTGCCCGATGAACTGGCGCAGGCCGATCTGCACCGTCCACAGGTCGTTGCTCGTCAGGTAGATGAACGGCCCCATGAAGTCGTTCCACGTGTTGACGAACGTCAGCAGCGCCAGGCTCGCCAGGGCCGGCACCGACAGCGGCAGCATGACCCTGCGGTAGATGCCGTACTCGGACAGGCCGTCGATGCGCGCGGCTTCCACGAGCTCGTCGGGCACGGACATGTAGTACTGGCGCATGAGGAACACGCCGAAGGCGCTGAACGCCTGCAGCAGGATCAGCGCGGTGAACGTGTTCACCAGGCCGGCCTTCTGCATGAGGATGTACTGCGGGATCATGTAGGCCTGCCACGGCACCGCGATCGTCGCGATGTACGCCAGGAACAGCCCGTCGCGGCCGGGGAAACGGATCTTCGAGAACCCGTAGGCGGCGAAGCTGCCGGTGAAGACCTGCAGGAACGTGATGACGACCGCCAGGAAGGTGGTGTTCCGCAGGTAGGTGAGCAGCGGGACGCGGCTCCAGATCTCCGTGAAGTTCTCCCAGTGCAGCTCCCGCGGGATCCACTGGATCGGCACGGTGAAGACCTGAGCGTTCGTCTTCAGCGACGAGGACACCATCCAGGCGAAGGGCACGAGCAGCAGGGCGGCCAGCACCGTCAGCAGCGCGTACGCCAGCGGGGTCGCCCACGGACGGACCGGCCGCGCCCGGCGCCGGTCGGGTCCGGGGGTGGTGGGCGGCACCGGTGCGGTGGTGCTGGTCCGGGGTCCGAGGATGCTGGCCATCACGACTCCAGCCGCTTGTTGCGGGTGTACTGCGCCACGGTGACCGCGAGGACGAGCAGGAACAGCGCCAGCGCGACCGCCGAGGAGTACCCGAACCGGCCGTTGACGATGCCCTCGCGGTAGATGAGCTGGGACAGCACCAGGGTGCTGCGTCCCGGTCCGCCGTCGGTCATGACGACGATGAGGTCGAAGACCTTGAAGCTGCCGATGGTGAGCATGATGAGGACGAAGAACGTCGTCGGCCGCAGGCACGGCAGCGTGACGTTGCGGAAGCGCTGGAAGGCGTTGGCGCCGTCCACCTTCGCGGCCTCGTGCAGCTCCGGCGGGATGGTCTGCAGCCCGGCGAGGAACAGGATCATGTAGTAGCCCATGTCCTTCCACACGCCGGTGAGGATGACGGCGGGCATCGCCCACGACGGGTCCGACGTCCAGCCCGGCGGGTCCTCGAGACCCAGCGTCAGCAGGAACTGGTTGATCGGGCCCTGGGTGGGGTTGTAGAGCATGTTCCACACCACGGCGACGGCGACGATCGAGGTGATGTACGGGAAGAACGCCGCGGTGCGGAAGAAGGCGACCCCGCGCAGCTTGCGGTTCAGCGCCAGCGCCAGCAGCAGGGACGCCGCCATCGTCAGCGGCACGTGGCCGACGGTGTAGTAGACCGTGTTGAACAGGGCGACCCGGAAGTTCCCGTCCTGCACGAGCCGGGTGAAGTTGTCCAGGCCGGTGAACTCGGGCGTGGAGTACGCGTTCCACTTCGTGAAGGCGATCCCGAAGGTCGCCACCACCGGCACCAGGGTCAGCAGCGCGAAGCCGGCGAAGTTCGGCAGGATGAACGACCAGCCCAGCAGGGTGTTGCGGCGCACCTGGCTGCGGTTGGAGTACGTGGTCGCCGACGGGGGCGCCGGCCGCGCGACCGGGGGTGCGGGTGCGGCCATCAGCCCACCTCGTTCTCGACGCGCTCGGCCATGTTCTCCAGGGTCTCGTCGATGGAGGCGGAGCCGGTCATGATGAGCTGGTGCTCCTCGGTGAGGACCTGCTCGACCTGGGCGGTCGTCGGCCCGACCGGCATCTCCAGGGCGACCTCGTCGGGCGCGAGGGCCTCCTGGGTGAGCTCGTCGGTGGGGATGCCCTCCAGGGCGAGGTAGGCGTCCTTGATCTCCTGGCTCTGCAGGGCGGGGAGGATGCCGGTGGCCGCGACGGCCCGGGCGCCCTCCTCACCGGCGGCCCACTCCAGGAAGTCGCGGGCGGCGCCGGAGTGCTCGGCGTTGCGGTTCACGGCGAAGGCCGTGGGGCCGCCGAAGGTCACCGTCTCGCCGCCCGGCTCGGGCTGCGGCATCGGGGCGATGCCCCACTCGACGTCGGTCTCGCCGGCGGCCTGCGCCTGCAGCAGCGCCGAGGTGAACCAGGTGCCCATGGGGACCATCGCGGCCTGCTCGGTCGTGAACATCGTGCGGTAGGTGACCTGCTGGGTCGTGGCGGTGCTGTAGTCGAGGGTGGCGCCCGACTCCTGCAGCTCCAGGGCCCGCTCGTAGTACGGGGCGAAGAACTCGTAGCCGTCGCTGCCGAGCTGGTCGCCACCGGTCTGCGCGGCGGCGATGGCCCCGACCGCGGAGCGCCACGGCTGCGTGAACGTCCCGAAGGTCTTGGTGCCCTCGGCGGGCACGATGCCCGCCGCGGCCGCCTTCTCGGTGATGCGCTGCGCCAGGTCGACGTACTCGTCCCAGGTGAGGTCGGCCGGGTACTCCTCGCCCACCGCGTCGAAGATGCCCTTGTTGTAGTAGGTCACCCAGAAGTCCTGCCGGTACGGCAGGGCGAAGTACGAGCCGTCCTGCTCGTAGGCGTCCAGGCCGCCCAGGTCGGTCGCGCCCTCGGCGAGCTCGGTGACGTCCTGGAGCTGCCCCGCGGTGGAGAACTTCGAGTAGTCCATGAGGCTCTTCACGGCGATGACGTCGGTGGAGTCGCCGCCGGCGAGCATCGTCGTCACCTTGGTCGGGTAGTCGTCGGCGAGGATGTCGACCGGCTCGATCGTGACGTTCGGGCGGGCCTCCTCGTAGGCGTCGAACAGGGCCTGGAACTCGGGGGTGCCCGCCAGGTTCCACACCGACACCGTCAGGGTGACGGGCTCGTTCGGGTCGAAGGGCTCGTCCTGGGCCGCTTCGCTGCCGCCGCCGCAGCCGGCGAGCAGCAGGCTCGCCGCCGTCGTGGCGGCCAGGGCGTGCAGAGTCCTGCGCTTCATCGCGTCTCCTCTCGTCCGACGGTTCACTGGTCGCCGTCGGTGTGCGTCGACGGGACGTCCGCGTCCCCGTCGTCGGGCAGCGCCACGCTCGTGCGCGCCCCGTCCGCCCACGTGACGTCCACGTGGGCGCCCTCCCCCCGCTCGAGGCGGGGGGTCCTGCCGGCCCCGGCCGGGGACCCGGCCAGGGCGACCGCGGCGGCGAGCCACGTGCCGGCCCGCACCGGGGCGCTCAGCACGGGCACCGCCGCGTGCGCGCCCAGCGGTGACGCGTCCTCGCGCCGCACCACCTGCGCACCGCCCGCGCCCTCCAGGGCGACGAGCGTGGACGTGAGCCGGTCGGTTCTCACCGTCGCGGCCGGCGCGCCCTCCGGAGCACCGGCCGGTGCGGCGACCTCGCCGGCCGGGGGTTCCGCCGCCGCGAGCGCCCACCCGCCGACCTGCACCTCCACGGCCTGCTCGGCGGGGTCGTCGACGCGCACGAAGCGCACCTCCCACGCCCCGCGCACCAGGGAGACGGTGGTGACCGTCCCGGCGGGCGTGGCCGTGCCGCGCAACCCGTAGCCGTGCCTCGCGTCCGCTCCGGGTTCCAGCCAGTGCGCCTGCGCGCGCGAGCCGGCGACCAGGGCCGCGGGGGCGTTCCCGCCGCCTCGCGTCCGCACCTCGCCGGTGCCCGGCAGGGTGGTGAAACCCGCGCGGTGCGAGCGGCGCCCGGCGGCGTCGACGAGCACGACGGACTGCTCGAGCGGTTCGCGCCAGGCGTTCGAGTCCAGCAGCGGGCCCGTGGCGGTCGAGTAGCCCAGGCGCGCGTACAGCGGGGAGTCCCCCACCTCGTCGCCGGGCCTGGCGTGGTCGGTGCCGTGGTTCGTCACCCGCACGACGCCGTCGGCGCGCGTCGTCGTCACCAGCCACCCGGCCGCGCGCACGGTGCGCGCGGTGTCGGCGACCTCGACCGGCAGGGGTTCGTCCTCGGCGGTCCACACGGGGTGCTCCGCCGGCAGGGCCAGGCCCAGCAGCCCCTTGCTGGCCCAGTACGGCGAGCCGGGTCCGGAGTACGCCTGGGAGAGCTGCCGCCACTCGCCGTGCCAGCCCTGGGTGAGCAGACCGCGCTCGTCGGGGACGCCGTTCTCGTCGAAGTGGCCGACGACGGCGGACGCGGCGCGGCGCAGCAGCCCGGGGCGGATCGAGGGGACCTCGGCGAGGGCGCCGACCCAGAACGGTGCGGCGGCGGCGAACCGGTAGGTCAGGCTGCGGCCCTGGACCAGCGGGGAACCGTCGCCGCCGACGAGGTGCACGGCGTCCTGGAGGAACCGGTCCAGCCGGGTGCGGTCCGCGGCGCGGCGAGGCGCGGCGAGGTCCGCGGCGCCGGCCATGCGCGCCCACAGGGTCGGGTACAGGTGCAGCGCCCAGCCGGCGTAGTGGTCGTAGGAGCGTTCCGCCCCGTCGCAGATCCACCCGTCCTCGCGCAGGAAGGTGTCGTGGGTGGCGAGGTCGTCGGCCATGTCGTCGAGGGAGTGGGGGCCGCCCACCGAGCGCAGGAACGTCTGCACGACCAGGCGGAACCACACCCAGTTGATGCGCGGGTACGTCTGGTCGCCCACGGCGGGGGCGAGCCAGTCGACGACCTGCTCCTGCACGCGGGGGTCGAGCCTGTCCCAGATCCAGGGGCGGGTGAGGTCGAGCACGAGGGCGATCGAGGCGGCCTCGACCTTGGCCTGGCCGTGCTCGGGCAGGCGGACCCAGCGGTTCGGGCCGTGCGGGTCGGTGCCGGCGGTGATGCCGGCGGCGTACCACTCGGCCAGGCCGAGGGGGTCCTCGCCCCGATCGCCGGCGAGGCGGAAACCCGCGGTGAGGAACGTGCGGGCGAAACCCTCCAGGCCGTCGACGTCGGTGCCGTACCCGCCCGGCCCGCCGGGCGGGGTGATGCGGGCGTGGTCCGGGGAGGCGTGCGGGCGCACGGCGAGGAGGAGCCCGTCGGCGAACTCCGCCCACCGCGCCCGGTCCCAGCCGCGGCCGGCGCCGGCGGTGCGCACCGCGGTCCCCGCGGTCCGCGCGCTCACGCGCTCACCGCCGTCGCCTCGGCGGTGACCGGTGCGCTCAGGGGCCGTCCCGCGGCCCACGCCTCGAGCTCGTCGAGGGCGTGCTGGGCCAGGCGCCGGGTCTCGGAGCCGAGGGAACCGGCGACGTGCGGGGTCACCAGGACGTTCGGCAGGTGCAGCAGCGGGTGCCCGGCCGGCAGGGGTTCGGGGTCGGTGACGTCGAGGATCGCGTCGACGTGACCCGCCGCGCAGGCGACGAGCAGCGCGTCGTGGTCGACGAGGCAGCCGCGGGCGGTGTTCACCAGGGTGGTCCCGCGCGGCACCAGCGCGAGCTCGCGCGCGCCGATCATGTGCCGCGTCTCCGGCAGGGCCGGCGCGTGCAGCGAGACGATGTCCGCGCGCCGCAGCGCGTCGTCGAGCTCGGCGGCCTCGCCACCGGCGGCGCGCACGGCGACCGGGTCGGCGTGGGGGTCGACGACGAGCACCGCGGCGGTGTCCAGGATGCGCAGCATCTCCACGACGCGCCGCCCGATCCGCGAGAAACCGACGACGACGACGGTGCGGCCGCGGTTCGAGAGGTCCTCCCGGTGCAGCACCTCGTGCCACGCCGCCGGCAGGGTCCGCCCGTCCGCGGCGAGGAAGGGCACCTTCTTGCCGGCCATGATGATCGCCGCGAGCGTGTACTCGGCCACGGGCACGGCGTTGACGTCGGCGGCGGTGCTCACGGCGATCCCCCGCCGGAACACCTCCTCGTCCACGAGGCCGCGGACGCTGCCGGCGGCGTGCAGGACGGCGCGCAGCCGGGGGGCCCGCGCGAGGCGTTCCGGGGTGAGGGCGGGAGCTCCCCAGGAGGTGAGCAGCACGTCGGCGCGGGCGAGCCGCCGACGCGCCGCGGGGCTGTCGAGCTCCGCCGTCCAGACCGGTTCGTCGACGTCGGCGAGTTCCGCCAGCCGCTGCAGCTCCGCGTGGTGGAACTGCAGCGCGAAGGTGCGCTGGTCCATGACCAGCAGCGCGTGGGGTCGGTCGGGAACGGGCACGGCGGTCCTTCGTCGTCGGAGGTCGGTGCGCCGGCGACGTCGGTGCGGTGGGGCCGCTGCGCCGGGGAGGAGATCGATCGAGATCGCTTCTGTGCGACACGTCGAGTCAACTGCGCTCGTTCCCGACCTGTCAAGCATCGTTTTGGGAGAACTCACTGTTACGCTCATTTCCGATCACCCGCACAGTCGCCCCGCTCGACGAGGAGCCCGCCCGTGACGACCCCCAGCGCCCCGCCGGCGCCACCGTCCCCGCGCGCGACGCCGCCGGGTCCCCTGCTGCGCGCGTGGGGGGCCGCTGCCGGCACCGGCGCGCTGCGAGGGCTGCTGCGGCCGCCGCACCTCGCCCTGCCGGTGCCGAGCGCCGCCGAGCGCGCGGTGTGGCGGCTGCCCGACGCGGGCGACACGGATGACACGGGCGACGTGGACGACGCGGAGGGGGCGGAGGGGGCGGAACGGCCGGGAGCCGCCGACGCCACCACCGTGCGCGCCGTCCTCGCCCGCGCCCGCGGTGACCTCGGCACGCCCTGGCCGCAGCCCACGGCCTCCGGGTTCGCGCGCTACTGGCGCGACGGCGACCGCGTCGGCTACGAGACCGCGGTCTTCGCCCGCCAGCACCGCCTGTCCCGCGCCGTGCTCGCGGCCGCGGTGACGCTGGAGGACCGGTGGCTCGACGAGGTCCTCGACGGGGTCGTCCTGCTGTGCGAGCAGAGCACCTGGTGCTGGCCCGCCCACGACGACACCCGGACCCGGCACGGCTCCGTGCTGCCCACCGTCACCGACCCGTACCTCGACCTCGGCGCCGGTGAGGTCGCCGCCCAGCTCGCGTGGACGCTGCACCTGCTCGGCGAGGCGCTCGAGGAGCGCTCCCCGGGCCTGCGCACCCGCGTCGGGCACGAGGTGCGCACGCGCGTGCTCGACCCGTACCGGGCACGGCGGGACTGGCACTGGCTCGGCCTCGACGGCGACGTGCACAACTGGAACCCGTGGATCCTCGGCAACGTCGTCACCGCCGCGCTCGTCCTCGGCGACGACCTCGGCGACGACCTCGGTGACGGCCCCGGCGCGCGCGCCGAGGTGGTCTCCTCGGCGATCGCCGACGTGGACCGCTACGCGGCGTCCCTGCCGGCCGATGGCGCGATCGACGAGGGGTTCGGGTACTGGTGGAACGGGGCGGCCCGGCTGCTGGAGCTGCTGGAGGTCCTCGAGCACGCGACGGGCGGGGCGCTGGGCGCCACGGGGATCGACCCGCTGCGCGAGGTCGTCGCGTTCCCGCACCGGATGCACCTGGGCGGCCCGTGGTACCTGAACCTCGCCGACGCCCCGGCGCGGCCCGGCGGCGACCTGCCGTGGGAGGTGCTGCACCGGTGGGGCCGGCGCCTGGACGTGCCCGGGGCGGTGGCCCTGGCCGCCTCGCACCGCGCGGCGGGCCGGCCCGCCGCGACGGAGGCGCCCGGGCTGGGCCGGCTGCTGCGGGCCGTGACCGACCCGGCCTGGTGCACCGTGCAGCCCGCTCCTCCCCCGCTGGAGCGGGACGTGTGGCTGCCGTCCACGCAGGTGCTCCTCGCCCGCCCGGCCGCCGGGGACTCCCGCGTCGTGCTGGCCGTCAAGGGCGGGCACAACGGCGAGCACCACAACCACGACGACGTGGGCGAGGTCGTCGTCGCGGCCCACGGGGTGCCCGTGCTCGTGGACCCCGGCCGCCCCACGTACACGGCCGTCACCTTCGGCCCCGACCGGTACACGCTGTGGCCGCTGCAGAGCGGCTGGCACAACGTGCCCGTCGTGCGCGGCCACGAGCAGCTGCCCGGCCGCGACCGTGCCGCCTCGCACGTGGTCGCCGCCGCCGACGACGGGACCGCGTCACTGGGCCTGGAGCTGTCCGGCACCTACCCGGGGGGCAGCGGCGTCGAATCCTGGCGGCGCACGGCCGTGCTGCACCGGGCCGAGGGCCGCGTCCGCGTCACCGACGCCTGGCGGCTGCGGCCGCGGGCCGGGGAGGACGCCGGCCCGACGCGGCTGCACTGGGTGGTCGCGGGCGAGGTGACCTCGCTGGAGCCCGGCCGCGCCGTCGTCTCCGGGCTGCGGGGCGCGGGTACGGTCGTGCTGCACTGGGAGGCGGCGGCGGCCCGCGCCCGACTGGAGGAGCGTGCGCTGGACGACCCCCTCCTCGCCGACGTCTGGGGGGACCGGCTCCTGCGCCTGGTGCTCGAGCTGACCGACCCGCCGCCCGCCGGCTCCTTCGACCTGCACGTGGAGGTGGGACCGTGAGCGTCGCCGAGAACCGCCGGCTGCTGCCGGCGACCCGCAGGGCGCAGGTGCTCGACGTGCTGCGCCGTCACGGCACCGTCCGCATCTCCGAGCTCGTCGACGAGCTGGGCGTCACGGCGATCACGCTGCGGCGCGACATCGAGCAGCTCGCCGCCGAGGGTCTCGTGCACCGCGTGCACGGCGGGGCGACGCTGCCGCCGACCGCGCCGGCCACCCCCGTGCCCGGCGCCACCCCCGCGCCCGTCGCCGCCGGGGGCCGGGCGGCCCCGGCGCCGGGCCCGCCCGCGGGCACCGGACGGGCACCCGGCGAGCAGGGCCGGGCGCCGGCCACCACCACGGCGCTTGGGATGCTCGTGCCGTCGCTGGACTACTACTGGCCCGGCGTGGTGCGCGGCGCCGAGGAGGAGGCGCGCTCGCGCGGCGCCGACGTGGTCCTGCGCGGTTCCTCGTACGTGGGCGACGACGAGAGCCCCCAGCTGGAGCGCCTCGCCGGCCAGGCCGGGGTGCGCGGCCTCCTGGTCGCCCCCACCCTGGACGGTCCCGGCACCGCCGCCACGCTGGAGTGGCTGGCGCACGCCCCGCTGCCCGTCGTGCTGCTGGAGCGCACCGCCGCCCGCGGGCCGAACCGCGAGGCGTTCGAGTCGGTCGTCTCCGACCACCGGCTGGGCGCAGCGATGGCGGTGCAGCACCTCGCCGGCCTCGGGCACCGGCGCATCGGCGTGGCGGTCACCCGTTCCAGCCCCACGACCCCGCACGTGCGGGCCGGGTGGCGCGAGGCCTGCGAGGACCTCGGCCTGCCGCACGAGGACGCCCTGGCGGTGGACCTGCCGCCCCGCGTCGCGGGCGACTGGGACGCGGCCGTGGACGACCTGATCGACCGGGCCACCGGCACGGGCACGACGGCGCTGCTGGTGCACTCCGACCCCGACGCGATCGCGTTCGTGCAGCGCTGCGAGGCCCGCGGGCTGTCCGTGCCCGGTGACCTGTCGGTCGTCTCCTACGACGACGAGGTCGCCGGGCTGTTCCGGCCGGCGCTGACCGCCGTGCGCCCGCCGCGGCGCTCGATCGGCCGCGCGGCGGTCGAACTGCTCACCGCGCGCCTGGCCGACCCCGGCCGGCCCGCGCACCGGGTCCTGGTCAGCCCCTCGCTGCAGGTGCGGGAGTCCACCGCCCCACCGCGCTGACCCCGCGCCGACCCCGCGGGGCCGCGACCCCGGTGGAGCGGTGACGGCCGGGGCGCCTCACCGGGCGAGGGGCCCGTCGACGAGCGCGTCGACGACGCCGGCCCCGACGCCGAGCAGCAGCACCGCGGTGGCGGCGGCGCACGCCGCCGCCACGGCGTACGGGCGGGGCCGCCGGTCGCCGGGGCCCCCGTCCTGGTCCTGGTCCTGGTCCGCGTCCGGGTGCCCACCCGCCGGGCCAGTCCGGTAGGCGGGCACGAGCCAGCGCAGGTAGTAGAAGAGGCTGGCGACGGTGTTCAGAGCGGCGACGACGACCAGCCAGACCGTCCCGGCGTCCCACGCCGCGGTGAAGGTGGTGAGCTTGCCCGCGAAGACGGCCGTGGGGGGCGTGCCCACGAGGCTGAGCAGGCACACCGTCAGCGCCGCCGCCAGCGCCGGGCGCTCGCGGGCCAGACCGCGGTAGGAGGCTAGGGTGCGCCGGTGCGGCAGCGCCGCGACGACGGCGAAGGCGCCGAGGTTGGTGACGGCGTACCCGGCCAGGTAGAGCAGCAGCGAGGGCAGCGCCACCTCGCTGCGGCCGGCGACGGCCACGGGCAGCAGCAGGTAGCCGACCTGGCTGACGGTGGACCAGCCCAGCAACCGGAGCGGGTCCTCCTGCCGGAAGGCTGCGAGGTTGCCCAGCGTCGCGCTCAGCGCCGCCAGGACGGCGACCAGCAGGGGCCAGTCGACGCCGCTGCCGCCCGCGCCGTCGCCGGGCAGCGCGTCCAGGAGCCGGTAGGCGGCCACCAGCGCGCCGGCCTTGGGCACGGTCGTGAGGAACGCCGCCGCGACCGGGTCTGCGCCCTGGGCGGCGTCCGGCACCCAGAAGTGCAGCGGCGCTCCCCCGGCCTTGAACAGCAACCCGGCCAGCACCCCCACCAGGCCGACGGCGACCACCGCCACCGGGGCCCCGGCCAGGCCGGTGCTCAACCCCGCGTAGCTGGTGCTGCCGGCGACGGCGTGCAGGAGCGCCACCCCGCCCAGCAGCAGGATGTTCGCCAGGGCCCCCAGCAGGTACGCCTTCACGGCGGCCTCGGCGGCCAGGCCGGTGCGCGAGGCCCCGATCAGCGCGTAGAGCGGGACGGAGGCCAGCAGGTACGCCACCGCCAGCACCAGCAGGTCGCTCGCCCCGGCCATCACCACCGCGCCCAGGGAGGACAGCAGCAGCAGCGCGTACGTCTCGCTCTCGCGGTGGGAACCGGCGAGCTCGTCGACGCCGAGACCGACGACCAGCAGGGTCGCGGCGGCGACGACGACGCGCACCGCCCCCGTGGCGACGTCCACGGCGTAGGTCTGCGCGTACACCGTGTGCGCCGTCCCGGCCAGGTCGAGGCCGGCGGTGACGACGGCGCCCAGCAGCGCGGCCACCGCGACCAGGCGGGCGACCCACTGCCGCTGCCGGGGCAGGAACGACCCCGACAGCAGGGTGGCCAGGGCGCCGGCGAGCAGGCAGACCTCCGGCAGCAGCTCCAGCGGCTGCTTCTGCATCGAGGCGTCCACGGCGGCGCCTCACCGCCCCACGAGGTCGGCGAGGCGCGCGGCGGCGGGTTCGACCACCTCGAGCAGCGGGGCGGGAAACACCCCGATGAGCAGGGAGAGCAGCAGCAGCGGCGCCACCGACCAGAGTTCGGTGACGCGCAGGTCGCCGAACCCGAGGGAGTGCCCGGTCGCCTCACCGGTCAGCAGGCGCTGGATGGCGCGCAGGAACAGGGCGGCGGTGACGAGGATGCCGAGCAGGGCGACGGCCGTCACCGGCGCGGTGGCGATGCTGCCGGTGAACACCTGGAACTCGGCGATGAACCCGCTGAAACCCGGAAGGCCCAGCGAGGCGAACGCGGCGACGGCGAACAGGGCGGCGTAGCGGGGGGCGGGCCGGGCCAGGCCGCCGAAGCGCGCCAGGTCGTAGGTGCCGGCCCGGTCGTGCAGCACGCCGGCGAGCAGGAACAGCGCCGCGGTGATGAGGCCGTGGCTGACCATCTGCACCACCGCTCCGACGAGGGCGACCTGCCGGGCCTGCTCCGCCGATCCGGTGACGACCCCGGCCGCGCCGACGGCCAGCACCACGTACCCCATGTGGTTCACCGACGTGTACGCCACCATGCGCTTGAGGTCGGTCTGCGCCAGTGCGACGAGCGCGCCGTACAGGACCGAGACGATCCCGACCGCGACGACCACCCACGCCCAGTCGCGCCACGCGTCGGGCAGGATCGGCATCGCGATGCGCACGAAACCGTACGTGCCCATCTTCAGCAGCACACCCGCCAGGACGGCCGAGCCGATCGCGGGGGCGTCGGTGTGCGCGGGCGGCAACCAGGTGTGGAAAGGCACCGTGGGCGTCTTCACCGCCAGGCCCAGCAGGATCGCCCCCAGCACTGCCGCGCCGGCCGCGCCACCGCCCTCCAGGGGCGCGGCACGGGTCAGCTCCACCATGTCGAAGGTGTGCGGATCGGCGGCCAGGTACAGGCCGATGAAACCCAGCAGCAGGGCCAGGGACCCCAGGAAGGTGTAGAGGAAGAACTTCACCGCCGAGCGGCCGGCGTCGCCGTGGCCCCACCCGGAGATGACGAAGTACATGCCGACGATGGACAGGTCGAAGAAGACGAAGAACAGGATCAGGTCCTGGGCGGCGAACAACCCCAGGCAGGTGGTCTGCAGGAAGCAGAACAGCGCGGCCTGCTGACGGGGGCGTTCTCGAGCGGTCAGGGAGTGCACGGAGCAGGCCGCGAACACCACGACCGTCAGGGCCAGCAGCGGCCAGGACAGCCCGTCCAGCCCGACGTGGTAGCTGCTGCCGACGCCCGGCATCCAGCGCGCCCGCTCCTCGAACCGCAACCCGCTCGCCGCGGGGGCCGGGTCGCGCAGCCACATGGCGGCGACCAGGACGACCTCGACGGCACTGAGCACCAGCCACGTCCAGCGGGCCGCGGCGTCGGGCAGGCGGCGCGCCACCGCCAGGACGACGGCCACGGCCAGGGGCAGGAACACGACGAGACTGAGCACGCTCACCTCACCAGCAGGAGCAGGACGGCACCGGCGGCGAGCACCGCGACGGCTTGGACGTAGTAGTGGTGCAGCTGCCCCGTCTGCGGGTGCCGCGCCAGCGACCCGAGGCGCCGCACAGCCGACGCGACGCGCTGCACGCCGGCGTCCACGACGCTGGTGTCGGCGCGCCCGAGCCGGCGGGCGGCGTGCAGCGTCGCCGCGGCGGCGCCCTCGACACCACGGTCCAGCACGTGGTCGTCGAAGCGGGCGAGCACCCGGGCGAGGCGTTCGGTGGGCCGCACGACGCCTGCGGAGACCACCCGCGACAGGCCGAGCCAGTCGCGCGCCCAGCGGGGTTCCGGCACCCCCCAGCGCCACACGACCGCCACGGTCAGCAGAGCCAGCGCGGCGGAGACGACGAGTTCCGCCGCACCCGGTGCGGGCGCACCGGGTTCACCCAGCAGCCGCAGCAGCACCTGGCGCACCGGCGGCAGCGCCACGACGCCCAGGGCCGCGGCGGGCACGGCCAGCACCAGCAGCGGAACCTGCTCCAGCCGCCCGACGTGCCGGTCGCCCTCCTCCTCGGTTTCGAACTCGCGTTCCACGTCGCGCGGTGCGGTGCGCCAGATGAGCACCAGCACCTTGCCGGCGTAGGCGGCCGAGAGGACCGCGGCGAGCAGTCCGGCCGCGTACAGCCACCCGGAGGTGCGCAAGGTGGCGGCGAGGAGCTCGTCCTTCGTCGCCCACAGCGACAGCGGCGCGACGCCGGCCAGGGACAGCGCCCCCACCGTCGCGCAGACCCCCACGGCGCGCCGGCGCCGCGCCACCCCGCGCAGGGCGTGCAGCTGCTTGGTGCCCAGCGCGGACAGCCACGCCCCGGCGGCCAGGAACAGCAGCGCCTTCGTCGCGGCGTGCGCCACCAGGTGCGCCGCACCCCCGGAGACCGACCCCACCCCGGCGGCCAGCACCACGAACCCCAGCTGGGCGGCGGTGGAGGCGGCCAGCAGCTGCTTCAGGTCGCGCTGCGCCAGGGCCACCGCGCCCAGCAGCACGGCGGTGGCCACCCCGATCCACGCGGTCGCCGTCGCCGCCCAGCCGGTCGCCTCCAGCAGCGGCACCACCCGCAGCAGCAGGTACCCGCCCATGGCGACCATGGCCGCGGAGTGCAGCAGGGCGCTGACCGGGCTGGGACCCTCCATCGCGCGCGAGAGCCAGAACGAGAACGGCAACTGCGCCGCCTTGCCGAGGGCCGCCACGAGGACCCCCGCGGCGACCACGTCGCGCCAGCCCCCGCTCGCCTCCGGCAGGTCCGACAGCGCCAGGCCACCCCCACCGGCCAGGGCGGCGGCCACCGCCAGGTACAGGCCCAGGTCCGCGCAGCGCGTGGTGAGGAACGCGGCGTCCCCGGCCGCCACCCGGTGCCGCTGCCACCAGGCGAACCCGATGAGGGCGTACGAGGTGGCGCCCATGACCTCCCACGCGAACAGCAGCGCCGGCAGCGTCGTGGCGGTGGCCGTCACCACGACCGCGGCGACGAACAGCAGCAGCAACCCGTGGAAGCGCCCCCGGGCGACGTCCACGTCGGCGGCGGCGAACACGGCGACGAGGAGGGCGACCGCGGTGACGGTGGGCACGACGAGCGCGGCCAGGCCGTCCACGCCCAGGGCGAACGGCGCGAAGGGCAGGAAACCCGCCGACACCGACGGCCGCTGCACCGCCGCGAGCACCGCCAGGGCGCACTCGGCGAGCAGGACCGCGACGGCCGCACCCGGCGCCCAGCGCCGCTCGCGCTGCTGCCCGAACGCGCTGACCGCGCACAGCAGGGCACCGGTGAGCGCCGGCAGGGCGACCAGCGCCCACAGCGCCCACCCGGCGGCACCGTTCGCGGTGGTCGCGGTGGTCGCGGTGGTCGCGGTGGTGACGTCCACGGTGCTCACCGGTCCAGGTCCGTGGCCGTGTCGGTCGTGTCGGAGCCGCGCGAGCGGTGCAGCAGCGTGGCGACGGCGAAACCCGCCGCCATCTCCACGGTCATCGCCGCGACGACCACCAGCAGCAGCACGTGCCCGTCCGGGGAGGGCGCCAGGAACCACCACAGGCCCGCCGCGGCGAGGATCACCGCGTTGATCATCAGTTCCAGGCCCATCATCACCATGACGACGACCTGCTGGGAGATCGCGCCGTACAACCCGACGGCGAACAGCGCCGCGGCGACCACGAGGACGGCTTCGAGGCTCACCGGCCCACCCCTCCCCGCTGCGGGTCGTCGGCAGGGCGGCGGCGCAGGTCGTCCCCGAGGCGGTGGTACCGGCCGCGCGGGTTGGCCAGCACGAGCGCAGAGACGATCGTGGCGAACAGCACGGGGCTGACGACCAGCATCACCAGCATCTTCGAACCCATCACCGCCTCGCCCAGCGAGGCGGTGAGGTCGACCGCCGGGGCCCCGCGCCGCTCCGGCCACGGCACCAGCAGCGCCCCCGCGGCCAGGGCGACGAAGGTGCCGGCCGCCACGCCCAGCGCGGTCTTCTTCGAGTGCACCATGCTCATCGGCATCAGCGCCGGGTTCATCCCCATGAACATCACCATGTAGACGGCCATGACGGCCATCTCCATGACCATCATCAGGACGGTGACGACGCCGACGTAGTCCAGGCTCAGCATCAGGACCTGCGCGCCGACGGCCACGAACGACAGCGCGAGCGCGTACGTGGCGCGCGCCATGGAGTCCGTGCGGAACACCGCGACGCCCGCGGCGACCGCGACCACCCCCAGACCCCAGAACAGCACCGCTTCCAGCCAGGCAGCCATCCCCATCACCCCGCCACCGCGACGATCGACACCACGAGCAGCTGCAGCAGGGTCAGCGGCAGCACCACCACCCAGCCGAGTTCCACGAGCCGGTCCGGGCGCAGCAGCGGGAACCGCCCCCGCACCGCCACGAGCACCGACACCAGGGCCACCGTCTTCAGCAGGCTCCACAGCCACCCCGGCAGCCACGGGCCGGCCCCGCCGCCGAGGAACGCGGCGACGGCGAACGCCGAACCCGCCACGAGCAGGGCGTAGCGGCCGGCCAGCAGCAGCAATCGGTCCACGCCGGAGACCTCCGCGAGCACGCCCCCGGCGACGTCGGCGCCCGTGGGCGAGGAGAACGGCCCGCGCACCGAGAACGCCACCACGCAGCCGCAGAACACCACGAACGCCACCGGCATCCACACCACGAACCACAGGTCCTGCTGGGCGGCGACGACGTCCCCGACGCGCAGGCTGCCCGCCGCCACCGCGGGCGCGGTCAGCGCGAACATCAGCGGCAGCTCGTACGCCAGCGCCTGCGCCAGGAACCGGTAGCCGCCCACCAGTGCGTGCGCGCTGTTCGGCCCCCACCCGGCCATCCACACCAGCGCCCACACCAGGACGTCCATCGCGTTGAACCACACGACGCCCACGCCGAGGTCCGACAGCGTCCAGCGCCCCAGCGGCACCACGGCGACCATCAGCAGCGCCGCCACGAGCAGGCCACCACCGCCCAGCCGCCACAGCAGCCGGTCCGCGGCCAGGGTGGTGCGCCGGCGCTGCCGCAGCAGCCGCGCCACCTCGCGGCCGGGGGCGGTGAACCCCGGTACTGCTCCGGGGCCCGTCCCGGCGTCCAGGCACGCCGCCCAGGCCGCGACCAGCACCACCAGCAGGGCCGCCGGGACGGCCCACAGCGGCGACACCTCGACCACGTCAGGCACGCGCGTCCTCCTCCCGCCGGGACCGCAGCGCGGCGGCGTCGACGTCGAGGCTCGCCACCACCAGCCGCACCGCGCCCAGGTCCAGGCCCGTCACCAGGTCCGGCAGGTCCTCGGGCGGCACGGCGGCGCAGCCGCCCGGTGCGGCACCGGCCGCGGGGTCCGCGGCGGACAGCGCCTCGCGCAACCGGTGCCGCAGGCGGTCCAGCACGTCCGCGCCCGACGGGTCCTCGCGGACGCCCAGGCCGTGCAGCGACCAGCGCAGCGTCCGGGAACGCTCGACGCGGCGCGCGAGGCGCCGCAGCGCGGTGGCGCAGTCCTCCAGCGGGACGCCCTCCAGGCAGCGGTCCCGCACAGCGAGCGCCTCGGCCGCGGCGGAACCCCACCCGGCGAGCGCCAGCACGCCGGCCGCGTCGTCGCAGCGCGAGGCGACGACGTCGCGGCGCGGGTCGTCGCTCAGCGCCTCCGGCGGTGTCCCGTCGTGGTCGGCGCCGCCGTCGAGGATCTCAGCGGTGGCGTCGACGACCACGTCGCCGGACAGGGTGCAGGTGAGGACCAGGCCCGCCGGCCAGTGCGGCAGCACCGGGCCCAGCGGCACGTGCAGGACGTCCATCTCCAGCCCGTCGCGGTCGTCCTGCCCGCTCGCCAGGCCGATGCCGCCGGGCATCGGCATGTCCATGCCCTCGTGGTCCATGCCCTCGTGGTCCACGCCCTCGTGGTCCACGCCCTCGTGGTCCACGCCCTCGTGGTCCACGCCCTCGTGGTCCA
>NZ_JALBVB010000028.1:26880-45508 GCF_022669155.1 Kineococcus sp. TRM81007 | reverse complement strand
GCCCTCGTGGTCCACGCCCTCGTGGTCCACGCCCTCGTGGTCCACGCCCTCGTGGTCCACGCCCTCGTGGTCCATGCCCTCGTGGTCCACGCCCTCGTGGTCCTGCGCACCCGCGTCGGAGCGTGTGCGGGCGTCCTCGCGGTGGACGTCGTCGTCGAGCAGCGCGGCGGCCGCGGCGTCCAGGGCCGCGTCCGCCCTTTCCGGCGCCACCACGTCGACGCGGGTGCGCGGCCCGGGCAACTGGTCCCACAGCCGGGCGACGGCGTCCTGCACCCCGGGGCCGGGGTGGCCGCACACCGCGAGCACGTCGGCCTCGGCGGGGGAAGCGGCCAGGACCCAGGAGCGCGCGGCGATCGCCCGCTCGAGCGCCACGCGCGCCCGGCGGTGGCCGGGGACCTCCACGAGGAGGACGTGGCAGCGGCGCACCGCCTGCCGGGAGAGGAAGCTCGTCAGACCCACCGCAGCGCCCCCTCGCGCCAGGCCCACAGCACGCCGGCCAGCAGGACGCCGAGGAACACGAACATCTCCACGACGGCGCCGGCGCCCACGTCCGCGACGACGACGGCCCACGGGTACATGAAGAGCATCTCCACGTCGAAGGCCAGGAACACCAGCGTCACGGGGTACCAGCGCACGTGGAAGCGCGAGAGGGCGTGCTCGGTCGGGTCGTGGCCGGACAGGAACGGCAGGTCCTGGACGGGGTCGGGGACCACCGCGGTCACCCGTGCGAGGAGGTGCAGGCCGCCGATCCCTGCGAGGGCGACGAGCAGCATCGACAGCGGGCCCGCGTACGCACCCATGGGTCCTCCTCAGGTTCGCGGTCCTCGCGCTCCGCGCGGGCCGTCCCCTCCTCGGCGGCCACGGACTCCCGGAAACCCGTCCGGGTGTCCGGAGTCCGAGGGTAGGTGCGGGAGGGAGTTCCCCGCACGCCGAGCGCCCGGACCACGGGTGCGTACCCCCGGAGCGCTGCGGATAACGTGGGCGCGTGGACCCCGCCAACGACGGACCCGGACGGCCCCACGCCCACCCCGTGGACCCGGAACGGGTGGCGCGCGCGCGGGAACGCCTGCCCTCGGCGGACGAGACGGCGCAGCTGACCGCGGCCCTGAGCCTCGTCACCGACCCCACGCGCGCCCGGGTGCTGTACGCGCTCGACCTGGTCGAGGAGCTGTGCGTGGGTGACCTCGCCCTCGCGCTGGGGGTCAGCGAGGACGTCGTCGGCTACGCGCTGCGGGTCCTGCGCACGGCCGGCCTGGTGAGCCGCCGCAAGGAGGGCCGGGTCGTGTACTACCGGCTGGCCGACGGCTTCCCCGAACCCCTGCTGGAGCACTGCCTGCGCAAGGTGGTGGACCTCGCCGGCGTCGGCGACGACTGAGCCGGCCGGGGGCGTCCCCCGCCCCGCGGGCGGGACGGGGGACGGCCGCTCACGGGACGGTGTACCCCGCGGCGCGGAACAGCTCGTACCACTCGGCGCGCGTCAGCGGCAGGTCCGAGCCCTGCGCGGCGGCGGCGACCCGCTCGGGGTTCGTCGTGCCCAGCACCACCTGCATGCCCGCGGGGTGGCGGGTGATCCACGCGGTGGCGATCGCCAGCGGCGGCACGCCGTACTGCGCGGCCAGCCGGTTCAGCACCTCGTTGAGCTCCGGGAACTCGGGGTTGTCGAGGAACACCCCGGTGAAGAACCCCGACTGGAACGGCGACCACGCCTGCACGGTGATGTCGTTCAGGCGGCAGTAGTCGAGCAGCCCGGCGTCGCGGGAGACCGACTGGTCCAGCGCCTGCATGTTCGCCGCGACGCCCTGCGCCACCAGGGGTGCGTGGGTGATCGACAGCTGCAGCTGGTTCGCCACGAGCGGCTGGCGCACCGATCGCCTGAGCAGCTCGATCTGCCCGGGCGTGTGGTTCGAGACGCCGAACGCGCGGACCTTGCCGGCCTCGTGCAGCTCGTCGAACGCGCGCGCCACCTCGTCGGGTTCGACGAGGGCGTCGGGGCGGTGCAGCAGCAGCACGTCGACGCGGTCGGTGCGCAGCGCCTCCAGCGAGGCGTTCACCGACTCCACGACGTGCTCGTACGAGAAGTCGAAGTACGGCCCGTCGGGCACGATGCCGCACTTGGTCTGGATCGTGACGGCGTCGCGCTCGGACGGGCTCAGCGGCACGGCCTCGGCCCAGCGGCGCTCGCAGCGGTGCAGCTCGCGGCCGTAGACGTCGGCGTGGTCGATGAACGTGATGCCGGCGTCGCGGGCCGTGGACCACAGGGTCCTGATGTCCTCGTCGCTCATGTCGGCGATGCGCATGAGGCCGAGGACGACGTTCGGCACGTCGAGGCCGCTGGTTCCCAGGGGGACGGTCCTCACGCTCACGCCTCCGACAGCTCGGCGACCTCGTCCGCGCTGAGCGTCAGCTCGGCGGCGCGGGCGGAGTCGGTGGCGGTCCGCGGGCGCGAGGAACCCGGGATGGGCACGACGACCGGTGCGAGGGCGAGTTCCCAGGCGAGGGCGACCTGCTGGACGCTGACGCCGCGGGCGTCGGCGACACGCTGGAACGCCGCGTGCCTGCTGCCGAGCTCACCGGCGTCCTTGATGCCGCCCAGCGGGCTCCACGGCAGGAACGCGATCCCCAGGCGGGCGCAGTGCTCCAGCTCCCCCATGCTGGAGCGGAACGCGGGCGAGAACTGGTTCTGCACCGAGGCCAGGCGACCGCCGAGGACGTCGTTCGCCTCGTCGATCTGCGCGACGCTCGCGTTGGAGATGCCGGCCATCTCGATGACGCCCTCGTCGAGCAGGTCGCGCAGCGCACCGACCGACTCCGCGTAGGGGACCCGCGGGTCGGGGCGGTGGAACTGGTAGAGGCCGATCGCCTCGACGCCGAGGCGCTTCGCGGACGCCCTGGCGGCCTGCGCCAGGTGCTCGGGGCGGCCGTCCTGGTACCAGGTGCCGTCGCCGGGGCGCAGGCTGCCGCCCTTGGTGGCGACCAGGACCTGCGAGGTGTCGCCGCCCCAGCCGGCCAGGGCGCGGGCGACGAGCTCCTCGTTGTGGCCGACCTCGCCGGCGTCGCGGTGGTAGGCGTCGGCGGTGTCGATGAGGGTGGTGCCGGCGTCGAGGGCCGCGTGGACGGTGGCGATCGCCCGTTCCTCGTCGGGGCGACCCTCGATGGACAGGGGCATCGCCCCGAGGCCGACGGCCGAGACGGCGCGGTTGCCGAGCTTTCGTTGCTCCATGCCGCGACGCTAGGGAGCGCACCGGGAGAAGTCCACCGGGGAGTCCCACCGGAGACAGCGGACCTGCGGCGGGCGGTCAGGGCACCGGCGTCCCCAGCTGCACGTCGACGACGGACGCCCGCCCCTCGACGACCTCCACACCGGTGGCGATCGGGGCGTACCCGGTGGCGGTGAGGGTGTAGCGGCCGGTGGCGAGGTCCTCGAAGCAGAACCCGCCGTCCGCGTCGGTGGTCGTGCCCCCCACGACCCCGCCGGCCGCGTCCGTGAGCGTCAGGGCGATCTCCGGCACGGGCAGGCCGTCACCGGTGAGCACGGTGCCGGTCAACCGCGCGCCGGCGGTGAGCAGGACCTCGTGGGTCAGCGCGGCACCGCCGGGCAGCTGGACGTTCTGCGCCACGGGCCGCTGCTCGTCGGCGAGCACGCTGAGGACGTAGTCGCCGCCGGGCAGGTCCAGCAGCCGGTAGAAACCGCCCTCCTCGCTGCGCGTGGTGGCCACGACCTCGCCGCGCACGTCGACGAGGGTCAGCACGGCCCCGCTCACGGGTTGCGCCAGGTCCCCGCGGGATGCGGCCCGCACCCACCCGGTGAGGGAGGCGGTCCCGGCCAGCTGCACGTCGCGCTCGACGGGTGCGTCGGCCACGGCCACCAGGGCGGCGGCGGGCTTGGCGGCGGGGGCCGCGGCGATGAGCAGGTAGGTGCCGCCGACGTCCACGGGCAGGTGGTAGCGGCCGTCCTCACCGGTAGTGGCGCGGGCGACCTCCCGGCCGACCTGGTCGGTGAGCGTCACGGCCGCGCCGGGCAGCGCCCGCCCCCCGGCCCCGGTGAGGGTGCCGCGGACCGCCAGGCCCGTGCCGTCCACCGGCGCTGCCCGCTCGGGGCGCGGACGGGGCACGACCGCGGCGGGTGCCTCCGCGGGCTCCTGCACGGGCTCCTGCGCGGGCGGCTCGGCGCCGCGGGCCCCCTCCTCCGCCAGCGCGGCCTCCAGGCCGCGGCCCTCGGCGTCGACGTCCGGCACGACCCGCTCCATCCAGCGCGGCATCCACCACGCCCTCTCACCGAGCAGGGTCAGGGCCGCCGGCATGATCACCATGCGGACGACGAGGGCGTCGGCGAGCACGCCCACGGTCAGGGCGGTGCCGATGGAACCGATGATCGCGTCCCCGCTGGTGGCGAAGCCGACGAAGACGCCGCTCATGATGAGGGCCGCGGCCACGACGACGGGGGCGGACTGGCGGAACCCGGCCAGCACCGCGCGCTTCGGGCTCTGCCCGTGCGCGTGGGCCTCGTGGATCGCCGAGACGAGGAACATCTGGTAGTCCATCGCCAGGCCGAACAGGATCCCGACGACGAGCACGGGCATGAAGCTCAGCAGCGGCGCCGGCTGGGCGACCTGGAAGACGTCGGCCAGCCACCCCCACTGGTAGATCGCCACGACGGAGCCGAGGGACGCGCCCAGGGAGAGCAGGAACCCGGCGGTGGCCATCAGCGGCACCGCGATCGAGCGGAACAGCATCACCAGCAGCACCAGGGCCAGCACGACGATGACGGCGATGTACACCGGCAGGGCGTCGTTCAGGGCGTCGGTGACGTCGATGTCCAGGGCGGTCTGGCCGGTCACCAGGACGCGGGCGCCGTCGACGTCGCCGGTGGCGTCGCGGATGGCGCGCACCAGGTCGCTGGTGGCCTCGTCGGTCGGGCCGCTGCCGGGGACGACGGTGATGAGCTGGGCGGTGCCGTCGGCGGAGGGCGCCGGCGGCAGGACGGCGACCACGTCGTCCAGGCCCTGGACCTCCTGGGCGACGGTGCCGGCCGCGGCGGCCACGGTCTCGGCGCTCGCGCCGTCCTCGCCGTCGACGACGACGAGCAGGGTCGCCTGCGAGCCCTCGCCGAAGCCCTGCACGAGCAGGTCGTAGGCCTGCCGCGCGGAGCTGGCCGGGTCCTGGTTCTCCGCCGACGGCAGCGCGGTGCGCATGCTCGCCACCGGGATCGCGACGGTGCCCACGGCGACGACCGCGGCCAGCAGGGCGATGACGGGGTGGCGGGTGACGCCGCGGGCCCAGCGGCCCAGCGGGCCGGGGCCGGCGAGCGCCTCCTCGGCCGCGGTCTCGTCGTCGTGGGCGTGGGCGGCGGCGTGGGCGGCGAGGGCGGCCGGGTCCAGGCCCCGCTCCTTCTTCGGCAGCACCTTGCGGCCCATGACGGCCAGCAGGGCGGGCACGGCGGTGAGCGCGATGAGCACGGCGACGGCGACGGTGGCGGCGGCGGCGACGCCCATCTCGGTGAGGAACGGGATGTCGACCACCGCGAGCCCGACGAGGGCGATGACCACGGTGGTGCCGGCGAAGACGACGGCGGTGCCGGCGGTGCCGGTGGCCTTGGCCACGGCCTGCTCGACCGTGGCGCCGCGGCGCAGCTCGCTGCGGGTGCGGGCGAAGACGAACAGGGCGTAGTCGATGCCGACGGCCAGGCCGAGCATCGAGGCCAGCGCCGGGGTGGTGGACGACAGGGAGACGACCTTGCTGAGGGCGGTGATGCCGAGAACGCCGACGCCGACGCCGACGGCGGCGGTCAGCAGGTTCGCCCCGGCCGCCACGAGCGAGCCGTAGGTGAGGACGAGGACGACGAGGGCGACGGCCACGCCGATCGCCTCACTGGTGTGGCCGACCGGCTCGCCGGTGAAGAGCTGGGAGGTGACCTCCACCCGCACCTGGCCGCCGGCGGCGTCCAGGTCGTCGTCGGTGGCGTCCTCGAACGCCTCCGTCGTCGCCTCGCCGACCTCGCCGACGGCGCCGTCGAAGGTGACGGTCGCGGCGGCGATGGTCTGGTCGGCCGAGACGCGCGGGCTCTCGGGGGCCAGCGGGTCGGTCACCGAGACGACGCCGTCGATGCCGCGCAACCGCTCCAGCAGCTCCTGCAGGGCGGGGGCGTTCTCGCCGGTGAGGGTCTGCCCGTCCGGTGCCTGGAGGACGACGGTGGCGGTGGCGGCGTCCGCGCCGGCGCCGGAGAACTCCTCGGAGATCACGTCCAGACCCTCGCTGGCCTGGGTGCCGGGGATGGAGAACCCCGTGTCCTCGGCGGCGGTCCGCTCCAGCCCCACCGCCAGGGCGGCGATCACGGCGAGCAGCAGGGCCCAGACGGACAGCACCAGCCGGCGTCGGCGGGCGCTGAACCGCCCGAGGCGGTGCAGCAGGGTGGCCATGGGGACTCCTCGGCGCGGTGGGCTGGGCGCACGCCGACGCCGGTGGCGGCCTGCTGGATAGCCGATCGGCTAACGGACCGGCGTCCTGAAGGTAACCCCGGACTCCGGGGCCGACAAGTCACCCGTTGGTCGTACGGCTAGGAGCCGGTTGGCCGATCGGCAAGTTCCGGGACGGTGCGACGGGTACGGTGGACGGGTAGGCGACCGCCTCGCGGGGCGGCCCGATGAGCGGGAGGACCATGACGGCAGCGGGTTCCGCGGCGGGCGCCGGCGAGCGCCGGTCGGTCACCGATCCCGCCCGGCTGCACGAGGCCGCGCTGCGGCTGTTCGCGCAGCACGGCACCAGCGGAACGTCCCTGCAGATGATCGCCGACGAGCTGGGCGTCACGAAGGCCGCGCTCTACTACCGCTACAAGACCAAGGACGAGCTGGTGCTCGGGGTGGTCCGCCCCTTCCTCGAGGAGCTGCTGCGGGTGCTGGAGGCCGCGGCGGTGCGGCGGGGGCGGCGCGCGCAGGTGGAGGCGGTCCTGACCGGTCTGGTCGACGTGGTCGTGCGCGGTCGCGGGCTGTACGTCGTCCTGGTCAGCGACCCCACCGTCGCCCACCTGCTGGGCGAGCACCCGCTGCTGCGGCGCGTGGGCGACGAGCTGGTGGCGCTGCTCGCCGGCCCGGACCCCGGGGCCGCCGAGCGCGTCACCGTCAGCCTGTTCCTGACGGGCCTGGTCGGTCCCCTGCACGACCCCGCGTGCGCGGACGTGGACGACGAGGAGCTGCGCCGCACCCTGCTGGCGCTGGGGCACCGCCTGCTGCTGCCGCGCCGGGCGCCGCGCTGCTGAGCCCCAGCTGGCCGCCGGGGTGGCCGCCGGGGTGGCCGCCGGGGTGGCCGCCGGGGTGACCGCTCAGGCGTACAGCGCCTCGGCGTCCGCGGCGAAGACGCGCAGCACCTCGGCGCGGCGCATCTTCAGGCTCGGCGTGAGGCAGTCGTTCTCCACGGTGAAGTCCTCGCCCAGGACGCGGAACCGGCGGATCGACTCGGCGCGGCTGACGGCGGCGTTCGCGTGGTCCACCGCCCCCTGCAGCTCCGCGAGCACGGCCGGGTCCTGCCGGGCCGCCGCCACCGTCAGGCCCGCGCGCCCGTGCAGCTGCCCCCAGGCGTCCAGCGCCTGCGGGTCCAGGGTGAGCAGGCAGCCCACGTAGGCCCGCCCGTCGCCGACGACGACGGCCTGCGAGATCAGCGGATGGGCGCGCAGGCGGTCCTCCAGCACCGCCGGGGCGATGTTCTTGCCGGCGGAGGTGACGATGATCTCCTTGGCGCGACCGGTGATCGTCAGGTTCCCCGCCGCGTCCAGGCTGCCGAGGTCGCCGGTGCGGAACCAGCCGTCGCGGAACGCCTCCGCGGTCTCCTCGGGGCGGTCGAGGTACTCGCGGAAGACGCCGATGCCGCGGCAGAGGATCTCGCCGTCCTCGGCGATCGCCACGTCGGTGCCGGGCAGCGGCGCGCCGACGGTGCCGATGCGCACCTCGCCCGGGCGGGTGACGCACGCCGGGGCCGCCGTCTCGGTCAGGCCCCAGCCCTCGAACACGGTGATCCCGGCGCCGCGGAAGAAGTGCCCCAGGTGCTCCCCCAGCGACGCGCCGCCGGAGACGGCGCGGGTGAGGCGTCCGCCCAGGGTGGTGCGCAGCTTGGAGTACACGAGGCGGTCGAACAGCGCGTGCCGCGCCCGCAGCGCCGGCCCGGGCCCGCCGGTGTCCAGGGAGCGCGAGTACGCCACGGCCGTCGCCTCGGCGCGCGCGAACAGCGCCACGCGCAGCTTGCCGCCGGTGGCGGCCTTGTGCTGGGCGGCGGCGTGCACCTTCTGGAACACGCGCGGGACGGCGAGGACGAACGTGGGGCGGAAGCCCTGCAGGTCGGCGAGCAGTTCGCGGGTGTCGGGAGCGAAACCCATCGGCACCCGGGCCGACAGGCACAGCGTCTCCACGAACCGGGCCAGCACGTGCGCCAGCGGGATGAACAGCAGGGTGCGGGCGCCGGGTTCGTCGAGCATGTCCGGCATGACGGCGTGCGCGTTGCGGGACAGGTCGACGAAGTTGGCGTGGGTGAGCACGCAGCCCTTGGGGCGGCCGGTGGAGCCGGAGGTGTAGACGATCGTGGCGGTGTCCGCCGGGCCGGCGGTGGTGCGGGCGGCCTCCAGGGCGTCGTCGCCGACCGCGCGCCCGGCGGCGGTCAGCTCCTCCAGGCCACCGGTGTCCAGGGTCCACGCGTGCACCAGGGAGGGGACCTCCCCGCGCACGCCCGCCAGGAGCTGCGCGTGCTCGGTGCTCTCCACCACGCAGGCCACCGCGGCGGAGTCGG
Source organism: Kineococcus sp. TRM81007 (assembly GCF_022669155.1). Taxonomy (GTDB): domain Bacteria; phylum Actinomycetota; class Actinomycetes; order Actinomycetales; family Kineococcaceae; genus Kineococcus. Next base: position 36,739 of record NZ_JALBVB010000028.1, on the reverse strand, counting down.
ACAGGATCCACGCCACCTGCTCGGGCGAGGACGTGTCGTACACGGGCACGACGACGGCGCCGGCGAACCAGCAGGCGGCGTCGACGACGGTCCACTCGTAGCGGGTGCGGGACATCAGCCCCACCCGGTCGCCGGGGCGCACGCCGGCCGCGACGAGGCCCTTGGCGACGGCGCGCGCCGTCGCGGCGAACTCCGCGACGCTCACGTCGGCCCAGGAGCCGGTGGCGTCCTTGCGGCTGAAGCAGACCGCGCCCGGGTCCGCGCGCTCCCAGTCGACGACGAGGTCGCTGAGGTTGCCGGAGGTGGCCGGCGGGACCTCGGGGGGGCGGCTGGAGACGACGAGGGGCTGCGCGGTGCGGTCCCCCGGCGCCGGGGCACCGGTGGTCGGCGTGGCGGGGTCGCTCGGCGTCGTCGTCGACACCTCGGCAGACGTCATCGGCTGCTCCTCGGTCCGCACCACCGTTCCCGGGGGTGCCGTGCTGGTCCCCGGATGATGCGCCCGCGCGGTGCGGCGGTCAAGGCGACACCCCTCGGACGGGGGTCGCGGGGCGGGGCGGGTGCGCCCACCCCGCCCCGGGAGGGCTCAGAGCACCGCGGCGAGGTGCTCCAGCGAGCGCAGCGGGTCGCCCCCGGTGGGGATGAGCACGGCGCTGGTGACGCCGGCGGCGAAGAGCTCCCCCAGGCGCGTGCGCGCCTGCTGCGGGGTGCCGGTGACGGCGAGCCGGTGGACCCACTCGTCGGGCAGGCGGCGGGCGAACTCCTCCCGGCTGCCGCAGTCGCGGCGCAGCGCCGCCAGGTCCGCGGCGAACGGCAGCGGCGCCAGGTGCGGGGCCCAGTCGGGCTCGCCGATCCACTCCAGCCCGGGGCGGGCCGCGTCGAGGGCGAGCGCCTCGTCGGGGTGGACGGCGGCGGCGTTGTAGGCGACGACGCGGTGCGGCCCGGTGGCGGCGACCTGCCCGAGCGCGGCGCGCACGTACTCGGGGGTGACCGGTTCGGCCAGGACGGTGCCGTCGGCGACGCGGCCGGCCAGGGCCAGCGAGCGCGGCCCGCGCACCCCCGCCAGCAGCGGCGGGACGTGCTCGGGGGCGGCCGAGGGGTCCAGGCGCACCGCGTCCAGCCGCACCGGGCCGGCGGGGGCGGCGGTGTCGGCGACCTCGCCGCGCAGCAGGCTCGCGAGGGCACCGAACTGCGCCTCCAGCAGTGCGAGCGGGCTGGCGGGCCACTGCCCCACCGAGCGCATCCACGCGGGCATCCCGTGCCCGAGGCCGACGTCGAGGCGCCCGGGGAACAGCTGGGCGAGGGTGGCGACCTCCATCGCGGTGAACGCGACGTTGCGGGCACCGGCCGGCAGGACGCCGATGCCGACGCGCAGGCGGGAGGTGGCGGCGAGGACCGCGGTGGCCTGCGCGATCCCGCCGCGGAAGCCGAGGTCCTCCACGACCCACAGCTCGTCGAACCCGAGCTCGTCGGCGCGGCGCGCGAAGGGCAGCACCTGCGCGGCGGCGAGGTCGCGCGGGAGGAGCACGCCGACGCGGCCCCGTCCGGTGGTGCTCGCCGTCAGCTGGTCCGGGTGGTCGGCGGTGGGGTTCACGGCCCGAGGGTACGGTGGCCGGCGCGCGAGGAGTTGCCCGACGGACGACCGAGGTGGGGACCGCGATGCCCTTCGACGACACCGACGGCCTGCCCAGGGACCTGCAGCGGCCGCGCTCGAAGAACCGCTGGGTCGACCTGGTGCTGGACGCCTTCTTCTCGTTCAGCGGCCCGGCGCAGGTCTCGACGCACGAGGGCCCGCCGCGCGGGCCGCGCACCGACGAGGAGGCGCGCAGCGGGTACGCGCAGTGGGAGCGCGTGACCGTCGACGGGCACACCTACCTCGTCGAGCGGAAGGGCGAGCGGAAGGGCGGTCAGGACCCGGCCTGACCCGCCCCCGCCCGGACCCGCCCGCCGGTCAGTGGCCGCCGCCGAGGTGCCCGGCCAGGCGCTCGTAGCGCTCGGCGCTGGCCTCGTTCAGCCCCACGATCGTGGCGTGCTTGCCCTTGGCGGCGTACTTCGTGGTGATCGCGTCCAGCGCGGCGACGGTGGAGGCGTCCCACACGTGCGCGGCCGACAGGTCGATGACCACCTCGTCCGGGTCCTCGGCGTAGTCGAACTGGTAGACGAGGTCGTTGGAGGAGGCGAAGAACAGCGCACCCTCGACCCGGTAGCGGCGCACGGCCCCGCCCTGCTCCAGGGTCCCCTCCACCTGCACCAGGTGCGCGACCCGCCGGGCGAACAGCAGCGCGGCGACCAGCACGCCCACGACCACGCCGATGGCCAGGTTGTGCGTGGCGACCACCACGGCGACGGTCACGACCATGACGGTGGTCTCGCTCTTGGGCATGCGCCGCAGCGTGTTCAGCCGCACCGAGTGCCAGTCGAACGTGCCGACCGACACCATGATCATCACGGCGACCAGGGCGGCCATCGGGATGATCGCGACGACGTCGCCCAGGCCGACGACGAGGATCAGCAGGAAGAACCCGGCCAGGAACGTCGAGAGCCTCGTGCGGGCGCCGGAGCGCACGTTGATCATCGTCTGGCCGATCATGGCGCAACCGCCCATGCCGCCGAAGAAGCCGGTGATGACGTTGGCCGCGCCCTGGCCCCACGCCTCGCGGGTCTTGTGCGAGCGGGTGTCGGTGATGTCGTCGACGAGCTTGGCCGTCATGAGCGATTCCATCAGCCCCACCAGCGCCACCCCCAGGGCGTAGGGGGCGATGATCCGCAGCGTCTCGTACGTCAGCGGCACGTCCGGGAACAACAGGGTGGGCAGCGTCTCGGGCAGTGCCCCCTGGTCGCCCACGTCCGGCACGAGCAGACCGCTCACCACCACCGCCAGGGTCAGCAGCACGATGGCGACCAGCGGCGCGGGGACCACGGTGGTGGCCCTGGGCAGGAGCACCATGATGGCGATGCCGATCGCCACCATCGGGTAGACGACCCACGGCACGTCGCGCAGGTACGGCAGCTGCGCGGTGAAGATGAGGATGGCCAGGGCGTTGACGAAGCCGACCATGACGCTGCGCGGGATGAACCGCATCAGCCGCGCCACCCCCAGCAGCCCGAGGACCACCTGGAAGACGCCGGCGAGGATGACGGCGGCGATGAGGTGGTCCAGGCCGTGCTCGCGCACCAGGGGTGCGATGACCAGGGCCACCGCGCCGGTGGCCGCGGAGATCATCGCCGGGCGCCCGCCCAGGAAGGCGATGGAGACGGCCATGGTGAAGGAGGCGAACAGCCCCACGCGCGGGTCGACCCCGGCGATGATGGAGAAGGAGATCGCCTCGGGGATCAGCGCGAGGGCGACGACGAGACCGGCCAGGACCTCGGTGCGCAGCACCTTCGGGGAGGCGAGCCACGCCGGCCTGCCCGGCCTCGGGGCGCGCCGCGCGGGGGCGGGCGCGGTCATCTGCTCGGGGTTGGTCAAGGGTGCTTCCGTTCGTGCTCACGGGGCCCGCCGCAGCGCACCCCTGGTGGGCGGGTCTGAGGTCGATCTCCACCGGGGCGCACCGCTGCGCCGGTTCGTCCGTGGGGCCGCACCGGAGCACCGAGGGGCGCGTCGACGGCACGACGATCCTCCCGGAACCGTACCTTCACGCCACGTCAGAGTCCAGGCGCCTCCCCCGGTGCCGGCGCCCGCCCGGCGGGGGCCGGGGCACCCCTCCGTCCTACGCTGAGGGCGTGTCAGGTCAAGAGCACATCCTGGACCCCGACCCGGCCCACCCGCGGAGCGTGAACTTCAGGACGCGCAAGTGGGTGCGACCGGAGGACCTCAACGCCAACGGCACCCTCTTCGGCGGCAGCCTGCTGCGCTGGATCGACGAGGAGGCCGCCATCTACGCGATCCTCCAGCTCGGCAACGGCCGCGTCGTCACCAAGTACATCTCGGAGATCAACTTCGCCTCCTCCGCCCGCCAGGGCGACCTCATCGAGATGGGCCTGCGCGCGGTGCGGTTCGGGCGCACGTCCCTGACGATGCGCGCGGAGGTCCGCAACATGATCACCCGGCAGAGCATCCTGTCGATCGAGGAGATCGTGTTCGTGAACCTCGGCCCGGACGGGCGCCCGGCGCCGCACGGGTACACGACCATCACCTACGACCGCGACCGCATCCCCGACTCCATGCAGGTCGACGGCTGACGAGCGGCGGGTGCCTGGGCCCGCTCACCGGCCGGAGGACCCGGGTGGCCCGGTCGTCGCGCTGACGGTGCACGCGGACCTGCTGCCGCTGCTGCCCGCGCGCGCCCGTCGCGCCGGCCGGCTGCTCGTGCGGCACGAGGAGCACGCCACGGCCGGGCACGTCGTGCAGGCCGCGGGGGTCCCGCTCACCGAGGTCGGTGCGCTCGCGGTGGACGGCTCCCCCGCCTCCCCCGCCGACCGGCTGCCCCCGGGCGCGGAGCTGCACGCCGGGGTCGTCGCGCGGCCGCAACCGGTGCCGGCCGGGGGTTTCCTGCTGGACGTGCACCTGGGCAGCCTGGCCCGCCGGATGCGCCTGCTGGGCCTGGACGCCGCGTGGTCCGCGCACGCCGACGACCCCGACCTGGTGGTGCGGGCGCGCGAGCAGGACCGGGTGCTGCTGACCGCCGACCGCGGCCTGCTGCTGCGCCGGGCCCTGCCGCGCGGTGCGCTGGTGCGCGGCGCCGGGGCGGACGCGCAGCTCGCCGACGTCCTCGACCGGTTCCGCCCGGCCCTGGCTCCGCTGACGCGCTGCACCGCGTGCGGGTCGCCGCTGCGCGCGGTGGCGAAGGAGGAGGTGGCGGCGGAGCTGCCCGCCGGCACCCGGCGCACGTACGACGAGTTCTCCCGGTGCGCGGCGTGCGGACGGGTGTACTAGCGCGGCGCGCACGCCGAGCGCATCGACGACCTGCTGCGGCGGGCGGCCGGGAGCTGACCGACGCGGTGCGGGGCCAGGAGCAGCCGTCCGCCCGCGCACCCGTTCACGGCGCGGGCACCCGGTGCCGGGGGCCGTCGGCCCGCGCCACGCGGCCCGGCCACCAGAAGCGCTCCCCGAGCAGCGAGACGATCGCCGGGACGAGCAGCGTGCGCACGAGCAGGGTGTCCAGCAGCACGCCGATGCAGACGACGACGCCGATCTGGGTCAGCGTGATGAGCGGCAGCACCCCCAGGACGGTGAACACCGCGGCCAGCAGGACGCCCGCGCTGGTGATGACGCCACCGGTGACGGCGACCGCCGTGCGGATGCCGTCGCGGGTGCCGGCGGTCAGCGCCTCCTCCCGCGCCCGGGTGACGAGGAAGATGTTGTAGTCCACCCCCAGGGCCACCAGGAACAGCAGCGAGAACAGCGGCACCCCGGTGTCCAGGGCGGGGAAGCCGAAGACGTTCTCGAACAGCAGGTTCCCGGCGCCGAGCGCCGCCGCGTAGGTGGCCAGCACCGTCACCACGAGCAGGACGGGCCCCAGGAGCGCGCGCAGCAGGACGACCAGCACCGCCAGGACCACGGCGACGACGAGGGGGCCGACCACGAGCAGGTCGCGCTGGGCGGCGGCGCGCTCGTCGGCGGCCTCGGCCTCGGTGCCGCCGACGAGGGCGTCGGCACCGGGCACCGCGCCCACCGCCTCGCGCAGCCGCTCGACGGTCGCGCGGGAGGCGGCTGAGCCGGGTTCCGCCTCGATGGCGGCGTCGATGCGCACGAGGTCGCCGGCGGTGGCGACGACCTGCGCGGAGGCCGCGCCGGGGACCGCGGAGGCGGCGGCGAGCACCCGCCCGGCCGCGCCCGCGGCGGCGACGACCTGCGCCGGCTCGGTGCCCTGCGCCGGGTAGTGCACCTGGAGCGTCTCGGCGCCCTCCACGGCCTCGGCCGAGGTGCGGAACTGCTCGGTGCGCGACAGGCCCTGCTGCACCCCGACCAGGCCGGCGGCCAGCGCGGCCAGCAGCAGCACCGACAGCCCCACGACGGGCCACGGGCGGCGCACGACGCGGTCGGCGATCCGGGCCCAGCCGCCGGTGCGGGAGGTGTCCTGCGAGCCCACCCGCGGCACGAACGGCCAGAACAGCCCGCGCCCGCAGACCACGAGCGCGGCGGGCAGCACGAGCAGGCCGAACACCCCGGCCACGACGATGCCGACGGCCACGTCGATGCCCAGGGAGCGGTTGGAGGGCAGGACCGCCGCGAGCAGCGTGAGCACCGCGAGGACGACGGTGCAGGCGCTGGCCAGGATCGCCGGGCCGGCACCGGCCAGGGCGCGGCGCATGGCCAGGCGCCGGTCGGGGGTGCGGCGCAGCTCCTCGCGGTAGCGGGCGATGAGCAGCAGCGCGTAGTTGGTGCCGGCGCCGAAGACCAGGACGCTGGTGATGCCGGTGCTGGAGGGGTCGGCCGGGGTGCCCCCGACGCGGTCCACGACCGTCAGCAGGCCGGCGGCCGTCTGGTCGCCGATGCCCACCACGGCCAGCGGCACCAGCCACAGCACGGGGCTGCGGTAGGTCACCAGCAGCAGCAGGGCGACGACGCCGGCGGTGACGAGCAGCAGGCGGGTGTTGGCGCCGGAGAAGGAGTCGGCGATGTCCACGCCGAAGGCCGGACCACCGGTGACCTGGGCGCGCAGGCCCTCGGGAAGGTCCGCGCGGGAGGCGGCACGCACGTCGCCCACGGCCTGCGCGGTCTCCTCGTCGCTGGTGCCGGCCGGCAGCGGCACGACGGCGAGCAGGGCCCGACCGTCCTCGGAGGGGATCGGCCCGGAGGCCTGCCCGCCGACGGCGAGGGGGTTCAGCCGCTGCACCGCGGCGGCCGCGGCGCCGGTGTCGGCGCCGGTGAGCGCCCCGCCGTCCTCGCGGGTCCACACCACCAGCGCGGGGGCGCTCTCCTCCCCCGGGAACTCCTCCAGCAGCTGCGCCACCCGGGCGGACTCGGCGGAGTCGGGCAGGCGCGTGCCGCCGGCCTGGGAGGGCGGCGCCTCGCCCTTGCCGACGGCCACGGCACCGGCCGCCAGCAAGGCGGCCAGCAGGACGAGCCAGGCGGTGACGCGGCCGGTGACGACGCGCCCGACGGTTCGGGCGACGAGGGACTGCTCGGGCACAAAACACCTCATCGGCAGAAAGGTTCAGTGACTGAGATGTCTAGCAGCCGTGAGGTAGGCTGGCAAACCGATGAGCAGCACCACGCCCGAACCCGCCGCCGCCCGCATGTACCGGCGGCGCGAGACCCCGCGCGAGCGCCTGCAGGCCGAGGTGCTCGACCTGGTGCGCGACCTGGGCGTCCAGGGGCAGCGCGTCGCGGACGACTTCGCCGGCAGCCGCGGGCTGCACCCCACCGACATGCGCGCCCTGCTGCACGTCATGCGCCGCGAGGGCGAGGGCGACCCCATGACCACCGGCGAGCTCGCCACCGCCCTCGGCCTCACCTCCGGCGCGGCCACCGGCGTCGTGGACCGCCTGGAGCGCGCCGGGCACCTGCGCCGCGAGCGCGACACCGCCGACCGCCGCAAGGTGCACCTGCGCTTCGGCGAGCACGGCGCCGCCGTCGCCGTGGAGTTCTTCGGGCCCCTCGGCCGGCGCAGCGACGAGCTGATGGCCCGCTACGACGACGCCGAGCTGGACGTGGTCCGCCGGTTCCTCGGCGACATGACCGCGGCGCTGGAGGCGCACCGCCCCGGTGCGGGCTGACCGGTCCCCCGGCCGCGCACCGGGCGGGAGCGGGGGCCGGGCGCGTCAGCCCGCGGCCGACGCCAGGCCGTCCTCGCGCCGGTGCGCGCGGGCGCGCTCGGGGTCCGGCACCACGAGCACGGGCACCTGCGCCCGCTGCAGCACCGCGTGGCTCGTCGAACCCAGCAGCGCGCGCAGGAACGCCCCGTGCCCGCGCGAGCCGACGACGAGCAGGCGCGCTCCGCGGGCGGCGTCGAGCAGGGCGTCCGAGGCGAAGGCGTCAGCCACGACGACCTGCTCCACCGGCACCGGGTGACGGGCACCGACCTCCCCGACCGCCGCGCGCACGACCTCGCGGGCCCGCTGCACGGCGTCCCGGCGCAGCTGCTCGCACAGGCCCGGCTCGAGGGCGAGGGACGGGTCCAGCTGCAGGTGCACGGCGTGCACGACGCGCAGCTCCTCCCCCAGCGCCTCCGCCTCGGCGGCGGCCACCTCCAGCGCGGCGGCGGCCTCGACCGAGCCGTCGAAGCCGACGACGACGCCCCGGGCGCCGGCGGGCGCCTCCTCGGCGACCACGGCCGTCGGGCAGGGGGCGTGCGCGGCCAGGAACAGGCTCGTCGAGCCCAGCCGCAGACCGGGTACGGACCACCGGCGGGCGTGCTGCCGGCGCGATCCGCTCACCACCACCGCCGCGCCCTCGGCCGCGCGCAGCAGCACCGGGCGGGGCCCACCGCGCTCGACGGCCGCCGCGACGTCGACGTCCGGCGCCTCCGCGCGCACGAGCGCGGCCGCGTCCTCCAGGACCGCGCGGGCCGCCGCCTCGAGGTCCTCCAGGATCCCCGCGACCACCCACGCCGTCGCCGCGTCCGCGGCCACCGGGTACGGCACCGCCCGCACGAGGTGCAGCGCCGCACCCCGCCGCCGCGCCTCCGCGGCCGCCCACCGCAGGGCCGCCGCAGCGGTCCCGACCTCCTCGACCCCCACCACGACCCTGCCGCCCGAGCTGCTCACCGCTGCGCCTCCGTCCCGATCGGGAACCACCGGACCCCCGGCTGCCACCAGCCTCCTCCCGGTGCGGCCCCGGGGACAGGGACCGAGGTCGGGGCCCCCGTCCCCGGGGGCCGGGGCGGGCGGCGCTCGGCTCAGGCCGTGCCGGCCAGCTCCGCCGCCGGCGCGCGGCGCACGTCGACCACCCGCGGCGGCACCGGCACGACGACGACGGGCACGTGCGCGCGGTGCAGCACCGACCGCTCGGTCGAGCCGCGCAGCGTCACCGCGAACGTGGTGCGCTCGTGGGCACCGACGACGAGCAGCCGGGCGCGGCGCGACCTCTCCACCAGCACGTCCGAGGCGAAGGAGTCCGTCACCACGACGACCTCCACCTCGACGTCGTGCCGGCGCCGGACCACCTCGGCGGCCCGCTCGACGGCGGCGCGCACGCGCGCACGGGCCCGACGCCGGGCCGCCCGGTGCGCCTCGGGATCCGTCACGGCCAGGTGTCCGCCCGGCAGGTGGGTGGTGTGGACCACGCGCAGCGGCTCGCCGCGCAGGGCCGCCTCGGCGGCGGCGACCTCGAGGGCCGCGGTGGCCGCCGGGGAGACGTCGAAGCCGACGACGACACCGCGGGCCCCGGCAGGCGCGTCCTCGCCGACCACGACGACCGGGCACGGGGCGTGCTCGGCGAGGAAGACGGCGGTGCGTCCCGGACCGGTCACGACGGCGGCCGCGTCCGCGGCCACCCGCAGCAGGACCTCGCGCGCCGTGCCGCGCACCGCGCTGGAACGCACCGGCTGGCCGGGGGACGCGGCGCGCACCTGCTCGGCGGCCCGGCGCAGCGCGACGTCCGGTTCCCGCGGGTGACCGGGCGGATCGGCCGGCAGCGGTGCTGCGGGGGCGTGCACCCCCAGGACCTGCGGCACCGCGTACGGCACCTCGTGCGGGACGGCGTGCACCAGGTGCACCTGCGCGCCCCGGACGGCGGCCTCGTCGACCGCCCAGCGCACCGCCGCCCCGGAGGCACCCTCCTCGGCGACCCCCACGACGATCGTGCTGTTGGCGTCTGGACTGCTCACGTCTCCCCCTCGGCGGCGGCCGCCGACGCCCTCGCGCGGCCCTGCCGGCCGCGACGGCGAGGCCCCGGCACCTCCATGGTGCGCCGCGGCGGCGCGGAGCGGTAGTCGGAGCGGGTCGCGGCACGTGGGGAAGGGGCCGGCCCCGGCGC
>NZ_JALBVB010000028.1:0-26873 GCF_022669155.1 Kineococcus sp. TRM81007 | reverse complement strand
TTCCCCACGTGCGCTCCGCGGGCCCGTCGGGTGTGGTCACGACGGGCCCGCGGAGCAGATCAGAACTCCCAGTCCTCGTCCTCGGTGGCCACGGCCTTGCCGATGACGTAGCTGGAGCCGGAGCCGGAGAAGAAGTCGTGGTTCTCGTCCGCGTTCGGCGACAGCGCGGACAGGATGGCGGGGTCGACCTTCGCCGTGTCCGCCGGGAACATGCCCTCGTAGCCGAGGTTCATGAGCGCCTTGTTCGCGTTGTAGTGCAGGAACGTCTTGACGTCCTCGGTGAGCCCGACGTTGTCGTACAGGTCGGCGGTGTACTTGCACTCGTTGTCGTACAGCTCGAACAGCAGGTCGAAGGTGTAGTCCTTGATCTCGTCCCGCTTGGCCTGGTCGACCCGCTCCAGCCCGCGCTGGAACTTGTAGCCGATGTAGTACCCGTGCACGGCCTCGTCGCGGATGATGAGCCGGATGAGGTCGGCGGTGTTCGTCAGCTGCGCCCGGGACGAGAAGTGCATCGGCAGGAAGAAGCCGGAGTAGAAGAGGAAGGACTCCAGCAGCGTGGAGGCCACCTTCCGCTTCAGCGGGTCGTCGCCGTGGTAGTACTCCAGCACGATCGACGCCTTGCGCTGCAGGGCCTCGTTCTCCTCCGACCAGGTGAAGGCCTCGTCGATCGCCTGGGTGGAGGCGAGGGTGGAGAAGATCGAGGAGTAGCTGCGGGCGTGCACCGACTCCATGAACGCGATGTTCGTGTAGACGGCCTCCTCGTGCGGGGTCAGCGCGTCCGGGATGAGGGAGACGGCGCCGACCGTGCCCTGGATCGTGTCCAGCAGGGTCAGACCCGTGAACACCCGCATCGTCAGGGTGCGCTCGGCGTCCGACAGCCGCGCCCACGACTGCACGTCGTTGGACAGCGGCACCTTCTCCGGCAACCAGAAGTTGCTGGTCAGACGGTTCCAGACCTCGAGGTCCTTCTCGTCCGGCACGCGGTTCCAGTTGATCGCGTTCACGCGATCGATGAGCTTGAGCTTCTCCACCATCTCGTCCTTCGTCCCTCGTGCCTGGTCCCGCGCCGCCGTCGTGCCGCTCGTCAGAGCATGCAGCTGACGCAACCCTCGACCTCGGTGCCCTCCAGCGCCATCTGGCGGATGCGCACGTAGTAGATCGTCTTGATCCCCTTGCGCCACGCGTAGATCTGCGCGCGGTTGACGTCGCGCGTGGTCGCCGTGTCCTTGAAGAACAGCGTCAGCGACAGGCCCTGGTCGACGTGCTGGGTGGCCGCCGCGTAGGTGTCGATGATCTTCTCGGGACCGATCTCGTAGGCGTCCTCGTAGTACTCCAGGTTGTCGTTCGTCATGAACGGCGCCGGGTAGTAGACGCGGCCGAGCTTGCCCTCCTTGCGGATCTCGATCTTGGAGGCGATCGGGTGGATCGAGGAGGTGGAGTTGTTGATGTAGCTGATGGAGCCCGTCGGCGGCACGGCCTGCAGGTTCTGGTTGAAGATGCCGTGCTCCATCACGGACGCCTTCAGCGCCCGCCAGTCGTCCTGCGTGGGGATGGCGATGCCGGCGTCCGCGAACAGGCGCGCGACGCGCTCGGTGGCCGGCGCCCACTCCTGCTCGGTGTACTTGTCGAAGAAGCTGCCGTCGGCGTAGGCGGAGCGCTCGAAGCCCTCGAACGTCGTGCCGGTCTCGACGGCGATCTCGTTCGAGGCGCGCAGCGCGTGGAAGAGCACCGAGTAGAAGTAGATGTTCGTGAAGTCGATGCCCTCGGCGCTGCCGTAGTGCACGTGCTCGCGGGCGAGGTAGCCGTGCAGGTTCATCTGGCCCAGGCCGATGGCGTGCGAGCGCGAGTTGCCGTGGGCGATGGACGGCACGGACCGGATGTCGCTGGCGACCGAGACGGCGGTCAGCGCGCGCACCGCGGTGCCGACCGTCGCGCCGAGGTCGCCGCCGTCCATGGCCAGGGCGATGTTCAGCGAGCCGAGGTTGCAGGAGATGTCCTTGCCGACGACCTCGTAGCCGAGGTCCTCGCCCAGCCTGCTGGGGGTGTTGACCTGCAGGATCTCCGAGCACAGGTTCGACATGTTGATGCGGCCGTCGATCGGGTTGGCCTTGTTCACCGTGTCCTCGAACACGACGTACGGGTAGCCCGACTCGAACTGCAGCTCGGCGAGGGTCTGGAAGAAGTCCCGCGCGTTGATCTGCGTCTTGCGGATCCGGTCGTCGGCGACCATCTCGCGGTACTTCTCGGAGATCGACAGGTCGCCGAACGGCACGCCGTACACGCGCTCGACGTCGTACGGGGAGAACAGGTGCATCGGCTCGTTGTTCTTGGCGAGCTCGAAGGTGATGTCGGGGACGACGACACCCAGGCTGAGGGTCTTGATGCGGATCTTCTCGTCCGCGTTCTCCCGCTTGGTGTCGAGGAACCGCATGATGTCCGGGTGGTGCGCCGAGAGGTACACCGCACCGGCGCCCTGGCGCGCGCCGAGCTGGTTGGCGTAGGAGAAGGAGTCCTCCAGCAGCTTCATCACGGGGATGACGCCGGAGGACTGGTTCTCGATGCGCTTGATGGGCGCGCCGTACTCGCGGATGTTGCTCAGCAGCAGGGCCACGCCGCCGCCGCGCTTGGACAGCTGCAGGGCGGAGTTGATGCCGCGGCCGATGGACTCCATGTCGTCCTCGATGCGCAGCAGGAAGCAGGAGACCAGCTCGCCGCGGGAGGCCTTGCCGGCGTTGAGGAAGGTGGGGGTGGCCGGCTGGAAGCGGCCGCTGATGACCTCGTCGGTGATGGCGGTGGCCAGCGCCTCGTCACCGGCGGCGAGGGTCAGGGCCGTCATCACGGCGCGGTCCTCGAAGCCCTCGAGGTAGTGCTTGCCGTCGAAGCTCTTCAGCGCGTAGCTGGTGAAGAACTTGAACGCGCCGAGGAAGGTCGCGAAGCGGAACTTCGCGGCGTGGGCGCGGTCGGTCAGCTCGCGCACGAAGGTGCGCGAGTAGCGGTCGAGGACCTCGGCCTCGTAGTACCCCTCGGCGACGAGGTGGTCCAGGCGGGCCTCGAAGCTGTCGAACTCCGGGGTGTTCGGGATGATGTGCTGGAGGAAGTACTGGCGCGCCGCCTCGCGGTCCGCGTCGAACTGGATGCGCCCCTGCTCGTCCCACAGGTTCAGCATCGCGTTGAGCGAGTGGAAGCCCGGCGAGGCGGGGACGGCCGGCTGCGGCACGGTCCCGGAGACCTCGGGGGCGTCGGAGGTGAGGGTCACAGCGTGTCCAATCCGTCGCGGACGCGACGCACGTCCTCGGGGGTGCCGAAGAGCTCGAAGCGGTACAGGTGGGGCACGCGGCACTTGGCGGCGACGATGTCGCCGGCCACGGCGTAGTGGGCCCCGAAGTTGGTGTTGCCGGCGCCGATGACCCCGCGCACGAGCGCGCGGTTGGCCGGGTCGTTCAGGAAGCGGATGACCTGCTTGGGCACCGCCCCCGCCCCGGAGCCCCCGCCGTAGGTGGGGACGACGAGGACGTAGGGCTCGGTGACGCTGAGGTGCTCGTCCCGCGCGCGCAACGGGATGCGCTGCGCCGGGACGTCCAGCTCGCCGACGAAGCGGTGCGTGTTGCCCGAGACGCTCGAGAAGTAGACGACGCCGAGCGGCACGGCGGCCGCCTCAGGCCGAGACGGCGGCGAAGCGCTCGGCCAGGGCCTCGATGCGGTCGGGGCGGAAGCCGGACCAGTGCTCGTCGCCGCTGACGACGACGGGCGCCTGGACGTGACCGAGGTCGCGCACCGTCTGCAGGGCCTGCGCGTCGCTGGTGACGTCCACGACCTCGTAGGGCAGGCCCTTGCGGTCGAGCGCGCGGTAGGTCGCCTTGCACTGCACGCAGGACGGCGTGCTGTAGACGGTGATGCTCATGGGGGTGGTCCTTCCCTCGGGTGCGAGCCCGGCGTGCTGGGGTGCTCCAAACACTACCCCTAGGGGGCGACATCGCAAGGCACCACAACATGGTGTGTCACATCCGTGTGATTTCCCCAGGCTGTGGACGCGGTGGACAAGCACCCCCCGCGAGCCCGTGACCTGCACCGTTGCTCCCCGGGGGGTGTGGGCGACCTGGGGATGAGCAGCAGAAAGTCACGAGATGGTTGCGCTCCGTCAGGTCGGCGTGTCGCCCACGACTCGCCGGGGCGCGCTCCGCCGACGGGCGCCCCGCCTCAGAACCGGCGGTTCGCGAGCACCGGCAGGACGCCGCGCACGCCTTCCACCTCGCCCGGGTCCACGTCCACCACCAGCCGGCCCGGTCCCGGGCCCAGCTGCGCCACGACCTGCCCCAGGGGCCCGGCCACCAGCGAGCGCCCCACCCCGGTCGGCGCGTCGGAGGGCTCCCCCGCCTCGGCCGGCCCGCCCGCCGGCGCGGGCTCGGCCTGCCCGCAGGCCGCCACGAAGCACGTCGAGTCCAGCGCGCGGGCGCGCGCCAGCAGCTCCCACTGCTCGGCCTTGCCCGGACCCGCCCCCCACGAGGCGGCCACGGCGACCACCGAGGCGCCCCGCTCCGCCAGGGCGGTGAACAGGCCGGGGAAGCGCACGTCGTAGCAGGTCCCCAGCCCCACGCCGACCCCGTCGACGTCGACGACGACCGGTTCGCGGCCGGGTTCGACCGCGTCGGACTCGGCGTACCCGAAGGCGTCGTAGACGTGGACCTTGTCGTAGTGCGCGCGCACGCCCCCGCCGCGCACCAGCAGGGTGTTGCGGACCCGCCCACCCTCCCCCGGGGTGAAGGCGCCCGCGACGACCGTCAGCCCCGCGGCGTCGGCCAGGCGTTCCAGCTCGGCGGCCCACGGCCCGTCGACGGGCTCGGCCACCGGTGCCAGCGGCACCCCGAAGCGGCACATGGTCGCCTCCGGCAGCACCAGCAGGCGCGCTCCGGCGCTGCGGGCGGCGGCGACCTCCGCGGCGACCAGCTCCAGGTTGGCGCGCGGGTCCGCGGTGCTGCTGATCTGGCCGAGCGCGATGCGCACGCCTCCTCCTCCCCCGGCGCGGTCGCTCGCCGCCCGGACGGGGCCGATCCTGCCCGCTCGGGCGGCGGCGGGCACACTCCTGCGGTGAGCGCGACGCACCTGCTGCTGGTCCTGGACCTGGTCGGGGTGCTCGCCTTCGCCCTCGACGGCGCGCTGACGGCCATGCGCCGCACCACGCTGGACCTGTTCGGGGTGGTGACGCTGGGCGTCATCACCGCGATCGGCGGCGGGATGCTGCGCGACGTGCTGCTGGGCGAGCTGCCGCCGGCGTCCCTGCGCACCTGGTACTACCTGGCGACCGCCACGGCCGGCGGCCTGGTCGCGTTCTGGGGGCACGCGCTGCTGACGCGGTTGTCGCGCCCGTTGCTGCTCTTCGACACGATGGGGTTGTCGCTGTTCGCGGTGACCGGCGCGCGCGTGGCCGTGGAGGCGGGGCTGGGGCCCGGGCAGGCGGTGCTGCTGGGCGGGCTGACCGCCGTGGGCGGCGGCACGATGCGCGACGTGCTGGTGCGGCAGGTGCCGACGATCCTCACCGGCGGCCTGTACGCGATCCCCGCCCTGCTGGGTGCCGCCGCCGCCGCGCTGGGCCCCGAGCTGGGCGGGCGCCCCCTGGTGTGGGCGCTGGCCGGGGCCGCGCTGTGCGCGTCCCTGCGCGTCGGGGGTGTGCTGCGCGGCTGGCAGGCGCCGCGCGCCACGCTGCGCACCCCCGACGAGCTGGACGAGTAGGTGCCGGTCAGGCCGGCGCGGAGACCCGCACCGGGGTGGTGGTGACGCGGTCGAACCCGACGGTGCGCAGCGGGCCGGTGAGCGTGAACGACCCCGTGCAGGGGGTGTCGGTGGAGGAGGAGCCGACCACCACCTCGACCTCGCCGGGTTCCACGACGCGCTCGCCGCGGCGGCCGGTGAAGCTGGTGCGGTCGGCGTGCACCTCGAACGTCACCCGCGCCGCCTCGCCGGCCTCCAGCCGCACCCGGGTGAAACCGGTCAGCTCGCGCACGGGGCGGGTCACCTGGGCGAGGAGGTCGTGCAGGTAGAGCTGCACGACCTCCTCGCCGGCGCGCTCGCCGGTGTTGCGCACCGTCACGGACACCTCGACGGAGCCGTCGGTGGGCACCTCGGTGCTGGACAGCTCCAGGTCCTCCACCGCGAACGAGGTGTACGACAGGCCGTGGCCGAAGCCGAACAGCGGCGTCGGGTCGAGGTTGCTGATGCCCTGGCTGTCCGCGCCCAGCGGCGGCTGCAGGTAGGTGCCGGGCTGACCGCCGTGGGTGACGGGCACCTGCACGGGCAGCTTGCCGCTGGGGTTCACCCGCCCGGACAGCACACCGGCGATCGCGCCGCCGCCCTCCTCGCCGGGCATGAACGACTGCACGAGCGCCGCGGCGCCGGTCAGCTCACCCAGGGCGTAGGGCCGGCCGGAGACGACGACGAGGACGACGGGGGTGCCGGTGGCGATCAGCTCGCGCACCAGGTCCTCCTGCACCCCGGGCAGGCGCAGGTCGTCGGCGTCGCAGCCCTCGCCGGAGGTGCCGGCGCCGAACATGCCGGCGCGGTCACCCACGACGGCGACGACGACGTCCGCTCCGCGGGCGGCCTCCACGGCGGCGGGGATGCCGGAGGCGTCCGGTTCGCGCACGTCGCAGCCGCGCTCGTGCACGACCTCCCACGCCGCGCCGGGCTCGGCGCGCAGCGCCTCGAGGACCGTGGGCACCTCCGTGCCCAGCCCGAGCTGCGGGTAGCGGGGCAGCACGTGGTTGGCGAAGGAGTAGCAGCCCATGAACGTGTTCGGGTCGTCCGCGCACGGGCCGACGACGGCGACGCGGCGCGCGGTGGCCGGCGCCAGCGGCAGGGTGCCGTCGTTGGCGAGCAGCACGACGCTGCGCTCGGCCAGCTCGCGGGCGATGGCGCGGTTGCCCGCGGAGTCCAGCTCGCGGCCCTCGCCGGCGGCGACGGAGCCCTCCGGCGTCCAGTCGGCGTCCAGCAGCCCCAGCTCGGCCTTCTGCGTCAGCAGGCGGCGCAGCGCCCGGTCCACGTACGACTCCTCCACGGCGCCGGAGCGCACGGCGCCCACGAGGCGGTCGCCGAAGCAGAGGGTGTCGGGCAGCTCCACGTCGATGCCGGCGCGCAGCGCCTGGACGCCCGCGTCGGTCTCGTCGGCGGCGGTGCGGTGCATCGAGGCCAGGAAGGCGATGGCCGAGTAGTCGGAGACGACGGTGCCGGCGAAGCCCCACCGCTCGCGCAGCAGCTCGGTGAACAGCCGCTCGTCGGAGGCGACGGGGACGCCGTCGACGTCGGTGTAGGAGTTCATGACCGAGCGCGCGCCGCCGTGGCGCAGCGCCGCCTCGAACGGGGGCAGGACCACGTCGGCGAACTCGCGCGGGCCCATCGAGACCGGGCCGTGGTTGCGGGCCGCGCGGGAGGCGGAGTACCCGGCGAAGTGCTTCAGGGTGGCGACGACGTCGGCGCTCTCCAGGCCGCGCACGTAGGCGGCCCCCAGCACGGAGGTCAGGTGCGGGTCCTCACCCATCGTCTCCTCCACCCGCCCCCAGCGGTAGTCGCGCACGACGTCGAGGACGGGAGAGAGGCCCTGGTGCACGCCGACGGCGCGCATGTCGGCGCCGATGGCCGCGGACATGCGCTCGACCAGCTCGGGGTCGAAGGTCGCGCCCCACGCCAGCGCCGCCGGGTAGACGGTGGCGCCGAAGGCGGTGAAACCCGTCAGGCACTCCTCGTGCACGATCGCCGGGATCCCCAGGCGGGTGCGCTCGACGATGGAGCGCTGCAGGCGCACGACCTCCGCGCGCCCCTCCTCGACGCTGACGGGGCGGGAGCCGAACACGCGGGTCAGGTGGCCCAGGCCGTGTCGGCTGGCCTCCTCGAACTCCACGGCGCCGGCGGAGAAGACGTCCTGCAACGGGGCGACGTTGCCGGTGCCGGTGACCTCCGCGGGGGCCACGGCCCCCTCGCCGCCGCCGTGGCTGTTGCCGACCCAGCGGCTGCCGAGCTGGGCGACCTTCTCCTCCAGCGTCATCTCGGCGATCAGCGCCTCGACGCGCTGCTCGATCGGCAGCGACGCGTCGTGCCAGGGACGGGGCTGCACGGCGTCCGGTGCGTCGGTCGGCTGGTCCAGCGTGGTCATGGTGCTCCTCGGTCGGGGGCCGCGCCGGGTGCGGGCGGCGGGTGGTGCGGCGGGGTGGTGCCGGCGGTGGGTTCAGTCTCCGTCGGGGCGGAGCACGCTCGCGAGCGCGGCGAGGGTGCGGGCGATGCCCTGCTGACCGCCGCCCTCGTGGCCGTTGTAGGGGTACACCTCGATCTGCTTCGGGCCGGCGTAGTGGTGGTGCGCGGCGAAGACCGTCGAGGGCGGGCAGGTGGAGTCCATCAGGCCGGTGGAGAACCAGGCGGGTGCGCTGGCCCGGGCGCCGAGGTTCACCGCGTCGACGTACGACAGGGTGCGGAAGACGTCGTCGACCTTCTCGCGGTTCCCGGCCAGGAACCGGCCCAGCTCCGCGTACGGGTGGGCGTCGGTGATCTCGCTGGCGCGCCGGTAGTGGCACAGGAAGGGCACGTCGGCCACGACGCCGCGCAGGTCGTCGGCCAGGCCCGCCACGGCGAGCGCGAGCCCGCCGCCCTGGCTGCCGCCGATGACGGCCACGCGGGCGGGGTCGACGAGGGGGTGGGTGCGCACCGCGTCCACGGCCCGCACCGCGTCGGTGATCAGGCGGCGCAGGTAGTGCTTCTCGGGCGACTCCACCCCCCGGGTGAGGAACCCGGGGGTGGCCGGTCCGGTGCCGCCCTCGTCGACGTCGGGGGTGACGGCGCGGTGGTTGCCGCCGCCGCCCTGGCCGCGGCTGTCCATCACGAGGTGCACGTAGCCGGCGGCGGAGGGCACGAGGTTGATCCACGGCTCGCCGCGGCCGCCGCCGTAGCCGATGTACTGCACGACGGCCGGGCCGGGCTCGGTGCGCCCGGTGGGCACGAGCAGCCAGCCGGCGATCGGCTGCCCGCCGTACCCGGGGAAGCGCACGTCGAAGACGTCCACGGTGCGCAGGCCCGCGTCCACCCGTTCGGCGCGCAGCTGCGCGGGGTGGCTGCGGGCGGCGGCGAGGGTCTTCTCCCAGAAGGCGTCGAGGTCGGCGGGTTCGTCCCGCTCGGGCGCGTACTCGCGCAGCCGCTCCAGCGGCCAGTCGACGAAGGCCACGGCTACTCCCCCTCCCCCTCGGTCGCGGCGGGGGTGCGCAGCACCACCACGTCGCGGGGGGCCAGGCGCAGGTCCTGGCCGGCGACGACGTCGCGCCCGTCCAGCAGGGAGCGGCCGGCGCGGTCGGAGGCCACGACGACCTCCTCCTCGCCGTGGTTGAGCAGGAACAGGTAGCGGGCGTCGGCGCGGACGCGCTCGGCGGCCTCCAGGCCGCGCACCCAGCCGTACGGGGAGCTCACCCCGGCCTCGGTCAGCGCCCGGTGCACCACCCACTCCACGCCGGCCGGCTCCAGGTGGGTGGCGACGTACCAGGCGGTCCCCTCCCCCGTGCTGTGGCGGGTGATCGCCGGGGTGCCGGCGTAGAAGTCGGCCGTGTACTCGGCGACGACCTCGGCGCCGCGCGGCTCGACGACGTCGAAGACGAGGTTGCCCGCCCACGGCCCGCTCGCGACCGGGGTGGGTGCGACGTCCCAGCCGTCCACGAGGCGCACCGGGTTGACGTCCTCGGCGGGCAGCGCGTCGGTCTCGGTGACACGGATCCCGAGGACGTCCGCGAGCGGCCCGGGGACGTCGGCGAGGAAGGCGTTGTCGTCCTCGTCGACGCGGCCGCTGAGCCAGGTCGTCAGGAACGTGCCGCCGCCGGCGACGAACCGCTCGACGCGCTGCGCCAGGTCGCCCTCGACGACGTGCAGCAGCGGGGCGACGACCAGGTCGTAGCGGTCCAGGTCGGTGTCCACCGGCACGACGTCCACTCCGACGTTCGCCGCGTGCAGCGCCGCGTAGTAGCCGCGCACGGTCTGCAGGTAGTTGACCAGGCGGGAGGGCCCGTCGGAGATCTCCACCGCCCACCAGGAGTCCCAGTCGAACAGCACGGCGACGCGCGCGGGGGTGCGGGCGCCGACGACCTCGTCGCGCAGGGCGGCCAGCTCGGCCCCCAGCGCGGAGACCTCGGAGAAGACGCGGGTGTCGTCGCGGCCGGAGTGGTCGATGACGGCGCCGTGGTACTTCTCGGACGCGCCGCGCGACTGGCGCATCTGGAAGAACAGCACCGCGTCGGCGCCGTGGGCGACGGCCTGCCAGCTCCACAGCCGCATGACGCCGGGGCGCTTGACGGGGTTGACGTCGCGGCAGGCGGTGGTGCTGGGCGTCTGCTCCATGAGCCAGAACGGCTCGCCGTCCTTCAGCCCGCGCATCAGGTCGTGCGCCAGGGCCATGCGGTCCTGCGACTTCTCGTCCGGCGGGTAGTTGTCCCAGGAGGCGAAGTCCAGGTGCGGGGCCCAGCGGTGGTAGTCCAGCGGCCGGTAGGCGCCCATGAAGTTCGTGGTCACCGGGATGCCGGGCGTGATCCGGTTCAGGACCTCCTTCTCCGACAGGTAGGAGGAGATCATGCTGTCGGTCGTGAAGCGCAGGTAGTCCAGGGTGATGCCCTGGAAGGCGGTGTGGTTCGGCCCGCGCCAGTGCTCGCTGAGGGCGTTGGGCGGCACCACGTCGTCCCAGGCGTACATGGTGTGCGACCAGAACGTCGTGTTCCAGGCGTCGTTGAGGCGCTCCAGGGTGCCGTAGCGGCGCTGCAGCCAGACGCGGAACGCCGCGGCGCAGTTCTCGCAGTAGC
This sequence comes from Kineococcus sp. TRM81007, assembly GCF_022669155.1. Classification (GTDB taxonomy): domain Bacteria; phylum Actinomycetota; class Actinomycetes; order Actinomycetales; family Kineococcaceae; genus Kineococcus. The sequence goes on along the minus strand of NZ_JALBVB010000028.1, from coordinate 16,062 downwards.
AGGCGCCGCCGTACTCGTTGCCGACGTGCCAGGCGACCACGTTGCCCAGGTGCGCGTAGCGCTCGGCGAGGCGCTCGACGTAGGCGGTGCCGAAGCGGCGGAAGGAGGGGCTGTTGGGGCAGGCGTTGTGGCGCTGGCCGTACACGTGCTTGCGGCCCTCGAAGTCCACCCGTGTGACGTCGGGGTACTTGCGGGCCAGCCACGCCGGGTGCGCACCGGTGCCGGTGGCCAGGACGACCTCCTTGCCGGCGTCCCGCAGGCGGTGCAGGACGTCGTCGAGCTCGGTGAAGTCGTAGGTGCTCTCGTCGCGCTGCAGCAGGCCCCAGGAGAACACCCCCACGGTGAGGGTCTCGATCGAGGCCTTGTCGAAGAGGCGCAGGTCCTCCTCGCGCACCTCGACGGGCCACTGCTCCGGGTTGTAGTCGCCGCCGTAGCGGACCTTGGGCTCGCTCACCGTTCTCCCTCGTACGTGTTCTCGTCGTCCTCGTCGTGGTGCGTGAACTCCTCCGCCACCAGCCGCACCGCGCCGCGCGTCACCATCGCCAGCAGCAGCACCCACAGGCTCGCCGCGGCCAGCGCCAGCCACAGCGAGGTGAGCGCCAGCGCCCCGGCGAGCACCAGCGACCCGACCACGCCCAGCGCCGTGCCCGGCCTACGGCCCAGGACGTGCACCGCCAGGCGGGCGGCGTCGCGGGTGCGGAACCGGAAGCCGGTGGCGACGACCAGCGCGGTGACCGTCACCACGGCGAGCACCGCGGCGGTCGCCGCCAGCACCCCGCGCACCACCTGACCGGCGGGTGCGGCACCGGCCGCACCCGCCGACACGGCGAGCACGACGAGCACCGCGACCGCCGGCGCCCACAGGCGCAGCGCGTCGGTGGCGTTCAGCCGCCAGCCCCGCCAGAACGTGCGGGCCGGGGAGGCGTCGTCACCGGCGAGCTGGCGGTCGGCGCTGTGCAGCGCCGCCGCCAGCGCCGGGCCCAGCGGCAGCGCCGCCGCGCCGAACAGCGGCGCGTTCGACGGGTCCGGGACGAGCACCGCGGTGAGCGCGATGCCGGGTGCGCAGACCGCGAGGAAGCACGCCTCGACGACCAGGGCCCGGTACACGCCGTCGCAGGCCCGCCACAGCAGCCCGTCGTGCAGGGCCGACCGCTGGGTGGTGCTCACCTCGTCGTCACGCCTTCGACTCGGTGTACGCCTTGTTGGCCATCTCGACGTAGCGGGTCGATCCGCGCTGCTCGAGCTCACCCACGTAGGCGTCCCAGTCGGCCAGGCTGCGCTGGCCGGTGATGAACTGCAGGGTCGACTGGTCCACGAAGTCCTGCAGCGGCTTGGCCAGCAGGGTGACCTGCTCCTGCTCCACCTGGCTGTAGGGGTGCGCCGGCAGCGGTTCGACGGGCGTCTTGGCGGTCATGGCCTCCTGGAAGGCCAGCTCCTCCTCGCTCATCATGGAGTGCAGCAGCTCGGTGGAGCCGCCGTAGGAGAAGTTGCCCTGCGAGAAGCCGTAGTCGATGCGCAGGTCCTCGGTGCCGGACGGGTTCAGGCCGGTGTAGTTGATGTTCGGCATGAGGGAGCGCTTGCCGGAGGCGTCCTTGGTGTAGGTGGTGCCCTCCACGCCCCACTTGGCGAACTCGCGGCCCTCGTCGCTGTAGAAGAACCAGTCGATGAACTGCATGAGCGCCTGGAAGTCGTCGCGCTCGGCGGCCTTCGCGGAGATCATGATGCCGTTCTCCAGGCGGGAGCCGCCGACGAGGTCGCCGGCCGGCCCGGAGGGAACGGTGATCTTGGAGATGGCGTAGTTGCCGGCGCCGATCGACTGGTCCATCTGCGTCCGGTACACCGACGGGTCCTGCGAGTTGCCGGAGATGACGAACGACTGGCCGCTGGTGAACTTCGCCTGGGCCGCGTCGTCGGTCTGGGTGAAGCTCTCCGGGTCCATGAGCCCCTGGGACACCAGGCCGGCGAAGTACTCCACCATCGACTTGTACTCGTCGGTGGCGGCGGCGAAGACGAACTCGTCGTTCTCCTCGTCGAACTGCAGCCCCTCGCCGTAGCCCCAGCCGCCCACGGTGCCGAAGGCCACCGCGCCGTAGTTCAGGACGCTCTTGCCCTCGTAGCGGTCGGAGAACGGGATGGCGCCGCCGTTGGCCTGCTTGACCGCGGCCAGCGCGCTCTGGACCTCGTCCCAGCTGGTGGGCAGCGGCACACCGGCCTTCTCGAAGACGTCGGTGCGCACGATGAGGGTGTAGTCCGGCCACAGCGCCTCGTGCAGGCCGGGCAGGACGTAGTACTTGCCGTCCTTCTGCTTCAGGGTGTCCAGCTCGCCCTGCAGGTCCCACTTCTCGACCTGGTCGCGGAAGTGCGGCATGAGGTCGGTGTAGTCGCTGACCGGCAGCACCACCCCGGAGGCCACGAACGGCGTCTCCTGACCGGGGTAGGTCTTGGGGATGATGATCGGCGAGTCGCCGGCGCTGACGACGAGGCTGCGCTTCTGCTCGTAGTCGCTGGCCGGGACGATGGTGAAGTCCATGCCGACGCCGGTGTTCTCCTTCAGCGCCGACCAGAACAGCCAGTCCTGCTTGAAGGGGTAGGTGGGCTGGTCGGAGAAGAGGCTGGTGTACGTCAGCGGTGCCGTCGCCTTGAAGGCGGTGCCGGCGTCGAAGTCCTGCATCGCGCCGGTGGTCTTGTCGCTGACGTCGGCGCCGTCCTCACCGCCGCCGCAGGCGGCCAGGGCGCCGCCGGTCAGGGCGACGAGGCCGGCGAGGGTGGTGCGGCGGGTCAGCGTGCGGGCCGACGGGGAGGTCGAGGTGCTGTTCACGGGGTGCGCTCCAGGGATCGTCGTCGATCGGGGGATCACTGCTTGCGGGGGTGTCACTGCTCGCAGTGGTGTCACTGCTTGACCGAGCCGAGCATGACGCCCGACACGAAGTACTTCTGGATGAAGGGGTAGATGCAGACGATGGGCAGCACGATGAGCACCATCGTCACGGACTGGATGTTGGCCGAGATCATGCCGATGTCGGACGCCTCGGCGCCGGAGGACGCTGTGCTGGACACCCCGGCGATCATGTTCCGCAGGTAGATGGTGACCGGGAACATGTCCTTCTCGTCCAGGTACAGGAACGCCTGGAACCAGGAGTTCCAGTGGCTGACCGCGTAGAACAGCAGCATCGTCGCCATCACGGCCTTGCTCAGCGGCAGGACGATGCGCAGCAGGATGCCGTAGGTGTTCAGCCCGTCGATGGAGGCGGCCTCCTCCAGCTCCTCGGGCATGGCCTCGAAGAACGTCTTCATCACCAGCACGTTGAAGACGCTGATCGCGCTGGGCAGCACGACGGCCCAGATGGTGTTGCGCATCCCCAGGCTCGTGATGAGGACGTAGTTGGGGATGATGCCGCCGTTGAAGAACATGGTGAAGACGGCGAAGAGGATGAGGGCCTTGCGGCCCTTCAGGTGCCGCTTGCTGGTGGCGTAGGCGAAGCAGGTCGTCAGGAACAGCGAGATCGCGGTGGCGACGACGGTGTAGACGACGGTGTTGCGGTACCCGACCCAGAAGTCGCGGTCGCTCATGACGACCCGGTAGGTGTCCACGTTGAAGCCCCGCGGCACCAGGTTCACCTTGCCGGCGGCGATGTTCGTCGAGTCGCTGAAGGACTGCGCCAGCACGTTGACGAACGGGTACAGCGTGACGGCCACCACGAGGGACAGCACCACGACGGCGAAGGCCTTGAAGCGGCGCTGGCCGGGGGTGTCGGCCACGACGGAGACGGTGGGCTTGCCGCTGCGGGCGCCCGCGCGGCCCTTGCGCGGCGCCGGCGCCTGGACCGCGCTCACCACAGGCTCGATCCCGCGACGCGGCGGGAGACCGCGTTCGCCGACAGGACGAGGACCAGGCCGATGAGGGACTCGAACAGGCCGATGGCGGTCGCGTAGCTGAAGCTGTTCGACTGCAGCCCGACCCGGTACAGGTAGGTGGAGATGACGTCTCCCGTCTCGTAGGTGAGCGGGTTCTGCAGGAGCAGGACCTTCTCGAAGCCGACGGCGAGGAAGCTGCCGATGTTGAGGATGAGCAGCGTGACCACGGTGGGGGCGATGCCCGGCAGCGTCACGTGCCAGGTCTGCTGCCAGCGGTTGGCGCCGTCGATGCGGGCCGCCTCGTACAGCGAGTCGTCGATGGTGGTCAGCGCCGCGAGGTAGAGGATCGCACCCCACCCCATCGTCTGCCAGACGTCGCTGGTGACGTAGATCGTCCGGAACCAGTCGGGGTTCTGGATGAAGTTGACCGGGTCGGCACCGAAGAAGCCGACGACCTGGTTGACCGTGCCGCGCAGCGAGACCAGCTGCATGACCATGGCGGCCACGATGACGATCGACATGAAGTGCGGCAGGTAGGACGCGGTCTGCACGAACCGCTTGAACCGCCGGGCCTTCAGCTCGTTGAGCAGCAGCGCGAAGATGATCGGTGCGGGGAAGCCCACGAGCAGGGTCAGGGCACCCAGGACGAGCGTGTTCTTGAAGACCGCCCAGAAGGTCGGGTCCTGGATGAACATCTGCACGTAGTCGAGGCCGACCCACTCCTCGCCGAAGACGCTTCCACCGGGGGTGAAGCGCCGGAAGGCGATGACGTTGCCGGCCATCGGCAGGTACTTGAACACCAGGAACCACAGCAGCGGCAGGACCAGCAGCGAGTACAGCCGCCAGTCCTTGCGCAGCGCACCGCGCCACGTCGTCCGTGGCGCGCGCACGGCGGCCGCGTCGGCCAGCGGTGCGCGCGAGCGCAACCGCTTGGCCGGCGGGGTGCTCACAGCCATCTCGTCCTCCTCGTCGAGTGCTTCGGGTGCGTCGGGCCGGGTGCGTCAGTGGATGCGCCGGCCGGTGGCGTCGGGGACGCCGGACTTGCGGAAGAAGTAGGTGTTGACCTGGTCGCGCCACTCGCGGGCGCTGCGCAGCTGCTCGCCGAAGCGCTCGGTGACGTTCCGCGAGACCGTGCCCGGCACGTGGGCGGCGATGCGCTGCCACGTGGCGGCGAACCCCTCGACGGCCTCGACGCCGGCGAAGTGCGTGTCGTACACGTGCTGGACCACGGTGGTCCCGCTGCGCAGCACGTGCCCGTAGGGCACGTGGTGGAAGAACAGCAGCAGCTCGTCGGGGCAGGTGGTGACGTCCTCGTAGACGCGCGCCCACCCCGCCGGGTACTGCGCCGCGTACCCCGTGCCGGTCGCGGCGGTGCGGTCCACGCCGATGCCGTCGCGGTCGGCGAAGTGGTACGTCCCCCAGGGGGTGTACTCGTAGCCGTCGATGTCGGGGCCGTAGTGGTGGCCGGGCCGGACCATCCAGCCGACGCCGAGCGGGGCGGTGTACGACTCGTACACCGACCACGAGCGGGCCATCAGCTCCACCAGCTCACCGGCGAGGCCGCTGGGCAGCTCGAACGTCTGCTCCACCCACTCGTCCAGGACGTCGCGCGGGTCCAGCTCGGGGTTCCAGGCGAGGCGGCCGAAGGCGTACAGGTTGGCCTGCGCGAGCGCGTGGCCGGTCCAGTTGGTGTCGGTGCCGACGTTGGCGACGCCGACGATCCCGGTGGGGCTCCCCCCCTGCCGGCGGCTGCGCGTCGCGACGTCCGCGACCCGCAGGGGCTCCCCGCCGCCGTGGGCGTTCAGGTCGAAGCGCAGCACCTCGCTCCACTGGGTGCCGAGGTGGCACAGGTGCTTCTGCTGCCCCGTGTACTCCTGGGTGATCTGGAACTCCACGGCGACGCCCGTGCGCGGCAGCGCACCGAGCAGCGGGGAGACCGGCTCGCGCACCTGGAAGTCCATCGGGCCGTTCTTGACCTGCAGGACCGCGTTGGGGGCGAACTCGCCGTCCAGCCCGGCGAAGTGGTCGTGCGCGGCGCGCGCCCGGTCGGTGGAGCGGTCCCGCCAGTCCTGGTGGCAGTCGTAGACGAAGCAGCGCCAGAGCACGAGCGCCTCGAAGGGTGCCAGCGCGGCGGCGAGCACGTTGGCGCCGTCGGCGTGGGTCCGCCCGTAGGTGTGCGGGCCGGGCCGGTTCTCGGAGTCGGCCTTGACGACGTACCCGCCGAAGCCGGGCAGGGTGGTGGCGACCCGCTTCGTGGTCTCGGCCCACCACGCGGCGACGCGCTCGTCGAGGGGGTCGGCGGTGTCCAGGCCGCCCAGGGAGATCGGCGCGGAGAAGTCGACGCTGAGCAGGGTGCGCACGCCGTGGGCGTCGAGGACGGCCGCGAGGCGGGCGACGTCACCGAGGTGCTCGTCGAGCAGGTGGGCCTCGGTGGCGTGGACGTTGACGTTGTTCAGGCACACGGCGTTGACGCCGATCGAGGAGATCAGGCGGGCGTAGTCGCGCACCCGGGCGAGGTCGGCGGCGCCGGTGCGCACGCGGCCGTCGGCGAAGAAGATCGAGTCGCCGGCGTAGCCGCGCTCGACGACACCCATGGGCCCGTCGGTCATGTTGTCCCAGTGGTCCAGCACGCGCAGGTCCACGCGGGGTTCCTCGACGTGGGTGACGTCGGTGTCCGGCCAGCCCCCGGCGAACCGGCGGGTCAGCCAGCCCAGCCCGTGCCGCAGCCCGGCGGGGCGGGCGGCGGTCAGCAGGACCTCGCCGTCGCGGGCGAGGACGGCGAAACCTTCGCCGGCGGGGACGTCGGCGCTCTCCAGCGCACCGGCGAGCGCCGGGCCGAGCGCCTGCTCGCTCAGTTCGGGGAGGGCGCCGACGAGGAGGCGCCGGCTGCCGTCAGCGGCCCCGGGTGCGCCGGCGTGCGCGGCGAGGACCTGCAGGTCCTCGCGCAGCGTCGCGGTGACGGGGTCGTCGCCGAGCACGGTGGTGCGGGCGGTGGCGAGCCGGGCCGCCCCGCGGGCCGGTAGCCAGCAGGTCTCGCTGCTCGCGAACCAGGAGGGGTCCTGGCCTTCGCGCTGTCCGTAGGGCACCATTGCCTCCAGTCGAAACTTTCGGCTCAGTGCCGATACCTTCGAGACTAGAGATCGCCACCCGCAGCGTCAACGCCGTCAGCGCTGCCCGCACGCGTGGACGCGCCACCTCCCGGTCGGGAGCGCGCGAGGGGTGTGCGGCGTGCCGACGACCGAGGAGGAGACGACGTGGCCCCGCCCCGCGTGACCATGGCCCAGCTCGCAGCCGAGGCGGGGGTCTCCGTGCCCACCGTCTCCAAGGTGATCAACGGTCGCGACGACGTCGCCGACACCACCCGCGCGCGCGTCGAGCGGGTCATCTCCGAGCACGGCTACCGCCAGCGCCGCCGCAGCGGGCCAGCGCCCGGCCCGCGGCTGATCGACCTCGTCTTCAACGAGCTGGGCAACCCGTGGGCCGTGGAGGTCATCCGCGGCGTGGAGCGCACCGCGCGGCCCGCCGGCGTGGAGGTCGTGCTCTCCGAGTGCCTGGGCGCGCACCGCCCCCGCCAGGAGTGGCTCGCCAGCGTCCTCGCCCGCCGCCCCGCCGGCGTCATCATGGTGTTCTCCGACCTGGAGGACGGCCAGCGCACCCAGCTGGTGGCGCGCGGCATCCCGCACGTCATCGTCGACCCCATCGGCGAGGTCGACCCCGGGGTGGCCTCCGTCGGCTCGGCGAACTACCACGGCGGTCTGCTGGCCACCCGGCACCTGCTGGGGCTCGGCCACCGCGACGTCGCCGTCATCACCGGCCCGCTGGACACCTTCTGCAGCCGCGCCCGCCTCGGCGGCTACCGCGACGCCCTGCTGGAGGCCGGGCTGCCCTACCGGGAGGAGCTCGTGCGCACCGGCGACTTCTCCGTCGAGGGCGGCCTGCGGATCGCCTGCGAGCTGCTCGCCGGCCCCGACCGGCCGACCGCGGTGTTCGCCTGCAACGACCTCATGGCCTTCGGGGTCCTGCGGGCCGCGCGCGACCTCGGTGTTGCCGTGCCCGGCGAGCTGTCCGTCGTCGGCTACGACGACCTGCCCGCCGCGGAGTGGGTCGGGCCCGAGCTGACCACCGTGCACCAGCCGCTGCACGAGATGGCCGAGGCCGCCACGCGGCTGCTGCTGGCGCTCGCCGACGGGGCGGAGCCCGCCGCACCGCGCATGGACCTCGCCGTGGACCTGCGGGTGCGCGCCAGCACCGCTCCCCCGCCGCCGCGCTGACGGCGGCGGGGCGGGTCAGCGCTCGATCCTGCGGTCGCTGGAGCGACGCACCACCAGCTCCGGTTCGAACACGAGCTGCCGGGCGGGCCGGCCCTCCACCTGCGCCAGCAGCAGCTCCACCCCGGTGCGGCCCAGCACCTCGCGCGGCTGGCGCACCGAGGTGAGCGGCACGGCGGCCGTGGCGGCGAACCCGATGTCGTCGTAGCCGACGATCGCCAGGTCGTGCGGCACCCGCACCCCGCGCCGCACGCACTCGTTGAGCACCCCCAGGGCCAGCAGGTCGTTGGCGCAGAACACCGCCGTGGGCGGCGCTTCACCGGCGAACAGGGCCGCGGCGGCCTGGGAGCCGGCGCGCACCGTCAGGCCGCTGGCGGCCACGGCCTCCACGGAACCGGCCGCACCGACCCCCTGCCGCAGCCCGGCGAGGCGGTCGTCGACCTGCCGCAGCCCGGCGGGCACGCCGATGAAGCCGACGCGCCGGTGCCCGCGCTCCAGGAGGTGCTCCCCCGCCAGCCGGCCGCCGAGGACGTCGTCGACGGCGACCGAGGAGTTCTCCGCCGTCGGCGCACCGCGGTCCACCAGCACCACCGGCGTGCCGTGCGAGCGCACCGAGTCCAGGGCGGCGCTCGGGGCGTCCCGCACCGGGCTGAGGAGCACGCCGAGGACCCGCTGCTGCTGCAACCGGAGCAGGTGCCGGGCCTCGCGCTGCGGGTCGTTGGCGCTGTTGCACAACACCACGAGGGCGCCGTGGCGCTCGGCGACCTCCTCCGCCCCGGCGACGAGGTCGGTGAAGAAGGGGTTGGCGACGTCCAGGACGACCACGGCGATGGTCCGGCTCACCCCTGCGCGCAGCTGCCGCGCGGACTCGTTGCGCACGAAGCCGAGCTCGGCGATCGCCTGCTCCACCCTGGCGCGCAGCGCGTCGGAGACGACCTCGGGGCGGTTGAGGACGTTGCTCACCGTGCCCAGCGACACCCCGGCCCGCTGCGCCACCTCCTTGACGGTCGCCACGACGGACAAGGGTGCCAGGCCGGGAGCCCCGTCCGGTGCCAGGCCGGCGCCGGACGGGACCGAGGTGGACGTCAACGACCGCTCCGCCGGTGGGTCAGGACGCGGTGCCGACGCGGTGGGTCCCCGCCGGCAGCTCGCGCTCGGCCAGGCCGGGCAGCCGCAGCACGGCGGTGGTGCCCTCCGGGACGGTGACGTCGGCCTCCAGTCCGCCGTCGCCCTGCCGCCAGTGCACCGCGAGCTCACCGTGCGGGGTCTGCAGGCTCGCCCGCGCCCAGGTGATCCCGCCACCGGGCTGCGGGGCGACGAGCGAGCGGGCGTAGCCGGGTTCCAGCGGGGACAGGCCCGCCACGGTGCGGTGGATCCAGTCGGCCACCGCGCCCAGGGCGTAGTGGTTGAAGGACGTCATCTCGCCGGGGTTGATCGTCCCGTCCGGGAGCATGGAGTCCCACCGCTCCCAGATCGTGGTGGCGCCCATCGTCACCGGGTACAGCCAGGACGGGCAGCCCTGCTCCAGCAGCAACCGGTAGGCCGCGTCCAGGTGGCCGGTGCTGCTCAGCGCCCCGGTGACGTACGGGGTGCCGGCGAAACCGGTGGAGACGCGGTAGCCGGCCTTCTCCGCCAGCTCGGCCAGCCGCTGCCCGGCCCAGGCGCGCTGATCCCCGTCCAGCAACCCGAACTCGATCGCCAGGGCGTACACCGTGGCGCAGTCGCTGCGCACCCGGCCCTGCGCGTCGACGTAGTGCTCGCCGAACGCGGCGCGCAGCCGCTCCGCCAGGGCGTCGAAGCGCTCGGCGTCCTGCGCCTGGCCGAGCAGGCGGGCGGCGTCGGCGGTGGTGCGGGCGCTGCGGTACGCGCACGCGGTGGCCACCACGCCCTTGTCCGCCTTGGCGTCGGCGGGCGCCTCCGGCGGCGCGTCCGGGTCCAGCCAGTCGCCGAACTGGAAACCGGTGTCCCACAGCCCGGTGGGCGAGAGCAGGCCCGCGACCCGGTCGACGTGCGCGGTCATCGCCGGGTAGTGCTCGGCCAGCAGCTCGTCGTCGCCGTACGCCTGGTGCAGCGCCCACGGCACCCACACCGCCACGTCCGACCAGACCGCGGTGCTGTCCGGGTCGGGGAACTCCGGCGGGTGCTCCATGAACTTCAGCACGTCCGGGACGACGAACGGCACCAGGCCGTCCTGCGCGCGCTGCTCCGCGGCCAGGTCCCGCATCCAGTCGCGCAGGAAGTCCTCGACGTCGAACAGGTACGCGGCTGTCGGGGCGAACGCCGCCAGGTCGCCCGTCCAGCCCAGGCGCTCGTCGCGCTGCGGGCAGTCGGTGGGCACGTCGAGGAAGTTGCCCTTGGTGCCCCACACCACGTTGCGGTGCAGCTGGTTGACCAGCTCGTCCGAGCACTCGAACTGCCCGGTGCGGCGCAGTTCGGAGTGCACCACGACCGCCTCGAGGTCCTCGGGCCGCAGTTCGCCGGGCCAGCCGTCCACCTCGGCGTAGCGGAAGCCGTGGAAGGTGAACGTCGGCTCGAAGGTGTCCTCACCGCCGGAGAGGGTGAACCGGTCGGTGGCCTTCGCGCTGCGCAGCGGGCGCACCCCCAGCTCCTCCTTCTCCAGCACCTCCGCGTGCCGGATCGTGATGGTGCTGCCCGCCTCGCCGCGCACGGTGAAGCGCAGCCACCCCACGAGGTTCTGCCCGAAGTCCACCAGGGTCTTGCCCGACGGGGAGGTCCACACCCGCTGCGCGGGCAGCACCTCCTGCCGGCGCACCGGCGGGCCGACGTGCTCGGTGAGCACCGCGGTGTCGAACTCGAGGGCGCGCACCCCGCCCCACCCCTGCGGCGAGCCCTCGACGGTGGCCCACGCCGGGTCCAGCAGGCGCGCGTCGACGCTCTGCCCGTCGTACAGGTCGTTCGCGGTGACCGCCGAGGCGTGCGACTGCCACGAGGTGTCGGTGACGACCAGTTGGGTGTACCCGTCGGCGAAGGTCACCTCCAGCTGGGCGAAACCGCCGAGGTCGTCGCCGTAGAAGGCGCCCCGGCCGCTCCAGCCGAGCCGACCGCGCGACCAGCCGTTGCCCAGCGCCAGGCCGAGGACGTGCTCACCACCGGCCGCCAGGGCGTCGGTGACGTCGTGGGTGCGGTAGCGCAGGCGCCACTCGTAGCTGCTCCAGCCCGGGCTGAGCACGTCGTCGCTCACGGGTGCACCGTCGAGGTGGGCCTCGACGACGCCGCGGGCGGTGACGTGCAGCACGGCCCGGCGGACCTCGCCGTGGCCGTCGTCGAGGGTGAAGCGGCGCCGCAGCAGCGGGGCCCCGTCGTGGTCGGCGTCGGCGGCGATCATCGTCGCGTGCCAGGTGGGCATCGTTCCTCCGTGCGGGGTGGGTTCGGTCGGGCGGTTCGGGGCGGCGCGCTTCAGGCGGGCGGGTGCGCCGGTTCGGCAGCGGTGACGACCTCGAAGCGGTGCCTGCCGGCACCGGCCTCGCTGACGGGCCTGCCGGGCAGGTCGATCTCGGCACGCACCCCGAGCGGGACGTCCACGTCGACGACGAGCCGGTCGCCGGTGCGGCGCCAGCCGACGGCCGCGGTCCCGTACGGGGTCTCGTGGCGCGCCGCGGCGGACGTCAGGTCCGCACCGGGGCGCGGGCGCACCAGCAGTCGCCGGTACCCGGGTGCGGCCGGAGCGAGGCCGGCGACGGTGCGGTGCACCCAGTCCGCGATGGAGCCGAGGGCGTAGTGGTTGAAGGAGGTCATCTGCCCGGGGTTGACGGTGCCGTCGGGCAGCATCGAGTCCCATCGCTCCCACGTCGTGGTGGCCCCCATGGCCACCTGGTAGAGCCAGGACGGGCAGCCGGTCTCGGTCAGCAGCGCGTGGGCCGTGGTGTCGTGGCCGGTCAGGGTGAGCGCGTCGGTGACCAGGTTCACCCCCGCGAACCCGGTGGCGATCCGGTTGCCGTCCTCGGCGACCAGTTCGGCCAGGCGCTCCCCCGCGGCGGCGCGCTCGGCCTCGGGCAGCAGGTCGAAGACGATCGCGAGGGCGTACGCGGTCTGCGCGTCGCTGCTCAGCCTCCCCCCGGGGCGCAGGTGCTCGGCGGCGAACGCCTCGCGCACCTCGTCGGCGAGGGTTCCGTAGCGCGCGGCGTCCTCGTGCTCGCCCAGGACGGCCGCGATCCGGGACAGGGTGCGGGCCGAGTGCGCGAAGTAGGCGGTGGCGACGAGGTACCGGTCGGTGCGGGCGTCGGCGGGGTCGTCCGGCGGGGCGGCCGGGTCCAGCCAGTCGCCCAGCTGCAACCCGGTGCTCCACGACCGGCCCGGACCGGCCAGGCGCTCGACCAGGTCCACCCACGCGCGGGCGCTGTCGTACTGCGTGCGCAGGACACCGACGTCCCCGTAGCGCTGGTGCAGGACCCACGGTGTCAGCACCGCGACGTCGCCCCAGACCGCACCGGGGCGCGGTGGCGTCCACCGCGGCCCCCCGGGGATGTCGGGCACGTACCAGGGAACCGTGCCGTCGGGCAGCTGCTCGGCGGCCACGTCGCGCAACCAGGAGGCGAGGAAGCCGCTGACGTCGTAGAGGAAGGCGGCGGTGGGGGCGAAGACCTGGATGTCGCCGGTCCAGCCGAGGCGTTCGTCGCGCTGGGGGCAGTCGGTGGGGACGTCGACGAAGTTCGAGCGCATGCTCCACACGACGTTCTCGTGCAGGCGGTTCAGCCGCTCGTCCGAGCAGGAGAACCAGCCGGTGCGCGCCGTGTCGGAGTGGTGCACGCGCGCCACGACGTCACCCTCGTGCAGGCGCCCGGGCCAGCCGGTGACCTCCGCGTAGCGGAAGCCGTGCATCGTGAAGCGCGGTTCCCACACCTCCGGCTCCCCGGAGTCCTCGCTACCGGCCAGGACGTAGGTGTCGGTCGCCGCCGCGGTGCGCAGCGGGCGCGTGTACAGCTCCCCGTCCTGCAGCACCTCGGCGTGGCGCAGCCGCACCCGGTCCCCGGCACGCCCGCGCACCCGCAGGCGCAGGCGGCCGGTGAGGTTCTGCCCGAAGTCCAGGACCGTGGCGCCCGACGGGCTGGTGAGCACCGCCACGGGGAGCACCTCCTGCGTGCAGCGCACCGGGGGACCCTCGGCGGCCACCAGGGTGGCCGGGTCCCGCGCGTAGCGGCGGACCCCGGCCCACGAGGTGTCGTCGAATCCGGCGGTGGAGAACCCGGGGACGGCCAGCCGGGCGTCGTGGCTCTCGCCCTCGTACAGGCCGCTGGCCAGGATCGGGCCGTGCGCTGCCCGCCAGGCGTGCCCGTCCCGCCCCTCGCCGGGCCCGGTGGCGACCACGACACGCCCCCCGTCGGCCAGGTCGACCTCCAGCTGCGCGATGAGCGCGGTGCGTTCGCCGTACAGGTTCCGGTTGCCCCCGCGGACGCCGAAGCGGCCGCGGTACCAGCCGTCGGCCAGCCACGCACCCAGGGCGTTGGAACCCTCGTGCAGCAGGTGCGTCACGTCGTGCGTGCGGTACCGCAGCCGGTGGGTGTAGCTGGTCCACCCGGGGGCGAGGACCTCGTCGCCGGCGCGCTCGCCGTTGACCTCGACCTCGTGCAGGCCGTGCGCGGTGACGTGCAGGCGGGCCCGGGCCACCGGGCCGGGCAGGGTGAACTCCCGGCGCAGCAGCGCGGGGCGGTGGTCGGCGTCGGGGTCCTCGTCCCAGTCCGGCCCGACGGGCACGGCCGTCCAGTCCGCGGGGTCGAGGAGCCCGGTCTCCACGACCAGCGGGAGGCTGAACGGCGTGGGTTCCGGGTCCTCGGTCCCCCAGAGGCGGACCTCCACCCGCACCCGCTCCCGGGAGCGCAGCGGCGGCGCCGGCCACGGGACGAGCACGCTGTCGCCGGAGTCGACGCGGCCGCTGGACCACGAGGGCTCCTCCCCCGCCCCGGGCACCGGCGGCTGGGGGGTCACGCGCACCTCGTAGGCGCTCTGCTCCCAGGCGGGAGGGACCTGCCCGGTCGCCCGGGCCGTCCAGGACAACCGCGGCCGGGAGGTGCCCAGCCCGAGGAGCGGCACGCCGTGCTCGGCGCGCAGGTCGGTGACGACGACGTCGGTGCGGTGGGGCATCGGGTTCCGTTCGCTGGGAGCGGGGCGGTGGGGGCGGTGGTCAGCCCTTGACGGCGCCGGAGGTCATGCCGGCGACGATCTGACGGTTGAAGAACAGGTACAGCAGCAGCATCGGGATCGTGATCAGCAGGATGTCCATGAACAACAGGTTGTAGCTGGACAGGTTCTGGCTCTGGAAGTTGAACAACGTCAGCTGCACCGTCGCCCCCGCGTCCCCCGGCAGGAAGTACAACGGGGTCTGGAAGTCGTTGAACACCGCCACCGACTGCACCAGCACCACCGTCACCAGCACCGGACGCAGCAGCGGCAGGATCACCCGGAAGAACAACCGCACCGGCCCCGCACCGTCCAGCACCGCCGCCTCGTCCAGCTCACGCGGGATCGTGGAGATGAACGCCCGGAACAACAGCACCGTGAAGGAGATCCCGAAGGCCACCTCCACCAGGATCAGCCCCGGCATCGTGGCGAACAACCCCAGCCGCTGCAGCACCCAGATCGTCGGCACCACCGCCGGCGGCATGATCAACCCAGCCAGCACCAGGAAGTTGATCAACCCGTTGAAGCGGGTGACGCGCCGCTGCAGCACGAACGCGACCATCGAGCCGAACACCACCATCAACGTCACACTGGCCACCGTCAGCACGATGGAGTTGATGAACGCGATGACGAGGATGTAGTCGCGCGTCTGCACGACCTCCACCAGGTTCTGCCACCCCTGGAACCGGCGCGGCAGCGCGAAGCGGAACTCACCGGCCTGCTGCGCGTCCATCACCGCCGTCAGCACGATGAACACGAACGGCACGATGAACACCACGACGCTGAGCACGATCGCCAAGGCCCCGACCCCGTAGCGGTACAGCGCCGCGCGCGGGCCACCGACGCGCCCACCACCCGGCGCCGGGCCCTGCGGGTCCACCCCACCCCTGCGCCGGGACCAGGACCGGGAGCGGGAGCGGGGGTTCAACGGCCCGGCGGGACTGATCGTGGAGCTCACAGCTCGACCTCCTTGCGGGCCAGGAACCGCGTCAGCGGCAGCACCAGAGCGGTCACCGCGAGGAACAGGATCACGTTGCCGGCGGTGGACAGGCCGTAGAAGCCGGCCTGGTACTGCTTGTAGATCACCGAGGCGATCACGTCGGAGGTGAAACCGGGCCCCCCGCGCGTCATCGCCCAGATCAGGTCGAACGAGCGCAGGCCCCCGATCAGCGACAGGGTGATCACCGTGGAGGTCGCCGGCCACGACAACGGGAAGATGACGTTGCGGAACAGCGTCCACGACCCGGCCCCGTCGACCTTGGCCGCCTCGTAGTACTCCTTCGGGATCGAGACGATCCCGGCCATGTAGATCAAGGTGGCCAGCCCCACGCCCTTCCACACGTCCACCAGCGCCACCGACAGCAGCGCCAGCTGCGGATCGACCAGCCAGCCGGGCCCGTCGATGCCGAACACCCCCAGCGCGGAGTTGATCGCCCCGCGCGAGGGGTGCATCAGCACCTGGAAGGTGATGCCCACCCCGACGGAGGAGACCAGCACGGGGAAGAAGACCACCGCGCGCAGGTAGCCGCGCCCCACGATCTGGCTGGTCAGCAGCATGCCCAGCCCCAGCCCGAGCACGACCTTGGCGCCGGAGGTGACCACCGCGTAGACGAAGGTGTTGGTGAAGCCCTTCACCAGGGCCGGTTCCTGGAAGAACTGCACGAAGTTCGCCAGACCGATGAACTCGCTGTCGAAGATCGTCCAGCGGGTCAGCGCGAAGTAGAACGACGCGAACGTCGGCACCAGGAACAGCACGCCGTAGACCACGGCGGCGGGCAGGTAGAACCACCCCGGGTAGGGGCTG
>NZ_JALBVB010000027.1 GCF_022669155.1 Kineococcus sp. TRM81007 | reverse complement strand
CGGTCATCCCGCTGTCGTGGACGTCGACGACGTCGCGGTCACGGCTCCCCCGATCCGCGCGGTCGTCGCCGAGCGGCCACGTCCGAAACGCGGCCGTTCAGTCGAGCGCTCAGCTGAGGAGGTCCTCCACGATCGCGCGCTGGACGGCCAGCCCCGCCCACTCGTCGTCGCCGACCGCGTCGTAGACCAGGGCCAGCGGACCGCTGTACCCGGCGTCGAGGATCGAGGACAGGCTCTCGCGGTAGTCCACCTCGTCGACGTCGCCCCCGTCCCAGTGCGCCTTGGCGTGGCAGGTCTCCGCGTAGGGGGCGACCTCGGCCAGGTCGGCGTACTTGCCCGGACCGCTCCAGTTCCCCAGGTCCACCAGCAGTCCCACCGCCCCCTCGAGGGGGTCGAGGACAGCCCGCACGTCCGCGGCGTCGCGCGTCACGTCACCCCAGTTCTCGGTGACGACGCGCAGGTCCCCGGCACGGGCGGCGATGCGCCCCAGCGCCGCGGAGCTGTCGGCTTGCGCGGTGCCGGTGCGGGTCTGGCCGGCCACCACTCGGATCCGGGTGGCTCCCAGAGCGGTGGCGTCGGCGAGGTAGGAGGAGATCCACGCCTCCTCGCGCGCGGCCTCGCTCGGGTGGGTCAGGTCACCGTCGTCCACCAGCAACGCGTCCAGCACGACACCGGCCTCGGCCAGCGCCGCGCGCAGTTCGGCGAGGTAGCCGGCGTCGCGGTGCGGGAGGTGGAAGTGGCACACCTGCACCGTGCGGTAGCCGTGGTCGCGCAGCGCCGCGGGCAGCTCGAGCAGCGGCAGCCCGGCGGGTTCGGTGGTGGTTCCGGCCCGGAAGCGGCCCAGGGTGCGGTCCAGGGACCAGGCGTGGACCGCCGCGGCCCGCAGCAGGTCGTGGCCGGGGCCGGGATTGGTGTCATCGCTGACCGTCATGTCCCCAGCATCCCGCACGCGCACCTCCCCGCCCTCGGCCGGACCTCACGCCCCCGGGCATCGCGGTCATGGCTCCCTTCTGTGTCAAGGGTGGGGTCGAACAGGGGTCTTGCGGCTTCGTCGGCGGGTGGCGACGATGGACGTGGCGGGTCCGGGAAGTGACTTCTCCGAAGAGCCGGTGCCGGGGTCCGAGCCGGTCGCGCTGGAGCCAGCAGCCGTCCCCGCTTGTCCTCCCGGGCCCGTCAGCAGCACCTCAGCAGCCGTGACCTCGGCGACGTCGTCAACGATGCCTTCTTCCGGCTCGGCCGGGCTCGTGGTGGCCTGCGCGTCGGCGACCATCTGCCGGTAGACCACGTCCGACAACCGCCGCTTGAGGCAGCGGATGGCCTCCATCGACGTCTTGCCCGCCGCCAGCTTGCGCCGGTAGTACGCCCGCCCCTCGGTGTCGTGGCGCATCTGCACGATCGCCATGATGTGCAGGACCCGGTTGATGCGCCGATTGCCCGAGCGCGACAGGCGGTGGCGGTTGTTGTCCCCGCTGGAGGCATCGATCGGTGCGGTGCCGTTCCAGGACGCGAAGTGCGCCTTGGTCGGGAAGCGGGCGATGTCCCCGACATCACCCAGCAGTCGCGCCGCGCCCGAAGGGCCGATGCCGTTCAACTGCAGCAGACCCGAGCCGGTTGCGGTGATCAGCTCGGTCAGTTCCTTCTTCGTCGCCTTGATCTTCTTGTCGATCACCGCCAGCTCGGCGATCTTCTCCGCCGCCAGCGACCGCCGGGTCCGCCCGACGATGTCGCGCGGGCGGACGGTGGCCAGCAGTGCTTTGGCCTGCGGCGCAGTCAGGAAGACCTTGGCCCCGCCGGGCAACAACTCCAGCAGCAACTTGTGGATGCGGTTGATCAACTGGCTGCGAGCCACTCCCAGCTCATCGCGACGATCGACCAGCAGACGCAGCGCTACGTTCTCGGCATCAACCTCGACCCGACGCAGGACGGGAGTTCGCAAGGCGACCAGGGCGATGGAGTGCGCATCGGTGACGTCGGTCTTGCGGCCCTGCCCGGTGGAGAACACCCGCGCCCGCGCGGACAGCTTCGCCGGCACGTCCAGCACCTGCTCGCCGTCGGCGACCAAGCGTTGGGCCAGGTGCTTGCCGATGCCGCCCGCGCCTTCGACCGCCCAGACCCGCTGCGGCCAGGCGCGCCCCGCGGTGAGCATCTCGCGGTAGCCGGCGGTGCCGGTGGTGAAGCGAGCACCACCCAGGATGCGTTCACGTCGATCGAGGACCTCGATCGTCGCCGAACGTTTGTGCGGGTCCATCCCGATGATCACACCGGAGTCGACGTCCATGCCGCGTCTCCCTCTCATCGCCGCCGGCCGCACCAAGGCGGTAGGGCCGCTCCTGCTGACGAGGTCGGGCAGCGCTACTTCGAGTGAGACAGACCCTTCTTGAGCCACGCCCCCGTCGGGCGGCGCCCGACGCTCCGCACGCCATGTGAGAGCCACACCCACCGGGGGTGGGCAGCCGATATGAGAGCGTCACGCCGGGCACCTCGGCTCCAGCCTGGCCGGGCCGTCACCGTGAGGGAAGTCAACAAGTAGCCGATGAGCGAGCCGCTGCGAGCAGTCCGACGAGCGTGCGCGGTGGCCCACCGCGGCGCCCAGCACGCGAAGCCGTGCGAGGGTGGAAGGCACCGTCGACCCTTAAGGAGCGCCATGGACAGGTCACCGGTCGTACGACGCTTCGACGAGGCGGACGAAGAAGTGTGGAGCGACGAGCGCGGCAAGTTGAGCTTTCGCACCCTCCTCGGCGACGGATCCACCGCGACGCGCGACCTGACCTCCGGCGTGGCCCGTCTGGGCCCCGGCGGCTTCCTGGCGCTGCACCGGCACGCGGTGCCAGAGGTGTACCACGTGATCAGTGGACGGGGCGTGGTCACCCTCGAGGGCACCGAGCACGACGTGCATGCAGGCGCGGGCGTTTACATCCCCTCCGACCTCGTGCACGGTATCCGCAACGCGGGAAAGGAGACGCTCGAGTTCGTCTTCGTCTACCAGGTCGACGCCGCCGACCAGGTCGAGTACGTCTGGGTCGATCCCGCGCAGCCGGCGCTGGAGTGATCGACGTCCGCGTCCGTCAGGGTCAGGCAGGGCAGGCCCGTTTGCGATGGTGCGAGTGTTGACCCATCGGGCGTACTCCCCGGACACGGCACCGGTCATGCACCGTTTCGCTGTGGCGCCGATCGCGTGGTCTCGTCGAAGAGCGAGCGTTCGACTGAGGCCTGCGCGCTGTCGCGGAGCACCGCTGAGTCAGCTCCCACCGATGCACCCGCCCCGCCTTGACTGCTCACAGCTTCTGCAAAGCACAGATGTCCACCGTGAGTGCCATGACGGAGATCGACGCGACCCCCGCTCCCGCACCACGACGACGACCTGCGCGGGCTCGTACCACTTGGATGGCCGCCGTGCTGCTGGCCGGGGGCCTCACCCTCACCGGGTGCAGCACCACGAGCACCGACACAGCGACCAGCTCGACGGCGAGCAGCTCCACCTCCAGCTCGATCACGGACGCCGCGGCCGCATCGACCACCGACGCCACCACCACCGCTCAGACCATCAGCGACACCGCCGCCGCGGCCGAGGCCTTCCTGGCCACCTTGAGCGAGGAGCAGCGCGAGGCGGTGCTCTACGCCTACGACGACGAGACCAAGACCACCTCCTGGTCGAACTTCCCCGTCACCTTCGTCGAGCGCGCCGGGCTGAACCTCACCGACCTCACCGCAGAGCAGCAGAGCGCCGCCCTGGCCGTGCTCGAAGCACTGCTCAGCGACGAGGCCTACCAGACCGTCACCGCCATCATGGGCGGGGACGAGTACCTGCTCGAGAACTCGAACTCCACCGAAGAGAGCCTGGGCCAGTACTACATCGCCTTCTTCGGCGACCCCTCCACCACCAGCTCCTTCGAGGTCCAGTTCGGCGGGCACCACCTGGGCATCAACGCCACCCTCGATGGCACCTCCGACGCGATCACCTTCGCCCCGACCCACCTGGGGGTGCAGCCGGCTGTCTACACCGACGCCGACGGCAACGAGGTGCAGCCCTTCGACGGCATCTACACCGACGCGTTCGCCTTCTTCGACAGCCTCACCGCCGAGCAGCAGGCGACCCTGACCTCGGGTGAGGTCAGCTCCTGCGCCCCCGGCGACACCTGCGACTTCGCCACCGGCACCGGGTTGACCGGCGCCGAACTGACCGAGGAGCAGAAGCAGCTGCTGCTCGAGCTCATCGCCAACTGGGCGGGCATGGCCGACGAGGAGAGCACCGCCACCACCCTCGCCCAGATCGAGGTCACCCTCGATGACACAGTCGTGGCCTGGTCGGGCGAGACCACCTACGACATGAGCACCGGCGACGGGATCTCGTTCTCCATCTCCGGGCCGAACGTCTACGTCTCCTTCCAGGCGCAGAACGGGTCGGCAGGCGCGGACGTCGACGGCGTCACCACCAGCGGGTGGGGCCATGTGCACACCATCTACCGCGACCCCACGAACGACTACGCCGGCAGCGTCACCCAGCAGGCCGCATTCGGGATGGGCGGCGGCGCAGCACCCGGCGGCGCAGCACCCGGCGGCGCAGCACCCGGCGGCGCAGCACCCGGCGGCGCCCCGTCCGGCGAATGACGACTACCCGACCACACCGGCCCTTCCCACGCTGGTAGGACTATGACCTCGACACCACTGAACGTCATCAGCGGGCAGGGCGACTTCACGGTCATCCCGCGTTCCGCGCGGTCAACGACCCAGCGATCATGTCGAAAAGCAAGCGATCGCTGAGCGCGGCGATCACCTGCATCACCCGATGCGAGGCGGGCGGGCATGCCACAGTGCAGATGTGGATCAAGCTCACCTCACCGACTCACACAACGTCGTCGTGGCCATGGACTACGGCCAGTTCGACCTGTGGACCGACTACTGGAGCGACGACCTCGACACCGAGGCTCTGCTGCAGCGAGCCCTCAAGGGCGACCACATCGCTCAGGAGCGCCATTGCCTGGTCATCACCTGCCCGCACCAGAACAACTTCGAGATGCCCTTGACGCTGGAGCGCTGGAGCGCGCCGGCTGAGGATGACCTGCAGGACTGGCAAGAAGCCTACGAAGCACACCTCAGCGTCAGCGAGTACGGCCTCTACTACCAGTCCCCGACCCTGGAAGGCACCCAGCTGCCCGTGCCCAGCGGGGAGTACCACGCGCTCATCACCGGTCGGCGCTTCATCACCCGCGGCTGGCCAGGCTCCACCACGCCCGGAGACGAATGGCGCATCCGCCTGTGGCCCTCCAT
>NZ_JALBVB010000026.1 GCF_022669155.1 Kineococcus sp. TRM81007 | reverse complement strand
CATGACCGCGATGCCCGGGGGCGTGAGGTCCGGCCGAGGGCGGGGAGGTGCGCGTGCGGGATGCTGGGGACATGACGGTCAGCGATGACACCAATCCCGGCCCCGGCCACGACCTGCTGCGGGCCGCGGCGGTCCACGCCTGGTCCCTGGACCGCACCCTGGGCCGCTTCCGGGCCGGAACCACCACCGAACCCGCCGGGCTGCCGCTGCTCGAGCTGCCCGCGGCGCTGCGCGACCACGGCTACCGCACGGTGCAGGTGTGCCACTTCCACCTCCCGCACCGCGACGCCGGCTACCTCGCCGAACTGCGCGCGGCGCTGGCCGAGGCCGGTGTCGTGCTGGACGCGTTGCTGGTGGACGACGGTGACCTGACCCACCCGAGCGAGGCCGCGCGCGAGGAGGCGTGGATCTCCTCCTACCTCGCCGACGCCACCGCTCTGGGAGCCACCCGGATCCGAGTGGTGGCCGGCCAGACCCGCACCGGCACCGCGCAAGCCGACAGCTCCGCGGCGCTGGGGCGCATCGCCGCCCGTGCCGGGGACCTGCGCGTCGTCACCGAGAACTGGGGTGACGTGACGCGCGACGCCGCGGACGTGCGGGCTGTCCTCGACCCCCTCGAGGGGGCGGTGGGACTGCTGGTGGACCTGGGGAACTGGAGCGGTCCGGGCAAGTACGCCGACCTGGCCGAGGTCGCCCCCTACGCGGAGACCTGCCACGCCAAGGCGCACTGGGACGGGGGCGACGTCGACGAGGTGGACTACCGCGAGAGCCTGTCCTCGATCCTCGACGCCGGGTACAGCGGTCCGCTGGCCCTGGTCTACGACGCGGTCGGCGACGACGAGTGGGCGGGGCTGGCCGTCCAGCGCGCGATCGTGGAGGACCTCCTCAGCTGAGCGCTCGACTGAACGGCCGCGTTTCGGACGTGGCCGCTCGGCGACGACCGCGCGGATCGGGGGAGCCGTGACCGCGACGTCGTCGACGTCCACGACAGCGGGATGACCGGATGGTGCCTCCGTGCGCGTCGCACCGGGGCTAGAGGTTGAAGACGGTGGACATTAGCCCGATGTAGGTCCCGCTTCCCACGATGAGACTGAGGGCCATGTTCTGCCGCCACAGGTGGACGAGGGTGGTGAGCACGAGCCCTGCAGCGGCCGGGACGACGCTGGCGGCGGCGAGGAGGTCGACGTGTCGCAGGGAGAACACGGTCAGGATCACCAGGATGCCGACAGGCATCCGTTGAGCCAGGTAGGGCAGCAGTGAGCTCTCGCGCAGCGGAGCCAGCAGGGCGAAGGGTGCAGCGCGCAGCGCCCAGGTAATCGCTGCGGCGACCGCGACGACGGCGAGCAGGTGGCTCATCTCAGGCACGACGCTCCTTGCGGCGGGTCCAGCCGTGAGCGGTGAGCAGCAGGAGCACGAAGGTGCACATGGCCGGCAGGATCATGCTGTCCCCGGCCAGGACGGCGAAGGTGAGCGAGCAACCGAGCGCGACCACAGGGATCGGGACCGAGCGGCGGGCGCGGAAGGCGTCCAGGGTGAGGATGAGGAAGAACGCGGTCACGGCGAAGTCGAGTCCGACCACCCCGGGCGGGATCAGCCTCCCCGCCAGAGCCCCCAGCGTCGCGCTCAGCACCCAGTTGACGTAGAAGACGGCCTGCAGGGCCAGGATCCGGGGCGCGGACCACCGCTGCGCGTCCGGCTGCGAGGTGAGCGCCCACGCCTCGTCGCAGAGGATGAAGGTGCTCATCGTGCGCCACCCCGCCCCGCGGATCTGCTGCAGCGGGAAGGACAGCGCGTAGAAGACGTGCCGGAAGTTGACCAGCAGCGAGGTCAGGGCGACCAGGCCCAGGGGTGCGACGGCGACGACCAGGCCGAGGAGCAGGAACTCCAAGGTGCCGGCGAACACCACCGACGCGAAGAGGGTCGCCGCCCACCACGGCAGGGGTGACTGTGAGACCAGGACGCCCAGAGCGATGCCCATGGGCACGATCGCGATGGCCGCGGGCAGTGCGGTGCGCACCCCGCAGAGCACCTCGGCGCGGGTATGGCGGCGGCTCAGCCGCCCACCGGGGTGCGGATCGAGGGGTGTTGCATCCATGGCGCAACGCTAGGCCAATCACGGCGTTTCACGATTGCCGATGTGCACACTCAAATCCTATCGTTAGCAATATGAGGCACCTGGATGACACAGATTGGGCAATTATCGATGCATTGAGTCGGGACGGGCGGCTGAGCAACGTGGACCTGGCGGACCACGTGGGCTTGACCCCGGCGCCGTGCCTGCGCCGGGTGCGGCGCCTGGAGGGCGAGGGCGTGATCGCCGGGTACCGCGCGGTCATCGACCCGCTGGCCCTGGGGCGCTCCTTGGAGGTGACCGCCTCCGTTGAGGTCAGCAGCACGCACGCTGAGACGGTCGTCGACTTCGAGGAGGCGATCGTCGCCTTCGACGAGGTCGTCGAGGCGCGCAAGGTGTTCGGCAGTCCGGACTACTTCGTCCGCATCGTTGTCGCCGACGTCGCCGCGTACGAGCGGTTCCTGATGGAGAAGCTCACCCGCCTGCCGGCGGTCTCGCGGGTCAACTCCCACCAGACCATGAAGCTGCTCAAGGGCCAGGTCTGACCTTCCCGTCTCCACCCCCGGGAACCCTTCCCGTCTCCACCCCCGGGAACCCTTCCCGTCTCCACCCCCGGGAACGGGCGTGCACACGGCCCCCATGGCGCGAGGGAGCAGCGGAAGTAGGAGGTCAATACCTGCGACCCGTCCGCACTTCGACATGACCGCGAAGTCGAAGGCGACCCGCCGGCAGTCAGGCACGCCTTCCCACCCGCAGATCCGAAGACCCGCCAGACCAGCTTCGCCCAGATGCACTGCTCCCTGGCCCAGTCCCTGCAGGTCGTCGGCGACTGGTGGTCGCCCCTGATCCTGCGCGACCTGCACCTGGGGGTGGATCGCTTCGAGGACCTCGTGCGCGATCTGGGCATCTCGCGCAACCTGCTCACCACCCGCCTGCAGACCCTCATCGCCGGCGGTGTCGTCCAGCGCGAGCGCTACCAGGAGCACCCGCCGCGGGACCGGTACGTGCTCACCGCGGCCGGGCGCGAACTGGTGCCGGTGCTGATGGTGCTGACGGCGTGGGGCGATCGCTGGGCCACACCGCCGGAAGGACCCCCCATCGCCTTCGAGCACCGCGACTGCGCGCACCCCTTCACCCCGCAGGTGCACTGCTCGCACTGCGGGCAGCAGGTGCACGCCGACGACGTCGTCGCGGTGCCCGGCCCGGGAGGACGAGCCGGACCCGGGACCATGCTCATCGGGCGCTACCTGCCCACCGCCGGGACCACACGAACCGGACCACCACCCACCGCCGTCGACAGCACCACCGACAGCGCCGTCGACAACGCCACCGGCGACGGGTAGAACGTCCGTCGCCACCCACCTTCCACGACTTCGTGATCGCTTGAAGATGCCAGCAGCTACTTCACGCTCATCCCGCCGTCCGGTCGGCCATGACGCAGGCCCTCACCCCACAGGCAGCCCGAGCCTGGCGACCTCGGCGCGGTACACGGCATACACCGCATCGGGTTCGAGGCCAGCGGCCTCACCCAGCTTGTTGACCAGCGTCGAGACGTGCCCCCACGCGAAGCCCATGACATCTTCCTCGTCATCGCGCACCGCGAGGCCGTACATGGAGACCCGCACCAGCAACTCGGCAAGGGTCTCGGCCGTCACCGGAATCCCGCGACCTCCCGGGTTGGCCTGCTGCTGGATCCACTCATCGGCACTGGTCACGCGATCCTCCTCCGCGAGGAGGTGCTCATGGCTGCCTGCGCCACGATGTGCACCTCCTGAGCTGCTCCAACCCGATGGATTAAGGATCACGACTGCGCAGCTTCCCGGGCATCAGGGATCACCCTGACCAGACCCTGAGGTCACGCACGGAGAGCCTCGACCACGTCACCGCGATCTTCCGCTCATCCC
Source organism: Kineococcus sp. TRM81007 (assembly GCF_022669155.1). Classification (GTDB taxonomy): domain Bacteria; phylum Actinomycetota; class Actinomycetes; order Actinomycetales; family Kineococcaceae; genus Kineococcus. The sequence goes on along the minus strand of NZ_JALBVB010000026.1, from coordinate 16,383 downwards.
GCCGTCCGGGTGCTCGACGACTTCGCGCTCTTGTCGATGTCCGGGTGCGCGCTGGGTGCGAGGATTACCCAGTGTCGACGTCGGCGATGCTGCGACTGGCGCTCGACCAGGCCCTAGCAGCGATCGGCAGCACGGATCCAACGCCAGGCACTGAAGTCGGACTCCGCGTCGAGCCGCGGTCCGGTCCGGCTCTCGCTGCTCGTCTTCAGGGGTGACTCAATCCAGCTCGAGGAACGCCCGGTCAGCTGCTGGCACCCAAACCTCGGGCCCCGGACGAGGCGCCGGCGCCGCGAAGCCCATTCCGGCCAGGACCGCCGAGACGGTGTCGGCGGGCAGCTCATCGCGCCACAGCAGCGACCAGGGGAAGACCGGGGTGGGGTTCACGATGGGAACGGTGCGCATCCGCGGGTCGGGCGTGCGCATGGCTTCGCCGATGATCGAGGGCGCGCAGACGCCAGCGGTGACGTCCTCAGCCCACTGCTGGAAGCCGAAGGTGGAGCCGGTGGTGTCCAAGTCGATGCCGGCGAGCAGGCACAGCTCGCTGGTGTAGCTGCGCCACTCCAGCGGCGCTGCAGCCATCGGGAACCACAGGTGCTGCCCGGACAGCTGCTCTAGCGCGAGCTCCTCGAGCTGAGCCCACCGGTGGCGTTCGGGGACGAGGACGGCGAGGGGCTCCAGCAGTACCAACCGTTGATCAATGCCGGTGGGCCACGGGGAGGGCATGGCGCCGGAGCGGCCGAAGGCGAAGTCAGCGCCGCCCGAACGCAGCAGGTGCTCGGCTGTCGTCTCCACCGGCCGGTGCACCACGTCGAGCGGCAGGTCATGCGTGCGGGTGGCCTGACGCACCCAGGCCGTCGTGGCGAGGTCGGTGCTCATCACGTCGACGCGAAGACGTCCGGCGCGTCCTCGAGCGAGGTCTAGACGGTCCACCGCGGCGAGGACCTCGCGCGCGGTGGGAAGAGCATGCTGCCCCGCCGCGGTCAGGCGGATCCGGCGCCGGTCGGCTCGATCCACCAGCAGCGCACCCACCTCGGTCTCCAACCGTTTGATGCGCTTGGACAGCGCCTGCTGGGTGAGGTCCAGTCGGGCGGCTGCGCGACCGAAGTGCGACTCCTCGGCCAGGACGACCAGCGCACGCAGCAGCCCGGTGTCGATGTCCACCCCACGAAGGAACGCACGACAACCACCGGTTGTCAACGATGGGAGGAGTTGTTGGACCCACCTCGCCCTCGCTCGGTCTACTCGAGCGCGTGATCGGGAAGCCCGCAGCGACCACGGCAACCACAGCAACCGCAGCACCTGCGGTGCCCTCGTGAGGAGCACCCGCGCCAGCACCGTCCTCATCGTGCTGGCCCTCGCCCTGCAGGGCGCCGCACTGCTCAGCGCTCCCGCAGCGTCCGTGCTGGCGGCCACGCCGATCGCGCCGATCGCGCCGAGCACACCGGCCACGCCGACCACGCCTCTGCTCCAGCGTCAGCTCCACGGTCCCACCGCGCAGGAGGACTTGCTCCACCGCTCCACCGAGACCACGATCCCCACCGCTGCAGGAGCACTCGCGGCCACGGTGCTGCAGCCCGAGACGGGCGGGGCGGTGCCTGGCGTGGTCCTCGTCGCCGGCAGTGGTGCGGGCTCTCGCGCCTCGCTGGCCCACGTCGCGACCGCCTTCGCCCGCCGCGGCATCGCGGTGCTGACCTACGACAAGGACCTGAGCGTCTACACGCCCTTCTCCCGCGACTACGCCGCGCTGGGGCGCGATGCCGCCGCTGCCGCAGCCGTCCTGCGGCAGCGGTCCGGCGTCGACCCGGCCCGCGTGGGCGTGTGGGGCATCAGCGAAGGCGGCTGGGTGGTCGCTTCGGCCGCCGCCGCGGACCCGGCGATCGCGTTCGTGGTGATGGCCTCCGCCCCGACCGTCACCCCTGGCCAGCAGCTGGAGCACACCCTCGCCCGGTTCCTGCACGAGCACGGTCTAGGCGCCCTGCGCCGGCTCGTCACGCCACAGCTGGCGCTCGGACGTCACGTCTTCGACTACACCACCTACACGCCGCCCCTCGCGCAGGTGCGCCAGCCGGTGCTGGCGATCTTCGGCGCCGAGGACGCGACCGTACCGATCAACACCGCCGTGGCGACCCTGGTGCAGAAGCTGCCGACGGCCCCCGCGATCGCCGTGCTGGCCGGTGTCGGGCACGACCTCACCACCAGCCCCGCGGCGGCCGAGCGCGCCGGCAGCTGGATGCACAACCCCGACCAGAAACGCTCCTTCGACACCGCGGTCAGCCAGGGTGTGCCGGTGGTGGCCATGCCGGACCCGTCACCTACCACTGCCGTGCTGCTGCACGGCGCGAACCTGTCGCTGCTCACCGGGCTCGGGCTCACCGTCGTCGCCGCGTCGCGCTGTGGGCTCCACCGGGCGACCCACCGCTTGACCGCTGTTCGCCTCAGCACTGTTCTCCGCAGCGCTTCTCGGAAGGCCACCTGATGCACGCTGTCCTGATTACCATCCACGCCACCGCCGCCACCGTGGCCCTAGCCGCAGGCTTGGCCGCGTTCCGATACCCCGTCCTCATCGGCACGCACGCGGTGGGGACCGTCCTGATGAGCGTCACCCTCGCCGGGGTCCTGTGGGTCGGGCGGGGACGCAACGCCGTCGTCCTCGACGTGGTGTTCCTGGCCCTGCTCGTCCTGTCCCTGGTCATGAGCTACCGCAGTGTCCGAGCCTGGCAGCACCGCTCAGCCGTCAGCGAGAGCACGTCCGCAGGCTACGTCGCTGCGGTGGGTTTCAACTGCATCAGTCTGGTCACCGGGCTGCTGGCCATCGCCGTGTTGCGCACCGGCTGGGGGCCGGTCGCCATCATCGCTGCCGGTGTCCTGCCCACCCTCATCGGCCGCATCCCCCTCAACCGCGCCGTCCACGCCAGGCAGCGACCACCACTGCTGAAGGTTTGAGGGAAGACGACAGCAGCGAGCTACCCGCCGAGGGCCACTCACCCTCGGTCGTAGTACCGGAACGAACGCGATTGCGAAGGTCAAGAACGGCCGTTCGGGTCACGAGTGCCGGTTCAGCGACTTCACGGTCATCCCGCTGGCCGGGCTCGATCATGAACAAGCGTCGGCGCCCGCTCGTGTCGAGAGCCAGATGTCCTCTCTGCGGTGCCGGGTACACGCCCGCGGCGACGCCACCACCTCCACCGCACGATCGAGCTGCGCGCTCCGGCTCGGGGCGTGTGCCAGGCTGGCTCGACCCGAGCCAGGAGAAACCGTGATGGCTGAGCCCGACGACCGCGACGTGCAGCGCCAGCGAGGTCCGGACCCGATGCCCTTCACCAGCGGCAACCAGTTCGCCCCCTTCCAGCGCGAGCACGACCCGCAGGCAGGACCGCAGCGCACCTGGATGATCCTCGCCAGCACCCTCGGCCCCCTGCTGATCATCGCCGTCTTGCTGTGGGTGTGGGGGCGTTAGCTCCCGCAGCCAGGGCCGTGCCGCGGCGACAGGCACCCGGCCGTGAGGCGGTCAGGGCGCGCCGCACGGTCATCGCATCTCCTGCGCCTTCCCGTGAGGTGCAGTGGGGGGCCCGGCCCCCTGTCTGTCAACGTGGGGCGAGACAGGCGGCTTGTGTCCGTCGCGGTCGGCGCCGATACTGACCGGGTGCGCATCCCTGTAGGGGTGCGAAGTGGGCCCGGCAGCCTTCCGGACGGTGGGTGAGCCGGGCTTCGCGCTGCCTGGGCCCAGATCGGTGAGTCAGACCCGCCCCAGCACCCGCCGCGTCATCGCGACGTCGCCGGCCCGCTCACCGCAACCGCTGAACCTGCCCGATGATCGGCCGGACCCGGTCCTGCCACAGGCCGCCGTGGGTCCAGCACCACGCCACCGCGTCCGCGATCCACAGCAGCGGCTCCGAACGGGGCGGCAGGTGCTCGTAGACCAGCTCATCGACCACCCCCGCCTGGTGCACCGCGGCGCGCAGGGTGCGCCGGTCGCTGGCGATGAGGGAGTCGTCCTGCTCCAGCACCAGCCGGTGCGCTCCCACTACCGCCAGGTCAGCGACCAGCTGCTCCAGCACGAGCCGGCGGGCCAGGCGCTGATCCAGCACGGCGCGGGCGTCGTAGAGGTCGACCACGACCCCGCTGGTGCACAACGCTGCCGCGATCTGCCCCTGGCGGGCCTTGCCCTCCTTGGTGAAGTGCAGCCGCTCCTGACGCGCCAGCAGCAACCCCCGCAGCAGCGTGCGGGTCGGAGCCAGCTGACGCGGCTGCACCCGGGCCGCGGCGACCAGTAGCCCGTTCGCCTTCGTCTCATCGACGAAGACGTGCACGCTCACCACGTCCCCCGCACCGACGACCGTGCCGGCGACTCCACCGACGGGTCCCCCGGGCGTGAAGGGCTGACGGTTGCGGCGGGCATCGCGTCAGCATCGTGGATCGCCTTTGTCGCTGCTCCAGCGGGGCATCTGATGCCTGCACCGCCACAGCCGGTGTCTCGCGCAGGCCGCAGCCGCGAGGGCACGCTCGAGCATGACCCTGCCTTCCGACCCTCCTCCCACTTCGTTGCCCATCGCCCTCGGCGACGGCACCTGGCGCACCGACCCCCTACGCCTGGCCATCGCCGCCTACCTGGCCCGCTACCGCGGCGAGACCCGGCGCCACGCCGAGTCCAACCTTCGCGCCTACCTCACCTGGTGCCAACTGCGCGGCCTGAACCCGCTGGCCGCCCGGCGCCCGCACATCGAGCTGTACGTGCGGTGGATGCAGGAGACCCAGCACTTCGCCGCCTCCACCGTCTCTCGCCGCATGTCAGTGGTCGTCGGCTTCTACCGCACCTGCGTCATCGACGCCGTCCTCGAGCACTCACCGGCCGACTACGTCCGCCGCCCCAACGTGCCCCCGGAGTCACCAACCCTGGGCCTGTCCCACCTGCAGCTCGAAGCGATGCTCGCCACCTCCCGGGACTCGACCAACCCGTGTGACTTCGCCCTGGTGTGCCTGCTCGGGCTACTGGGCCTGCGCATCTTCGAGGCCTGCGCCCTGGACATCACCGACCTCGGCGAGGAGCACGGCCACCGCGTCCTGCGCGTGGTGGGCAAGGGCCACAAGATCGTCCTCGTCCCGCTGGCGCCGGCGGTGGGCCGAGCCGTGGACCGCGCCATCAGCGACCGAGTAGCCGGCCCGCTGCTGCTGAACACCCGCGGCGGCCGCCTGGACCGGCACTCCGCCACCCGAAGGCTCAGGCACCTCGCCGACGACGCCCGCATCCGCCTGCCGCGGATGCACCCGCACATGCTGCGCCACACCTACGTCACCACCATGCTCGACGCCGGCGTGGACCTGCGCGACGTCCAAATCGCCGCCCGCCACGCCGACCCCCGCACCACCATGCGCTACGACCGCGCCAGGACCACGCTGGACCGGCACCCCAACTACATCCTCGCCGCCTACATGGCCTCCGGCACCTGACCGACTTCAAGCATCTGACGATGTCCGCCCTGTCTCTGGTGGCGCCTGATCACGGCAGGCACGATGACTCGATGAGCATGGAAGGCCTGCAGGCAGCAGCCGACCCCGCCGTCGGTGACTGGATCGCCCCGCGCCTGTGCGGCGACTTCGGCGCGGTCTGCCGCACCGTCCCTCGCGGCTACCCCGCCTACGCCCGCATCCTGCACCCGGTCGAACCCGACGCCGGCGACCAGGCTGGGCCGACCACGTGGGCCGGCGTCTGCGCCCGCACCGGCCGCACCCCGCACGCCCTGATGCAGTGGGAAGCCATCACCACCCCCGCCCCGCCACCGCGCTCCGGCAGGGAAGTCGTCCTTTCCCGCGAAGGCCGCTGGGATGAGGTCCAGGTCCGGCGGGGCATCCTCCTGCCGCAGGCGCTGGGCCCGCTGCTGGACGTCCTGGCCCCCTTCACCGGCGAGCAGGACTGCCACCACGCGCTGTGGGAGGGGTGGGGCTGGCTCACCGGCGGCAGCGCCTTCCTGACCTTCTCCTCAGCGGGCGGCCCCCAGTCGCCGGCGCCGCCCCGCGCGGCCACGCCCGACGTGCTCGAGCAGGCCCTGAACGCTTCCCGGCTGTCGCTGCCGGGGCGGGAGTACCTGCTGTTCACCGGCCCCCTGCACGCCGCCCTCGGCATGGGGGATCAGGTCACCGACGACTGGTTCGACCCGCAGTCACCGAACCTGCTGTGGCCGGCTGACCGTTCGTGGTGTCTGGCCACCGAGATCGACTTCGACTCCACTCTCATCGCCGGCCCGGTCGACCTGATCGACGCCGTCCTCGCCGCACCGGCACTGGAGGCGTGGCCCGTCCACGAGGACGACGACCTGTCAGCCTTCGCCGACCACCTCAACACCTGACCCCGGGCGCAGAGCCACGCGCGGTCATGCCGCGGATGGTGCGCGGTCATGGCCGCCGGCGACGACCGCACATGCCTGCGGGCTCAGGACGTTGTTGCCTCCCCACCGCAGCGCTCACCCCCAAGGCCATCCCCGGTCGATCGTGGCGCAGCAAGCCACCCGCACCACGTGCCGAGCGAAGTCGAGACCCATGACGCGCCCGCCAGCCGGCAGGGAGTGGACCGTGTCGTTGCAACGAGCCAGCCGCACTACGTCGGCCTCGACCTCAGCGATGACCTCACCGAGGGCACTCACCGCCTGATTAGCGGGTAGATGCTCCATCTCCGTAGGGAAGGACTCGGAGGAGTCGTCGAGCGTGCGCAGCGTCCCGGCCAGCCACTGCTGCACCACCGGGTGCTGCTGGGTCAGCCACTCGCGCGCCAGGTTCAGGTGCTCGCAGTGCTGAGCGGGGACCCGGTCCGGGTTCGTGGTCTTGCACCACTTCGAGGCCAGGCCGAGGGAGATTTCCAGGTCGGAGGGCGTCGAGAGGTCGAAGCGGTCGGGCACCAGGAGTCCTCCGGCGGGTAGGTGGGGCTTAACGGCTCCTGCCCCGTCAATGCCCATCTTCGTAGTGGGAGCAGGCAGCGTCATCGGGGTCATCCCTGAACCAGACCCTGATCGCTGGACGCGGCGTAGACACGCACGGTCATCCCGCTGTCGTGGACGTCGCTGACCGTCCGGATCTGTCGAAGAGCGCATGATCGCGAGAACCTAAGCACGTCGCAATTTGCAGACGAGAACCCGCCTCATTTGTCCTAGGACAAATGCTACGGTGGCGTGGTGTCGGTCATCCAGGGGCGAACCGCAGCTGAGGTCGTGGACTCCGTCCGCACTCTGATCCGCCAGGGCGAGCTGGACGTCGGGGCGGTCCTGCCGCCCATCCGGGCCCTGGCCGCCGACCTCGGCGTGAACCGCAACACCGTCGCCACCGCCTACGCCCAGCTCGCCGCCGCCGGGGTCGTCGAGGCGCGCGGGCGCGCGGGAACCACCGTGCTGGGCCTGCCGAGCGTGCAGGGGGAAGGTGCTGCTCCCTCCAGCGCGGCGGTGGTGAACCTGGCCTCGGGCAACCCGGATCCGCTCCTGCTGCCGGACTGGTCGAACGCCCTGACCGGCTACCGCCCCGTCCTGTACGGGACCGAGCCGGTCGAGGACCGGCTGCGGTCCTGGGCGGAGTCGACGATGGTGACGACCTGGCCGGAGCCGTCGACGTCGACGTCGGCTCCAGCCCCGACATCGGCCCCGGCCCCGGTGACGTCGCCGGTCCCGCCCCGTCCCGACGCTGGTCGGCTGAGCGTGACCGGCGGCGCGGTGGACGCCGTGGAGCGGCTGCTGGCCGCCCACCTGGTCCGCGGGGACGCCGTGGCGGTGGAGGACCCGGGGTTCTTCCTCTCCGTGGGCACCCTCGCCGCCGGGGGCTACCGGCCCTGCAGCGTGGACGTCGACGCCGAGGGCATGGTCGTGGACTCCCTGGCGAAGGCGCTGGCGGCCGGAGCTCGCGCGGTCATCTGCACCTCCCGGGCCCACAACCCCACCGGCGCCAGCCTCACCGCGGCCCGGGCCGCCGCCCTGCGCGACCTGCTCGCCGCTCATCCCGACGTGCTGGTCATCGACGACGACCACTTCTCCCAGATCGCCACCACCGCGCACCACCCTGTGATCCCGGCCACGGCGCGGCGGTGGGCGCTGGTGCGCTCGGTCTCGAAGTTCCTCGGCCCCGACCTGCGCGTAGCGGTCTTGCACGCCGACACCGGCACCGTCGAACGGATCCAGCACCGCCTGGGCCGGCCCACCTGGGTCAGCCACCTCCTGCAGCACACCACCTCCGCCCTGCTGACCGCTCCCGATCACGAGGCGGTGTGCGCCCGCGCCCGCGACCTCTACGGCCAGCGCCGCGACCACCTCACCGCGGCCCTGGCCGAACGGGGCGTCGAGGTGTTCCCCGCCACGGACGGGCTGAACCTCTGGATCCCGCTGCGCACCACCGAAGCCGTCGTGGTCGACGGCCTCGCCCGGCGGGGCTGGGCCGTGCGCGCCGGATCCGCCTTCTCGGCCCGGCCACACCCGGCCCCGGCGCTGCGGGTCACCACCGCCACCTTGACCCCCGAGCACGCCGTGGCCTTCGCCGCCGACCTGCACACCCTGGACACCCTTCCCACCCCGCAGAGGAACCGACCGTGACCCTGTTCACCGGCCTGAGCGCCTTCCCCCTGACCCCCTTGCGCGAGGACCGGCTGGACGAAGCCGCTCTCGCCGCCCTGATCGACCGGCTGGCCGAGGCGGAGGTGGATTCCATCACCGTCCTGGGCTCCACCGGCTCCTACGCCTACCTCTCCGACCAGGAGCGGGCCGCGGCCACCCGCATCGCCATCGAGCACGCCGGTGACGTCCCGGTGTTCGTCGGGGTCGGCGCCCTGCGCACCCGCCACGTCCACGCCCTCATCGAAGACGCCCAGGACGCCGGCGCCGCGGCGGTGCTGCTGGCCCCCCTGACCTACCAGCAGCACACCGACGATGACGTCTACGGCCTCTACCGCGACGTCACGGCCAACCTGGCCGTGCCGCTGGTCGTCTACGACAACCCCGGCACCACCCACTTCACCTTCAGCGACGAGCTGTACGCCCGCATTGCCGAACTGCCTCGCGTGGCCTCCATCAAGATCCCCGCCCTGCCCGCCGACCCGCAGGCCGCCGCCGAACGCGTCGCCGCTCTGCACGCTCTGCTGCCCGGCCACGTCAGCGTCGGCATCTCCGGCGACGCCGCCGCAGCGAGAGGCCTGAACGCCGGCTGCGGGATCTGGTACTCCGTCATCGCCGGAACCCTCCCGCACCCCGCGCTGGACATCACCCGCGCCGCCCGCTCCGGCGACGGCGAGGCAGCCCTGGCCCACTCGGCCCGGCTGCAGCCGCTGTGGGACCTGTTCACCCGCTACGGCAGCCTGCGGGTCACCGCCGCCATCGCCGAGCACCTCGGCCTGGCGCAGCGGTCCTGCCTGCCCCTGCCCCTGCGAGGCCTGAACGCGGCCGACCGGCTGGAAGTCGCCGAGGTGCTCGAACAGCTCGACCTGCACCCCGCACCGTGAACGCACCCGCACCCCGCACCGTCGCAGCCGCCCACGACGGTCCTGCCCCACCGGGCAAAGCCGGTGCGCTGGCTCGTTACGTCGGCGCTGCGACCCTGGCTCGCAGCGCCGACGGGGGCGGGGTCGTCGCCGTGGTCCTGCTGGTCACCGCCACCGGTGGGCCGGGCTGGGTGGCCGGGCTGTTGGGGGCCTGCATCACCTTCCCGCACCTGTTCGGCCCCTTCCTGGCCCGCAGCCTCGACGTGGCCCGCGACGGGCGCACCGTGCTGTCGCTGGCGTGCGTGGCCCACGGCGCCACCCTGACCGCGGCGGTCCTGCTCCACCCCCACGTCCCCACCGCGCTGACCGCTCTGCTGCTGATCGCCACCGGCCTGACCGGCCCCCTGCTCACCGGGGGAATCAGCTCCCGCCTCCCGGCGATCGCCGGCCCCGGCCAGGTCGCGCAGCGGCGGGCGCAGGGGTGGGACGTGGCGACCTACGGCCTGGGCGGCACCATCGGCCCGAGCATCGTGGCCGTGGTCTCGGGCTGGTCCACCCCCACCGTGGCCGCTCTGGTCCTGGCCGCCGGGACGGTGGTGGCCGCGGTGCTGGTGCGGCTGCTGCCCCACGCGCCCCCACCCGCAGCCGCCGGCGTTGTGCCCCGACCGCTGGCCACCCTCAAGATCATCGCCACGACCGGAGCCCTGCGGCGCACGCTGTACCTGACGATGGTTGTGGCCGCTTCGGTGGCGGTCCTACCCATTGCCGCCGTCGCCGGCACCGACCGGTTCGGGATAGCCCCTTCCACCGCAGGTCTCCTCACCGCCGTCTACGGGGTGGGCAACCTCGCCGGCTCGGTCGCCGTAATGGTTCGACCGTTGCGGGGTGACGCCGACCGGGCCCTGCCCGTCCTGGCCCTCGCCGTCGCGGTCGCTCTGGCCGGCGTCGCCCTCGCCTCCACCGTCTGGGTCGCCGCGGCCACCTACACCCTGGCCGGGGTCCTGAACGCCTTCTTCTTCGCTACGACCCTGGCCGCCCGCAGTGAGTACGCACCCCCGGCGGTGCGGGGGCAGACGTTCGTCTGGGTCGGAGCACTGAAGATCACTGCCGGCTCGACCGGAACCGCCGCCGCCGGCGCCGTCATCGCCCACGCCGTGCACCTGCCCGCCGCTCTGGGCGCGGTCGTCATCTCCGCGGCGGCCGGCGCCGCCGTTCTGGATCATCGTCACCAAACGCGGAGCAGTCGATAGGTGTCCACCGTCGTAGGTTGACCCCGCTGATCCTTCTAGCCCGGCAGATCCGGTTGCCTACCCGCGTTCGATCCCAGAGCTCAGGCCATGGACGAGATCTCTCGCACTGGGCGACGTCACGGTCATCCCGCGGATGGTGTGCAGTGCGAGGCGTCAGGATGGCGCCGTGAAGCGAGGTCACTTGCACCACCTGGAGCTGTGGAGAGACGACGCCACCGCCACCGAGGGGCCGTGGCCCTGGCTGCTGCAGCAGCTCGGCTACTCCTGCACGGACACCTGGGCCACCGGCTGCACCTGGTCCCTCGAGGAGGCGTACGTGGTGCTGGAATCTGGAACCGACCACGTCCGCGGCCGCTCCGAGCGACTACGAAGCGGCATGAACCACCTCGCCCTGTGGGCTGGCAGCAGAGCAGACGTCGACACCCTCACCAACGAGGCACCGCAGCACGGGTGGCGGTTGCTCTTCGCTGACCTGCACCCTCACGCCGGTGGGCCGCAGCACTACGCCGCCTTCCTCGAAGACGACGCCGGCTTCGAGGTCGAACTGGTGGCCGAGGAACCCTCAGCATCGGCCTGACGACCTCACGGTCATCCCGCCGTCCGCGCGGTCATCCCGCTGGCCATGCGCGGTGGTGCTGTCGCGCGGTCGTGCCAGGGTGCAGAGATGGCGAACGTCCCCTGGCCTCGCGAGGCCGTCGTCCAAGCCCTGCGCGAGCGGCTCCTCGACGACGGCGCGGTCACCGACGGCTTCACCGGCCTCGACGTCCGCCCCGCCCTGGCCGGCGAGCCCCCGCACCCGGACAGCACCCGTGAGCACGAGCACGTGGTCGTGCTCCTGCGCTGGCGGCAGGACCCGCACCTGTACGCCATCGCCGTACCCCTGGTGCCCGGCCCGGCCGGGCCGCCCCCACCGGGCGTGCACGCCGCCTCGTCCGTGCACTCGCTGCAGAGCTGGGCCGAGGAGGTCGTCATCTCGCTGGCGGAGGACCTCGACACCGGGCTGGTGCAGTGGGCAAGGCGCACCCAAGTCGGTGACGCGACCTTCCTGAGCAGCCCAGGCGCAGCCGAGAAATCCCCGCCCGAGGGGTACTACGTCGGCCCCCTCTACCTCGGACCCGGCGGTGACGACGGCGCGCACCTGGCCGATGTCGGCCTCGACGTCAGCACCGCCCGTCGCCTGCTGACCGATGGTCGTCTGCTCACCTGGCTGCACGCCTACGTGAACAACGCACGCGGCGAGCCGTACGTCGGCCACGCCGTCGTGGCTCGTGCACCCGCCGGCGTGGCCGGCGAACGATCCGGACCGGCCCGCCTTGAGGTCCTCCAGGTCGTGCCCGGCACCCCGGGCACCGTGAGCGCTGCGCTGGCCTACCACGCGGTGCGCGAGGCCGTCGAAGCCGGCGCGCAGTCCGTCTCCAGCACCCTGGGCGACCCGGTTGCGCGACCCGCCCTGGAAGAGGTCGGCTTCCGACGCGGCGACAGCAGCGCGGAACTGTCGGTGACGTGGCGCGAGGTGCGCAGGCCCGACCTGCGCCGCAGGTAGCGCGCTCTCCCTACGGGGCCGACAGCTGCCTCGACTGCGCGCTCATGGCGCGGAGCGGGTGCGATCGGGCCAACCCCGAGACGCAGCAGCAGCCCGTCAACAGACGGGACCCGTCCCGGGCCGCGTGCGGACAGAGGAAGTGCTCAGTCGCTAGCGCCAGCACCTGATCGACGTCGACGTGCCGTGCGCAGCACAGCACCCACCACCAGGTAGAGGACGAGTGCGCAAGCGCTTCCAAGGACGATCGACAGCAACCGCGACTCGGGGAGCAGGTCGCGAAAGAGGGAGATGAGCAGACCCGCCAGCACACCGGCAACCACGGCCTGCAGAACACCGATCTGGGGAACCGGGCGAGCGTGGCGCGTCGAACGGCTGTCCTCGCGGGATCCACCAATCACCTGCCCCACCCTAGGCGGGCTGAGCAAGGACCTCACGGTCATGGCGCGCTGCGGGCGCGATCAAGGAGGCCAGCGGTGCACCCACACAATGCCGAAGAGCGAGCGGTGCCCCGGTTCAGAGTTGGCCCGGGGCAGTTCTCAGCTGATCGGGGCGAAGCTCTGCGGAGATGCCTCCGCCGCGGCGCGGGCTGCGGCACTGAGGGCTTCGTCGTCGAGGGGGTAGGAGGCATCGATGCGCTCCTCGGGAACGTCTGTGCGCGTCTCGTCGTCGGCGGCCGCCAGGACTTCGTGCTCCTGGCGTACCTGCTCGATGACCGAGGCGACGTCCTCCAGGCCCAGGAAGCGGTAGGCCTGCAGCACCCGGGGTAGGGGGTACTCGCGGTCCTCGCCGTAGCTCTCCACCGCATTGAGCAGTCCGCCGTTCATGACGCTGCCGTGGAAGGTCAGCGCGACGTGCAGCGCCTCATCTCCGCGGTGGGTCCTGATAGCTGGTGCGTCCCACTCGCAGGCCCGGTTCCACAGGGCGTCGAAGTGCTCGTCCGTCATGACCACGACCGTACCGAGGTGTCGTACACCGGGGGTCGTGCCGGGGATGACGGAGGGCGGCCACCCGGCGCAAGGCCCCCGACCACCCGCTCATGGCTGTGGGCTCAGGCGGTCAACGCAACACCTCCGCCAGCACCTGCGAGGGTGACCGAAAGCCAAGGGTCTGTCGAGACCGCTCGTTCAACTCCGCAGCGATGGCATCGAAATCGGCTTGCGTCAGCGTCCGGAAGTCCAGCGATCGGGGCAGGTAATAACGCAACAAGCCGTTCGTGTTCTCGTTCGACCCGCGCTGCCAGGGCGACTTCGGGTCGCAGAAGTACACCTGCATGCCCGTGGCCGCGCTGAAGCGTGCGTGCTGAGCCATCTCGTGCCCCAGGTCCCAGGTCAGCGACTTCGCCAGCTGGGTCGGCAGCGTGCTCACCGCCGCGCTGAGCGCATCGGCCACCGCGTCGGCGCGGTGATGCCCTTCTGGCAGAGCCACCAGCATCACGAAACGGGTCGAGCGCTCCACCAGGGTCACGACCGGGCTCATACCCTTGCCGAAGACCAGATCGCCTTCCCAGTGCCCCGGCACCGCCCGATCTTCTGCCTCGACGGGGCGTTCGCAGATGCGCACCGTTCCCGGCCGAGCCCCGCGCCCATCAGGCAGACGAGCACCCTTCGGGCGGCGCAGAACCCGGCCGGTGCGCAGGTACTGCGTCAGCTCCTTGCGCAGCGCCCCACGCGCTTGCACGAACAAGGGGCGGTAGATGCTCTCGTGGCTGACCTGCATGCCCTCATCGTCGGGGAAGACGGATTTGAGCCAGCCGGCGATCTGCTGCGGCGACCACCGCTTGAGCAGCTTGGCCGCCACGAGCTGAGCCAGTCGCTCGTTGCCGGCCAGCTTGCACCGCTTGGCCCGGCTCGCCCTCGCCCAGGCCCGCTCATCAGCCCTCAGCGCCCGGTAGTGGCGCCGACCACCGTTGGCCGCGACTTCCCGGCTGATCGTCGAAGGTGCCCGCCCCAAGCGGCGGGCGATCGCGCGCAACGACTCCTTCGCGGCAAGGCCGCGGGAGATCTCCTCCCGTTCGGCCAGGCTCAACTTGCCTGCACCACGCGCTCGAGGGGCGGGGCGAATGCCGCCGCAGCGGATCAGGTACGAGCGCACCGTGCTCATCCCCAGGCCCAGCGACCTGGCGGCGGGCTTGGCGGCCATGCCGGTACGCAGACGCTGCCACAGCGCCTCGATCATCAACGGTGTCAGCTTCTCGAAGTCCCCGTGCGGCACGGCAGCCCCTTCCCCTCACCTTGATCAGGGAAGTGTTGCGCTCACCCCTTGAGACCACCGCTGCGGGCTCAGGCGGTCAGTGCAACACCTCGGCCAACGCCTGCGATGGTGTCCTGAAGCCCAGCGTCTGTCGAGGCCGACCGTTCAGCTGAGCGGCGATCGCATCCAGGTCCGCTTGGGTCAGTGCGCGGAAGTCCAGCGTGCGCGGCAGGTACTGCCGCAGCAGACCGTTGGGACTGCTGCATGATCCGGCTCCTGTTCGCGGCCGTGCAGTGGCTGGCGGCTGAGCCGGACGGAGGTGCCTCGGCGTGGATCAGTCGGGTCAGTACGCCGGTCCCAGCGGCCTTCTAGGTGGTGACGTGGCTCGTGTGCTGGCATGAGGAGGTGTACCGGGTAGGCGAGTGAGTCGCGCACTCATGTCCCAGCGAGGGGCGCCCGGTCATCCCGCCTTGAGTGCGAGATCGCTGCCCACCTACCGTGCGAACCGTGGACGAAGGATCGGCGTACTCCAGCAAGCTGACGCTCACCTTCGGCGCGTCCGGCGGACCTACCCACGCCCGGCCCGGCGATGTCACCGACGCCCAGGACGAGCACCTCCGGACGCTCAAGCGCACCGTGGCCCTGCCTGTGGTGACCTCGCTGCTGAGCGACGCGGAGCTGGAGCGGGTCACGATCCACTGGGGCATCGATGGCGACCCCGGCGACGTCTGGATCAGCGTGGCCGCCGCCGGGGAGGAGTTCGAAGACCTGCTGACATCACCTTCCTGGCACGGGGGCGATCCTGACGGCGAGCAACATTCCCCACTGACTGCCCAGGAGTGCGCGCAGCGTCTGGCCGACCACCTCGAGGACTGGATCGCTGAGAGCCGCTTCGGGTGGGGGCAGCGACGGATCGCGCGCTACACCCTTCCGCAGTCCTGAGCGGCATGCGTCTTGACCGACCTCACGGTCATCCCGCGTTGTGCGCTCGACCGGCCGCCTTCAGGCGAGCCGCCGCCGACGTCGCTACCCCCTGTGACACGAGGGGCAATCACGAAGGATCAGCCGCCCCGGCTCCACAGCAGGGCACCCAAGATCCAGTACGCCAGGGCAGCCGCCCCAGCCCACACGATCACCACAGCGCCCAGCACGGCACCGGGCCACCACTGCGACCCCAGACCGATGGGCACCAGGAAGCCGCCGAGGATCAGCGCGAGGGCAGCAGCGAACCTCAAGCGCCCCAGGTAGGGGTTGCCCAGGGGCAACTCCTCCTCCTCGACCCACTCCGCCGTACCGGCCTCATCGCTCACCTGAGCATCCTCGCCGATGAGCAGGAGCTCGTGGGCGCGATCGACTCGACTCCTCGGCACACCACGCGAGCCCATCCCGCCTTCCGGGCGCGATCATGGTTGGCGACTTTACGGTTCTGTCGAAAAGCGAGCGATCGCTGAGCGCGGCGATCACTTGCATCACCCGATGCGAGGCGGGCGGGCATGCCACAGTGCAGATGTGGATCAAGCTCACCTCACCGACTCACACAACGTCGTCGTGGCCATGGACTACGGCCAGTTCGACCTGTGGACCGACTACTGGAGCGACGACCTCGACACCGAGGCTCTGCTGCAGCGAGCCCTCAAGGGCGACCACATCGCTCAGGAGCGCCATTGCCTGGTCATCACCTGCCCGCACCAGAACAACTTCGAGATGCCCTTGACGCTGGAGCGCTGGAGCGCGCCGGCTGAGGATGACCTGCAGGACTGGCAAGAAGCCTACGAAGCACACCTCAGCGTCAGCGAGTACGGCCTCTACTACCAGTCCCCGACCCTGGAAGGCACCCAGCTGCCCGTGCCCAGCGGGGAGTACCACGCGCTCATCACCGGTCGGCGCTTCATCACCCGCGGCTGGCCAGGCTCCACCACGCCCGGAGACGAATGGCGCATCCGCCTGTGGCCCTCCAT
>NZ_JALBVB010000025.1 GCF_022669155.1 Kineococcus sp. TRM81007 | reverse complement strand
GATTCTGGATGCCTTCCACGTCGTCAAGCTCGCCTCCACCGCGATGGACGAAGTCCGCCGCCGTGTCCAGCAGGCCACCCTGGGGCGGCGCGGGCACCGCGACGACCCGCTGTACCGCATCCGGCGGCTGCTGACATCGGCTCGGGAGAACCTGACCGACCGCGGCCGGGCCCGCCTCGAGGCGGCGCTGCAGGCCGGTGACCCCGGTCTGGAGGTCACCGTCGCCTGGCACGCCTACCAGGACCTGCGCTCGATGTTCCACGCCCCGACCCCGGCTGCGGGTCGGGTCATTGCGCAGCGGGTGCTCGACAGCTTCCACCGCTGCCCGATCCCGGAAATCGCCCGGCTGGGGCGGACGCTGCGGTCATGGCGGGTGGAGGTGCTCGCCTACTTCGACGACGACCCGGCCCGGTACGGCATCAGCAACGGCAGCACCGAGGCCATCAACCTCATCATCGAGAAGACCCGCCGCCTGGCTCATGGGTTCCGCAATTTCGCCAACTACCGCATCCGCATCCTGCTCGCCGCCGACGGCACCCGGCCCTGGCGACGACGCCGCGGGTCAGGGTGAGCTACCCACCCGTAGATCCGAAGAGCCGGTCTGGCGCACCGCACCACCCTAGGGGGTTTCGGCATTGAACTGACTCTGGCAGCGTCCTGATCTCCAGCCGGTGCCGGGCCGGTGCCCGTGCGCACCGGCCCGGTGCCGGCGTCGGCCGTCGGTGAGGAGCAGGCGTGGAGCAGGCATCGGGGCACGAGGCCGGGCACGAGGTCGGGCAGCGCGGGGACGTCGAGCCCCGCAGCGAGCAGGCGATCGCCCGCTGGAGGGCTGCCGGTGAAGCTCGCGATGCTGCTGCGGCGGTGAGCGCGCTCAGCGAGGACGTCCGGTTGATCTCACCGATCACCGAGCGGTTCGCCTTCACCGGCCGCGCGCAGGTGCACGAGTTGCTGGAGGTGGCCCTGGAGGCGGTCGAGGGCATCGTGTACACCGATCAGGTGCTCCAGGGCCGCGCCGCGGCCCTCTTCTACGAGGGGAGCGTCGCAGGGGTGCGGCTGCACGAGGCCCAGCGCCTGCGCCTGGACGCCGACGGGCTCATCAGCGAGGTCACGTTGTTCGTCCGGCCGCTGCCGGCGCTGACGGCCTTGATGCGTCGTCTCGGTCCCGAACTGGCCCGCCGTGGCGGCCATCCCGTGCTGGCTCGCTTGATCCCGGTGGCCGGTGCTGCGTTGCACTCGATGGCCAGCACGGGTGAGGACAGGATCATGCCGAGGACGGCGCCGCGCTGAGCGCGGCACTGCTTCGAGGGTGCGCGAACGCGTTGCAGGCAAGCGCTACGCCGTGTTGTCACCGCCGGGCACCAACGCGCGGGAGGCGGGATGTGCATGCGTTCCGACGTCAGTCGCTGGTGTCCTCCAGCAGACGTTCGACAGCGTGCCTGAGCTCGGGCATGTCCTGGCTGACGGTGGCGGCCACGATGGCGTGGGTGGTGTCGAAGTAGCGGTGGGCGAGGTGGTCGCGCATGCGGGCGATCTCCGACCACGGCAGGTCCGGCTCACCGGCCAGCACCTCGTTCGGGACGGCCTTGACGGCCTCGCCGATCTCGATCAGCCGCACACGGACGGCGTCGAAGACCAGGCCGTCGGGCAGGTCGCCGCGACGGGTGTGAGCGTCGATGGCATCCAGGGCCGCTTGCACGTCCAGC
>NZ_JALBVB010000024.1 GCF_022669155.1 Kineococcus sp. TRM81007 | reverse complement strand
CTGGACTCGGTGTGGATCTCCGACCACTTCCAGCCCTGGCGGCACGTGGACGGGCACGCCCCCGCCGCGCTGACCTGGCTGCCGTGGGTGGCCGCCAAGACCCACCGGGTGCAACTGGGCACCAGCGTGCTGACCCCCACCCTGCGCTACAACCCCGCCGTGATCGCCCAGGCCTTCGCCACCCTGGGCTGCCTGGCCCCCGGCCGCGTCATCCTGGGCATCGGCACCGGCGAAGCGCTGAACGAGACCGCCGTGGGCGTGCCCTTCCCCGAGGCCAAGGAACGCTTCGCCCGCCTGCGCGAAGCGGTGCGCCTGATCAAGGCCCTGTGGGCGGGCGAGCGCGTCACCTTCGACGGCGACTTCTACCGCCTGCACGACGCGACCGTCTACGACCGGCCCACGCAGCCGGTGCCGATCTACGTCGCCGGCGGCGGGCCGGGGGTGACGAAGTACGCCGGCCGCGCCGGCGACGGCTACATCTGCACCTCCGGCAAGGGCATGGACCTGTACCGCGAGACGCTGCTGCCGGCGCTGGAAGAGGGGCTGGCCGCCGCCGGGCGCCGGGCCACCTCGATCGACCGCACCATCGAGATCAAGCTGTCCTTCGACGAGGACCCGGCCCGGGCGCTTCAGAACACCCGGTTCTGGGCACCGCTGTCGCTGAGCCCGGAGCAGAAGGCGTCCGTGCACGACCCGGTGGAGATGGCGCGCCTGGCCGACCAGCTGCCCATCGAGCAGGTCGCCCAGCGCTGGATCGTCGCCTCCGAGCCCGCGCAGGTGGCCTCCGCGGTGCAGGAGTACGTCGACGCCGGGTTCACCCACCTGGTCTTCCACGCCCCCGGCCACGACCAGGCGCGCTTCCTGACCCAGTTCACCGCCGACGTGGTGCCCCTGCTGCGCGCCGGCTGACCCCGGAGCCGGGCACGGCGCGGACCCGGCACCGCACGACCGGTGATCGACCGGGGCGGGGCCCTGCGGTGGCAGCCCCGCCGCGGGGCGGGTAGGACGGGGTCCGGCAGCACCGGCCCGGCGGGCCGGTGACGAGCACGTGCGGGAGGGGACCCGAAGTGGCCATCGCGACGATCAACCCGGCGACCGGCGAGACGGTGCGGGAGTTCGAGCCGCTGAGCGAGGAGGCCCTGGAGGACCGGATCGCCCGGGCGTCGGCGGCGTTCGCCTCCTACCGGCTGACGACGCCCGAGCAGCGGGTGGGCTGGCTGCGCGCGGCCGCCGACGTGCTGGAGGGTGACACCGACGACGTGGCCACCCTGATGACGACGGAGATGGGCAAGACGCTCGCCGCGGCGAAGGCCGAGGTGGGCAAGTGCGTGAAGGCGCTGCGCTACTACGCCGAGCACGGCCCGTCCTTCCTGGAACCGCGCCCGGCGGACGCCGACGCGGTCGGCGCGCGGGAGGCGTACGTCACGTACCAGCCGCTGGGTGCGGTGCTGGCGATCATGCCGTGGAACTTCCCGCTGTGGCAGGCGATGCGCTTCGCCGCCCCGGCCCTGATGGCCGGCAACGTCGGCCTGCTCAAGCACGCCAGCAACGTGCCGCAGACCGCGCTGTACCTGGAGGAGCTGTTCCGGAAGGCCGGTTTCCCCGGCGACGTGTTCCAGACCCTGCTCATCGGCTCGGGCGCGATCGAGCGGGTTCTGCGCGACGACCGCGTGGTCGCCGCCACCCTCACCGGCAGCGCCCCGGCGGGGCAGTCGGTGGCCTCCATCGCCGGGGACGCGCTGAAGCCGACCGTGCTGGAACTCGGTGGCAGCGACCCATTCGTCGTCATGCCGTCGGCGGACCTGGAGACCGCCGCCGGGGTCGCGGTCACCGCCCGCTGCCAGAACAACGGCCAGAGCTGCATCGCCGCCAAGCGGTTCTTCGTGCACGCCGACGTCGCCGAGGAGTTCACGCGCCTGTTCGCCGAGAAGCTGGCGGCGCAGCGGGTCGGGGACCCGATGGACGAGGACACGCAGGTGGGCCCGCTGGCCACCGAGTCCGGCCGCGACGACGTCGAGGGGTACGTGGAGGACGCCGTCGACGGGGGCGCCACCGTCGTCGTCGGCGGCGAGCGCGTCGACGGGCCCGGCTGGTACTACCGGCCCACCCTGCTCACCGGCGTCACCGAGGAGATGAAGCTGTACCACGAGGAGGTGTTCGGCCCCGTCGCCGCGCTGTTCACCGTCTCCAGCCTGGACGAGGCGATCGACATCGCCAACAGCCACCCCTACGGGCTGGGGTCGAACATCTGGACCGAGGACGAGGACGAGCGCGAGCGGTTCGTCCGGGACGTCCAGTCGGGCATGGTGTTCGTCAACGGGATGACGACCAGCTACCCGGAACTCCCCTTCGGCGGGGTGAAGCAGAGCGGCTACGGCCGCGAGCTCACCGACCTGGGGATGCACGCGTTCATGAACGCCAAGACGGTGTGGGTGGGCCCGCCCAGCGCCGAGCAGCGCCAGGGCGACACCTCCACCGCCTCCGAGTAGGCCCCTGCCCTCCCCTCCGCGGTGGTCTTGCACGGTTGGAGCTCCAACCGTGCGGGACCACCGCGGGGTTCGGTTCGAGGGGTGGGGTCAGAGGCCGTAGGTCTCCAGCAGGCGCAACCACACCTCGCTGACCGTGGGGTAGCTGGGCACCGCGTGCCACAGCCGCTCCAACGGCACCTCGCCGACGATCGCGATCGTCGCCGAGTGCAGCAGTTCCGCGACGTCCTGGCCGACGAACGTGGCGCCCACCACGACGTGCCGGCTCTCGTCGACGACGAGGCGGGCCTTGCCGGTGTACCCGTCGGCGAGCAGGGAGGCGCCGGCGACGTCGCTGATCGCGTAGTCCACGACCCGCACGTCCAGGCCCCGCTCGCGCGCCTCGGCGGCGCGCAGACCCACCGAGGCCACCTCCGGGTCGGTGAACGTCACCTGCGGGGTCGCCACCCGGGTGGCGGTCGCCGCGTACCGGGACCAGGCGGGGGCCTCGCGCCCCAGCTCGCCGCGCGCGCGGGCGCCGATCGCGTCGCCGACGGCGCGGGCCTCGTACTTGCCCTGGTGGGTCAGCTGCACCCGCCCCGAGACGTCACCGACGGCGTGCAGCCACTCGCCCTCGACGCCGGCGACGAGGCCGGTGTCGTCCACGTCCAGGCCGCCGCCGTCCTCCAGGCCCACGGTCTCCAGCCCGATCCCCTCCGTGGCGGGGCGCCGGCCGGTGGCCACCAGCAGCTCGTCGGCCACCACGCGCGAGCCGTCGTCCAGGGCGACGGTGACCTCCCCGCCCGCGCGCGGGCGCTCCACCGACGCCGGGGAGACGCCCAGGCGCACGTCCACGCCGTCGTCGCGCAGCGCGTCCGCGACGAGGTCCCCGGCGAAGTCCTCCTCCTTGCCCAGCAGGGCCGAGCGCACCAGCAGCGTCACCCGCGAGCCCAGCCGCGCGTACGCCTGCGCCAGCTCCACGGCCACCGTCCCGCCGCCGACGACGGCGAGCCGCCCCGGCACCGCGTCGGCGCTGGTGGCCTCCCGGCTGGTCCACGGGTTCGCCGCGGCCAGCCCCGGCACGTCGGGCAGCACCGGCACCGACCCGGTCGCCAGCACCACCGCCCGCCGCGCGGTCAGGACGGTGGTGCCGTCCTCGCCGGTCACCTCCACCCGGCGCGGCCCGGCCAGGCGGGCGCGGCCGCGCACCAGGCCCAGCCCCGCCGATTCCAGCCACCGCGCCTGCGAGGAGTCGTCCCAGCCGCTGGTGAAGCTCGTGCGCCGGGCCAGCACCGCAGCCGTGTCCAGCTCCCCGGTCACCGCCTCCGCCGCGCCGGGCAGCCGCCGCGCGCCGGCCAGCACCTGCCCCGGGCGCAGCAGCGCCTTGCTGGGCATGCACGCCCAGTAGGAGCACTCGCCCCCCACCAGCTCGTCCTCGACGACGACGACCTCCAGGCCCGTCCGGCCGGCCCGGTCGGCGACGTTCTCCCCCACCGCCCCCGCCCCGACGACGACGACGTCCGTGTCCCGCTCCCGTGTGTCCACGCCCCGGACGGTACGCAGGCGGCGGCGCGCGCACCACGGGTCGCTGTGGTGTGATCGATCGGTGGGCAGGGCGACGCGGATCGACTTCAACGCCTCACCGCGCCCGACGCTGGGCGTGGAGTGGGAGGTGGTGCTCGTCGACCGCCGCACGCGCGACCTGTCCTCCTCCGCCGCCGAGGTGCTGACGGCGCTGGAGCTGCCCGACCACGCGAACGGCCCGCGGGTCACCAAGGAACTGCTGCGCAACACCCTGGAGATCGTCACCGGCGTGTGCGACACCGTCGCCGAGGCCACCGAGGACCTGACGACGTCGCTGGCGGAGATCCGGCGCGTCACCGACGCGCTGGGCCTGGACGTGATGTGCTCCGGGACGCACCCGTTCGGCGTCTTCGACAACCAGCTGGTCTCCGACGACCCGCGCTACGCCGAACTGCTGGAGCGGACCCAGTGGTGGGGGCGGCAGCTGCTCATCTGGGGCGTGCACGTGCACGTCGGGGTGGACTCGGTGCACAAGGTGCTGCCGATCCTGAACTCGCTGCTGAACCACTACCCGCACCTGCAGGCCCTGTCGGCGTCCTCGCCGTACTGGGCCGGGCACGACACGGGTTTCGCCAGCAACCGCTCGCAGATGTTCCAGCAGCTGCCCACGGCCGGGTTGCCGTTCCAGTTCGCCACCTGGGCCCAGTTCGAGGGCTACGTGGAGGACATGCTCGTCACCGGCGTCATCGACGGGCTGTCCGACGTGCGCTGGGACGTCCGCCCCTCCCCGAAGCTGGGCACCATCGAGGTGCGGGTGTGCGACGGCACGCCCACCCTGCGGGAGCTGCGGGCGCTGACGGCGCTCGTGCACTGCCTGGTCGTGCACCTGGACGGTGAGCTGGAGGCGGGCCGGGAACTGCCGACGATGCCGCCGTGGCACGTGCAGGAGAACAAGTGGCGCTCGGCGCGCTACGGCCTGGACGCCGAGATCATCGTGGACGCCGCCGGTCGCGAGCGCCTCGTCACCGACGACCTGGACGACTGGCTGACCCGCCTGGAACCGGTGGCGCGCCGGTTGCGGTGCGAGGAGGAGCTGCGCCTGGTGGCGGAGGTCCCGCGCGTGGGCGCCAGCTACCAGCGCCAGCGGGCGGCGTTCGACGCGGCGCGCCGGGCCGGTGCGGAGAACCCGCTGGTGGGCGTCGTGGACTCCCTGGTGGAGGAGATGCGCACCGGCTGAGGGCGGGTGCGCCTCACGCCGTGGTGGTGGGGACGACCGGGTCCGGCGGTCGCGGCCCGGGAGGTGCCGCGGCGGTCAGGACGCGCGAGCGCCCGGCGGCCTTGGCCCGGTACAGCGCCCGGTCGGCTCGGGCCGTCAGCTCGGCGGGGTCCTCCTCGCCGTCCCAGCGCGCCACGCCGGCGGAGAAGGTCTGCCCGGCGGGCGTGACCGCGCTCAGCTGCTCGACGAGCGCCGCGGCGTCCTCCAGGTCGTGCCCGGGCAGCAGGACGGTGAACTCCTCACCGCCCCAGCGCACCAGCAGCGCCCCGGTGCCGCGCAGCCGGCGCTTCCACGCCGCCGCCGCCTCGGTGAGCAGCCGGTCGCCGGCCTGGTGGCCGAAGGTGTCGTTGAAGACCTTGAAGCGGTCCAGGTCCAGCACCGCCAGGCTGAGGGGGGTGCCGTCCTGCCGGGCCCGCACCTGCATCCGCGCCAGCTCGGCGTCGCCGCTGCGCCGGTTGGCCAGCCCGGTCAGGGTGTCGGTGCGGGCCAGGGCCGCCAGCTGCGCGGCCTGCTGCTGCAGGTGGGCGACGAGCCCGGACATGCGCCAGACCACGAGCAGGAACAGCGCCACCGAGCTGAGCGCCACGGCCCAGCCGGTCAGCCGCAGGCCGAGGGCCAGCTGGAGCACCTGGGTCGCCGGGGACAGCAGGCTGGCGGCGGTCAGCGCCACCAGGCGGGCGCGCCCGACGATCACGCCGGTGCGGGGTTGCCGGTCGGTCATGCACCGCATCGAGGGGTGCAGGGCCGCGGCCCCGTAGCAGGTGTACGCGACCAGCCAGACGGCGTCCAGGAGGCGGCCGCCGTCGCCGCCGTCCAGGGAGAGCAGCTGGAAGGCGCTGTCCGCGAGCAGGCTGAGCGCACCCGCGGCGGCCAGCAGGCGGAACGCGGTGTCGCGCGCGCCGCCCGTGGTGAGCAGCCGCACCAGCAGCGCCAGCAGCAGCACGTCGCCGACCGGGTAGGCGGCGGCCACCACCCGCGCCAGCGGCGTCGCCCCGGTGTCGCCCAGCGCCGGCTGCACCAGGAAGACCCACATGAGCAGGCCGACGCCGACGGTGAAGACGGCGCTGTCGATGAGCCCGTCGCGGTCGCGCCCGTCGGTGCGGGCGCGCACGAAGCGCCACAGCCCAGCCGCCAGCAGCGGGTAGGCGAGCAGGTAGAAGACGTCGGCGGCGGAGGGGAAGGGGTCGCCGTGGAGCACGTCGGCGACGACGTCCCACGTCAGGTCACCCAGCCCCCAGGAGGCCACGCCGGCGGCCACGAGCCACCACGCCGCGGGCTCCCGCGGGCGGTTGCGGCGGATGCCCACCACCACCGCCGCGACGCTGCCCCAGCAGACGAGCGCGTACACGCCGTCGCGCAGGGCCCCCAGCGGCAGCAGCGCGCACACCAGCGCGGCCACCGCCCCCGCCGCGAGCAGCAGGCGCGCGGGCGAGCGGGGGCCGGTGGGTCGCACGCCGCTCCATCGGCGCCCGCGGGCACCGGCTTGACCCCGCGCCGGGGCCGGGCCGGGTGGCTCCGGTCAGGCCCGCAGCGCCTGCGCGAGGGGGGTCGACGGCAGGCCGTGGGCCTGCCCGACCTCGGCGCTGGTCAGCTGACCGGCGTGGGTGGACAGCCCGTGCGCCAGGGCGTCGTCGGCGCGCAGGGCCTCGCGCCAGCCGGCGTCCGCCAGCCGGGTCACGTACGGCAGGGTCGCGTTGGTCAGCGCGTACGTGGAGGTGTGCGGCACCGCGCCGGGCATGTTCGCCACGCAGTAGAAGACGGAGCCGTGCACGGTGAACGTGGGTTCGTCGTGGGTGGTGGGCCGGGTGGACTCGAAGCAGCCGCCCTGGTCGACGGCGATGTCCACCAGCACGGAACCGGTGCGCATCTGCGCCACCAGCTCGTCGCTCACCAGCTTCGGCGCCCGCGCGCCGGGCACCAGGACGGCGCCGATCACCAGGTCGGCGCTGCGCACGGCGCGGGCCAGCTCGAAGGCGTTGGAGGTGATGGTGCGCACCGCCCCGCCGAACCGGGCCTCCACCTCGCGCAGCTTGGGGATCGACAGGTCCAGCACGGTGACCTCCGCCCCCATGCCGAGCGCGACGCGGGCGGCGTTCTGGCCGGAGACGCCCGCCCCGATCACGACGACGTCCGCCCCCCGCACACCGGGCACCCCGCCCATGAGGACACCGCGCCCGCCGGCACCGGCCCGGCCGTTCGTGGTCGAGTTCGCGCTCATGAGGTGGTAGGCGCCCACCTGGGGCGCGAGCCGGCCGGCGACCTCGCTCATCGGCGCCAGCAGCGGCAGCGAGCGGTCGGGCAGCTGCACGGTCTCGTAGGCGATCGCGGTGGTGCCGGCGGCGAGGAGGGCGTCGGTGCACTCGCGCGAGGCGGCCAGGTGCAGGTAGGTGAACAGCACCTGCTCGCGCCGCAGGCGGTGGTGCTCGGAGGCGATCGGTTCCTTGACCTTCAGCAGCAGCTCGGCCTCGCCCCACACCTCCTCCACGTCGGCGACGACCTTCGCGCCGGCCGCCTCGAACTCGGCGTCCGGCAGGGAACTGCCCTCCCCCGCGCCCGCCTCCACCAGCACCTCGTGGCCGTGACCGATCAGCTCGTGCACGCCCGCGGGCGTCAGCGCCACGCGGTGCTCGCGGTTCTTCACCTCGCGGGGAACGCCGATGCGCACTTCGGACCTCCGGCTCGGGGGGTGTGACGGTCACCACCAGGGTGAAGATGCGACGACGGGTCGGCAAGGAGATCGAGGATCGTTCGGTACCGTCCGGGGATGACGACGGTTCCTTCGGGGGACGGTGCGGGGCGGGCCGTCCCGCCGAAGAACGTTCGGCGGGCCGTGGACGCGGTCGACCGGGCGATCCTCCACGTCCTGGCCGAGGACGGGCGGATCTCCAACGCCGCCCTCGCCCAGCGGGTCGGCATCGCGCCCTCCACCTGCCTGCTGCGGGTGCGCGCCCTGCGCGCCGCCGGCGTCATCCGCGGTTTCCACGCCGACGTGGACCCCGACGCCCTCGGCCTGCACCTGCAGGCGATGATCGCCGTGAGGCTCGCCGCGCACGCCCGCGGCAGCATGGGGCCCTTCGTGGCCCGCATCCGCCGCCAGCCCGAGGTCCTCGACGTGTACTTCGTGGCCGGCGCGAACGACTACCTGCTGCACGTCGCGGTCACCAGCACCGGTGCCCTGCGCGAGTTCGTCGCCGAGCACCTCTCCCGCGACCAGGACGTCGCCCTCACCGAGACCAGCCTGATCTTCGAGCACACGCGCGCCGCCGGCCGCTCGTGACGCGGCTGCGGGTGCGCGCCCGCACCGCGGTGCCTAGCGTCGGGGCATGAGCCAGCAGAACGACGAACCCACCCTGGAGAACGTGATCGAGCCGGAGATCGCGGCCCCGCGGGACCGCCAGGAGCACGGCAAGATGCCGGCCCGGCCCAACGACGACGAGCTGGAGATGCGCGTCGAGCACGAGCGCCGCGAGCTCGGCCTCACCGACGAGCCGGACGAGGTCCCGCCCGCGACGGACTGAGCCCGGCGGTCGGGTTGCCAGCGGCTCCGCGGCGGGCGAGCATGGCCGGGTGCCCCCGTCCGCGGAGCCGCCGAGGGGGCCGCTGGCGGAGCTCGAACGCCTCGCAGCGGTCCGTGGAGCGGTGCGAGCCGCCGAGGACAGCGACGGGCTGCAGCGCCTGGTGCGGATGGCCGCCCGCGTCCTGCGCGTCCCCGTGGCGATGGTCTCCTTCATCGCCGCCGACCAGGAGGTCGTGCAGGCCGCGGTGGGCCTGCCGGAGCCCTGGGCGTCGCTGCGCTCGACGCCGCTGAGCCACTCCCTGTGCGCGCAGGTGGTCCACCTGGACGGCCCCGTGGTCCTCTTCGACGCGCGCGTCGACCCCGCCTACCGCGAGCACGCGGCGGTGGTCGAGATGGGAGCCGGCGCCTACGCCGGTTACCCGCTGCGCTACGGCGAGCACACCCTGGGCGCCTTCTGCGCGGCCGACTTCGTGCCCCGGCAGTGGTCCGAGGACGACCTGCTGCTGCTGGAGGACCTGGCCGCCGTGGTCTCCACGAAGCTGGCGCTGCGCATGACCGTCCGGGAGCTGCAGGAGTCCCGGGCGCAGCTGCACGACCTCACGCGCCGGCTGCACGAGCAGTCCCGCACCGACCCGCTGACCGGCGCCGCCAACCGGCGCCGCTTCCAGGAGCGCCTGGCGGAGGAGACCGCCCGGTGCGAGCGCCACCCCGCTCCCCTGGCGCTGACGCTGATCGACGTCGACTCCTTCAAGCGGATCAACGACGTCGCCGGGCACCAGGCCGGTGACGCCGTCCTCGCCGAGATCGCGGCCCGCGTCCAGGACACCCTGCGGCGCACCGACCTCCTCGCACGCACGGGGGGCGACGAGTTCGCCGTCCTGCTGCCCGACACCGACCTGCCGGCGGCCGAGCACCTGGCGCAGCGCGTCCGCCACGTCGTCCGCGAGCAGCCCATCGACGGCTGGGACGTCACCGTCACCACCGGCACCGCCGCCTACCGGCCCGAGCGGGGCGTGGAGGGGCTGTACGCCGACGCGGACGCCGCCCTGTACGCCGGCAAGGCCGACCGGGCGGCCCCTCCCCCGCCCCCGGGCGAGGAGCCCGGCGCAGGTGACCCCTGAGGGGCCGGCCCCGGCCGGTGACCGGCGCGCTCAGCCGGTGAACGCGGCGGCCGCGACCGGCAGCGTCACCGTCATCAGCAGCGCGTTCAGCACCATCGCGGCGCTCGACCACCCACCGGCGGCGTGGGAGTGCGCGAGCGCCCGTGCGGTGCCGATGCCGTGGGAGACGGCCCCGAGGGCGAAACCCCGGGCACGGCCGTCGTCGACGCGGACGCGGTCGAGAACCCACGGCCCGACGGTGGCCCCCAGGACGCCGGAGACGAGGGTGAGCACGACGACGAGGGTGGTGTCCGCGCCGATCGTCGCGCCGACCGTGAGGGCGACGGGTGTCGTGACGGAGCGCGGCAGCGCGGTGAGGAGGACCTCGTCCTCGACGCCGAAGGCGACGAGGGAGCCGACGGTGACGGCCACGCTGACGGTGCCGGTGACCAGCAGGGTGATCAGGACGGCGGCGCGGTCGGCGAGCAGCGCGGCGCCGGAGCGCAGCAGCGGCAGGGCGAGGGCGACGGTGGCGGGGCCCAGCAGCAGGGTGAGGACGGAGACGGACGCGAGGTACTCGTCGTAGCCGACGCCGAGCACCTCGAGGACGACGGTGACGGCGATCATGGCGACGAGCACGGGGGCGAGCAGGGCGGGCCGGCCCAGGCGCCGGTGCAGCGCGTCGGCGCCGAGGTAGGCGGCCAGGGTCAGGGCCAGCCCGAAGCCGGGGGCGTGGACGACGGCGCTCACGACGGCGTTCACGACGTCACCGGGGCGCTCGCGCGGCGGCGCAGCAGCGCCTGCAGCAGCACACCGGCCACGACGAGCCCGGCGGCGAAGGAGCCGACGACGGCGACGGCGAGGGGTGCGGCGTTCTCCGCGAGGGCGCTCAGCTGCGTGAGGGCCCCGACGCCCGGGGGGATGAACAGCAGTTGCAGGTGCCGCAGGAGCGGGTCGGCGGCGGGCTGGGCGCGGGCGACGAGGCCGCGGTGGCGGGCGCCGACGGCGAGGAGGACGACGAGGCCGACGACGGCACCGGGCACGGGCAGGCCGGTGAGCTCGACGAGGAGGGTGCCGAGCAGCTGCAGGCCGAGCAGCAGGGCGAGCGCGGCGAGGGCGGCCGGCACGTGCCGGCCCCAGCCGAGGTGGTGCGGGGGGTGTTCACCGGGTTCTTGCACCGGGTCAGGGTGCCAGCGCCCCCGGACGGTCGACCCGGCCGTCCGACGAAAGTAGGTCGCTCAGCCATCTAGGTGGTGTCACCATCGTCTTCGTGACCACTCCCGCGAGCAACCCCGCGTGGCCGGCCCAGTGGCTGCGCGGCGTGCTCGACCTCGCCGTCCTGGCCGTCGTCGCGCGCGGCGAGACGTACGGGTACCGCATCGGCACCGACCTCGCCGCGCTCGGTCTCGGCGCCGTCAAGGGCGGCACCCTCTACCCGCTGCTGGCCCGCCTGGAGGACGCCGGCGACGTGGTCTCCACCTGGCGCGAGGGCGAGTCCGGCCCGGGCCGCAAGTGGTACTCCGCCACCCCCGCCGGCCGGGCCCGGCTGTCCGAGGAGGGCGCGCGGTGGCGCGCCTTCGCCCACCTGACCAGCGACCTCGTGCACGAGGTCCCCACCGCCGGAGGCACCCGATGACGAACTCCCCCCACGGCGCACCGGCCCTCGACCGCACCGCCGAGCGCTGGTGCGAGGACCTGGTGGTCGCGCTGCGGCTGCGCGACGTGCCCGGCGGGCGCATCGGCGCCGTCCTCGCGGAGGTCCGCGCCCACCTCGCCGACAGCGGCGAGGACCCCGCCGAGGCGTTCGGCGAACCCGGCGAGTACGCGGCCGCCCTCACCGCCGCCGCCCCGGCGCCCACCCGGCGCGAGCGCGCCCTGGGGTTCGCGCGCCGGTTCGCGCTCGTCACGGGGGTCTGGTGGGCCGTGGGCGGCGCCGGCGCGCTGCTCGGCGGCGAGGCGGCGCGCGTCACCGCGCCCTCGCTGCTGGTGTGCGCGGTCGTGGCGCTCGTGGGGCCGGGCCTCGTGGAGCGGCTGGCGACCGCGCGCCGCGTCGCCGGGCTCGCCTGGGCCGCCGGGGCCGGCGCCGCGACCTCCGCGCTGGCGGTGGCCGGGGCGCTCGCGGACCAGCTCACCGACGCCCTGTCCGCCCCCGTGCCGGCACTCGCGCTGCTGCTCCCCGGGCTGGTCCTGGCGTCGTGGGGCGCGTTGTCGGGCGGCTCCCTGCGCCCGGACCCGGTGGTGGACCCGCTGGCCGCCGCGGGTGAGGTGCGCCGGGCACGGCGCAGCGGCGCGGCCCACCTCGCCGTGGCGTGGGCCGCGGTGGTGCTGCTCGCGGTCGCCGCCGTGGCGCTCAGCGCGCTCGCGGCGAACCGCTGACCCCTGCACCGCTCGGCACGGTGGAGGGCCGGGCCGGAGCGGCGTCCGCCGCGGCCTCCAGGTCGGCGACCACCAGGCGGCGCATGCCGAGCATCGCCCGCACCGCGCGCTCGGCGCGTCCCGGGTCGGGGTCGGCCCGCAGCTCCAGCAGCCGCCGCGGCACGATCTGCCACGAGACGCCCCACCGGTCGGTCAGCCAGCCGCACCTGCTCTCCTCACCGCCCTCCAGCAGCGCGTCCCAGTAGCGGTCGACCTCGGCCTGGTCGTCGCACAGCACCTGGACGGAGAACGCCGGGCTGAGCGCGTACTGCGGCCCGCCGTTCAGGGCCAGGTACGCGCGCCCGTCGAGGGAGAACTCGACCAGGAGCGCGGAACCGTCCGGTCCCGGGGCCACCGAGGTGATCGACGAGTTCGGGAAGAGGGAGACGTAGCGTTCCGCGGCGGCCAGGCCGTCGCCGTCGAACCAGAGGCAGGGCAGGGTGGTGGGCACGATCGCTCCTCGTCGGTGCGCCGGACGTGGTGGACGACGGGTGGACCGTCCGGGACGGGAGGACTCACCGCTCACCGCACGGGCGCCGACGCCCGGCGCCCGGGGAACCGGGTGGACGGTCCGCAGGCGACGGCGACGGCGACGGCGGCGACGGCGACGGCGGCGACGGCGACGGCGGCGACGGCGACGGCGGCGACGGCGACGGCGACGCGTTCGAGGGCACCGGCGACGGTGCCGCGACTCCGCGGGCGTGCCGACCTGCGGAAGGTCACGAAGCACCTCGATCGCGTCCGCTCCTGGTGCTCGACCACGGTGGTCGACGTGCTGGATCACTTGCTGCACTCGACAGGTTCCGCAGCTCTAGGCTCGACCCGTGCCCCGTCCGGCGTGGGGGCTTCCCCTCCCCCTGACCTCCGAGCGCCTGCGGCTCCGCGAGCACCGCGCTGGCGACCTCGACGACCTGGTGGTGTTCCACGGCGACGAGGAGGTGACCCGCTACACGCCTTGGCCCACCCGCGACCGGGCACGAACCCACGACGCCCTCACGAGGCGCATCGGGCAGCGACAGGCTGCCGCAGCCGGTGAAGCCGTCGTGCTCGCCGTCGAGGAGATCGACAGCGGCACGGTGATCGGCGAGGCGCTGCTGCTGCGCGAGGCCGATGACGAGGCGGTGCTGGGCTACGCCATCCGACGTGACCGCTGGGGACGTGGGTTGGCCACCGAAGCGGCCAGCACCCTCGTGGACGCCGGGTTCCAGGAGCTCGGGCTGCGACGAGCGTCCGCGGTCGTCGTTCCCGCCAACGTGGCGTCCATCGAGGTGCTCCGCAAGCTCGGCTTCACACCCGTGTCCGAGACGGTCGACCGTGCGACGTTCGAGCTGACAGCGGAGCGCTGGCGAGTTCACCGCGCAAGGCACCCGGCCGCCGGCTGAACCGCCCTGGCGGGTGAGATCGGCGTCCTGCCGGCGGGTGGGTGCCGGGCACCGGTGGTCGTTCGACCGGCCTCGGAAGTGGACTGCGGGGACTGCGGGAACGGGTCGCCGGCCCGGCGGGAGGCGGTGGGCTGTTCCACCCGGGGGGTAGTGGCCGCAGTCGCCGAGAAGAGCCAGGTGTCCGGCCGGGAAGAGCCGCGCGAGGGCCTCGACGGGTGCGAGGCCGGTCAACGCGTCCTGCTCTCCCGCGACGACGAGCACCGGCGCGGCCAGGGCCCGCAGGCGCTGGACGAGGTCGGAGACGGGGGCGGTCGCGAGGAACGCATCGTCGTCGCTGGTGTCCGGGCCCTGCTGCAGCGCAGTCCAGGCGGCCTCGAAGACCGGATCCCCACCGCGGTGGGCGCTGATCGCCGAGGTGCTCCGGGTGCCGGGCGGGCCCTCCGTCCAGGGCGAGGACCACCTCTCCGGTGTCCTCCGCACCGTGCTCTCGCTGCCGTCCTCGGCCCACCTCGCCCATCACCAGCCTCCATCCGGGTCCTGTCCGCGCCGAGGGACCCGTGCTGCCGTCGGGGACGTGACGGTACCCGACTGCTCGGTCGTGGTCCGGTGAACAAGCAGCCGCGAACACCGCGCGGTCTTGTCGACGCCCGCGCGGTCACGGCGACGGTGCGAAGGGCTCGCCGCCGTGGTCGGTGCAGCGAGGGGGCGCGTGGACCGGCTCGCGGATCACGTTCGACCGATCACGTCTCGAGCTCGGTGCGTCGCCGGGTGGGGTGAGCGCGCTGGGCGTCGTTGCCGGCCGTCCTGATGGCCTCGTCGTAGGCGTGGAGGGCCTGCTCCCGCTGTCCCAGTCGGCGCAGCAGGTCGGCGCGGACGGCGTGCAGCGGGGGTACCCGGGCAGGTCGAGACCCTCGACGACGGCCAGCGCCCCGGCTGGTCCTTCGACCTCGGCGAGGGCGACGGCCCGGTTGAGGACGACGACGGGGGTGGGGAGCAGGGCGAGCAGGTGGTCGTACAACGCGAGCACCTGCCGCCAGTCGGTGTCCTGCGGCGCCCGCGCGTCGGCGTGCACGGCGGCGCGATTCCGAGAGCAGCAGCAGACCCAGCAACCCGAGGACCTCGGGCTCATCGGGCATCAGCGCGGCCAGCGACCGCGTCAGGCGCACCGCCTCGGCGCACAGGTCGGCGCGCACCAGGTCCTCCCCCGAGGTCGCCGAGTGCCCTTCGGTGTAGATGAGGTAGAGCACCGCCAGCACCCCGCGCAGCCGTGCCGGCAGGTCCGCCTCGTGCGGCACCCGGTAGGGGATGCCGGCGTCGCGGATCTTCCTCTTCGCCCGGACCAGCCGTTGGGCCATCGTCGCCTCCGGCACCAGGAACGCCCGGGCGATCTGCGGGGTGCTCAAGCCCCCAGCAGGCGCAGCGTCAAGGCGACCTGCGCCGGTGGCGGTCCACCGCCCGGTGGCGGGCGGTGGTGATGATCCACCCCGCCGGGCTGGGGGCGGCCAACGCTGCACGGCGGTGGTGAAGGCGTCCTGCACCGCTTCCTCGGCGGCGTCGATGTCGCCGAGGAAGCGGATCAGGACGGAGAGCGCGCGGCCGTGCTCAGCGCGGAAGACGCCCTCGACGTCGTCCACGCCGACGCTCAGCTGCGCCGCGGGCACGGGAGCAGGCACGGGGCTCAGCCGAGGAAGGGCCGCACCTCGATGGGCAAGGTCGTGGCCCTGGCCGCCTCGCGGCCCCGCTCCAGCGCCGCGTCCAGGTCCGCGGCCTCGACGACGCACACCCCGCCCAGGTGCTCCTCGGCCTCGATCCACGGCCCGTCGGTCAACAGCACCTCCTGCCCCCCGTCACCGCCGACGCGCAC
This sequence comes from Kineococcus sp. TRM81007, assembly GCF_022669155.1. Taxonomy (GTDB): domain Bacteria; phylum Actinomycetota; class Actinomycetes; order Actinomycetales; family Kineococcaceae; genus Kineococcus. The sequence goes on along the minus strand of NZ_JALBVB010000024.1, from coordinate 66,992 downwards.
CACCGTGGCCGACTCCGGCCCGTGCAGGCCACCGGCGAAGACCCACGCCCCGGCCGCGCGCAGCTCCTCGTGGAAGGCGGCCACGTCCGCACCGATGCGCGCCACGGCCTCGGGAGCGGGCCGCTCACCCACGGGCTGGATCACGCTGAGCAGGTACTGGGTCACGGTTCCTCCTGGTGTCCTGGGCCGGTCCGGTGCCGGCGCTCATCCTCCACACGAACGCCACCAGCCCGGATCGACAGCCTTCCGAGACGGACTTCACCGAACCCGGGGTTCCGTCCTGCGCCGGGCCACCGGCGACGAGCCTGCCCGGGCGGCCCGCGCTCCGACGTCACCCCTCCCCGACCTTCGAAGGACGCGCATCGCGGCGGTGGGGCGCCGCCACCACCGGAGGTGGTCGGTCCCGTCTCGGGCGGAGACCCCGGCAGCTCAGCGCAGCCAGGAGGGCGCGGGCCCCAGCCCGAGGCGGTGGCGGGCCGCCTCCTCGGAGGGGCTGTACGGGCCGAGCAGGGCCCGCGCCGCGCGCAGCTGGGCACCGGTGGCCGCCAGGCGCGCCCGCTCGCGCGGTCCCCGCACCGCCCGGCCGGGCACCCCCGCCAGGGGCGCCACCACCGGGGACAGCAGCAGCGCCCCCGCACCCGCCAGGCCGCCGTAGAAGGCGCCCTCCGCGCGGCCCAGGCCGGGTGGGGCGGCGAGGAACCGCAGCAGGTGCGCCGGCACCGGTTCCAGCGCGGGCGCGAACGCCTCCAGCGCCTGCGCCAGCTCCGCCGCGCTGCCGGGCAGGTCCGCGGCCCCCAGCGCGCGGGCGGTGCGGGCCCACTCGCGCACGTACGCGTCCGGCCAGCGCCGGCCGAACCGCGGCGCCAGCCGGTCCGTGCCGACCTCGCGCTGGGCGGCGAGGAAGGCGTCGGTGAAGACGAGGTGCACCCAGCGCAGCAGGCCGGGGTCGGAGGCGGAGTAGGCGCGCCCCGCGTCGTCGGTGCCGCGGACCCGCTCGTGCATCGCGCGCACCCGCGCCGCCTCCCGCTCGGCCAGCTGCGCGGAACCGAACGTGGAGACCACGAGCCAGCGGGCGGTGCCGGCCAGCCGCGCCCACGGGTCCTGCCGGTAACCGGAGTGCCGCTGCACCCCGGCCATCGCCAGCGGGTGCGCGCCCTGCCCGAGCAGCGCCACGACCCCGCCGACCAGGGTGGACAGGTCGCCGTGGACCCGCCACACCACCCCGCCGGGCTCGAACCAGCCGGGCCCCTCCCCCACGAGGGCGATGTCGTGCACCCACCCCGGTGCGCCCGTCGGGTCGCCGGAGACGCGTTCCCGGAAGGTGCGGCGGGCCCGGGCGGGCAGGCCGGTCACGGACGGCGGCAGGAGCGGCACCACTCGTGCAGCCTCACCCGGCCCGCCGGGACCCGCGCGCCGGAGCGCGTTACCCGAGCGGCCGTACGGGTATCCCCCGGTGGTGGGAGCGGCGCTGCACCGAGGTGGCCACCGGGGCGCACCGGCGCCGTCCCCTGCGGAGAGGAGCACGACATGAGCACCGTCAGCGACATGGTCAGCACCTACCCGAAGGACCTCGGCGGCGTGGACCGCGAGAAGCTCATCGCCTGCATCGAGGAGTGCTTCCGCTGCGCGCAGGCGTGCACCGCGTGCGCGGACGCGTGCCTCAGCGAGGACTCGGTCGCCGAACTCACCAAGTGCATCCGCACCAACACCGACTGCGCGGACGTGTGCGACACCACCGGCCGGGTGCTCTCGCGGCACACCGGCTACGACGCGAACGTCACCCGCGCCGTGCTGCAGGCGTGCGCGGCCGCCTGCAAGGCGTGCGGCGACGAGTGCGGGCAGCACGCGTCCATGCACGAGCACTGCCGCGTGTGCGCCGAGGCGTGCCGGGCGTGCGAGAAGGCCTGCCAGGACCTGCTCGCCACCCTGGGCTGACACCGGCACGAGGGCAGCGGCGTCCCGCTCCCGCCGCAGCGGGAGCGGGACGGGCCCTCACCCCGCGAACGACTCGCCGGTCAGCCGCTCGTACGCCTCCACGTAGCGGGCGCGGGTGCGCTCCACGACCTCCGCGGGCAGCGGCGGGGGCGGCGCGTCACCGGTGCGGTCCCACCCGGAGGCCGGCGAGGTCAGCCAGTCGCGCACGAACTGCTTGTCGAAGCTGGGCTGCGCCCGGCCCGGCTCCCACTCCTCCGCCGGCCAGAACCGGGAGGAGTCCGGGGTGAGGACCTCGTCGCCCAGGACGGTGCGCCCGTCGGCGCGCCCGAACTCCAGCTTCGTGTCGGCCAGCACGACACCGCGCTCCCGCGCGATCGCCTCGGCGCGCTCGTACACCGCCAGGGTCAGCGCGCGGAGCTGCGCCGCCGCGTCCGCACCGACCTCACCGGCGACGTGGTCGAAGGTGACGTTCTCGTCGTGCTCTCCGAGCTGCGCCTTCGTGGCGGGCGTGAAGATCGGCTCCGGCAGCCGCGAGCCGTCCACCAGGCCGGCCGGCAGCGGGATCCCGCACACCGCCCCGCCCGCGCGGTACTCGGCGAGCCCCGAACCGGTCAGGTAACCGCGGGCGACGCACTCCACGGGGAACATCTCCAGCTCCCGGCACACCATCGCCCGCCCGGCGACCGCGGCGGGCACGTCGATGGACAGCACGTGGTGCGGCACGAGGTCCGCCAGCCGCTCGAACCACCACAGCGACATCGCCGTCAGCACCGCCCCCTTGCCGGGGATCTCGCTGCTGAGGACGTGGTCGTAGGCGCTGATGCGGTCGCTGGCCACGACGAGGACCCGGCCGCGCTCGCCGTCCGCGGGCACGTACAGGTCGCGCACCTTGCCGGAGTAGGCGTGCCGCCAACCGGGCAGCTCCACCGGCGCGGGCGGCTGCGGGGCGCTCACGCGCCGGCCGCCGCGGCCGCGATGTCGGTGCGGAAGCGCCCGCCGGCCAGGTGCACCGAGCGCACCGCCGCGTAGGCGGCCTCGCGCGCCGCCGCCAGGTCCGCGCCGGTGCCGACCACGGACAGCACCCGCCCGCCGGAGCTGACGATGCCCGTGCCGTCGGCCGCGAGCGCGGTGCCGGCGTGCAGGACGTGCGCGTCCTCCACCGCGCCGGCGTCCTCCAGGCCGCCCAGCGCACCACCGGGCTCGGGCGCCTCCGGGTACCCGGGCGCGGCGAGCACCACGGTGACGGCGGCGTCCTCGCGCCAGCGCAGCGGCGGCAGGTCGCGCAGCGCACCCGGCGTCGCGCACGCGCGCAGCACCTCCGACAGCGGGGTCGCCAGCCGGGCCAGGACCACCTGCGTCTCCGGGTCGCCGAAGCGGGCGTTGAACTCCACCACCCGCAGGCCCCGGGAGGTCAGCGCCAGCCCGCAGTACAGGACGCCGCTGAACGGGGTGCCGCGCTTGGCCATCTCCGCCACCACCGGCTGCGCGACGCGCCGCACGACGTCGTCGGCGAGGTCCGCCGGTGCCCACGGCAGCGGCGAGTAGGCGCCCATGCCGCCGGTGTTCGGGCCGGCGTCGCCGTCCAGGGCGCGCTTGAAGTCCTGCGCGGGCGCCAGCGCCACGACGCTCTCGCCGTCGGTGAGGCAGAACACCGACACCTCGGGGCCGTCGAGGAACTCCTCCACCACCACCGGCCCGTGCTCCAGGCAGGTGCGCGCGTGCGCGAGCGCCTCCTCGCGCTCGTCGGTGACGACGACGCCCTTGCCGGCGGCGAGGCCGTCGTCCTTGACGACGTGCGGGGCGCCGAACGCGTCGAGCGCGGCGGCGACCTCGTCCTCGGTGGTGCACACGTGCGCCATCGCGGTGGGCACCGCGGCGGCGGCCATCACCTCCTTGGCGAACGCCTTGGAGCCCTCCAGCCGGGCGGCCTCGGCCGAGGGGCCGAAGCAGGCGATCCCCTCCGCACGCACCGCGTCGGCCACGCCCGCCACGAGGGGGGCCTCGGGGCCGACGACGACGAGGCCGGCGCCCAGGCGGCGGGCGAGGGCCGCCACGGCCGCCGGGTCGGTGGCGTCGACCGGCTCGCACGGGGCCACCAGCGAGATGCCCGCGTTGCCCGGTGCGGCGACGACGCGCTCCACCCCCGGGTCGTCGAGCAGGGCGCGCACCAGTGCGTGCTCACGGGCGCCGGAACCGATGACGAGGACGTCCACGGCGAGTGAGCGTAGGCCCTGGCCGGAGGGGTCCGTGACGCGCGCGCGGCGGGCCGGTGCGGGATGATCCGCCCGTGCCCCGAACCGCGCCGCTCGCCGTCGCCGTCCGGCGGCGGGCCCGCACCGGCTGGCAGCGCTGGCAGGGCTCGTGGTGGCAGGTCCTGCAGTGCGGGCTGGGCGCCGGCGTGGCGTGGACGCTCGCGCGGGCGCTGTGGGACCAGGCGTACCCGGTGTTCGCGTGCGTGGCGGTCGTCGTGTGCCTGGGCGTGCAGAACAACGCCCGGCTGCGGCGCGTGGCGGAGCTGGGGGTCGGGGTCACCGTGGGGGTGCTGCTGGGCACCGCCGTCGTCCACCTCATCGGCCGCGGCGCGTGGCAGATCTCCCTCATCGTCGTCGCCGCCATGCTCATCGCCCGGTTCCTGGACTCCGGGATGCTGCTGGTGAACCAGGCGGCGCTGCAGGCGACGTTCATCGTCGCCTTCCCCCCGCAGCCCGGTGGCGGGTCCGCGCGCTGGCTGGACGCGATGACGGGCGTGGTGGTGGCGCTGGCGATCGCGGCGCTGCTGCCGTCGGACCCCCGGCGCGACGTGCGGGCGCGGGCGGCCGCGTTCAGCGGGCAGCTCGCCGACCTGCTGGACGACGCCGCCGAGGCGGTGCGCGCCCGCGACGCCGGAGCCGCCGCGGCGGTGCTGGAGCGGGCCCGCGGCACGCAGCGGGAGCTGGACGCGTGGGCGCAGTCGGTGAGCGCGGCCCTGGAGGTGCAGCGGCTGTCCCCGCTGCGCCGCCGGGGGCGCGCGGAGGTCCGCGAGCAGCAGCGGCTGCAGTCGGGGGTGGACCGCGCGACCCGCAACGCCCGGGTGGCGCTGCGGCGGGTGACCACCGCCCTGGAGTACGGCGAGCAGCTGCCGGACCCGCTCGCCGGGGTGATGCACTCCCTGGCGGCGTCGGTGCGCTCGCTGGGGCAGCCTCCCTACCCGGGGGAGACGGCTCCGCCGTCCGCGGCGACGCTGAGGGAGCTGGCCGCGCAGCTGGGCCCGCGCACCCTCGGCGCGGAGTCGCTGTCGGCGACGGTGGTGGTGGCGCAGCTGCGCTCGGTGGTGGTGGACCTGCTGCAGGCGCAGGGCGTGCCGCCGGCGGAGACGCACCGGCTGCTGCCCCGCTGAACCGCCCGCCCCACCGCCCGCGGTGACGGGCCGCGCACGTCCTGGGATGATGCGGTCATGAGCGCCTCCCCGAGCACCCCGGTGGCCATCGAGGCCCCACCCGCCGACGACGGCCCCATCGCGAAGTTCGCCCGCGCGGTCGGCGCGCTGCTGATCGTGCTGGGCGCCCTGCAGTTCGTCCCCGGCGTCACCACGAACTACGACGAGCTCGAGGCGTGGGGCTCGGGCGCGCAGCTGTTCGGGCTGTTCACGGTGTCCGCCACCGGAGCGATCCTGACGATGACGGTCGGCGCGCTGTGCGTGGCGTTCTCCGGCTCCCCGCGCCAGGGGCACAAGACCGTCGTGTGGACGGGCCTGCTGCTGATCACGGCCGCCATCGGCGGCGCCGGCCTCGTCTTCAACTCCCCCAACCCGGAGCTGCCGGTGGACGACGCCACCAACTGGCTGCACCTGGGGCTCGGCCTGGCGATCCTCGTCGGGTCCAAGGCCGCCAAGGAGAAGTACGTGAAGGACAAGGGCGTCCTCTGACGTCCCGCCGAGCCGACCCGACGGCCCGCCGCCCGCACCCGGGAGGCGGGCCGTCGCGCGTGCGGGAGGGCGGCGGGGGCGGGGTGACGGGCGGGTGACGACCGGGTGACGGTGGTCACCGGCGCTTCCCCTCACCCCGCCCGTTGTGGTTAGGCTGTCCTCACCGATCGACGAGGGGGACCCGATGACGGTCACGACCGAGCGCACCGCGACCGCGGCCGGCGCACGAAGGGGCCTGCAGGTGGTGCGCGAGCAGCCCCGGCCCGACTACCGGCTGTTCCGGGTGGCGGTGGTGCGCCGGGAGCAGTCCTGCCCCAGCTCGGTGCGCCTGACCTTCTCCTCCCCCGAGCTGGCCGGCTTCGGCCCCGGCGGCTTCGACCAGCGCCTGAAGGTGCTGCTGCCCACGGCCCCCTGGGACGCCCTCGGCGCACCCGGCGACGACTGGTACGCCTGGTACCGGGCGCTGCCCGACGACGTGCGCCCCGTGATGCGCACCTACACCGTGCGGGCGCTGCGCCCCGCCACCGCCGCGTCCGACGCCGAGCTGGACGTCGACTTCGTGCTGCACGGCGTGGGCGGCGGCGCCCCCGGGCCCGCGGCCTCCTGGGCGGCGACCGCCCGCCCCGGCGACGAGGTGGTGCTCGTGGGGCCCTCGGCCCCCGGCACCGGGCGGATGTGGGGCGTGGAGTGGGCACCGCCCGCGGAGGCCCGCACCCTGCTGCTGGCCGGCGACGAGACCGCCGTGCCGGCCGTGTGCGCGGTGCTGGAGCAGCTGCCGGCCACGGCGCGCGCCGTGGCGGTGCTGGAGGTGCCCGAGATCGGCGACGCCGTGGACGTGCGCTCCCGCGCCGACCTGACGGTGCAGTGGCTGCCCCGAGCCGGCCGCCACGCGCACGGCGAGCTGCTGGTGCCGCGCGTGGAGGAGATCGCCGGCCCCCTGGTCGACGAGGCGTCCCGGGCGAGCGCGGTGGACCCGGAGGACGTCGACCTGGACGCCGGGATCCTGTGGGAGGTGCCCGAGCAAGCGGTCGCCGCCGGCCCGGAGTGCCTGTACGCGTGGCTGGCCGGCGAGGCGGGCGTCGTCAAGCGGCTGCGGCGCCACCTCGTGCGCGACGTGGGGCTGCCGCGCGCCTCCGTCGCCTTCATGGGCTACTGGCGCGAGGGTCGCGCCGAGGGCGCCTGAGCGCCCGGATCTGGAGGAACCCGAGTTGAAGAACCCCCTCCGCCGCGAGCGCGGCGGCCCGGACCGGGGCGGCCGGCGGCAGCGCCGCGCCGTCGTCGTCCGCACCGAGCGGATCACGCCGGGGATGGTCCGCGTGGTGCTCGGCGGGGAGGACCTCGCCGACCTGCGCGCCGAGCACGCCGACTCCTACGTCAAGCTCCTCTTCCCCCCGGCCGGGGTGACCTACGACGAGCCGCTCGACGTCGCCGCGGTCCGCGAGTCGCGCCCGCGCACCGAGTGGCCGGTGCTGCGCACCTACACGGTGCGCGCCGTGGACGCCGAGCGCGGTGAGGTGACGGTCGACTTCGTCGTCCACGGCGACGAGGGCCTGGCGGGGCCGTGGGCGGCCGCCGCCCGGCCCGGTGACGTCGTGCACCTGATGGGCCCCGGCGGGGCGTACTCGCCGGACCCGGCCGCGCCGTGGCACCTGATGGTGGGCGACGCCAGCGCCCTGCCGGCGATCGCCGCTTCCCTGGAGCGGGTGCCCGCCGGCGCCACCGCCGTCGCGGTCCTGCAGGTGCACGGGCCGGCCGAGCACCAGGCGCTGCCGTGCCCGGGTGAGCTGCGCGTGCACTGGCTGCACGGCGACGGACCGGACCCGGAGGGCCTGGTGGCGCTGCTGCGCTCGCTGGAGCTGCCTCCCGGAGCCCCGCACGCGTTCCTGCACGGCGAGGCCGACTGCGTGCGCGCGGTGCGCCGCTGGGCGCGCACCGACCTGGGGGTGCCGCGCGAGCTGCTGTCCGCCTCCGGGTACTGGCGCCGCGGGCGCACCGAGGAGGGCTGGCGCGAGGAGAAGCAGGACTGGAACGCCTCGGTGGCCTCCGACGACACCGCCGTGCCCTCCCCCGCCTGACCCCGTCCCCTCCTCGCCCCGGGCGGGGGCGAGGAGGGGACGGGGTGGGGAGTCATGCGGCCAGGACGGCGTCGCAGACCTCCACCAGCGCCGCGCGCAACGGGTCGGCCCGCTCGGCGAACGCCCGCTGGGCGCGCACGTACTGCGCCTTGCCCTCCGGCGTCTCGATCGGCACCGGCTCGTACCCCAGCGACGTCACGTCGTACGGCGAGGCCCGCATGTCCAGCTCCCGCACGTCCCGCGCCAGCTCGAAGCAGTCCAGCAGCAGCTCCCCCGGCACCGCCGGTGAGAGCTTCACCGCCCACCGGTAGCAGTCCATCGTCGCGTGCAGGCACCCCGGCTGCTCCTGCGCGGCCTGCCCCTCGCGGGTGGGGGTCAGCTCGTTGCGCGGCACCGCGCTCGGCGTGAAGAACCGGAACGCGTCGTAGTGGCTGCACCGGATGCGGTGCGACTCCACCACCGCGTCGGTGCCGGCGTGCCCGAGCCGCAGCGGCAGGCCCGCGTGCCGCACCTCCTCCGGCGCGGCGCGGTGCACCATCGCCCACTCGTGCAGCCCGAAGCAGCCCAGCTGCGCCGGGCGGGTGCGGGTGGCGGCCAGCACGTCGCGCGCCAGGCGCACCGTGGGCTCGCGCTGCGCGCGCAGCGACGCGGCGTCCACCACCGCACCGCGGCCGGTGCTCGCGTAGTGCGCCCACCCCGCCCGCTCACCGGCGTCCAGCAGCTCCACGCCCACCCCGGGGTGCCAGCGCAGCAGCTTGCCCGGCGCCCACGAGTAGTAGGTGAACAGGAAGTCCTCCACCGGGTGCGCCCCGCCGCGGCGGCGGCGCTCGGCGGCGGCGCCGGTCAGCGCCCGCGCGCGCTGGGCGTGCGCGGCCTCCCGCGCGCCCCACGCCGGCCGCTCCAGCGCCCGGCGACCGGTGAGCACCGCATCCGCTTCCACCGGGTCAACCGTACCGACGGCGCGCACCCCGCCCGCGCCGCGCGGGCGCGTCCGGCACACTGGCCCGGCCCGAACCCGCACCAGGAGGTCCCCCGTGCCCGACACCCCCGCACCGGTCGACGTGTGCCCTCTCGAGGCGCTGCCCGACGGCGGCGTCGTCCGCTACGACGGCCCCGGCACGACGGCCCCGGTCTCGGTGTTCAACGTGGACGGCGAGCTGTACGCCATCGACGACACCTGCTCCCACGCCGCCGAGTCGCTGGCCGACGGGTGGGTGGAGGACTGCGCCGTGGAGTGCCCGCGGCACGCCTCCGCGTTCGACCTGCGCACCGGCGTCCCCTCCGGCCCGCCGGCCACGAGCCCGGTGCGCACCCACCGCGTCGAGGTCGTCGGCGGGCGGGTCCTCGTGCACGTCGGCGTCCCCCGCGGCTGACACCGGCCGGGTGCCCAGCGACCTCACCGCTCGCTGAGCACGATGCACACTCACGGGCGGGTCGGATGCGCGAAGATGTCCCGGTGCGCCGCCTCGACACCATCGACGCCCGGATCCTGCTCGCGCTGGACGAAGACCCCCGCGCGACCGTCCTGGGCCTGTCGCGCCAGCTCGGCCTGGCCCGCGGCACGGTGCAGGCGCACCTGGAGCGCCTGGAGTCCGACGGCGTGCTGCACCGCTTCTCGCGGCGCCTGTCGCCCGCGGCGCTGGGGTTCTCCATCTCCGCGTTCGTCATGGTCGAGATCGAGCAGGGCCAGCAGGACGACACCCTGCGCCGGCTGCGCGAGACGCCGGAGGTCCTCGAGGTGCACGGCATCACCGGCGACGGGGACCTGATGTGCCGCGTCGTCGCCCGCGACGCCGACGACCTGTACCGGGTGGGCCAGGACGTGCTCGCCATCCCCGGCGTGGTGCGCACCCGCACCTCCCTGGCCATGCGCGAGCTGGTGCCGTACCGGATCGACCCGCTGCTCAACGAGCTCGTCGACTGACCCGGAGCACCGGCCCGGACGGGAGCACTGCGCGCGTGCGGCAGAATCGGGCGCGTGTTGCGGTGGCTGACGGCAGGCGAATCCCACGGTCCGGCGCTCGCGGGCATCCTCGAGGGCCTGCCGGCGGGCGTGGAGGTGTCGAGCGCCGACATCCGCGCCGCCCTGGCCCGCCGGCGCCTGGGGCACGGGCGGGGTGCGCGGATGAGCTTCGAGCAGGACGAGCTGGAGGTCATCGGCGGCATCCGCCACGGCCGCACCCAGGGCGGCCCGGTGGCGCTGCGCATCGGCAACTCGGAGTGGCCGCGCTGGCAGGAGGTCATGGCCGCCGACCCGGCCGACGCCGACGGCCGCCGCTACGACGAGCCCGGCCGGTTGCCCGCCCGCGGCCGCTCGGCGCCGCTGACCCGCCCGCGCCCCGGTCACGCGGACCTGACGGGCATGCAGAAGTACGGCTTCGACGACGCCCGGCCCGTGCTGGAGCGCGCCTCGGCGCGCGAGACCGCCACCCGCGTGGCGCTGGGCGAGGTGGCGCGCGCGTTCCTCGCGCAGGCCGCCGGCGTGGACCTCGTCTCCCACGTGGTGTCCATCGGCACCGTCGAGGCCCCGGCGGGCGTGGTGCCCGGCCGCGGTGAGCGCGAGCGCGTCGACACCGACCCCGTGCGTTGCGCCGACCCGGCCACCAGCGCGCGCATGGTCGCCGAGATCGACGACGCGCACTCCTCCGGCGACACCCTCGGCGGTGTCGTGGAGGTCGTCGTGCACGGCCTGCCGCCGGGGCTGGGCTCCTACGTGCACTGGGACCGCAAGCTGGACGCGCGCCTGGCCGCCGCCCTCATGGGCATCCAGGCCATCAAGGGCGTGGAGGTCGGCGACGGCTTCGAGACGGCCCGCCGGCGCGGCTCGGCCGCGCACGACGAGATCGAGCGCACCGACGGCGGAGAGGGCCCGGAGGGCATGACGGTGCGCCGGCGCACCGATCGCGCCGGCGGCATCGAGGGCGGCATGAGCAACGGCGAGGTGCTGCGGGTGCGCGCGGCCATGAAGCCGATCTCGACGGTGCCGCGGGCCCTGGACACGGTCGACACCGCCTCCGGCGGCAAGGCGCAGGCCATCGCCCAGCGCTCCGACGCGTGCGCGGTGCCGGCGGCGGGCGTGGTCGCCGAGGCGATGGTCAGCCTCGTGCTGGCCGACGCCCTGCTGGAGAAGTTCGGCGGCGACAGCGTCGAGCAGGTGCGCGCGAACGTGGCGAGCTACCTGGACGGCCTGGCGATCCGCACCGCCCCCGCGGAGGGCTGAGCTCAGCGGTACCGGTGGCGCAGCCAGGCGCGCTGCGCCACCACCGCCACCCCGAGCACGGCGAGCGCGAGCGAGGCCGCCCGCGGAGACACCAGCCCGGCGAGGACCGCGGTGACGAGGACGACCACGACGGCCAGGAGCAGGACGACGGTGCGCCAGGTGGGGTCCGCGTCGGGTTCGGGGCCCGGACGCTCCAGCCGCGGCGACAGCGCCAGCAGGGACGCGGCCACCGCGAGCGACCACACGAGCGTGGGCTCGGGCCGGGCGGGGGCGAAGCAGACGACGGCGGCCGTGGCCGACACGGCGAGCGCGAACACGGTCCAGAAGACCCGGTCGACCGGGTCCGGCAGCGGCGCCGGGGAACGCAGCGGGACGTGCCACCACGCGCGGGCGCACAGCCGGTGGCCGGCCAGCTGCACGCCCAGGCTGAGCAGCGGCGCCCAGGCCACCACGGCCGGCAGCTCGGGGGCCGCGGTCAGCGCGGGGTGCACCAGCGCCGCCAGGACCCCGACCACCCCTCCCAGCTGCAGCCCAAGCCCGGCCGCGTACAGGCGCCGCCCGGCGCCCGGCTGCCGCAGCGGGTGCGCCCCGGCCCGCTCCTCGACGTGCGCGTCCACGGCGTCCCCCCTCGCTCGTCCTGCGGTTCACAGCCCCCGGACCCCCCTCACGCTCTTGTGCAGCGCCTGGCGCGTGACGCCGAGCTCGGCGGCGAGCTCGACGAGGCTGTGGTCCAGGACCAGCTCGGCGAGCGCGTGCGAGCGGGCGCGGGCCACGGCGGAGCGCAGCGCGGACGCGGCGGCGTCGACCTCGGCGAGGACCAGGACGGCGCCGAGCAGCCCGCCGCACTCGGCGACCCAGTCGCGCCCGGCGGGTGCGCCCTCGACCTGCGCGAGCAGCCCGCGGCCGGAGTCGGCGAGGACGTCGGCGACGACGGCGGGGGTGGTCCAGCGCGCCAGGCGCTCCGCGGCGTCGGCGTGGTCGCCGGGGGCGCGGTGCGCGAGCACCTGCGTCCAGTCCGGCACCTGGTGCGACAACAGCTCCACGGGGACGAGTCAACCCCGGGTTGACGGCTTCGTCGACCCGGGGTTGCACTTTCAGGAACCGCGTCAGCGGTGCGCGGCATCGACCTCCGCGAGCACGAGCACCGCACCGGACAGGCCCCCGCACTCGCCGACCCAGTCGCGCTCGGTGGGCAGGGCGTCCAGCTGCGCGGTCAGGCCCCGGCCGCGGTCGGCGAGCACCTCGGCGACGACGTCCGGGGTGGTCCAGCGCGCCAGCTCGGCGACGCAGCCGTCGGCCGGATCGCGGTGGGTGAGCACCCGGGCCCAGGTGGTGCGGTGGTGCGGGGCGGAAGTCACGCGGAACCCTAACCCGGTTCCCGGGCGCGCCCGGCCGGGACGCGCGGGGGCGCGGCTCACTCCGGGCGGTCCTCCGGCGGGGGCGGCGGGGGCGGGGCCTCGGACCCTGCCGGGGGCGCCACGGTGGCGCCGATCGCCCCGGTGCGCCCCAGCCGCACGCCCTGCCGCCGCACGCCGCGCGGGTTGCCGCTGACGAGCGGCAGCAGCCAGCGGGCCGAGGGGTCCGCGTCGACGAGGACGGTGCGCACCAGCAGGCTCAGCGGGACCGCCAGCAGCGCGCCGAGGCTGCCCAGGGCCCACCCCCAGAAGATCACGGACAGGAAGGTCAGCGTCGCCGACAGCCCGACGGCGTTTCCGACGATCTTCGGCTGCAGCAGGCCCTGGATCGTGACGTTGACGACCGTGTAGAGCACCACGACGAGCAGGGCGTCGCGGGGGCCGCTGTCGAGCAGGGCGACCAGCGCGGGCGGCACCAGGCCGAGGAAGAAGCCGATGTTGGCGATGTAGTTCGTCAGGAACGCCAGCAGCCCCCACACCAGCGGCAGCGGCACCGCCAGCCAGTAGAGGATCCCGATGTCGATCACCGCCACGACCACGCCGAACGCCGTGGCCACCAGCAGGTAGCGCCGGGTGCCGGCGGCGAACGCCGTGAGGGCCCCCACCAGCCGCGGGTGCCACCAGCTGGCCTGCGCCAGGAGCTTGGGGAAGACGGCGGCGTCCAGCGCCAGGAAGAACAGCAGGAAGAGCAGGAACGAGAACGCGGTGAGGGCGGCGACGAACTGCTCCAGCACCGTCTGCGCCAGCCCCACGAAGCGCGAGGGGTCGATGCTCGCCACCGCCTGCGTGATCTGCGACTGGCCGACGCCGAGGCGGTCCAGCAGCTCCAGGACCTGCCCCTGCAGCTCGTAGTACCGGCTCGTGTACTGCGGCAGGAGCATGGCCAGCCGCACCAGCGACCACCCCAGGGCGGCGGCCAGGCCGAACACGACGGTGTACAGCACCACCAGCACGACCAGGGTGCTGACCCAGCCGTACACGCCGCGCCGGCGCAGCCACGGCTCCACCGGGTGCACGACGAGGACGAGCACGAGCGCCAGGACCGCCGGACCGATCGTCGCGGAGAAGGAGCGCACACCGGCCACGACGACGACCGCGGCGGCGAGGCCCACCAGCAGGGGCACCGCCCGGGTCGGGGCCGTCGCGTCGTGGACGAGAGGTCCGGCGGATGCCTCGCCTGGTGCGGCGGTGTCGTCGGTGGGCATGTCGGGCACCTGTCGAACGGGGACGTCGGGCGCCCCGCATCCTGGCGGAGGAAGCCGCGGGCCACGACCCGGGCGCAGCGGGCCGGGACGGCGGCGCTCAGGCCCCCGGTGCCGGGCGACGCATCGGCACGTGCGCGATGCCGTCCTCGTCGTAGCCGGGGCCGTCCACGGCGAAGCCGAACCGGCCGTACCAGTGCTCCAGGTGGGCCTGGGCGCCCAGGACGACCTCGACGTCCCCCGCCAGCTCCAGCGCCCTGGTCATCAGGTCGGCCGCCACGCCCTGCCCGCGGGCCTCGCGCGCGGTGGCGACGCGGCCGATGCGCACGGTGCCGTCCGGGTCGCGCAGCAGCCGCAGCGTGCCGGCGACGCGGCCGGCGGCGTCCTGCGCCCACAGCAGCAGCGCGTCCGGTTCGAGGTCGCGCCCGTCGAGCTCGGGGTAGGCGCACTCCTGCTCCACGACGAACACGTCGACGCGCAGCTTCAGCAGCTCGTACAGGACGCGCGGCGGCACGTCGTCCAGCGCCGCCTCGTACAGGGGCAGACCGCTGGTGCTCACCCGAGCAGGTCGTGCCGCACGACGGTCTGCTCGCGGTCGGGGCCGACGCCGACCGCGGAGATGCGGGCGCCGGAGAGCTCCTCCAGCGCCTCCACGTAGCGCTGGGCGTTCTTCGGCAGGTCGTTCACCGAGCGGGCGCCGGAGATGTCCTCGGTCCAGCCCTCGAAGTGCTCGTACACGGGCTTCGCGTGGTGGAAGTCGCTCTGCGACATGGGGATCTCGTCGTGCCGGACGCCGTCGACGTCGTACGCGACGCAGACGGGGATGCGCTCCCACCCGGTGAGGGTGTCCAGCTTGGTGAGCACGAAGTCGGTCACGCCGTTGACGCGGGCGGTGTAGCGGGCCACGAGCGCGTCGTACCAGCCGGTGCGGCGGGGGCGACCGGTGGTGGTGCCGTACTCGCCGCCGTCGCGGCGCAGCTTCTCGCCGTCGGCGTCCAGCAGCTCGGTCGGGAAGGGGCCCTCGCCCACGCGCGTGGTGTACGCCTTGACGACGGCGATGATGCGGTCGATGCGGTTCGGCGGCACACCGGTGCCGGTGCACGCGCCCGCGGCGGTGGCGTTCGAGGAGGTGACGAACGGGTAGGTGCCGTGGTCGATGTCGAGCATCGTGGCCTGCCCGCCCTCGAACAGGACGATGTCGTCGCGGTCCAGCGCGCGCGTCAGCTCCAGGCCGACGTCGCGGACCATGGGGCGCAGCCGCTCGGCGTACGACAGCAGCGTCTCGACGGTCTCGTCGACGGAGACGGCGCGGCGGTTGTAGACCTTCACCAGCAGGTGGTTCTTCTGGTCGAGGGCGCCCTCGACCTTCTGCCGCAGGATGCTCTCGTCGAAGAGGTCCTGGACCCGCACACCCACGCGGTTGATCTTGTCGGCGTAGGTGGGGCCGATGCCGCGACCCGTGGTGCCGATCTTGCGCTTGCCGAGGAACCGCTCGCTCACCTGGTCCAGGGAGCGGTGGTAGGGCGCGATGACGTGCGCGGAGGCGGACACGAGCAGCTTGGAGCAGTCCACGCCGCGGGCGCTGAGGGCGTCGATCTCCTCGAACAGCACCTCGGGGTCCACCACGACGCCGTTGCCGATGACGGGCGTCACGCCGGGGGTGAGGATGCCGGAGGGCAGCAGGTGCAGGGCGTACTTCTCGTCGCCGACGACGACCGTGTGCCCGGCGTTGTTGCCGCCGTTGAACTTCACGACGTAGTCGACGCGGGCACCGAGGGCATCGGTGGCCTTGCCCTTGCCCTCGTCCCCCCACTGGGCGCCGATGAGCACGATCGCGGGCATGACATCCCCTGTCTTTCCTGGTGGTTGCGCGGTCCTGCGTGCACGAGGCCCCCACGGACCTCCGGTGGAGGTCGGCGCAGACCGCGCAGAGCCTACCGGCCCGGTCGCGGCGCGACCGGCGAGCGCACGGGGACCGCCGGCGGGGTGCTCAGCCGGCGAGCTGCTCGCCGAGGCGGCGGCCCAGCGCGGTGCCGGAGACCCACGCCGTGCTCACCTTCGAGGTCCGCCCCCACGAGTCCCCGCACACCGCGATCCCGGTGGCCTCGTCCAGGCCGAAGAGGTCCTCGGCGTGCTGGCGCAGCGGCTGCGCCAGGGACCAGCGGTGCGCGCGGTTCCACGACGGCACCGGCGTGGGCCGCCCGGTCAGCAGCGGCCCCAGCTCGGCGACCACGTCCGCCACGACGGCGTCGGGGTCGTCGAGGTGGTCGGCGGAGACGTCCGGCGCGGTGTGCGCGACGAGCACGGGGGCGCCGTCGCCGCGGCGGGCGCCGTCGTCGGCGAGGAACGTCAGCAGGTCGCTGTCGTTGACGAACGCGGCGTCGAACCCGGGCCACCAGCGCTGCGGCCAGGCCGCGCACACCGCGATCGCGGGCCGGTAGTTCCACCGCGCGGAGAGGTCCAGCCTGGTGGCGACCATGCGCGGCAGCAGGTCGGCCGCCTGCGGGTCGGGCACCGCGAGCACGACGGCGGCGGCCGACTGCCCGTCCGCGGACGGCCCGCGGGGACCGGCCTCGACGGCCTCGACGTCGCTGGAGCCCTCCACCCGCACCTCGGCGCGGCCCGGCGGGGCGAGGAGGTCGTCGACGAGGCTGCGCAGCCCCGCCCGCGCGCCCCAGCGCCACGGGCCGGTGGAGGCGGCCCCGTCCACGCGCGCCCCGTCGGCGGCGCGGCCGGTGACGACGGCGAGGGTGTCCGTCCAGCGGTGCGCCAGGCCGCGGGCCTCCCAGTCGGCGACCTGCGCGGCGAAGGCGCCGCCGGGGTCGTCCTGCGACCCTTCCCGGGGGACGGTGAAGTAGGAGGCGCCCAGGTCCGCGACGCGCACGCCCGCGGACGTCTCCACGCGCCGGCCGCTCATCCGCCCGCCGGGGCGGCGGCCGCGGTCCAGCACCCGCACCGGCACGCCGGCGTCGGTGAGCACCCGCGCGCACGCGGCCCCGGCGATGCCCGCGCCCACCACGAGCACGGGCGGGCGCTGCGCGCTCACGGGAACCTCACGGCAGCAGCTCGGCGGGCGCGGCCGGGTCGCAGTCGCGCAGGAAGTCCCGGCAGCGCTCCGCCTCGGGCGCCTCCCCGATCGCCTCGGCGGCGCGCTGGAGGGCGGCGAGCGCGCGCAGGAAGCCCCGGTTGGGCTCGTGCGACCACGGCACGGGCCCGTGACCGCGCCAGCCGGCGCGGCGCAGCGCGTCCAGCCCGCGGTGGTACCCGGTGCGGGCGAAGGCGTAGGCGGTCACGGCCCGGCCCTCGTCCAGGGCGCGCTCGGCCAGCAGCGCCCACGGCAGCGAGGCGGCCGGGTGGGCGGCCGCCACGTCCTCGGCGCCGCCGCCGCCCGCCAGCGCGGCGTCGACCTCCGGCTGCGCGGGCAGGTGGGTGGGCGGGGGGCCGCCCAGCAGGTTCGTGCCGGTGTTCACGGGTGCTCCTCTCGGGGGGCGGCCGGGGCCGCGGGTGCCGTGGTGGGGATCTCCACCCAGACGATCTTGCCGCGCCGGGTGGGGGTGGTGCCCCAGCGGCCCAGGGTGGCGACCACGCGCATGCCGTGGCCGCCGCTGCCGTCGGGGCGCGCGTCCACCACGCGCGGCTGCTCGGGGCTGTCGTCCTCGACCTCCACGCGCAGGGCGCCGGGCAGGTCGAACAGCCGCAACCCCACCGGTCCCCAGCCGTGCAGGACCGCGTTGGCGACCAGCTCGGAGACCACGATCTCCGCCTGCGGGCCCACGCCCAGGCCCCACACCGCGCAGGCGCGCAGCGTGGCGTGGCGGGCCTTGCCCACCGACGACGGCTCCGACGGCAGCTGCCAGCGGCGGCGGCGCGGCGTGTCCGCCACCCGCTGCGGCGCCCCCTCGGCCTCCTCCGGGACCCGGACCACGACGATGGCGGTGTCGTCCTCGGGGGACTCCCCCAGCCCCTGCAGCAGCTCCTCGCCCACCCCGGCGGCGTCACCGGCGCGGGTGCCGGCGAGCACCTCCACGAGGACCTCCATGCCGTCGCGCATGGGCCGGTGCCGGGCCTCGATGAGCCCGTCGGTGTAGAGGACGAGGACGTCGCCGGGGCGCAGCGCCCGCTCGCGGGTGGGCCGGGGGCGCTCCCCCAGGCCGACGAGGGTGCCGGTGGCGTCGTTGAGGACCTCCACGGCCGGGCCGCCCCCGGCGTCGGCGCGCCGCAGCAGCGGCGGCAGGTGCCCGGCGCTGCTCCACGCCACCTCCCAGCCGCCGTCGTCGAGCCGCTGCAGCGTGGCGTACACCAGGCTCGCCATGCGGGAGACGCCCACGCCGGCCGCGAGCTGGTCCACGCGCATCAGGACGCTGCCGGGGTCGTCCAGCTCCTGCGCGGCCGAGCGCACCACCGAGCGCATCTGGCCCATCGCGGCCACGGCCTCCACGTCGTGGCCGACGACGTCACCGATGACGACGCCGGCGCTGCCGTCGGCGGCCTGGAACACGTCGTACCAGTCACCGCCCACCTGCGCGTGGTCGGCGTTGGGCGCGTAGAACGCCCAGACGTCCAGCCCCTCCACCGCGGTGTCCTCCGGCAACATGCTGCGCTGCAGCGTCTCCGACAACTCGTGCTCCCGTGCGCGCAGTCTCGCGTTCTCCACCGCCAGCCCGGTGCGCAGGGCGGCGGCGCGCAGGACGGCCTCGTCCGCCGGGCCGGCCCCACCAGGGAGGACGACCAGCCACCCCAGGACGTGCCCGTGACCGGGCAGCGGGAGCACCCGCACGTCCGGGCCCGCCGCCCGGGTGAGCTCCGCGAGCCACCCGGAGGGGGCCGCGGGATCGCCCCCGTCCAGGGCCAGCAGCGCCGGTCCCCCGGGCGCCGGCGGGTGCAGCAGCGGGTCGTCGGCGCGGGCGCCGGGCGGACGCCGCCACACCCGGCCCACGAGCGGCTCGAACGGCTCGCCCGCGGCGGCGACGACCTCCGCGCCACCGCCCGCGGCGCGCGCCGGGCCGTCGTCCACGAGCGCCACCAGGGCGGCGGGGACCACCTCGCGCGCCAGCGTCCGCACCGCGGCGCCCAGCCCCGCGGCGACCGTCTCGCGGGTCGGCACCGGCCCGCCGAGGGCGTCCACCTCGCGCAGGAGGTCGGGCAGCGGGTCGCCGGGGCGGGCGGTGACGTCCTCGTGCCAGGTCACCACGTGCCGCACCGCACCGGTGCGGTCGCGCAGCGGCGTCACGCGCACCCGGTGCAGGAACCGGGTGCCGTCGGGGCGCTCGCCCAGCAGGGTCGCGTCGGCGGGCTCCCCGGTGCGGGCCGCCCCGCGCAGGGCGGGCGGGGCCTCGCCGACCGCCACCAGCAGCCCGGAGCAGTCCCGGCCCACCACGTCGGTGCCGGGGACGCCGGTGACCCTGCTCCAGCCGGAGTCGGCCCACTCCACGACACCGTCCACGACACCGTCCGGGGCACCACCCGCGACCCGGGCGGGCACGGCCGTCAGCGCGGCACCGGCGGTCGCCGCCACGGGCTCGGGCCCCGCACCGGGACCACCGGCGGCCGCCGCGGCCCCGTGCAGCGCCAGCAGCGCGCGCCCGGCCGCCACGGGCGCCACCGTGAGCCACCAGCGGCCGGCGACGAGCTCACCGGGCACCCGCCCGTCCAGGGCGCGTTCCGCCACGCCGGCGGGCAGCCCGGCGGCGCGGCAGAACGACGGCAGGTCCACGGGCACCTCCCCCGCCGGGGCGGAGGCGGCCAGGCGGGTCGCGGCGTCGTCGGCGGCGGCCACGGCGGCCGGCCCGGCACCGTCCGCGGGCAGGTCCAGCAGGAGCACCGCGGCGGGATCGGCGCTCAGCAGCAGGGGCTGCGGTCGGCTGCCGGGCATCCGTGGGGCTCCTCGAGTGCGGTGGTGCGTCGCAGGTGCGCGACGGCGACCTCGACCTCGGTCGATAGCATGCAGGTGGCCTCGACGGGCCGCGCGCCGAAGGTGTCCCGCTGCGCCGAGCGGGTGCACGTCGCGCAGGTGCGCCGTCGTGACCTAGTGTGCGGCGACGAGCCGCGCCGGACACACAGCTGCCTGCAGCCACCGGGCACGGTGTTCAGCGCGGCACTGCGGAGGGACGATGACGAACGACGCGACACCCCCGGGCGAGACGTCCCGCGTGCCCGAGGTCCGCTCGGTCGACCCCGGGTCGGTGCACGTGCTGTACGAGCCGCGCGCCACGCGCGTGGTGCTGACCGGTGAGATCGACGCCGAGCTGGGCCCGGACCTCCTCGAGGCCGCGGAGGACGCCCTGTCCTCCGGCCGCCCCCTGCAGGTGGACGCGCACCACGTCACCTTCATGGACTCCACGGGGCTGGCGTTCCTGGCCCGCCTCGCCTCCCGTTCGCGCGGCCGCCGCGTGACGCTGATCCGGCCGCCCGCGGTGGTGAAGTTCCTCATCGAGACCACGAACATCGTGCAGCTGCTCGACGTCGTCGACGAGGAACCGCGCCCGGTCGCCGGCACCGGCACCGGCACCGGCACCGAGGCTCAGGACGACGGGCCCGAGCCGGCCTGAGGCCTCCGCCCGCCCCCGGGGGTCGCCCTGGCGGGTGGGGAGGGGTGCTGGTCGCCGGGCCACGCGGACCCGCACTGCTCCGGTCGGCACGGACGACGTGCGCGCGGCCCGGCCCCCGCGGGGTCCGGGCCGTTCTCACGTCCTCCCCGCCACCCACCCGGTCACGGCGGACGGCACGCGGACGGCCCGGGNGGGCCCCGCGGGGCCCGGGCCGTCCGGGGTGTCACTTCAGGCGGCGGCCGGCGCTGCGGAGGGACTGTGCGGCCTCGACGACCCGGGCGGCCATGCCCGTCTCGGCGACCTTGCCCCAGGTGCGGGGGTCGTACGTCTTCTTGTTGCCGACCTCGCCGTCCACCTTGAGGACGCCGTCGTAGTTGCGGAAGAAGTGGTCGACGACCGGGCGCGTGAAGGCGTACTGGGTGTCGGTGTCGACGTTCATCTTCACGACGCCGTAGTCGACGGCGGCGGCGATCTCCTCGGGCAGGGAACCGGAGCCGCCGTGGAAGACGAGGTCGAACGGCTTGTCCTTGCCGACCTCGGCACCGACCTGCTCCTGGATCTCCTTGAGGATCTCCGGGCGCAGCTTGACGCCGCCGGGCTTGTAGACGCCGTGGACGTTGCCGAAGGTCAGCGCCGTCAGGTAGCGGCCCTTCTCGCCGCTGCCGAGGGCGCGCACGGTGGCCATCGCGTCCTCGACGGTGGTGTAGAGCTTGTCGTTGATCTCGTTGGCGACGCCGTCCTCCTCGCCGCCGACGACGCCGATCTCCACCTCGAGGACGATCCTGGCGGCGGCGGCCTGGGCGAGCAGCTCCTCGGCGATCTGCAGGTTCTCGTCGAGGGGAACGGCCGAGCCGTCCCACATGTGGGACTGGAACAGCGGCTCACGGCCGCCGTCGACGCGCTCCTGGGAGATCGCCAGCAACGGGCGCACGAACCCGTCGAGCCTGTCCTTCGGGCAGTGGTCGGTGTGCAGGGCGATGTTGACGTCGTACGCCTTGGCGACGTGGTGGGCGTACTCGGCCAGCGCCTGCGCGCCCAGGACCATGTCCTTGACGGTGGTGCCGGAGAGGAACTCGGCGCCACCGGTGGAGACCTGGACGATGCCGTCGCTCTCGGCCTCGGCGAAGCCGCGGATGGCGGCGTTCAGCGTCAGCGAGGAGGAGACGTTGATGGCCGGGTAGGCGAAGGACCCTGCCTTCGCGCGGTCGAGCATCTCGGCGTAGACGTCCGGGGTGGCGATGGGCATGGCGACTCCTCGTCGTTGCGGCTCTGGCGCCCCGATCCTTCCACGAGGGGGCCGGGGCGGGGCAGGTGTGTCGCGGAGGTGTGCATCACCCCGTCCCGAGGTGCCGGGCGCTCCCGCGCGGACCGTCCCGAGGTGCCGGGCGCGCGCGGCGGTGCCAGCGTGGGGGCATGAGCGAGACGCAGCTGCAGGGGAAGAAGGTCGCCTTCCTGGTGGCCACGGAGGGCATCGAGCAGGCCGAGCTGACGGAGCCGTGGAAGGCCGTGCAGGAGGCCGGTGGACAGCCGGTGCTGATCTCCACGAAGCCGGGGCAGGTGCAGGCGTTCGAGCACCTGACCGCGGCGGACACCTTCGACGTGGACGTCGTCGTCTTCGACGCCACCGTGGGCGACTACGACGCGCTGGTGCTGCCCGGCGGGGTCGCGAACCCGGACGCGCTGCGCACGAGCGGGGAGGCGGTGGCGTTCGTGGGGCAGTTCGCGGCGTCGAGCAAGCCGATCGCGGCGATCTGCCACGCCCCGTGGACGCTGGTGGAGGCCGACGTGGTGCGCGGGCGGCGGATGACGTCGTGGCCGAGCCTGGCCACGGACCTGCGCAACGCGGGCGCGGAGTGGGTGGACGAGCAGGTCGTCGTGGACACCTCCGGCCCCGGTCCCCTGATCACCAGCCGCAAGCCGGACGACCTGGAGGCGTTCTCGAAGACGCTGCTGGAGCACCTGGCGGGAGCGGGCGCGTGAGCGAGGTCCGCATCGGCTACACGTGCATGTCGGAGCAGTCCGACCCGCGCTGGCTGGTGCGCGACGCCGCGGCGGCGGAGGAGGCCGGTTTCGACCTGGTCGTCTTCTCCGACCACTACTCGCCGTGGCTGACGTCGCAGGGGCACGCCCCGTACGCGTGGAGCGTGCTGGGCGCCGTCACCCAGGTCACCTCCCGCGTGGAGCTGATGAGCTACGTGACGTGCCCGACGATGCGGTACCACCCGGCGGTGGTGGCGCAGAAGGCGGCGACCGTGGGCCTGCTGTCGGAGGGCCGCTTCACCCTCGGGCTGGGTTCGGGCGAGAACCTCAACGAGCACGTCGTGGGGCACGGCTGGCCGGCCGTGGAGGAGCGCCACGACATGCTCGTGGAGGCGCTGGAGATCATCTCCACGCTGTTCGACGGGGACCTGCTCAGCTACGCCGGCGAGCACTTCCGGGTGGACTCGGCGCGCCTGTGGGACCGCCCGCCGCAGCGGGTGCCGATCGCGGTGGGGGTCTCGGGCGAGAAGTCGTGCTCGCGGTTCGCGCCGCTGGCCGACCACCTGATCGCCGTGGAACCGGACCCCTCGCTGGGGCCGATGTGGGACGAGGCTCGCGACCCGGCGCAGGCCGCGACGAGCCGCCGGATCGGGCAGATGCCGGTGTCGTGGGACGCGGACCGGGACGCGGCGGTGGAGCGGGCGCACGAGCAGTTCCGCTGGTTCGCGGGCGGCTGGAAGGTGAACGCGGACCTGCCGACCACGGCGGGTTTCTCGGGTGCCACCCAGTTCGTCCGGCCGGAGGACGTGGCGCAGCAGATCCCGTGCGGGAACGACGTGGACGCGATCGTGGAGGCGGCGAGCGCCTACTTCGAGGCGGGGTTCACGGACCTGGCGCTGGTGCAGGTGGGCGGTGAGCACCAGGAGGACTTCCTGCGCGCGGCGCAGTCGGAGATCGTCCCGGCCCTGCGCGAGGCCGCGGCGTCCCAGGACCCCTCCCCCAGCTGACCCCTCCCGGCCCCCGACCCCTCCCCCTCCGTGATCCTGCACGCGTGAACGCTCGACCGGGCGAGATCACGGAGGGGTGGGGAGGTCAGGCGCGGCGCCAGCGCAGGGTGGCGATCTGGAACGGGCGCAGCTCCAGGACGGCGGCGTCCGGGCGGGCCTCGCGCAGGGCGCGCGGCTGCTCGGCGTCCCGCTCCAGCAGGTCCGTCTCGGTCACCGCGGCCGCGGCGAATGACGGCCGCACCGTGGCCCGCGCCCGCCCGCCGTGCGCCTCGTAGAGCCGGACGACGACGTCGCCGCTGCGGTCCTCGGCGAGCTTGACCGCCTCCACGACCACGCCGGCGCCCTCCACCGCGAACAGCGGGTCGACCGGTCCCTCGCCGCGCACCTCGCGCAGCGGCAGGTTCAGCCGGTACCCCTCGCGCACCGCGTCGGGGATCCCCGCGCCGACGAGCAACGAGGTGCGCAGGACGTGCCGGCCCTGGTCGGCGTCCGGGTCCGGGAACAGCGGGGCGCGCAGCAGCGACAGCCGCACGGTCGTCGTCGTGCCGCCGTCGGGCCGCGTCGTGCGGCCGGTGTCGTGCCCGTAGGTGGAGTCGTTCGCCACAGCCACGCCGTAACCGCTCTCCCCCACGTGCACCCAGCGGTGCGCGCACGTCTCGAACCGCGCCGCGTCCCAGGAGGTGTTCGCGTGGGTGGGGCGCAGGACGTGCCCGAACTGGATCTCGGAGGCGGCCCGGTCGGCGTGCACGTCCAGCGGGAAGGCGAGCTTGAGCAGCTTCTGCCGCTCGTGCCAGTCGACGTCGAAGGACAGCTCCACCGCGGCGGCACCCGCCGCGAGCGAGACCACCTGCTCCACGCGCGAGTCCCCGAAGCGCCGCACGACGCGCACGGCGACGCGCTCCCCGGACTCCTCCACCAGCTCGACGGACTCCGCCGCGACGAGGTCGGTGGTGTGCCGGCGGTAGTGCTCGTCGACGTCCCAGGCGTCCCACTGGGTGGGGGTGTCGCGGTGCAGCTGCAGCAGGCCGCCGTGGGCGCCGGGGGCCAGCACCTCCCGGTCGGCGGCCAGGTCGAGGACGGAGGAGAGCAGCCCGTCGCGGTCGACGGCGACGCGGACCCGGTCGTTCTCCAGCACGAACCCGCCGTCGGCGGACGACGCCCGGGCGGCCCCGCCCCGCTGCGGCGCGGCCGCCCCCAGAGCGGCGACGCCGTGCCGGGGGAACGGCGAGGCGTTGAAGGCGACCGCGTCGTCCCCCGCACCGGCCAGCTCCCCCAGCGAGGTGCCGATGAGCTCCTCCAGCTCCGCGGCCACCTCGGCGTAGCGGGCCTCGGCCTCCCGGTGCACCCACGCGATCGAGGAGCCGGGCAGGATGTCGTGGAACTGCTGCAGCAGCACCACCCGCCACAGCCGCTCCAGCGCCTCGTAGGGGTAGTCCGCGCCGCGCTGCACGTGCGCGGCGGTCGCCCACAGCTCCGCCTCGCGCAGCAGGTGCTCGCTGCGGCGGTTGCCGCGCTTGGTGCGCGCCTGCGAGGTGTAGGTGCCGCGGTGGAACTCCAGGTACACCTCACCGCTCCACACCGGCGGGTCGGGGTACTCGGCCTCGGCGCGCCGGAAGAAGTCGTGCGGCCCGGCCACCTCCACGACCGGTGAGCCCTCCAGCGAGCGGGTGCGCGCCGCGGCGGCGAGCATCTCGCGGGTGGGGCCGCCACCGCCGTCGCCGTACCCGAAGGGCAGCAGGGAGCTGCGCGCCCGCCCCTTCTCGGCGAACTGCCGCTCGGCTCGGGCCAGGTCCTCCCCGCCCAGGTCGGAGTTGTAGGTGTCCGCCGGCGGGAAGTGGGTGAAGATGCGGGTGCCGTCGACGCCCTCCCACGCGAACGTGTGGTGCGGCATCCGGTTCACCTCGTTCCACGACGGCTTCTGCGTGAGGAACCAGCGGGCACCCGCCGCCACCGCGATCTGCGGCAGTGCGGCGGTGTAGCCGAACGAGTCCGGCAGCCACACGTCGAGCGGCTCGACCCCGAACTCCTCGGCGAAGAACCGCTTGCCCGCGACGAACTGGCGGGCCAGGGCCTCCCCGCCGGGCATGTTAGTGTCCGACTCGACCCACATGCCGCCCACGGGCACGAAGCGACCCTCGGCGACGCGCTTCTTGATCCGCTCGAACAGCTCCGGCTGGGCGTCGCGCACCCACGCGTACTGCTGCGCCGAGGAGCAGGCGAACACCAGGTCCGGGTCCTCGTCCATCAGCGCCAGCACGTTGGAGAACGTGCGGGCGCACTTGCGCGCCGTCTCCCGCGTCGGCCACAGCCACGCGGAGTCGATGTGGGCGTGCCCGACGGCGGTGACGCGGTGCGCGCTCGCGGAGGCGGGCTGGGCCAGCACCCCGGCGAGCGCGGCACGGCCGGCGTGCGCGGTGCCCGCCACGTCCCACGGGTCGACGGCGTCGACGGCGTCGTCCAGGGCGCGCAGCACCTCGGCGCGCCGGGTGGACGACTCGGGGAGCTGGGCGAGCAGCCCGCGCAGCGTCCACACGTCCTGCTGCAGCTCCCACACCTCGACGTCGAGCTCGGCGAGGTGGGCGCCCGCGAACCGGTACAGCGGCTCGGTGCCGGCCGTGGCCGGGTCGCCGAGGCGCGTGGGGGTGGCGAACACGCCGTCGCCGGAGACGTCGGGGTTCGACGAGGCCTCCAGCAGGACGTCCACCGCACCGTCCGCGCCCGTCACCGCGGCCAGCGGCAGGTACCGGTTGCGCGGGTGCAGGCCCTTCACCACGGTCCCGTCCGGGCGGTAGGCGGTGGCCTCGGCCTGGAAACCGGGCTGGACGTCGGAGTAGCCGAGGTCCACGACGACCTCCGCCCGGGTGCCGTCACCGCCGAAGCCCTCCGGGGGGCGACCGGTCAGGCGGAACCACGTCGTGCCCCACGGCCGGCCCCACGCCGTGCCGGGCGCGAAGGTCTCGTAGCGCGCGGCGGCCGCCTCGGCGAACGGCACCGGTTCGCCCGGCGCCACCCACGCCGTGACCTCCAGCGGCACGCGGCTGCGGTAGGTCGCCGGTTCGAGGCGCTCGCGGACGAAGCGCTCCACGCGCATCTCGACGAGGGCGGGGTTGACGTGCACGGGGCGGCTCCTGGGGCGGTTCGGAGTGGGATCGCGGTCGGGGTGGCGAGGCGGCGGCCGTTCGAGCGTGTCAGCCCTTGACGGAGCCCGCCAGGGCGAACGAGCCACCGGCCAGGCGCTGGACGAGCAGGTACAGGACCAGCACGGGCGTGGCGTAGAGGATGGAGAAGGCGGCGAGCTGGCCGTAGGCGACGGCACCGTTGGTGCCGAAGAAGGTGTAGATCGAGACGGCAGCCGGCTGCCGGGCGGGGTCGAGCAGCAGCACGAACGGGACGAAGAAGTTCCCCCACGCCTGGGTGAACACGAAGATGAACACCACCGCGATGCCGGGCCGCATGAGCGGCACGACGATGCGGCGCAGCGCGGTCATGGCGCTGGCACCGTCCACCCAGGCGGCCTCCTCCAGCGACACGGGCACGCTGTCCATGAAGTTCTTCAGCATCCACACCGCCATGGGCAGGGACGTGGCGGCGAGGAAGAGGACCGTGCCGGTGAGGGAGTCCAGCATCCCCAGGGCGACGAACAGCGCGTACACCGGCACCATGATCGCCGTGATGGGCAGGCAGCTGCCGAAGAGGATGACGTAGAGGAAGGAACGGTTGAAGCGCATCCGGTACCGGGAGAGCGGGTAGGCGGCCAGCGTGGCGACGGCGACCGTGACGAGCGCGGCGCCGCCGGAGACGACGAGGGAGTTCCACAGCGGCAGCAGCGTGAGCTCGTAGGTGAGGACGTCGCGGAAGTTCTGCAGCGTGGGGGCTTCGGGCAGCGAGACCGACACGGTGGCGTCGCCGTCGAGGGAGGCGAGCACGATCCAGGCCAGCGGCACGAGGAACGCGACACCCACGACGAGCAGGGCGAGGTTGGCGGCGATGCTCGCACCGCGCGGGTGCGGTGAGGTGACGCGCAGGCGGGGGCGCACCGGCGCCGCGGGCGCCACCGCGACGGGCGCGGCAGCCCGGGTTCCTGCTCCTGCACCGGCCATCAGTCCACCTCCGGCTTGAGCACGCGGACGTACACGGCGGCGAACACGGCGCCGACGACGAGGGTGACGACGGCGATCGCGGTGCCGTAGCCGACCTGGGCGAACTTGAACGCCTCCTGGAACGCCAGCACCGGCAGCGTGGAGCTCTGCGTGCCGGGGCCGCCGCCGGTCATGACCCAGATGAGGGTGAAGACCCCGAGGGTCTGCAGGGTGGTGAGCATGAGGTTCGTGGAGACGGACCGCCGGATCATCGGCAGGGTGATGCGGAAGAACCGCTGCGCACCGCTCGCCCCGTCCAGGGCCGCGGCCTCCGCCACGTCGGGCGGGACCTCGGACAGCGCCGCGCCGTAGACCATCATCGAGAAGGCGGTGCCGCGCCAGACGTTGGCGAGGACCACCGCCATCATCGGGAAGGACACCAGCCACGCGGTGCCGCCGGCGCCCACGGCGCCGAGCGCGGCGTTGAGCGTGCCGTCGGTGGAGAAGAACGCGTAGAGGGTGAACGCCGCGACGATCTCGGGCAGGACCCAGGCGGTGACGACGAGAGCGCTCACGACGGACCGCAGCGGCCCCCGGGCGGCCCGCAGCAGCAGGGCGATCCCCATGCCGAGCACGTTCTGCCCCACCACGGCCGAGGCGAGGACGAAGAACAGCGTCAGCCACGCCGACCGCCAGAACTCGGCGCTGCCCACGAGCTGCACGTAGTTGTCGAGGCCGACGAACTCCGGGTCGGCCGCGCGGTAGCCGGTGAGGGCGGCGTTCGTGAGGGAGCCGTACAGCGCGTACGCGATGGGCCCGGCGAGGAACACCAGCATGAGCGCGCAGGCCGGCAGCAGCGGCGCCAGCTTCAGCAGCGTGGCGGACCCGCGCCGGGCGGGGGTCCGCTCCGCCCGGCGCGGGCCGTGGGTGGTGACGGCGGTCGTCACGCTCAGCTCGCCGCCTGCGTGCGGTCCTCGCCGACGATGCCGACGAGTCCCTCGTCGTAGGCGGCGGCGGCCTCCTCCGGGGTCTGGCTGCCGGTGGCGACGGCCTCGGCGGCGACCTGGATGTTCGCGGAGATCTGCGAGTAGTCCGGGGTGGCGGGCCGGAAGTTCGTCACCGGGACGAGGGAGGAGAAGAACTCGAAGGACGGGTTGTAGTCCAGGTACGCCGGGTCCTGGGCGACGTCCTCGCGCACCGCGATCTGGCTGTTCTCGGTGTCGTACTTGAGCGCGTTCTCGCGGTTGAGGGCGACCGTGATGAAGTCGAACGCGGCTTGCGGGTCGGCGGCGTTCGCGCCGACCGAGAGCAGCCAGCCGCCGGACATCGAGGTCCGGCCAGGCTCCTGCCCGTTCTGCGTGGGCATGGCCGCGATGCCCATGGTCTGCTCCCACTCCGGCCACTCGTTCTCCCCGGTGATCCACGCCCCGGGCAGCCAGGAGCCGTCGATCGCCATGGCCAGGCGGCCCTGCGGGAGCAGCTCGGTGCTGACCCGACTGCCGAGCGCGGCGTCCAGCACCAGCGAGGTCTCCGGCCCCAGGCCCTCGGAGAACACGGTGTCGTAGAACCCGAGGGAGTCGCGGAAGCCCTGCGACCCGGTGATCCACTTCTGGCTCTCGGCGTCGTACAGCTCGTCGCCGGTGCCGTACAGGAGCATCTCGAACCCCTGCATCGAGGTGGCCTCGCCGGCCGCCCGGCCGGCGTAGATGTTCAGCGGGATGACGTCGGGGACGCGCTCCTTGACGGTGCGGGCGGCGTCGAGCACGTCGTCCCACGTGGTCGGCTGCCAGTCGGTGGGCAGGCCGGCCTGCTCGAAGATCTGCTTGTTGAAGTAGATGCCGCGGGTGTCGGTGCCCATGGACACGCCGTAGGTCTTGCCGTCGTCGCCTAGGCCGGCCTCCTTGGCGGTGTCGTCGAACTGCGGCCAGTCCTCCCACTCGGCGAGCATGTCGTCGATGGGTGCGAGGTACCCGGCGGCCGCGTCGGAGCGGACCTGGAAGCTGTCCTCGTA
Source organism: Kineococcus sp. TRM81007 (assembly GCF_022669155.1). Taxonomy (GTDB): domain Bacteria; phylum Actinomycetota; class Actinomycetes; order Actinomycetales; family Kineococcaceae; genus Kineococcus. The sequence goes on along the minus strand of NZ_JALBVB010000024.1, from coordinate 37,616 downwards.
GATGACGTCGGGTGCCGTGGAGGCCGAGCGGTTCATCAGTGCGAGCTTGGTGAAGTACTGGTCCTGCTCGGCCTCGATGGGGACCAGTTCGACGGTCTTCCCCTCGTTCGCCGCCTCGTACTCGGTCTTGGCCTTCTCGAGGACGTCCTCGAGCTGGGTGAACTGCGCCGTGCGCTGGTAGGCGACGCGGATGGTCCCGTCGTCGTCGCCACCGGTGCTCGATCCCCCGCACGCGGCGAGCGCGAGGGTGGCGGCCGCGGTGCTCGCGGCCGCTGCGAGGAAGTGCCGTCTGCGCGCCATGGTGCTCCTCCGCATCCCACGGGGGTCGTCGTCGACCCACCACGCAGTATGTAAATCAATTGGACTTGCTCCCGTCAAGAGCTGACGAGCAGCACCGACGACCGGGGGCTGAACGCGTCGTCGAGCACCAGGCACGCGGCCCCGACGGCCGCCACGTCGCGGCCCACCCGGGTGCCGCGGATCTGCACCGCGTGCAACGGCGCGGCGACCTCCTGGGCGCGCACCAGGGTCGGCACGACCTCCAGGAAGCGCCGCTCCAGCCGCGGCCACAGCGGCCCCCCGAAGACCACGAGGTCCAGGTCCAGGAGGTTCTGCACCCCGGAGACGGCGCGCGCCACGCGGGCGGCCGCGGCGTCCACGACCGCGACGGCCGCGGGCACCCCCTCGTCGGCGAGCCGGCACACCTCCCCCAGGGCGCGGTCGACGGCGAGCTCGTCGTCCAGCGGCCACGGCCCCAGCCCGGCCGCCTGCGCCTGCAGCACCAGCGAGCGCGGCGCGTTGCGCTCGCCCAGGCAGCCGCGCTGCCCGCACTCGCACAACGGCCCCTCCCCGTCCGCGGCCAGGTGCCCCACCTCGCCGGCGTTGCCGGAGGCCCCGCGCAGCACCTCCCCGCGCAGCACGAGCCCGGCGCCGATGCCCGTGCCGAGGTAGAAGAACGCGAAGCTGCCCGTCGGCCCGGCACCGCCCGCCCACATCTCGGCGACGGCGGCGGCGACGACGTCCTTGTCGAGCAGCACGGGCAGGCCGGTGGCCTCGGCGAGCGCCGCGCGCACCGGCACGCGCGCCCACCCGGGCAGGTTCGGTGCCCCCACCACGTCCCCGGCCGCCCCGTCCACGGGCCCCGGCGCCGCGACACCCAGGCCCGCCAGCCGGTCACCCGGCACCCCGGACGCCTCGACGGTGGCGGCCACCTCAGCCGCCATCAGCGCCAGGGTCTCCGCCGGCGGTGCCCCCGGCACCAGCGGGGCGTCGGAGCGGGCGACGACCCCGCCGCGCAGGTCGAGCACGACGGTGGTGACCACGACCGGGTCCAGGTGGACGCCGACGGCGTAGCGCCCGGACGGTGCCAGCTGGAGGATGGTCCGGGGTTTGCCGGGGCCGCCACCCTGCTTGCCGGCCTCGACGACGAGCCCCTGCTCCAGCAGGTGCCGGCAGATGTTGGAGACCGTCTGCGCCGACAGGCCCGTCAGGGCGGCGAGCTCCACGCGGCTGAGGCCCTCGGCGTGCCGGCGCACGGCGTCCAGGACGACGACCCGGTTGTAGTCGCCGACGCGGGGCAGGTTCGAGCCGCGGCGCACCGCGGCGGGACGGGGGGGTGCTGCCACCGCGTCAGCGTGCCACGGCCGGGAGGCGGTCGAGCGCACCCGCGCCCCGGCCCGGAGGTGCCGGGGGTGCAGCAGGCTGTACCTGCGGCGGGGTAGCCAGCGTCATCGACGGCCCCGGCGCGCCCGCCTAGCGTCTGTGCCACCCCGGACGCCCAGCGCCGCGGAACCACCACCGAGAGGGACGAGGCCCCATGCCCAGCACCACCGTCGGCACCGAGAACAGCGCTCCGGTCGAACTGCACTACGAGGACCACGGCACCGGCCAGCCCGTCGTGCTCATCCACGGGTACCCCCTGGACGGGGACTCGTGGGAGAAGCAGCAGCCGGCGCTGCTGGAGGCCGGCTACCGCGTCATCACCTACGACCGGCGCGGTTTCGGCCGCTCCAGCAGGCCCACCACCGGCTACGACTACGACACCTTCGCCGCCGACCTGGACGCGCTGCTGACCGCCCTGGACCTGCGCGACGTCGTGCTCGTGGGTTTCTCCATGGGTTCCGGCGAGGTGACGCGCTACCTGGGGCGCTACGGCTCCGAGCGGGTGGCGAAGGTCGCGCTGCTGGCCTCGCTGCAGCCGTTCCTGCTGAAGACCGACGACAACCCCACCGGGGTGGACGGGGCCGTCTTCGAGGGGATCCTGAGCGCCGTCACCGCCGACCGCTACGCGTACTTCGAGGGCTTCCTCGCGGACTTCTACAACCTCGACCGGACGCTGGGCGAGCGGATCAGCCAGGCCGCGGTGGACGCCAGCCGGGCGGTGGCCGTCGCCTCCTCGCCGCACGCCGCCTCCGCGTGCGTGCCGACGTGGCTCACCGACTTCCGCGAGGACCTGCTGAAGTTCGACGTGCCGGTGCTGGTCCTGCACGGCACCGAGGACCGGATCCTGCCGATCGACGCCACCGCGCGCCAGACGCTGCGGCAGCTGCCCTCGGCGACGTACGTGGAGGTCGAGGGCGCTCCGCACGGGCTGCTGTGGACCCACCACCGGGAGGTGACCGAGGCGCTGCTGGAGTTCCTGGGCGAGCCGGCGCCGACCGCCTGAACGGCGCGCGGGTGTCCGCGCCGTGCTCCGCCGCGGTGGCTCGACAACGCCGCAGCGGGGCCGGGAGCATGCCGGCGTGGACGACGCGCTGACCGCGACCGGCCGCTGGCAGGGGCACCTGCGCGGCTTCCGGTTCCTCGTGGACGGCACCGGCACCGCGCTGGCGGCCGGTGCCCTGCTGGTGGCGCTGGCCGTCTGCGCGGCCCTGGTCGTCACCTGGCCCCTGGTGCCGCGCCTGCTGCGCGCGGTCGGCGCGCTGGCCGAGTTCGAGCGGCGGCGCACCGGGCGCCACCTGGGGCACCCGCCGTCGGCCCACGGCACGCTGCCTGCTCCCGCGGTGCGCCGCGACCTCGGCTGGCTGGTGCTGCACGCCACCGCCGGCACGCTGGCCGGGGTCGCCGCCCTGAGCGCACCGATCGGGCTCGTGCAGAACCTCGCGCTGGCCGCCGCGTGGCCGTTGTTCCCCGGCACCGTCTCCACGCTGAACACACCGGTGGCCTCGTGGGGGCAGGCGGGCCTGACGGTCCTGATCGCCGCCGGGTACGCCGCCGCCGGCGTCCTCGTCGTCCCGCCCCTGGCGCACGGGTACCTGCGCCTGAACGCCGCCCGCCTGGCGCCGCCGCCCGCGGCGCTGGCCCGGCGGCTGGCGCAGGTCACCGCCACCAGGGCGGCCGCCGTCGACGCGCACGCCGTGGAGCTGCGGCGCATCGAGCGCGACCTGCACGACGGCGTCCAGAACCGGGTCGTGGCCGTGGCGATGCACCTGGGCATCGCCGAGCGCGCCCTCGAGCGCGACCCCGCCGCGGCGCTGCCCGTGGTCCTGGCGGCGCGCACGGCCGCCGAGGAGGCGCTGGCGGACCTGCGGGACGTGGTGCGCAGCATCTACCCGCCGGCCCTGGCCGACCGGGGCCTGGCCGGTTCCGTGGCCGGCCTGGCGGCGCACAGCCCCGTCCCGTGCAGCGTGCGGGAGGAGCCGTTGCCCCCCGTGGCGGCCGCCGTGGCCGCGGCCGCCTACTTCACCGTGGCCGAGGCGCTGACCAACACCGCCAAGCACGGCCGGGCCACGCGGGTGCGGGTGGACCTGCGCGCCGACGCGGGCCGGCTGGTGGTGGAGGTCCACGACGACGGCGCGGGGGGCGCCGACGAGCGCGCGGGCACCGGCCTGGACGGCGTCCGGCGCCGCGTCGAGGCGCTGGACGGCACGATGTCGCTGCACAGCCCGCCCGGGGGGCCCACCACGGTCCGCGTCACCCTGCCCGCGCAGGCGTGAGGAGCGCCCGCGCTCACCCCGACCGCCCCAGGTGGCGCAGCACGGCGGCGACGCGCCGGTCGCTGTCGTCGGTGGGTGCCAGGTCCAGCTTGGCGAAGATGGCGCGGACGTGCTTGTGGACGGCTCCCTCGGTGACGACCAGCCGCCGGGCGATCGCACCGTTGCCCAGCCCCTCCGCCATCAGGGCCAGCACCTCCCGCTCGCGCGGGCTGAGGCGTTCCAGGGCCCGGTCGGCGTGGACGCGGGTCAGCAGCTGCGCGACGACCTCCGGGTCGATCGCCGTGCCGCCCGCCACCACGCGCCGCAGGGCGTCGAGGAACTCCTGGACGTGGCCGACGCGCTCCTTGAGCAGGTACCCCAGCCCGCCCGCCCCGCCCACCAGCAGCTCGGTCGCGAACGCCTGCTCGACGCGGGCGGACAGCACCAGCACCGCCAGGCGGGGGTGGCGGCGGCGCGCCTCGACGGCGGCCAGGACCCCCTCGTCGGTGAAGGTGGGCGGCATGCGCACGTCGACGACGGCCACCTCGGGCCGGTGCGCGTCGACGGCCGCCAGGAACTCCGACGCGGTGCCGGTGGCGGCCACCACGTCGAGGGACTCCGCGCGCAGCAGCAGCGTCAGCCCCTCGCGCAGGAGCGCGTCGTCCTCAGCGATCACGATCCGCACGCGGCCCCCTCCCGCCCCCGGCCGCCTCCAGCAGCTCCAGCGCCTCGCGCGCCCAGTCCGCCCGCGCCCGGGCGGCGTGCCGGCCGGCCGAGACGGTCAGCAGGCGGAACACCCCGCGGGTGGCGAAGTCGGGTTCCCGCTCGATCTCGGCGCGCAGCTCGTCGTAGCGCTCGCAGGCGCGTTCCGCCCCGACCAGCGCCTCGGTGAGCCAGGTGCGCACGAGCGCGGGGTCGACGTGGTGGCCGAAGAACAGGCGCAGCAGGAGCGGGTCGCGCGGGGTGGGCGGCTGGAAGGGTTCGGCCAGGAGCTCGCGCAGGCGCTCCCGGCCGGCCGCGGTGAGGCGGAACACGTTGCCGGAGCGGCCGGTCGCCCGCTCGTCGCCGCGCTCGCGCTCGACCAGACCGGCCTCCTCCAGGGTGGACAGCGCGGGGTAGACCTGCCCGAAGCTCTCGCGCCAGAAGTGGCCGAGGGTCTGCACGATCTCGGCACGCAACCGGTAGCCCGTCATGGGTTCGATCGACAGCGCGCCGAGCACGGCCAGCTGCGTCTGGGAGGTCCTCGCCACCCCTTGAGGGTATCTGGCAGGAACACTATCTTTCAGGCATGTCCTCCAGCGCGCACGCGCTCCCGCACCCCGGCCGCACCACCACCGCCGCCTGCGCCCTCACCGGCGGCGTGGCCGCGTTCCAGGTCGCGCTCGCCGCAGGCGCCCCCTGGGGGGCGGCCGCCTGGGGGGGCGCGAACCCGGGCGTCCTGCCCACCGGGCTGCGCGCCGCCAGCGCCGGCTCGGCGGCCGTCTACGCGCTGCTGGCCGTGACGGTCGGCTCCTCGCTCGTGCCGCCGCACGCCCGGCGGCGGGTCCTCACCGGCGCCGCCGGCGTCACGGCCCTGGGGACGGCGCTGAACCTCGCCTCGCCCTCGCTCGTGGAGCGGGCGCTGTGGACGCCCGTGGCCGCCGCCCTGACCGTGCTGCTGTGGCGGGCGAGGCCGGCACCCGGGCGCTGAGCCGGGCGGTCCCCGCGCCCGTCAGGTGAACGTGACCACCCCGTCGTGCAGGTCGTAGGTGGCGCCCACGACGCGCAGGTGCCCGGCGCCGGCGGCCTCGGCCAGCAGCGGGTCCGCGGACAGCGCCAGCACGTCGCCGGCCACGTTGAGGCGCACGGCCTCGGAGAGGGCGTCCTCTGCGCCGGTGCCGGCGAGCGCCGACTCGGCGGCCGGGCGGATCGCCTCGACGAGCGAGTCGATCGCCGTGCCCGAGGGTGCGGAGCCCCGCTGGACCGCCTCCAGGGCGGCGCTCACCGCACCGCACCCCCCGTGCCCGAGGACCACCAGCAGCGGCACGTGCAGGTGCTCGACGGCGTACTGGACGCTGCCCAGGACGGGCGGTGCGAGGACCTGGCCCGCGGTGCGCACCACGAACAGGTCTCCCAGGTCCTGGTCGAACACCAGTTCCGGTGGAACCCGGGAATCGGCGCACGAGAGCACGGCCGCGAAGGGGTGCTGCCCCTCGGCGATCCGCAGGCGGTGCGCGGCGGTTCGGGTGGTGTGCTCCTCGGGGTGCGCGGCGAAGCGCGCGTTCCCCTCCCGCAGCAGTTCCAGCGCCTGCTCGGGGTCGGTGACCCGCTCCGGGCGCTCGCTCCCTCGGCTCGGCGCCACCGCCGCACCGCCGCTCGCGCAGGCGGTCAGCAGCGTGCCGCCGCCCAGCGCGGCTCCCCAGCGGAGCAGCCCGCGCCTGGTGGTCGTCTTGTCAGGGCCCGGTGCCGGCACCCCCGCCGGGCTCGTGCGGGCGTGTGCGGGCAGCACGGATCGTCGAGCGTTCATCGGTTCCCCCCCGGTGGTGGGGCGCGGCCCCCGCCGCGCTCCCGCGCGCTCCCCCCGGACCACGCGGCCGGAACGCTACTGCGAACGGGTGCCGCGCTCCACGGAATTACCGGTCCCTCCCGGCACCGGCGCGAACGGGCACCGCGGGCCGCGGCGGGACGCTCAGCTGCGCACGACGAACGGGTCCACCGACGCGCCGTCGCGCATCGAGCTCTTCTCGATCACCGAGAACTCCCCGTCCGCCTGCAGCACGACGGCTGCCACGCCCTCGAGCGAGCCCAAGCCGTTCTCGCGGGCGGCGGAGTGGATGTCGGCCTCGGTGAAGCGGTGCCGGCGCATCGTCTCGCGCACGAACTCGCCGTCGTGGAACAGCAGGACCGGGCTCGTCGCGACGAGCTTGTTCACGACGCCGGAGCGGTGGCGCAGGAACGCCATCACCCACTGCAGGACCACCAGCAGGGTGAAGACCACCAGGGCCGTGGCCAGCGAGGTGTCGCTCGAGGTGAGCACCCGGCCGAAGGCCGACCCCAGGGTCACCGTCAGGACGAAGTCGAACGGGGTCATCTTCGCCATGTTGCGGGGCCCGCTGATCCGCAGGATCCCCACGATCCAGACGTAGCCGAGCGTCCCGACGACCAGCGCCCGCACGATCGGGGCCCAGCCGTCCCACCAGAGCGTCACACCGTCCATGCCCGCCACCGTGCCACGGCGACCGGGCACCCGCGCGGTGGCCGGAGAGCCGCTCCCCGGCCACCGCGGACCGGTGACGACGTCCTCAACCCTGCCGCTGCAGCGCTTCCACGAGCAGTTCCGCCAGGTGCTTGGGCCGCACCCCGGCGAGGTTGTCGGACTGGGTGCGGCAGGAGTACCCGTCGGCCACGACCACCGCGCCCGGGTCCTGCTCGATGCCGCGCAGCGCCGGCAGGAGGGCGTGCTCGGCCACCTTCACCGACACGTCGTAGTGCCCGTCCTCCGCGCCGAAGTTCCCGGCCAGGCCGCAGCAGCCGGACAGGACCTGCGCGTCCACCCCGGCCTTGGCCAGCAGCGCGGCGTCGGGCGCGAAACCCATGACGGCGTGCTGGTGGCAGTGCGGCTGCACGACGGCCCGCACGTCCCCGTCCGGGTCCAGGCGCGGCGGGACCCAGTCCGGGCGCTGCTCGGTGATGAGCTCGGCGAGCGTCCTCACCCGGGTCTTCAGCGCGTGGGCGCGGGGATCGTCCGGCAGGAGTTCCGCGGCGTCCTCGCGCAGCAGCGCGGTGCAGGAGGGTTCCAGGCCGACGACCGGGGCGTCCGCGGGCAGGCCCGGCACGCTCAGCGCGTCCAGGGAGGCGCGCAACTGCTTCTTCGCGCCGTCGAGCTGGCCGGTGGAGACCCACGTCAGCCCGCAGCAGACCCGCTCGGTGGTGACGGAGACGTCGAAACCCAGGTGCTCCAGCAGCGTCACCGCGGCCTGCCCGACCTCCGGGGAGAAGTGCTCAGTGAAGGAGTCCACCCACAGCACGACCGGCTGCCCGCCGGTGCGCACGGGACGGCGCCCGAACCAGGCGCGGAACGTCTGCTCGGCGAACCTCGGCAGCGGCCGCTCCTGCGCGATGCCACCGACGCGCTTGGCCAGGGCAGCCAGCGCGGGCACGCCGGTGAGGGCGTTGACGAGCTTCGTCTCGAACCGGTGCAGCGTGGCCAGCCTCGACCAGCGCGGCAGCCAGCCGAGCAGGTAGTGGTTCATCGGCCGCAGCCGCCCGGCGTAGTGCTTGTCGAGGAACTCCGCCTTGTACGTGGGCATGTCCACGCCCGCCGGGCAGTCGGCGGTGCACCCCTTGCAGGACAGGCACAGGTCGAGGACGTCGTGGACCTCCTGCGCGCGCCAGCCGTCGGTGACGAGGGTGCCGTTGACCATCTCCTGCAGCAGCCGGGCGCGACCCCGGGTGGAGTCCTTCTCGTCGCCGGTGGCCAGGAAGCTGGGGCACATGACGCCGCCGGAGTCGGCGCGGCACTTGCCGACGCCCACGCAGCGGTGCACGGCGCGGGTCAGGTCGCCGGCGTCGTGGGAGTACGCGAACTTCAGCGGCATGCCGAGGGCGTGGGCGGGGCGGGCGGCGGGCACGCGCAGGTCGGCGTCCACCGGCGCCGGGCGCACGAGCACACCGGGGTTGAGCAGGTCGGCGGGGTCGAACGCGTGCTTGACCTCCTCGAACGCGGCGATGGAGTCCGCGTCGTACATCAGGGGCAGCAGCGCGCCGCGGGCGCGGCCGTCGCCGTGCTCACCGGAGAGGGAGCCACCGTGCGCGGCGACGAGGCGCGCGGCGTCCTCCAGGAACGCCTTCGTGCGCTGCGCACCGTCGCCGTCGTAGAGCGGGAAGTCGATGCGCACGTGGATGCAGCCGTCGCCGAAGTGGCCGTAGGCGAGGCCGTCGACGCCGTGGGAGGCCATCAGGGCGTCGAACTCGCGCAGGTAGGTGCCCAGCTTCTCCGGCGGGACGGCGGCGTCCTCCCAGCCGGGCCAGGCGGGCTGACCCTCCGGGGAGCGCCCGGCGAGACCGGCGCCGTCCTCGCGGATGCGCCACAGCTTGCGCGCGTCGGCGGCGGTGGGGATGACGACGGAGTCCAGCGCCGCGGAGTCGGCGACCATGGCGCGCGCGGCGGCCAGGGACTCCTCGGGGGTGTCCCCGCCCATCTCCACGAACAGCCAGCCGTCGCCGGTGGGCAGGCCGTCGACGGAGCCGCCGCGGCGCACCACGGCGTCGGCCAGGCGCCGGTCGATGCCCTCCACGGCCAGCGGGCGGTGGGTGAGCAGGGCGGGGGTGGCGTCGGCCGCCTCGTGCATGGAGCGGTAGCCGAGCACGACGAACGTGGTGGACGCCGACTGGCGCACGAGCCGCACGCGAGCGCGCAGGATCGTCGCCAGGGTGCCCTCGGAACCGGTGAGGAGGCGGGCCAGGGCGGTGCCGCGCGGACCACCGGTCTCGGGCAGCAGGTGCTCCAGCGCGTACCCGGACACCTGGCGGCCGAACGTGCCGAACCCCGTGCGGATGGTGGCGAGGTGGCGGCCGGCCACCGCCTCCAGCTCGCCGAGCAGGTCGGCGGGCGGGTCGTCCGTCCAGAACCGGCGCCCGTGCCCGTCCAGGACCTCCAGCGCGAGGACGTTGTGGCTGGTGCGGCCGTAGGCGAGGGCGTGCGAGCCGCAGGCGTCGTTGCCGATCATGCCGCCGACGGTGCAGCGGGCGTGGGTGGACGGGTCCGGGCCGAAGCGCAGCCCGTGCGGGGCGGCCTCGCGCTGCAGGTCGTCGAGGACCACCCCCGGCTCGATGAGCGCGGTGGCGCCCTCGGCGTCGACCTCCAGGACGCGGTTCAGGTGGCGGGAGAAGTCCAGGACGACACCGGTGCCCACCGCGTTGCCGGCCACGGACGTGCCCGCGCCGCGACTGGTGAAGGGCACGCCCAGCTCGCGGCAGACGGCGAAGACGGCTTCGACGTCCTCGGTGGAGCGGGGGAAGACGACGACCTGCGGCACGACGCGGTAGTTCGAGGCGTCGGAGGTGTACTCGGCGCGGCGGCGCGTGGAGGCGTCCACGACACCGTCGGCCGCCTCGGCGCCGAGCGCGGCGACGAGGCGCTGCACGAGGCGGTCGGCCCCGTCGGGGGTGGGGGCGGTGCCCGGGGCGGTGCCGGTCGCCGGGGCGGGGTCGGTCATCGTCACCGCTCCAGTGTGCCGCCTCGCACCGACGCTCCCGGCCACCCTCCCGGCGGCCGCGGCCCCGCGGGGGCTACCGGCACCGCCGCCGGCCGCGGGACGGTGGGGCGCACCCGACACCCCAGCCCCGGAGGCCGACGTGACCACCCGGACCGCTCCCCCGCTGCGCACCACCGACTCCGCCACCCCGCTGCCCCGGTGGGTGCGGGTGCTGGCCCGGGTGCACGGCGCCGCGGCGCGCGCGCTGTGCGCCCTCGTCCTCGTGCTGGTGGCGCTGGAGGTGCTGCCCGGACCGGGGCTGCCGCGGGCGCTGGACCCGCTCGTGGCACCGGTCCTTCTCGTGCTCGTGGTCCTCGCGGTGGTGCTGGCGAGGTTCGGCGGCGGTCCCCGGCCGCCCGCGCGCCTGGTCGGGCCCGTCGTCACCGGGCGCTGGCAGGCGCTGTCCACACCCGCCGACCGGGTGCCCAGCCACGGCACCCACGGCTACGGCCAGACCTACGCCGTGGACCTGCTGGCCGACCCGGCAGACGGTTCCCGGCCGCCGTTCACCGCCGGCGGGGGGTTCCTGCCGCCGCGGCGGTTCCCGGCGTTCGGCCGGCCCGTCCTGGCCGGTTCCGGTGGGCGGGTGGTCCGCGCCTCCGGCCGGGCCCGCGACCACCGCTCCCGCAACAGCTGGTTGGCGCTGCCGTTCCTGTTCCTGGAGGGCGCGCTGCGCGACCTGGTGAGCTGGCGGCTCGTCGTGGGCAACCACGTCGTCGTCGACCACGGCGACGGCAGCTTCGCCTGCTACGCGCACCTGCGCCGCGGTTCGCTGCGGGTGCGGCGCGGGGACGTGGTCGCCGCGGGCGACGTGCTGGGCGGGTGCGGGAACTCGGGGAACTCCAGCGAACCCCACCTGCACCTGCAGCTCATGGACCGCCCGAGCCCCGCCCTGGCCGCGGGGATCCCGTTCGCGTTCACGGGGACGGTCCTCGAACCCGCCCCGGGCGGCGGGCAGGACGACGGGCGCGGGGTGGTTCCCGGGCGCGGGCAGCGGTTCAGCGCCGGATGACGTCGTCCGGAGCGTGCTCGATGCGCTCGCCGGCGGTGCGCATGTGCGCGCGCATGGCCCGTTCGGCGGCGTCGGGGTCGCGGGCCGCGATGGCCTCGAACACCGCGCGGTGCTCGCGGCTGGCGACCTCGGCCTGCTCGCGGTCGCGCAGGTGCCGTTCCACCCACACGCGCAGCAGCGAGCGGATCGTCTGCAGCAGGTCACCGAGGGCGTCGTTGCCGGTGGACCGGCCGATCAGCCCGTGGAACATCGCGTCGGCGGCGACGAACGCCTCCAGGTCGTCGAGGTCGTCCTCCATGGCCTCGACGTGGCCGCGCAGCAGTTCCAGGTCCTCGTCGGTGATGCGCTGCGCCGCCAGGGAGGCGGCCTGGACCTCCAGGGCGCTGCGCACCTCGGACAGCTGCGCGGTGTGGTCACCGGCCAGCATGAGGCCCCAGCTGAGGGTCGTCGGCAGCAGTTCCGACATGCTGTCGCGGATGTAGGTGCCCGACCCCGGGCGCACGGTCACCAGCCCCAGGATCTCCAGGGCCGCGAGCGCTTCGCGCACCGCCGAGCGCCCGACCCCCAGCGACTCGGCCAGCTGGCGCTCCGGGGGCAGGCGGGACCCGGGCGGGAACTCCCCCGAGGCGAGGAACTCGGTGAGCTGGCGCGCGACCTCCGCCACGGCGGAACCGCGCGGGACCGCGGTCAGCGGCAACCGGGCCAGCGCGGGGTCGTCGGAGCGGAAGGAGGGCACCGGGCGAACCTAACGCAACTCCCCCGGGCGGCGCCCCGTCCAGACGACGACCCGGCCCGGGGCCACGTCGAGGTCCAGAGGACCACCACCCGGGGTGGGCACCGGCTCCTGGTGGTGGCCCACCTGTTCCAGCAGGCCGGGGCCGGATCCGGCGGGGAGCGCCAACCGCAACCGCTGCGGTGCGTCCGTGGCGTTCGCCGCCAGCACGGTGAGGACGCCGTCGGCGTCGGCGGCGAGCACCGCGGTCCCTGGAACCCCTTGCGCGCGGCACCGCCAGAGGCGCTGCCCGCTGAGCACCGCGAGGCGCTGCAGGGCGGCCGCCGCGGGGAACGGGGTGCCGTCGGCCTCACCGAAACCGCGCGGGCCCCACGCCTCGGCGAAGCAGAGGCTGCTCACGCCGGGTACGGCGAGGGCGGCCGCGGAGGCCACCAGCCAGGCGGCGTACGCCTCGCTGCGCTGCCGCGGGTCGGTGGCCCCGGGGACGTGCTGGGCCGCGTACCCGCCCGTGACGTCCGGGGCGGTGTCCACCGGGCGCGGTGACGTGGCGACCGCGTTGAACCGCGGGCGCAGGGTGACGGGGCCGACGTGCACGGGGCGACCCGCGGCGAGGCGCACCGCCTGCTCGGCGACCAGGCGCTGCACCGCCAGGGACTCCACGACCTGGGTGCGTCCCGTCTCGTGCATCTGCGGGGTGGTGCTGAAGGTCAGCGAGGCCGCGCCGGGCGGGAGGCGCTCGTGGTTCCGGTTGAGCTCGGTGAAGTGCGCGCGGGTCCCGGCGACGACCTCCACGGGTGCGCCGCCACCGGCGGTGAGGCGGGTCAGCTCCTCCAGCAGGGCGGGTTCACCGACGTGGGTGGTGGCGCTGAAGGCTCCGATCCGGCGCATCGGAACCCCTTCGAGCGCGTCCACGGCGGCGCGCAGCGACCCGGGGTCGTCGGTGACGAGGCGGACGTCCAGCGCGGTTCCGTCGGCGTCCTGCCGCGCCCGGTCGAGGGCGGTGCGCCAGCCGGCGGACCCCAGGTCCAGCTCGACGAGCACGCCCACCGAGCGCATCCACGGGAACGCGGGACGCCGGGCCTCCCCGGAGGGGGCGGTCGACGCACCCACCAGGAACTCCGGCACGACCGCGGAGGACGGCACGAGCTCCAGCTCGGGCACCGGTGCGTCGCTCACCGCCGGCACGGCCGGGTATCCAGCGGAGGGCCGTGGACGTTCCAGGACGAGTTCCTGGTGCACCTGGTGACCGGCCGGCAGCAGGACGGGGAAGGGGTGCTCCAGCGGTGTGCTGTAGGTCTTGAAGGAGGCGTCGGTCCAGTTGCGCTGGTCCTCCACCTCGAAGACGTCGCCGCCCAGTTCCGCGCGGACGGGCGCCCCGTCGACGGACCACTCCAGCCCGGCGACGTCGCGCGCGGGCTGGTGCGGGGAGACGTCGCGGGGGAACCCCTGGCGGGTGGTGCTCCCGTCCGGGTGGTGCACGAGCAGTTCCCGGCCGGCCAGGTCGGGGGCGTGCAGCAGCACGATGCCGACGCGGTTGCACAGCGATCCGGCGAGGGCGGTCGCCCCGGCGGTGAACCGCAGGCGGCCGGGGCGCAGCTCGAGGTGCCCCGTCCACGCCAGGTCGACGCCGGTGCCGCGCGCCCGGGCGCTCACGGTGAGGTCCGCACCGTCGCGGTGGTGCCGCACCTGCACGGGATCCAGGTCGGCGGGCACGGTGCGCCAGTCCCGGTCGCGCACGACGAAGCGGACGGCGCGCAGCACCGGCCGGCCCTCGTGGGTGATCGCGTCGAGGGAGTCCCCGACGACGAGCAGTTCCCAGCCGGCGGCACCCACCCGCAGGGGCACCGGTTCGTCGTCCCGCCACAGGGCGCGGGAGGTCAGGGCACCGACGTGCTCGCCGGTCACAGCGAGGTCATCCCCCCGTCGACGCGGAAGATCGCGCCGGTGGCGAAGGACGACTCGTCGCCGGCCAGGTACACCATGATCCCCTCCACGTCGGCGGAGGTACCGGCGCGGCCGAGCGGGGTGCGGGAGACGATCGCCGCCCGTGAGGTCTCGTCGCCCGAGATGGCGGTCACCAGCGGGGTCTCGGTGTAGCCCGGCACGACGGTGTTCACCCGGATGCCCTCGTGCGCGTAGGCGGCGGCGACCGTGCGCACCAGCCCGTGCACCCCCGCCTTGGAGGAGGAGTAGGCGGTGAAGTCGCGCCCCTCACCGTTCAGCCCGGTGGGGCTGCCGGTGCAGACGATGGAGCCGCCACGCCCGCGCAGCGCGCGCACCGCGTGCTTGACGGTCAGGAACGTGCCGGTGAGGTTCACGTCGATCGTGCGCCGCCACACGTCCAGGTCCAGGTCGGCGACGGGCGCGTCCTGCCCGAAGAGCTGCACCCCGGCGTTGGCGACCACCACGTCGAGCGGGGCGCCACCGGAGCGCACCTCCTCGTAGGCGCCGCGCACGCTGTCCTCGTCGGTGATGTCCACGCGCACCGCCACCGCACCGGGGAGCTGCCGCGCCGCCTCCCGCGCGCCGTCCAGGTCCCGGTCCGCGAACACCACCTGCGCCCCCTCGCGGGCGAACCGGGTGGCCACGGCCCGCCCGATGCCGGAGGCCGCTCCCGTCACCAGAGCGCGCTTGCCGTGAAGTCGTCCGCCCATGTTCGCCCGTCCTCGTCGTCGAAGGGTCCCGGCGGGGCAGCACGCTACCGCCGAGGGGACCATCATCAAACCGGTTGACCTTTTTTCGGTCAACCGGTTGATGGACCTCCGTCGCCTGTCGGAGACTCCTCGTGCGGCGCAGCAGCCGCCGGCCGGGCACCACCGCTCCCCGGCACGCCGCCGGGCGAGCGAGGCACGACGAGGCACACCCCTGGGAGTCGACGTGGACACCGCAGCCTCCGGCGCACCCGCGCCGTTCGCACCGGGCAGCACCGGCGCAGGTGCGGGGACCTACGCCTACTCCTGGCGCTCCTCCGACCGGGTGGAGCGCCCGATGAGCATCACCGAGCAGTTCGAGGACGCCGCCCACCTCGGTGCCGAGGTGTTCCAGGTCTGCGACGACCCCCGCCTGGACCGGCTGGACCGCGCCGGGCTGGCGGACCTGCGCCGCGCCGCGGCGGAGCTCGGCCTGGCGCTGGAGGTGGGCACCCGCGGCACCCGGCCCGACCACCTGCGGCGCCACCTGGGGATCGCCGAGGCCCTCGGCGCCCGCCTGGTGCGCAGCATGTGGACCGCCGGCCCCGCCGACCCCGAGGACCGCCCCGACCGCGGCGAGACCGAGCGCCGGCTGCGCGAGGTCCTGCCCGACTACGCGCGCGCCGGCGTCACGCTCGCGCTGGAGACCTACGAGCAGGTGCCCACCACCGCCCTCGTGGACGTCGTCGAGGCCGTCGGCGACACGCACCTGGGGATCTGCCTGGACCCGGCGAACACCGTCGCCGCCCTGGAGGACCCCGCGGAGGTCACCGCCCGGTGCGCCCCGCACGTGAAGAACTGGCACGTGAAGGACTTCGCCTTCACCCGGGCGGAGGGGTGGGTGGGTTTCTCGCTCACCGGGACCCCGCTGGGCGAGGGCCTGCTCGACCACGACGCGACCTTCACGGCCCTGGACCCGGTGCGCCGCGGCATCACGCGCATCGCCGAGCACTGGCTGTCCTGGCAGGGCGACGCCGAGACCACCACCCGCACCGAGGCCGCCTGGACGGCCACCACCCTGACCCGCCTGACCGCGAACCCGCTCGAGGAGCACCAGCGATGACTGACCTGGCCGAAACCACCGCGACCACCGGCACGGACACCGGCGCCCTGACCGTGGCGGTCATCGGCGCCGGCGGCAAGATGGGCATGCGGGTGTCGAACAACCTCGACACCAGCGCCTTCACCGTCCGCTACGCCGAGAACTCCCCCGCCGGGCAGGAGCGCGTCCGGGCCGCCGGCCGCGAGGTCGTCGACTCCGCCACCGCGGTGGACGGCGCCGACGTCGTCGTCCTGGCCGTGCCCGACGTCGTGCTCGGCGCAGTGTCCCAGGACCTCGTGCCGCGCATGAAGGGCGGCTCGATCCTGCTGACCCTCGACCCGGCCGCCGCCTACGCCGGGCTGCTCGCCTCCCGCGAGGGCGTCGCCCAGGCGGTGGCGCACCCGTGCCACCCCTCGGTGTTCCTGGAGCGGCGCACCGACGCCGAGTACGCCGACACCTTCGGCGGCATCGCCGCCCCCCAGGAGGTCGTCGCCGCCCTCGAGGTCGACGACGAACAGGTGCGCACCGTCGCCGAGCAGGTCATCACCACGATCTACGCCCCCGTCATCCAGGTGCACTGGGTCAGCGTGAAGCAGCTCGCCGTCCTCGAACCCACCCTGGTCGAGACCATCGCCTGCATGGTCGGCGCCCTGCTCAAGGAGGCCCTGGACGAGACGGTGAACACCGTCGGGGTCCCCGCCGAGGCCGCCCGCGCGATGCTCTGGGGCCACGTGGGCATCGCCCTGACCAACGCGCTGCGCGGCTCGAACCCGTTCTCCGAGGCCTGCCACATCGCCATGGACTACGGCCGCGGATCGATCGTCAAGGACGACTGGAAGAAGATCTTCCGCGACGACGAGCTCGACACCGTCATCGCGCGGATGCTGCGCATCGACGCCGTCCGCCGCTGACCCTGCGCGAGCACCCCCGGCGGACACGCAGCCGTGCCCGCCGGAGGCTCCGTCAGTCCGTGGTGGCGCGGCGCAGCTTGGCGAAGAAGTCCTCCAGCAGGTACCGGGTGTCGAACTCCTCGCACACCAGGAGCGTGCGCTCCGGGTCGGCGCCCCCGGTCATCGTGCACTCCTCGGTGAACCGGGGCGCCACCCGCCGGCGCCACACCGCGCCCTGCGGGTTCAGCACCGCCCCGATGGCGGGCGAGTCCCCCAGGGAGCGGTGCTCGATGGCCCGGGGGTGGTGCTCGTCGTTCCAGGCGACGAGCTGGTCCACGAGGTAGCGGCCGATGCGGCCGCAGGGGGCCACGCGCTCCTCCAGCTCCGCGTACCCCACGCCGACGCGCGTGTACACCGAGCGCGGCACCTGCCACAGCTCGACGCCGCTGGAGAAGACGACGTTCGCCGCGTGCACGTCGTTGGACAGGTTGTACTCCGGCGTAGCGCCGTCCCAGACCCCGTCGTAGGAGGGGCCGCCGATCCAGACGACCGTGAGGTCGCGCTCGGCGATCCGCGGCTCCAGCAGCAGCGCCGTGGCCATGTCGGTCAGCGGGCCGAGCAGGGTGACGAACAGGGGCCGGTCGTCGTCGGCCAGCGCCTCCTCGACGATCAGCCGGGCACCGGGGCTGTCGACGGCGGTGCGCTCGTCCGGTAGCGCGACCGGGGCCCCGTCGGCGACCCGGACCGAACCGGTGCGCCCGAGCAGTTCCAGCAGCAGGTCCACCTCGGCGCGGCTGTCCGCCATGCTCGTCGCCGAGCGGCCGGTGCCGAAGTGGGCCGGCACGATGCCGCGCACGTCCAGCGTCTCGGACAGCAGGGCGTGGACGACCGCGTACTGGTCGTCCGCCTCGTTCTTGGCGTCGGTGTCCACCACGAGGCGGACGGTCCTGGGGATCCTCCGGGTCGCGGCCACGGTGCCTCCTGTCGTCCCGGTGCTCGTCCCGCGACCGTAGCCCACCGCGACGGACGGCACCATGGACCGGTGCTGGCAGCAGTGGAGATCATCGCGGGGGCCGTGCTCGTGGTCCTCGTCCTCGTCGACGCCCTGGTGACCACGTTGTCCGTGAGCACCGGGGCCGGGCCGCTGACGAGCCGGGTCACCGGAGCGCTGTGGCGGCTCCTGCGGTGGCGCCACCCCCGGGGCCGGGAGGGCACGCCGCTGAGGTTCTCCGGGGTGCTGCTGCTGACGGTGACGGCGTCGACGTGGGTCCTGCTGCTGTGGGCGGGGTGGTCGCTGCTGTTCGTCGGCAGCGGCGCCGTCGTCAACTCCACGACCGGCCGGGCCGCGGGGGTGCTCGACACCGTCTACTTCGCCGGTTTCTCCACCGCCACCCTCGGCGTGGGCGACTACACCGCGAACCAGCCGGGGTGGCGGTTGCTCGCCGCGGTCGCCGGGTTCACCGGGTTCCTGCTGATCACCCTCGCCGTCACGTACCTGCTCTCGGTGGTGCAGGCCGTCGTCGCCTCCCGGGCCCTGGCGATGCACGTCTTCGCCCTGGGCGCGCACCCCCAGGAGGTGGTGGCGCGCGGCTGGAACGGTGAGCGGTTCAGCTCCGCCTTCGTCCAGCACCTCGTGAGCCTCAGCAGCGAAGTGGCCCAGGTGGCCGAGCAGCACCTGGCCTACCCGGTGCTGCACTACTGCCACACCGGCAAGGCCGCAGCAGCGGCGTCGCGAGCCGTCGCGACCCTGGACGAGGCCATGCTGATCCTCAGCGCCGGTGTCGCCGCGGACGCCCGCCCCGACGGCAGCGCCGTGGCACCGGTGCGGGAGGCCGTCAGCGGCTACGCGCAGACCGTCGCCGCCACGTCCGCACTGGTGCCCACCCCGGACGCACCGGACGCTCCCGCCCTGACCGCGCTCGCGGAGGCGGGCGTCCCCCTCGCCGACAGCCGCTCCTTCGAGCAGGCGGTCCGCGCGGAGGCCGACCGGCGCGCCGGGTTGCGCCGGGTGGTCGACAACAGCGGCTGGACCTGGCCGCGGGCCGGGTGACGCGGCGGGCCGCCGACCCGCTCCGCCGGGACCGGGTTCAGCGGCCGGTCACTGCACGTCGCCGCCTGCGGTGGGCCCCGCGTACGTCTGCGCCGTGCCCGTCGAGGTGCGGCGCGGCATGAGCAGGCCCAGCAGGAGCATCCCGGCGCCGAGGCCCAGGTGCAGCCAGTCGTCGGCGGCGTTCAGCGGCACGAAGTTCGCCTGCACGTCCTGCGCCACCACGAGGCCGTACACCCACAGACCCAGGTAGGCCACGCCACCGAGGAGCAGGTACGCCTTCGCCGCGCCCGGCCAGCGGGACAGCACCACGCCGGCGACGCCGAACAGCAGGTGCAGGACGTTGTGCAGGACGGAGACCTGGAAGACGCCCAGCAGGTGGGCGTGGGAGTCCGGCCCCGCCCAGCTCAGCTGCCCGTAGTCGGTGGTGATCCCGGGGACGAACCCCAGGACGCCGACGACGAGGAACGCGATCCCGACGAGGAGGGACGTCAGCTGGACCGGGGAGCGGTGCACGGACAGGCGCGAGGACGTCGAGGCGCGGGTGCTGCTCACGGTGAACCCTCCTGGAGCGAGGACGAGACCTGCACGGCGGGCACGCAGGTCCGGCCCGTCCCCCTCCACGGTAGGCACTGCGGGGCGGGCGGCAAGGCGAACCGCGTCGCACCCGGCCCGCCGGTCCCCCCTGCGGGCCGCGCGCCGGCGCTAGGGTCGTCGGTCGTGCCGGTGACCGCCTACCCCGCCCTGGCGGCCGCCGGGTTCCGCAGGTACTCCGCCTACCGGGCCGCCACCGCGGCCGGAGCGCTGGCGAACACCGTGTTCGGGGCCGTGAAGGCCGCCGTGCTCACCGGCACCGTGGTCGCCGCGGGCGGCAGCGTCGCCGGGTACGGCGTCGCGCAGGCCGCGACGTTCGCCTGGCTCAGCCAGGCGCTGCTGGCGCCGGTGTCGGTGTTCGCCGACGACCGCCTGGCCCGGCGGGTGCGCACCGGCGACGTCGCCGTCGACCTGGCGCGCCCGGTCGACCCGCAGCTGGCCGCCTGGGCGGACGACCTGGGGCGCGCCGCGTTCCAGCTGCTGCCGCGCGGGCTGCCGCCGCTGCTCGTGGGCGCCCTCACCACCGGGCTGGTGCTGCCGCCGGAGCCCGCCGGGTACCTGCTGGGGTGCGCGTCCCTGGTGCTGGGGGTGTCGGTCTCCTTCGCGCTGCGGTGGGCCGTGAACCTCACCGCGTTCTGGCTGATCGACGTGCGCGGCGTCCTGCTGCTCTACACGGTGTGCGCGACCGTCCTGACGGGGCTGGCGGTACCGGTGGCGTGGTTCCCGCCGTGGCTGGCCGCGCTGGCCGCCGCCACCCCGTTCCCGTCCGTGCTGCAGGCGCCGGCGGACGTGTTCACCGGCGTCGTGACGGGCGCGGCGGCGCTGCGCGTGGTGGCCGTGCAGACCGCGTGGCTGGTGGTGGTGCTGGCCGCCGGGCGCCTGCTGCTGGCCGCGGGGTCGCGCCGACTGGTGGTGCAGGGTGGCTGAACGTCGCGCGGACCTCGCCGCGTACCGGGCGGTGCTGGCCTCCCGGGCCCGCGCGCAGCTGACGTACCGCACCTCCTTCGCCGCGGACGTGCTGGCGAACGTGGGCGTCGGGATCAGCGAGCTCGCCACCGTGTACGTCGTCTTCTGGCGCGTGGACACCCTCGGTGGCCTGGACGTGTGGAGCGCCTGCCTGGTGTTCGCGCTGGCGAACCTCGCGTTCGCCCTGGCGGACCTGCTCGTCGGGCACGTCGACGAGCTGCCCCGGCACGTGCGCGAGGGGACCCTCGACGCGTTCCTGCTGCGCCCGCTGCCGCTGCTGGGGCAGCTGGCCACCTCGGAGGTCTCGCTGCGCCGGCTGGGACGTGCCGGCGTGGCGCTCGCCGTGCTCGTCGTGGCGCTGCCCCGCGCCGGGGTCGAGCCGTCCGCGGCGACGCTGGCGCTGCTCGGCGGCTCCGTGCTGGGCGGCACGGCGGTGTTCTGCGCGCTGTTCGTCGCCGCCGGCGCGCTGCAGTTCTGGCTCCTGGAGGGCCGCGAGGCCGCGAACTCGTTCACCTACGGCGGCGCGAACGCCGCCCAGCACCCCGCCTCGCTGTACCCGGGACCGCTGCGGTGGGTGTTCACCTACGTGGTGCCGGCGAGCTTCGTGGCGTACCTGCCGGTGCTGGCGCTGACGGGGCGCACCGGCCCGGCGGGCCTGCCGTCGTGGCTGGGCTGGTGCACCCCGCTCGCGGCGGTGCCGGTGTGGGCGGCAGCGCTGCTGCTGTGGCGGGCCGGGGTGCGCCGGTACACCGGGGCGGGTTCGTGAGCGCCCCGGCCCTGGAGGTGCAGGACCTGGTGCGCGAGTACGTGCTGCGGGTGCGCCGCGGGCGCTTCCGCAGGCAGCGGCGCGTCGTGCGCGCCGTCGACGGGCTGTCGCTGCGGGTGGAGCGCGGCGAGTCCGTGGGGTTCATCGGCGCCAACGGCGCGGGCAAGTCCACCACGGTGAAGCTGCTGACCGGGATCCTCGTGCCCACGTCCGGCACCGTGCGCACCTGCGGCCTGGACCCGGCACCGAACCGCCGCGACCTCGCCCGCCGCATCGGCGTCGTCTTCGGCCAGCGCAGCCAGCTGTGGTGGGACCTGCCGCTGGCCGAGTCGTTCCGGTTGCTGGCCGCGATCCACGGCCTGCCCGGCGCGCGGTGGCGGGCGCGCCGCGACGAACTGGCCGACCGCCTCGACATGGACGCGTTCCTCGGCACACCCGTGCGGCAGCTCTCGCTCGGGCAGCGCATGCGCGGGGAGGTCGCCGCGGCGCTGCTGCACTCCCCCGAGCTGCTCCTGCTGGACGAACCCACCATCGGCCTGGACGTCCTGTCCAGCGAACGGCTGCGGCGCTTCCTGCGCAGCGAGCGCGAGGCGCACGGCACGACGCTGCTGCTCACGACCCACGACATGGGCGACGTGCAGCGGCTGTGCGACCGCGTGCTGGTGGTGGACTCCGGGCGCCTCGCCTACGACGGCGACCTGCCCGGCCTGGCGCGGCGCGTCGGCGCCCGCCGCGTCCTGGTGGTGGACCTGCGCGAACCCGTCCCGCCGCTGCACGTGCCCGGCGCGGACCTGGTGGCGGTGGAGGCGGAGGGGTTGCGCCAGCGCCTGGCGTTCGACCCCACCGCCACCACCGCCGCCGAGGTCCTCGCCGGTGTGTCGCGGCTGGCGGAGGTGCGGGACCTGTCCGTGGAGGAACCTGACGTCGCCGACGTCGTGCGGCAGCTGTACGCGTCCGCGCGACGCTGACGCCGGGCGTTCGGTCAGAGGGAGCCGGCGAGGCGACCCAGGACGGGGTCCCAGCCGACGACGCGGCGCTCGGCGACGATCCCGCCGGTGGTGAAGGGGTCCTCGTCCAGCAGCGCCTCCACGGCGGCCGCGTCGGCCGCCTCGAACACGAGGACGGCACCGTCGGCGTCGGTGGGCCCGGACAGCACCAGGCGCTCGCCCAGACCGGCGAGCCACTCGCGGTGCACGGGGCGCACCTCGTCGCGGGCGGTGGTGTCGGGCGTGTAGGCGTAGGTGGCGACGAAGTACGGCACGGGGTTCCCCTCCTGCGGTGGCGGTTGTCGCCCGGGACGCTACCGCCGCGCCGGCACGGGCCCGGCGAGGGTCAGCAGCGCGGCGGCCGCCTCCGCACCGTCCCCGGGGGCCGCCGGCAGCGGCTCCCCGGAGCAGAACCGGTCCAGCAGCGCCTCGACGAGCGCGGCCCGCCGCACGACCCCCCCGCCGTCGGCGCACCCCGGCAGGACCCGCACCTCCAGCGTCGGCGGCCCCGGCCGCACCCCGAGCACGTGGGTGAGGTTCACGTCGCGGAACTTCGAGGCGCCCGTGCCCGCCGCGGCGGCGCGCAGCTCCTCCCAGCCGGTCCACTCCCGCTCCGCCAGGGCCACCAGCTCCGGCGGCAGCGGGCCCAGGCGCCGGCAGGCGGGGTTGGTGCCCAGCAGCAGCCGCAGCCCGGGCCCCCACGGCCCGAACAGCCGCAGCACGCCCCGGAAGGCGTCGACGTCGCGGAACGGCGCCGCGTCCAGGTGCAGGTGCACCGCCGCCTCGGCGGGCACGGTGAAACCCAGTTCCCGCGCCGGCGCCAGCAGCGCCTCCAGCGCGTCCAGGTGGTCCGCTTCCAGCGGAGGGGTGATCACCTCGCAGGGGCGTTCACGCTCCCCCGGCAGCGGCGCCGCCATCGCCACGCTCGCCCCCGCACCGTCGTCCACGCGGAACACCGCACCCACCGCGGCGACCCGCGTGCCGAACAGCTCCGCCACCGGTCCCAGCACCGACCCGATCCCCTCTGCCGGATCGGTGCGGGCGGCGACCAGGCGCAGCAGGCGCGCGTCGTCGGTGAGCACCCGGTACCAGCCCGGCAGCGGTGCGGCCGAGGGGTCCAGGTCCTGCACGATCGTGGTGTCGTCCACCAGGCGGCACAGGACCGCGCCGTCCGCGCCGAGGACCTCGAAACCCGGCGTCAGGTGCCAGAACCGCTCGACGCCC
Source organism: Kineococcus sp. TRM81007 (assembly GCF_022669155.1). Lineage (GTDB taxonomy): Bacteria > Actinomycetota > Actinomycetes > Actinomycetales > Kineococcaceae > Kineococcus. Next base: position 14,516 of record NZ_JALBVB010000024.1, on the reverse strand, counting down.
GCCGTCGCCGACGTCTCGCTGTCGGCGTGGAACACCGGGCGCACCGAGCCGCCGCACCGGCGGGCCAGCTCGTCGGCCAGGTGCCGACGGCTGGACCCGCGCGGTGCGAGCAGCTCCACCTCCACCCCGGTGCGCCGGCGCAGGACCGGCTCGCCGCCGGAGGTGCTCAGGGCTGCACCGGCAGCGTCCCACCGGCCAGCAGGCGCTCCCCGGCCAGCGCCTTCGCCTCCCAGGCGTCCACGTTCCACGCCTCCCCCAGCTCCACGGCGTCGTCGTAGTCGTACCCGGCCGCGAAGAACGCCTCGCGCTGCGGAGCCCGGTCGTCCGCCGGCACGGCCGGCTGCTCGACGGGCTGCTCGGCGGGCTGCTCGACGGGCTCGAACGGCAGCTCCTCACCGGCCAGCAGGTGCGCTCCCGCGGTCGTCTTGGCCTCCGCGGGCTCGACGTTCCACAGCCGCCCCAGCTCCACGGCGTCGGCGTAGCCGTAACCGGCCCCGAAGTACGCCACGAGCTCCTCGTCCGCCGGTGCGCCGACGTACGGCTCGCCGGTCGGTTCCAGCGGGACCGGGCGGCCCGCGAGCAGGTCCGCTCCGGCGCTCACCTTGGCCTCACCGGGCTCCACGTTCCACGACCGGCCCAGCTCCACGGCGTCGTCGTAGTCGTACCCGGCCGCGAAGTAGGCCTCCAGGGCCCTGGCCTGCTCCACCGCGGCGCGCGCCGCCTCCTGCCGGGCCTCCTGCCCGCCGGGCTGCGCCGCCGGCGCGCCCGGGGCCGCCGGGGAGACCACCGAGGTCTCCCCCGGCCGGGACCACCCGCCCCACGAGGCCACGCCGACGGCGCCCACCGCCGCCGCCGTGGCGGGCGCCGCCAGCAGCACCCGGCGCCGGTTCGCCCGCCGGCGTCCCCCCTTGCGCGCCGCGGCCGGCAGCCACGCCGGCGACTCCACGTCCTGCACCGCGGCCGCCATCTCGCGCCGCAGCCGTTCCTCGACCTCGTTCACCACCGGCTCATCGCCTCCTCGTCGACACCCATGAGCTCGCGCAGCCTGGCCAGGCCCTTGGAGGCCTGGCTCTTGACGGTCCCGCGCGAGATGTCCAGCTCGTCCGCGATGCGCTCCTCGGACCAGTCCTCGAAGTAGCGCAGCACGATGACGGCGCGCTGCCGCGGCGGCAGCTTCCGCAGGTGGTCCACCACGTCCGCGCGCACGGCCCGGTCCGCGGCGCCGTCGGGAACGGGGCGCCCGTGCCAGCCCTGCAGCTCCACCTCCCGCGGTCGCCGCGCCACCCGCCGCCACCGGTCGGTGACGGCGCGCGTCATCGCCGTGCGGGTGTAGGCGTTGGGGTCCTCGATGGAGCGCCACCGCACGTACGCCCGCTCCAGGACGTCCTGCACGAGGTCCTCGGCGGCGGCGCGGTCACCGGTGAGCAGCAGCGCGGTCCGCAGGAGCCGACCGCCGCCCGCGGTGACGAACTCCTCGAACGACCCTTCCACGGCCCCTCCTCCACGACGACTGCCCTCCAAGACGCCGCACACCCCCACCAGGTTGCCCCGCCCACGACGAAACCCGCGGTGATCTTGCACGGGTGAGCGTTCAACCGTGCAGGATCACCGCGGGTGGAGGGACGGGGTGGGGCGTCGGGAGGGGGCGGGGGTCAGCCCTTGACGGCGCCGGAGGCGAGGCCGGCGACGTAGAAGCGCTGCAGGGCCACGTAGAGGATCACGCACGGCACCATCGCCACGACGGCGCCGGCCACCAGGTAGCCGAAGTTCACCGCGCCGTAGGCACCGGACTGCAGGTTCACCAGCGACAGCGGCAGGGTGTACTTGCGGTCGTCGGTGAGGAAGGTCAGCGCCCCCAGGAACTCCGTCCAGGACGCCAGGAAGGCGTACAGGGCGCTGGTGGCGATGCCGGGCACGAGCATGGGGCGCAGCACGGAGGTCAGCGTGCGCAGCGTCCCGGCGCCGTCCACGTGGGCGGAGTCCTCGATCTCCGCGGGGATCGACTCGAACGCGTTGCGCATGACGAACACGCCGAACGGCAGGTTCACGGTGGAGTAGAAGAGCACCAGGCCGAGCCGGGAGTCGGTCAGTCCCATCGCGTTCATCTGCAGGTACAGCGGCGTGATGATCGCCTGGAAGGGGACCATCATGGTCACGACCACCAGGCCGAACAGGAGGTTGCGGCCGCGGAAGCCGAACCGCCCGAACCCGTAGCCGGCGAGGGTGGCCAGGAAGGCCGTCAGCAACGCCGTGGCGATGGAGACGACGAGGCTGTTGCCGACCGAGCGCAGGATGTCGGCGTTCCCGCTGAACAGCGCGCGGAAGTTCTCGCCCGTGAAGTCGGTCAGCTGCGACCAGGTGGGGGTGGTCGACACGATGGCGTCGTTGGGCTGGAAGGACCGCAGCACGGACCACACCAGCGGGACGAGGAAGACCAGCGTCGCCAGGGTCCCCCCGAGGACGTAGAGGGTGATCTTGGTGCGGCTCTCCGCCCGGGCGCGGTCCGGACCCCCCGAGGGGCGGGTGCGGGTGCGGCGCCGGGGAGCGGTGGCGGGTGCGGTGGCGACGGTGGTGGGCGCGGTGGTGGACACGGGGACTCCCTCACTCCTTCTCGCGCAGCAGGCGGAACTGGGCGGCGGTGACCAGGCCGATGACGAGCACCAGGACGATCGACAGGGCCGAGGCGGCGCCGAGCTGGAGCTGCACGAAACCGCGCTGGTAGATGTACATGACGACGGTCTGGGTGTCCGTCCCCGGCCCGCCGCGGGTGAGGACGTAGAACTGGGTGAACGCCAGCAGCGAGCCGATGACGGAGATGACCAGGCTCATGGCGATGGTGCGCCGCAGCATGGGCGCGGTGATGCTGCGCTCGCGCTGCCACCAGCTCGCGCCGTCCATCTCCGCGGACTCGTACACCTCGCGCGGGATGCCCTGCATGCCGCCCATGAGCAGCACCATGGTCAGCCCCGACACCGCCCAGATGATCATCACGCAGATCAGGCCGGTGGCCAGCGGGCCGTCGGCCAGCCAGGCCGTCGTCCCGTCGGTGATGCCCAGCCGCTCCAGCACGATGTTCACCGCACCCGAGCTCGGCTGCGCCTCCAGCACCACGAGGAAGCTGAGCGTGGTCAGCCCGATGACGTAGGGCAGGAAGAAGACCGTGCGGAAGAAGGTGGACCCGCGCCGGTTGGAGCGGACCACCACGGCCAGCGCGTAGCCGACCACGAGGATCGGGAGCGTGACGATCGCCGTGTACAGCAGGGTGTAGCCGACCGACTTCCAGAACACCGGGTCCTGCGCGACGCCGACGTAGTTGCGCAGGCCGGTGAACTCGTAGGAGCCGATGAGCGGCCAGTTCGTCATCGACATGTAGACCGCGAAGACGAGCGGGACGAGCACGAAGACGACGACGAAGGCCAGCGCCGGCAGCACCAGCAGCAGGCCGGTGCGCGTCGGGTGGGTGAGGGAGTTGCCCCGGGAGCTGCTGCCGGCGGCGGCTCTCCGGCCCCGGGCCGGCCGGGTGGCCGTGGCCCGGTCCGCGACGGCGCTCACAGCTGCGCCTGCTCGAGGATGCGGTCGAAGCCCTCCTGGCCGGTGACCAGGGCACCGTCGACGTCGCCGTCGAAGACGGCCTGCCGGAAGGCGGCGATCCAGGGGGAGTCCTGCTGGTTGAACAGCAGGTTGTAGGCGAGGGTCACGGGTGCGTACGCCTCCTCGATCTGTTCCAGCGGGGGCACCGCCAGCGGGTACGTCGAGCGGTACTCCTCGGTCGCCGCGTCCGAGCGCACCGGGATGAAACCGCCCGCGGGAAGGTTCGTCTGCTGCGGCAGGTCCAGCGCGAACCGGGCGAACTGCCACGCCCCCGACGCGTTGGACGCCCCGCGCGGGATGCACAGGTTGTCGCCGCCGGCGAAGGTCGCTCGGCCGCCGTCCGGCCCGGGCAGCAGCTGCACGCCCGTCTTGGCCTGCATCTCCGGGGAGGCGCCCAGGACCGCGACGGCGTAGTTGGACGGGAACAGCGCCACCGTGCCCTCGGTGAAGGCCGCGCCCCAGCGGGCGCCGTCGCCGGAGAAGTTGGCCTGCGGCATGAGGCCCTCCTCCCACAGCGTCCGGTAGAACTCGAAGGTGCGCCGGACGGCGTCATTGCCGACGATGTTCCCCTGCTGGTCGCCGACCTCGCCGACGACGTTGCGCTCGCCGGCGGCCCACACGTGGGGCTGCACGACGAACCCGAGGATGCCCGCGGCGTTGCCGTCGATGGACAGGCCGTAGGTCCCGTCGCCCAGCTCCCCCACCGCGCGGGCCGCGGTGAGCATCCCGTCCAGGTCGGCGGTGGCGGTCTCGACGTCCACCCCGGCCCGCTCCAGCAGCTCCGTGTTGTAGAAGAGCGCGGAGTTGTCGGCGATGTAGGGCACGCCGTAGTGCCGCCCGTCGCGGGTGGCCAGCCCGAGCTGGCCGGGGTTGAGCCGGTCGGCGAAGTCGAGCTGCTCCACCAGGGGGGTGAGGTCCGTGAAGGTGTCCCGGTAGATGAACAGCATCGAGTTGATGTCGTCGATGTCGACGATGTCCGGGACGTTGCCGCCGCGGATCGCGGTGGCGAGCTTCGTGACGTACTGCCCGTCCAGGACGGGTGTCAGCTCCACCCGTACCCGGTCCTGGGAGGCGTTGAAGGCGTCGACGGTCTGCCGGACGCCGCCGACGGTCGCCGCCCGGCACCACAGCCGGACGGTCCCGGTGGCGTCCTCGCCGAAGCCGGCGGCGGTGACGTCGGGTTCGGGCAGGGTGGAGGCGCAGGAGGGCAGCAGCGCGCTCAGCGCCGCCAGCCCTCCCAGGCCCAGGACGTTCCTGCGGGGAAGCACCATCGCTCTCCTCCGGTCTCTGATCCTCGTCGGATCTCGTGCGGACGGGTCAGGCCCGCGGCAGCCAGACGCGCATGGGCCCGATCTCGCGGTTGGCCCAGGCGTAGTAGGGGATCGCCGGGACCTCGACGGTCTCGGGGGCGGCCTGCTCGGGCGCCTCGTCGGCGGCCGGGCGGTACAGCGGCCCGCTGGCCGCGCCGAGCGCGCGGTGCACCGGCAGCTGCAGCACGGACACCCCGCCCAGCAGGTCGGGGCGGTGCTCGGCACGGGCGCCGCGCAGTTCCGCCACGCGCACCCGCACGTCGTCGGCGACGAGGTCGGCGGGCAGGTCCGGCTGCTCGAGGCAGTACACGAGCGGGCCGCGCTCGACGGCGACGGCGCCGCGCACGGCGTCCACGCGCGGGTCGGCCTCGACGACGCGAACGCCCATCGGCAGCACGAGCTCGACGACGTCCCCGGCGGCCCAGGTGCGGCGCACGCGCAGGTACTCCCCCGCCGTGGCCACGACGTCCTCGCCGGCGACGGTGGCGGTGGCGCCCTCGGCCCAGCCGGGCACGCGCAGCGCGAGCTCCCACTCCCCCTCGCCGGCTCCGCGGACCTCCACGCGGACGGTGCCGTCCCAGGGGTAGTCGGTGCTGACGGCCAGCTCCACGCCGCCGGCGGCGTCCGCGTGCACGGTGCCGGTGGCGAACTGGTGCAGCTGGACACCGTCGCCGGAGGTGGTCGCCAGGTAGGCGTCCAGGCTGGACAGGGTCCGCATGATGTTCGGCGGGCAGCAGGCGCAGTCGAACCAGGGGCGGCGGCCGTGCGCGGCGCTGCGCTCCTCGTCGGTGTGGGCGCCGGCGCGCATCTGCAGCGGGTTGACGTAGAAGTACTCGGTGCCGGCCAGCGAGACGCCGGGCAGGAACGCGTTGTACAGGGTGCGCTCGACCAGGTCGGCGTAGCGGGTCTCACCGGTGGCCAGCAGCATCCGCCAGGACCACTGCACGCTGCCGATGGCCGCGCAGCTCTCGGCGTAGGCGCGGTCCGGGCCGAGCTCGTAGTGGTCGCCGAACTGCTCGAAGTCCCAGCGCGCACCGATGCCGCCGGTCACGTACGTCTTGGTGGAGGTCATGCCCTCCCACTGCCGGGTGAGCGCGGCGAGCAGCTCGGCGTCGCCGGTCTCGGCGGCGACGTCGGCGGCACCGGCCGTCAGGTACACCGCGCGCACCGAGTGGCCCTCGACGGTGGTCGCCTCGCGCACCGGCACGCGGTCGGAGAAGTAGGTGGGTTCCTTGCCGTGCTGCTCGATGATGCCGTGGCCGCGGGCGTCGACGAACCACTGCGCGAGGTCGAGGTAGGCGCGGTTCCCGGTCTCCCGGTACAGCTCCACCAGGCCCATCTCGACGACCGGGTGCCCGTCGACCTCCTCGGTCCTCCCGGGCCCGAAGGTGGCGACGAGGTGGTCGGCGAGCTTGACGGCGACGTCGAGCAGGCCGGTCTCGCCGGTGGTGCGGTGGATCGCCACGGCGGCCTGGAACAGGTGCCCGGCGCAGTAGTGCTCGTGGCTCCACGGCAGGTCGACGTAGCGCGCGCCGTTCCCGCGGACCTGCTGCACGGAGTCGAGGTAGCCGTCCTCGGCCTGGGCGGCGGCGACGACGTCGGTGATCTCGCGGATCCAGCCGAGGACCTCCTCGTCGGGTTCGCGGCCGTACTCCCACCCGGCGGCCTCGAGCCACTTGTAGACGTCGGAGTCCATGAAGATCGGCCCGCGCACCTCGCCGGTGGCGGTGCCCGCCGCGATGCGCAGGTTCTGCAGGTTGCCGGCGGTCTCGAGCTTCTCGTAGCCGGTGCGGATGGCCTGGCGGCGGTTGGCGTCCTGGCGCTCGTGCCAGAAACCGCCGGTGATGCGGGCCTCGCCCGAGGGCACCGGGCGCAGCGCGACCGCGGCGTCCGCGGTGGGGGCGGCGGGCGCGACGGCGGCAGGGGCCGTGCTGGGCGTGGGGGGCGCGGTGGTGGTCATCAGCTCTCCGTCGAGTCGTCCGCCGCTTCCGCAGGAAAAGACGGAACACGTTTTCTGCGCCGCACGCTACGACTCGCACCCCCGCCCGTCAAGGGAGGTACAGTCGAGGGCTCCCGGGCCGACGAGGGCGCCTGGCGTGGACGAGGAGGCGCGGCATGACGGAAACGAACGTTCCGGCGGGCGCGCCGCCCAGGATCGTGGACGTCGCCGCCCTCGCGGGCGTCTCCCCCGGCACCGCCTCCAAGGCCCTCAACGGCACCGGCCAGCTGCGTGCGGAGACGCGCGAGCGGGTGCGCCGCGCTGCCGAGCAGCTCGGGTTCACCCCCGACTCACTGGGGCGCGGGCTGTCCTCCGGGCGCAGCTACACGGTGGGCCTGATCACCACCGACAGCTTCGGGCGGTTCTCCATCCCCGTGATGCTCGGCGCCGAGAACACCCTGGGCGCCGGGGAGATGGTGGTGCTGCTGTGCGACAGCCGCGACGACCCGCTGCGCGAGCAGCACCACCTGCGCACGCTGCTGGCCCGCCGCGTCGACGGCATCATCGTCACCGGCCGGCGCACCGAACCCCGGCCGCCGATCGCCGCTCCGGGCCACGTGCCGGTGGTGTACGCCTTCACGCCCTCGCAGGACCCCGCCGACGCCAGCCTCGTCGTGGACCAGGCGGGCGGCGCGTCCGCCGCCGTGCGGCACGTGCTGGACCTGGGGCGGCGGCGCGTGGCCCACGTCACCGGCCCGTCCGACCACCACGCCGCGGTCGTGCGCCGCGAGGCCGCCGCCGCCGAGGCCGCCGGGCACCTGGTGTGCGACCCGCTGCACGGGGACTGGAGCGAGCGCTGGGGACGCCTGGCCGCCGACCTGCTGCTGCGCCGGCACCCGGACGTGGACGCGATCACCTGCGGCAGCGACCAGATCGCGCGCGGGGTGTGCGACGGGCTGCGGGACGCGGGGCGGCGCGTCCCGGACGACGTGGCCGTGGTGGGTTTCGACGACTGGGACGTCATCGCGCTGGCCTCGCGGCCGCCGCTGACCACGGTCGCCCTCGGGCTGGAGGCGATGGGCCGGCGCGCCGGGGAGCTGCTGCTGGATGCCGTGGCCGGGCGCCCCGCCTCCCCCGGCACCACGACGATGCCGACGCGCCTGGTGGTGCGCGAGTCCACGGTGGGCGTGTGAGCGTCGCGGGCCCGGGCGCCGGGCCGGTGCGTTTCGCGCTCGTCGGCACCGGTTACCGCGCAGGGATGTTCCTGCGCCTGGCCGCCCGGCTGCCGGAGCACCTGCGCGTCACCGGCGTGCTGACCCGCCACCCGGGCGCGGCGGGTGAGGTGACCCGCCGGTTCGGGCCCCCGGTCGTCGGGGACGCGGTCGCGCTGCTGGCGACGCCGCCGGAGTTCGTCGTGACCACCGCACCGCCGGCGGTGGGCGCGACGCTGGTGCCGGAACTGGTGGCGGCGGGTGCGGCGGTGCTGGCGGAGACCCCGCCCGGCGCGGACGTGCCCGCGCTGCGGCGGCTGTGGGAGGAGGTCGGCGCGAGCGGGCGGGTGCAGGTCGCCGAGCAGTACCCGCTGAACCCGGGCAACGCCGCGCGCCTGGAGGTGGTGCGCCGCGGCCTCATCGGCGCCGTCTCCGACGCGCAGGTCTCGTCCACGCAGCTGCACCACGCGGTCGCGCTGATCCGCGCGTTCACCGGGCTGGGCGCCGAGCCGCTGCGCGTGAGCGCGGTGACGCGCACCGCCCCGCTGGCGAACCCGGTGGACCGCCGCGGCTGGACCGGGGACACTGCCGCCCACCCGACCGCCTCGACGGTGGCCGTGCTGGACGCCGGGGACGGCCGCGGCGGCCTGTACGACTTCACCGAGACGCAGACGCGCAACCCGCTGCGCACGCGGCGGCTGGTGGTGCGCGGGAGTTCCGGCGAGATCGTCGACGACCGCGTCGTGCGGCTGGTGGACGAGCGCACGGTCGTGGAGTCGTCGATCGTTCGCCGCCAGACGGGCGTCCACCAGGACGTGCAGGGCTTCGCCCTGGACCACCTCTCCCTCGACGGCGACGTCCTGCACCGCAACCCGTTCCCCGGTGAGCGCCTGTCCGACGAGGAGATCGCGGTGGCCTCGCTGCTGGTGCGCACGGCCGCGTGGGCGCGCGCGGAGGGCCCGGCGCCGTACCCGCTGGCCGCCGCCGCCCAGGACCAGCTCGTGGCGGCGGCGATCACCGAGTCCGCCGCCACGGGCCGGGCGGTGACGACGACGCGCGAGGCGTGGGCGGCCGAGCTGGACGGCGGCGCGGACCACCCGCGACCCTAGGGTGGTCCCGGCCGGCACGGCCGCTGCACGAGGTGGGACGGCACGACGGGGACGGGGACGCGCGTGATCGGCATGGTGTGGGCGCAGTCGCGCGACGGGGTCATCGGCCGCGACGGCGGGATGCCCTGGCACCTGCCCGAGGACCTGGCGCACTTCTCGGAGCTGACGCGGGGTTCGGCCGTCGTCATGGGCCGGGCCACGTGGGACTCGCTGCCGCCGCGCTACCGGCCGCTGCCGGGACGCCGCAACGTCGTCCTGAGCCGGCGGGCGGGGCTGGAACTGCCCGGCGCGGAGGTCGTGCCCTCCCTGGACCGGGCGCTGGAACTGCTGGGCGCCGACGAGGAGGGCGGCGGACCCGGGGTGTGGATCGCGGGCGGCGGGCAGGTGTACCGCGAGGCGCTGCCCCGCGCGACGCGGCTGGTGGTCACCACCGTGGACGTGGACGTGGACGGCGACACCCGCGCGCCCGCGTTCGGCGACGGGTGGCGCCTGGCTGAGCGCACGCCCGCCGAGGGCTGGTCCACCTCCCGCGCGGGCCTGCGCTACGCGATCGCCGACTGGCGGCGCTGAACGGCCCGGGCCCCCACCGCGGGGGCCCGGGCCGGTTCGCGCGGTGCTGCTGCGTCAGGCGGTGTCTCCGGCACGCTCGAGGACGACGACGGGGATCTCCCGCGACGTGCTGCGCTGGTAGTCCTCGTAGTCCGGCCAGACCTCCACCATCGACGACCACATCTCCGGCTTCTCCTCCGGCGTGGCGACGCGGGCGCGGGCGCGGAACCGCTCGCCCTTCACCTGGACCTCGACGTCCGGGTCCGCCTGCAGGTTCAGGAACCAGGCGGGCGGGGCGTCGCTGCCGCCCTTGGAGGCGACGACGAGGTACGCGTCGCCGTGCGGGCGGAAGATCAGCGCGTGCGAGCGCTGCTCGCCGGACTTCCGGCCCTTCGTGAAGAGGATCAGGATGGTGGTGCCGTTGCGCCAGTGGTAGCCGTCCTCGCCGTTCGTCTCGAGGTACCGCTCGACGTGCGGGTCACCGTGCAGGTCAGTGGCAGAGGTCACGGTCCGACGGTACGCCGCCGCGGGCGTCCGGGCGGGCCGGGGTTCGGCAGGAGGGGTGACCCGGAGCTGATGATTCAGCATTCGCTGACGTCAGCGGATCGTGTAGCGTCGGGGTCGTGCAGACGCTCACCCACGTCGAGGTGCTGGCCCGCTTCGGCCACTCCCTGTCCGACCCGACCCGCGCCCGGGTGCTGATCGCGCTGCGCGAGGGCGGGGCGTACCCGACCGAACTGGCCGAGCAGTTCGGCGTGACGCGCACGAGCATGTCGAACCACCTGGCGTGCCTGCGCGGCTGCGGCCTGGTCGTGGCCGTGCCCGAGGGCAAGCGGATGCGCTACGAACTGGCCGACGGGGGCCTGCGCGAGGCGCTGGACGACCTGCTGGGCACCGTGCTGGCCGCCGACCCCGAGGCGTGCCTGGCCGCCCGCGCCGGGGAGGACTGCTGCTGATGGCCACCACCACCCGCCCACCCCTGAGCGCCGCGCGCCGGGACGTGCTGACCCGCCGGGTGCGCGGGCTCGTGGCCGCGACCATCACCTACAACGTCGTCGAGGCCGTGGTCGCCCTGGCCGCCGGCGCGGAGGCCGGTTCGACCGCGCTGATCGGTTTCGGGCTGGACTCGGTCATCGAGGTCTCCTCCGCCGCCGCGGTCGCCTGGCAGTTCTCCGCGCCCGACCACGCCGCCCGCGAGGCCCGCGAGCACCGGGCGCTGCGCGTCGTCGCGGTCTCCTTCTTCGCGCTGGCCGCCTTCGTCGGCGTCGAGTCGGTGCGCGGCCTGCTCGGCGACGGGCAGGCCGAGCAGTCGAACGTCGGGCTGGTGCTGGCGGCGCTGAGCTTGCTGGTGATGCCGCTGCTGTCGTACGCCCAGCGCCGCGCCGGGCGCGAACTGGGGTCGGCGACCGCGGTGGCCGACTCCCAGCAGACCCTGCTGTGCACGTACCTGTCGGCCGTCCTGCTGATCGGCCTGGGCCTGAACGCGCTGTTCGGCCTCTCGTGGGCCGACCCGGTCGCCGGCCTGGTCATCGCCGGCACCGCGGTCAGGGAGGGGCTCCGGGCCTGGCGCGGGGAGGGCTGCTGCGCACCCGGCGCGGCCCTGCACGTCGACGCCTCCGGGCCGCAGGACGGCGGGAGCTGCGCCGACGGGTGCTGCGGCCCCCGCGGTCGCTGAGCCGGCCCGCCCCGGTTCAGCCGACGCGGCTGCGCACGGCGGCCTCCACCGCCGCCAGGTGCTCGTCGTCGTGCACGACGCGGCCGGTCCCGGCCGGCCAGGGCACGTCCAGGTCCACCCAGCTGGTGCAGCCGCGGTGCTCCGGGCGGCGCACCAGCCGCACCGGCTCGGGCAGCTCCACCGCCCGCACCACCAGAGCGGTCAGCTGGTGGCGGGGCCGGAAGTCCACGCGGGAGGAGCGCACGGAACCGCTCGTCCACACGTGCAGGTCCTCCAGCTCCTCCACCCGCTCCGGCAGGGCCACGGGCACGACGGCCACGACCTCCGCACCGGCGCGCACCACCAGCTCCTCGCCGTCGACCTCGGCCGCGTCCGCGGCCCCCGGCGGCAGCAGGTCGCGGTGCTCGGGCCGCACCGACTCGGCGTGGCTGTGCGCCACCGTCGGGAACAGCACGAACCGGGACGCCCCCACGGTGAACCGCTTCTCGTGGATGCCGCCCTTGCGCAGCAGCAGCGACTGCCGGCCCTGCAGCAGGGCGTGCACCACCGCACCCCACTCCTTCAGCGCCGGGGTGCTCGCGGCCGGTTCCGGGGTGACCGGGTCGGACACGGCGGGACGCCTCAGCCGGTGACGAGCTGCAGGCGGCGGGACTGGTCGGAGGCGAACTTGCGCTCCGGGTCGACCGCGTCGCGCACCTTCCGCCACGCCGGCAGCTCCGGGTACATCTGCGCGAAGCGGTCGGCGGTGGTGCGCGAGTCCTTCGCCAGGTACAGCCGCCCGCCGGCGTCCAGCACCATCTCGTCGAGCCGGTCGCACAGCGCGTCCAGGCCCGGCTTGACCGGCAGGTCCACCGCGAGCGTCCACCCCTTGCGCGGGAACGACAACGGCGCGTCGTTGCCCTCCCCGAAGCGCTTGAGGACGTTCAAGGCGGAGATGTGCCCGGACTCCACGATGGCCTCCATGCTCGCCCTGAGCACGTCGGTGCGGTCCATCGGGACGACGAACTGGTACTGCAGGAAACCGCGCGGGCCGTAGGCCCGGTTCCAGTCCGCGAACAGGTCGAGCAGGTGGTAGAACTGCGTGATGTTCTGCACCACGCCCTGCTGGGTGTGGGCCTTGCGGTAGTAGAACTCGTTGAGCGCCTTGGCCGTCAGCCGGTTCAGCATCCCCGGCGGGAACACGTCCGGGAAGGTCGCCAGCTGCGGGGCGTCGAACTTCAGCGGGTCCTTGCGCAGCTTCGCCGGCAGGTCCTCCAGCTTCGCGGAGGAACCCCGGAGCAGGAAGCCGCGGCCCATGTGGGCGCCCTTGGTCACCGAGTCGAACCACGTCTTGGAGTACGTGTAGTTCTCGTCGTTCCTCGTCAGCCGCTCGAGCATCTCGTCGAAGTCGGGGGCCTGCTCGACGTCGGCGATGAAGTACGACGTCTCCACCCGGTCCAGGCGGATCCGCGCGCGCAGCACGATCCCGGTCAGGCCCATGCCGCCGGTGGTCGCCAGGAACAGCTCGCGGTCCGGGCCGTCCGGGGTGAGGGTGCGGACCTCGCCGTCGGCGGTCAGCAGGTCCAGCGACAGCACGTGGCGGGTGAAGGTGCCCTGCGTGTGGTGGTTGCCGCCGTGGATGTCGGCGCCGATGGCGCCGCCCACGGTGACCTGGCGGGTACCCGGCAGCACCGGCACCCACAGCCCGTGCGGCACGACCGCGCGCAGCAGCTTGTCCAGCGAGCAGCCCGCGTCCACGTCCGCGACGGCGGTGTCCACGTCGATGTCGTGGATGCGGTCCAGGGCCGTCATGTCGATCACCAGGCCGCCGGCGTTCTGGGCCGGGTCGCCGTAGCTGCGGCCCAGGCCGCGGGCGATGACGCCGCGCGGGCCGGCGGTGCGCACCGCCTCGGCCAGCACGTCGAGGTCCGCCGTGCGCAGCACCGTCGCGGTGGTCGGCGCGGTGCGGCCCCAGCCGGTCAGCCGGGCGGGCGCGCGCGACGGGTCCTCCGCGGACGCGGCCGGGCGGTCCAGCACGGTCTTCAGGCCAGGGATGCTCACCACGGGGCCGAGCCTAACCCCCGCCCCCGACGCCACCGGGGGGGTGCGCCACCCGTGTGACGCGCCCGCCCCGCCCTCCAGGACGGGCCCGCGCGCACCGAAGGAGCGCAGGTGAACCAGGAGAGGGCCGCCGGCCCGGGACGGCTGCGGCTCGCGGTCGTGAGCGCGGTCGCGGTGATCGCCGTACCGCTGTCCGCCCTGCCCGACCCGGCCTCGCGCGCCGGGTCCGTCGCCTACCTCGTTCCCGTGGTCCTCGCGGTCGCCCTCACGGCGCTCGCCGTGCCGCGCGTGCCGCGCGGCCGCCGTGGACCGTGGCGCTGGCTGTTCGCGGGGCAGCTGCTGTACCTGGTCGGCGAGAGCGCGCTGACGGTCCTGAACCTGCTGGGCAGCGAGTCGTGGCCCACCCCCGCCGACGTCGCCTACCTGCTGGCGTACGTGCCGGTGACGATCGGCCTGCTCGGGCTGAACCGGCAGCGCGGCGGCAGCGGCGCGCACGGGCACCTCCTGGACGCCGGCGTGGTGACGCTGAGCGCCGCCACCCTCTTCGGCGTCTTCGTCGTCCTGCCGCTGGCCACCGACAGCACGCAGGGCGCGCTCGTGCGCCTGACCAGCTGCGCCTACCCGGTCGCCGACGTCGTCCTCGTGCACCTGCTGGCCCGCATGGTCACCGGCCCGGGCGCACGCACCCGCGCGTACTGGCTGCTGGTCGCCGGTGTCGCCGCCACCGTCACCGCCGACGTCACCTGGACCGTCCTGCAGCACACCGTCGGCGGTGACGACGCCCCCCGCTGGGTGAACCTCCTGTGGCTGTCCTTCTACCTGGGCATCGCCCTGGCCGCGCACAGCGCCTCCGCGCCCGAGCTGGCGGAGAAGAAGCCCGCCGCCACCGGCGGCCTGACGCCGCTGCGGCTGACGGTGCTGGCGCTCGCCGCGGCCCTGCCCTCCCTGGTCCTCGCCGGGCTCGCCGCCACCGGCCGCGCGACACCGGTGGCGTGGCTGGCCACCGGCTCGGTGCTGCTGATCGGACTCGTCGTCGCCCGCGTGTGGGACCTGCTGCAGCAGGTGCGCAGCCAGGCCGTCCAGCTGGCCGCC
>NZ_JALBVB010000023.1:84842-124334 GCF_022669155.1 Kineococcus sp. TRM81007 | reverse complement strand
CCCGCACGCCACCCCTCGCTCAGGGGCGGGCCCTCACGCGCCGAACTGCTCGGCGATGGCCTCGAGGGCGTCCACCGCGCCGTCGTGGTCGGGCCGGTAGCTCGTGGCGGGCAGCTCGTGCACCTGCCCGTCCCGGAACGCCGGCAGCGCCGCGTACACCGGGTCCTGCGCGAGCTCCTGCGCGCTGGGCCCGCCGAGGGCGACGACGAACGCGACGGGGGCGTCGGCGACCTGCCCGAGCAGTTCCGGGCTCACCTCGAAGGAGTCGCCGCTGCCGTACAGGGTGGGGTCGCCTGCCTTGGTGAGGACGTCGTCGGGGGTGAAGCCGACCTCCTCGGCCAGGGCGGGCAGCGCCGCGTCGGCGGGGATCACGAACGGCTTGCCGACGGGCAGCGACAGCAGGAACACGGCGTTCCCGTCGGGCACGGTGATGGAGGACCGGACCTGCTCGACCTGGGCGTCGTAGGCGGAGACGATCTCGTCGACGCCGTCGGTGCGGCCGGTGGCCTCGGCGACCAGTTCCAGCTGCTCCTGCCAGTTCGTGGTGCCGGCCGGCACCAGCACCGTGGGGGCGATGTCGCTGAGCTGCTCGTACGCCTCCTGCGCCTGCACGGCGGTGATGCCCTGGCCGCCGCCGATGATGAGGTCGGGCCGGGCCGCGGCGACGGCCTCGACGTTCAGCTCCTCCCCCGCGGGCAGGGCGGTGGTGCCCTGCGCGGTGGCCTCGTCCGCCCACGCGGGCGGGAACCCGCCCTGCAGGTCGGTGACGCCGAGCACGCGGGTGTCGGTGGCGACCACGGGAGCGTCGAGGGCGAACAGGTACCCGGCCAGGCTGCCGCTGAGCACGGCGATGCGCTGAGGGTCGCCGGGGACCTCCACGGTGCCCTGCTCGGTGGTGACGGTCCGCGCGGCGGGGGGCGTGGAGGTCGCCGCCGCCGGAGCGGGCTCGGCGGCCCGGCCGGTGCCGCCGGAGCAGGCGGTGAGCGCCAGGAGCGCGAGGCCACCGGCACCCGCGAGGACCGCCCGTCGCGGGGCGCGGGGGCGGGTGGGGGTGGACGAGGGCATGCGGTCTCCTGTGGGGGGCTGGGGCGGGCGGTGCGCGACCGCGGTGCGCGGGCGCGGTGGAAGGGGGGCGGTGGAAGGGGGGCGGGGGGCGCGGGTACCGGGGGGCTCAGTGCTCGTCGTCGAAGTCGGCGACGCCGCGCTTCCAGTAGCCGGTGGCGCGGCAGTGCGCCGGGTCGGCGCCGAGCTCGTGGCGCGCCCAGCGGCGCAGGGGTTTCAGGACGCCGGCCTCCCCGGCCATCCACACGAACGTGCGCTCGCCCTCGGGCAGGCGCACGGTGCGCAGCGCCCTCTCGAGGGCGTCGCCGTGGCCGGCGGGCACGTCCCCGCGGTGCACCCACTGCACGGTGAACCCGTCGGGTGCGGTCAGCTCGATCTCCTCCCCGGGGCCGGCCACCTCGACGAACGCCCAGCCGGGGGTGCCCGCGGGCAGCTCCTCCAGGTAGCGCGCGATCTGCGGCAGCGCGGTGAGGTCGCCGGCGAACAGGTACCGGTCGTAGTGCCCGGGGACGACGTGGCCGCCGGGTGGGCCGGCGACGTGGACGCGGTCGCCGGGGCGGGCGGCCGCCGCCCACCGGGAGGCGACGCCGCCGGGGTGCAGGACCAGGTCGACGTCGACCTCGCCGGCCACCGGGTCGTGCCGGCGCACGGTGTACTCGCGGGAGACCGGCAGCGGGCGCGGCCAGCGCAGCGACGTCCCCTCGCGGCGGGGCAGGCGCAGCTCACCGTGCTCGTCGGGGAACACCAGGCGCACGTGCTCCTCGGGCACGTGGCTCTCGAACCCCTCGACCTCCGGGCCGCCGAGGGTGAGCCGCACGAGGCCGGTGCCCAGCGTCCGGGTGCGCAGGACCTGCAGCTCGCGGACGCCGACGGGGTAGCCGACCTTCGCGGTGCTGGTGCCGGTGCGGGCCCGGGCGATGCGCCCCAGGTGCTCGGGGGCGGGCGCCGCACCGGCCGGCCCGGCCGGGGGTGCGGGCGGCGGGACGGGGTCGCTCACGGCGGGAAGGTTAGCCTGCCCTCACCACTGACCGTCAACCCTCCCCGCGACCTCACAGGCCTGCGCGCTCCGTGTCGGGGGCGGGGCCCACGATGACCCCATGCTCCCCCGCACCGCCGCCGCCCACCGGGCCGCGACGGCGCCGGTGGGCGTGGTCCACGCGCTGTGGGTGCGGCCGGCGCGGCTGCTGTGGTGGGTGGAGCGCGGCGGCCCCCCGGCCGAGCGGGGCACGGGCACGGCACCGGGCGGGGTGCACCCGGCGGCCCTGGACGGTGGGCAGCGGGTGGAGCTGCTGCGCTCCGGCCTGGCGGGCGAGGCGCTGCACGCGGTGCTGGCGGGACCGACGCGGTGGGTGCCGGCGCTGGTGCCGGCGCGCGACGGGGTGCCGGTGCCCGGGCCGGACGCGTTCGCGCGCGTGCCGGTGCCGCGCCGGCACCCCGCGCCGGTGGAGCTGGCCGTGGTGCACCTGCCGTGCACTGCCCCGGCGCTGGCGGTGAGCGTCGACGCGTTGCGCCGGGTCGGCCGGTCCGGCCGGTCCGGCGGCGGGCTGCTGGTGCCGGGGCGGGAGGTGCTGCGCCTGGCCGCGCTGGTGCGCGACCTGGCCGCCTTCGCGGCCGCGGACCCCGCCGGGCGCGGCGGGCCGGGGCTGCGGTGGCGGCGCCGGTGGGCGGCGACGCTGCCCGCGGTGCTGCGCTCGGCGGTGGGCCCGGACGGGGACCGGCCCGCCCTCGGCGCCCAGCAGGTCGTCGACGACGTGGCCGCCGCGGTGCTGCCGCACCTGCGCCGCGACCGGCTGCCCGCACCGGCCGCGGCGACGGCCCGGGTGGTGCTGCTGCTGGGCGGGTCGGCCGCGGATGGCTGGTGCGTGGACGTGACCCTGTCCGTGGGCGGTGCCGCCCCGCTGCGCATCGGGGAGCTGACCGGTGACCCGCTCGCGCTGGAGGCGCTGCGCGCCGGCCTGGCGCGGGCGGTGCGCGTGTGCCCACCGCTGCGCGCCGCCGCCCGCGACGGCACCGACCCGGGCCGGTTGCGGCTGCCGGCGGCGGTGGCCGCCGAGCTGGCCGGGCGGGAGCTGGAGCTGCTGCACGGCGCGGGCGTCGCCCTGCTCGCCCCGCGGGAGGTGCTGGCCGCGCTCGCCGCGGTGCGCCGCCCCCGTCAGCTCCAGTCGAAGCGCTGGATCCGCCAGGCCAGCCACCCCAGCCACCGGCGCAGGTGGGGCGGTTCCGCGTAGCAGCCGAGCGCCTCGACCGCGGCGGGCAGGTCGAGGTCGCTGCGGGCCAGCAACCGCGGCACCTCGGCGGCGACCCGGTCCAGGAACGCCACCGGTTCGGTGCGCAGTGCCCGCCACTCGTCCCGGCCGGGTTCGCCGGCCAGGTCGGAGGCGTTGAACCAGCCGCCGAGGAAGGACGTCAGCGCCGGCAGCTCCCGCCGCCAGGTCACGGCCATCGGGTGCTCCCACGGCTCGGCGGCGTGGACGGAGGCCACCTCCCACGCTGGTCCGCCCCCACCGGCGTCCAGGCGCCGCAGCACCACCGCGGCGCGCGTGGTCACCACCCCGGAGGCGACGACGCCGCGCTCGAGCAGCGGCGCCCGCCGCACGGCCTGCCCGACGACGGCACCGACGTCGCCCACCAGGTGCAGGCGGCTGCCGGCGTCCGGGTCGGCCAGCCAGTCGCGCACCTCCTCGCGGTGCCGGCCGGTGAGCACGTGCACCGCGTGCCGCAGCGAGTCCCCGCTCACGGCGGCCGAGTCGCGCACCCTCCACGGGTAGGGCCACTCCGGCACCGCGCCGGGCGACAGGATCGTCGCGGGGTCCTCCGCGGCCTCGCGCAACCGCTCGCCGTACCAGGCCATCCAGGTCAGCCAGGAGTTGCCGTCGGGCGGGTCCCACGTGCCTGCGCCGAGGTCGTGGGCGACGGCGCGCATCGCCTCCTCGGTGGTCACGCCGGCGGTGGCGCGACGCCAGAGGGCGAGGGAGGCGGCGGCGCGCGGCGGGCCGCCGGCGGTGAGCTCCCGCTCGACCGCTTCGCGCGGCGACGTGGTGGCGATCAGGTCCATGTCGTGGCCGAGCGCGGTGGTGAGCAGTTCGTCCCAGGAGTCCTCGGTCACGAGCGGTTCCTCCTGTCGAGGTAGGACGTCAGGACGTGGGGCACCCCGTGGGGATCGCGCCGCAGCACGACGACGGCGTGCTCGGGAGGCAGTTCGCGGAAGCCGGTCCCGTCCCGGACGAGGACCGTTCCCGCCGAGGCGTCCACCGGCACCCTCAGCGTGACGACGCTCCCCCTGGCGAGCGTCTGCCGCACCCGGGCCTCGTTCTCGCGCACGGCCTGGGTGGTGGTCCGCTCGGCCGCCTGGAGGTCGGCCCACCTCGAAGCGGCGTCCGGGACCTTCCCGCGCTCACCGCTGTCCCGGTCCAGCGTCCCCAGCGTCAGCCGCTGCCGCAGGTACTCGTCGTCCACGTCCACGTGCCTCTCCAGGGTGTGCCCGCGCCCGGGCCCCTCGCTGCGCTCGAGGTCGACCCCGGCGAGCATCTCGTCCAGCGTCTGCGGCAGCAGCCTGCCGTCCGCGTCGCGAGGTCGGTCGTCCGGGAGGTGCCCACCGGGCAGCAGCTCGTCGGCGGCGCGCCCGGCGCCGCGGCCGGCCAGGGCGGCGGCCGCACCGCCGGCCACCGCACCCCAGCGCCCGTCGCGGGCGTCGTCCAGGTGCAGGGCGCCTGCCGCGGTGCCGGCGGGGTCGAGCAGGGCGTCCACCGCCGCGCCGGGCGCGGCCCGCACGCCCGAGGCCCAGCCGGACGGGTCCCACGCCCACCCGGCGGCGGCGTACGCGGCGGCGGCGCCCTCGGCCACGACGGTGCGCACCGCGTCGCCGACGTGCTCGCCGAGGGTGCGGGGACGGCCGGCGACGTCGTCGACGAGCGCGAGGAGCCGCTGCGCCAGGCGCACGGAGGACTCGTCGTGGTCGGCGACCAGCCGGGCGCGGCTGGCCCGCCAGTGCTCCAGCTCAGCCCAGGCGCCGTGGGAGCCGGTGAGGTCCAGGGAGGGGTCGCGGGTGCGGCGCTCGGCGGCCTCCAGGGCGGTGTCGACGGTGCGCAGGCGCCCGGCGAGCATCCCCAGCTCGGCGGCGTGCTCCTCGACGACGCGGGCACCGGCGGCGGCGGTGCGCGTCAGCAGCTCCAGGTCACCGGACAGGCGCCCCAGGCGCTCGTCGAAGCCGTCGCGCGCGGGGCCCCACCAGCCGCCGCCGCGCCGGGCCGCGTCGACGTCCACCACGGCGCCGGCCAGCGCGCCGGCCACCGCCCGCGCCGTGCGCGCGGCGTCGTCCGCCGCCACCGGCGACAGCACCGACAGCTCCGTCGGAACCCCCGGCGCCACCGCCGCACCCGCCTGCCCGCCCACCCGCACCTCCCCGGTCGCGGGGAACGTAGGGAGGTGGGGGCGCCCTCAGCGGGTCCCGTCCACAGGGGCGGCCCGGGCCCGGCGCCCGGGGCGCCTGTGGACCCCGCGACGCCGGCCGGGGTCAGGCGGCGAGGGCGGCCTCCCTGCGACGCGCCCGCACCGGCCGCACCGCCAGGACCGCCGCCACCGCGAACGCCACGGCCAGCGGCAGCAGCCCGCACACGGCCATGCCGGTGCGCACCCCGGCGTGCTCGGTGATCCACCCGATCAGCGGCCCGCCCAGCGGGGTGCCGCCCATGAACACCAGCACGTACAGACCCATGACGCGCCCGCGGTACTCGCGGTCCACCCACAGCTGAACGGAGGAGTTCGCGATGGCCTGGAACGCCAGGTTCGTCACGCCCATGACGACGAGGACGGCGACGAACACGCCGAGGTTCGGCGCGAACGCGGCGGCCGTCTGCGCCAGGCCGAACGCGGCGGCGAGCAGGAGGATGGTGCGCAGCCGCGTGCTCGTCCTGCCCCCGGCGACGAGGGCGCCGGCGATGGAACCGACGGCCAGGACGATGTTGAACAGCCCGTACAGGCCGGCGTCGCCGTCGAAGGTCTCGTCGGCCATGGCGGTGAGGACGACGGGGAAGTTCAGCCCGAACGTGCCGAACACGCCGACGAGCAGGATCGTGAACGCCACGTGGGGGCGCTCGGCGACGTAGCGGAGGGCCGAGCGCAACTGGCCCTTCGCGCGCGGCAACGGCGGGGTGCGGACGAGTTCGGAGGTGCGCAGGAAGAACCCGAGGGTCACGGTGGGGCCGAGGTAGCACAGGGCGTTCGCGGCGAAGGCCCACCCGGTGCCGACGGTGCCGATGAGCAGGCTGGCGACCGCCGGGCCCACGAGCCGGCTGGTCTGGAACGTGGCGGCGTTCAGCGCGACCGCGTTGCGCAGGTGCTGCGCGGGCACGACCTCCCCGACGAACGCCTGGCGGGTGGGGTTGTCGAGGGCGACGACGAGGCCACCGGCGAGGGCGAGCAGGTACACGGCGCCGACGGTGATGCGCCCGGTGAGGGTGAGCACGGCCAGGGTGGTGGCGACGGCGGCGCTGCAGCCCTGCGTGACGAGCAGGATGTTCCGCTTGGGGTAGCGGTCGGCGATCATCCCGCCGTGCATGCCGAGCAGCAGGATCGGCAGGAACTGCAGGGCCATGGTGATCCCCACCGCCGCCGGGGAACCGGTGAGCTGCAGCACGAGCCAGTCCAGGGCGATGTTCTGCATCCAGACGCCGGTGCTGGCGAACGCCTGCCCGCTGACGTACACGCGGAAGTTGGGCACGCTCAGCGCGGCGAACGTGGCGCCGGTGCGGGCGGGGGGTGGGGCGTCGGGGGACGCTTCGGCGGCGGCCGGCGGTGTCACGATCAGCCCTTCGGGATGCGGTTTCCTGGAACCATCATCACGGGCCCGGCGGCGAGATCGCACGGCGATAGGGTGACTATCAGTCATCACGTGTCGTGATGAGGAGGAGGCGGTCGTGAGCGTCGTCCAGGGGCCGGGGTTCGACCCCGTGCAGCTGCGCTCGTTCCTCGCCGTGGCGCAGACCCACTCGTTCACGCAGGCCGCCGCCCGCCTGGGCGTGCGCCAGTCCACCGTCAGCCAGCACGTGCGCAAGCTGGAGCTCGCGGCGGGCCGCACGCTGGTGCGCCGCGACACGCACTCGGTGGCGATCACCCCGGACGGGGAGGCGATGATCGGTTTCGCCCGATCGATCCTCACCTCCCACGAGCAGGCCGCGGCGTACTTCGCGGCCGAGCGCCCGCGCGGGCGGCTGCGCATCGGCATGTCCGACGACCTGGCGCTGACCCGGCTGCCGCAGATCCTGCGCGACTTCCGCGCCGAGAACCCGCGCGTGGACCTGGAGCTGACCGTCGACCAGTCCGGCACCCTGCACCGGCGGCTGGGCAACGACCGCCTGGACGTCTTCATCGGCAAGCGGCCCCGCGGCTCCGGCGAGGGCCAGCTCGTCAAGCGCGAGCGCCTGGTGTGGGTGGGCAACCCGTCCACGCGCCTGGACCTGTCGCAACCGGTGCCGCTGGTGGTGTACCCCGCCCCCACGCTCAGCGGCAGCGCGATGCAGGAGGCGCTGGAGCGGGCGGGGCTGGGGTACCGCAGCGCGTGCGTGTGCCGCGGGGTGAACGGCCTCATCGCGGCGGTCGTGGCGGGCATGGGCGTCTCCTGCCTGGCGGGTTCCCTGGTGCCGGTGCAGCTGACGCGGCTGGGCCCGCAGCACCGGCTGCCGGAGCTGGGCCAGATCGACCTGGTGCTGCTGCGCAACCCGCGCACGGCCGACCGCCCGGCGACGAGGGCGCTGGCGGCGGCGGTGCTCTCCAGCGGACCCGGCGGCCTGAGCCCCTCGACCCCCTGATCCCCCGGCGCCCCGAGCGGCGCACCAGCACACCGCTCAGTACCGTCGGTCCGTGTCCCGCCTGAGCTCTGCCGTGCGTCTGGACCTGGTGCGCAGCGAGAAGAGCGGGCGGCACCTGACGACGTTCGTGGTGGCGGCGGTCTCCACCATCCTGCTGACCCGGCTGTTCCTCGCGCTCACGGGCTACCCGCAGATCGGCGGGGACACCGGTCTGCACGTGGCGCACGTCCTGCCCGGCGGGCTGCTCATGCTCGTCGCGATGGCGTTGCAGCTGAGCTACGTGGGACGGGCGCCGCGCCCCGTGGCGGCGCTGCTGGGCGGTGCGGGGTTCGGCCTGTTCATCGACGAGGTCGGCAAGTTCGTCACCGCCGACAACGACTACTTCTACGAACCCGCCGTGGCGATCATGTACGTGGTGTTCGTGGCGTTGGTCGTGGGCTCGGGGAAGTGGCGCGCGCGCCACCCCCTCGAGGAGGACGAGGAGGTCGCCAACGCCGCGCACGTCCTCGTGGACGGCATCGCCGGCCACCTGCCGCGGCGACGGCGCGAGGAGGTGCTGAGCACCCTGGAGCGCCTCGACGGGCACTTCGCCGCGCGGGAGCTGCACGACCTGCTGTCACGGGTGGAACCGTCCCCGACGGCGGTGCCGCACCGGTTGGAGCACCTGTGGGTGCGCGTCGGGGAGCTGTTCGACCGGCTGGCGACCACCCGCTGGGCGCTGCCGCTCATGGGGGCGTGCCTGCTGCTGCAGGCGGCGGGCGCCGCGCTCGTCGCGGCGGGGCTGTGGGCGGAGCGCGGTGACGTCGGTCTCTCCTTCGCCGGGGTGCTCGCCGGGGGTGCGGGGGCGGTGGCCTTCGCGCTCGCCGGGCTGGTGCGGGCACCTCGCGCGGGGCGCCGGGCGGTGGTGGAGTCGTTCGAGCGTTCCGCCCTGACCTCGCTGCTGGTGACGCAGGTGTTCCTGTTCGCCGCCTCGCAGTTCGCGGCGCTCGCCGGCCTGGTGGTGGCTCTGGTGCTGCTGGGGCTGGTGGAGGCCGACCTGGAGCGGGTGCGCGCCCGGGCCGGGACCTGAGGGTGCCTCAGCGCTCCCACAGCTCCACGCGCACCTGCCCGAACTCGGCGTCGAGGGTCATCGTCCGCCCGGTGCGGGCGGGTTCCACCCAGGAGGCGAACACCTCCTCCCACGGGGCGTCCAGCAGCACCCCCACCAGCCACACCCGCTCGTGCCCGGCGAGGGCGGCGGCGCGCTGGTCGTCGGGCAGGTCGTCGCCGCCGATCGAGACGCTGACGTCGGTGTCGCGCGCCAGCAGCGCGTCGTCCAGGGGGGTGCCGTCGGGCAGGTAGTAGCGCAGGTGCGGGCGGGTGGTGTTGCCGAGGAGGACGACGGCGTCGCCGGGCCGGGCACGCTCGGCGAGCACGGCGGCGGCGGCGGGCACGTCCTCGCTGACGTAGGGGCGCTGGCGGGCCTGCACGAGGTGGGCGGCCTGGCCCAGCGCGATCGCACCCGCGGCGAGGACGGCGACGGCGGCCCGGGCCGAGCCGGTGCCCAGCCGCCGCGCCAGGGCGCCGGCCCCGGCACCGGCGAGCACGGCGAGCGCCGGTGCGGTGGCGGCGGCGTAGCGCTGGGCGAACAGCTGCCCGCCGGCGGCGGAGGCGGCGAGCGCGGCGACGGGGGCGGCGGCCCAGGCGAGCAGGAGCAGCAGCACCGCGCGGTCGCGGCGCAGGTGCACGACCCCGGCCAGGCACAGCGCGGTGAGGGCGAGGACGGCCAGGGCGCCGCCCGCGTACGCGGAGGACAGCCGCAGCGTCTGCCGCAGCAGGGGGAAGTCGTCGGCGATGCGGCCGGGGGCCTGCGAGAACCCGACGGCGAGCATGGCCAGGGTCACCGCGGCGGCGGGCAGGGACCCCAGCAGCACCCGGCGCCGGGAGGCGCTGCCGGGCAGGGCGAGCGCCACCGCGAGCAGCGCCGCGACGGCGGGGGCGCCGGTGATGACGTGCAGGGCGGCGGCGAGCACCGAGCCGGCGACCCACAGCGCGAGCCACCGCCGGCGCGGGGCCTCCCGGTCGCGCAGCACGCCGTACGCGGTGGCGGCCACGCACGCCAGCACCACGGGGTAGGGGCGTGCCTCCTGGCTGTGGTCGACGACGACGGGGGTGAGGGCGAACGCGGTGCCGGCGACGACGCCGGCGACGGTGCGGGCACCGCCCGGTGAGCCGGCGCGCAGCACTCGGGCGGCGGTCAGGCCCACGAGCGCGGCGGCGAGGACGGTGGCGGCGGCGCCGGGCAGCCGCAGCCACGCCTCGTCGCGGGAGACCTGCACCCACGGGTGCACCAGCGCGTACCAGGGGCCCATGCCGGCGTCGGTGACCCGCAGCCCGCGCAGCATCACCGCCCAGTCCCGCTCGGCGGTGGCGAGGGTGTAGACCTCGTCGCGCCACAGGGGCTTGGCGTCGTAGCGCCACGCGGTGACCGCGATGGCCACGGCGGTGGGCACCAGCCACGCCCAGGGGCCGCCGCGCTCCTGCCCGCGCCGCCGCGCCCCGACCGCGTCCACCCGCGCGCGCGCGCTGCCCGTGCTGCCCCCCACCCGTGTCCTCCTCGTCCGCCCGTCCGGCGGCCGTGCGCGCTCCGCCGCGCGGGCAGTACCCGCTGCGGCCCGGCGGGAACCGCGGCCGGGTCACCCGATCGGCTCAGGTGCCCCGGCGCCGTGTCGATGGGTCGGCGGACCGCCCGGGGAACCGGCGGGCCGGCACCCGACACCTGCGGAGGGAACGACCTTGGCGTTCGTGCGCGAGTCCCTGCTGGAGCGTGGCCTGGGCCGGGGAGCCGTCGGGCTGCTGCGCCTGGTGGCCTTCGGGCAGGTCAGCGGCTCGTCGCTGGCCTCGGTGGGGACGGCGACCTCGGTGGCGCGCGTCCTGGTGCGCTCGGGCCGGGCCGCCGGGCGCCGGGCCGCGGGCTCCGGGGGCGCGCTGCGGCTGCTGCGCCGCGCCGGGCGCCCGCGGGCGCTGGCGCCGCGGGCCCTCGCTCCCGCGGCGCTGTCGGGCACGGTCGTGGACCGCCCGCGGCAGGTGTCCGCGCCGGCGTCCCCGGTGTCGCTGACGGTGGCGGACCGGCCGCGGCAGGGCGTCGTGCAGCTGGTCCTGGGCCGGGAGCCGGACGCGGCGGCGGAGTCGCTGGTCGTCGAGGTGCGCCGCGGCGACGGGACCTGGCGCCCGGCCGGTGCGCCGCAGCCGGTGGCCGGCGCGGGCGACCGGTTCGCCCTGGCGCGCCCCGCGGTGCCGGGCCGGTACGCGTACCGGGTGGCCTGCGCGCGGCACGGCGTCGTCTCCGAGGCCTGCGCCGACGCGGTGAACGTCGTGCTCGTCCCACCCGCACCGCCCGCCTCCCTGGCCGTGAGCGACGACGCCGGCGCCGGGGTGGTCGTGCTGGACCTGGGGCGCGAGCTGGACCCCGCGGTGGAGTCGGTGGTCGTGGAGGTGCGCCGGGACGGCGGCGCGTGGGTGCCGGTGCCGGGTGGTGCCGCCGCGGCGGGGGCGTCGGCGGTCGAGGTGGCCCGTCCCGTCGAGCCCGGTTCGTACGCGTACCGCGCGGCCGTCACCGCGGGCGGCGCCGCGTCGCCGGCCCGCACCGACCGCACCCGGGTGCTGGTCGCGCCCGCGCGGCTGGGCGGGCTGCGCGTGGAGGACCTGCCCGGTCAGGGCCTGGTGCGGCTGACGCCGGGCCGCGCCGTCGACCTGGCCCGCGAGGAGCTGGTCGTGGAGGTGCGCCGCGGCAGGTCGGCGTGGGTGCCGGTGCCGGTGGCGCCGGGGACGGGCGAGGTGCCGGCGGTGCTGGTGCCGCGACCGGCCGCCGCGGGGTCGTACACGTACCGGGCGAGCGTCTGCGTGGCCGGTGCCTGCTCCGACAAGCCGACCGCGACGGACGGCAAGGTCGTGGTGGCGCCGCGCCCGGCGGGGTGGCTGAAGGTGCGCAACCCCCGCACCGGCACGGTGGAGTTCCTGCTGCACCCGGTCCCGGCCGAGGACGAGGCGCCGGTCTTCGAGGTGCGGCGGGGCGAGGGGGCGTGGCGGGTGGTCAGCCCGGCCCCGGTGCGCGACGACGGGGACGCCGCCCGGTTCACCGCGGCGAGCCCGGCAGCCCCGGGGCGCTACGCGTACCGGGTGGCGGTGCGCGCGTTCGGCGCGACGTCGGCGCCGGTGGAGGCGGAGACGGAGTTCACGGTCCACCGCCCCGCGGCCCGCTGACCCACGGCCCCGAGAACACCTGTTCCCGTGACGACTCGGTGACGCAGCGGCACACTGGGGGTCCGCGCTGCCGGGGTCCGGGCGTGCGGAGCACGTCCACCCGAGGAGGCCGCGTGGGGAGTCCACCAGCTCAGCGCTCGTGCGCGCCCGCCGGCGCCGGGGAGGGCCCGGAGGTGCAGCGACTGCTGGACCTGGCGCGCGTCCACCTGGGCATGGACATCGGGTGGGTCTCGCACTTCACCGAGGACCGCCAGCGGATCAGCGCGCTCAGCGGGGACGGCGCGAGCATGCACGTCGGGGTGGGCGATGCCCCGCCGCTGCAGGAGTCGTTCTGCGTGCGGGTGCTCGCCGGCAACCTGCCGCCCGTGGTCCCCGACGCGCGACGGGACCCGCGCACCCGCGACCTGGCCGTCACGGCGCGCCTGGGCATCGGCTCCTACGTGGGCGCCCCGCTGCACGACGCGGCCGGTGCGGTGATGGGGATGCTGTGCTGCCTCAGCCGCGGCCCGGGCCCGCACCTGGGCCTGGACGCCGCCCGCTACCTGGGGCTGGTCGCCGACCTCGTCAGCGACCACCTCACCAGCCCCACCGCGCTGCAGCGGCGCGCGGAGGCGGAGGCCCGCCGGGAGGTCCAGCGCGTCCTCGACGACGGCGACGTGCGGATCCTCTTCCAGCCGGTGCTGCGCCTGGCCGACCGCCGCCTCGTGGCCCACGAGGCGCTGGCGCGGTTCGGCTCGCCGAGCTTCCCCCGCCCGGACCTGGCGTTCGCGGCGGCCACCCGCGTCGGGCTGGGCGTGCCGCTGGAACTGCTGGCCGCGCGCGCCGCCCTGGAGCAGCTGCACCGGGTGCCGGAGGGGACCGCGCTGAACGTGAA
The DNA here is from genome assembly GCF_022669155.1 of Kineococcus sp. TRM81007. Lineage (GTDB taxonomy): Bacteria > Actinomycetota > Actinomycetes > Actinomycetales > Kineococcaceae > Kineococcus. The sequence continues at coordinate 111,350 of NZ_JALBVB010000023.1, read as the reverse complement.
CCTGTCGGCGGAGGCGCTGCAGGACCCGGAGGTGCAGGGGGTGCTGCTGCACCACGCCGCCCGCGCCACCGCCACCGGGCGCCGGGTCGTCGCCGAGATCACCGAGCACACCCAGGTGACGGACTACCCGGCCCTCGTCGCGGCCGTGGCGCGGGTGCGCGCCGGCGGGGTGCGCATCGCCGTGGACGACGCGGGTGCCGGCTACGCGAGCTTCCGGCACGTCCTGCAGCTGCGCCCGGACACCATCAAGATCGACACCAGCCTGGTGCGGGGCGTCGACGTGGACCCGGTGCGCCAGGCCCTGACCCGTTCCCTGGTGCGGTTCGCCGCCGACGTGGGGGCGGGGCTGGTCGCCGAGGGCGTGGAGCACGCCGGGGAGTCGCAGGTCCTGGAGCGCCTGGGGGTCGCGATGGTGCAGGGGTTCCTGTACGCGCGACCCGGGCCGCTGCCGGTGCCCGGGGCCGCCGGGAGCGCGGTCGCGCGGGAGCGCACGGTGGTGCTGCCGGCCCCCGACGCGGTCCGACCGCCGGTGCAGCACCGCTCCCCCCGCCCCCGCTGACGGCACCCCCTCCACGATCTCGACCCCTCTCCGTGATCCCGCACGGGNCGGGTGAACCCTCACCCGTGCGGGATCACGGAGGGTCGTGGTGACGGGTCAGCCGCGGGCGACCTCGGTGCGCTCGGCGCCGCGCACGACGAGCGCCCGCCACGGCTTCGCGGTGTCCGCCCGCACGCTCGGCACGCCGTCGCGCCAGGTGGTGGTGAACGTCGCCGCGACCGCGCCCGTGGTGTCCGGGACGGTGGTGGTCACGGTGGTGTCCGCGGCCGGCGGGAACAGCAGCAGCTCCACGCCGTCGGCGTAGTCGTAGTCGGGCCGGTCGGCGACCGCACCCCACGCCAGCGCCGCACCGGGCCGCACCAGCAGCGGCAAGCTGTCCGGGGCGTGCGTCTCGGTGCGCCAGCACGGCCCCTGCACGACCTCACCGGTGCGCAGGTGCGTCCACGCGCCCTCCGGCACGTAGTACGTCACCTCCCCGCTCGCCGACATCACCGGTGCCACGAGCAGGTCGGGGCCCAGCAGGTACTGCCGGTCCAGGAACGCCGCGGTCGGGTCCTGCGGGAACTCCAGCAGCAGCGGGCGCATGACGGGCGTGCCGTTCTCGTGCGCCTCGACGGCGGCGGCGTACAGGTACGGCATGAGCTGCATCTTCAGCCGTGCGTAGTCGCGCGCGGCGCGCACCGCGGTCTCGCCGAAGACCCACGGCACCCGGTACGAGGAACTGCCGTGCAGGCGGCTGTGCGAGGACAGCAACCCGAACGCCAGCCACCGGGTGAACAGGTCGTCGTCGGGCTTGCCCTCGAACCCACCGATGTCGTGGCTCCAGAACCCGAAACCCGACAGGCCCAGCGACAGCCCGCCGCGCAGGCTCTCCGCCATCGACGGGTAGGTGGAGTCGCAGTCCCCGCCCCAGTGCACCGGGAACTGCTGGCCGCCGGCGGTCGCCGAGCGGGCGAACAGGACGGCCTCCCCGCGGCCGCGGACCTCCTCCAGCAGCTCGAAGACGGTGCGGTTGTACAGCTGCGCGAAGTGGTTGTGCAGCTTCTCCGGGTCGGAACCGTCGAACGGCACCACGTCCAGCGGGACGCGCTCGCCGAAGTCGGTCTTCAGGCAGTCCACGCCGGAGGCCAACAGGGGCCGCAGGCAGTCGGCGTACCAGGCGCGGGCGTCGGGGTTGGTGAAGTCCACCACGCCCATGCCGGGCTGCCACAGGTCCCACTGCCACACGGACCCGTCGGCGCGGCGCAGCAGGTACCCGGCCTCGGCGGCGGGCTGGAACAGCGGGGACGCCTGCCCGATGTACGGGTTGATCCAGGCGCTGACGTGCAGGTCCCGCTCGTGCAGGCGCTTCAGCATCCCCTCCGGGTCCGGGAACACCTCCGGGTCCCACTGGAAGTCGCACCACTGGTACTCGCGCATCCAGAAGCAGTCGAAGTGGAACACGCTGAGCGGGATGTCCCGTTCGGCCATGCCGTCGATGAACGAGGTGATGGTGGCCTCGTCGTAGTCGGTGGTGAACGACGTGGACAGCCACAGCCCGAACGACCACGCCGGCGGCAGCGCGGGGCGGCCGGTGAGGGCGGTGTACTTGGCCAGGACCTCCTTGGGCGTGGGCCCGTACACCACCAGGTACTCCAGCTCCTGGTCGCGCACGCTGGCCTGCACGGTGCTGACGCTCTCCGAGCCGACCTCGAAGGACACCTTCCCGGTGTGGTTGACGAACACCCCGTACCCGGCGTCGGACAGGTAGAACGGCACGTTCTTGTACGCCTGCTCGGTGGCGGTCCCGCCGTCGGCCTGCCAGACGTCGACGACCTGCCCGTTCTTGACGAACGGCGTGAAGCGCTCGCCGAACCCGTAGACGTGCTCGCCGACACCGAGGTCGAGCTGGACGACGGTGTGGTGCTCGCCGTCGTCGGTGGTGACGATGCCGGTGCCCTTGGCGCCGGCGCTGGTCAGCGGCCGGCCGTCCCCGGTGAAGCGCAGGGCGAAGGGGGCCTCGGGGTCGGTGTCCAGCTCCAGGACCAGGCGCCCGGAGGTCAGCCGCACGAGGGAACCGTCGCGCTCGGTGCGGCCGGGGCTCTCGGGGGTGGTGGTCAGCTCGAAGTCCGGTCCGCGGCGCACGCCGCCGGCGAAGTGGGTGGTGCGCACGGCGATGACGTCCTCGGCCGGTGCGGACCAGTCGAGGGTGAGCACCGGGCCCTTGAGCGTGTCGCCGCGGTGCCGGATGCGCTGCACGGGGGCGACGACGCGCACCGTGGAGTCCCCGGTCTCCACGCGCCGGGCGTGCGCGGCCCACTGCGGGTGGACCCCGGGGCGGGAGAGCCAGTAACCGTCGGAGAACTTCACGCCGACACCTCCGTCGCGTCCGTGCGGGCGGCGCGCTGCGCCGCGGTGAGCCGCTGGAACCAGCGGTAGCTGTCCTTGGGGGTGCGCACCTGCGTGTCGTAGTCGACGTGGACGATGCCGAACCGGCGTTCGTACCCGAACGCCCACTCGAAGTTGTCCATGAGGGACCACACGTAGTACCCGCGCACGTCGGCGCCCCGCTCGATCTGCTCGGCGACGGCGGCGAGGTGCCCGGCGAGGTACTCCACCCGGTCGGTGTCGTGCACGACGCCGTCCTCGCCGACGGCGTCGGTCTCCGCCGAGCCGTTCTCGGTGATCCAGAGGGGAGGGCAGTCCGGGTACCGCTGCGTGACGTCGGCGATCAGGCGGCCCAGCGACGGCGGGTCCACGGGCCACCCCATGGTGGTGTGCCGCAGCTCGGGGCGCTCCACCTGGCGGGTGCCGATGTCCATCGCGGTGCGCTTCGCCGGGTCGGGTTCGTCGTGCGGGGCGGCGGCGACGACGGCGGGCGTGTAGTAGTTGATGCCGAGGAAGTCGATCGGGGCACCGATGACCTCCAGGTCGCCGTCGCGGCGGTAGGAGCCGTCGGCGAGCTCCCCCCACGTCTCGCGCTCGGAGTCGGGGTAGCGCCCGGCGAGCAGCGGCTCGGTCCACACGAGGTTGTGGTGGGTGAGCGCGCGCAGCGCCGCGGCGCGGTCGGCCTCGGAGTCGCTGGCGGGGGTGACCTGGTCGAGGTTCAGGGTGATGCCGACCTCGCGGGCGCCGGCCTCGCGCAGCTGCGGCACGGCCAGGCCGTGCCCGAGCAGCAGGTGGTGGGCGGCGGCGAGCGCGGGCGTGCCCTCCTGCGCGCCGGGCGCGTGGTGGCCGTTCGCGTACCCGAGGAACGCCGCGCACCACGGCTCGTTGAGGGTGATCCAGCGGGTGACGCGGTCGCCGAGGGCGTCGGCGACGAGGCGGGAGAACTCGGCGAAGCGGTGGGCGGTGTCGCGGGTGCGCCAGCCGCCGGCGTCCTCCAGCTCCTGCGGCAGGTCCCAGTGGTAGAGGGTCACGGCGGGGTCGATCCCGCGGGACAGCAGCTCGTCGACGAGGCGGTCGTAGAAGCCGACGCCCGCGGGGTTGACCGGTCCGCGCCCGCCGGGCTGCACGCGCGGCCACGCGATCGAGAACCGGTAGGAGTCCACGCCGAGGTCGGCCAGCAGGGCGACGTCCTCGCGGTAGCGGTGGTAGTGGTCGCACGCCACGTCGCCGGTCGCACCGCCCAGTGTCTTGCCGGGGGTGCGGCTGAACGTGTCCCAGACGGAGGCGGTGCGCCCGTCCTCGGCGACCGCCCCCTCGATCTGGTAGCTGGCCGTCGCCGCGCCCAGCACGAAGCCGGGCGGGAACGTCGGGAGTTCGGGGGTGGTCACGGGTCCTCCTGGGGCGCGGTGGTTCGGCGGCGAGGCCACCGGGGCGCCGCCACGACCCAGTCGAAGCGCTTCGATGGGCTCCCCGCTGACGCTAGGTCCCCTCCGGCCGCTGGTCAAGGAGCACCGGCCGACCGGGGGCGCCCCGGGCGATACCGTCCGGGCATGGCGATGACGCTGGAGCAGCTGCGCGGGTTCGTCGCGGTCGCCGAGGAGCTGCACTTCGGCCGCGCCGCCGAGCGGCTGCGGATGACCCAGCCGCCGCTGAGCCGCCAGGTGCAGAAGCTGGAGCGCGCCGTGGGCGCGCAGCTGCTGGCGCGCGACAACCGCCGCGTGGAGCTGACCGCGGCCGGGGCGGCGTTCCTGCCCGAGGCGCGCCGCCTGCTGGCCCTGGCCGAGTCGGCCCCGGTGACGGCGCGGCGGGTGTCCTCCGGCGCGCGCGGAGTGGTGCACCTCGGGTTCACCGCCGCCGCCGCCTACGGGCCGCTGGGCGCGCTGCTGAACACCGTCGGCCGGGAGCTGCCCGAGGTGCACCTGGACCTGCACGAGACGGTGACCAGCGCGCAGCTGGACGCCCTGCGCCACGGGGAGCTGGACCTGGGCCTGGCCCGCCCGCCCTTCGACGCCGAGGAGTTCGACGCCCGGTGCCTGCACCGCGAGCAGATGCTCGTGGCGGTGCCCACCGGGCACCGGCTGGCGGCGCTGGGCCGGCCGGTGGGAGCACGGGACCTCGCGGACGAGCCGGTGGTCATGTACTCCCCCACCGAGGCGCGCTACTTCTACGACCTGGTCGTCTCCTCGGTCCCGGTGGTGCACGGCAACGTCGTGCACACCGTCGGGCAGGTGCTGACGATGCTGTGGCTCGTGGCGGCCGGGCGCGGGCTGGCCTTCGTGCCGGCGTCGGCCGCACGGCTGGGCGTCCCCGGCGTGGAGCACGTCCCGCTGGCGACGGCGGAGCCGGAGCCGGTGGAGCTGCACCTGCTGTGGTCCCGGACCTCGCGCAACCCCGCGCTGCAGCGGGTGCTGGAGGTGGTGGGGCCCGGGACCGGCCCCCGGTGATGCCCCGGCGGCATCCCGCGATGCGAAGAGAGTCCTGTACGGGCATCGAGCAGGTTCCTACCGTGGAGGTGCCCGTCGGCGGAGACACCCCTCCCCCGGCTCCGCGCTGCCACCGACCCGAGGACCCGCCATGCCGCAGCTCGACCCCGCAGACCTCGCCACCCGCCTGGGTTCGGGGCTGCTGTCCTTCCCCGTCACGCACTTCGACGACGAGCTGCGCTTCGACGAGGCCCGCTACCGCGAGCACCTGGCCTGGCAGGCGTCCTTCGACGTGGCGGGCCTGTTCGCCGGCGGCGGCACGGGCGAGGGGTTCTCGCTGACCTCCGCGGAGCTGGAGCGGGTCGTGCGGGTCGCGGTCGAGGAGATCGGCGGGAAGGTCCCCGTGGTGGCCTCCGCCACCGGCGGCACCGCGCAGGCCGTCGAGCAGGCCAGGGCCGCCGAGGCCGCCGGCGCCGACGGGATCCTGCTGCTGCCGCCGTACCTCACCGAGGCCAGCCAGGCCGGGCTCGTCGAGCACGTCAGCGCCGTGTGCGCCGCCACGAACCTCGGGGTCATCGTCTACAGCCGCGCGAACGCCGTGCTGGAGGACGTCACCGTCGAGCAGGCCGTCGACCGCAACCCGAACCTCGTCGGGCTCAAGGACGGCGTCGGCAACATCGAGCGGATGACGCGCACCTACGCCCGCCTGGGCGACCGCCTGCTGTACGTGGGGGGCCTGCCCACCGCCGAGACGTTCGCGCTGCCGCTGCTGCAGCTGGGCGTGACCACGTACTCCTCGGCGATGTACAACTTCGTGCCCGAGTTCGCGCTGGAGTTCTTCGCCGCCGTGCGCGCCCAGGACCGGGTGGAGGTGTACCGGATGCTCAACGACTTCGTGATCCCCTACCTGGACATCCGCGACCGGCAGAAGGGCTACGCCGTCTCCATCGTCAAGGCGGGCCTGACCGCCGTGGGACGCGACGGCGGCCGGGTGCGCCCGCCCCTGACCGACCTGCGCCCCTCGGAACTGGCCGAGCTGACCGCCCTGATCGAGAAGGTGCAGCAGAAGTGATGACCGGGACCGTGCTGCCGGTGCGCACCCCCACCGTCACCGCGGTCGAGGTGGTGCCGGTCGCCGGGCACGACAGCGCGCTGCTGAACCTGTCCGGCACCCACGCCCCGTGCTTCACCCGCAACATCGCGATCCTCACCGACAGCTCCGGGAACACCGGCCTGGGAGAGGTGCCCGGCGGCGAGGCGATCCGCCGCACCATCACCGAGGCCGGGGAACTGCTGATCGGGCAGCCGATCGCGCAGTACGCCCGGCTGCTGGCCCGCGTGCAGCGCGAGTTCGCCGACCGCGACAGCACCGGCCGCGGCCTGCAGACGTTCGACCTGCGCACCACCGTGCACGCCGTCACCGCCCTGGAGTCCGCGCTGCTGGACCTGCTCGGGCAGCACCTCGGGGTGCCGGTCGCCGAACTGCTCGGCGAGGGGCAGCAGCGCGATTCCGTCCCGATGCTCGGCTACCTGTTCTACGTCGCCGACGCCGAGGCCACCGGCCTGCCGTACGTCACCGAACCCGACCCCGCCGACGACTGGGAACGGCTGCGCCGCCGGCCGGCCCTCACGCCCGAGGCGGTCGTCGCCCTCGCCGAGGCCGCGCAGCAGCGCTACGGGTTCGCCGACTTCAAGCTCAAGGGCGGGGTGTTCCCCGGCGAGCAGGAGGCCGAGGCCGTGCGCGCCCTGGCCGCCCGCTTCCCGCAGGCGCGCATCACGCTGGACCCCAACGGCGCCTGGCTGCTGGACGAGGCCGTCGCCCTGGGCCGCGAGCTGCACGACGTCCTCGCCTACGCCGAGGACCCCTGCGGCGCCGAGGGCGGCTTCTCCGGCCGCGAGACGATGGCGGAGTTCCGCCGCCGCACCGGGCTGATGACCGCCACGAACATGATCGCCACCGACTGGCGGCAGATGGCGCACGCCGTCCGCTCCAACGCCGTCGACATCCCGCTGGCCGACCCGCACTTCTGGACCATGCGCGGGTCGGTGCGGGTGGCGCAGCTGTGCGACGACTTCGGCCTGACGTGGGGCTCGCACTCCAACAACCACTTCGACGTCTCCCTGGCGATGTTCACCCACGTCGGCGCCGCCGCACCCGGGTCGATCACCGCCCTGGACACCCACTGGATCTGGCAGGACGGGCAGGGGCTGACCACCGAGCCGCTGCGCATCGAGGGCGGTGCGATCCAGGTGCCCCGCCGGCCCGGCCTGGGCGTCGAGCTGGACCGCGACGCGCTGGACGCCGCCCACGAGCTGCACGTCGAGCACGGCCTGGGGGCCCGCGACGACGCCGCCGCGATGAGAACGATCCTGCCCGGCTGGACGTTCGACCCCAAGCGGCCCGCGCTGCAGCGCTGACCACCCGAACACCGAGGAGGAACCCCGTGACCGACGTCGTCAGCACCGACCCCCGCACCGGCCAGGCCGTGGAGGTCGTCGCCGCCGAGACGAGCCCGCAGGAGGTCGCGGCCCTGTGCGAGGCGGCGCTGTCCGCCGCCCCCGCCCTGGAGGAGATGGGCCGCGAGCGCCGCGCCGCCCTGCTGGAGACCCTGGCCGACGCGCTGGAGGCGCGCCGGGAGGACGTCGTAGCGATCGCCGACCGGGAGACCGCGCTGGGGGCGGGGCGGCTGAACGGCGAGCTGACCCGCACCGCGTACCAGCTGCGCCTGTTCGGCGAGGTGCTGCGCGAGGGCTCCTACCTGGAGGCCACGATCGACCACGCCGGGGACACCCCGATGGGCCCGCGCCCGGACCTGCGGCGGATGCTCCTGCCGATCGGGCCGGTCGCGGTGTTCGGCGCCAGCAACTTCCCGCTGGCGTTCTCCGTGCCCGGCGGCGACACCGCCTCGGCGCTGGCCGCGGGCTGCCCCGTGATCGTCAAGGCCCACGGCTCGCACCCGGCGACCTCGCAGCTCGTCTTCGACGTCCTGGTCGCGGCGGCGCGGGAGTTCGGCGCCCCCGAGGGCACCCTGGCGATCGTGCACGGCCAGCAGGCCGGCGCGGACCTCGTCGCGCACCCGGCGGTGCGGGCCGTCGGGTTCACCGGGTCCGTGCGCGGCGGCAAGGCGCTGCTGCAGATCATCGAGGGCCGCCCCGACCCCGTCCCCTTCTTCGGCGAGCTGAGCAGCCTGAACCCCGTCGTGGTGACGCCGGCCGCGGCCGCCGAGCGCGGTCAGCAGATCGGCGAGCAGACCGTGGCCTCGTTCACCCTGGGCGCGGGTCAGTTCTGCACCAAGCCGGGCCTGGTGTTCGTCCCCGCGGGCCAGGACGGCGACGCCGTGGTCGACGCCATGACCACCGCCGTGGCGCAGGCCCCCGCCCAGGTCCTGCTCAACGAGGGCATCGCGAACACCTACGGGAGCACCAGCGCCGAGCTGGCGCAGCTGCCGGGCGTGAAGGAGATCGCCCGCGGCGCGCAGCCGCAGGGCGCGAAGGGTTTCACCGCGGTGCCGCTGCTGCTGTCGGCGGACGCGGCGGACCTCCCGCACGGCGTGACGGAGGAGTGCTTCGGCCCGGTGAGCACCGTGGTGCGCTACGAGGGCGAGGAGCAGCTGCTCGCGGCGCTGGAGGGCGTGCCGTCCTCGCTGACGGCGACGGTGCAGCGCGGGCAGGGCGAGACGGAGCTGCCGGCCACGGTGGCGCGGGCGCTGCGCGACCACGCCGGGCGCATCCTGTTCGACGCCTACCCCACCGGGGTGGCCGTGTCGTGGGCGCAGCACCACGGCGGCCCCTGGCCCTCGACGAACTCCCAGCACACCTCGGTGGGCACCAGCGCGATCCGCCGGTTCCTGCGGCCGGTGACGTGGCAGGGCGCTCCCGACGAGGTGCTGCCGGCCGAGCTGACCGAGGGGTTCACCGGCATCCCCCGCCGCGTCGACGGGGTCCTGCACACCCCCACCACCGGCGCTTGACCCCACCCCACCCCCACCCCGCCCTCCCCACCCCGTCCCCGCGGNAGGAAGTTGCCACTTCCTTGATCACCGCGGGAGGAGGCGCGGCGGAGCGGGTGTCGCACCGGGGCAGGATGGGGTGGTGAGCACCGTCAGCACCGCGTTCCCCGCTCGTCCCGCCCGCCCCGGCGCCCCGCGCGTGGTCGTCGTCGGTGGCGGCGTCCTGGGCGCGTCCACCGCGGCGCACCTGGTCCGCGCCGGCGCCCGCGTGGACCTGGTGACCGAGGCGGCGATCGCCTCCGGCGCCAGCGGGCGCTCGCTGTCCTGGCTGAACTCCGCCGGCGCGCGCAGCGACGCGTACCACCGGCTGCGCACCGTCGCCCTCGACCGCTACCGCACGTTCGCCGCCCGCACGGGTCTCAGCGACCGGGTCCGCTTCGACGGCGGCCTGACGTGGGCCGCACCGGGCGAGAGCCACCGCGAGCGCCACGCCCACGAGCTCTCGATCGGCTACGACTCGGTGTGGCTCTCCCGGGACGAGGTCGCCGCCTGGGCCCCCGGTGTGGACGTCACCGCCGTCGCCGAGGAGGGTGCGGTGTTCAACCCGGGCGAGGGGTGGGTGGACCTGCCGCTGCTCGTGGAGGCGCTGCTGGAGCAGGTGCGCGCCGCCGGCGGCGAGGTGCACACCGGCACCGGCCGTGCCCGGCCCGTCCTCACCGGTGGCCGCGCCACGGGTGTGGCGACCGCCTCGGGGCGCACGTTCGCCGCCGACGCGGTGGTGTGGGCGACGGGTCCGCGGGTGCCGCGCGACCTCGCTGGACTGGCGGTGCACCTGCCGGAGTCCTCCCCCGTCTCGCTGCTGCTGGAGACCCAGCGGATCGAGCACCCGCTGCGCGCGGTCCTGAACACCCCGCGGGTGGCGATCCGCCCCACCCCGCACGGCACGTTCGTGCTGGACTCCGGCTGGTCGGAGCAGGAGGTCGTGGTGCGCGGCGACGGCGAGTTCGAGGTGCGCGGCTCCACGGTCACCGGGTTGCTGGACGAGGCGTCGAGGGTCCTGGCCGGCAACCCCCGCCTGGAGGCGGCGCGCCGGGGCGTGGGGCCCAAGCCGATCCCCGGCGACGGCGAGCCCGTCGCCGGCGAGCTGCGCGAGGTGCCCGGGTTGCACGTGCTGTTCACCCACAGCGGTGCGACCCTCGGGCTGGTGCTCGGGGAGTTCACCGCCCGCGAGGTGCTGGGCGAGCGCGTGGCGCTGCTGGAGCCGTTCCGGCCGGAGCGCTTCACCGCCACCGCTCGCTGATCCGATCCTCCCCCGCGGTGCACGCACCGGTACGGGTGCTCCGAGTGCTCACGACCGCGTACCCGCGCGGAGGAGCACCTGCAGGGCAGGACCGAGGAGGACACGACCGTCCGCGCGGAGACCGGTGACGAGCGGCTGCTCCTGGTCGACCGCCTGGGCGAGCTGACGGCCGGTCAACTGCACGAACTGGACCGCGTTGCCCGTGAACGCTTCCAGGTCCCCTCCCGTGCGGTGCACCTGCTCACCCCACGGCCCGTCGGGGTCGACGTCGTCGTCGCGCACGAGCAGCAGGTCGACGTCGCTGCCGGGGCCGGCTTCGCCGCGCGCCCACGAACCGAAGAGCACGGCTGCACGGGGCGCCGGCGACCACTGGGCGAGGCGCCGGGAGAGCCACTCGTCCACTGCATCTCCGGCGACGGCGATCTGGAGCACCGCACCGGCCAGCACGTGGTGGCGGTTCAAGCGGTACAGGACGGCCGGCCCGGTGTCCTCGGCCAGCAGCAGCCCGTGCTCCGCGAGGCGGTGCAGGCACGACCGGGTGCGCGCGTACGAGCGACCAGCGAGACGGGCGATTACAGCGATGGACAGAAGGGGCCCGTGCTGGTGACGTCCACCTCCCGTCCTCACCCCTCGCCGGCTCCCCCCGCTCCCGGCGACCACCCGGACCGAGCCCCGCAGGGCCGCACCGGGACCTCCTCCGGACCGCCGCGCAGGGTGAACGACGTGCAGACGACGACGAGGTCGTCGGGCTGGTCGAGCCAGAGGTGGTCGCCGTTGCGGTCGAACGCGGAGCCCCGCACCACCGACGGCCGGCAGCCGCTCGCGAGGAGCGCGGTGTCGTTGAAGGTGAACGTGCTGCGCTCGACGAGGAAACCCGGGCGGTGGCACATCACCCCGATGTTGTTGCGCTGCACGACGCTGTCCCGCAGGGTGAACGGCCCTCCGGGTTCGCCGGACTGGACGGCCACGCCCGTGAAGTTCTCCTCGACCCTCGAACGGTGGATGGCCAACTGCCCCTGTGCGGTGACGCCCGTGTTGTTGCCGCGGAGCAGGGACGTGGTGATGAACAGGGAACTCCCGTCGGCGACGACGGCACCCACCCCGTCAGACTCCAGCCGCACGCCCACCAGCGCCGCGCTGCGCGGGGACCTGCCCCACCCCACCCGGACGCCGACGTCCCAGCCGGCGACGCGACCGCCGCGGACCGTGACGTCGTGGGCCTCGACCGAGATCCCGTGGGCGGCGGCGGAGCGGCCCACCACCAGACCGGGGCCGGTGATCTCGTGACCGTCGAGGTCGACCTCGACGCCGTCGGCGGCCACGACCAGCCCGCTGGGCCCGGGGCACCTCATGTCGGCGGCGAGGCGGACGTCAGCGGTGATCGTCTCGCCGCACCCGACCCGCCGGGCCCGGGGCTCCGGCGTCGCCAGGGCGTGGGCCGCACCGGCCGCCAGGACCACGACCACCGCGGCCACCGGCGCTCGCGAGCGACGACGCCCCCGCGGCCGGTGGAGGCCGCGCGGGCCCCGGGGGGTCGCGGTCAGGCGGTGACCCGCAGCGGCGTCACCGTCTCGTCGTCGTCCTCGGCGGTGTGCCGCGGTGCGGGGTGCTCCACGAGCGCGATGACGCGCGCGGCCATGAACCGGGCGGTGCGCACGGCGGTCCCGCCGCGGGTCACCTCGGTGACCTCCACGAGGCCGCGCCCGTGCGCGACATCCACGCGGCGGCCCGCGCGGGTCGCCTCGACCTGGTACGTGCGGGTGTCGCCACCTGCCTCGACGACGATCTCCACGAGATCACCCTTCACCGTGGCCTCCTGGCGGGGTTCGAGGGGGTGGGGCCCACCTGTTCGGGGCCTCACCCGTTCCAACGCTCCCGGCGCTCCGCTGCTTCCCGCGCGCGGGGTTCCGCGGGACGCACCGGGAACCGGGCTCAAGGCCCGGTAGGTGCCTGCCGACACCACGTGGACTGGTCCGACCCCCCGCGCCAGACGTCCCCCGTGGAAGGAACCGGTGTGAGCACCGTCCCCGCTCCCGCAGGCCCGGGCAGCGCGAGCGCGCGCAACGACGTGACCGTGCACGGCCGCCCGGACGGCCCGGTGGTGCTGTTCCTGCACGGTTTCGGGTCGAACCAGGACATGTGGCAGCGGCTGCTGCCCCCCTTCCTCGCGGAGCACCGCGTCGTGCTGCTGGACCAGGCGGGCGCCGGGCGCTTCGACCCGGCCGCCTACGAGCGCGAGAAGTACCGCAGCCTCGACGGGTACGCGGCGGACCTCGCGGAGGTCTGCGAGGAGCTGGACCTGCGCGACGTCGTGGTGGTCGCCCACAGCGTCAGCTCGATGATCGCCGCGCGCACCGCGCTGCGCGTCCCGGAGCGCCTCCGCCAGATCGTGATGATCGCCCCGTCGGCCCGCTACGTCGACGACCCCGCCACCGGCTACGACGGGGGGTTCTCGGCCGAGGACGTCGAGGAACTGCTGGCGTCGCTGGACCACAACTACCTCTCGTGGACCGCGGCCGTCGCCCCCATGATCATGGGGAACCCGGACCGCCCGGAGCTCGGCGAGGAGTTCACCGGCTCGTTCCGCCAGCTCGACCCCTCCACCGCTCGCGACTTCGCGCGGGCCACGTTCCACACCGACTCCCGCGAGCTGCTGACCCGCGTGGGTGTGCCGACCGTCGTGCTGCAGTGCCGCGACGACGCCCTCGCCCCCGACTCGGCGGTCCGGGAGGTCGTGGCCCGGCTCCCGCACGCGACGCTGGTGACGCTGCGGGCGTCCGGGCACTGCCCCCACGTCAGCGAGCCCGCCGAGACGGCGGCGGCGATCCTCGCGCACCTGCCCGCGTGGACGTGACGGCCGCCGCCCCCTCCGCCACCGCGGCACCGGAGGGCACCGGCGACTTCGCGGAACTGTTCGACGACGCCCCCTGCGGGTACCTCACGACGAGCGACGACGGGCGCATCACCCGCGCCAACACCACGTTCCTGGCCTGGTCCGGGTACCGGCGTGAGGACCTGCTGGGCTCGGCGTTCGGGCGCCTGCTGCCGGTGGGTGACCGGATCCTGTGGTCGGCGCACTGCGCTCCTCGGCTCGGCACGACCGGCAGCGTCAGCGAGGTGGTCGTCGAGATCACCGCCGCCGACCGCACGCGCCGACCGGCGCTGATCACCGCCACCCGTGTGCCCGCGCGCGCCGGCGCGGACGCCGAGGTGCGGATCATCGTGTTCAGCGCTCCCGAGCGCCGCGCCCACGAGAAGGCGCTCGTCGCCGCGCTGCACCGCGCCGAGGAGTCCGAGAACCGCCGCGCCGCCGCGGAGGCCGACGCGCGCCGGCGCGCGCTGGAGGACCCCCTGACGGGGTTGTCGAACCGGGCGGGGCTGTCCGTCCGCCTGGAGGCCGCGCTGGCCGAGCCCGGGGCGCGCCCGGCCGTGCTGGTCGTGGACCTGGACCACTTCAACGTCGTCAACGAGAGCCTGGGGACCGCCGCCGGCGACGAGCTCCTGCTGACGGTGGCCGGCCGGTTGCGGGCGGCGGTGCGCGAGGGCGCCACCGTCGCCCGGTTGTCCGCCGACGAGTTCGCGGTCGTCGACGACTGCGGGGACGCCCAGCGGTGCCGCGGCCTGGCCGAGCGGATCCTTCAGGTCCTGACGGTCCCGGTGCTCATCGACGGCCTGGAGATCGTCGCCTCCGCGAGCATCGGCACCGCCGTGGCGACGCCGGGCAGCGACTCCGCTGACCGGCTGCTGCACGACGCCGGCGTGGCGATGCACCGCGCCAAGGCCCGCGGCCGCAACCGCGTCGAGGTGCACGACCCGCACCGCACCGACGAGGCCGTCGACCGCCTGCGCCTGCTGGGGGAACTGCGCCGCGGCATCGCCGGCGGTGAACTGCGCCTGCACTACCAGCCGCGCGTCGGCCTGCGCGACGGCGCCGCGACGGGCGTCGAGGCGCTGGTGCGCTGGCAGCACCCCGAGCGCGGGCTGCTGCCGCCGGCGGCGTTCATCGACCTGGCCGAGCAGTCGGGCCTGGTGCGCGAGCTCGGCGCGTGGGTGCTCGACGCGGCCGTCGCCCAGGCCGCCGCCTGGGCCCGCGACCCGCGGCACGCGACGGTCGAGGTGGCGGTGAACCTGTCCACCCGCCAGCTGACCGACCCGGGCCTGGTGGACGCGGTGACGGCGGTGCTGACCCGCCACGGCCTGGCGGCGGACCTGCTGGTCCTGGAGGTGACCGAGACGGCGCTGGTGACCGACCCGGACGCGGCGGCGGCGACGCTGGCGGCGCTGAAGGCGCTCGGCGTCGGCATCGCCGTGGACGACTTCGGCACCGGGTACGCGAGCCTGACGTACCTGCAGCGCTTCCCCGTCGACGAGCTGAAGATCGACCGCTCGTTCGTCACGGGCCTGGGGGTGAACGACGGCGACACCGCGATCGTGCGCACGTGCGTGCAGCTCGCCCACGCGGTGGGGGTGCGCGCGGTCGCCGAGGGCGTGGAGACGCGCGAGCAGCTCGACGCCCTCGTGGAGATGGGGTGCGACTTCGTGCAGGGGTACTTCTTCTCCCGTCCGCTGGAACCCGACGCGCTGCAGGAGTGGGCCCGGGCGCGCTGAGGGCCGGTCAGGACGCCACCGGCACACCACCGGAGCTGCGGGGTGCCGGAGCGGTGGCGTTGGGCAGGTGGATCAGCCGGTCGATGCGGCGCTTGAGCTCGTTGAAGGCCTCACCGGTCACGTCCCGCGGTTCGGGGAGGCCGATCTCGACCACTTCGCGCACGTACCCGGAGTTCCCGTGGGAGGTGCCGCCGGCCATGACCACGACCCGGTCGGCGAGGTAGACGGCCTCCTCGACGCTGTGCGTCACGAACACGACGGTGGTTCCGGTCTCGCGGTGGATGCGCTTGAGCTCGCGCTGCAGCGAGGAGCGGGTCAGCGCGTCCAGCGCGCCGAACGGCTCGTCCATGAGCAGGACGGCGGGCTGGTTGGCCAGGACCCGGGCGATGGCGACGCGCTGCTGCATCCCGCCCGAGAGCTGCTGGGGGAAGGACGAGGCGAGGCGGCTGAGCCCCACCGTCTCCAGCGCCCGCTCCGTGCGGGCGGTGACCTCCCGCTTGGCGAGCCGGGCCTGGCGGGGCCCGTAGGCGACGTTCTCCGCGACGGTCAGCCAGGGGAAGAGACCGTAGTCCTGGAAGACCACGCCCCGCTCGGGGCCCGGCCCGCGCACCGGTTCGGTCGACACGGTGACCTGCCCGGCGGTGGCGTCCTCGAAACCCGCGAGGATGCGCAGCAGGGTCGACTTGCCGCAGCCGCTGGCACCGACGACGCAGACGAACTCGCCGGCGGCGATGTCGAGGTCCACGCCGGCCATGGCCGGGCTCGACGTGCCGGGGTACTGCTTGACCAGCGCTCGGACGCTGATGTCCGCCGGACGGGCCGGACGGGGTGTGCCGATCTTCACCATCGTGGTCTCCGGGGTTCGGGCGGGCTCAGGGGTTGACGAGGGGGCGTCGTCCGGCGACGAGCCGGACCAGCAGCACGAGCAGCCGGTCGGCGAGGAAACCGGCCAGGCCGATGACGACCATCCCGCAGATGATGAGGTCGGTGCGCGACTGGTCGCGCGCCTGGGTGATCATCGCGCCGAGGCCGACGTTGATGCCGACGGTCTCGCCGACGACCAGGATGACCCACGCCAGCCCGAGCGCGATCCTCAGGCCGCTGACGATGCTGGGCACGGCGGCGGGCAGGACGACCTTGTACAGGGCCTGGACCGCGGGCGTGCCGAGCATCGCGGCCGCTTCCAGCAGGCGCTGCGGGACCTGGCGGACACCGGTGATGGTGTTCAGCAGGACGGGGAAGAAGGCGGCCAGGAACACCAGGAAGATGGTGGACCGGTCCCCGAAGCCGATGATGAGCAGGGACAGCGGGGCCCAGGCGGTCACGGGGATGGGCCGCACCAGGTTGATCGTCGGTTCCAGCATCCGGAACAGCACGCTGGAGCGGCCCATCACGATGCCCAGGGGCACGGCGAGCACGACGGCCAGCAGAAAACCCTGCACCACGCGCAGGCTGCTGGCGTACAGGTGGATCCACAGGGTCCGGCTGTAGGAGTCCTCGACCAGGCCGCCGAAGGCCAGGTCGGCGAGACGGCGCGCCACCTGCAGCGGCTCGGGCAGGAAACCCATCTGGATGCCCAGCGGCAGCGTCCACGCCCCGGCCACGCCGCGGTCCCACAGCAGCAGCAGGACGACGGGCACGGGCACGGCGAGCAACCAGGTGCGCCACGGCGGGCGGCGCCCGCTGCGGGGGCGCTCGCCGCCGGCGGGTGCGGTGGACGCGGTGGGAGGAGGGCTGACGGCGGCGGTCGTGCTGGTGCTCATGGTTCCTCCGGGCTCGGTCGGCGGTCGGTTCAGCCCGCGAACTCGCTGGAGTCCACGAAGGTGGTGTCGAAGATCGCCTCGCGATCCGGCTGGGACGGCAGCTGGTCGAAGGCGACCATCTCGTCGGCCAGGGCGGAGACCTGGTCGCGGTACTCCTGCGGCAGGTCCCAGCGCGGCCAGATGTTCTGCGTGGACGTCTCCACCACGGCCCGGTCGATGCCGAAGGTGTCCACCACCCCGTCGACCCAGTCCTGGCGGTCCGCCTCGATGTGCTCGGTGGCCTGGATGTGGGCGTCGACGACGTCCTGCACCGTGGCGGGGTCGTCCTCGATGGTGCCCTGCGCGGTCATCAGGACGATGTTGACCTTCGCCACCGGCGACTCGTACGGCGACAGGACGTCGTGCGCACCGGCCTGCTTGGCGATCGACGGCCCCAGCTCGGCGCTGGAGAACGCGTCGATCTGCCCGGTGGCCATCGCGTCGGCCATGTCGGAGAACGGCAGGTTGACCAGTTCCACGTCCGCGTCGGGGTCGATCCCCTGCTCCCGCAGGGCCAGCTTGAGCAGGATCTCCTGCGAAGCGCCGCGGGGGTACCCGATCCGCTTGCCCCGAAGGTCCTCCGGCGACTGCACCTCGGGGGTGGCCACGATGCCGGTGCCCCCGTCGGCGGAGGAGGCGATGACCCGCACCTGCTGACCGGCGGCCACCCCGGCCAGCGCGGAGGGGGCGCCGGCCACCCCGAAGTCGACGGCGCCGGAGACGACGGCGTTCTTGATGTCGGTGGAGCTGTCGAACAGCACCACCTCCACGTCGGTGCCCTCGGGGGCGAACTCCTCGTAGAAGTACGGGGTGTACAGGTGGGGCTGCCCGCGCAGGGTGCCGACGGTGACGGTGCCCTCCTCCTGGGCGGCGCCTGTGGTGCTGGTGGGCGCCGCGCAGGCGCTCACCAGGACGGTCAGGCCCGCGATGGCGGCGGCGGAGCGGAGAGTGGTGCGCACGGTGGGGCCTCCGGGGGCGATCGGGGAGGGGCGGGGTGGAGGTGGTCGGGGTGTTCAGGCGGGCTGCAGAGCGGGGTCGGCGCCGGGGGCGTCGACCGGGCGGTGCCGGGCGGTGAGGTGCGCCAGCCACCCGCCGGAGGCGGTGATGTCCTCCTCGCGGCCCGTGGGCTGGCCGGTGAAGCCGAGGACCTGCCGGCCGTCGGCCAGGTCCACGCGCCCGAGCGCCAACGGGCGCGGCAGCGTCGTCAGCAGTTCCCCCAGGGCCTGGGTGCTCAGCAGCCAGAGCTCGCCGGGCAGTTCCGCGCCGGTACCGGGGGCGACCCGGGAGACGAGGGGTTTGGCGGGCGTGCCGGGCAGGGCGTGCATCCGGTAGTCGCCGGTGGTGCGGATCGAGCCGTCGAAGCGGGCTCCCAGTGCCTGGAGCTGGGTGTTGAGGGGCTGCCCGCGCAGGTGCGCCCCGAAGACGGCCAGCGGTACCGCTTCGTCGAAGACCTGTGCGGTGGGCACGTCCATCAGGCGCGCGGCCAGGTCGACGGCCACCTGGTCCTCGAAGGCACGGGTGACGACGCTGACCCCGAACAACCCTTCCCCGGGGACGTGGGCGGCCGGGACGGCGACAGCGGCCATGTCCATGAGGTTGACGAAGTTCGTGTAGGTGCCCAGTCGCGCGTTGACAACCAGGGGATCGGCCTGCACGTCCTCGATCAGCGGGTGCTCGGGGGCGGTGGGCAGCAGCAGTGCGGTGACGCCGTCCATCAGGCGGCGGCCCGCTGCGGTCAGCTCCAGCAGCTCCTGCTGGGCGGCGACGACGTCCACCCCGCTGACGCGACCGGCGCGCTCGGCGATGGAGGCGACGCTGGGATCGGCACCGTCGGGGTTCTCGGCCAGGAAGCGCCCGAAGGAGTAGGCGCGCTCGGCGACGAGGCCCCCGTCGTAGAGCAGGCGCGCCGCCCGCAGGAACACCGTCAGGTCGACCTCCCGCAGCACCGCACCGGTGGACTCGGCGCGCCGGCACGCGGCCGCGAACGCCTCGCGCAGCGCCGGCGACAGCGCACTGAGGTCCTCCGCGCGCGGAACCCCCACCACGGGGCGCTCCGGGGCGGCCAACGGGGCGCTCGCCGGCCACGGGCGGCTGTGCGCGTCGAGGTCGCTGGGCCCGGCCATCGTGCGCGTCACGGTCGCCGCCAGGGCCAGGTCGCGGGCGAAGACGGTGGCGGTGTCGTACGACGGGCACGCGGGCAGCACCCCGTCGGCGGGGACCAGTCCGAGGGTGGGCTTCACGCCGACGATCCCGTTGAAGGCGGCCGGCACCCGCCCGGACCCGGCGGTGTCGGTGCCGACGGCGAAGTCCACGAGCCCCGCGCCCACGGCGGCGCCGGACCCGGCGCTGGAGCCACCGGAGACCCGCTGGGGTTCGACGGCGCTGCGCACGACGCCGTAGGGGCTGCGCGTGCCGACCAGGCCGGTGGCGAACTGGTCCAGGTTCGTCTTGCCGACGAGGACGGCACCGGCGTCCAGCAGGCGCTGCACGGCGGTCGCGGTGCGCTCGGCGACGCGACGGAAACCCGGGTGCGCCGCCGTCGTCGGCAGCCCGGCGACGTCGATGTTGTCCTTGACGGCGAAGACGTACCCGGCCAGCGGTCGCTGCTCACCGCGGGCGAGGTCGTCCTCCACCTCGCGCGCCCGCTCGAGGGCGGCCTCCTCGTCGAGGAGGGTGATCCAGACGTTCGGGTCGCCGTCGACGGCGATGCGCTGGTACGCGGTGCGCACCGCCCGGGTCGGCGAAGGGTCAGGTGTGGTCACGGGTGGTGCTCCTGGTGGTCGCGGGCCATGCGGGTCATGGCGAGGGACTGGGCGGCGCGGGCCATGACGACCTGCTGCGACGCTCCGACGTGCCGGCGCAGCCGTTCCAGCGCAGCGGGGAGCCGGCCGGAGAGGAGGAGTTCGGCGATCTCGACGTGCTCGGCGATCGTCGCGGTCATGCGGTCCTCGGTCAGGTAGTCGTGCATGCGCACCGAGCGGATGCGCCCGTTGACGGTGCTCAGCGCCTGCACGAGCTGCTCGTTGCCGGCGGAGCGCAGCAGCGTGACGTGGAACCTCTCGTCGTGGGTGACGAACCCGGCGTCCGGTGCGGGAGGCTGTTCCCGCAGCGTGTACCACCGGTGCAGTTCCGGTTCCAGGACGGCACGGTCGTGCTTGATGGTGGGGTCCTCGATGGCGCGCTCGACACCGCGCCGCTCCAGCGTGATCCGCAGCTCGTACAACCCGGTGAGCTCGGCGTGGCTGGGGGTGTAGACGAAGAGGGTGCTCCCCCGCTTCACGAGGAGCCCGTCCGCCTGCAGGCGGGCGAGAGCGTCGCGCACGGGGGTGCGTGACACCTGCATGCGCTCGGCGATGCGCTCCTCGGTCAGCGGCTCGAACGGCGACCACAGGCCCGTCATGACCTCGTCGCGCAGTTCGCGGTAGACGCGCGCCCGGGCCGGCTCCTTGCGGCCTCGAACGGGAGCCGCTGCTGTGTCCATGCCTGGATACACTGCTGCATCCATCTTTCGGTCCGGTTAACCGCTGTGACGCTCGTGTTACGTCACGGACGGGCGGCGGTGACGAGCGGCGCGATCCGGCGCACCGCCTCCACCAGAGCGTCGGGCGTGGTCGCCGCGTACCCCAGCAGCAACCCGGGCGGCCCCGGCCGCACCCGGTGCCACGACAACGGGTGCACGAGGACCCCCACCCCGGCGGCGCGCACGGCGAGCTCCACGTCGCTGCCGGGTTCCCGGTGCG
This sequence comes from Kineococcus sp. TRM81007, assembly GCF_022669155.1. Taxonomy (GTDB): domain Bacteria; phylum Actinomycetota; class Actinomycetes; order Actinomycetales; family Kineococcaceae; genus Kineococcus. The sequence goes on along the minus strand of NZ_JALBVB010000023.1, from coordinate 90,601 downwards.
GCAGCGTCACGAGCAGGTGCAACCCGGCCGCGACCCCCTCGACCCGTGCCGCGGGAAGGTGGCGGTGCAGCGCCGCCAGCAGCGCGTCCCGGCGGGCGCGCTGGCGGGCCCGGACCCGACGCACGTGGCGTTCCAGGTCACCGGCGGCGATGAGCTCGGCGAGCACGAGTTGCGGCAGGGCGGGGTTGCCGAGGTCGGCGGCGTGCTTGGCCGCCACCAGGTCGCCCCGCAACCGGTGCGGTGCGACGAGCCAGCCGATGCGCGCCCCGGGAGCCAGGGTCTTCGAGGTGCTGCCGGTGCAGGCGACGTGCTCGGGGGCGGAGGCGTGCAGCGCCGGCACGGGTGCCCGGTCGTAGCGGTGCTCGGCGTCGTAGTCGTCCTCGACGACGAGGTTCCCGCCGCGCGCCCACTCCAGCAGTTCGCGGCGGCGCTGCGGCGCGAGCACCACCCCGGTGGGGAACTGGTGCGCGGGCGTGAGCAGCACCGCCTCCACCCCGCTGCGCGCGAGCGCGTCGACGCGCGCGCCGTGCCCGTCCACCGGGACGGGTTCGAGCTGCAACCCCCAGTGCGCCAGGGCTTCGCGGGCGCCGCGCGCCCCGGGGTCCTCCACACCGATCCGCGTCACGCCCCGGGCGCGCAGGACCTGCGCGAGCAGCGCGAGGGACTGCGCGACGCCCGCGACCACGAGCACGTCCTCGGCACCGACGCGCATCCCGCGGGTGCGGGCCAGCCAGCCGGCGAGTTCACCGCGCAACCGGGGGTGGCCGCGCGGGTCGCCGTAGCCGAGGTCGGCGCCGGTGGCCTCGCGCAGCACGGTCCGCTCGGCGCGCAGCCACGCCGCGCGCGGGAACGCCGCCACGTCGGGCACGCCCGGTGCGAGGTCGAACTCCACGCCCGTCGTGGGCGGTGGCGGCCCAGGTTCGGCGGGAACCCCCGGCGGGGTGGGGTTCGCTCCCGCCAGCACCCGCGTCGCCGACCCGGTGCGGGCGGCGACGAGCCCCTCGTCGGCCAGGCGCCGGTACACCTCCACGACCACCCCGCGCGAGACGCCCAGGTCGCCGGCGAGCACCCGGGTGGGCGGCAGCGCGTCACCCGGCGCGAGACGCCCCTCGGCCACCGCCTCCCGCAGCCGCCGCACCAGTTCCTCGGTGATCCGCCCGCGCGGCACGGAACGGACGTCCAGGGACAGGAAGTCGGCGCCCGCCCCGTCCACCCGCGCTCCCGTCCCGCTCCGCTCGACCACTGGTCCACTCGACCCGCTCGCGATCGGACCTGTCGAGGGGTCCACCGCGCGGCCAGCATCCCACTCGTGACCTCCTCCCCCGCCTGCCTGTCCCCCGCCCCTCCCCGCAGCACCCGGCGGTGGTCCGCGGTGCTCGCCGGTGCGGCCGCGATGGCCCTGGTCGGCAGCAGCACCGCCGTGTCGGGCGTCCTGGTCGACGCACCGCTGTGGACGGCCCAGGCCCTGCGGTACGCGGTGGCGTCCCTGCTGCTGCTCGCCGCCGCCCGCGCGAGCGGGCAGCGCCTGCACCGCCCGCGCGGGGCGGAGTGGGCCTGGCTGGCGGGGGTCTGCGCGGTCGGGCTGGTGGTGTTCAACGTGGCGCTGGTGCGCGGCGCCGCGCACGCCGAGCCCGTGGTGATCGGCGTCGCCGTGGCCGGGGTCCCGCTGCTGCTGGCGCTGATCGGGCCGCTGCTGGAACGGCGGCGACCGGGACCCCGCACCGTGGCGGCGGCCGCGGTCGTCACCGGTGGGGCGGTGCTCGTGCAGGGTTTCGGCCGAAGCGACGCCACCGGGCTGGCGTGGGCGCTGCTGGTGCTGGCGTGCGAGGCGGGTTTCACGCTGCTGGCCGTGCCGGTGCTCGCACGGCACGGCGCGTGGGGCGTGTCGGTGCACGCGACGTGGCTGGCGGCGCTCGCGTTCGGCGCGCTCGCCCTGGTGGTCGACGGCCCGGCTGCCGTGCTCGCTCTCACGGCTGCGGACCTGCTCGCCACGGCCCACCTCGCCGTCGGGGTCACCGCGGTGGCGTTCGTGCTCTGGTACTCCGCCGTGCGGCGCCTCGGTGCGGGCCGGTCCGGACTGCTCACCGGGGTGGCCCCGGTGGCGGCCGCGGGCAGCGGGGTGCTGCTGGTCGGGGCGGTGCCCGGGGTGGTGGTGTGGGCGGGAGTGGTGGTGGTGGCCGGCGGCCTGGTGCTGGGTCTCGCGCCACGCCGTTTCCTGCCCGTCGACCTCACCAAACCGGTCACTATGAGCAATGATTCTTGAACGTGGAGTGCCCATCTTGTCCGGACGGCGCAGTTCCCCCACCCGGGGAGGCGAGGATCGGCCGGCGCGCACCGACCGGACGCGTCGTTCGACAAGCGTTGCGGTACAGCGCCTCTCTAGGACACCGAAGATGATTCCGCCCGGCGAACCGACCGATCGTTACCAATACGAGACCACCCGAGGTTGGTGAGGGGATCAGCCCTCGATTAGCGTCGGGAGCCGGACCGCGACACCCCGACGGTGTCGCAGGAGTGGTGGGCCGGGGTGGGACGCCCCGCCGGTGCCCCGCGGGCTCGAGCGCCAGAGCGTTCGCCCCAGGGGGCGCGCCGCGGTGGTCCGCTGCGTCCGGGCACGCGCCCGTCGGCTGGGGCCGGCGCGGTGGTGCGCCCGGCGCGGGACGAGGTCGACGAGAGAGGTGATCGTGCCGGCGGTACGTGCACGCGGCTTGTTCAAGGTGTTCGGGCGCAGACCGGCGGCGGCCGTCGACCGGTTGCGCGAAGGTGCGTCCTTGGCGGACGTCCGCCGCACGGGAGCTTCCCCCGCCGTCATCGACGTCGACCTGCAGGTGGAACCCGGCGAGATCTTCGTCGTGATGGGCCTGTCCGGTTCGGGCAAGTCCACCCTCATCCGGATGCTCAACGGGCTGCTGGAACCCACCGCCGGGACGGTCCACGTCGGTGGTGACGAACTCACCGGGCTGGACGACCGCGGCCTGCGCAAGCTGCGCCAGGAACGCATGAGCATGGTCTTCCAGCACTTCGCCCTCCTGCCGCACCGCAGCGTCCTGGACAACGCGGCCTACGCCCTGGAGGTCCGGGGCGTCGACCGCCGGGAGAGGCACCGCACCGCCCGCGAGGCGCTCGAGCGCGTCGGGCTGGGGCAGCGCGCCGACAGCTCTCCGGCACAACTGTCCGGCGGGATGCAGCAGCGCGTGGGGCTGGCGCGCGCGCTGGCGGCCGGTACCGACCTCATGCTCATGGACGAGGCCTTCAGCGCGCTCGACCCGCTGATCCGACGGGAGATGCAGGACGAACTGCTCGGCCTGCAGCGCGAGCTCGGCAAGACGATCGTGTTCATCACCCACGACCTCAACGAGGCCATGCGCCTCGGCGACCGCGTCATGGTGATGCGCGACGGGCGAGTCGTGCAGGTCGGCGCACCGCAGGAGATCCTCGACTCGCCCGCCGACGACTACGTCGCGCAGTTCCTCGCCGACGTCGACCGCGGCCGGGTCTTCACCGCCGCGGACGTCATGACCCCGTTCGTGGGCGACGTCCACGCTGAGGCCCAGCGGGTCGGTGCCACCACACCGGTGGCCGACCTGCTCCAGCTCGCAGCGCAGAGCACCCACCCGCTCCTCGTCGTCGACGGCGCCGGCCCGCCCGTCGGCCGCATCACCGCCTCGGACCTGCTCGCCGCGCTCAGCGGCGCGGCGGGCACCGGTCGCGGCCTCGCGGCCGGCGACCACGACCGCTCCACCGAGAAGGAGGGCTCCCGTGGCTGACGCCGAGGGAACGCTGATCCCGCGCATCCCCGTCGGCGACGCCGTCGAGACCGTCTTCGACTGGGTGACCGACAACTTCGAGCCCGTCTTCGACGCCGTGTCGACGGCCACCGAGTGGACCGTCGAGGGGATCACCGCCGGCCTGCTCGTCCTGCCGGCCCTCGTGCTGGCCGCCCTGCTGGCGCTGCTCGGGGCCCTCGTCCGCTCGGTCGGTTTCGCCGTCGCGTCGTTCGCCGGGCTGCTGCTGGTCATCAGCATGGGCCTGTGGACGCAGGCGATGCAGACGCTTGCGCTCATCCTCACCGCCGCCGTCATCGCCACGGTGATCGCCGTGCCCGTCGGGGTGCTCGCCGCCCGGAACCCCCGGGTGAGCGCGGTGGTGAAACCCGTGCTCGACTTCATGCAGACGATGCCGGCGTTCGTCTACCTCGTGCCCGCCGTCGTCCTGTTCGGCATCGGGCTCGTCCCCGGTGTCATCGTCACCGTCATCTTCGCCCTCCCGCCGGGAGTCCGGCTGACGGAACTGGGCATCCGGCAGGTCGACCAGGAGGTCGTCGAGGCGGGTCACGCGTTCGGCAGTTCCCCGTGGCAGGTCCTGCGCGGGATCCAGCTGCCGCTCGCGCTGCCCACCATCATGGCCGGGATCAACCAGGTCATCATGCTGGCGCTGTCCATGGCGGTCATCGCCGGGCTCATCGGCGCCGAGGGCCTCGGCTCGGAGGTCACCGCCGCCATCTCCCGCCTGAACATCGGCCAGGGCGTCGAGGCCGGGCTGTCCGTGGTCGTCCTCGCCATCTACCTGGACAGGCTCACCGCCTCCTTCAACAGCGGCGGCGGCCTGCTCGGCCGGGCGCGCGCCCGGCGCGACCTCGAGCCCGTCGAACCGGTCACCACGACCACGGCCTGACGTCCCGGGGAGGGACGGCCCCGCGCCGCGCCCCCACCCGATCCACCGCGCGTGCGCACCCGCGCACGCGGCCGTCGAAGAAGAGGAACCACCCACCGATGACGAAGTTCACGCGCTCCTCCCGCGTCGCCGCAGGGCTCATCGCCCTGGGGCTGACCGCCACCGCCTGCGGTGGCGATGAGGCCGACACCGCTGCCACCACCGGCACCGACGCCGCGGGCGGTGGCACCGTCACCCTCGGCTTCCTGCCCGGCTGGACCGACGGCCTGAGCACCGCGTACCTGTGGGAGAACGTCCTCGAGTCCGAGGGGTACACCGTGGAGATGACGGAGCTGTCCGACGCGGCCCCGCTGTACGCGGGCCTCGCCGGCGGCGACGTCGACGTCTACCCCTCCGGCTGGCCGCAGGTCACGCACGCCAGCTACATGGAGGAGTACGGCGAGGACATCGAGGACCTCGGGGCCTGGTACGAGGGGGCCGTCCTGACCATGGCGGTCCCGGAGTACACCGACATCACCTCCATCGAGGAGCTGCCCGCCAACGTCGACCGCTTCGGCGGCCGCATCGTCGGCATCGAGCCCGGCGCCGGGCTGACCGAGCAGGTGCAGGAGGTGGCCATCCCCGAGTACGGGCTGGAGGACTACCAGCTGCAGACGTCGTCGACGGCGGCGATGCTCGCCGAGCTGCAGTCCGCCACCGAGGCCCAGGAGGACATCGTCGTCACGCTGTGGCGGCCGTTCTGGGCGAACAGCTCGTTCCCCGTGAAGGACCTCGAGGACCCGAAGGGCGCCATGGGCGAGCCGGAGACCCTCAACAGCCTCGCGCGCGCCGGCTTCTCCGAGGAGATGCCCGAGGTGGCGGAGATGATGTCGAACTTCTCGCTGACCGACGAGCAGTACGGGTCGCTGGAGGACACCGTCGTCAACGAGTACGGCGAGGGCCGCTACGCCGAGGGCGTCCAGGCCTGGCTGGACGAGAACCCCGACTTCGTGGAGTCGCTGCAGGGCTGACCCGCACCGGTCGCGGGCCGGCGCCGGCGGAACCGCCGGACCGCGCCCGCGCCGCTCCCCTCGCCCCGCTGCACC
>NZ_JALBVB010000023.1:0-84831 GCF_022669155.1 Kineococcus sp. TRM81007 | reverse complement strand
CGGGGCGTCGTCGTGGTGGCCACCCGCCACCGTCACGCGAACACGTCCGCCGCCGTGACGACCACCGGCTCCTCCGCTCGCACCCGCACGTCCTCCCGCGCGGCGACGAGGAACCGCAGCTCTTCCACGTCGACGTCCAGCCCGGCGGCCTTGGCGCGCAGCGTCCGCACCAGCCGGTCCCCGTCCACCTCGCGCCGCCACTTCACCTCGCCGACCAGCACGGGCCGGCGCTGCCGGCCGGCGAGCGCCACGACGTCGATCTCGTCGGTGCCGTCGCCCCGCCACCACGGCCCGACGGCGACCACCTCGTCGCCGAACTCCCCCGCGGCGGCGAGCCGGCGGACGTGGTCGCGCACCGCGACCTCCCACGCCGGGCCGCTGGCGTCGTCGAGGCTGTCCAGCAGGACGGGCAGGATCGACTCCCCGAGGCCGCGCTCGATCTCCGGGCGGTACCGGCCGAGGAGGCCGAGGTGGAAGGCGAGGAAGTCGTCGGCGATGCGGTAGCTGCGCCGCCGGGTGCGCCGGGGGTCCTCGGTCACGGGCACGATCCGCTCGACCAGGCGCAGTTCGACGAGCCGGTCGAGGGTGCGGCTGGGCTCGGCACCGACCCACGCCTTGATCTCCTGGTGCTCGGTCCTGCCGGTGGCGATGGCCTGCAGGACGGCAGCCGGCTGGTCACCGCGCTCCACCTCGGTGGCCAGGAGGAGGTCGCCCTCGGTGAGGAGCAGCCCACCGGGCCGGGCCGCCAGGCGCCGCAGGTTCCCGGCGAGGTCGTCGGCGGTGTCCCACCGCGACAGGTGCAGCGGCACGCCATCGAGCAGGGCGTAGACCTGAGCCCGTTCGGCGGGGGCGAGCCCGGTCAGCAGGGCGGGGACCTCGTGCGGGGCGAAGGGGCGCAGCCCGAAGCGCCCGAACAGCGGTGAGCGCTCCTCCTGCAGCTCGGCCGTGCTGCGCACCGCGGACCCGCACAGCAGGACCCGCACGCCGCGGCCGGCGGGCCGGTCGAGGAAGGCGCGCAGGACACCGGACAGCTCCGGCACCGCGCGGGTCAGCTCAGCGAGCTCGGAGCCGCGGTGCACGAAGAGGACCACGGATCCACCGTGAGTCACCTGTCTCGCAAGTTGCGGGTGACGCAAGTGACCACAGCTGGAGGAAGCGCACCGATTGATCGGGAAAGCCTCGTCCAGCACCACGCACGCACCCGTGCCAGGCTTCATCCAGTGAGCGGCACCTTCGTCAGCGGCATGCGCACCATGGCCCGCGGCGCCCGGGAAGAGCGACGCCTCTTCACCATCGCGATCATCGGCTCGGCCCTGTACGGCGTGGGCACCGCCGCCAGCGGCTGGCTCGTGGGGCGGGTGACGGAGCGGGTCGTCGTGCCCGCGGTCACCGGCTCCGGCGAGGCGGTCAGCACCGCGGACGTGTGGCTGGCCGGGGCGACGCTGATGGCCGTCACCGTGGTGACGGTCGCGGCGATCCTCGTGCGGCGCATCTGGGCCGGCATGGTCGCCTTCGCCCTGCAGGCCCGCTACCGCCGCTCGCTGGCGCGCCGCTACCTGGAGCTGCCGCTGTCGTGGCACCACGCCCACCCGGCCGGGCGGCTGCTGGCGACGGCCAGCTCGGACGTGGAGGCCACCTGGCAGGCGATGTTCATCCTGCCGTTCGCGCTCGGCGTCGTCGTCCTCATCGCGGTGGCGGGGGTGGCGATGGCGGCCGCGGACCCGGTGCTGGCGGCGGTGGGGCTGCTGGTGCTGCCGGCGCTGGTGGCCGCGAACGTCGTCTACCAGCGGCGCATGTCCCCGCGGGTGACGCGCGTGCAGCAGCTGCGCGGTGAGGTCTCCGCGACCGCGCACGAGAGCTTCGAGGGCTCGCTGGTCGTGAAGACCCTCGGCCTGGCCGACGAGGAGGTGGAGCGGTTCGCGGCCGACGCCGACCGGTTGCGCGCGGCGAACGTGGCCGCCGGCCGCACCCGCGGCACGTTCGACCCGGTGATCGACGCCCTGCCGAACCTGGGCACCCTCGCGGTCCTCGTGGTCGGCACGGTCCGCGCCGCGAACGGGGCGGTGGGCGTCGGCGACCTCGTGCAGATCGCGTACCTGCTGGGGCTGCTGGCGTTCCCGGTGCGCTCCTTCGGGTGGCTGCTGTCGGAACTGCCGCGCACCGTCGCCGGGGACGCGCGCGTGCAGGCGGTGCTGCAGGAGGGGGCGACGACCCCGTGGGGGGACCGCCCCGCTCCCGGCACCGGTCCCCTGGCGGTCGCGGCGAAGGACCTCACCTACCGCCACCCCGTCCCCGCCACCGACCCGCTGGCCGAGCGCCCCGACGTCCCCGGGCAGTTCGTGCGCCGCGACGAGGCGCCCGCGCCCCGGCGCGAGACCGCCCCGGCGCTCGCGGACGTCACCCTCGACGTGGCGGCCGGGACGACGGTGGCGGTCGTGGGCGGCACCGGGTCGGGCAAGTCGACGCTGGCGGGGATGCTGGTGCGCCTGGTCGACCCCACGTCCGGGCGGGTGCTGCTCGACGGGGTGGACGTGCGTGAACTCGCCGCCGGTGAGGTGGCGGGCGCGGCGGCGCTGGTGCCGCAGTCGACGTTCGTGTTCGACGACACGGTGCGCGGCAACATCGCCCTGGGCCTGGACGCCGACGACGTCCCCGCCGAGCGCCGCGTGGACGACGACGACGTGTGGGAGGCGCTGCGCCTGGCGCGCGCCGAAGACTTCGTGAAGTCCCTGCCGGGCGGCCTGGACGAGCTAGTCGGAGAGCGAGGTTCCACCCTGTCGGGCGGGCAGCGGCAGCGCCTGGCCCTGGCGCGGGCGCTGGTGCGCAAACCCCGGCTGCTGGTCCTGGACGACGCCACCAGCGCCCTGGACCCGGCCGTGGAGCGGGCGGTGCTGGACGGACTGGCGTCGTCGGGTTCCGGCACGACCGTGGTGGTGGTGGCGTACCGGCCGGCGACGATCGCGCTGGCCGACGAGGTGGTGCACCTGGAACGCGGCCGGGTCGTGGACCGGGGACCGGCGGCGGAGGTCGAGGCCCGTGACGCCGGTTACCGGGACCTGGTGACGGCGTACGCGCGGGCGGCGCGCGACCGGGCGGACGAAGCGGCGAACAAGGCGGGGATGGCGTGAGCACGACCACCATCGGGGCGGCGGCCGGTTCCGCCGAGCGCGGCGGGGTGCTGCGCCGGGCGCGGGAACTGACCCCGCAGATCGCCGAGGGACTGGGCATCACCCTGGCCATCGCGGCGGCCACGACGGTCGGCAAGCTCGTCGTGCCGATCGCGGTGCAGCAGACCGTCGACACCGGCGTCATGGGCCCCGACGGGCCGGACGTCGGCAGGGTCGCGGTGCTGTGCTCGATCGCGGCCGTCGTCGTGCTCCTCACCGTGGTCACCGCGTGGGTGGTGAACGTGCGCCTGTTCCGCGCCACCGAGGCGGGACTGGCGAACCTGCGCACCCGCGCGTTCCGCCACGTGCACGACCTGGCGGTGCTCACCCAGTCCGGGGAGCGGCGCGGCGCGCTCGTCAGCCGCGTCACCAGCGACGTCGACACGATCTCCACGTTCCTGCAGACCGGCATGCTCGTGCTGGTCCTCTCGCTGGGTCAGGTGGTCCTCGCGACCGCGGTGATGTTCGTCTACTCGTGGCAGCTGGCGCTCGTGGTGCTCGGCTGCTTCCTGCCGCTGGTCCTCGCCCGGCACAAGCTGCAGCGGCCGGTGGCGCAGGCGTACGCCGGGGTGCGGGTGCGGATGGGCGAGATGCTCGCCGCGGTCTCCGAGACGGTCGTGGGCGCCGACGTGATCCGCGCGCACGCCGCCGAGGCCCGCTCCCGCCGCACCGTCGACGCGGCCGTGGAGGCGCACCGCAAGCAGGCCGTGAAGGCGCAGGTGGCGACCGCGGCGACGTTCACCACCGGCGTGTTCGTCTCCGGGCTCGTGGTGGCGCTCGTCATCGTGGTCGGCACCCTGCTGGGCGTCGACGGCGACATCACCCTGGGGCGGCTGCTGGCGTTCCTGTTCCTCGCGCAGCTGTGGGTGGGGCCGGTGCAGGCCGCGACCGAGGTGCTCAACGAACTGCAGAACGCCCTCGCCGGCTGGCGCCGCGTCGTCGACCTCATCGACACCCCCGTCACCGTCCCCGAACCGTCGAAGGAACGCGTGAAGGAGCTGCCGGCGGGGCCGGTGGACGTGCGCGTCGAGGACGTCGCCTACACCTACCCCGGCACCGACAAGACCGTCCTGACCGGCGTCACCCTGCACCTGCCCGCCGGTTCACGCACCGCCGTCGTCGGCGAGACCGGCTCCGGCAAGACCACCCTCGCCCGGCTGGTGACCCGCCTGGTGGACCCCGCCTCCGGGCGGGTGCTGCTCAACGGCGTGGACGCGCGCGACCTGCCCAGCCGCGAACTGCACCGCCGCGTCGTCGCCGTGCCCCAGGAGGGGTTCCTCTTCGACGCCACCGTCGGGGAGAACGTGCGCCGCGGCAAGCCCGGCGCCACGGAGGCGGACGTGCGGGCGGCGTTCGAGGACCTCGGCCTGGCCGGCTGGCTCGACGGGCTGCCCGACGGGCTCGACACCCCCGTCGGGCAGCGCGGCGAGCGGCTGTCCGCCGGGGAACGGCAGCTCGTGGCGCTCGCCCGGGCACACCTGGCCGACCCGGACCTGCTGGTGCTGGACGAGGCGACCTCGTCCGTGGACCCGGCGACCGAGGTGCGGTTGCAGCGGGCGCTGGAAGGGGTGCTCAGCGGGCGGACGTCCGTGGCCATCGCGCACCGGCTCTCCACCGCGGAGGCCGCGGACACGGTGGTGGTCGTGGACTCAGGGCGGGTCGTGGAGGTGGGGCCGGCGGTGGAGCTGGCGCACGCCGGGGGGCCGTACTCGCGGTTGCACGCGGCCTGGACGGCGCAGCACAGCTGACCCCGACCCCTCGGTGATCAAGGAAGTTGCCACTTCCTTGATCACCGAGGGAGACCGGGTCGCGACTCAACCGGTGCGAACAGCGAGATCGTGGAGACGACGCGCCCACTGGACGGCCTGTTCAGCACGTGCGGCGGAGACCATCGTCGCGGCGCAGTGCGCTTGGTCCTTGATCTCCAGCAGTCGCCGAAGGTCCTTCACCACGGCAGGGCCGTTCGGGCGAACGGTGGCGAGGCGAGCCAAGACCCGCTGTACACCGGCATGGGAGGCCTTCCCCACGAGCCGAGCGATATCCCGGCCGGAGGCCGGAGCAGCGGATCCGGCCAAGGCGACGAGAACCGGACCGTCCAAGGACGGCATCACGCTGCGGATGGGGTGCGCCAAGTACGTGCGGCCACCATGAGAGCCACCTGGCTGGAATACCAGCCAGCCGCGGCTGCCGCCCGATGCGGTAGATCCCGTCGGTGGCACGCGAGCCCTGGCGCGAGTGATCCGCTGAACCGGATCCTGGCTCTGCGAGGCGAAGCGCTGATCCGCGTCAGTGGATGAGCTTGCCCCCGTCGATCTGGAAGCTGGCACCGTTGACGTACCCGGCCTCCTCACCGAGCAGGAAGGAGACGGCCGCGGCGATGTCGTCCGGCTGGCCGACACGCCCCACCGGGATGCCCGCGGCCATCCCGGCCTTGCGCTCCTCGGTGAGCTGCCCACCCATGATGTCGGTGTCCACGGGGCCGGGCAGCAGCACGTTCGCGGTGATGCCGAGCGGGCCCAGTTCCCGGGCGGCGCCCTTGGTGAGCCCGAGAACGGCGGCCTTCGACGCGGCGTAGGCGGTCTTGGAGAACGTGCCGCCGCCGTCGAGGGCGGTGATCGAGGAGGTGTTGACGATGCGGCCGACCCCGACGGCGGCCATCCGCCGCGCCGCCTCCTGGATCATCAGCAGGGACCCCGTCGCGTTGACGGCGAAGCTGGTGTTCCACTCCTGCACCGTCAGCTCCAGCAGGGGTGTCGGGCAGGCGGTGCCGGCGAGGTTGACGAGGCCCACGACGGGCGGCAGCGCGCCGTCGACGCGGTCGAACGCCGACCGGACCTCCACGGGGGAGGTGATGTCGGCCGGGACGCCCAGCACGTCGGTCGTGCCGCTGAGCTCGTCGGCGATCTCCGCGACGCCGTCGGGCCGGACGTCGACGAGCGCGAGGCTCCAGCCCTCGCGGGCCAGTCGGCGCGCGACGACGCGGCCGATGCCGCGGGGTGCTCCGACGCCGGTGACGACGGCGGTGCGCGCGGACGGGAACGGGACGGTCATCAGCGGGTCTCCTCAACGGGTCTGGCGGTGGTGCCGGCCGGGCGCGGTCGGCCCGGCCGGCGGGGTGCTGCGTCGCGCGGCCGGTCAGCCGGCGGACGGCGGGGTCCAGTCCTGGCCCGGGACCCACTCGGGGAACGCGTAGTCGTCCAACGACACCTGCGCACCGGCGGCGGTCGCGGTGGCGATGGCCTGCTCCCGGTCCGCGGAGAACGCGTCGCTGAGCGACTTCAGGGCCCCGCGCAGGTCGGTGATGTCCCCGCCGAGGTAGCCCTGGACGATGTCGCCGAGGTGGGGGCTGATGGGCTTCGACGCCGCCTCGACCTGCGCGATCTGCGGGTTGGCGACGACGGCCTCGGGGCCGCGCCGCACGGTCTCCTCGAACCAGCCGGCGAGCTTGCGGTAGGGCTCGATGACGTCGGCGTCCTGGACGACGGACAGGTCCAGCGGCGGCTGGTCCATGCCGCCGGCCAGGCCGGCCTGGTACTCGGTCGTGGTCATCGACTCGACGAGCCGGCTCGCCGCCTCCGGGTCGGCGGAGGACCCGGCGACGAAGAACTGCGCCCCGGGCGCACCCCGGTAGGTGACGACGGGGGTGCCGGCCTGGGGGACGAGGATCGGACCGACCCCCAGCTTCTCCACGAACGCCGGCGCGACGTTCTTCACGCCGCCGGCGCACCACGGGCCGTCGGGGAAGAAGCCGGCCACACCCGCCCCCCAGCGGCTGCGGGCATCGGCGACGGTGAGCCCTCCGCTGCCGGCGAGGATGAGGCTGGAGTCGTTGAGCTCCTTCCAGAACTCGATGGCGTTGACGTAGGTGTCGTCGTCGTAGGCGTACTCACCGGTGGCGTACTTCATGCCCTGGAACCCGGGGAACCCGGCGACCTGGGCGAGGTCGTCGATCTGCTCGCGCATGCGGGCGGTCCCGCCGAGGGCGAGGATCATCGGCGCGGCCCCGTCACCCTTCGCCTTGATGGCTTCCAGGGCGGCGCGGTACTCGTCGTACGTGGTGGGCGGGTCGTCGGGGTCCAGGCCCGCGGCGGTGGTGATGTCGGTGTTGAACCAGTGCGCGGCGGCGTACTGCTGGGAGGTGAACAGCGGCAGGCCGTACACCTTGCCGTCGAGGCTGGTGATCCCCTCGGTGAGCGAGCCCTCCGGCAGTCTCGCCAGCGCCTCGTCGCTGAGCTGGAGCTCGTGGACCCACCCCTCGGCGACGAGGGCGGACAGCGGCAGGTCCAGCACGTTGGAGTAGACGTCGGGCAGTTGGTTGCTCTGGTTGGCGAGCTGCAGGGCCTCGGCGGAACGGGAGACGTCGTTGTAGGTGTACTCCACCTGCTTGCCGAGGTCCTGGGACTGCTGGGCGGCCCAGTCCGCGTGGAACTTCTGCAGGGCGCTGAAGTGGTCCCACCAGCGCAGCGACCCGCTGGGCCCGGGGCCGGCGCTCTCCCCTCCTCCGCCGCAGGCAGCGAGCGCTGCGGTGCTGAGCAGGGCACCGCTGCCGACCAGCAGCGAGCGGCGGGTGACGTGTGCCATGGCGATCTCCTCATCGAGACGGTGGTTCGTGACCGTGGTGCGGGTGGTGCTCAGGACTTGACGGCTCCGGCGATGCCTTCGACGAAGAAGCGCTGGAGGAAGAGGAAGAGCGCGACGATCGGCAGGATCGAGACGACACCGGCGGCGGCCATGCCGGACCAGTCGGTCGCGTTCTCCCCGACGAACGCCTGCATGCCGACGCTGAGCGTCCGCAGCTCGGGGCGGCTGAACGAGAAGACGAGGGGCAGGAAGAAGGCGTTCCAGGTGAAGAGGAAGGTCAGCAGCCCGACCGTCGCGGTGACGGGCATGGACAGCGGGAGCATGATGCGGAAGAAGACCCGCAGGAACCCGGCCCCGTCGACGACGGCGGCCTCCTCGAGCTCCTTGGGGAGCTGGCGGAAGTACCCGGCGTAGATGAGGATGGCCGACACGTTCGAGGCCCCGGCCAGCGCCAGCACCATGCCGGTCAGCGAGTTCAGCAGCCCCAGCTCCATGGAGAGCTTGACGACGGGGATGATGGTGTACCCGGTGGGGACGAACAGGGTCGCGATGAGGATGCCGATGATGAGCTTGGACCCGCGGAACGAGTACCGCCCGAGCACGTACCCGCACAGCGCGCACCGGACGACGACGATGGCGACGGTCGCGAGCGTCACGATCACCGTGTTGATCATGTACCGGCCGAAGCCGGCGTCGGTCCAGGCCCTGCTGTAGTTCTCCCAGGCGAAGTCCTCCGGGATGAGCGTCAGGCCCGCAGTGAAGACCTCCATGGAGCTCTTCAGGGAGGCCGACACCATCCACACGAACGGGTAGACCCACAGGACGGCGACGCCCGCGAGGAAGAGGACGGCGATCCACCAGGGGGCGCGGTGGGCGGCGCGCCGGGCGAGGGACGTGCGCGGCGGGGCACTGACGGGTCGACTGCTGGTGGCGGGGGTGGTGGTGGTCACGACAGCTCCCTCCTGCTCTTGCGGCCGGCGTACAGCGCCCAGGCCTGCAGGACGCCGACGACCATGACGAGGACCCCGAAGAGGACGGCAGCCGCCGAGGCGAAGCCGAGCTGCGGGATGGAGGCGTTGAACGCCCAGCGGTAGATGTAGATCTCGATGATCTCGGTGGAGAAGAACGGGCCACCACCGGTCATGGTCTGCATGAGGTCGAACGCGTGGAAGGTGTCCTCCACGGTGAGCACGGTGATGATGAGCAGGAACGGGGTGAGCAGCGGCAGGGTGATGTGCCGGAAGATGTGCCAGGCCCCGGCGCCGTCGATGCGCGCCGCTTCGTACAGCTCGGACGGGATGGTCTGCAGCGCGGCCATCCAGTACACCATCGTGATGCCGAAGAACTTCCAGACGTAGACGGCCGCCGCGGTGGTGAGCGCCGTGCCGGAGTCGCCGAGGAGGTCGATGCCCTGCTCGACGCCCACCAGGCGCAGCATGCTCGTGACCGGGCCGCTGCTGGGGTCGAACACGAACTGCATGACGACACCGACGATGGCCGTGGTGGTGACGACGGGCAGGAAGTAGACGGTGCGGAACAGGTTGCGGAACGGCAGCTTGGGCGAGTTGAGGGCGATGGCGAGCAGCAGGCTGAGCAGGATGCGTGCCGGCGCCACGAGCAGCATGAACACCAGCGTGATCTTCACCGACGACCAGAACGCCGGGTCGGCGATGACGGCGCGGTAGTTAGAGATGCCGACGAACCGCTGCTCGGCCTGGAAGCCGTTCCACTCCACGAGGGAGTACCAGTAGCTCGCGACGATCGGGTACAGCGTGTAGGCGCCGTACAGGACGATCGTCGGCATCAGGAACAGCCAGATCCACAGCGTCTGCTTGCGGGTGCCGACGCGCTGGCCCTTCGGCGGTGTCCGCAGCACCTTCCCCTGCGGCGGTGCGGCGGCGAGGGCGGGTTCGGAGGTGAGGGGTCTCGCCATCGGGTGGACCTCCTAACGGATCTGGCTGAGGGCGAAGGTGGCGGGGTCGCCACCGATGCGGTGCCCGCGCTCGAGCGCGGTGATGGCGTCGACCTCGTCGTCGTCGAGGTGCAGGCCGGCGGCGGCCAGGTTCTCCTCCAGCCGGTCGCGGCGGCTCGACTTGGGGATGACGACGTGCCCGCGCTGCAGGTGCCAGGCGAGCACGACCTGGGCGGGGGTGGCGTCGTGGGCGCGGGCCGCGGCGAGCACGGCGGGTGCGTCGAGGTCGGCGCCCTGCCCGAGCGGCGAGTAGGCCTCGACGACGATCCCGCGGTCCCGGCTGTCCTCGACGAGGTCGCGCTGCTGGAACGTGGGGTGCAGCTCGACCTGGTTGACGGCGGGCACGAGCCCCGTGGCGGCGGCGAGGTCGTCGAGGTGGGTGGGCAGGAAGTTGGACACCCCGACGGCGCGGACGGTCCCCTCGGAGTGCAGGCGTTCCAGGGCCCGCCAGCTGTCGACGTAGCGGCCCGCGGACGGGTTGGGCCAGTGCACGAGGTAGAGGTCGAGGGTGTCGACCCCGAGCCGTTCGCAGGTGTCGGCGTAGGCGCGCAGCGCCTCGTCGTACCCCTGGTCGCCGTTGCGCAGCTTGGAGGTGACGAAGACCTCGTCGCGCGGCAGGCCCGACGCCCGCAGCGCCGCCCCGACACCGGCCTCGTTGACGTAGGCGGCGGCGGTGTCGACGTGCCGGTAGCCGACCTCCAGCGCCTCCTCGACGACGCGCTGCGCCTCCTCCGGGGGGACCTGGAACACCCCGAGGCCCAGCTGGGGGACGGTGACACCGTTGTTCAGGGCGATGTCGGCGACGGCGCTGACCCCGGTGCGGTTCACTTCGGCTCCAGCACGAGCATGGACACCGACGGCAGGGGCAGCGTGACGTCCAGCTGCAGGGCTCCGTCCCGGGGTGCCGCGGACCGCGCCGGCTCGAGCTCCTCGAGCCCCTGCCGGGCCTTGACGGCGGTGAGCTGCTCGGCCGTGGGGTCCTGCGGGCTGCCCTGGGCGACCCACGCGGTGTGGGAGTTGCTGTGGTCGGCGTCGATGCGGAAGTGGCTGACGGAGTACTCCGCCGCGGTGAGGCCGGTGATGCGGACGTCGACGGGGGTGGCGGCCTCGTCGGTCTGGTACTGGTCGTCGGTGTGCCGCCAGACGAGGACGGTGACGCGGCCGGCGGCGTCGGTGGAGGCGAGGACGTCGACCTCCTCCCCCATGCTGCGGCCGTCACCGGCGTCGAGCTCGGCCGGGTCGCTGGCGGCGGTGGAGGTGGCGTCGACGCGCCGCCCGCCGAGCCGGGACACCATCCGGTAGGCGTTGAGGAGGGGCTTCTCGACGCCGCCGGCGGTGAGGAACGCCCGGGTGCCCTCGAAGTAGCGCTCGCCCTCGAAGTAGAAGCTCCACGAGGTGGCCTGGGTGACGGTGGCGGTCTCGGTCTCGTTGAGGTCGAGGATCTTCTTGAAGAGCTTGACCTGGAAGACGGGGTAGTACTCGGTGTTCTGGAACTGGAAGTTGGCGTTGTCGTAGACGCTGTAGTGGGCGGGGACGCCCGCGTCGCACTCGTCGACGATGGCGGGCAGGTCGTGGTACTGCGGGAACTCCGCCATGACGCGCAGCATCCGGCGGATCTCGAAGAGCATCTTGTGCGCCGAGGGGTTCTGCTTCTCCGGTGCCGAGCCGCCCGTGGGGCCGTAGACCCGCCAGGGGGTGAACGCGGACCCCTTGGTGTGGAAGGAGACGAAGTCCAGGGGGACGTCGTTCGTGGAGGTGTGCGTGAGGAAGTCGCGCATGAACTGCACCCCGCCGCCGGTGACGGCCGGGCCGCCGACCTGCGCGTCGGGCAGCACGCTGCGGACGGCCTCGGCGGTGACGGTGTAGAGGTCGCAGAACTGCTGGGTGGTGCCCTTCCAGTAGAAGATGTCGGGTTCGTTCCACAGCTCCCACAACCAGGTGCTCACCTCCTCGGCCCCGTAGCGCTCCAGGCAGTGCCGGGCGTGCGCGGCGACGAGCCCGCGCCACTTCTCGTAGTCCTTCGGCGGGTACGCCCACGCGCCGGCTTCGTAGTTGCTGTAGACGGTGGGGCTGGAGACGACCTTCAGCTCGTCCGCCTCGGGCGGGAGCAGGTCGCGCGGGGTGAAGGCGAGCTCGACGAGGACGTGGTGGCCGGCGCCGACGATGGCGTCGTACGTCTGGTCGACGATGGTGAAGTCGTAGTGCGGGTTCCCGTCGGCGTCCTCGTGGTAGACGTTCCCGTTGCCCCAGTGGGGGATCCCGAACCCGGTGCCGGAGCAGAAGACGTAGTGCGGGCGCACGTGGAACGGCCGCGGCGACAGTTCCGCGAAGGTGCGCAGGAGCTGCTTGCCGGTGGGCGTGTACGTCCAGTTGATCTCGTCGTACCCGATGCTCTCCCAGATGCGGGTGAGCGGACCGCGGTCGCTGGACGCGTCGACGGTGACGGTCGCACTGGTGACGTGCGGCGCGGACGGGTCGCTGGGCGCGGAGCGCGGGAAGTGGTTGTGGTCGGTGGACAGCCCGGGGTTGTGGGCAGCGGTGTCGGTGGACACGGGGGGCCTCTCGGCTGGGTGGCCTCGCAGCGGCGCGAGGAGGACGGTCGGTACCGCCGGGGGTCGTGCGCGGGGTGCGGTGGTCAGGCTTCCGCGGCGGCGGTGCCGGGTGTTTCGTACGCCTGCAGGGCGCGGTCGCGCGCCTCGGTGATGTGGGCGGCCATGGCCGCGCGGGCCGTGGCCGGGTCGCCGGTGCGCAGCCCCTCGAGGACGCGGGTGTGCTCGGCGACGCAGTGGTCGGAGTCGGTGACGCCCCCGCCGCCGAAGAGGCGGAAGCGCTGGATCTGCCCGCCGAGGGCGGTGTAGGCACCGAGGAGGAACTCGTTGCCGGTCGCCTCGGCGATGATGCGGTGGAAGCGCTCGTCCGCTTCCCAGTACTGCCGGAACTCGTGGAACGACGGCCCGAGGGGTGCGGTCGCCAAGTCGTGCACGGCCTGCTCGAGCTGCTCGAGGACGTCAGGGGTGAGGTGGTGCGCGGCCAGCTCCGCGAGCGCCGGCTCCAGCAGGAGCCGCGCCTGCATGAGCCGCACCAGCTCCTCCGGCGTGGCCACAGGAGCGACCCGGTACCCCTTGAGGGCGACGCGCCGGATGAGCCCGGTGGACTCCAGCCGCGCCAGCGCTTCGCGCACCGGTGTCTGCGACACCCCGAACTCGCGGGCGAGCCCGTCGATGCCCAGGGCCTGCCCGGCCTTCAGCTCGCCGTCGATCAGCAGGTCGAGGACGGCGTCGTACACGTGGTCGGCGAGCATCTGCCGGCTCGACGCCAGTGAGCGTCGCGTCGTCGTCGGCTCCACGAGCACCATCGTAGACAGGCCCTTCGGACGGGTTGAGAGATCGCGGACCGGGCGGGGACACGAGCACCTCCTCAGCATCGGCTCGTCGGTGAGCTGATGTCGTAGACCGTAGATCGTGCACGATCGACGGTCAAGGTGGTTTTCGGTTCTTGCTCGGTGCGCCGGACAACGACGCCTCCGCCTGCACCACCCCGGGTCGGACCCGACGGCGCAGCACTCCTGATCCGGCGGAACGCCGGGCGGGCCTGACAGCCCCGCCCGATCACTCCTCCCGACGCCGGAACACCGTCGGGCTGCACCCGTGCACGCCGCGGAAGTGGCGGGCGAAGTAGAAGGGGTCGGCGTAGCCGACGCAGCGGGCGACCTCGGCCACCGGCAGGTCGGTGGTCACCAGCAACTCGCAGGCGCGCGCCATGCGCAGCCGCTTGGCGTACTCCACGACCCCTCCCCCGGTCGCGGCCCGGAACAGCGCCGTGAAGTGCGAGGTGGACAGCCCTGCCTCGCGGGCCAGGGCGGCGACGGAGACGGGGGCGTCGAGGTGGGCGCGCAGGTGCTCCTGGGCCTGGCGCACCGGCTCGCGCCGCACGGGACTGCCGGCGGCGGCGCCGGCGGCCACCTGCGCCAGCACCGACCACGCCGCGCCGGCCGCGCGCAGCAGGGTGGGCCCGGTCTCGTCGGTCTCCAGGTGCTCCACGACGCGCTCGACGTCGCGCTGCACCTCCAGGACGTCGTGCAGGTCGACGACGGCCGGGCGCGGCGGGTCCCCGCCCAGCTGCCGGTCGAAGGAACGGGCGTCGGGACCGGCCGCGTGCAGCCACCAGATCGTCCAGGGGTGGGCGTCGTCGGCGCCGTAGGTGTGCGGCAGGCCGGCGGGGAGGACGAGGGCCTGGGCGCGGGTGACGGCCACCTCGCCGCCGGCGGTGCGGCACCAGCCGCGACCGCCCACGCACACGATGACGACCGTGCCGCTGGCTCCCCGGCGGCGCGTGCGGCCGTGGTGGTGGGCGTGCGGGAAGTACCCGGCGTCGGTGACGAGCAGCCGGGACGTCGGCCCGGACGCGGACGCGGCGCGGGCGACGTCGGCGGGCAGGACCCGCAGCCGCTGCCCGGGAAACCCCTCGCGGATGCGCACACCGCGACGCTAGCGCCGTCCGGGTGGTCCTGACCGTCGGATCGTCCAGGTGGCAGCGTCGGATCGTCTCTTCTCGGCGCGGTGATCACCGGCCTACCGTCACCGCATGCTCGACGACGAGACGCAGCTCGGCCTGCCGGCCCGGCCCGCCGCCCTGGCGGACGCCCCGGCCGCGGTCTGGAGCGCGCCGCTGACGCTGCCGACCTACCACCCGCTGCCGCCGGAGGTGTTCCCCGCCTACCTGGACCGCCGCGTCTACCAGGGCTCCTCAGGGCGGGTGTACCCGCTGCCGTTCCACCACCGCATCGCCACCGACCCCGTCGAGCACGCCTGGACGGCGGTGCACCTGCAGAACGAGTGGCTGCACGTGGTGGTGCTGCCCGAGCTGGGCGGGCGCGTGCACGTGGTGCGCGACCACACCAGCGGGGTGGACCTCTTCTACGCCAACCCCGTGGTCAAACCCGCCCTCGTGGGACTGGCCGGCCCGTGGATCGCCGGCGGCGTGGAGTTCAACTGGCCCCAGCACCACCGCCCGGCGACCTACCTGCCCACCGACTGGGAGGCGGTGACCGAGGAGGACGGCGCGGTCGTGGTGCGCTGCTCCGACCACGACCCGTTCACCCGCATGCGCGGCACGCACGCGCTGCGGCTGCGCCCGGGCAGCTCCGTGCTGGAGCTCGAGGTGCGCCTGGCCAACCGCACCGAACTGCCGCAGTCGTTCCTGTGGTGGGCCAACGTCGCCGCCCGCGTCGACGAGGACTACCAGTCGTTCTTCCCGCACGACGTGACGGTGGTGGCCGACCACGCCAAGCGCGCCGTGACCGCCTACCCGGCCGCGGACCGGCACTACTACGGCGTGGACTACCCCGCCCGCGCCGGCGAGGTGTTCACGGCGGCCGACGGCGCGCGCGGCACGGGCGACCGGATCGACTGGTACCGCACGATCCCCGTGCCGACGTCGTACATGTGCCTGGGCAGCCGGGAGGACTTCTTCGGCGGCTACGACCACGCCCGCGGGGTGGGGTTCGTGCACGTCGCCGACCACCAGGTCGCCGTCGGCAAGAAGCAGTGGACGTGGGGGAACTCCCCCTTCGGGCACGCGTGGGACGCGAACCTCTCCGACGACGGCGCGCACTACGTCGAGCTGATGGCGGGGGTGTTCACCGACAACCAGCCGGACTTCTCGGTGCTGGCGCCCGGTGAGACGAAGGTCTTCACCCAGTCCTGGTACCCGGTGCGGCGCACCGGGCCGGTGGACCGGGCCACGATCGACGCGGCCGTCAGCCTGCGCCGCGAGGAGGACCCCCGGCGGGTCCGGCTGGCCGTCGTCGTCACCCGCCCCCGCACCGGGGTGCGCGTCGAGCTGCGCGCCGGCGGGCGGATCGTGGCGAGCGAGACGGTCGACCTGGACCCCTCGGCCGCGCTGCTGCGCGTGCACGAGGTGCCGGCCGCCGGGGCGGGATCGCCGGACGTGGAGGTCTCGGTCGTCCACGAGGGCCGGGAGCTGGTGCGCTGGAGCACCGCCGAGGAGCGCGCGGGCATCGGGGAGGTCCCCGGCCCCGCCACCGAACCGCCCGCGCCGCGGGAGGTGGCGAGCGTGGAGGAGCTGGCGCTGACCGCCGAGCACCTGGAGCTCTACCGGCACGCCACCCGCTCCCCGGAGCCGTACTGGCGCGAGGCGCTGGCCCGCGACCCCGGGCACGTGCCGAGCCTGGTGGGCCTGGCGGTGCGCGCCTACCGCGCCGGCCTGGACGAGGAGGCCGAGGAGCTGCTGCGCCGCGCGGTGGACCGCCTGACCTCCCACCACCCCACGCCGCGGGACACCACCGCGCTGTACCTGCTCGGCGTGGTCCTGGAGGCCCGCGGGCGCGAGGACGACGCCTACGACGCGTACGGGCGCGCCTCGTGGGCGCGGGCGTGGCGGGGACCGGCCGGGTACCGGATGGCGCGGCTGGACGCGCGCGCCGGGCGCACCGAGGCCGCCCTGCACCGGCTGGCCGACGTGCGCCGGGTGGAGCCGGAGCACCTGCAGGCCGCCGCGCTGGAGGTGGTGTGCCGGCGTCGGCTGGGTGACGGCGTGGTCGACGTGGCGGGGACCGTGCTGGCCGCCGCCCGCGCCCTGGACCCGCTGGACGCGTGGCTGCGCCACCTCGACGGCCTGCCCGCCAGCGCGGACGCGCAGACCTGCCTGGACGTGGCGCTGGAGCTGGCCGGGGTCGGGGAGCTGGAGGACGCGCTGCGCGTGCTCGACGAGGCCGAGGCGCGCGAGCCGCTGCGCGCGGCGGGGCAACCGGCGGCCGGCCCCCTGCTGGCGCACCACCGGGCCCTGGTGCTGGACCGGCTCGGCCGCGCTCAGGGGGCGGCCGCCGCGCGCGCCGACGCCGCGGCGCGGGACACCACGTGGTGCTTCCCCGGCCGGCGCGAGGACGTGGCCGCGCTGAGCGCCTCGGCCGCCGACCCGCGGGCCCGCGCCCTGCGCGGGCACTGGCTGTANACGCGGCGGGCCGGCACGCCGACGCCGTCGCGGACTGGCGGGCCGGCGCGGCGGGCACACCGGGCGACCCGGTGCCGCACCGCAACCTGGGCCTGGCGCTGGTCAACGACCACCGCGACCTCGAGGCCGCCCGCGCGGCGTACGCGCGGGCGGAGGAGGCCGCCCCGGACGAGGCGCGGCTGCGCTTCGAGGTGGACCAGCTGGACGCGCTGCGCGGCGTGGACCCGCAGCAGCGGCTGGCGCGCTGGCGGGATCGCTGGGACCTGGCCGAGCAGCGCGACGACGCCCTCGTGGAGGTCGCGCACCTGCTGGTGAGCACCGGCGGCGCGGCGCGGGCCGTGCAGCTGCTGACCACCCGCACGTTCCAGCCGTGGGAGGGCGGGGAGGGTCAGGTGCTCTCCGCGTGGGAGCGCGCCCGGACCCGCCTGGCCCTGGAGGCGCTCGCGGACGACCCGGCCGCCGCGGTGGCGCACCTGCGGGCGGCGCTGGACAGCCCGGCGTGCCTGGGCGAGGCGCGGCACCCGCTGGCGGCGACGGCGCAGCTGCACCTGCTGCTGGGCGACGCGCTGGCCGCGACCGGCGACGCGGGTGCGGCGCGCGCGGCGTGGGAGGCGGCCGCCGAGCACCGCGGGGACTTCCTGGGGATGAGCACGCAGGAGCACAGCGAGGCGACGTTCTCCTCGGTGCTGGCGCTGCGCCGGCTGGGCCGCGACGACGGGCCGCTGACCGCCTCGCTGCGCCGCTTCCGCGACGCGTTCGCGGCGGCGGTGCCGGTGGTGGACTACTTCGCCACCTCGCTGCCGGACCTGCTGCTGTTCGAGGAGGACCCGCTCGTGGTGCGCGACCGTCGGGTGGTGGTGCTCGACGCGCAGCTGGCCCTGCTGGCCGGCGACGCCGGGCGCGCCCACGAACTGCTGGCCGACCCGCGGCTGGCCGCCAGTCGGCACGCGGCCGACCTGGCGCACGCCCTGGCCACCCACCCGCGACTGCTGGGCGTACCCGACGCCGTACCCGGCGCTGTGCCCGCTGCCGTGCCCGGCGAACCCGTCACCCGGATCGAGGAGGTGGCCCGGTGAGCGCGACGCGGAACCTGCCGGCCGGTGCGCCGGAGAAGCTCGTCATCAGCCTGTGGGACTTCTCCTGGTACGTGCGCACCGGGCCGGGCGAGCCGTTCGAGGACCTCGACGCCGCCTTCGCGCAGGCGGTGGAGCGCGGCTGCAACGCGGTGCGGATCTGCGCGATGCCGTTCCTGCTGTTCCGCTCCGGCGTGGACACCTCCGCGCTGCGGCTCGGTCCACTCGGCGGGGAGTACGGGCAGGGCGTGCGCTGGTACGACGTGGCGCACGAGACGACGATCGACGCGCGCCAGCACACTTTGGCGTTCTTCCGCGCCGCGCAGCGCCACGGCGTGCACGTCATCGTCTCCAGCTGGGAGTACCAGCAGTCGCCGTCGTTCGCGCTCGACCCGGACTGGTACGAGGCCCTGCACGCGGTGGACCCCGACGAGCGCGCGGAGGTGCTGGCCGACGCGCACGCCGACCTGATCGACCTGCTGGTGGCCGAGGGCCTGGACGACCGGGTGCTGTTCACCGAGCTGCACAACGAGGTCCAGATCGGCTTCCTCGTCGACGGCCTGGGCGTGGAACGCGGCGAGGCGGCGGTGCCGGCGCTGACGGACCGGCTGGAGCGCGGGATCCGCCGCTTCAAGCAGCGCCACCCCGACCGGCTGTGCACGGTGAACTACGCCGGGGTGCCGGTCGGCGCGCTGAGTGCGGTGCCGCCCAGCGCGGAGGTCCTCGTCGTCCACCCCTACGCCTACGGCAACCTGCAGGAACTCATCGACGTCTTCGGCCTGCGCGGGCCGGTGGAGGAGTTCTCCCGCGAGCGGGCGGCCCCGCTGCTGCGCCCGGGCGCGCCCGAGGTGGCCGACTGGGGACCGGGCGAGGACAACGCCTGGAAGCTGGACGCCACGGTCGTCTCGCTGCCCGAGGTGTACGTGCACGACTGGTGCGACCCGGAGGCCTTCGACCGCTGGCTGTACGACCGCTGGGGCGAGCACCGCCTGGCGGTGGAGCAGAAGCTCACGCTGTGGCTGGAGGTGGCCGCCGACTGGGCCGCGGCGCGCGGGGTCCCGCTGGTGCTGGGCGAGGGGTACGTCGGCTACACCCCCAAGCGCGGGCGCTTCGAGGAGGGACCGGTCGGCGCGGAACTGTGCCGCCGCGCCGTGCGCGAGGCGCACCGCCTCGGTGCGTGGGGCGCCGTGGTCTGCTCCAACGCCGCGCCGCAGCACAGCATGTGGGCCGACGTCGCCCTGCAGCGCGAGTGCGCGGCCCTCCTGACCGGCACCACCCCCACCGATCAGCCCGATCAGCCCGATCAGCCTGGCACCACCCACCACGACCGCGCCGACGACGGCGCACAGGAGGTTCGACGATGAACTCCCGACTCTCGCGGCGCAGCCTGCTCGCGGCCACGGCCGGCCTCGGCGGCGCCGGCCTGCTGACCGGCTGCGTCGGCACCAGCGGCTCCGGCGGGTCTGGCGGCGCGGCCGCCGGCGGTGGAGGGGGCGGCGGCGGCATCGTCTTCCAGAACTCCATCCAGGACACCGCCCCCAAGGCCGCCCTCGAGGCGATCGTGCAGAGCTACGACGGCGACGTGACGATGAACTCGGTCGCCACCGAGCAGTTCCGCGCCCAGCTGACCAACTACCTGCGCTCGAACGACCCGCCGGACGTCATGAGCTGGTACGCCGGGTCGGTGGCCCGCGACTACGCCGCCCAGGGCCTGCTGCTGGACGTGTCGAGCATGTGGGAGGGCGACGGCGCGTGCGCGGGCTTCTCCGAGGCGCTGAAGAACCTGTCCAGCGCCGACGACGGCACCCAGATCTTCGTCCCCACCAACTACTACTGGTGGTCGGTCTTCTACAAGAAGAGCGCCTTCGAGCGCTGGGGCGTGCAGCCGCCGACGACGTGGGACGAGTTCCTCGCGCTGTGCGAGAACCTCTCCGGCCAGGGTGTGGCGCCGCTGGCCAACGGCATCGGCTCCACCCCGTGGATGGCGTCGGGCTGGTTCGACTACCTGGACCTGCGCATCAACGGGGCGCAGTACCACCGCGAACTGCTGGCCGGGGAGCACTCCTTCACCGACCCGGAGGTCGTCGCGGTCATGGAGCAGTACGAGCGGCTCATCCCCTACTTCGACCCGAACATGGGCTCGTACTCGGCGCAGGACGCGTCCGTGCCGATGGCGCAGGACCAGGCCGGCATGTACCTCATCGGCGCCTTCGTCACCCAGTACTTCCCCGAGGACCAGCGCGACGACCTGGACTTCTTCTCCGTCCCGGTGATCAACCCCGACGTGCCGACGGCCGAGGAGGCGCCGACGGACGGCTACTTCGCCGCGGCCGGCACCTCCGACCCCGACGCCACGATCGCCTTCCTGTCCTACCTGGCCGCCCCGGAGCAGCAGCAGGCCTTCATCGAGCAGTCCGGGTCCTCAAACCTGCCGACGTCCCCGGACGTCGACACCTCGCAGTTCAGCCCGCTGGTGCAGAAGGGCATCGAGCTGCTCAACTCCACGGAGGAGATCACCCAGTTCTTCAACCGCGACTCCTCCGACGCGCTGCAGACGACGGCGGACACCGCGCTGACGCAGTTCCTCGCCGACCCGGGCTCGCGCGACCGGATCCTGGAGGAGTGGCAGCGGGCCGCGGAGGGGGTCTTCGGGCAGTGAGCAGCGACGTGAGGGCCGCGGCGCGGCCGGCGCGGCGGGGGCCCGACGGCCCCCGTCCCGCCAGCGGCGCCCGCGGCCCCGCCCGGCCGGGCGGCCCCTCGCTGGGCGCCCGGCTGCGGCGGGTGCCGCTGCTGGTGTGGGTGTTCCTGCTGCTGCCGCTGGCGGTGGAGCTGTTCTGGGTCTTCTGGCCGGCCGCCAACTCCTTCTCCCTCTCGCTCACCCGCTGGGACGGCATCAGCCCGGCCGAGCCCGTGGGCCTGCAGAACTTCACCGACCTGGCCGAGGACCCGATCTTCCGCACGGCCCTGACCAACAACGCGCTCTGGGTGCTCGGCTTCGGCGTCCTGTCCGTGGTGGGCGGCCTGGCGCTGGCGGTGGCGCTCAACAAGCCCGGCCGCGGGGTGGGCTTCTACCGCAGCGCGATCTACCTGCCGATGGTCGTCTCGATGGCGGTGACCGGCCTGTTCTGGCGGGTCATGTACCAGCCGGGCGGCCCGGTGAACGCCGGCCTGGAGGCGGTGGGGCTGGGCTCGCTGCAGCGGCAGTGGCTGGCCGACCCGGACGTGGCGCTGGCGGCGATCCTCGTGGCCGCGGTGTGGCGGCAGGTCGGCTACATCATGGTGCTGTACCTGGCCGGGCTGAAGGGCTGCGACGCGACGCTGGAGGAGGCCGCGGCCGTCGACGGCGCGAGCGCCTGGCAACGCTTCTGGCACATCGTCATGCCGCAGCTGCGCGGGGTGAACACGGTGGTCTTCGCGGTCACCGTCATCGACTCGCTGCGCACCTTCGACATCGTGTGGGCGATGACCCGTGGTGGTCCCTACAACACGACGCAACTGCTGAGCACGTACATGTTCCAGCAGGCGTTCACGTCGGGGAACCTCGGCTACGCCTCGGCGATCGCGGTCGTCATCTTCGTCCTGGCGATCGGCTTCATCATCACCTACCTGGCCCGCCAGGCCCGCGCGGAGGAGCAGTCGTGACCGCCACCACCCTCGCCCCCGGCAGCGCCGCCACACCGCCACTGCGGCGGCCGCGGCGAGCCCGCTCGCCGTGGTTGCACGTGGTCATGGTGCCGCTGACCCTGCTGTGGCTGAGCCCCGTCGCCTACGTCGGGCTCATCGCGTTCCGCTCCTTCGACGACATCGCCGCGCGCGGACTGGCCGCGCTGCCCGCCTCGTTCACCCTCGACGGCTTCGCGACGGCCTTCAGCGGCGGCGGGCTGGTGCGGGCGCTGGGCAACAGCATCACCGTGACCGCGTGCGCCGTGCTGGCCTCGCTGCTGCTGTCGTCGTGGGCGGCGTACTCGCTGAGCCGCTTCGCGATCCCCGGCCGCAAGACGATCCTGCTGGCGATGCTGGCCGGCAACCTGCTGCCCCCGCAGATCCTGCTCGTGCCGGTGGCGCGCATCAGCGAGTCCCTCGGCATCGCCGACACCCTCTTCGCGCTCGTGGCGGTGCAGGTGGGCTTCGGCATCGGCTTCTACACCTTCGTGCTCCACGGCTTCATGCGCGGGCTGCCGGAGGAGCTGTTCGAGGCCGCCCGCCTGGACGGGGCGGGCGCGGGGCGCATCTACCTGCGGATCGTCCTGCCGCTGAGCCGCCCGGCGATGGCGGCGCTGGCGGCCCTGGCCACGACGTGGATCTTCAACGACCTCATCTGGGCGCTGACGGTCCTGCGCTCGGAGTCGAAGTTCCCGATCACGGCGGCGCTGCTGAACCTCATGGGCGGCTACTCCAGCGCGTGGAACGTCATCGCGGCGGCCTCGCTCGTCGCGGCGGTCCCCACCGCGGTCGTGTTCTTCCTCTTCCAGAAGCAGTTCGTCTCCGGGCTGCTGGTCGGCTCGAACAAGTGAGCGGCCCCTGGACGCTGCCGACCCGCTCCGGGGAGCACGTCGTCGCGCTCGCCCCGGACGGGGCGGGTCTGGTGCGCGTGCACTGGGGCGCCCGCGACAGTGCGCAGCCGGCCCCGGCGCCGCGGCGCACGTCCTTCGAGACGACGCTGGACCTCCTGCCGCTGGAGGCCACCGCGCTGGGCACCCGCTCCGCGCACGCCGCCGAGCTCGTCGCCCGCCGCGCCGACGGGTTGCGCGGTGTCCGGCTGCGCGCCGCCGGCGAGGTGGCGCTGACGGTCGGCGGGGAGGTGCACGAGCTGCGCGCGCCGTTCACCGACGAGGTCGCCGAGGTGGACGTGGAACTGGTGCTGCGCAGCAGCACCGCCCACGACGTGGTCACCAAGCACACGGTGGTGCGCAACCGTTCCGGGCACGCGGTGGAGCTGCTGCGCTGCTGGGGCGGCGCGTTCACCCCGCCGGTCAGGCCGGGCGCGCGCGTCGGGACGCTGACGGGCGCGTGGTCGCGGGAGTTCACCGAGGCCGTCGTGGACCTGCCGGTCGGGACGTTCAGCCTGGGCAGCCGGCAGGGCATCACCTCGCACGGCGCCTCCCCCGTCGTCACCGTCCGCGCCCGCGACGACCGGGACGCCGGCACGTACGCGGTGGCGCTGGCGTGGAGCGGGTCGTGGCGGCTGCAGGTGGAGGCCGTGCCGTTCACCGACCACGTGCGCGTGGCCGGCGGCCCCGACGACGAGGCGGGCGTGGTGACGCTGCCGCCGGGCGGGTCGGTGACCACCCCGCAGCTGGCCGGGCTGTGGGTGCCCGGCGGCCCGGACGAGGCCGCGCAGGCGTGGCACGCGTACCAGCGCACCCTGGCCCGCTCCACCGGCCCCGAGCACCGGCCGGTGGTGGCGAACTCCTGGTACGCCACCGGCTTCGACGTGCGGGTGGAGCACCAGCTCGCACTGGCCGAGGTGGCCGCCGACCTGGGCGCGGAGGTCTTCGTCGTCGACGACGGCTGGTTCCGCGGCCGCACCTGCGACCGCGCCGGGCTCGGCGACTGGGACGTCGACGAGGCCAAGTTCCCCGGCGGGCTGGAGCCGCTGGTCGCGGGCGTGCGCGAGCGCGGCCTGCGGTTCGGGCTGTGGGTGGAGCCGGAGGCCGTCAACGAGGACAGCGACCTGTTCCGCGCCCACTCCGAGTGGGTGCACCGCGCGCCGGGCCGGGACCCGGTGCGGCTGCGCCACCAGCTCGTCCTCGACCTGGGCCGGCCGGAGGTGGAGGCGTGGGTGCTGGCGCAGTTGCGCCGGCTGCTGACCCGCTACGGGATCAGCTACCTGAAGTGGGACATGAACCGCGCGATCACCGACGGCGGCGCCGCCGTGCCCGGCGGGGACGACTGGTCCTGGCGGCACACGCAGGCCTACCACCGCGTGCTGGATGCGCTGCGGGAGGAGTTCCCGCACGTCACCGTGGAGGCGTGCGCGGGCGGCGGCGGCCGCATCGACCTGGCGGTGCTGGTCCGTACCGACGTGGTGTGGCCCAGCGACGAGACCGGCCCGCGCGACCGGCTGGCCGTGCAGCACGGGTTCCTGTCCGCCTACCCGGCGTGGGTGATGAGCTCGTGGGTGACCGACGAGCCGGACGTGCTGGACCGCGAGCCCGTCAGCGTCGACTTCCGGTGCGTCGTGGCGATGGCCGGGGTGATGGGCCTGGGCGGGGACCTGCTGCGCTGGAGCCCGGCGCAGCGGGAGCGGGTGCGCGAACTGGTGGCGCTGCACCGCTCGGTGCGGCACGTCCTGCACGGCGGCCTGGTGCGCCGGCACGGCACCCCGACCGGCGCCGCGTACGCGGTGCAGTACACGGGCGAGGAGGCGGTGGTCGTGCTGGCGTGGGCGCG
This sequence comes from Kineococcus sp. TRM81007, assembly GCF_022669155.1. Classification (GTDB taxonomy): domain Bacteria; phylum Actinomycetota; class Actinomycetes; order Actinomycetales; family Kineococcaceae; genus Kineococcus. Next base: position 60,673 of record NZ_JALBVB010000023.1, on the reverse strand, counting down.
GCCGGGCCGCCCCGCCGCCTGGCGGGTGCCGCTGGGCGACCTGCCCACCGGGACGCTGCTGCGCTCCCGCTCGGACGGTTCCACGGTCCGGGTGGAGGACGGGCTGGTGGTGACGTGGTCGCGCGGCGACTGCGACGTGATCGTGCTGGACCGCGTGTGAGCACCTGGCGGCCGCGCCCGCTGCTCGTGCAGACCGACGACGCCCACGGCGGGCGGTGGACGTCGCTGCGCACGCCCGAGCGCGAGTGGCTGTGGCGCAACCCCGCCGCGCCCGCAGCGGCCCGCGCCGCCGCGCGACCCGGCGACGCCTTCGTCGACGCGGGTGGGGTGGAGGAGTGCTTCCCCACCCTGCGCGGCACACCCGACCACGGCGACGTGTGGTCGCAGGCGTGGACCGCCGAAGGGCCGGGCCGCGCGTCCGTGCGGACGGGAGCGCTGTCGCTGCGGCGCTCGCTGGCGGTGCAGGACGAGGCCGTGGTCGCCGCCTACGAGGTGACCGGCCCCCCCGGCGCGCACGTGCTGCACGCCGCGCACGCCCTCCTCGACCTCTCCCCCACCGCCCGCCTCCTCGTCCCCGACGCGCCACCCGTGACGGTGCTCGACCAGCCGGCGCCCGGCCGGTCCGTGCGCACCACCTGGCCCGACGGCGCCGGCGTCCCGCTCGACGCGCTCGGCTCCGACGACGACACCGCCCGCTGCGCCGTCGTCGCCACCGACCGCGTCGACGTCCTCGACGGCGCCCACCGGCTGTCCCTGCGGTGGCGGGTGGTGCGCGGTGCAGGGCCGGTGTCCCTCGTGGTGTGGCGCAACCTCCACGGGTGGCCGGAGGCGGCGCCGTACCGGTCGGTGGGTGTGGAGCCGCTGCTCGGCGCGGCCGCAGACCTGGCTGTCGCGGGCGCCGGGGAGAGCGGCGTGCTCGACACCGACGGTGGGCTCACGTGGCGGCTGACGCTCACCGCGCACCGCGAGGGCTGACGGCCGGCGTCCACGCCCTCGGCGTCACACCGCCCTCCGACGACCGCGATCACCAGGGTCACCGCCGCACTGGTGCGACCTCGGTGACCGACACCCGAGCTTGCCGCTAGAAACGCAACGAGCTAGTACTAGCGTTGCGTTTGTTGTGCTTGGGGTCGTACCCTATTCACGTGCGCACCGCCGTCTTCGAGGACACGCGGTCCTCGATCAGCGAGGAGTGGTTGACCACCGGCGAGGCCGCGCGCCTCCTCGGGGTCTCGCGCCAGCACGTCGTCAACCTGTGCGAGCGCGGCGACCTGCCCCACACGACGACGGGCGTGCACCGCCGGGTGCGCCGCGCCGACGTCGAGGCGCTGCGCACCACGGGTGCGCGCCTGAGCCGGGACCAGCGCCGCAGCCTGTGGCTGGCGCACGCCGTCGCCGGCCACCTGGTCACCGACCCGGAGGCCACGATCGCGCAGGCGCGCGCCAACCTGGCCGTCCTGCGCGAGCGCCACTCCCGCGGGCAGGTGGCGAAGTGGCTAGCGGAGTGGGCCGACCTGCTCGATGGACCCGTCGAGGGCATCCTGACGGCCCTGACCTCTCCGTCCCCGCGGGCGCGGGAGATGCGTCAGAACTCCCCCTTCGCCGCCGTGCTGTCCGAGGAGGAACGCCGGCGCGTGCGAGAAGCCTTCGCCCAGCATTCTTCGGCCGCTTCACCCTGAGGCGCGGCGCGAAGCACGAGCGCCTGTTTAGCCTGCACGCACCGCGAGGTCGTAGAGCCGGCGGGCCCACTGGACGGCCTGCTCGGCGCGGGCGGCGGAGACCATTGTGGCCGCGTAGTGCGCCTGGTCTTTGATCTCCAGGAGCCTTCGCAGGTCCGTCGCCATCACGGGACCGTCCGGGCGGACGGTCGCCAGTAGGTCGACGGCCTGACGGTGGTCCTGACCGCGGGACCACTGCCCCAGGCGGCTGCAGCAGACGGCGTCGGAGGCGGCGATCCCGCACAACACCGCGAGCGAGGCGGCGACCTGCGGTGTCGCGAGACCGTCGTCGGACTCCTCCGCACGAGTTCCGCCCTCCGAAAGCCGTTCCTATGGCCAACACGTGGACTGGAACCAGCAGCTGATCTTCAAGAGTCCCGCCCTGGACTGACAGGTCAGCCCAGGGCCAGGGCCCTTACTCGTCCACTGATCCCTTGAGGACCTCGTAACCGAGTGCGCCCGCGATGGCGTCGCAGAAGTCGATGGTGGTCACGAACCACTCCGTCCCGACGGCAATGCCCGCAGTGCGCTGGTGCTCGGCCGCGTCCAGGAGCGCGTGGAAGTGCCGCTCGGCGGTCGTCGGGTCGCCCGTCTTGTACACGCGCAGCAGTACCGGGTCCTCGGGCATGCCGGTCCGCCGAGCCTGACTCAGCACACGATTCCATGCCTGGTTCTTCGTGCGCCCGATCTTCAGCAGCCGCCGCTCGGTGTCTGCGATGTACGGGTGCCGCCAGTAGTGCGGGTAGGTATAGACGTACACGCCGGCCGCCGTCTGCAGGTCCTGCTGGAGCTTGGCCGACTCAGTCGCCAGCTGGACGTTCTCAGCCTCGACCGCCTCCTCGCTGCCTGCTCGGTCGACGAGGCGTGTCAGTACCGCTTCGAGGTGCGCTATCACCTGTGGGTCAATGGACCTTTTGATGAGGGTCCGCACCGTACGAGCGGCTTGAAGCGCGACCGACGGCGCATCGGGAGTCGTGCCGTCGAGGACGGCGTAGACGATGACTCGCCGATTTCCGACGACACCGGTATTGGCACAGGTCGTGAAAGGCAGCAGCTCGGTTGGGCCGGCGCCTGGGTGCTCGACCATGGCTCGGTAGACAGAGCCGAGTTGACTCGAGCGGTCCAGCAGCAGGTGGTGCAGCTGCTTCTTGAGTACCGGATCGAGGTCCTTGCCCAGGTGCGGCGGCACCGCCAGCTCGTCGTCCTCGACGGACTCATCGCTCACTGCCGCGTCCTGCAGCTCCCCCGTTGGTAGCTCTTCACCGCTTCGCTCTAGCGACAAGTGCTCAGACGCATCACTCATACCGACACGCTAGTGAGCGCTACAGACAGTCGCAGGTCGATTGCAATGCTCGAACACACGTTCGACCTGTGTCACACTGGTCATGCGCGGCCAGGCTGGATATTGAGGGGAAGCTTCGTCCAGCCTGGCAGCGCCCTCATACCGCTTGAGAGGCCGCGAGACGTGCGCCGGCCACGCGGAGTGCGGTACGAGCCAGCCGACGTCCAGCGTGTCGGCGTAGTCGTCGAGGAAGTGCCGGAGCGCCGGCGGCTGGTGGCAGGTCGTTATGAGGTCGCCATCCAGGTCAACGCTCTCCTCCATGGCGACCACCGGGACGCCGTGCATCACTAGCCGAGGGAAAGCGTCTGCGGCAGCGGGTCAGCTGATGCTAGCCGCAGGACGCCCGCGGAGTACAACCGGTCGACAGCCTCGTTGACGGCCTGGGCGGAGCGTCCGGTGAGGCGCACCAGCTGCGCGACGGTGAGGACCGGCGTCTGCGGAAGCACCTCGTCGATCAGCTGGGCCGTCGTCGAGCCGACGCGGACGGTGCCGACCGCGTCGCGCCACCGCTGCCGCAGGTCGGCGAGGCCGGTGGTGAGCCCGGCGACGCACTCGCACGCCTCCGTCGTCGCGGCTGAAGACGGCGAGCCAGTCGGCGAGGCCGTCGGCCCAGTAGGCGGTGAGGCCGGCGACGTAGTCGGCGCTGCGGGTGGCCAGCACGAGGCTGATCGGCGGCACGTGAAGCGGGCTGAGGCCGCGGCGGGTGAGGACGACGTGGATCAGCGCGCGGCCGGTGTGGCCTTTGCCGTCGGCGAAGGGGTGGATGGTCTCGAACTGCGCGTGGGCGATCGCCGCCTACACGAGCGGGGCGTGCCCGTCGGACTCCAGGTAGGCGGCCAGGTCGTCCAGCAGCGCCGGCACCTCGCCGGGCGGCGGGGCACGAAGTCCGCGCGGCAGGGGTTGTAACTGGATCCGCCGATCCAGTTCTGCCGGTCGCGCACCTGGCCCGCCCAGAAGGCGCCGCGCGTACCACCCAGCAGGGCGCGGTGAATGTCGAGGATGCCGTCGACGCCCACGCGGGGCCGGTGGGCGACATGGTCGACGGCGGCGCGTATCGCGTCGATGTTGCCGAGCACCTCCGCGGCGCCCTCGTCGGGCGAGGAGCCGTCCGCGGCGCGTGCCGCGTCGGCGCGCGCCAGCCGGCGACCGCCGATTTCCAGTTCTTCGATGCACGAGGAGGTGACAGCCTCGGCGCAGAAGTAGCCGGGCGATCGCCTCGTAGCCGCGGTAGGGCAGGTCGGAGGTATTGAAGCGCTGTACGGCGCGCTCGGCGTCCGAGACGTCGGCGATGACGTCGGCGGGTAGGAGCACCTCCTGCTCCACGAGGAGGTCAGGGGCAGACACCCGGCGACGACCACGGGATGCTCAGGACGCGCCCCACACCTCCTTTGCGGTACCCGCTCACTACGCTCAGACAACCGGCCATAGGTGGACAGTGAGGGGTGATGGCGTCGTGAGCAGTCTCGGCAGCTTCGTGTGGGGGATCGCAGACCAGCTCCGCGGGGCCTACGAGCCCCGCCCGCACGGCAACGTCATCCTCCCGACGACCACCTCGCACCGCTTGGACCCGATGTGACGGGGATTTGGATCTTGTGCGCCGCTGCGACCACTGATGGGACGGTCGTCACGCTCGCTGGAGGCGTCGCTCATGACCGGTGACACGACTCCTCTTGTTGAGCGCCTTCGCGAGCGCCTGGCGGGCGCCGAACAGGTCGACGTGCTGTCGGATTCATTCTCGCTCTTTGTCTACGACGCTCTCAAGGCGGAACTTGCAGATGTCCGTGCGCGCCTTCTTCTGCGCGACGGCTCGCTCGATGATGTTCCCCTCAACGGGCTCGATCAGGAGCACGTTCTGCGCGCGCGCCTCGATCAGCACCAGATCGCGCAGGATTTTCTGACCTGGGCTGAAGAGAAACTTGAAGTTCGCAGCCTTCGACGTCCGAGTCGTGACTCCTGGATCGTTGCCAACGGAGCCAGCTCGTACGCGATTCATGGAGCGGGCTTCGAGGCCGAAGGCTTGGGCCTTGTCGCCTCACCCTCGTTGCTGTTCCCCCGAGACATCGCGGACGAAGGGTTGGTCGCCGAGCTGGCCCTCAACTTCGAGAAGGTTTGGCACGAGCCGACCTCGTCCGAGTCCGCGCAGGAGAGATTCCTCGACACGGCGCGAACGTTGGCCAGAGACAACGCGCCCGAGGCGGTCTATCTCCGAATCCTGACGAGCCTCTTTGGCGACTTCGTCGACGAGGCAGGCAAGGAGACCGCGGATCGCGCCCGAACCGGATTCTTTGATACCGCCGTCTGGTCCAAGCTCTACAAGTTTCAGAAGGACGGCGTCCTCGGCGCCATTGAGAAGCTCGACCGTCACAACGGCTGCATCCTCGCCGACAGCGTTGGTCTCGGTAAGACATTCGAAGCGCTGGCCGTCATCAAGTACTACGAGCTCCGAAATGACCGAGTTCTCGTACTCGCCCCGAAGCGGCTTCGCGAGAACTGGACCCTCTACCGTACGAACGACACCCGCAACCCGCTTGTTGCCGATCGCTTGAACTACGACGTCCTGAACCACACGGACCTCAGTCGTGAACGTGGCACGTCTGGCGACATCGACCTCTCCCACATCAACTGGGGCAACTACGACCTGGTCGTGATCGACGAGTCTCACAACTTCCGGAACAACCCGCAGGTCAAGGAGCGGACCACCCGCTACGAGCGCCTCATGAATGAAGTCTTCAAATCTGGCGTGAAGACGAAGGTCCTGATGCTCAGCGCTACGCCGGTCAATACCCGCCTCGCCGACCTGAAGAACCAGGTCCTCTTTGCAACCGAGGGTGACGACACCGCGCTCAACGCCAGTGGCATCAAGAGCATCGAGAGCACCCTCCGCAAGGCCCAGGCGCGGTTCACGAGCTGGCAGAACAGTCCTGACGACCAGCGCACGAGCGAGGCACTGCTTGGTGCGCTTGGCATGGATTACATCCGTCTGCTCGACCTCATCACCATCGCGCGGTCCCGCAAGCACATCGAGAAGTATTACGGAACCGCGGACGTCGGGCGGTTTCCCGAGCGCGTCCCGCCGATGAACCTCGCGCCGGAGATCGACTCAGATGGACTGCTCATGCCGCTTGCCGATCTCAACTCGGCGATCCTCATGCTCAACCTCGCCGCATACAAGCCGATGTCGTATGTTCTGGATAAGGCGAAACGGAAGTACGCCGACCTCTACGACCACCAGCTCCGCACAGGTGGCTCGCGCGTCTGGAAGCAGACTGACCGTGAGAACAACGTCGTTCACCTCCTGCGGATCGGGCTGCTCAAACGACTTGAGTCGTCTGTCCATTCGCTGACGCTCACCGTCGGCAAGATCCTCCAGAAGATCGAGTCGGCGATCGAACGACTCGACGATTTCGACTCTCGCGATGACGAAGCGGTCTCAATCAACAGCTTCGCCGATCTCGCCGAGGTCGATATGGACGACCAGGAGCTTGAAGACATCGTCGGCGGCAAGGTCAAAGTCTTCCTCGCGGACGTGGACCGCGTCCGCTGGCGCCAGGATCTCGCCGAGGACCGTGACAACCTCCGCACCGTGTTGGCAGAGGTCCAGGCGGTCGACGTCACACGCGACGCGAAGCTCGCAGAGCTTCGCGACCTCCTTCGCCGTAAGGCAGCGGACCCCACGAACGCCGACAATCAGAAGGTCCTGATCTTCACGGCTTACTCGGATACCGCCGAGTACCTCTACAAGAATCTTGCACCGTGGATCTCGACTGATCTCGGTCTCGACGTTGCTCTGATCACCGGCGACCGGACCACGACCACCGCGGGCATCACGCACAGGACCATGCACGACGTCTTGGCCGCGTTCTCACCCCGGTCGAAGGGCGGTGATACGGACGGACCGCAGATCGACATCGTCATCGCAACCGACACGATCAGCGAGGGTCAGAACCTCCAGGACTGCGACACGGTCGTGAATTACGACATCCACTGGAATCCGGTCCGGATCGTGCAGCGCTTTGGTCGCGTCGACCGACTCGGCTCGACCAATAGGACCGTTCACCTCGTCAACTTCTGGCCCAACATCGACCTTGAGTCATACATCAACCTTGAGAAGCGCGTCTCGAGCCGGATGACGCTCCTCGACGTCTCAGCGACGGGCGAAGAGAACGTTCTCGACTCGACCGACGCGGCGACGATGAACGATCTGGATTACCGCCGCCAGCAACTCGAGCAGATGAAGCTCGCCGCGCCGACGATGGAGGACCTTGCTGGCGGTCTGAGCATCACTGATCTCACCTTGTCGGACTTCCGCATGGACGCCGCATCCCGCCCTGAAGACGACCTCGTCGAGATCGAACGCTGGCCGCTGGCTCTCTTCGGCGTGACTCGGTTCGACTCGAAGCTTCAGGCAGATGGGGTCCAGCCCGGAGCGATCTTTCTCCTCCGCCTTCGGGAGGTATCCAAGGCCATCACAGCGGATTACCCGCTTGCCCCATATGTCCTCGCCTACGTCAAACAAGACGGTCAACTCGCGCATCCCGTTGATCAGCCGAAGCTGGCCCTCGACGTACTTCGACACCACGCGCTCTCCCAGGTCGAGCCGGATGCCGAGGCACTCGCCACCTTCAACCGCTCGACCCGCAACGGGCGCGACATGTTGGCTTATCGGAATCTCCTCGAAGTCGCGGTTGAAGCGGTCAGCGGCAAGTCGAAGGAGAGCGCCGTCGCATCTCTCTTTTCCGCCGGCGTCTCGACGCTCGGCCTCGAAGACCAGAGCGCCGGGCAGGACGCGGTGGATGTGGTCGCGTGGATGGCGATCGTCTCGTGAGCGAGCGCGCCGACCCGGCCGACGTCCTGGCGCTCCCGCCGGCTGCCCGCATCCGTGAGCGCATCACCAAGGTGATGCTCGCCGACGCCGCTGCGGACCTCGGCATCGATAACAAGATCGTCGACCGTGCTGTCGACGTCGCCAGTGCTGTCGTTGGGGTCATCCGGCCGGAGACTGCTCAGATACCGGCGGGTCGTGCTGGGCCGGATGTGGTCGGCGACATCCCGGTGCTTCACCTTGTGCTCGCCCCCCGAGCCACCAGCGCGGATCAGACAAAGTTGATCGACCTACTCCATCGAAGCATGGCGCGCCCGGTCATCCTGTTCGTGACGTCGAGCAAGGGCGATGACGCGATCTCCCTCGCACTCACGCACATCAGCGCGAACAACGCCAACCGGTCCGTGATTGATGCGCGTACGTTCGCACCGCTCAATCAGCTTGCTCCAGGATCCCTCCGGTTCAGTGTCCTCGACCGTGCGGACCTCGCAATCTTCTATCGCGACCTCACCCGGGTTGTCGCCGCGCGTGGGCAGCCGACCGTCGCTGGCCTCACCACGGAGCAGATCATTCAGATGCGCCGCGAGCTGACGGCGCTCGAGGGTGATCTTGCGAGCACTGTCCGCGCTGCCCAGAGCGAACGAAGCCACTCGGGTCGTATCGTGCTGAATACGCGGGCTCGTGAGCTCCGGGATCGGATACAAACTGTCAGGGCTGCCCTTTACAACCCCGCCCCGACGCACTGACGCCGCAAACAACATATGGAACCTAAGGAAGTAGGACTCGTGACCGAAGACTTCACCCGACTCAGCGACCTCGACGGCCCCGGCGAGGCGCGGAGCAATGTCGCCGAACTCGCCCGGCTCTTTCCAGACGCCGTCGTGGACGGCACCGTCGACCTGGACGTGCTGCGGGATCTGCTGGGTGAGTCCGGGTCGCCGGCAGGCGCCGAGGGCTTTGGACTGCGGTGGCCCGGGATGTCGGACGCGAGGCGGCTTTCAACGATTCCCGCGACGATGACCCTGCTTCCCAAGCCGGAGGAGTCGGTTGCATGGGAAAGCACCAAGAACATCGTCATTGAAGGCGACAACCTAGAGGTCCTTCGCCTCCTACGCCGCGCCTACACGAACTCGGTCGACGTCATCTACATCGACCCGCCGTACAACACCGGCAACGACTTCGTCTACAACGACACGATCAACGCGAGCTCAGCCGAACATGAGACCAGCGCTGGGCTCCGAGACGTAGACGGCATCCTTCAAGTCGGGGCCGGTTCTGACCGAGCGGGGGAGCGCCGAACCGGGGGCTCATCCCACTCGAAGTGGTTGTCGATGATGTACCCGCGCCTCCTCGTTGCGCACCACCTCCTCAAGGAGACCGGCGTCGCCATCGTGGCCATCGACGACACAGAGCATGCGCGGCTCAAGTTGCTCCTCGACCGCGTCTTCGGCGCGGAGAACTTCGCCGCCAACGCGGTTTGGCAGGGTTCTGGCAAAAACGACTCTAGGTTCACTTCTGGTGGGCTCGACTACATGCTCATCTACGCCAAGAACAAGCGGCTATTGGTGGAGAACGACATCCGCTGGAAAGAGCCGAAGCGTGGATACGACTTGGTTGTGGCTGCCGCCGAGCGAGCGTGGTCGGCTTCGGGAGGCGATTCAGCGGTTGCGACGCAAGAGTTCCGCAAGTGGTGGCGGTCGAATCCGGACACCGAGAAGGGCCTGACCAACTACTCGGAGATTGATGATGCTGGGCGTGCCTACCGGCGAAGCGACTTGCGCAGTCCTAACCCACGGCCCAACCTGCAGTACGAGATCCTCCATCCGGTAACGCGGCAGCCAATTCAGATGCATCCAAACGGGTGGGCGTATTCGCGAGAAAGGATGGACGCTTTGCTCGCGGAGGGTCGGATCTTGTTCGGTAGAGACCACACGCAGACAGCGTCATACAAGCGGTATCTCCATGAGACGGCCGACCAGTCGATCCGGCCCACGGTCAACCAGGACCGCGCGAATGCATCTGATGCTGTCGCTTCGCTGCTCGGACCTGGCGTCTTCGACTATCCAAAAGATACCGGCGTGATCGGCCGCTGGGTAAATGCTGTCTGCGGTGGCCGGAGAGATGCGATTGTTCTCGACTTCTTCGCTGGATCTGGATCGACTGGACATGCCGTCATGGAGCTCAACGCGTCAGACGGCGGTACCCGGCGCTATGTCCTGGTACAGCTCGACGAACCGATCCAGAAGCCCGGGTATGAGACAATTGCTGCAATTACCCGCGAGCGCCTCCGGCGCGCCGGAGAGCAGATCGCTAACTCACGGCACCACGAGGCCGAGCCGATGGACTGCGGGTTTCGTTCCTACCGCCTCGCTGACAGCAACGTGAGGCCCTGGGACGGTAGTGGCGAGCTCGATCTTCTCTCCGCCGTCGACAACCTTGTCGCCGGCAGGACTACTGACGACCTCCTTGTCGAGGTGATGCTGCGTCTCGGCATCGATCTAGTGACTCCGGTTGGGACCCGTGAGGTGGCGGGCAGCGCCCTCTACAGCGTCGCGGGCACGCTGTACGCCTTCTTCGGGACGGACGTCGACGTGGCGGCGGCCGACCAGGTCGCGAAGGCTATTGTCGGATGGCGCGACGACGAGCCGGTCGACTCAGACATCACGGTGGTGGTGCGAGACACGGGCTTCGCCGATTCATCGGCGAAGCTCAACCTCGCCGAGGCGCTCAAGCAGGCCGGCATCAACACGTTCCGGAGCATCTGAGTCATGAAATTCACCTTCGAGGCTGACCTCGACTACCAGCGCGCTGCAATCGATGCGGTGACGGGTCTGTTTAAGGGGCAAGAGTCGCTGACGTCCCACTTCACCGTGCATGCGCATCCTGGCGCATGGCTCCCGTTCGAGGGTGGATCGAGCACTCCTACGATCTCGACCGAAGGTGTCGGAAACCGACTCCGCCTGTCGCCGGAGAAGATCCTCGAGAACCTCCACACCGTGCAGAACGCCATTGGACTCGAGCACGAAGCGTCCCTCGACTCGATGAACTTCACCGTCGAGATGGAGACCGGCACCGGAAAAACGTATGTGTACTTGCGCACAATTTACGAGCTCAATGCGCTGTACGGGTTCACCAAGTTCGTCATCGTCGTGCCATCAGTCGCCATCAACGAGGGCGTTATGACCTCGATCAAGATGCTCAAAGAACACTTCGACGCCCTGTATGCGAAGCCGCCGATGCAGGCGTTTCAGTACTCTGGCGACAACGTCTCTCGGCTGCGGTCGTTCGCGACCTCGTCTGGCATCGAAATCATGATTATCACGGTCGCGGCGATGAACAAGGCGACAGCGAAGATCAACAGGCCGGCGGAGGACCTCGACAACGAAGTCCCGATGTCGTTGGTCCGCGCGACGAACCCGATCGTAATCGTCGACGAACCCCAAAGCGTCTACGGCGACGACGGCAATCCGCGGAAGAAGAAGGGCGCCGGCCGCCTCGCCATCGAGGGAATGAACTCGGCTGCAGTGATCCGCTACTCGGCCACACACCCGAAGTTCGACAAGGGCAACCTCGTCTACCGGCTGGACGCCATCGGGGCGTACGAGAAGCAGCTCGTCAAGCAGATTGAGGTCGACGACCTCGTCACCGAGGGAAGCGGCGTCTCGCCGTACGTCCGGCTCCTGAGCGTGAAGCGCACAGGCGCCAATATCACTGCACGTGTAGAGCTCGATGCCGAACTGAACGGAAAAGTCACTCGTAAAGCCTTCACCGTCCGCAACAACGACAACCTGGGCGACTATACGAACCGTGACCTCTATCGGGACCTGATCGTCAACAGCATCAGCGTCGTTGAAGGCAACCAACACGTTCGATTCACCGACTACAGCGAGGTCAAGGTCGGCGAGGCCATGGGCGCTGAGATCAGCATCGACGAGCGCGCCCGACAGATGATCGCTCAGACCATCCGCCAGCACCTCCACAAGGAGGACGAGTTCGCTACACACGGCCGCAAGATCAAGGTCTTGAGCCTGTTCTTCGTCGACTCCGTTGCGAAGTATCGCCAGTACGACGAGAACGCGGACGAGCAGCCGGGCGAATACGCGCGGATCTTTGAGGAGGAATACGCCAAGATCGCTGCCGAGCCGGAGTTCAATCACCTGCTCGGAGCGCGGCCAGCGGATGCCGTGGCTGCAGAGGCCCATCAAGGCTACTTCTCGATCGACCGCGCCCGCGGCAAGGCCGATCGCCTGGTCGACACCAAGGAGACCAGCGACAAGGGGCGTCAGCAGGCCGGCCTCGCTTACGAACAGATCATGAAGGACAAGGTCGGGCTCACCACTCCGGGCACGGCCATCCGATTCATCTTCAGTCACTCTGCGCTTCAGGAAGGTTGGGACAACCCCAACGTCTTCCAGATCTGCGTGCTGAGGAACATGGGATCCGAGCGTTGGCGCCGTCAGAGCATCGGTCGCGGCCTTCGGCTTTGTGTGGATGGAGACGGCAACCGCGTGCGCGGCTTCGACGTGAACCGCCTGACGGTGATCGCGAACGAGTCCTACGAGGAGTTCGCCGAGCAACTCCAGCGCGAGCTTGCCGAGGACCTTGGAATCGAGTTCGGCGTCGTCACTGTGGACGGTTTCGCGCGCCTGACCTACAAGCCGACCGGTGGTGGCGATCCCGTGCCCGTGGGTGCTGATGCGGGTCAGGCCCTATTCAAGGCGTTGCTCGCAGCCGGCTACATCGACAGCAAGGGCAAGGTCCAGGACAGCCTGCGCGAGGCGGTGCAGAACGACACCGAGGAGTTGCGACTCCTTGTTGAGGACAACGTCGAGGACGACGAGGCCCAGCGCCAGATCCGGCAGCTCATCAAGCGACTTGCCAAGCCCCTTGACATCAAGAAGGCAGGCACACGCGTCTCCGTGCCGGTGGTTACCGAGCGGCTTGAGAGCAAGGAGTTCCGGGATCTGTGGGATCGTATCCAGCACCGCACGGAGTTCCGGCTCCAGGTCGACGAGACTGACCTTCGGGTGGCCATGGTGACCGCGCTCAAGGACATGCCTCCGATTCAGCAGCGCAAGGGCGAATGGCTGACCCATGTTGTCGACAAGATCGATCAAAGTGGTCTCTCCGCCGAGACCAGCAACGGGCGCCGAGCCGACGTGGTCTATGCCGACAGCGAGGAGCTGCCCGACATTCTTTCGGTTCTCGCAGATCGAACGAAGTTGACGCGCGCTACCATCGCGCACGTGCTGACCGAGTCGGGAACCCTGCATTGGTTCAGGCGAAATCCGCAGGTCTACGTCGACCGAGTCGCGGCGACTTTGGAGCACGCCAAGGAGTCGTTCCTTCTCAAAGGATTGCACTACGAGCTGGTGGATCCGTCGCGGCCAGAGCGTGAGCGCAGATACCCCAAGACACTCCTTTCGGAAGCGGACCTCTCGGGTTACACGGGACCGGGCGGCAATGTCATCACCGTGGAGGGTGACGACAAGGTTCCCGTTTCGTTCGAGAAGAAGTCGCCCTACAAGTACGTCGTCGTGGACTCCGGGATCGAGCGCGAGTTCGCACTCGCCCTTCTGCGTGAGCGCGAGGAGGTCAAGGCGTTCGTGAAGCTCCCAGCCAGCTTCACCATCCCGACACCGCTCGGTCCATACAACCCTGACTGGGCCGTGATGGCAGTGCGCCCTGACGGCAGTCAGTACGTCGTATTCGAGACCAAAGGGACGAACGACATCAGCCTGCTCCGGGCTGAAGAGAGAGGAAAGATTCTCGCAGCGCGCGAGCACTTCAAGCAGATCCGTGTCGACATCGGCCTCTCCGACATCAAGTATGCCGCGCCGGTGAAGACCATCCAGGACGCGGACGCCCACTTCGACAACCGCGAACCCGTGCCCGACTCGGCCAACGGCACCCTCCTGTGATGCCGTATGGCTTCGACGGTCCACCCAGTCCGCAGCCAGTCCGCGAACGACCAACGACACCCAATGACATCCACGCAAGTCAGAGGCTTGGTGAGGAAGTAGAGCAGGTCAGGGCGGCGCGCGGGCCGATCTTGCTGTCCGGTCCCAGGGGACGGGCGAGGACCGGGACCGCGCTGAGGTCCGCCACCTCTTCCGGTCGACGTCCTCGTCGAAGTCGTCCAACGACTTGCGGAAGGCCTCGGAGGCCGGTGAGAGCATCCGCTGGTGCATCGCCGGCATGCAGCTGGCCGCGTGGCGCAGAGGCATCTGCAGGGCGACGCCGAGCGGGACGCCCTTGCACTCGGCGTCGGCGACCAGCGTGGTGTGCACCGCCTCGTAGAAGTCCTTCTCGGGTCCGGTCAGTCGCACGTCGATGTTGTGCGGCTCTCGGACGGCCTTGGCATCGGCCACGTCCACCTTGCGGGTGCGGGGCATGACGCCGCTGAGCGTGTTGTGCTCCGCGACGAGGCGCTTGACCTCTGCGCGCGCCGGGGCGTCCAGCTCGGCGGCGGTGGCCAGGATCGACCTCAGGTGCTGGAAGTCGGGTCGGGTGACGACAGGACCTCCGAGCTCGAGGTGACGGATCGCGTCCAGCTCGCGCAGCAGCTTTCCGGGGGAACGACCAGCGGCGGTACCGCGCTCGACGGCGTTGAGGTGCTGGTTCGGTTCGAGCTGCAGCTCGAACACCTTTGCGGACTCGAACAGCCCCTGGTCGAGCAGGTTGAACAGGTCCCGCGCGCGTAGGTTGATGGGCGTGGCCGACAGGAAGAGGAGGTAGTCAGCCCAGTCCGACAGGAGGGAGCCGAGGACGTGGGACCTGGTGCCCTCGTTGCGGAAGGAGTGCGCCTCGTCGACGATGACCAGGTCGAAGCGGGGACCCACCTGCGTCAGCGCGTCGAGGACCTCGGACGCGCTGCGCAGGGACTCGATGGAGATGATGCCGTGCAGCTCGCGGTCGCGGTCGTGGCCCAGGTCGTCGGCGAGCTCGGCCAGGGCCGTCGGCGTGATGCGGTCCAGCCGCCGGTCGAAGCGGCGCTCCATCTCCATCTGCCACTTGCGGGTCAGCGACGACGGGGTGACCACCAGCGTCCTGCGCAGGGCGTTGCGCTGCTCCAGCTCCGTCCAGACCAGCCCGGCCTCGATGGTCTTGCCCAGGCCGACCTCGTCCGCGATGAGCAACCTGCCGTGCGGGGAGTTCAGCACCTTGATGGCCGGCTTGAACTGGTACGCCCGGAAGACCGTGCGCGACGTCGCGTAGAAGTACAGGGTGTCAGACAGCGGGTTGCGGAGCTTCGCCCACGTCAGGGTCCGCCCGATGGCCGAGGCGCCGGCAGGTGCACCGGAGGCCCAGAAGGAGGGATCCCGCGGGTCTCCGTCCATCCGGATGACGGAGTCGGCGGTCACCACGTGCCGGACCCCGTCGACGGCGAGCACCACGCGGTGCCCGGAGACCTCTCGAGTGACCTCGACGACCCGCCCGTACTTGCCCGCACCGCGCAGCTCGGCGATGTCGCCCACCTGCACGGGAGCGTTGCCGAGGAGCGGCCGGCCCTCCTCCCACTCGTCGAGGAAGAGGTCCCTCGCCTCCGCGAGGTGCTCGCGGTCCCCGTCGTCCGTGCGGCGGTGCCGCGCGGACACGGTCGTGGCGATCGGAGCGCCGACGCAGGAGACGACCGCCTCCCACCTGCCCTTGCGGTGGATGCCGTAGACCCCTCGCACCAGGAGACCGCGCTCGACCGGAGCCCGCAGCTCGCGCACCTCGACGGGCAGTGCGAGCAGGGCGTCGACGTCTGCTCGGTCCGGCGTACCGATCACGAGGACGGCTCGGACGTCGGCGTCGCGCAGCCATGCGAGGCCGGCGGCGGTGGGATAGCAGAAGAGGTCGTCGGACACGGCCGTCACCTCGCGCGTCGAGCTGACATGGCGAGGCACGGCGAGGGCACTGCAGCCGACACCGCCGCCATCACCGCGTTGCCGCAGCTCTTCGTCATCAGCTCCACGCGCTCTGCGCCTCCCTCCGCACGATAGCTACATTAAGCAACAACACATGACTTTGCGTGGTTCTTGATCGATGCGACGCAGCTCGCCATCTGCCGCGGTACCGCCCGAGGCCTGTCATGCCATTCGCCACCCGTGACACGCGACAGCTCTCCACGCAGTCCGTCTCCTGCCAGAGTGAGCCAGTGATCACGGATGCAGCGCGATCGATGAGCGACTCGATCGAGGGCTTGTACGAGAGCCTCATCACCCATGACGTGAACGCAGTCATGACCTCAGCCGCCGGCTGGACCACGCTGCTCCGCAGCGTCGACGATGCCGACGCCCCGCTCGTCCTCGCTCGCCACGTCAGCAGCCTGGTCCAGCAAGCATTGGAGACGACGACCAGCCAGACCGACCGCCTTGCCCTCGTCCGCGACCTGCTCGGCGTCCTCGGCGAGCACGGGGCAGTACCCGTCCCCGACGAGAAGGGCGCCCCGCAGCAGCTGCTGGCGGCCCACCGGCGGCGGGCCCTGGCGCAGCTGTCGACCGTCCGGCCGGCGACACCGCTGTCGGAGGCGGCCCTGCTGACGAACAGCACTGCTGACCCGAACCTCGCGGCGGAGCTGCGGGCGGAGCTGGCCAGCGCGGACCGCGTCGACCTCCTGTGCGCCTTCATCAAGTGGTCGGGGCTACGACTGCTGGAGAGCGCGCTGCGGGACCTCAAGGACCGGGGTGTGCCCTTCCGGGTCATCACGACGACGTACATGGGTGCGACGGAACGCCGGGCCGTGGACGCGCTCGTGGACGAGTTCGGCGCCGAGGTGAAGGTCATCTACGAGACGACCCGCACCCGGCTGCACGCGAAGGCGTGGGTGGTGCACCGCGCCACTGGCTTCAGCACCGCCTACGTGGGCTCCTCCAACTTGTCCCGTTCCGCGCTGCTCGACGGCCTGGAGTGGAACGTCCGCCTGTCCGCGGTGGCCAACCCCGCGCTGCTCACGAAGTTCGACGCGACCTTTGCCAGCTACTGGGAGAGCAGCAGCTTCGAGACGTACGTGCCGACGCAGGATGCAGACCGGTTGGACGCCGCGCTCGCCGAGGCCGGCGGACAGCGCGGCCCGGGGACGCCTGTCGACCTGTCGGGGCTGGAGGTGACCCCGCGAGCGCACCAGCAGGAGATGCTCGAGCAGCTCGCCGGGGAGCGGCAGCTGCACGACCGGCACCGCAACCTCGTCGTCGCAGCCACCGGCACCGGCAAGACCGTCCTCGCCGCCTTCGACTACAAGCAGCTGCGCGAGCAGCACGGGCGCGACCTGACGCTGCTGTTCGTCGCCCACCGCCGGGAGCTGCTGGAGCAGGCGCGGCGCACCTACCGGGAGGTTCTGGGCGACGGTGCGTTCGGGGAGCTGCTCGTCGGCGGAGAGCGCCCTCGCCGGGGCCGGCACGTCTTCGCCAGCGTGCAGTCGTTGAGCGCCGACCTCCTCGCCAGCATGGACCCGCGCCAGTACGACGTCGTCGTGCTCGACGAGTGCCACCACGCCAGCGCCGGCAGCTACCAGCGTGTCCTCGACCGGCTGGAGCCGATCGAGCTACTGGGGCTCACGGCGACGCCGGAGCGCGCCGACGGTCAGGACGTGCTCGCGCTCTTCGGCGGGCGCGCCGCGGCCGAGCTGCGGCTGTGGGACGCGCTCGCCGACGACCTGCTCGTGCCGTTCCACTACTTCGCCGTGGACGACGGCACCGACCTGCGCGCCCTCACCTGGCGCCGCGGCGGCTACGACGTCGAGGGCCTGACGAGCCTCTACACCGGCGACGACGCCCGGGCGCGGCTGGTGTTGCGCGAGCTGCGCCGCCGGGTGGGCGACGTGGGTTCCATGCGGGCCATCGGCTTCTGCGTCAGCGTCGAGCACGCGCACTACATGGCGCGCGTCTTCCGCGAGGCAGGCATCGATGCGCTGGCCGTCAGCGGCAGCAGCACCCCTGAAGAGCGGGCGGCGGCGCTGCGGCGGTTGAAGGACGGCGAGGTGCGCGTCCTCTTCGCCGTCGACCTCTACAACGAGGGCGTCGACCTTCCACAGGTGGACACCGTCCTCTTCCTGCGGCCCACGGAGTCCTCGACCGTCTTCCTCCAGCAGCTCGGCCGCGGTCTGCGCACCTCCCCCGGCAAGGCGGTGCTGACCGCGCTGGACTTCGTCGGCCACCAGAACGCCGACTTCCGCTTCGACACCCGTTTCCGCGCGCTCACCGGTGTCAGCCGCGGCGCGCTGCAGCACCAAGCCGAGCAGGGGTTCCCGTTCCTGCCCGCGGGGTGCTCCATCGTCCTCGACGAGGTGGTGCAGGAACGTGTCGTCACGAGCATCAAGCGCCAGCTCAGCCCACGCGCCCCTGCGCTCGTCAGCGAGGTGCGGACGCACTCGAGCAGCAGCATCGCGGCCTTCCTCACCGCCAGCGGGCTCAGCGTGCGCGAACTGCTCGGTAGCAACCGCTCGTGGACGGACCTGCGCCGCCGCGCCGGGACGGAGACGCGGCCGGTCGGCCCCGCGGAGACCGCGCTGCTGAAGCGAGTGCGCGCCGTCACCCACGTCGACGACCGGCTGCGCCGCGACGCCTACGCCCGACTGCTCGCCGACGACGCTCCCTTCGACGCGCTCTCCCCCGTCGAACGTCACCTCGCCGGGATGCTCACCGCGTCCCTGTGGCCGTCCGGCGCGCCCGGTGACCTGCCCCACGTCCTCGACGTGCTGCGGCGCGAGCCCGCCGTCCGCGACGAGTTGCGCCAGCTCGTCGACATCGCTTTCGACGCCGCCCGGCACCCCACAACCGCTCTCGCCGGTGAGCTCGCCGACCTGCCGCTGAGCGTGCACGCCCGATACTCCCGTGACGAGATCGTCAGCGCGCTCGGCGTCGCCACTGCCACCCGCCCGCCGATGTCATTCCGCGAAGGTGTCGTCTGGGCGCCTGAGCGGCGCGCCGACGCCTTGCTCATCACCCTGACGAAGTCGGAAGCCGACTACTCCCCGACGACGATGTACCGCGACTACCCACTGACGCGGGCGCTGTTCCACTGGGAGTCGCAGTCGCGCACGACGGTCGCCTCACCGACGGGCCAGCGGTACCTGAACCACCGCGCGATGGGCACCCACGTGCTGCTCTTCGCTCGGCAGCGCAAGCAAGGTGACCTCGGGGCGGAGCCGTACCTGTTCCTCGGTCCGGCCGACTACGTCTCGCACCAGGGTGAGCGACCCATCAGCATCACGTGGCGGCTGCACCACGCGATGCCGATGGACTTCTTCAGCGAGGCGGCACTCGTCAACGCGAGCTGACCAGATCCGCAGCAGAAACTGCCCCGATGCCGCTTCCACGTTCTACCCGTTGATCGTCTCGGGCAGCCGTGGTCCCACCGCGCCGAGCGTCACTGCAGGAACCCCAGCCACAAGCTGTCGCGCGCCCGCGTCATCCCCACGTACAGCTCCCGCCTCTCCACTTCCAGTCGCTCCCGCCACGCGGTCTCCGACTCCCCCGGCTTGGCGGCGGACCCGCCCTCCCGCAAGCCGGGCAGGAAGACGTGCTTGAACTCCAGCCCCTTGGCCCGCTTGATGGTGCCCACCTTGAGCCGCCCGCACGTCTGCCCGGCGTACTCCTCCAGCGGCACGAGCGGCACCCCGGCGCGGCGCAGGACACCGGCGTACCGGGACGCGTCCGCGGTGGTGGCGGTGAGCAGGGCGCAGTCCCCGAGGCCGGCTCCCGAGGCCGCCAGGTCGGTCACGGCCTGGACGAGCGCCATCTCCAGGCTGCGAGCGTCGGGGGCGTCGACGCGCACGGTCACCCCGCCGTCGCGGGCGACCTCCATCCGCCGGGCACCCGCTTCGAGGGAGTCGTCGAGGTCGCCGAAGGCGTCGGAGGCGACGACGGCCACGGCCGCCTCGAGGATGCGGGAGGCGTTGCGGTAGTTGGTCTCCAGGACGGTGGAGCGGCCGCGGACGTTGATGCCCGCTTCGGAGAGGGTGAAGCCACCCGGGTACACGGCCTGCTGGCCGTCGCCGATGAGCAGCAGTCCGTCGGGGCCGTCACCGCCGAGCGCGTGCAGCAGCTGCACACCGACGCGGCTGAGGTCCTGCACCTCGTCGACGACGACGGCGACGTAGGGCTCGTCCAGCGGGCGTCGCAGCACCTCGGCGAGCGCGAGGAGGAGCAGGTCCGCCGCGTCGTGCAGCTCGCGGGAGCGCAACAGCTCGCAGTAGTGCGCGTGCAACTGCCAGACCGCCTCGCGCTGGGCGCGGTTCAGCGGCGTGGAGCGGCCCACCCGGGTGAGGTCGGCGTACTCGGAGAAGTCGGTCAACCCCCGCCCCTTGATGACGGAGGCGATCTCCTCCTTCCAGTACTGCACGGGCACCGGAACCTCGGCGAGCGCCGAGTAGCGTCCCACGCTCGCCCACGACCGCCAGAAGCACGTGTCGGCGGCCTTGAGGTCGACGCGGTGTCGCACACCGCGCTCGGTGAGGAATCGCCGCGCCCACGAGTGCAGCCCGCGGAACTCGACCCGCTCGACGTGCTGCGGTGCCAGCCGGGCGAAGGTGGCGGCCAGCACGGTCGGCAGGGTGCGGACGAACGAGACGTACAGCAGCCGGCCGGGGCGGGTGCCGGCGAGGTAGGCGGCGCGGTGCAGGCCGATGACGGTCTTGCCGGTGCCGGCGGGGCCCCGCACCCGGGCGGGGCCGTTGCGGCTCTGGCGGACGAGCTTGGCCTGGCTGGGGTGCAGGAACGCCATCCAGTCCTCGATGGGGGCGGCGAGCGCACCGTCGAGGAGGGACGCTTCGAGTTCCTGGGCGCTGAAGAGGGCTTGCTGCTCCGGATGCTCCTCGACGGCCTGCAGCGGCAGGACGGGCGGGACCACGACGGGGCTGACCTCGACCGGGCCGGCGTCCTCGTGGGGCGGGAAGTCGCGTTCGAGGACGGCCAGCACCTCGGGGAGCTTCTCGGCGTCGAGGCGCTCGCCGCGGCGGTTGATCCACGGCACGAGGTGCTTCTCGCCCATCACCGTGATCCGGCCCAGGGTCAGCGGCCCGAACGCCTTGCCGACGAAGACGAGGACCGGCACCACCTCCAGCGGTGCGAGCCCCACCTCGGCGACGGTCTGCTCCGCGAGCTCGGCGATGCGCAGCACCTTGTCGACGTCGTCGTGGGCGTCCTCCTGCCCGCGGCACAGGCGTCCGTCCTCGACGTGCACCTCCCGCCAGTTCTTGACGTCGACGACGAGCACTCCGCCGGGACCCACGTGCAGCAGGTCCACGTTGGCCGCCCGGGTGCCCGGCCAGCGCCGGTCGGCCAGCAACGTCCAGCCGGAGCTGGACATGGGCTGCAGCAGTGCACCGATCTTGCGCTCACCCGCACCGCCGGCCTCGTGCCGGCGGACGATCCGCTGCTGCTGCGCGGCGAGGCGCAGGTACTCCTCGGCGAGGGCACGCGCGCGTCGGGCCTCGACGTCCTGGGATGCTCCCGCCGTCACGGCGCTCACAGGTCGTGCACCCCGACGTGGTGCACGACGAACCGCGCCGGGTCGCTCTGGTGGGCGAAGGTCACCAAGGCCCGGACGAGCGTCACGAAGGCGCCGTCGATGACGTCGAGACCGCGCCGCGCCGCGACCCGCTCCGGGCCGAACACCGGGTGCGTGCGGGAGCGGACGTCGAAGTCGACGACGTACTGGACCTGCACGACCGCTCCTCCCCGTGCTGCTCGAAAACCTGCTGCGTGGTGCGACAGGTGCGTGGAGGGTTGTCGACAGGAGTCCGGAGCAGGCGGAGGTGCGGTACCGGAACGGAGCATGCGGAGCACTCGAACGGCTGCAAGGGCTCTCCCACGGGGCAGAAGCAGGCCCTCGACATCGACCACTGGACCGGGGTGCAGTGGAGTGCTTCTATGTGCACTGAAGTGCGCATAGAAGCACTCCATCGGACGGGGGAGGTGGCGACGTGAACTGGGTCCACCCCCTCTCCGCGCTGTTCCCCACCGTTCAAGGCGCCGTGCTCCACACCCTCTGGCGGCGCACCACTCCGATGACCGGACGCGAGGTGCACCGCGTCAGCGCGACCGGCTCCTACCGGGGCACCCTGGTCGCGCTCGACCGCCTGGTCGAGCAGGGGATCGTCGAAGCGCGCCGCGTCGGGCAGGCGCGCGAGTACCACCTCAACGAGGAGCACCTCGCCCACCCCGCCTTGACTGCGGCGCTCGCCGCCTTCACCCCTCGGGCCGACCTGGACGATCGGCTGCGCGCTCTGGTGCACCAGCACCTCCCCGACGACCGGCACGTCTCGCTGGCCTACTTCGGCTCCTTCGCCCGAGGAGAAGCGGGAGCGGACAGCGACATCGACCTCCTCCTCGTCGTCCCCGACGGCACCGCTGACGACACCACCGACCGAATCGTCGCCGACCTGGAGGTTCGCGGGCAGCGGTGGACGGGCAACGAAGTGCAGGTCTACGCGACCCGTCACGCCGACCTCGCTCGCGCGGTCGCCGCAGGCGACCCCATCGTCGCCGAGTGGCAGCGGGACGCCGTGACGATCCTCGGCCCGACGATCCAGCGACTCCTGAAGGCGATTCGATGACTCCCCGCCCCGGCCCCCGGATGCAACCCGTGACGGCAGCGGAGGTGCAGGTGCGCGCCGAGGCGGCGCGCAAGTTCCTCGAGGTCGCCCGCATGGTCGAGGACGACACCTCCGATCCCGCCCTCCCTCGTGTCGCGAGCGCCCTCGCCGTCCTGGCCGGCATAGCTGCCAGCGACGCCGTCTGCGGTCACGTCCTCCACCAGCGCCCGCAGGGGCAGGACCACCAGGAAGCCGTTCGCGTGCTCGGGAGCATCCGTGGCGCCGACGAGCTCGCCACCTCACTGCGCCGCCTCTTGGCCGACAAGACGACGTCCCAGTACGGCACCACGTACATGACCGCGCAGAAGGCGGCGTCGATGGTCCGGCACGCCGAAAAGCTCGTCGAGGGCATGGAGCAGCAGCTGTGGAGCCGGTGACGCACCGCCGATCGCGCTGACGGGCACCCTCGGCCTGCGACCCGTCTGCACTCGCAGGACGACGAACAGCAGCACACCAGGAGGATCCACGTGGACCGACAGCACCGGGTGATGGGCGCCCTCGTGGGCTCCGCCGTCGGCGACGCGCTCGGCGCGCCGTTCGAGTTCGGCCCGCCGGGTGCGTTCAGCGCCCGTTTCCCCACCGCGGCGCGCGGGGTGGCCACCGAGATGTGCGGCGGCGGGACGCTGGGCTGGGAGCCGGGCGAGTTCACCGACGACACGCAGATGGCACTGCTGGTCGGGCAGTCGCTGCTGGAGCGCGACGGCCTGGACGAGACGGACGTCTTCGAGCGATTCCGCCGGTGGGCGCAGGCCGGGCCGCCGGACATCGGGGTGCAGACGTCCGCGGTGCTGGGCTCCGGGCTGCCGTGGGACGCCGCCGCGGCCGAACACGTGCGCGCCGGGCACCGCGCCGCCGGCAACGGCTCGCTCATGCGCACCACCCCGGCAGCGATCTCCTTCGCCCGCGCCGGGCGGGAAGCGAGCATGGACGCCGCCCGGCGGATCAGCGCCCTCACCCACGGCGACCCGGCGGCCGGGGAGGGGTGCGCGCTCTTCCACGAGGTGCTGCGGGTGCTGCTGGAGGGCGGGAACGCCGACGAGGCCGTCGCCGCGGCGCTGCCGCTGGTGGCGGAGGAGCACCGGGTGAAGTGGGCGCAGGTGTGCGACCCGGGCTGGCGGCCGCAGGACGCCACCGAGGCCAACGGCGCGGTGTGGCCGACGCTGGGGTCGGCGCTGTGGGCACTGCGGCACTCGACGACGTTCGAGGAAGCCCTGCGGCTGGTCGTCGACCTCGGCGGGGACACCGACACCGTCGCCTGCGTCACCGGGGCACTGGCCGGGGCCCGCGCCGGGATGACCGGTATCCCGGTCCGCTGGAGTTCCGTGGTGCGCGGGCGCGTCCCCGGGTTCCCCGGCCGGACGTGGGAACTGCGCGACCTGCAGTGGCTGGCCGTGCGCCTCGACGGATCCACCGCGGACCTGCACGAGCCGCCGCCGACTCGCGGGCTGGAACCCCGGGAGGTCGCCCCCGGTGTCTGGGCGTCCGACCTCGACGGCGCGCGCCGCAGCGACCGCGACTTCGCCGTGGTGTCGCTGTGCCGCACGGGTGGGCGCTTCGGCCACGACGTGCAGCGCTTCGCGTACCTCACCGACGACGACAGCAATTCCGAGATTCAGACGGTCCTCGACGACGTGCTCGCCGACATCGCCGCCCTGCGCGCCGACGGCCGGCGAGTGCTCGTGCACTGCCACGCCGGCGCCTCGCGCACCGGGCTGGTGCTGCGGGCGTGGCTGGTGCGCGAGGAAAGGTTGTCAGCGCAGGAGGCGACGGGGCGGGTCGCGGCGGTGTGGCCGCAGCTGAGCACGTGGAACGACAGCTTCACCGAGGCGCTGCGGGAGGTGGAGCGTCGCCGCGGAGACGTGCCCCGGTGACCACCGGAGCCGGTACCGGTTCACGAAGGCGCAGCCAGTTGACCGGAGGCGAAGAGCATCGCCGTGAACGCGGGGCACGCCTCGACGGCCTCCCGCACCTGCAGCACCGCCTCCCGCACCACCTCGGGCGCGGTGACCTCCTCCACGGCCAGCCGCCGCGCCAGCCTCAGGTGGTTGTACGCGCTCAGCTGACCGAGCAGCGCCGCGGACACCTCGCCGACCGGCACCTCAGTGGCGGGTGCCGTCCAGTCCCCGGCGTCCACGACCAGGGCGAACTGGGAACCGTCGAGGGCGTTGAGCTGGTCCGCCAGGTCGGCGTGGTGGGGCGACCAGGAGCGTTGCACGGCGGCCCAGGTGGGTGGTTCCTGCACGTAACCGACCTCGACGCCGGGGCGCACGAAGTCGAAGAGGACGTACAGGGCGATGCGGTCGCTCTTGATCGTCCGCCGCGGCCAGGCGGTGGGCCAGTAGGCGGCGGCGAAGTGGTCGCGCGCCCACTCCTGCGGCCGCTGCCACCCCAGGCCGCCGGCGGTCCACAGGCCCTTCTGCGGCCACCCCCACGCGATCCCGTCGTCCTCCAACCGGGTCGTCAGTTCCTGCACGAACGTGGAGATGGCGGGGTAGAGGCGCTCGGCCGCGACGCGATGCGCGTCGGCGACCTGCTGGTAGTCGGTCGCGTCGAAACCGTTGAACACCCTGGCCACTCCCCTGCGTTCCATGAGTTCGACCGTGTCGTCGCGTAACTCCTGCTCATGCACCGCGAGGTTCTGCAAACCCCGCAGGAGGTCGGCGACTACTCGCCAGGGCAGCCAGCGGACCTGCGGGCGTCTTGCGGCGCTGCCCGCCCCGACCAGCTCGTCGAGCTCCTCGCGCGCCCGCGCCACGTCCACCGGCTCCGACGTCCCGGTGGTCAGCGCCATGACGGTCGCGCTCAACCCTTGCGCGGCGGCACGTTCGGAGAGGGCGCACCACTGGACCGTCAACTGCTGCACGGTTCCGCGCCCCTCGACCTGGTACCGGCCGAACCCGGCGTGGTACTTCGCCTCGATGGCGATCAGGTGACCGGCGACCTGGATGAGGACGTCGGGTTCGACCTGCCGCCCGGGCAGTAGGCTCACCGGCAGCTTCGGCCACAGGGTGATCGTCGCGCGCTCGACGTCGGCGGCTGAGAACTCGACCCCGGGCAGGGCGGCCGCGAGGAGGGGCCCCAGCAGGCGCTGTCGCGGCAGGTAGCGCACCGCGGAGAACACGGCGTCCGTGAGGGTGTCCTCCATGCGTTCCGCCGCGAGCGTCGCCGCGGGGTCGAGCTTGCCCTGCAGTTCGGCGCGCACAGCGCGAGAGTGCTCGCCGCGCACGGCGGCGTCGAGCCGCGGCGTGTCGGACTCAGGTGCGTCAGGTCCGGGTCGGGGCGGTGAGCCGCTCGGCCCGGGCCGCGATCGCGGTGACCAGGTCCTCGCGCGCTCCCGTCAGCGTCGCCACCGACGGGTCGAGCGCCCGCTCGAGGACCTCGTCGAGCAGCCGTGCCACCGCCCGGGCGGGCAGCGGCCACGACGAGAACTCGGCCAGCACGTCGCCGCGGTCGACACCGTCGGCGTCCCACCCGCCGTTCACCGACATGGCCATCCGGCGCTCCAGCGGCGCGGCGCCGGGTGTGCGGGCCAGGTGCAGGGTCGGCACGACGTCGTACAGCGGCGCCAACCGCGGACCGCCCTCGGCGTGCAGCAGGGAGAGGTTGCGGGCGTGGGCGTCGGCGTTGCCGACGAGCACCGTGGTGAGCAGCGCACGGGCGAGCGCCAGCAGCTCGGCTCGCGGGTCGGCGGCCACCGCCCGCACGACGGCGGCGATGTCCCGCCAGCCGGGCCCGCCGTCGGCTTGGTACTTCTCATCGGGCAGCCGTCCGCACGCCTGGCAGAAGTCCTCCTGGTGCGTGCGGACCACCCGGCCGTCCGCGCCGACGTGCCGGTCGTAGCGGGCGACGCTGAGCACCGGGCGGCCGGCCACCTCGAGGACCTCCGCGCAGGCGGTGTCGGCGCCGAGGTGGCGGGCGAAGGCCAGGCCGAAGGCTTCGAGCTGCACGAGGTCGGGGAACGTGTCCGGCTGGGGTTTGAGCAGGTGCGTCGAGGGGGCACCACCGACGGGACGCGCCCACGAACCGTCGGGACGGCGGGCGAGCAGGAGCTTGTCCTGCCGGCCGGCGAGGGACAGCCGCACCCCGTGGCCCACGCCGAGGGGTTGCTGCGGCAGGGCCGCGAGCGCTTCCTCGAGCCCGCTGGCGTCCAGCGGCTCGGTGCCGCCGAGGTCGTCGACGGGGCGCTCACCGTCCGGGAGCACCTGGACGGCCCCGGCGCAGTCCGCCCCGATGGCGGCGAGGAGGCGGGCCACGTCACCGCGGGGAACGTCGAAGGTGCGCTCGACGGCGGTGCGGAACTCGCCCTCGGGCAGCAACCCCTCGATGAACGGCCGGGTGCTGCCGACGCTGTACGGGGCGGGTCGCACCGGCAGCGACGCGGAGAGGACGACGGCGCCGTCGCCCCACCGTTCGACCGCCGCCAGCAGGTACCGGAGGCTGAGCTGCCGGCTGCGGACCTCCACCAGTTCCGCGACCGGCTCGCCGCGCAGCCACACGGCCAGGGGTGGCGTGCGCGGGCTCACGGTCGCGGTGCGCCGGCGCCGCGAGGGACGACCGCGAGGTCGTGCCCGAGCACGGCGAAGAGGTCGAACAAGCGCTTGACCTGCAGCGACACCTCACCGGTCTCCAGCAGGCTGACGTACTGCCGGCTCACCCCGGCCCACTCGGCGAGCTCCTGCTGGTTCATCCCGGCCCGGTGGCGCAGGTCGGCGAGGGCTTGACCGAGCTGAGCGGGGGTCGCGGCACGGCGCACCCCTGGGCTGCCCGGATTTCCTGTCACAGGGCCCAGACTCACCGACGCCAGGAAATCCTGTCAAGACGCGTGGCGCGGCGATGCCGGCCCACGCAGCGGGCATCCCGTGAGGGTTCGTACCGCCCCACGACGTGGCTCCCTGTCTGCCGAGCGCACTGCACCGGGTCGTCCGGCCAGGGGCCTGCGCTACCTTCTGCGCCCCTCCTGGGCTACCAAATGCGGGCCTTCAGCGCTGCCGAACGCCGCTCACCCCTTCTTCGGCGTCCCCGGCGCGATGCCCGCCAGCAGCGCCTCGAACGCCTCCTCATCCACCACCGGCACCCCGTGCTTGCGCGCGTCGAGCACCTTGCGCACCCCGGCGTCCGGCTCGTTGGTCACCAGCAACCCGGTGGTGCGGCTGACGCCGTTCATCACGTCCAGACCGGCGGTGATCGAGCGGGCGATGAGGTCCTCGCGCGGGGTGGTCGTGTCGCCGCTGAAGACGACCTTGGTGCCCTGCACCAGCGCCTCACCGACCACCCAGCGCCCCGGGTCGGTGAACGCGCAGGGGGTGCGCGGTGCGGTGGCCGGGCGCCGCCAGCGCCGCTGCGCCGGGGTGGGCGGGTTCTGCTGCAACGGGACCAGCGGCAGGTCGATCCCCTGTTCGGCCGCCTCGCGCAGGGAGGCGCGCAGCACCTCGGTGAGCACGCGGGTGTCGTCGACGGCGTCGTGGGCGCGTTCCTGCACCACGCCCCAGTGCGCGGCGACGCGGGCGAGGGTGAGGTCCGGCAACGGCAGGCGCAGCCGCCGGCTGAGCGTCACCGTGCACAGGAAGTGCGGCACGCGGTGCTCGGCGCCGGTGCGCTTGAACTCCTCGTGCAGGAAGCCCCAGTCGAAGGGGGCGTTGTGGGCGACCAGCACCCGGCCGGCGAGCAGCTCGCCGAGGCGCCCGGCGACGTCCGCGAAGGCGGGGGCGTCGTGCAGCATCTCGGCGCTGATGCCGTGCACGTGGGTGGGGCCGGGGTCGCGGCCGGGGTCCACCAGGGAGTCCCACGCGCCCTCCACGCGCCCGTCCGCGGCGAGCTGCACCACCGCGACCTGCACGATCCGGTCGGCGGCGGCGTCCATGCCGGTGGTCTCGACGTCCACGACGGCGTAGGGGTGCGGGTAGCGGGCGACGACGTCCGCGGGGAGGGGGTCGGGTACGTCGGCGGGCGGGGTGTGGGGGAGCACGGGCCCATGATGCGGGGCCGCTCCGATGGGAGCGAAAGACCTGATCTCCACATGGTACATATACATAGTCCGTACCATGTAGATGTAGATGTAGATGTAGATGAGGAGCCACCGTGCCCACTCCCGACGAAGTGCGCACGGTGCTCGCGCTGCTGCGCCGGCACGGCGAGTCGGCCACCGTCGAGGCGAAGGCCGCGACCGGCGGACTGCCCAAGAGCGTGCGCGAGACGCTGAGCGCCTTCGCCAACGATCGCGGTGGGCTCCTGCTGCTCGGCGTGGACGAAGCCACCGGGTTCCGGCCCGCCGACGGTTTCGACGCCCCGCGCACCGCACGGCTCCTCGACGAGGCCGCCGCCACGGAGCTGACCCCGCCGCTGCGCCTGGAGATCGACGTGGTCGACGTCGACGGCGCCCCGCTCGTGGCGGCCCGGGTCCCCGAACTGCCCGCCGACCGCAAACCGTGCTGGGTCACCGCGCGCGGCGAGCGCGCCGGCTCCTACACCCGCAGCCACGAGGGCGACCGGCTCCTCACCGACTACGAGACGCAGGCGCTGCGCGAGAACCGCGGCCAGCCGCTGCACGACGTGGAGCCCACAGGGGCGTCGCGCGAAGACCTCGACGACGACGCCGTCGCCGCCCTGCTCGCCCACGTCCGGCGACGCCAGCCCCGCGTGTTCCGCGACGTCCCCGAGGACGTGGCGCTGCAGCGCCTGAACGTCCTGGTCCGCCACGAGGGGCACCTGGTGCCGAGCCTGGCGGGGCTCCTGGCGCTCGGGACGTACCCGCAGCAGTTCCTCCCCCAGCTGCACGTCTCCTTCGTCAACGTCCCCGCCACCGACATGGGCTCGCTGCCCGTGGACGGGCCGCGATTCCTGGACAACCAGACGCTCACCGGGCCGCTGCCGGTCGTGGTGGAGGACACCGTCGACGCCGTGGTCCGCAACATGGCCCGGCGCTCCACCGTCACCGGCGCCGGGCGCGTCGACACCTACGACTACCCGGTCGAAGCCGTGCGGGAGGCGGTCGTCAACGCCGTCATGCACCGCGACTACGGGCCGCTCAGCCGCGGCACCCAGGTGCAGGTGGAGATGTACCCGGACCGCCTGGAGGTCGTCAGCCCCGGCGGCCTGTTCGGCCCCGTCACCACCGACTCGCTCGGTGAGCTCTCCTCCAGCCGCAACAGCCGACTCGCCCTGCTGCTCGCGGACGTCCCGTTGCCGGGCACCGACCGGGTCGTGTGCGAGAACCGCGGCAGCGGGATCGCGGTGATGTCGGGTCTGCTGCGGCGCGCCGGGCTGCCCCTGCCGGAGTTCCGCACGAGCCTCACGCGCTTCCGGGTGGTCCTCCGCCGCACACCCGCAGTCGACGACGGAGGAATCGGCCCACGCAGCCGCATCACCGCACCCACCAGCGGCGCACCTGCTGCACCACAGGCCTCCCCGACCCGGGCGAAACAGCAACGCGTGCAGGCGTTGCTCGCCCTGCTCGACGACGGCCGAGAGCACCACGTCGCCGACCTGGCCTCAGCGCTGGGGTTCAGCCGCCTCATCACGACCCGCTACCTCACCGAGCTCGTCGAACAGGGCCGGGTCGTAGCGACCGCTCCCCCGCGGGACCGGCGACGGCGGTACCGCAAACCCTGACGAGCAGCTCCCTCAGACGGGTGCCAGCAGCTCGCGCGCCGCTGGCGTCAGGAGGTGCCCGGCCCGGTCCCACGGCACCAGGTACTGCCGGGTGCCGTGCCCGCCGAGCTGGTAGTCCTGGAACCAGAAGGTGATCCCGTCCTCCCCGGACTGCCACGCCGCCCAGTTCGCCTCCTGCGGCGAGAGTCCCTCCGGCTCCGTGACGGGCTGCCCCGCCGCGTCGGCGACCTCCTCCACCACGAGGGCGAGCTCCTCGAACGCCGCCCGCGGGTCGTCGAACACGTCGCCGAGGACCACCGGCCGCTCGCGCTCGACGTCGAGGACGACGGTGGTCACGGACGTCGTCGGGTGGGCGGTGCCCTCGGTGGAGTCGACGAACTCCAGCACCACCTGCACGGTGCGCCCGTCGTCAGTGGTGACGGTGCCCTCACCGGTGAGGGTGCGCGGCGGGTCCCCGTCCAGCACGGATGCCCGCGCAGCATCGATCACGTCCTCGGCGGAGGCGACCACGCGCCGGTTCACCTCCGCGGCCACCGCCGGGCCAGCGGCGCGCGGGACGGTGACGTCCCACGTGAAGGTGCCCTCCGAACCCGTCAGGTGGTCCTCGTCCCAGCGCAGGGCCTTCGCCGTCGCGGTCGGCTCAGCACCCGGGGCGGACGGCGCGAGGGAGGTGGTCGCGAGGGAGGACGTGGTGGTCGGCTCCGCAGCGCCAGGTGCCTGCTCGGAGCCGCAGGCCACCGGGGACACCACGATGAGCAGCGCGGCGCCCCAACGCACCGGGCGGGAGGTGGACATGGCGGGCCCCTTCGCCGAGGACGAGAGGTCGGGACCCTACCGAGGCGCCGCCACCCGCGAACGGGGTTTTCCCGGGATGACCCAGCACCCCGGCAGAAGGCGATCAGGCGGGTTCTTCACCGGTGCTGCCGTCGGCCCGCTCGCGCAGCACGTCCAGGTGACCCAGGTGCCGGGCGGTCTCCTCCACCAGGTGCAGCAGGATCCAGCGCAGCGAGAAGTCCCGCCGGTGGGCGGTGGCGTCCAGGGACGCGGCGGCGGCCACCACCGCGTCGCACCGGCGGGACTCGGCGGCGTACTCGGCCAGGAGCTGCTCGACGCCCACGTCCGCCGGCACCCGCCACTCCCCGTCGGGGTCGTCGTCGCTCCAGTCGAACTCCAGACCCTCCTCGCCGGCGAACACGTCGCGCAGCCAGGAGCGTTCGACGTTCGTCAGGTGGCGCACCAGGCCGTGCGGGCCCATCCCGCTGGGGGTGGTCGCCGAGCGCAGCGCGTCCTCGGCCGCGCCGCGCAGCTTCCACGCCACCAGGTCGCGCTGGCGCTGCAGCACGCCCAGCACGGTGGTGCGCTCGTCGCCGTGGTGGGCGGCCTCGGTGATGCCCGCCCGCGTGCCGTTGACCGCCCCGCTGCCGTCGTCCACGCACCCACCGTAGCCACGCGGTCGGCGGTGGGGGCGCGCCCACCCGTGACGGACCCGCGCCGCTCCCCTACGGTGAAGGCGTGGTCCCGGCCGATGTCCCCTCCGCCGCCGCCGAGCACGGCGCCGGGTCACCGCCCGCGCTGCTGGAGGCCGTCCTGCGCCCCGCCGGCCTGCACCTGCGGCTGGACGGGCCCACCGCCGAGGACCTGCTGGTGGCGCTGTCCCGAGGCGACGAGGACGGGGCGTGGGAGGACGTCGACGTCCTGCCGGCCGGCTCCAGCGGCGAGGTCCTCGACGTCGAGGCGAGCGCCGGGGACCAGGTACTGCTGCGTTCCGAGGACGGCACCCGCGCCTCCGGGGCCGTGCCCGTCGTGGACCCCGACGCCGCGCCGCAGCAGCCGGAGGCGGACGGTGAGCAGCCCGGTGCCGGTGCACCCGCCGGGGACGCCACCGGCGACGGCGGAGCCGAGGACAGCGAGCCCGAGGACACCGAACCGGACGACACCGAGCCCGAGGACCGCGAGGCGCTGTGGCAGGTCGCGAACACCCTGGAGGAGCGCCACGGGGAGTGGAACGCGCACCCCGAAGGGCCGGTGCTGCACGTGCACGGCCGGTTCGGCAACACGTTCCGGGTGGCGGCCGAGGGGATCAGCGCCGGGGCGGGCGACGTCCGCGCCGTGTGCGCGATCTCCTCGCGCGGCGACTACACGCTGCTGGTCGCCCAGGGCCGGGAACTGCTGCGCGCCGAGGAGCGGGCGGGGGTCCCCACACAGTGGCGCCACTACGACCTGCCCGCGCACCTCGACGCGGCAGCCCTGGCGCAGAACCCGGACGTGGAACGGCGGTGCCGGCGCCCGCAGCGCTCGCCGCTGCTGCCGCCGGAGGGGGCGCTGACGCTGTTGCGCGACGCGGGGATCGACGTGTCGGCTCCCCTGGACCGCTGCAGCGCGTGAACCGGGCCGGGGAGCGGCCGAGCACCCACCGTCGAGGAGGCACCGTTGCCCACGATCCGCACCACCGGTGACCTGTTCGACCTGGGTCTGCCCGCCCTCGCCCACGGCTGCAACTGCCGCGGTTCGATGGCCGGCGGCATCGCGCTGGAGTTCCAGGCCCGCTGGCCGGAGATGGCGGAGGCGTACCGGCGGCGCTGCCTGGCCGGGGAGTTCCAGCTCGGTGACGTCATGCCGTGGGAGACGCCCGAGGGGCTGGTGGTCTACAACCTCGGCACCCAGGTGGAGACGGGCGCGGACGCGCGGCTGAGCGCGATCGACATCGCCGTGCGGGGAGCGCTCCTGGACGCCGAGCGCCGCGGTCTGGCTCAGGTGGGGGTGCCGCGCATCGGTGCGGGCATCGGCGGGCTGGAGTGGGCGGACGTGCGCGCGGTGCTGGAGCAGGCCGGGGAGGACTCCCCCGTGGAACTGGTGG
The DNA here is from genome assembly GCF_022669155.1 of Kineococcus sp. TRM81007. Classification (GTDB taxonomy): domain Bacteria; phylum Actinomycetota; class Actinomycetes; order Actinomycetales; family Kineococcaceae; genus Kineococcus. The sequence continues at coordinate 27,745 of NZ_JALBVB010000023.1, read as the reverse complement.
TCGTCACCCGGCCGCGCTGACGGTACGGGGTGCGGGCGTGCACGACGCCGTGCACGCGGTCCGCGGCGGCACCGACGTCCTCGTGCTCCCACACGCGCACGACGTGCCAGCCGGCCGCCGCGAGCGCAGCGTCGGTGTCGCGGTCCCGGGCGGTGATGCTGCCCAGCTTCACCCGCCACCACGCCGCGTTCCTCCGGGGCGGGACGAAGTGCACCGGGCAGGAGTGCCAGAAGCAGCCGTCGACGAACACCGCCACCCGCGCGCCCCGGAACACCAGGTCCGCCCGGCGTCGCCGGTTCGTGCCCGGCGGGGTGGCGTCGACGAGGTAGCGCAGGCCGCGCCGGTGCAGCTCGCGGCGCAGCACCAGTTCCGGTGCGGTGTCACGGCGGCCGGTGCGGCGCATGATCCCGGCCACGGCGGCGCTGGACGCGGGCGGTGCGGGACCGGGTTCCTGCCACGCGCTCACCGGTGCACGCTACGGCCACCGCCCGCCCGCCGGACGACCGTCCACAGGGGACGACCCTCCGGGGCGCGGCGGTGGGCACCGCGCCCCGGAGGGTGAGGCCTCAGCTCAGCTCGAGGTCCACGTCCACGTCGAGCGCCTCGGCCGACCCCAGCGGCAGCCCCGGCGGGGTGAGGGTGCCGATGGCCTCCTCGACGACGGCCCCTGCCGCGAACGTGGTGGCGTCCTGGAACAGCCCGGCGACGAGCTGGATGGACGTCGGCATCCCGTCGCGGTCCCGCCCGGTCGGCACCGCGAGGGACGGGTGACCCGTCAGGTTCGTGGGGGCCGTGTTGGTCACCATGGTGGTGCCGCGGCCGAGGATGACGTCCTCGGGCTCGGGGTGGTCCAGCAGCTCGGGCGCGACCTGGGGGGTGGTCGGCATCGCCAGGAGCGTCGCCTCCCCCAGTGCCGCCTCGACCTGCTTCGTCAGCGCGAACCGCAGGTTCTGCGCCTTGGCGTGCATGGTGCCGTGGTACTCGTCCTGCAGGTAGCGGCCGGTGAGCAGCCAGACCTTGTAGAAGGGGGCGAACTCGTCGGCCTCCAGCTTGCGGGTGAGCGCGAAGGCGTGCGCGCGGTTCTCGTCGACGACACCGCGGTGGCCGAATCCGATGCCGTTGGACTGGTTCATCCCCCACGCCAGCGTGCACAGCAGCGCGGTCTCGATGGACCAGGCGTCCTTCCACAACGGGATCGAGACCCGGGTGACCGTGGCACCGGCCTCCTCCAGGGCGGTCAGGGCCCGCTCGAAGTTCGTCAGCACGTCCGGGTCGCAGATCGCGGGGTCGACGGCCTCCTCCACCACGGCGATCGTCATCCCCGCCACCCCCCGGTCGAGGGCTTCCACGCAGCGCGTCGGCTCGTTGGCGCCGCGCACCCACTGCGGGTCGCGGTCGTCGTGGCCGGTGAGGACGTCGGCGGCGATCGCGGTCGTCCGCACGGTGCGAGCGATGGGGCAGACGTAGTCGATGGAGTGGTCCATGTGCGTCACGCCGGCCGAGGGGATCGCCCCGTGGGTAGCCTTCAAGCTCACCACCCCGTTGAAGGACGCCGGGATGCGCGCCGAGCCGCCCTGATCGACGCCCAGGGACAGGTCGACGTGGCCGGAGGCGACCGCCGAACCGGACCCCCCGGAGGACCCGCCGGCCGAGCGGGTGCGGTCGTGCGGGTTGCGGGCCGGGGCGAAGAACGCCGACTCCCCTGTGCCGGAGGAGGAGAAGTCGTCGAGGTTCAGCTTGCCGACGAGGGTGCCGCCGGCGTCCAGCAGCCGTTCCACCGCCACCGCGTCCGAGGTGGGCGTGTAGGGGGCGACACGGGAACCGTTGGTCAGCGGCACTCCCGCCACCGCCAGGTTGTCCTTGGCCCCGAAGCGCATCCCGGCGAGCGGGCCGTCCGGTGCGCCGGGTACCAGGCACCGGCGCACGAACGCGTTGAACGGGTCCTCCTCCGGCGTGGGCCGGCGACCCGGGTCACGAGTGGTCCACTTCAGCGGGGCGTGGTCGAAGGGGAGCTCGTCGAGGCGGTCGATGGACGACAGCACCCCCTCCAGGACACCTGCGTACATCTCCGCCTCGGCGTCGGTCAGGTGCAGGAACTCCGCGGCGCCGGCCGCCTTGACCTGCTCGGGGGTCGGCTTGCGGAGGAATCCGCGCAGTCGCGTGCTCGTGGGTTCCACGGTGGTCTCCTCTGCTGGGGTCAGACGAACGGGGTGAAGACGAGCTGCGGCTCCTCCTCCTTGGCCATCGGGACGGCGTACATGGCGTCGATCCGCGCGCGCACGTCGGGGTAGGAGCGCACGATCGCGTCGAACTCCTCCGGGGTGACGGTGAGGCCGGCGGCGGCCAGCAGGACCTCGACGGTCGTCTTCGGGTCGGTGGTGGTGCTCACGCGGCGACCTCCAGGGTCATGGCGGGGACGGCGAGGTGGTGGGTGGTGATGCGCTGGTAGGCGTCGGCGGCCTGGAAGACCGTCGACTCCTCGAAGGGGCGGCCGGCGATCTGCAGACCGAGCGGCAGGCCGGTGGAGGTGAACCCCATGGGGATCGACATGGCGGGCAGCCCGACGGCGTTGAAGTAGGGGGTGAGGACGGTGTCCATGACGAGGTCGAAGTCCAGACCCTCGATGAGCGGGGCGGCGACCGTCGTGGTGGGCGTCAGCAGCAGGTCGACGTCCTCCATCACCTCCGTGGTGGCCTTGACGGTGGCGCGTCGCACTCGCTGCGCCTGCACGTAGTCCGCGGCGGAGAAGAGCATCCCCTTGACGATGGCCATGCGCGTGTGGATCCCGTAGTCGGCCCACCGGTCCTGGAGGTCGCCGCGGTGGTAGGCGAACGCCTCCGCGCAGAACCCGTAGGCGGTGGCCGTCATCGCCTCGGCGAAGTTCGGCAGGGTGACCTCCACGACGTCGGCGCCGGCGGCGGCGAGCACGTCCACGGCGGCGCGGAACGCCACGGCGTTCTCCGGGTCGAAGCCCGGGGTGTCGAGCAGGTGGGTGACCACGCCGATCCGCAGGCCGGTGACGTCGCCGGTGAGAGCCGCGAGGTAGTCGGGCACGTCGATGTCGGCGGTCGTCGGGTCGGACGGGTGCGCCCCCGCCATGACACCGAGCATGAGCGCGCAGTCGTGCGCGGAGCGGGCCATCGGGCCGACGTGGTCGTAGGAGAACCCCAGCGGGGTGCATCCGGACTTCGGGACGCGGCCGAACGTCTGCTTCATGCCGCTGATCCCGCACAGGGCGGCCGGGTAGCGCACCGATCCGCCGGTGTCGGTGCCCAGGCCACCGAGGAACAGGCCCGCTGCGACGCCGTTGCCGGTTCCCGAGCTGGAGCCGCCGGTCCAGCGCTCGGTGTCCCACGGGTTGCGCGGGATCGGGAACGGCTTGGACGGGTCCGGGCAGCCGACCGCGTACTCCATGGTCGTGGTCTTGCCGGTGACGATCCCGCCGGCCGCCTTCAGCCGCGCCACGACCACCGCGTCGCCCTGTTCACCGAACGCGGGGTCCATGACGAGGCTCTGCGACGTGGTGGGTGTCCCCTCGACGGAGAGGATGTCCTTGATGCCCAGCGGGATCCCGGCCAGCGGCCCCGGGTCGTCCCCCGCGGCGAGGGCGGCGTCGACCGCGGCGGCCGCCTCCAGGGCAGCCTCGTCGGTGCGGTGCAGGTACACCCCGAGCGTCGCGTCGAGGGCGTCGGCGCGGGCGATCGCGGTGCGGACCAGTTCGACGGCGGTGGTCGTCCCGGCGCGCAGGGCAGCGGCGGCGTCGGCGATGGTGAGCAGTTCCGCGGCGGGGGTCGTGGCGACGGCGGTCAGGGGTTCGGTGGCGGTCATGCGGGCGCTCCAGCGGTCGAGGGGACGGTGGTGTGCAGGGGTTCTTCGGCGGGCCTGACCAGGTGGTGGGTGGTGGCGACCTGGAAGGCGGAGGCGAGGGCGAACAGGGTGGTCTCGTCGTGCGGGCGGCCGGCCAGCTGCACGCTCGTCGGCACCCCGTCCACGAGCGCACCGGGCACCACGAGGGCGGGGCTGCCGGAGTAGTTGAACGGCACGGTCACGCGGCTGGCGACGTCGAGCCAGTCCACGAGCCCGTCGCCGGTGTCCACCAGCATGTCCGCGAGCTTCGGCGGGGTGGTCGTCGCCGCCGGGGTGACGAAGGCGTCGAGGCCGGCGGCCGCCATCACGGAGTCCAGCTGCTGCTGGAACACCGCCCGGTAGCGCAGCGCCTTGAGGTAGTCCGCGGCGTGCACGTACGGGGTGGCGGAGAGGATTCCGGCGCCCATGGCGTCGCGGTCCTCGATGAGGTGGGCGACGCCGGCGTGCAGCGACAGCATCTCCGAGTAGATGACCGTCCAGCTGGCGGCGGCGATGACGTCGACCTCCTCGAGCTCGACGTCGACGACCTCCACGCCCGTGCCCGCCAGTTCCACCAGGGCGGACTCGTACGCGGCGCCGACGGCGGGGTGCATCCGCTCCTCGAACCACCCGCGCAGCCGGCCGACCCGACGACCGGCGACGCCCGCGCCGATCGCCGCGGTGTGGTCGGGGACGGGGCGCGCGGAACTCGTCGGGTCACCGGCGCTGGCGCCGCTGATGACGTCGAGCACGAGCGCGGCGTCGGCGGCGGAGCGGGTCATCGGACCGGCGTGGTCCATCGTCCAGGACATCCCCATGACCCCGTCGCGCGGCACCTTGCCGTAGGTGGGCTTGATGCCCGTCAGGCCGCAGTAGCTGCTGGGGATGCGGATGGAGCCGCCGGTGTCGGTGCCGATGGCCAGCGGCAGCATGCGGGCCGCGACGGCCGAGCCCGATCCGGAGGATGAGCCACCCGTCGTCCGGTCCACGTCCCACGGGTTCCGGCACGGCCCGAACGTGCGGTTCTGAGCGCCGCCGCACGCGAACTCGAAGGTGTGCAGCTTGGCGAGCAGGATGCCGCCGGCGTCGCGCAGCCGGGCCGCCAGCGTGGCGTCGGTGGTGGGGACGTGGTCGGCGTACAGGGCGGAACCGCCCGTGGTGCGGATCCCCGCGGTGGCCACGATGTCCTTCAGGCCGTAGGGAACCCCTTCCAGGGGGCGGGCGGTGCCCGCGGCCCACCGATCGGCGCTGGCGCGCGCAGCGGCCAGCGCCTGCTCCTCCAGCGGTGTCAGGACCGCGTTGAGGACCGGGTTCACCGCGCTGATGCGGGCGAAGCAGTCCTGAACGGCCTCGACGGGGGACGCCTCGCCCGCCGCGTAGAGGCCGAGCAGCTCGGTGGCGGTCAGGTCGGAGAGGTTCACGCGCCCGCCTCCCCCGTGGCGTCCAGCCAGCGCAGCGCGTGCGCGGGTTCGATGACCTCGCCGACGTAGGCGAGCGGTTTCGCACGCAGCGCGAGGAGCGCGGGGCGCATCGCCAGCGCCTGCGCCAGGCCGGCGGCGCGGCGCTCGTCGCTCCAGTCCAGCCCCTGGTCCGCGGCCATCGCGTCGACGAGGGCCCGGTCCGGCTGGGGACCGGGGCTGTCGGGTGCGCCGGTTGTGGTCATGGCAGTGCCTCCTCCGGTGTGGTTGCTGCGGTGCGTGGTGCGGTCTGCGGGACGAGGTGGGCGGTGGGGACCCGGTGGTCCGCGGCCGGCCGGGGCCGGACGGCGAGCGCGAGCGCACCGGTGGCGAGCAGCGGCACGGTCCACAACCCCAGGGCCGTCGTGGGTCCGGTGAGTGCGAGCAGCCCCGCGACGAGGGCGCCGAGCAGCAGCCCGGTGTCGCAAGCGATCCGGTACCAGCCGAACGCGCTCTCCAACTGCTGGGCGGTGTCCAGGACCAGCGCCGCGGGCAGCACCCAGGTCGCCCCGACGGTCACGCCGAGCGCGGCGCAGCCGAGGACGAACGTCAGGGCCGTCGCGCCCAGACCGATGAGGGTCAGGGCGATCAGGCCCCAGGCGCAGGCCACCGCCATCGCGGCGCGCCGGTCCAGCCGCGGGGGCAGCCGGGAGGCGGCGAGCATCGCCAGGACGTCGGCCACCCCCAGGGCGGTGAGCGCCGCCAGGAGCGTCCCGGTGCTCAGGCCGTCGCCGGCGCCGACGAGGGGGACGATCGTCACGGCCAGCCCGCTGCGGGTGGCCTGGCCGGCGCCGCTGAGCAGCAGCAGTCGCCGGGGCGGCCGGGGGCCGTGCCGCTCGGGCAGCCCCAGCCGGGGCCGGTGCGTGTTCCGCTCGCCGCGCACCGCCGCGGCGGCGAGGATCGCTGCCGCGCTGGCGACCGCGGCCGCCGCGGCGAACGTGGCGGTCACGAGGTCGCCGCCGGCGAGGGCGACGGCCAGGGCCGCGACCGGACCGGCCGCGATCCCGGCGAACCACGCCGCCTGGAAGGAGCCGAACCCGGCGCCCCCGCCGGCTCGGCCCCCTCCTGAGGTCAGCGCGTACCCGGCCGCCCCGGTGAGCAGGGCCACCCCGACGCCCTGCAGGGCACGGCCCGCCACGAGCAGCGGGTAGGCCGCCAGTGCGGCGACGCCCGCACCCGCGGCGCACAGGACGAGCGAGGCGGTCACGGTGCGGCGCAGCGGCAACCTCGGGATCCAGCGGCTCCCGAGGAGGCCGAGCACGACCACCGGCACCTGCAGGGCCGCGACCGCCGCGCCGGCACCGAAGGCGGTGGCGCCGAGGTGGACGGCCAGCACCGGGACGAGGGGGCCGGTGAGGCCCAGGGCGAGGCCCGACCCGGTGGTGACGACCAGCAGGGTGGTGCGCCGCTGCGTCGCGGGGCTCACTCGACCGACACGTCGGTGACGTCGACGAACCAGGACTGCGGTTCCACGAACCCCTGGACGTTCGCGGCGAGGACGCGCGGGTTGCGGTCGTTGACGACGAACAGCCACGGCGCCTGCTCGGTGATGATCGCCGACGCCTGCGCGTACAGGTCGCTGCGACCGGCTTCGTCGAGGGTCTCCTTGGCCTGCTGGAACAGGGCCTCCACCTGCGGGTCGTGCCAGCCGGTGACGTTGGTGACGCCGGTGCCCAACCAGTTGTTCCAGAAACCCTCCTGCTGGAACGACAGGCTGATGTTGATGGCGCTGGCGCCCCCGGGGATGTTGCCGACGAAGTAGTCGGTGAGCATGGAGGCCCACTCGATGGGTTGCAGTTCCACGTCGATGCCGACGGCTGCGAGGTCGCGTTGCAGGGCCTCGTTCATCGGCCCCGGGATCATGTTGCCGGACCCGCTCGTCGGGTACGACAGGGTGGCGGTGACGCCGCCGACGTACCCGGCGTCGGCGAGCAGCTGCCTGGCCCGGTCGGGGTCGTAGCCGTACAGGTCGTTCTCGGCCCGGTAGGCTGCGTTCGCCTTCGGGCACACCTGCAGAGCAGGTTCAGCGGTGCCCTGCAGGACGTTGTCACAGAGCGACTGCCGGTTGATGGCGTAGTTGGCGGCCTGCCGGACGCGCACGTCGTTCCACGGCGCCTGCGTGGTGTCGAAGCACCACGGCCACACGTGGTCGTAGCTGTTGGTCTCGACCTGGAACCCCGCCTGCTCCAGCGAGGGCACGTCGTCCGGCGGGGGCACCTCGATCCAGTTGACCTCGCCGGACCGCAGCGCCGCGACGCGGGTGGTCGTGTCCGGGATGGGGCGCAGGATGAGCGTGTCGACCACTGGCGCACCGCCCCAGTAGTCGGCGTTCGCCGCCAGCTGCAGGCTCTGGCCACGCTCGACGCTGACGAACGTGAACGGGCCGGTGCCGACCGGCTCCTGCCCGAACCCGTCGTTGCCGGCCTCCTGGATCGCGGTGGGCGAGCCCATGTAGACCGTGGTGAGGTCGGAGGGCAGGTAGGCCCACGGGCCCGCGCAGTCGATGCGGAGCGTGTGCTCATCGACGGCGGTGGCCGCGGCGATGCCGGCGATGGATAGGCCCGCCTGGCCGTTGAGCTCCTGGTAGAAGAACTCGAACGACGGGTCGGTGTAGCGGCGGAGGTTGAAAACGGCGGCGTCGGCGTTCCACGGGGTGCCGTCGTGGAAGCTCACGCCCTGGCGCAGCGTGAACGTCCAGGAGTCGCCGGTCTCGTTCGGTTCCCAGCTCTCGGCGAGCCCGGGCACCACGGGGGGGATGACGCTGCCGTCGGTGAGGTCGAAGCGGGTGAGGCCGTCGTAGAGCTGGTTGGCGACGAACCGCAGGCCCTCGTAGCCCTCGTTCTGGGCCATGCCCGTGTCCAGCAAGGGGATGTCACTGGCCGTCATGCCGATGACGAGCGTGCCGGCTCCCTCGCTGCCACCGCCCTCGCTGGCCGCGCCCGGTGCCGAGCAGGCGGCGGCGAGGGTGCTGAAGCCGGCGAGCGACGCGAGGAGGACGTTGCGGCGGGTCGTCCCCGTCGCGGCGGGGAACGGCGGAGGGGTGGGCGGCGCGGTGTGGGCCACGGGTGTTCCTCTCTGGCGCTGAGCTGGCGCTCAAGCCGGGGACGGAGCGGCGAGGGCGGGTCGGGAGGTGAGGTTGAGGTGGCAGGCGGCGAGCGAGCCGGTCGGTGTCACCGCCAGCAGGGGGCGCTCGGCGGCGCACGTGTCCATCACCCAGGGGCACCGGGTGCGGAAGGTGCACCCCGAGGGCGGGTCGGCGGGGTTGGGCGGTTCCCCGGTGAGGACGATCCGCTCGCCGGGTGCACCGGGTGCCGACGACAGCAGCGCCTTGGTGTAGGGGTGAGCGGGGTCGCGGTACAGGGAACCTGCGGTGGCCTGCTCCACGACGCGCCCGAGGTACATGACGAGCACGCGGTCGCTGATGTGCTCGACGACGGACAGGTCGTGGGAGATGAACAGGTAGGAGACGCCGAGGTCCGACTGCAGCTCGGCCAGCAGGTTGAGCACCTGCGCCTGCACCGACTTGTCCAGCGCGGAGACCGCCTCGTCGCAGACGACGAGGTCCGGGCCGGTGACGAGGGCGCGGGCGATCGCGGCTCGCTGCAACTGCCCGCCGGACAGCTCGTGCGGGTAGGAGTCGCCCTGCTCGGCCCGCAGACCGCAGCGGACGAGCATGTCGTCGACGGTGGAGCGCCAGGCGCGGCGGGCGACGCCGTGCGCGCGGAGGTTGAACTCCAGGGAGGAGCGGACGGTCAGCCGGGGGTTGAACGACGTCTGCGGGTTCTGCGGCACCAGCTGCAGGCCGCGGCGCACCTCCTTCAGGTCCCGGCCACGGGCGCGCAGCACGTCGGTGCCCGCGAAGGTCACCGTGCCCCGGTCGGGTTGGAGCAGCCGCAGGACCATCTTGGCGGTGGTGGACTTCCCGCACCCGGACTCCCCCACCACGCCCAGGGTCTCGCCGCGGGCGACGGTGAAGCTGACGTCGTCGGCGGCGCGGGTGCCGTTGGGGAACGTCTTGGCCAGGTCGACGACGTCGAGGAGCTTCTCGCCGGCCGGGCCCGGCTCGCCCGCGGGGCTCACGCCGCCACCACCGGGTTCGCGACCGGGCAGGCGGCCCGGTGCCCGTCGGCGACCGGTAGCAGCGCGGGGGGCTGCGTCCGGCAGGACTCCTGGGCGAGTGCGCACCGGTCGGCGAAGGAGCAGCCGTGGAAGTCGGTGCCGGCGACGGGCGGGGACCCGGGGATCGCCTTGAGGTGCCCGCGTTCGCTCGTGGGCCGGGGGATCGCGTCGAGCAGGGCCTGCGTGTAGGGGTGCCGGGGGTTCTCCAGGACCTCCCTCGCCGGGCCTTCCTCGACGATGGAACCGGCGTACATCACCGCGACCCGGTCGGCGACGTCGGCCGCGACGGACACGTCGTGGGTGACCAGCAGCAGGGCGGTGCCGAGCCGCTCCTGCAGGTCGCCGAACAGGTCGAGGATCTGGGACTGCACCGTGACGTCGAGGGCGGTCGTGGGTTCGTCGGCCAGCAGCACGGCGGGGTCGCAGGCGACGGCGATCGCGATGGCGACGCGCTGGCGCATGCCGCCGGACAGCTCGTGCGGGTGGGAGGCGGCGACGCGCGGGGGGCTGGGGATGCCCACCAGGGCGAGCAGTTCCAGCGCCCGGGCACGAGCGGCCTTCCGGTCCGCCACCACGCCGTGCAGGCGCAGGACCTGCTCGAGCTGACGGCCCACCGGGCGCAGCGGGTCCAGGGAACCGTTGGGGTCCTGCGGGACCATCGCGAGGGTCCGCCCGCGCACGGCACGCACGGCCGCGGCGTCCAGCCGCATCAGGTCCTGATCCCCGAGCACCACGCTGCCGGTGTGCCGGGCCGAGGACCCGTACAACCGCAGGATCGAGCGGATCGTCACCGACTTGCCGCTGCCGCTCTCCCCGAGCAGCACCAGCGATTCTCCGGCGCCGACGCTCACGTCGACGCCACGCACGGCGAGGACCTGCCGGCCCCCGCGGCTGAAGGTGGTGGTCAGGCCGGTGACCTCCAGAGCCGGGCCGGCGGTGGGCGCCGGGGCGCCCGGCCGGGAGGGAGCAGCCCCGGAGGTCTCGGGGGTCTCGGTGGGGCTGGTCACGAGGCGTCCGTCCTCACGTTGAAGAAGTCGCGGAGGCCGTCGCCGAGGACGTTGAACGCCACGGAGACGACGAGGATCGCGACGGCGGGCACGAGCAGGAGCGAGGGTGCGGTGAACAGGTACTGCTGCATCTCGCTGACCATCACGCCCCACTCGGCGGTCGGCGGGGAGACGCCGAGACCGAGGTAGCTCAGCCCGGCCGCGTAGACGATGGACAGGCCGACCAGTGCGGTGGCGTAGACGACGACACCGGGCGCCACGTTCGGCAGGACCTGGCGCAGGGCGATCGACACCCGGCCCGCGCCGGAGACCTGAGCCGCCGCCATGAAGTCGGCGGACTTGATGCGCATCGCCTCGGACTCCGTCACCCGCGCTACCGGGGGGACGAGGATGACGGCCAGCGCGATGATCGCGTTGCTGATGCCCGACCCGAGCGCAGCGGCGATGGCGATGGCCAGCAGCACGGCGGGAAAGGCGTAGAGCACGTCGAGGGACCGCATGACGAGCGTGTGAACCCTCGGGTGGCCGAGGGCGGCGACCAGTCCGAGGACGATCCCGACGGCTGCGGCGAACACCACCGGCAGCAGGCCGGCGAGCAGGGAGGGGCGGGCTCCGTGCAGCAGGCGCGTGAGGACGTCGCGCCCCTGCCCGTCGGTGCCGAGCAGGTGCCCCGGGGAGCCGATGGGCTGGAGGCGGGCCGCGAGGTCGCCCTCCAGCGGCCCGTAGGGCGAGATCAGCGGGGCGAGGAGCGTGAGCGCCGCGACGGCGGCGAGCACGACGGCGGACACCAGGGCCGGTGCCGGGAGTCGGCGCGCCCGCCGGGCGGTGCGGGGCCGGCTCACCGCAGCCGGGGCGAGCGCGGGTGCTTGGGTGGTCATCGTTCCTCCTGGCGGTGTGGCGGCAGGCGGGTCCCGGGCGGTTCCGGGCAGGGCGCACCGTCCGGTTCGGTGGAACCGGAGCGAGGGCGTCCAGGCGACGCGGTGGCGAGCGGTCAGGCACGGACCCGGGGGTCGATGAGGCTGTGCAGCAGGTCGACGACGACGTTGATGAGGACGAAGGCGAACGCCGCCACCATGACGCCGGACTGGATGACCGCCAGGTCGCGCTTGGAGATGGAGTCGAACACGAGCTGGCCCAGGCCGGGCCAGGAGAACACCGTCTCGACGAAGACGACACCGCCGAGCAGGTAGCCGACCTGAAGGCCCGCCACCGTCAACAGGGTGGGGGTGGTGTTGTGGAAGGCGTGCCACAGGATGCGGCGCTCGCTGAGCCCCCGGGCCCGGTAGGAGTCGATGAAGTCCATGCTCATCACGTCCAGGACGGTCGACCGGAACATGCGGGCGATGATCCCCGCGGGTACCAGGGCAGCTGTGATGCCGGGCAGGACGAGGTGCCAGAGCAGGTCGCCCCACGTTCCCCCGCCGATGGCGGAGTACATGCCCGACACGGGGAACCACCCGGTGCCGTTGGCGAGCACGATGATCAGCAGCAGACCGATCGTGTACTGCGGGGTGGAGATGCTGAACAGCGCCAGGGCGTTGCTGACGGTCGCAGCCACCCTCCCGCGGCGCAGGGCCGCCACCGCACCGAGCACCAGACCGAGGACGACCGCCAGCACGGCGGAGAACGCGGTCAGCCACAGCGTGTTGACGAACGCGTCGGCGACCAGGCCCAGGACGGGTCGCTGCTGGGCGATGGACTGGCCGAGGTCACCCTGGAACATCGCGGCGAGCCAGCTCAGGTACTGCACCGGCAATGGCTGGTCCAGGCCGAGCCGCGCCGTGAGCGCCTCCCTCGCCTCGGGGGTGCTCGTCGGCCCCAGCATGCTCGCCACCGGGTCACCGGGAATGATCTTGATGGTGATGAAAACGACGAGCGACACCCCGAGCAGGATCGGCACGCTCAGCAGCAGTCGTCGTACGAGGAACTTCGTCACTGTCGACCCCTCTTCCTCGGCATTCGCGAGACCAGAGCGAGCTTGTCGCTGCGCAACCGCCCGAAACCCATCTCGACGGGGCGGCCGGAACCGTCCAGGCTGATCCGCCGAAACAGCATCACGGCCCTACCGGCGGGCAGACCCAGCCGGAGCGCCGTGGGACCGTCCGCGTTGACCGCCTCGAACGCGATCTCGGCGCTGCACAGGTCCACACCGGAGTTCTCCATGTGCTGGTAGTAGTCACCGGTGAACGTGGCGCCCTGCATGCCCTGCGCATCGGACTCCCGGACGTAGCTGGAGGCTATGTGGTAGATCGCACCGTCCACGTGCATCTCGACGTCCAGGTGCCGCACCAGTTCGGTGGTCAGGAGCTGCAGACCGGCGGCGATGGGCCCCGGAGCGGGCATCACGTCGACGACGGAGATGCGACCCGTCACCGTGCGCTCGCGCCGGTAGTGCCGGCCGATGTCCGCGCTGAGCGTGTCCAGGGGGTGCATGGCCTGCCGATCGACCAGGTACGTCCCCGTCCCCTGCCGACGCTCCACCAGCCCTTCGGTGCGCAGCATCTGCAGCGCGCCGCGCACGACGCTGCGGGTGGTGCTGTACTCGAGCATGAGCTCGTGCTCACCCGGGAGCACGGATCCGGCGTCGAAGCGACCACGACGGATGTCCTCCCGGAGCAGGTCCCGGACGAGAACCACCCGGGGGTCCGTGAGGGGCTGCGGTGCTGCGGGAACCGCCGTCACGATGGGCATGACCGAACGTTGGCCCGCAGGGGTTTCTATCGAATGTCTCATCCGTGACGAGGAAGTTACGCCGTTCAGTGACCCCGCCACCCCTCTCTGATCTGCGAGGATGCTGCAGATCGACCTCGATCGGCCGAAAACTCGCAGAACCTCTGCCGATTCGCCCGATCGGGTGGTGACCGCTCAGGAACCCGCCGCGGTGTGCCGACGAACCGGCGTGGTCCCCCGTTCCTCCGTGCAGTTCGCCGGCCGCGGCGCCGCCGAGCAGGCGCGCAAGCACGCCGAGCGCGCCGCCCAGCTGCGCCGCGAACTGCAGCAGGAGGAGCGCAGGCAGCGCGCCTGGGAGGCCGGCGCCGAAGGTGAGCGGCTCGTCGCCGCGGACCTCGCCGTGCTGGAGGCGGACGGCTGGACGGTCCTGCACGACGTGCGCTGGCCGGGCCGGCAGCGCGCCAACCTGGACCACGTCGCGATCGGGCCCGGCGGCGTCGTGGTGGTCGACAGCAAGAACTGGACCGGTGCGGTGACCTTCCGCGACGACGAGGTGCGCGTCGGGAGCCGGTCGATGGCGAAGGAGATCACCGGGGTCGCGGCGGCGACCGCCGCCGTGACGACGCACGTGCCCGCCCGGCACCGCCGCGACGTGCTCGGGGTGCTGTGCCTGGTGCAGCAGCCCGTCACCCCGCACGAGGTGGGCGCGATCACCGTCGTCGGACGCAGCGCCGTCGCGGGTCTGCTGCGGGCCCTGCCGTCGGTGCTGACCGCGGGCGACGTCGCCCGCATCGCCGGCACCCTCGCGGCGGAGCTCGCGGAACCTGCGACGGGCGAGGCCCTCACCACCGCCGACGTGCCCGCGCCCCGGTCGGCGCCGCGACGCCCGGTGCCGCAGCGTCAGGTGCGGCGGGCACCCCGCAGGACCGCACGGCGGCGTTCCCCGCTCCGGGCGCTGTTGCGCGCCGTGCTGGCCGTGGTGGCCGTCCTCGTGGCCCTGGCACTGGTCCAGAGCCTCGGGGAATCGATCACCGGGCAGCTGCAGCAGCTCCCGGCAGGCACGCAGCAGCCGGCTGCCGGCCCGTGACCCGCACCCGCGGGATCACGCGGTGATCGGCTCCGTCAGAGCTTGTTGAGCTTGAGCCCGTTCACGGACCGCTGCTCGCCGGACGAGAACCGCACGTTGACCCAGTCGTCAGCCTCGATGGAGGCGACGGTGCCCATGCCGAACCGGTCGTGGGTGACGCGGTCGCCGGGGGCGAAGTCCTCCGCCTTCGGCTGGGGCGGTGCGGGCTGGAACGGACTGGTCGGGAGGTGGCGCCGGGTCGCACTCGCACGTGGTGACATGCTTCGAGTGTCCCTCAGGTCCGCGGCCCTGGGAACCACCGTCACCCGTTGGACCGGTCCGGTCCCTCAGTGCCCCTTGAACGCCTCCGCCAGCCACCAGGCGCCGCCGTCGTTCGCGATCTTCGCGTCGATCAGGAACGGCCCGGTGCGGGGACCCGCCAGCCACGCGTCGAGGGCGTCGAGGTCGGCGACCGTGCGGACGACGACAGCGTCGGCACCGTAGCCGCGGGCGAGCGCCGAGAAGTCCGTGTCGGGGAAGACCACGGTGGAGGTGTCCGCGCCGGTGGGGCCGAAGTGGTGCACCTCCGCGCCGTAGGCGGCGTCGTCGTAGACCACCACCACCAGCGGCAGCCCCAGGCGCACCACGGTCTCCAGCTCGGCGGCCGCCATGAGCAGCCCGCCGTCACCCGTGCCGAGCACGGGCAGCCGGTCCGGGCGCGCCAGCGCCGCACCGATCGCCGTGGCCAGGCCGAGGCCGACGGACTGGAACGCCTGGGTGAAGCAGAACCCCTGCTCGTCCGGCACCGACAGGTACGCGCTGGGGTACCCCATGAAGTTGCCGGAGTCCACGGCGACGACCCGGTCGATGGGCAGGCGCCGGTCCAGCTCACGGCTGAGGACCCGCGGGTCGATCGTCGTGGCGGTCGACAGGTCGCCGGTCTCCACGTCCACCCACCTGCCCCCGCGGGCGATCCGCTCAGCCACCTCCGTCGTGCGGTACCCCGTGACCGGTTCCACGGGCAGCTCGGCCAGCAGCGCGGCAGCCGTCTCCGCCACGTCCCCGAGCACGCCGAGGTCGATCGGCCGGTTCGCCCCCAGCGCGGCGTCCTCCAGGTCGACCTGCACGACCCGCGCACCCTCACCGATCAACGTGCCGTGCCGCATCGTCCACATGTTCAGCGTGCACCCCCACCCGACGATCAGGTCGGCGCCGCGCACCAGGTCCGCGGTGGCGGGCGAGGAGAAGCCCCCGGAGATCCCCAGGTCGAACTCCTCACCGTGGAACAGGCCGTTCGCGACCGCCGAGGTCGCCAGCAGCGCCCCGCTGCGGGTGGCGAGCTCCCGCAGCACCGGTCCCGCGGAACGCGCCCCGCGGCCGGCGACGAACACCGGGCGTTCGGCGGCGCGCAGCAGCGCGGCGAACTCGGCGACGGCACGACGGCCCGGGCGCACCGGATCGGGTGCGGGCACGGGGGGGACCGTTCCCTGCGTGCCGCCCGGCACCGGCTGGGCCTGCACGTCCAGCGGCAGGTTCAGCACGACGGTGCGGCGCTCGTTGCGCGCCGTCCGCACCGCCCGCACCACGTCCGCGAGCGCGGTGGCCGCCGAGTGCACCCGTTCGGGAACCGCGCCCACGCTGCGGGCCAGCGCGTCCTGGTCGATGCGGAAGTTCGACCGGACCGCGGACCCCGCCGTGTCGGCGGTGAGCACGAGCAGCGGCGTGCGCGACTTCGCGGCCTCGGCGATCCCGGTGACCGCGTTCGTCAGCCCGCACCCCTGGTGGGTGGTGACGACCGCCAGTTCGCCGCTGGTGCGGGCGTACGCGTCGGCCATCGTCGCCGCCCCGCCCTCGTGGCGGGCGGCGGTGAACGGGACCCCGTTCGCCACGAGGGCGTTCGTGACGGCGAAGTTCCCGCTGCCGACGACACCGAACGCGTGCGCGACGCCGAGCTGAGCGAGCGCCCGGCCGACCAGTCCGGCGACCGTGGGGTCCCCCACCGTCAGGACCGCTCGACGAGCGCGAGCACGCGCGCCGGGCTGCCGGTGCCACCCACCACGGGCAGCGGCGCGACGACCACCACGGCTCCCGTCACCGGCAGACGGTGCAGGTTCTGCAGCTGCGTCAGCCCGTACTTGTCCGCGCCCAGCAGGAAGTGGTGGGCGGGGAACGCCGGGTCGAAACCCCCGGCCGCGCCGGCGTCGATCCCGACCGTCTCCACGCCGTACCCGGAGACCTCGGTGTTCTCCGCGAGCCAGCGCGCGCCCGCGACGGAGATCCCCGGCGTGTGCGGGCCGGACTCGTCGGCGTTCAGGAACTCCTCCTGCGACCCCGAGCGCGAGCTCCAGCCCGTGCGGAAGAACAGCCACCCGCCGGCGGGGAACCGCCCGTGCTCGGCCTCCCACGCCTGCAGGTGCTCCGGTTCCAGCAGGAAGTCCGGGTCCGCCTGCGCCTCGGCGGTCTTGTCGACCACGACGACCGGGCCGACGAGCCGCTCCGGCGCGATGCGGTCCACCGACAGCCCGTCCCGGCCGGTGATCCAGTGCACGGGCGCGTCGAGGTGGGTGCCGGTGTGCTCACCGGTGTGGATGTCGTTCCACGCCCACCCCGGCCCCGCCTCGTCGAAGTCGCTGACCTTCTCCAGGCTCAGCGGGATCGTGTTGGCGAACGGTGCGGGCAGCTGCAGCACCGGGGTGTCCGGGCTCAGCGGCGCCGTCAGGTCGACCAGTTCCACGTCGCCGGCGGACAGGGCGGACAGCAGGGTGGACAGCGTGCTCACGATCGGCCTCCCGGGGCTCTGGGTGGGCGCATCGTGGCAGACGGGGACCGGGCGCGTGTCAGCTCCCGCGGCGCAGCACCCGCGCCGCGCTCCGGCGCCGCCGCTCGCGGGCCAGCAGGGTGGTCGCCACCAGGTGACCGGACCCAGCCCCGAGCCCCGCGCCGGGGTGGGTGGCCGCCCCGATCTGCCACAGCCCCGGCACGGGCGTGCGGTGCCTGCCCCAGGACGCCACCGGCCGCCAGACGTAGCTCTGGTCCAGCTGCGCGGACCCGCCGTACGGATCCCCGTCACCGGCGTTCGGGTTGTACCGCTGCAGGTCCACCGGTGTGATCGTCTCCACGCCGAGGACGGACCCCCGCAGCCCCGGTGCGTGCCGCTCGACCCGGTCCAGCACGCGCTCGGTGTACCCGGCGGCCAGCTGGGCGGTCCACCCGTCGCGGGTGTCCAGCTCCCCGGCAGCGTCGCCACGGGGCCGGAACGGCAGCTCCTGCAGCTGCAGCCACAGCGTGGCCGCACCCTCAGGGGCGCGGGACGGGTCCAGGACGTGCTGTTGACCGACGACGACCGTGGGCCGGCGCGGCAGCAGCCCGGCGTCCGCCTCCGCGCACGCGATGCCCGTGCTGCCCGAGCCGTCCGAGAGGTGGACCAGCGGCACGTCGCCGAGGCGGGGATCGCTCCACGCCGGCGGGCGGGACAGCGCCACGTGCACCTGGGCGGCGGCCCTCCCCCACCGCACGTGCTGCGCGTCCCGGCGCACCCGCTCCGGCACCGCCTCCGGCGGCAGCAGCCCGTCGCCGCCGTACAGGGCGGCCGCGGACACCGACGCCAGCACCGCCCGGCGTGCGCGCAGCACCGTCCCGTCGGTGAGCACGACCCCGTGCGCACGCCCGTCGGCCACCTCGACGCGGCGCACCTCGGCGCCGGTGAGCACGGTGGCGCCGCGCTCGCGCAGCAGCGCGGCGAACGCCTCCACGAACCGGTCGCTGCCACCGCGCACCACCGGCATCCCCGCCGCGTGCAGCGTGGCGGCGAACACCGCGACCATCGCTCCGCCGGAGGCGTGGTCCGGGGAGAGGCCGGCGTGCAGCAACCACGGCACCCACAGGTGGTCCACCTCGCCGCCGCGGAACTCGCGCTGGACGAACCCGCGGCCGCTGGTCACGGCGTCCCGCAGCCACGCCTCGCTGCCGCGCGGGCCGTTGCCGCGCAGCAGCCCCAGCAGGGAACCGACGGCGGCGGGCGAGCGCACCGGGCCGCCGAGCAGACCGCCCAGCGCCGAGGCGCTGCGCCCGAAGCGGGCCAGGTGCGCCAGGTAGGTCTCGCGGTCCTCGGGGTGCTCGAAGGCGGCCGCGGTGGTCCCCGGGTCGCGGTGCGCCAGGCTCACGCGGCCGTCGTCGGCGACGCTCGCGGTGATCGGGCCCTCGGTGTTCGCGTACTCCAGGCCGTGCCGGTGCAGGTCCGCACCGAGGTCCGCGTACGCGCCACCGGTGACGAACAGCGGGTGCCAGGAGGAGAAGCGGTCGTGGACGAAACCCGGCGCGGTCAGCTCCGCGGAGCCGGTGAACCCGCCGAGGTCCGGGTTGCGCTCCAGCAGGGCCACCGACCAACCGGCACCCGCGAGCTCCGCAGCGGCGACCAGGCCGTTGACGCCGGAACCCACCACGATCGCGTCGAACTCGCCGGGAACCTCGCCGTCCGTCGACATGCACGGAGGGTAGGCGTCCGCCCGCCCGGGCACCAGGGGCCCGGGCGGGACACCGCGTCCCCGCCCCGCCGGCCGCGGGAGCCGCCGGGACGGACCGTCAGGCCGCCTCGGCCGCCGCCCCCGGCACCCGCAGCCGCCAGCCCTCAGCGTGCCGCTGCACCTCCACCACCACCACGCTGCCGGAACCCGCCGGCGCGTGCGCGGTGGCGAGCGCCAGCACCGACCCGTTCGGCGCGCGCACCCCCAGCACCAGCGGCCCCACCTCGTCGAACCCCGTCCCGGCCGGCGGCACGGCGTGGACCGCGACCCGGTGCACGTCGCCCGGTGAGGCGTCCAGGTGCAGCCACACCTCTGCCTCGCCGGCGGTGTCCACGTCGAGCACGACGGTGCCGTCGAGGGAGGCGCGGGTGGTGCTCAGCGCGGCCCCCAGCGGCAGGCCGAGCGCGTCGAAGCGCTGCACGCCGACCCGCACGCGGTGGGCGGCGCGCGCCCACCGCACGTCCAGCAGCCACGGGCGGCCGCTCGGCGGCAGGTCCAGCACGTCCCCCGCGGCGAGGACGCGCCGCTCCACCGGCGCGGCCGGGGCCGGGGTGCCGCTGCGGCGCGGCGAGCGGGGCCGGGGAGGCGGGGGCTCGGTGGAGCAGCGCGTCAGCGGGAGGTCCAGGTCGTGCGCCGCCGCCGCGTGCAGCGCGTGCCGCAGCACCTCCACCAGGACACGGGTGTCGTCCTCCGCGTCGTGGGCGCGCAGCTGCTCCACCCGCCAGTGCGCGGCGAGCGTCGCCAGCTTCAGGTCCGGCACCGGCAGGTCGAGGCGCTTGGCGAGGTTGCGGGTGCACAGCCGCTGCTCCACGGCGAGCTCCACCCCGGCGCGGCGCATCTCGGCGGCCACGAACCCCCAGTCGAAGACGGCGTTGTGGGCGACGAACACCCGCCCCGCGAGCAGGGCCGCCAGCTCCTCGGCGACGTCCTCGAACAGGGGGGCACCCCGCAGGCGCTCGGGGGTGATGCCGTGCACGTGCACCGGCCCCGGGTCGCGCTGCGGGTCCACGAGCGTGGACCAGGACGACTCCACCTCGCCGTGCTCGTCGAGCAGCGTGACCGCGACCTGCACGACGCGGTCCTTCGCGGCGGAGAAGCCGGTGGTCTCCACGTCCAGGGCGGCGTAGCGGTGCGGGTAGCGCGCGCCGATCGACGTCGGGGCCTGCCTGCCGTCGGGGAGGGCGGGACCGGGGTGCAGCGACGTCATGGTGGATCTCCTAGCGTGGGGAAGTACCACGACGGTGCCACGCCGGTCGGACACCCGAGGTGCAGCGACACGGCCTGTCCTCGGCTGCTCACCCGATCGGTGACGTAGCGTCCACCGGTGAGCACGATCCCGGAGCCGCTGGAGGTCGGTGCGCGCGTCGCCGAGCTGCTCGCCACCGGCCGGCGCGTGTCCACCTACAAGCTGGCCGTGCTCAGCGCCCTCCTGCAGCACTGCCTGGAGCACCCCACCGCCCCGGTCGCGCCGCTGCGGGTGCCGATCGGCGACCTCGCCGACCGGGTGGTGGACCTGTACTGGCCGCAGGTGCGCCCCTTCTCCCGCGTCGGCGTGCTCCGCCAGAACGAGCAGGCGGGACGTTCGCTGCCCGACGTGGTGCGCGGGCTGCGCACCGACGCGGAGGCCGCCGGCCTGGCCACCCCCGCCCAGCTGCGCGCCGCCGACCCCGGCCGGTGGTCCCGCCGTCGCCGCGCCGTCGCGCAGACGCTGGCGCAGCAACCACTGTTCGCCCTGCAACGCACCGGCACCTCCGCGCCCGGCACCCCGTTCCTCTACGACGACACCTGGCTGCACAAGAAGATCACCGTCGCTGAGCTGGAGGCGCACGGCTGGGCGGTGGAGCTGCGCCCCGGCGTCGCCACGGCCCTCGCCCGCGTGGCCGGGTTGCTGCAGCCGGTGCTTCAGCAGTGGTGGGTCGTCGACGTGCAGCGCATGAACGCCGCCGAGCTCGACGCGCCCGACCTGCACGGGTTCCTCTTCGGCGCCGCCCGCACCGCCGTCGCCCGCCTCGCGCCCGCGCTCACCGACCTGCAGGCCGGCCGCTGCTTCTACTGCCACGGCCCCCTGCGCGCCGGCACCCACGTCGACCACGTGCTGCCCTGGGCGCGCGTCGCCATCGACGGGGTCGCGAACCTCGTGGCCGCCGACGCCCGCTGCAACCTCGCCAAGTCCGCGACCCTGCCCGCCGTCGACCACGTCACCCGAGCCCTCGCCCGCGACGACACCGACCTCCGAGCTGTCGCGGCGTCGCTGCGCTGGCCGCTGGAGCGCGAACGGGTCACCGGCGCCGCGGTCGGCCTCTACAGCGCCAGCCCCGCGGGGACACCGCTGTGGCGGGCGCCGGGCGTCTTCGACCCGCTGCGTCCCGGCGACAGCGACCGGTTCGCCGCGTGAACGCAGGTTTCCCACAGCCGAACGGGTGACGGCCGCCGCGGCCACCGTCCGGGCCCTACGGTCCCCGCGTGCCCCTCGCCGCCCGTGCCCCGCTCACCTGCGCCGCCGCGGCGCTCGCCCTGCTCACGGCGTGCGGCACGGACGAGACGGTCACGCAGTGGTCGGCGTCCCCCACCCCCGCACCGTCCGGACCCTCCGCGCCGGTCACCCCGGAGGCCGCTCCTGCAGCGACCGCGATCGCCGCAGCGAACCCGGCGCCCACCACGGACCGGCCCACGTTCCCCACGACGGAGTTCACCGAGGACGACGCCATCGCCTTCGCAGCGCACTACCTGCAGGTCCTGAACTACGCCCGGGCCACCGGCGACTCGGATGCGATCCGGGCGATCAGCGAACCTGACTGCGGTGCCTGCCGAGACGATGCCGAGGCCGTAGATGTGTCACAGTCTAAAGGCATCAAGTGGGAAAATAAGGTACTGAGCTTTCGGTCTGCCTACCTCGAGCACTTCGACCCTCAGTTCGGTGAGGTTGGAGTTCAGCTCGAAATGAGTGCGACGTCGGGTCGCCTCGTCAACCAAGATGGAACAACGCTCCACGACTCGCCGGACGTGGAGTTCGATGGACTCATGCAGATCAAGTTCCATGATGGGCAGTGGAGGGTCTGGGAGATGCCTCGATGAGGAGGTCGATCTCCTTGCTGCTGGCTGGGTCAACCTACGCTTTGGTAGTGTTCGGAGTAGGAGAACCCGCCATTGCGCGCGAACGAGCTTCGTGGAGCGGCACAGCGGACGACAACGACGTCGTGATCGATGGCACGGTCACACGCCCTGGCAGGGGGTACTCACAGTCGACGTCTTCCAATGGATCCCAAGCTCCAGCAGCCCCCAGCCGCGAGCACACCCTCACCTCCCCCTGCGCCGGCCCCGATGAGCCCCGCGGCGGCGCAGACTCCGCGTGCAGCGCCTCGGCGGCCTGCGGCCCGGGCGAGGTCTTCCTCACGGACTGGAGCCGCCCCGTGGGTGGCGGTGCGTGGCAGCGCGGCGGCAGTTCCTGCCGCCCCACGACGACCGCCGTGGGTGAGCCGGTGGTGCTGCCGACGATCACCGTGGAGGACGTGCGCCGCGTCGGCCTGCCGCCGTCCACGGCGAACCTGCAACCGGCGGGCGGTGACGTGGTGCTCAACGTCCCGGTGAACGTGTACGCACAGGCGACGCCCGTGACCCGGCAGGTGGAGGTGCTGGGTTTCCCGGTGACGATCCGGGCGACGCCCGAAGCGTTCACGTGGACGTTCGGCGACGGCGGGACGCTGGGCCCCACAACCGACCCGGGCGCTCCCTACCCGGCGATGTCGACCACGCACACCTACACCCGGCCCGGCACCTACCCGATCACCCTGACGACGACCTACTCCGCGGAGTACGCGATCGCCGGCCTGCCGTTCCAGCCGGTCGCCGGCACCGTGGACGTCTCCGCACCGGCGGAGGACGTCACCGCCCACGAGGGCACGACCGTCCTGGTCCGGTGAGGGTTTCAGCGCGCCGGGCCGGTGCTGGCGCGTTCCGCCACCCGAACCGGGGGCCCCGGCCGTGGCCCGGTGGCTCCGCGCAGCAGCAGGTCGAGGACCGCGTCACCGAGCCGCACGCCGTGCTCGTGGACGTCCACGTTCAGCGCCGACAACCCGGGCACGGTCATCTCGCACAACGGTGAGTCGTCGCACGCCAGCACGCTGACCGCTCCGGGCACGTCGACACCGCGCCGCACCAGGTCCTCCGTCGCGGCGACGGCCATGACGTCGTTGTCGAACACCAGGGCGGTCGGTGCTGCCGGCGAGTCCAGCAGTTCCCGCATCGCCGCCACCCCGCGGGCCGCGGTGTAGTCGGCTTCGACGCAGCGCACGTCCAGACCGCTGCGCTCCGCCTCCTCGAGCATGCCGGTGTTGCGCTCCTGCGTGTGCACGAGCTCCCCCGGGCCGGCGACGCGGCCGACGACGCGGTGCCCCAGGGACGCCAGGAACCGCAGGGCCGCGCGCATCGCACCGGCGTCGTCGGTGACGACGCTGCTGAACGACGTGTCGGGGTGGTGCCCGGCGAGCACGGCCGGCAGGCCCAGCTGCTGCAGCTCCGCGGGCCGGACGTCGCCCAGGGTGAGGTTCACGACGACGACCGCGTCGACGGTGCCGTTGCCGGCCCACCGCCGGTACGTCTCCACTTCCGCGGCCTCGTCGGCGACGACCAGCAGGAGCACGCTGCGTCCGTCCGGCCGCAGCTGCGCCTCCATGCCCGCGACGAGTTCCATGAAGAACGGCTCCACGCCGACACGGGGGGCGCCGCCGGCCAGCACCAGGCCGACGAGCCCGCTGCCGCCGCTCACCGTCCGCCTCACCCCTCGCACCGGGTGATTGTCCACCCCCACGACCGCTCCGGGCCGCACCCACCGGTCGGGTGGCATGCTTCCGTGGTGTCCGAGACGGAAGGCCCCGCGCCGCGGCGCACGAGCGCCCGGGAACGGGTGCTCGACGCGATCCGCGCGCGCGAGCAGCTCAGCCGCGTGGAGATTGCGGCGATGACGGGCCTGACGGAGGCGTCGATCTCCACCACGGTGCGCCGGCTGATCGCCGACGGCCTGCTCGTGGAGACCGGCCGCACCCCCACCGGCGGCAAACCGCGCACCATGCTGCGCCTGGACCCCGGCGCGCGGTTCGCCGTGGGCGTGCACGTGGACGCGACCACCACGACGCTCGTGCTGACCGGGCAGACCGGCGGTGTCATCTCCCGCACAGCCCGCCCCGCTCGGGAGAGCGCCGCCGAACTGTCGGCGGACGTGGCGGTGCTCCTGGAGGCGAGCGGTGCGGACCGTCGCCGGTGCCTGGGTGTGGGGCTGGTGTGGGCGGAACGCTCCACGCCCGTGCCGCCGGACCTGGTCGCGGACCTGGCCCGGGACACGGGGTGGCCGGTGCTGGTCGAGAACGACGCGACCGCCGCCGCCGTGGGCGAGTACTGGGTGGCGCGGGTGGACGCCAGGCGCTCCTTCATCGCCCTGTACATGGGGGCGGGCATCGGCTCCGGCATCGTGCTCGACGGGCGCCCACTGCGCGGCCGCGGCCCGGGCGCCGGGGAGTTCGGGCACGTCTGCCTGCAGGTGGACGGCCCGGAGTGCTGGTGCGGGGCCCGGGGGTGCCTGGAGGTGCTGGCCGGTCCGCGGACGGTCGTGGAACGGGCCCGCGCGCACGCCGCGACCCGCCGGGAGGCCGGGCTGACGCTGCGGGCGGTGGGTCCGGCCGCCCAGGAGTTCGCCGCGATCGCCCGGGCCGCGCGCACCGGCGCACCGGGGTGCCGCGCGCTGCTGCGGGACTCGGCGCGACTGGTGGCGGCCGCCGCGGAGTCAGCGGTGAACCTGCTCGATGTGGACCTGGTGGTGCTGACCGGGCCGAGCTTCGCGGTGGCCGCGTCCCTGTACGGGCCGGCGATCACCGAGCGGCTGTCGGCCGCGGACGCCCGCACGTGGCACCGCGACGTCACCGTCACCGTCTCCAGCGCCGCCGCGACCGCCTCGGCCACGGGCGCAGCAGCCCTGGTGCTGCAGCAGCACAACCTGGGGGACTGAGCGCGGCGCTGTTACGGTTCCCGGGACACTGCGGGCCGACCAGGAGGGCGAGCACCCCGTGAAGCTCTGCGTCCTGGGCGGTGCGGGTTTCCGCACCCCCTTCGTCCACCAGGCGCTGCTGCGTGACACCGGCTCACCACGCGTGGAGGAGCTGGCGCTCTTCGACACCGACCCGGTGCGGCTCGACGGCATGGTCCGCGTCCTGCGGGAGATGGCCGCGGAGTTCACCGACCCGCCACGGCTGGCGCCGACGACGGACCTGGCCGAAGCCCTGCGGGGCAGCGACTTCGTGTTCGCCGCCGTGCGCGTCGGCGGCCTCCTCGGCCGGTGCCGGGACGAACGGGTGGCTCTGGACCTCGGCGTGCTGGGCCAGGAGACCACGGGCCCGGGCGGGATCGCCTACGCGTTGCGCACCGTGCCGTTCATGGTGCACGTCGCCGAGCAGGTGCGCCGCTACGCCCCCGCTGCGCACGTGCTGAACTTCACCAACCCGGCCGGCATCGTCACCGAGGCGATGCAGGCGGTGCTCGGTGATCGGGTCCTCGGCATCTGCGACACCCCGTCCGGGCTGGTGCGCCGCGTGGCGGACCAGCTCGGGCTGGACCACCGGCGGGTGCGACCCGACTACGTCGGCCTGAACCACCTCGGCTGGCTGCGGGGGCTGCGGCACGACGGCGTCGACGTCCTGCCGCGCCTGCTCACCGACGACGCCTCGCTGGGCGCGCTGGAGGAGGCTGCCGTCTTCGGCGCCGGCTGGCTGCGGACCCTCGGGGCGATCCCCAACGAGTACCTCTACTACTACTACCGCCACCGCGAAGCGCTGCGCAGCGCGCTGGCGGCGGAGGAGACACGCGGCGAGCACCTGCTGAGCACCCAGGGCGCCTTCTGGCAGGCGCTGGCGCGCACCCGCGAGGGCGCGGCGCAGCTGTGGCGATCGACCGTCAACGAGCGCAACGCCACCTACATGGCGGAGGCCCGGGGCGGGACGGCCGCGGAGCACCCCGACCGCCCGGAACTCGACCCCGACCAGCAGGGCTACGCGGGAGTCGCCCTGGGTGTGATGGCGGCCATCAGCCGCGACGAGCGCACCACGATGATCCTCAACGTCCGGAACCGCGGCACGATCGCCAGCCTGCCGGAGGACGCCGTCGTGGAGGTGCCCGCCGCGGTGGACGCCGACGGAGTGCACCCGTTGACGACCGACCCGCCGGACCTGCACCAGCTCGGGCTCATGCAGCAGGTGAAGGCCGTCGAGCGCCACGCGATCGCCGCCGCCGTGTACGGCGACCGCGACGAGGCGCTGCGGGCGTTCGCCCTGCACCCGCTGGTGGACTCCGTCGCGCTGGCGCACGACCTGCTGGACGGGTACGTCGAGCGCATCCCCGAGGTGGCGGCGGTCTTCCGCCGCTGATGTCCTCTCACGACGTGGGTGGGGCGGCGGCCTCCACCGCGTCGTAGGCACCAGCTGCGGCCTCCACCCGGCCGGCGAGCTCATCGAGGCCCTCCGCCGCGCCGAGCGCCGCCTGCGCCAGCGTGGCGAAGAAGGCGTTCGCCGCCTCCGCCGCCCGCCCCGCGCACCAACTGTCAGCGCCGGCGGCCCGGGCATCGAGCGCGGAGCGGTGCTCAGCAGCCAGCCGAGCCCCCTCGCGCAGGCGCACCACCGCCGCGGACATCTCGTCCGTCACCACGCCGTAGCGCACGGCTCAGCCCTCCCCACGCCACGGGAAGGACTGCGCGCGCCAGCGCAGTCGGTGCAGCCAGCCGCGCGGATCGTCTGGCAGCACGGCGCTCCCGGCCCCCAGGACGGCGGCACGCACGGCATCCTCGTCGAGCCTGTCCAGGTCTTCCAGCTCCGCTACGAGGTCGTCCACCACGCCGGGCGGCTCCTGCCGCAGGAGCGCCTGCTGCGCCGGCCACGGCTGGGCATCGAGCCGTTCCATGGCGGGGCCGGTGTACGCGGCGAGCACGCCGCTGAGGTGCGGGAACCGGTGCGCGGAATCGCCGGGCGGCAGTTCAGGGTGCGCGTCGAGGACGAGCGGGGCCGACCCCGACGCACGCTGCAGCACCACAGCCACGTGCTGGGAAGCCACCGAGACGGCCGGCTGCGTCAGCTCCACCGATCCCACGGACCGTCCGAGGTCGACGACCACCCGCAGCCGGCGCGAAGCGTGGGGATCCGCGAGCCACCGCTCGAGCGCGTCAGCCCGGGCTTCGAGGACGGCGCTCACCAGGTCACCGACCGGGGTGGTGGGGTCGAAGCGACCGGTGCGGTGCAGTGCGGGCGCTTCGCGCACCGGGGACGACGCGGGGCCCTCTTCGAGCCGACGCTCGAACCACTCGCCCCACACCGCCCAGGAGACCCCTTCCGGTGGGCCGTCAGCCGCACCGGTCACCGCTGCCACCACGTCGGCGGGTCCGGCGGCGGTCGCCGAGGCAGCGCGCCACTGCTCGAGGGCCGCCGTCGCGGTCGCGGGGTCGGCGGTCAGCAGGGCGTCGAGGGACGCTCGGGGGTCGAGCCAGTCCTCGGTCGCCGTGGGTGCGGTGGCTGCCAGGAGCTGCAGCAGTTCCCACCTGCCGCCCTCGACCGGGAGGTCCTCCGGGAAGGAGGCGAGGAGGCGCGGCGCACGCCCGGACAGGTCGAGGCGCACCACCACGCACGTGATCGCCCGCTCGGAGACGTCCGCCCCGGCACGTACGAGGAGCGTGCCGATCGAGGCGGGTGCGGGGAGCCGCAGTTCGATCCACGGAACGCGCAGGCTCGCCGCCCGGCGCACTCGGGCTTCGTGCGCCCTCAACACCTCGGTGGTCCACGACTCGGCGATCGACCGGTCGGCCCAGCGCGACGCGCGGTCGCCCGGGGAGAACACCCGGACGGGTGGACGTTGGAACGAAGACATCGATCTCCTCGGGAGTGAGGAGTCCGACGCTAGCCACCTGCCACAGGGCACCTGTGGCCGTCCACAACCGCCACGGTGTTGGCGTGTCCTCCACAGCCCTGCACCGGGCGTGCAGCAAGTGCGCCCCAACGCGTGAAAGGCCCTGCACCCCCCACCACAGCA
>NZ_JALBVB010000022.1 GCF_022669155.1 Kineococcus sp. TRM81007 | reverse complement strand
CGCACCGCCGCGGCCGGGGACGTGCGCGCCGCCTACCGCGACCGCGCCGGCGAGACCCGCTCGGTCTGAGGGCGGTCGCAGGCCTCCGGCACTGGTCGCGCGGGGGCCGCGTTCGCGGCGCGGGGGCCCGGCGTCGGCGTTGCTAGGGTCGAACGGCTGTCCGGGTGCCCGGACCACGGCGGGCCGGCGGGGTCGGCCGGTCCGCCGCGCCTGCCTCCCGACCGCCCTGGAGACGCTCCGTGATCGACGCCCTCGGCAACCCCCGCTCCGTGCTGCTGCTCGGCGGCACCTCGGACATCGGCCTCGCCGTCGTGGAACGGCTGAGCCCGCAGCGCCCGCTGGAGGTCACGCTGGCCGCCCGCCCGGGCGAGCGCCGCGACGCGGCCGTGGACCGCCTGCACCGGCGCGGGCACGCGGTGCGCACCGTGGACTTCGAGGCCACCGACACCGCCTCGCACGAGCGGGTCGTCGCCGAGGCGTTCGAGGCCGGCGACGTGGACGTGACCGTGCTGGCGTTCGGGGTGCTGGGCGACAACGAGGAGTCCTGGCAGGACGCGGACGCCGCCGAGCTGGTCGCGACCGTGAACTACACCGCGCCGGTGCGCCTGGGCGTGCTGCTGTCGCAGCGGCTGCGCGCGCAGGGCCACGGCGTGCTGGTGGCGCTGTCGTCGGTGGCGGGCGAGCGCGCGCGCCGCTCCAACTTCGTCTACGGCTCCTCCAAGGCCGGCTTCGACGCGTTCTTCACGGGGCTGCGCGAGGCGCTGCGCCCGTCGGGCGTGCGGGTCGTCGTGGTGCGCCCCGGCTTCGTCACCACGAAGATGACGGAGGGGCTGAAGGCGGCCCCGCTGTCCGTGTCCGCGGAGCAGGTGGCGGAGGTCGCCGTCGACGCCGTGCGCACCGGCAAGGAGACCGTGTGGGCTCCCGAGCCGATGCGCTGGGTGATGTCGGCCCTGCGCCACGTCCCGGCGCCCGTGTTCCGCAGGCTGCCGCTGTGACGGCTGCGCGCGCCGGGCGGTCCCGGGGTCGGTGACGAACGGAGCGGATCTGAGCACGCAGGCAGGTGCGCAGCGGCTGGGTTCGCGCGTCCCGCGCGCGCGGTGGCACCCGGCGGCGCCGGCGCGGCCGGTGGTGCGGGCCCGCCCGTCCTCGCGGTCGCCGGACGTCCTGGTGGGGCTGGTGGCGGGCCTGGTGGCCCTGGTGGTCTTCGCCTGGCGGGTGGGCGTGCCCAGCCCGTGGCGCGACGAGGCGGTCACGGTCGCGGTGGCGCGCCGCTCGGCGGAGCAGGTCTGGCGGCTGGTGCAGGACGTGGACCTGGTGCACGCGCCGTTCTACTTCCTCGTGCACGCCCTGTTCGGCTCCTCGGCGACGGTGGAGCAGGCGCGCTGGCCGTCGGTGCTGGCGGCGGCGGCGACGGCCCCGCTGCTGCACGGGCTGGGCCGGCGGCTGGCGCTGGTGGGTGCCGGGCCGCGCACCGCGCGGCTGGTGGGCGCGACGGCGGCGGCGCTGTGGGTGGCGACGCCGCTGGTGAGCCGGTACGCGCAGGAGGCGCGCCCGTACGCGCTGGCGACCCTGGTGGCGACCGCCTCCGCCTACCTGCTGGTGCGCGCCAGCGGTTCGCCGCGGCGCGGCTGGTGGGTGGCGTACGCACTGAGCCTGCCGCTGCTGGCGGCGCTGAACACGCTGGCCCTGATGGTGCTGCCCGCGCACGCCGGGTGGCTGCTGCTGTCCGGGCGCGGCGCGCAGGGGCGGCCGGTGCGGCGCCGGGGCGCGGTGGCCGCGGGCGCGGGGATGCTGCTGGCGGCGCCGCTGCTGGCGGCGCAGAGCACCCAGCAGGGGCAGGTGGCGTTCCTGCGCCCTCCCCCGCCGGGGCTGCTGGGTGAGCACGTGGTGTTCGCGCTGGGTTCGCCGGTGACGGTGGCGATCGCGGCGGTGGCGGTGGCGGTGGCGGTGTGGCGCGCGCGCTCGCGGGCGCTGCTGGCGGTGGGCCTGCTGTGGGGGGCGGCGCCGGTGCCGGCGCTGTGGCTGCTCTCCCAGGTGCACCCGTTGTGGACGACGCGCTACCTGGTGGTGGTGGCACCGGGCACGTGCCTGCTGCTGGCGGCGGCGGTGACCGCGGCGCTGCCGCGCGCACCGCGCGCCCGGCGCAGGTGGGTGCGGGCGGTCCCCGCGGCGGTGGCGGTGGTGCTGGTGGCGGGCACGGCCCTGGCGGGGCTGCGGATGCAGCTGGTGTTCCGCGACCCGGAGCTGGGGCACGCCGAGGACCTGCGCGGTGCCGCGGCGCACGTCGCCGAGCGCGCCCGCCCCGGCGACGGGCTGCTGTTCGTGCCGGACGGCGAGTACCGCTACCGGGTGCTGACGCAGCTGTACCCGGACGCGTTCGCGGGGCTGCGGGACCTGGCGCTGGCGGAGCCGGCGGCGTCGTCGGCCACCCTGGTGGGCACGCCGGTGCCGCCGGAGGAGCTGGCGGGGGCGCTGGAGGGCGTGCACCGCGTGTGGGTGGTCGGCGGGGCCGGGCCGCTGGTGACGGCGAGCGCGCAGGACCGCGAGACGGTGCGGCTGCTGCAGGGCGGTTTCCGGCTGGCGCAGGAGCGGCACCTGCGCGCGTTCGGGGTGCGCCTGTACGTCTCGCACGACGCCCCGGGAGCCTCGCTGGCCGCGTGAGGAGGCTCACCGGTTTACCGCCCGTCGTTCACATCGCCTCCACTCTCGTCTAGCTTTCGTCCCTGGTGGAGCGTCGCCGACCGGCGGCCCCGAGAACCCGACGGACGGAGCGCCCCGGCGATGACCCCTGACCCGCTGCGACGACGGACCCCCCAGGCCCCCCGCCGCGGTGCGGCCCCGGTGAGCCGCCGCGCCGCCCTGGCCGGCACCGGTGCGGGACTGCTGACGCTGCTGGTGGCCCCCGCGGCGCAGGCGGCCCCGGCCGCCGTGAGCGCCTCGGGCCTCACGAGCGCCTCGGCGCTGCCGCTGCCGGTGACGGGCTCGACCCGCTCGCTGCCGCTGGCCGGCGGCCGCCGGGCGGCGGAGCCGCTGCTGCGCACCGCCCCGGGCGGAGGTGCGGTGGGCGCGGCTCCCACCGGGGCGGCGGGGGCGGCCGGTGCCGCGGAGCTGGCGGAGATCACCGTGGACGTCGCCGGCGGCAGCCTGCTGGGCGTGGTGCTGCGCGACGGTGCACCGGCCGCGGCCGGGGAGGACCCCGGGCCGGTGTCGGTGCGGGTGCGCCGGGCGGGTGGCGAGTGGGGCGCCTGGACGCCGCTGTCGCTGGTGGACGACGCCCCCGACGACGCCGGCGGTGCGGGCGTGCTGGCCACGGAGCCGCTGTGGACGGGTGAGCTGGGCGAGGCTGAGGTGCAGGTGCGGCTGCGCGCCGCGGAGGCGGGCGCGGCCCGCCTGGAGGTGGTGGACCCCGGTGCGGGCGAGGCCGACGCGGCCGCCTCGGCGGGTGCGGTGGGTGCCGTCGGCGCGGCGGGGGCCGTGGTCGGGGGCGCGCAGGCGGAGCAGGTGCGCGAGCTGCTGGCGGCGCAGGAGCGGGTGACCCTGGCTCAGCCCGCCATCCGCTCGCGCAGCGCCTGGGGCGCCGACGAGACCCTGCGCAAGTCCTCCGCCTCCTACAGCAGCACCATCAAGGCCGCCGTCGTGCACCACACCGCCGACCCCGGCAGCTACACCCAGGCCGAGGTCCCCGCCGTCATCCGCGGCATGTACCGCTACCACACCGTCACCCTCGGCTGGGCCGACCTCGGCTACAACTTCGTCGTCGACCGCTTCGGCGGCATCTGGGAAGGCCGCGCCGGCGGCACCACCCGCCCCGTGGTCGGCGCCCACGCCGGCGGCTTCAACATCGACACCTTCGGGGTGTCCATGATGGGCGACCACTCGCGCACCGCTCCCTCGGCCGCCGCCCTGGAGTCCGTCGCGCAGGTCATCGCCTGGAAGCTGGCCCTGCACGGCGTCGACCCCAAGGGCTCCACCCGCCTGACCAGCGCCGGCGGCGGCACCGCCCGCTACGCCAAGGGCACCACCGTCACCCTGCGCACCATCAACGCCCACCGCGACGTCGGCTACACCGCCTGCCCGGGCGACGCCGCCTTCACCAAGATGGACTCCCTGCGCACCCGCGTCGCCCAGCTCATGGCCGGCGCCACCGGCAACGGCCCCAGCGCCGTGGACACCAAGTACGCCCAGCTCGGC
>NZ_JALBVB010000021.1 GCF_022669155.1 Kineococcus sp. TRM81007 | reverse complement strand
GAGCGGGTGACCCTGGCTCAGCCCGCCATCCGCTCGCGCAGCGCCTGGGGCGCCGACGAGACCCTGCGCAAGTCCTCCGCCTCCTACAGCAGCACCATCAAGGCCGCCGTCGTGCACCACACCGCCGACCCCGGCAGCTACACCCAGGCCGAGGTCCCCGCCGTCATCCGCGGCATGTACCGCTACCACACCGTCACCCTCGGCTGGGCCGACCTCGGCTACAACTTCGTCGTCGACCGCTTCGGCGGCATCTGGGAAGGCCGCGCCGGCGGCACCACCCGCCCCGTGGTCGGCGCCCACGCCGGCGGCTTCAACATCGACACCTTCGGGGTGTCCATGATGGGCGACCACTCGCGCACCGCTCCCTCGGCCGCCGCCCTGGAGTCCGTCGCGCAGGTCATCGCCTGGAAGCTGGCCCTGCACGGCGTCGACCCCAAGGGCTCCACCCGCCTGACCAGCGCCGGCGGCGGCACCGCCCGCTACGCCAAGGGCACCACCGTCACCCTGCGCACCATCAACGCCCACCGCGACGTCGGCTACACCGCCTGCCCGGGCGACGCCGCCTTCACCAAGATGGACTCCCTGCGCACCCGCGTCGCCCAGCTCATGGCCGGCGCCACCGGCAACGGCCCCAGCGCCGTGGACACCAAGTACGCCCAGCTCGGCAGCGGCTACCTGGGTGCGCCCACGCGGGCGGAGGGGCCGGCGCGCGACGGCGGCCGCTACCGCCACTACCAGGCGGGGTCGATCTACTCGCACCCCGCGGCGGGCACGCACGCGGTGTTCGGCCTGATCCGGGAGAAGTACGCCTCGCTGGGCTGGGAGAACTCCTTCCTGGGGTACCCCCTGACGGACGAGACGCCCATCCGGGGCGGGGCGTTCAACCACTTCCAGGGCGGCTCGATCTACTGGTCGCCGCGCACGGGCGCGCACGTGGTGTTCGGCGCCATCCGGAACCGGTGGGCCTCGCTGGGCTGGGAGAACTCCTCCCTGGGCTACCCCCGCAGCGACGAGTACGACGTCCCCGGCGGTCGCCGCAGCGACTTCACCGGCGGCAGCATCACGTGGCGGGCGAGCGACGGGCGCGTGACCGTGCGCTGACCCGAGAGGTCCTCACCCGGACGGCTCAAGCGGCGGAGATCCCCTGCCGAGACCGTGGCGTGCCCACCGCTCCCTCGTCCTCCGCGCCCCGCGTCGCGCGCGGGCGGCGCAAGGCCGCCCCCGCCGACCGGCTCTTCCCCAGCACCCCCGACGCCCAGCTGCACCTGCTGCGGCGGGCCACGTGGGGCCCGCGCCCGCAGGACCTCGACGCGATCGCCGCGGTGGGCACCAAGGCGTGGCTGGAGGCGCAGCTGGCGCCGGAGACGGTCGCGGACCGGGTCTGCGAGGAGTACGTCGGCCGCTTCCAGCGGTACAAGAGGTCCACCGCCGAGGTCCACGCGGCCGGCTACTGGTCGGTGGAGTGGGACCTCATGTTCGAGGTGGGCCGGGTCACGCTGGTGCGCCAGATCTGGAGCGAGCGGCAGCTGCTGGAGGTCGTCGCCGACGTCTGGAACAACCTGCTGCACGTCACCTGCCCGTCCTCGGAGGTGTGGGACAGCCGCGCCGACTACGACCGGATGATCCGCCGGCACGCGTTCGGGTCGTTCCCGGACATGCTCGTGGAGTCGGCGAAGAGCCCGTCGATGCTGCTGTACCTGGACAACACCAGCTCCAGCGCCGCCCACCCCAACGAGAACTACGCCCGCGAGCTGCTGGAGCTGCACACCGTCGGCGTCGACGCCGGCTACACCGAGGCCGACGTCAAGGCGGGCGCGCGCCTGCTGACGGGCCTGGCGGTGGGTTCCGACGGGCTGTCCACCTTCGACGCGGGTCGCCACGACAGCGGCGGCGGCACGGCGTTCGGCTTCTCCTGGCCGGCGCACGCCCCGCACGAGGGCCTGGCGTGGGCGGAGCGGTACCTGCGGCACCTGGCGGTGCACCCGGCCACGGCGCGTCGGGTCAGCCGCCGCCTGGCGGTGCGGTTCGTCGCCGACGACCCGCCGGCGTCGCTGGTGGAGCGGATGGCGCAGACGTGGACGGCCACGAGCGGCTCCGTCCGCGCGGTGCTGTGGACGCTGTTCAGCGCGCCGGAGTTCTGGGACTCGGCGGGGCGGAAGTACAAGACGCCGCAGGAGGACTTCGTCTCCACGCTGCGCGCGCTGGGCGTCGCACCGGAGCGCTCGGGCACGCAGGGCGTCGAGCGGCTGTACTGGATGCCCTCCGACGCCGGGCACGCGCCGCTGGCGTGGGGCCCGCCGAACGGCTACCCGGACACCGCTGCGGAGTGGCAGTCGCCCAACGCGACGCTGCAGCGCTGGAACCGGCACATGGACTTCGCCGCGGCCTGGTACCCGCCGGACCTGACGTGGCCGCCGGTGCGGCAGCTGCTGCCGCAGTCCCTGCCGGCCACGTGGGGCGCGCTGGTGGACGCGATGGCCCAGCGCCTGGTCCACGGCCCGATCACCGCCGACGAGCGGGCGGGGATCCTCCTCTACCTGGAGCGCCGCGCCGACGAGCGGCTGGACCCGCGCGAGCCGTGGCTGGGCTGGGGCTTCCCGTACCTGGCCGCGTTCGTCCTCGACACCCCGACCTTCTCGAAGAGGTGAGCAGTCCCGTGACCGACCGCACCGACCGCCCCGCCGACCGCTGCTCCTGCCGGGAGGGGTCCGTCGCGGCCGCGCGCGTGTCGCGGCGCGGCGTGCTCAAGGCAGCCCTCGGCGCGGCGGCCGCCGGCACGACGGCGTTCACGGTGGGCGACGTGTCCACCCAGGTCTCCTACGCGGCGCCGGGCTGGACCGGCGAGACGCTGGTGGTGCTGTCCCTGCACGGCGGTTTCGACGGCCTGTCGGTGGTGGTGCCCGGTGGCGACCCGGCGTACTACGCGGCGCGCCCGAACGTGGCGGTGCCGGCCTCGACGCTGCTGGCGCTGGACGGCACCTTCGGGCTGCACCCGGCGATGGCGCCGCTGCTGCCGTTCTGGCGGGCGGGCACCTTCGGCGCGGTGCAGGCGGTGGGGCAGGGCAGCCCGTCGCGCTCGCACTTCGCCGCCATGCAGGAGATGGAGCGCGCCGCGCCGGGCACGTCGCTGCGCACGGGCTGGATCGACCGCACCCTGGGCGTGACGGGTGACGGCGGGCTGCTGAACGCCGTGCAGGTGGGGGTCCACGCGCCGCCGTCGTTCGCCGGCCCGCAGCAGGAGACGACGATGCAGTCGATGGGGGCCTTCGCGCTGGCGGGCCCGGGCACGGACCGGCCGCTGTGGCACGCGGGCCTGCGCCGCATGCACGTGAACGCCCCCGCCGTCGCCGCCGACCCGGCGAACGCGCTGCTGGACGCGATGGAGGAGGTCGCCGGGTACGCCGGTGCCGACCCCGGGCCCGTGGCGGGGGTGACGTACCCGGCGACCGCGCTGGGCAGGTCGCTGTCGCAGGCGGCAGCGCTGCTGCGCTCGGGGGCGCCGGTGCAGATGCTGACGGTGGACTACGGCGACTGGGACATGCACGCGAACTTCGGTCACGTGGACCGCGGCTGGATGTTCGACAAGCTGACGGAGCTGTCGGGCGCGCTGGCGGCGTTCGCGACGGACCTGGGGCCGAAGTTCGCGAGCACGACGATCATGACGCTGTCGGAGTTCGGCCGCCGGGTGCAGGAGAACGCCTCGTGGGGCTTGGACCACGGGCACGGCAACGCGGTGCTGCTGCTGGGCGGCGGCGTGGTGGGCGGGCGGGTGCACGGCCGCTGGCCGGGCCTGGCGCCGGAGCGCCTGCTGGACGGGGACCTGCCGGGCACGACGGACTACCGCGCGATCATCGCCGAGGTGCTGCAGAAGCGCCTGGGCGCAGGCAGCCTGTCGTCGGTGTTCCCCGGCCTGGGCGGCGACCGGCTGGGGGTCGTGCGCCAGCGCTGACCCGGCCGGTCCACCCGCTGCCCCACCCCTCGCCCCGGGCGCCGCCGAGCGCCCGGGGCGTCGTGCTGCCGGGTTCGCGGTCACCTGGACAGCCGAACGGTCCATCACCCACAGTGACGGGGTGATGACGTTGTTGTTACCGACTCGTGCTCCGCAGCACCTTGAGCATCAGCAGTCGCTCCGTCAGGGTGGCAGGTGATGCCGGTCCCTGCTCAAGCCCCCGCCGTCAGGTGCCGATGCCCGTGACGTGCGTTGACCCGTGTGGGTGGACCGCCTCTGTCGTCGAGCGAAGGACCGAGTTGTCATGCGGTTGACCGCGACTGCCCAGGAGAAGACCGGTACGGCCGGGGGCTTCTCGCGACGTTCCCTGCTGCGCGCCGGCGGGGGCGCCGGGGCGCTGTCCGTCCTGGCCTGCCTGAGCGGCACGGGCGCCCGCCCGGCCGCCGCCGCCACCGCCCTGAGCACCGGTGCGGTGCAGGTCGGCGGCTCCACCACCGCCTACCCGCTGGCGCAGCACCCCAGCACCGCCGCCGGCAGCGCCGTGCCCGCCCCGCGCGGCGCGGTCGCCCGCACGCTGCGCGCGGCCCCCGCGCTCAGCGTCGTCAGCGTCGAGGTGGACGGCGGTCAGATGGTCGGCGTCACGTTCCCGCGCGGCACCGGCGCCGAGTCGGTCGCGGTGCGCACCCGCACCGGCGGCACCTGGTCGGAGTGGGTCGAGCTGGCCCTCAACGACGACGGGGCCGACCCGGGCACCGCGGAGGCCCGCGGCCGGGTCACCGGTTCCGACCCGCTGTGGGTCGGTTCGCTGGGCCGGCGCGCCACCGTCGAGGTGCGCGTGCCCGCCGCCGACGTCGCGCACGCCGAGCTCCACGTCGTCGACGGCGGCCGCAGCCCCGCCGACGACCTCGCCACCGCCGCCGTCGCGGACGCGGACGTGCTGCTGCGCAGCACCGGCGCGCAGTCGGAGCTCACCGGGGACGAGCGGGTGACCCTGGCTCAGCCCGCCATCCGCTCGCGCAGCGCCTGGGGCGCCGACGAGACCCTGCGCAAGTCCTCCGCCTCCTACAGCAGCACCATCAAGGCCGCCGTCGTGCACCACACCGCCGACCCCGGCAGCTACACCCAGGCCGAGGTCCCCGCCGTCATCCGCGGCATGTACCGCTACCACACCGTCACCCTCGGCTGGGCCGACCTCGGCTACAACTTCGTCGTCGACCGCTTCGGCGGCATCTGGGAAGGCCGCGCCGGCGGCACCACCCGCCCCGTGGTCGGCGCCCACGCCGGCGGCTTCAACATCGACACCTTCGGGGTGTCCATGATGGGCGACCACTCGCGCACCGCTCCCTCGGCCGCCGCCCTGGAGTCCGTCGCGCAGGTCATCGCCTGGAAGCTGGCCCTGCACGGCGTCGAC
Source organism: Kineococcus sp. TRM81007 (assembly GCF_022669155.1). Taxonomy (GTDB): domain Bacteria; phylum Actinomycetota; class Actinomycetes; order Actinomycetales; family Kineococcaceae; genus Kineococcus. The sequence goes on along the minus strand of NZ_JALBVB010000021.1, from coordinate 234 downwards.
CCCAAGGGCTCCACCCGCCTGACCAGCGCCGGCGGCGGCACCGCCCGCTACGCCAAGGGCACCACCGTCACCCTGCGCACCATCAACGCCCACCGCGACGTCGGCTACACCGCCTGCCCGGGCGACGCCGCCTTCACCAAGATGGACTCCCTGCGCACCCGCGTCGCCCAGCTCATGGCCGGCGCCACCGGCAACGGCCCCAGCGCCGTGGACACCAAGTACGCCCAGCTCGGC
>NZ_JALBVB010000020.1 GCF_022669155.1 Kineococcus sp. TRM81007 | reverse complement strand
TGGAAGTGGTTGTAGGCGCCGCGCCCGTCCGGGGTGCGGGTCTCGCCGGTGGTGGGGAACCCGGAGGGGGAGTTCTCCCAGCCGAGCTGCGCCCAGCGGCCGCGGATCGCCCCGCGCACGTCCTGCGCGCCGGTGGCGTTCGACCAGTAGATCGAGCCGCCCTCGAAGTGGTTGTAGGTGCCGCGCCCGTCCGGGGTGCGCGCCTCACCGGTGGTGGGGAAGCCCAGGACGCCGTTCTCCCAGCCCAGCGCCTCCCAGCGCCGGCGCAGCTCCCCGCGCACGTCGTGCGCGCCGGTCGCGGGGGACACGTAGATCGAGCCGTGGCGGAAGTGCTGGTAGGCGCCGACGCGCGCCGGCGTCGGGTACTCGCCCGTGGCGGCGGGGCCGAGCGGGCCGCCGTCCCCGCCCAGGCCCGCGTGGGCGGCCCGGATCGCGCTCGGGATCGTGAACCAGTTCGAGCGCAGCCCGCCGAGCTGGCGGACCTTCGTGCCCGTCAGGGAGGCCGTGCCGGTCGTGCAGTGCAGGACGGCGGTCGCCACCCGGCCGCCGTCCGCGCCGCGGCCGTCGCGGCCGGTGACGTCCAGCGCGGTCACCGCACCGCCGGCGGGGCAGGCCGGTGCGAACCGGGACGCCGGCACGGTCGTCGTCCAGTTCGCCACCGTGTCACCGGGGGCGGTGCGCCCCGGCGCGGAGAACGGGTCCTCGCGCGCCTGCAGGTACGGGCGCGAACCCGCCACCGACCAGCCGCCGTTGGACGAGGAGAACTGCGTGAACGCCACGTCCCCGCCGTGCGCGCGGACCTCCCCGGCGGTGGCGGCGATCGCCGCGTTCGTGGACGCCGGCTGCGTCCACGTCACCTTCCCGGAGCTGTCGCGGGTCTCCGCCCCCCGGTACACCTGGCAGGCGGTGGTGTCGCAGATGTCGGTCTGCGCGGTGGGCCGCAGCACCGACAGCGCGTAGCTGCGGGCCGCGACCGACTGCGCCTTCAGCGCCTCCGCGTTCCACGACGCGGGGGACTCCGCCGGCACCACGCCGCGCAGGTACGTCTCCATGGGCACGTCGTTGACGACGGTGAGCGTCTCGCCCGGCACGATCCGCACCGTGCCGTCGTAGCGGGTGGCGGAACCGTCCGGCCGCACCAGCAGCACCCCGTCGGGCCCGCTGATGGTCGTGGCGCCCCACGTCTCGCCCCACGCGCCGTCCACGCGCGCGGCGAGCTGGTCGCCGGCGGCGTCGACGACCAGGCGCTGGCCCGCGGGCAGCTTCCGCCCGGACGTGGAGATCGTCAGCTCCGCGCCCGTGGGCGCCGCCACCGTCGCGGTCCGGCCGCTGAAACCGGTCAGCTGCACCCGCAGCGTCCGGTTCTCCCGGGAGGCGACCGTGGTGCCGGGGTAGTAGAAGTCCAGGATCTGCCGGTACGACTGGCCCGCCACCGCCCGGGACTGCGCGCCCCACTGGGACATGCCGATGCCGTGGCCGTACCCGTGGCCGGAGAAGGTGAAGTTCCCGTCCGCCGGCACCGGCCGCACCTCCCCGGCCTGCGCGGGGCTCGCGGCGATCAGGCCCGCGGCCAGGGTGGCGACGGCGGTGGTCAGGACGGTCGCTGCGCGGCGGCGGCGGTTCACGGGCCCTCCGGGGGTACGGCGTCGAGGTGGTCTCCGGTGCGGCGCCGCGTCAGCGGCGCTTCACCGTGGTCTGGCCGGTGCTGCGGTTCCAGGTGATGCTGCCACCGGTGAAGTCGTTGCGGCGCCCCTCCGGGACCTCGTACTCGTCGCTGGTGGGGAACCCGAGGTACGAGTTCTCCCAGCCCAGCGAGGCCCACCGGTCGCGGATCGCGTTGCGGACCACGTGGGCTCCGGTGGCGTTCGACCAGTAGACCGAGCCGCCCTCGAAGTGGGTGTAGGTGCCCTTGCCGCTGGGCACGCGGGTGTCGTCGGTGGTGGGGAACCCCAGCGGGCCGTTCTCCCAGCCGTGGCGCGCCCACGCGTCGCGGATCGCCCCGCGCACCGCGCGCGCGCCGGTGGCGGCGGACCAGTAGATCGAGCCGCCCTCGAAGTGGGTGAACCCGCCGCGGCCGTTCGGGGTCCTGGTGTGGCCCTGGGTGGGGTAGCCCAGCCAGCCGTTCTCCCAGCCCAGCGCCTGCCACTTGTCGCGGATGTCCCCGCGCACGTCGCGGGCGCCGGTGGCGGGGGACCAGTACAGCGAACCCTTCTGCAAGTGCAGGTAGCGCCCGCCGCGGGCGGCGGGGCTCTCGTCGTGCAGCGGGAAGCCCAGCGAACCCTCCCAGCCGAGCCGGGCGAACTCGTCGCGGATCGCGCCGGTCATCACGTGCGCGCCGGTGGCGGACGAGGAGTAGATCGAGCCGCCGCGGTAGTGGCGGTAGCGGCCGCCGTCGCGCGCCGGCCCCTCCGCGGAGGTCGCCGCCCCCAGGAACCCGGCGGCCCCGCCGAGCTGGGCGTACTTGGTGTCCACGGCGCTGGGGCCGTTGCCGGTGGCGCCGGCCATGAGCTGGGCGACGCGGGTGCGCAGGGAGTCCATCTTGGTGAAGGCGGCGTCGCCCGGGCAGGCGGTGTAGCCGACGTCGCGGTGGGCGTTGATGGTGCGCAGGGTGACGGTGGTGCCCTTGGCGTAGCGGGCGGTGCCGCCGCCGGCGCTGGTCAGGCGGGTGGAGCCCTTGGGGTCGACGCCGTGCAGGGCCAGCTTCCAGGCGATGACCTGCGCGACGGACTCCAGGGCGGCGGCCGAGGGAGCGGTGCGCGAGTGGTCGCCCATCATGGACACCCCGAAGGTGTCGATGTTGAAGCCGCCGGCGTGGGCGCCGACCACGGGGCGGGTGGTGCCGCCGGCGCGGCCTTCCCAGATGCCGCCGAAGCGGTCGACGACGAAGTTGTAGCCGAGGTCGGCCCAGCCGAGGGTGACGGTGTGGTAGCGGTACATGCCGCGGATGACGGCGGGGACCTCGGCCTGGGTGTAGCTGCCGGGGTCGGCGGTGTGGTGCACGACGGCGGCCTTGATGGTGCTGCTGTAGGAGGCGGAGGACTTGCGCAGGGTCTCGTCGGCGCCCCAGGCGCTGCGCGAGCGGATGGCGGGCTGAGCCAGGGTCACCCGCTC
>NZ_JALBVB010000019.1 GCF_022669155.1 Kineococcus sp. TRM81007 | reverse complement strand
GGGCGGCCTCGATGGTGGCGTTCAGCGCCAGCAGGTTCGTCTGCTCGGCGATGGCGGTGATGGTGCCCACGACGCTGGCGATGGCGCGGGTGGCCTCGCCCAGCTCGGCGACGGTGGCGCGGGTGGCCTCGGCGGCCTCGACGGCCTCCCGGGCCACGGACGCGGACCGCGCCATCCCGGAGGAGATCTCGTTGATGGCGGCGCCCAGCTCCTCCGCGCCGGCGGCGATGGTGCACACGTCGGCGGAGACGGCGTCGGCGGAGCGCGCGGCGCGGTCGGTGTCGCCGGCGGTGCGCTCGTTGGCGCTGGACAGCTCCTGCGCCCGGCCCGCGAGGTCGTCGGCCATCCCGGCGACCTGGCAGGCGCCGGCGGCGACGTCGGCGACGGTGCGGCGGGTGGCGGTCACGGCGGCCTCCACGGCCTGCGCCATCTCGCGGAACTCGTCGCCGCCGTCGACGACGGGGGCGACGGTCAGGTCGCCGTCGGCGACGCGGCGCAGGTCGGCGACGGTGCGGCGCATCGGGCCGACGAGGCTGCGGGTCAGCGCGACCTGCAGGAGCACGACGAGCGCGGCGGCAGCGGCGAGGGTGACCAGGACCAGGGTCCGGCTGTGCTCGGCGGCGGCGTCGGCCTCGGCGGCGGCCGCGGCGGCGCGGGCGTCCACCGAGTCGGCGAACTCCTGCGTGGCGGTGAGGATGTCGGCGTAGGCGACCCAGCTCTCCTCGACGATCACGCGCTCGGCACCCGCCAGGTCACCGGCCGAGTAGAGGGCGACGGCGCGATCGTCCGAGGCGAAGTAGGCGTCCCACAGGTCGCCGATGGTGGTCTCCAGCTCGCGCTCGGTGGCGTCCATGAGGTCGGTGGGGGCGGCGGCGAGCGCCTGGCGCAGCTTCTCCTCGTCGGCGAGGAAGCCGGCGCGGTTGTCCGAGGTGGGGTCCACGGCACCGGGCAGGCCGAGGCGGTAGGTGTCCCAGGCGTACGCGGCCTGCCAGCCGCTGACGTCGGCGGCGTAGAAGCGCTGCTGCTCCGCGTAGCGGACCAGGTCGGTGATGTCGCGCTGGTGCTCCACCGAGCGGGACTGCTCGGCGATGCCCACGAGCGCGGCGGTGCCGGTGGCGAGCAGCAGCACCAGCACGAGGCCGAACGCCAGCGCGAGGCGTGTGCCCACGCGCACGCGGCGCAGCAGGGTCGACGGCATCATGGCGGGTTCCTCCCGTGGTCGGCCCGGGCAGGCCGTCGACCTCTGCATCGGCACGCCCGTGGTGCTCCTGGAGCGGTCGCGGGAGCACCGCGGCGGCTGTCCGGGCCGCCGTGCAGGATGGCGCCGTGGACCTCGAGGGCGCCCTGCACCGCGCTGGGGCGCGCCCCGGCGACCCGCTGGGGCTGGTGGTGCTGCCCGGCCTGGGCGTGGGGCTGGCCGCGGGCGGCGGCCCGCTGCCGCTGGCGGGCGACCCGGCCGACCTGGTGCGCCGGGTGGAGCGTGGTCTGGGACCGCGCTGGACGTGGTGGTCGGCGGCGGGCACGGCCGCCCCGCTGGTCGCGGCGGGCGTGCACCTGGCCCGCTGCCACGACGTGGCCGCGGTGCACCGGCTGCTGGTGGGCGGTTCGCGCGACGACCCGGGCGCGGCGTGGGCGGCGGCGCACGACCTGCCCGAGCCACCGCCGCCGGCCCGGCACCGCGAGGCCGCGCACGGCACGGGACTGCTGGACCTGGACGGCGCCCTCGCCGGGGACAGCGGGCCGGTCGACGAGCACGGGTTGCTCGCGGCCGGCTGGGTGGAGGGCCGCGCGTTCGGGCCGGACGCCGAACCGGCCGAGCGCCTGGAGCGGGCGGCGCGCTGGGCGGCGCTGGCGGTGCGCACCGCGGCCGCGCAGCAGCGGGTCCTGGCCGCCCGGCCGGACCCGCGCCCGCGCCCGGCCCCCCCGCCGCTGGCGGTGCAGACGGGGTGGAGCGAGTCGGCCGCCGCGCTGCTGGCGGTGGAGCTGGAGACGACGGGGCTGCCGGTGGACCGGGCGGCCGCGGAGGCGGTGGTCGCCGCGGAGGTCGGGCCGCGCCCGGACGGGCCGGCGGCGGAGGCGGCCGCGCGCGCCGCCCGGGACGCGCCGGTGCGCGAGCTGCTGGGGCCGGTGGACCTGCGCAACCCCGCGCAGGTGCTGGCCGCGCTGCGGCAGCTGGGTTTCGACGTCCCGGACACGCGGGCGTGGCGGCTGGAGCGGTTGCGCGGTTCGCACCCGGTGGTGGAGGCGCTGCTGCGCTGGCGCAAGGGGGAGCGCCTGGCCACCACGTACGGCTACGCCTGGCTGGAGCACCACGTCAGCGCGGACGGGCGGCTGCGCGGGGCGTGGGCGGCGTCCGACGGCGGGGGCGGGCGGATGACCGCGCAGGCGGGTCTGCACAACCTGCCCGCCGAGCTGCGCCCGGCGGTGGCGGCCGAACCGGGGCACGTGCTGGTGCGCGCGGACCTGGGGCAGGTGGAACCGCGGGTGCTGGCGGTGCTGTCCGGCGACGCGGGCCTGGCCGCGGCCGCCCGCGAGGACGACCTGTACGCGCCGGTGGCCGCCGCCCTGGGCGCGGACCGCGCCACCGCGAAGGTGGCGGTGCTGGCGGCGATGTACGGGCAGACGTCGGGGGCGGCCGGGGAGGCGCTGCGGCGCATGGAGCGCGCCTACCCGGCGGCGCTGGCGTTCCTGCGCGCCGCCGAGGAGGCCGGGCGCGCGGGGCGGGACGTGGCGACGTGGGGCGGGCGACCGGTGCGGGTGGGCAGCGCGGACCTGCCGGAGGAGGCGAGGGCCGTGCGGGGGCGCTTCGCCCGCAACGCCGTCGTGCAGGGCACCGCGGCGGAGCTGTTCAAGGCGTGGGCGGCGTCGGTGCGCGCCGGCTTGGCCGGCGCCGGCGGGGCGGGGCGCGTCGTGCTGTGCCTGCACGACGAGCTGCTGCTGCACGTGCCGGAGCGGGACGCGGGCGCGGCGGCGGACCTGCTGCGCTCGGCGCTGGCGGGGACCGCGCGGCGGTGGGCGGGCGGCGACGTGCGGTTCGCCGCGGACGTGGCGGTGGTGCGGCGGTGGTCGGAGGCGAAGTGAGGCCGGGGGCGTCGGGCCCTGCTGGCGCGGTGGCCGCCGCGGCGGGCAGGGTGGTGGTGTGGCGACGCAGCTGACCAAGGGGTCCAACACCGAACTGCCGACCGTGCCCGTGCGGGCCGTCCTCGGCTGGGACGCCGGTCCCGGCGTGCCGGACGTCGACACCAGCGCGCTGCTGCTGACGTCCGCGGGGAAGGTGCGTTCCGACGACGACTTCGTGTTCTACAACCAGAGCGCCCACCCCTCGGGTGCGGTGCGGTACGGCCGCGACGGCGCCGTGGAGGTGGACCTGCCGGCCGTGGAGGCGCAGGTGGAGCGGGTGGTGCTGGCCGCCTCCGCGGACGGCGGCACGTTCGGGCAGGTGCCCGGCCTGCACCTGCGGGTGCTGGGGGCGGACGGCGCGGAACTGGCCCGGTTCGACGTGCCGCGGGCGGGGGCCGAGACGGCGTTCGTGGCCGGGGAGCTGTACCGGCGCGGGCCGGGGTGGAAGCTGCGCGCGGTGGGGCAGGGCTACGACAGCGGGCTGGCGGGGCTGGCCACCGACTTCGGCATCACCGTCGACGAGGAAGCCGCCCCCGAGCCCGCGGCACCTGCGCCGGAACCGGCACGCGCCCCGCTGAACCTCGACAAGGGCCGCGTCAGCCTGGTGAAGAACCAGACGGTGTCGCTGGTGAAGACGGGCGCTCCCCCGCTGAGCGCCGTCACCCTCGGCCTGGGCTGGGACCCGGCCGCGCGCGGGCGGAACATCGACCTGGACGCCTCCTGCATCGCGTTCGACGCCCGCGGGAAGGACCTCGCCACGGTGTGGTTCATGTCCAAGGACGCGTTCCGCGGCGCGATCGCGCACAGCGGCGACAACCTCACCGGCGCCGGCGAGGGCGACGACGAGCAGATCCGCGTGCGCCTGGGCGACCTGCCCGCCGACGTGCACGCGCTGGTGTTCACCATCAACTCCTTCGGCGGGCAGCGGTTCACCGCCGTCAGCCGGGCGTTCTGCCGCCTGCTGGACGCCGGCGGTGCGGAACTCGTGCGCTACGACCTCAGCGACACCGAGGACACCACGGCCGTCCTCATGGCGGCGGTGGTGCGCGACGGGGCCGCGTGGTCGATGCGGGCGCTGGGGGAGTTCCGCTCCGGGCGCACCGTGCGCAAGCTGGTGGACCCGGCGCGGGAACTGCTGTTCGGGTAGGGCCCGCTCCTGCGACGACCGGCTCGTGGACGGCCTGACGCGCTCCCCCGCCCTCGTGGCCGGCGCCCTCGTGACCGGCGCCCGCAGCGCGGAGGCCGCCGGCCGAGGCGGACGGCCGAGGCGGACGGCCGAGGCGGACGGCCGCTCGGGACGCGCCGGCCGGGGCCCGTGCCTACGCTCGAACGGTGCCCGCACGACGCCGACACCGACGCCCCCGCCCGGGGCCGGCGCCGGTGCGCGTGGTCCTCGACGCGCTGGACCTGGTGGCCGACCCGCCGCTGCGGCCGCCGCCGCACGGCGGGGTGCCCGAGGCGGTGTGGCGCCTGTGGCGCGCGCAGCGGCCGCGGGAGCCGCAGGCGCGGCTGACGCTCACGCACAGCCGTCCGCCGGCCGCACCGGCACCCGCCGCGGAGCAGCCGCCCTTCGACTGGCCCGGTGTCGCCCTCACCCTGCACCGGTACCTGCTGCTGCCCCGCCTGGGGCACCGGGTGGAGGTCGCGGCCGTCGGCACCACCGTCCGCCTGACCCGCCTGGACGGCGCCGACGTGGCGCTGGGCGACCCGGCGGCCGGGCTGCGCGCGCACCGGGTGCTGCGCGGGCACCGCGTCGAGCTCGACCCGCACGAGGTGCTCGCGTTCGCCGCGCGGCACGAGGACCTGCGCGGGTTCCTCGCCGCGCACCCGCCCGGCGGCGACGTCGACCTGCGCCTGGTGCTGGCCGCGGCCGCCGCCGGGCTGAGCGCCGGGGACGTCGCCGCCGCGCACGCGGCGGGCACCCTCACCCCCGACCGCATCGCGTTCCTCGCCGCCCTGCAGGGCGCGGTGGGCTGAGGAACAGTGGACCGAGGACCCCCGACGCAGATTCCCCGGAGACGCACCGCATGAGCCAGCAGCACGCCGACACCTGCTCCGCGCTGGGCATCGCCCTGCTCGCGAACGTCCCGGTGGTCCTCTGGGGGCCGCCCGGGCAGGGCAAGTCCTCGGTGGTGCGGGAGCTCGCCGACGGCATGGGCGCGCACCTGGAGACCGTCATCGCCTCCATCCGCGAACCCAGCGACTTCGCGGGGCTGCCCGTCGTGGACGCCGCCACGGGCACGGCGTCGCTGGCACCGCCGTCGTGGGCGGTGCGGCTGCGCGACGCCGTCGAGCGGGACGGCCGGGCCGGCATCCAGTTCTACGACGAGGTCTCCACCGCGCCGCCGGCGACGCAGGCGGCGCTGCTGCGGCCCATCCTGGAGGGCGTCGTCGGCGACCTGCGCCTGCCGCCGCAGGTGCGCACCGTCGCCGCCGCGAACCCCCCGGACGTCGCCGCCGACGGCTGGGACCTCGCCCCACCGGTGGCGAACCGGTTCCTGCACCTGACGTGGAGCCTGGACGCCGCCACCGTGCGGGAGGGCTTCAGCAGCGGCTGGCCGGCCGTGACCGTCCCCGCCGTCGACGAGGCGGAGGTCGCGGCCCTGCTGGAGCGCACCACGACGCTGGTGGGCGTGTTCCTGGGGTCGCGGCCGGAACTGGTCACGCGGATGCCGTCGTCGTCGGAGGACGCGGGCCGTGCGTTCCCGACACCGCGCTCGTGGGAGACCGCGGCCCGCCTGCACGCGCACGCGCAGGCCGCCGGCGCGAACAGCACGGTGGTGACGCTGCTGGTGTCCGGGGCGGTGGGCGTCGCCGCGGCCGGTGAGTTCCTGGCGTACGTGCGCGAGGTGGACCTGCCCGACCCGGAGGACCTGCTGCGGGACCCGGGTTCCTGGGACGTGGACCCGCAGCGCACCGACAAGACGTACGCGGTGGCGTCGTCCGTGTGGGCGGCCACCGCCGCGGACACCACCGTCGAGCGGTGGAACGCGTGCGGCCGGGTGCTCGCCCGCACCGCCGACGCCGGCAGCGCGGACATCGCGTTCTCGTTCGGACGCAGGTGGGCGCAGGGCCGCCCGCCCGGGGCGATGCCGGAACCGGCCACCGTCGCCTCCCTCGGCCCGATCCTGACCGAGCTCGGCCTGCTCACCCGCGACGCGTGAACCCGCGGAGCCCGCGGAACCCGCAGAACCCGCACATCCGGGGCGAGGGCGGGACGGTGGAGGAGCGCGCGGCGCTGCGCCTGGCCGCCGGGCGCGCCCGCGCCGGCGAGCTCATGCCGTACCTCGGCGACGCCCTGTACGCGGTGAAGGCGGTACCCACCAGCGCGATCCCCGCCGCCGGCATCGACACCCGCTGGCGGATGTACTACAACCCCGCGTTCGTCCTCGGCCTGGACGTCGCCGAGGTCGTCGGCGTGTGGCTGCACGAGGTCGGCCATCCCCTGCGCTCGCACCACGAGCGGTTCACCGCCCTGGCCGAACCCCGCGAGCGCCTGCCGCTGTTCAACCGGGCCGGCGACTGCACCATCAACGAGGACCTGCGCGCGGCGGGGATCCGCCTGCCCCCGGCGAAGGCGTGGTACCCCGAGAAGGTCCCCGGTGCCGCGGCGGGGATGACGGCGGAGCAGATCTACCGGTTGCTCGCCGCCGGCCCCACCGCGGCGGGACCGCGCCGCTCCCCCGCGGTGTTCGCGGCGGAGTTCACGTCGGTTCTCGACGACTGCGGTTCCGGCGCGGGTGGTGGGCGCCGGCCGTGGGAGGCGGACGACAGCGGCCGCGACGCCGCGGGCGAGGACGACGGCAGCGTGGACGCCGGGCGCGCGGAACTCATCCGGCAGCGGACCGCGCGCGAGGTCCTCGAGCACGCCCGGACCCGCGGGTCGGTGCCGGCGGGGTGGAGGCGGTGGGCGGAGCGCACGCTGACGCCGGTGGTGGACTGGCGCCGGGAACTGCTGAGCGTGACGCGCCGGGTCAGCGCCCGCGTGGCGGGGGTGCGCGACTACACGTACGCGCGGCCGTCGCGGCGCGCGGCCGCGGCGCCGGGGGTGGTGCTGCCGGCGATGCGCCAGCCGCGACCGCCGCGGGTGGCGGTGGTGGTGGACACGTCGGCGTCGGTGAGCGCGGACATGCTGGCGCGCGTCCAGGCGGAGACGGAGGCGGTGGTGCGCCGCTGCCGCGGCAGCGGGGTGCAGGTGATCGCCTGCGACGCGGCGGCCGGTCGCGCGCAGCGGGTGCGGCGGGTGCAGGACGTGGAGCTGACCGGTGGGGGCGGCACGGACGTGCGCGTGGGCATCGCCGCGGCCGCGGCGCTGCGCCCGGCGGTGGACCTGGTCATCACCGCCACCGACGGCGACACCCCGTGGCCGGACGTGCCGCCGCGGGAGAACCCGGGCGCGGTGCACGTGGTGCTGCTGCTGGACGGTGAGCGCGAGGGCGTGCCGGCGTGGATGCGCACGCTCGTCGTGGAGCGGGAGGAACCGCTGCGGTGAGGTCGCGGGCCCGGTGGCGGTCCGGGGACGGTGGCCGCCGGGCCGCGGTGCGGGTGCGCCGCGGCCCCACCGGCCGCCGCTGACCCCGCTCAGGCGGGGGTGGAGGCGTTGACCATCCAGTCGACCCCGAACCGGTCGGTGAGGGCGCCGTACGGGTCGCCCCACACCTGCACCTCCAGCGGGGTCGTGACCTCCCCGCCCTCGGCGAGGCCGTCGAAGAAGCCTCGCAACTGCTCGAGGTCGTCGCCGAAGAGGCACAGGGCGATGTTGCTGCCGGTGGCCGGGGACGTCCCGGCCACCGCGTCGGAGACCATCAGCGTGAACCCGGACGGGGTGTCGAGCTGGCCGTGCATGACGCCGTCGGGGTCGACGCCCTCGGCGCCCCCGCCGCCGAACTCGCCGAAGGTGGAGGTGCTCACCTCCCCGCCGAGCACCGACCGGTAGAACGCCAGCGCCTCGCGGGCGGTGCCGGGGAGGGAGACGTAGGGGCTGAGGCGGGGTGCCACGGGGAACCTCCTGGGAACGGGCCGGGTGACCTGCGCTGCCCGGCGGATCCGGGCCGACCCTCCTCCGACCCGCCGTCGCCGCGGAACTCATCGGTACCCGGGCACGGGACCACCACGCGATCGCGGGGTCTTCGGACCCGGCGGTGGGACGGCGGCCCACGGGCGTCGGGCCGAACTGCCGCGGGCACGTCGGGGCGCGGATCGCGGCGAGGGTGTGAAGTCGTGGCCTCGCCGAGTCCGTGCTCCGCCCTCTCCCCCCACGACGTGGCGCAGGTCCTCAGTGGATGTCGCTGCCGGTCCAGTCGGTCAAGACGGCCCCCAGGTGGATCGGTCCCGCCTCGGTGCGGGGGGAGCCGCACGCGGCGGAGCAGAAGGGGCCCGGCGCGCCGCCTGCTCAGCGTCGGGTCATCACGAACCCGGCGTGGTGCAGGACGCCGTCCAGCAGCTGGCCGAACGCCCAGAATCCGGAGTCGTCCAAGTAGGTGATCCGGTCCTCGTGCAGCCAGTACCGGCCGGTGTACGCGTCGGCGCGCCCGCCCCGGGTCTCGGAGTAGCGGCCGTCGGGTCGCAGGTGCTGCAGCAGGCCGTGGTGGGGGTCCTCCCAGGTGCCCACCCACGCTGCCCGGACGGCCGGGTCGGCGACGTCCTCTCCCGCGGTCCGGGTCGGCTCGCCGTCCCAGGCCTCGAGGTGTCCGGCGACCCACACCGCCAGCAGGTCCCGCGGGTCGACGACCAGCACGGTGCGCACCTGCGCCTCGGTGACCGGGCGGCGCACGACGGCGAAGGTGGCCGGGTTGCCGGGTACCAGGTCGTACCCGCCGCGCCGGGCGGGCGGCAGTTGTGCGACGGCGCTGTCGACCAGCAGCGGGACGGCGTGGGCGCCGTCGGCGCCGATCACCTCCACTCGCGGATCAGCCGGCCCCCCGCCCAGACGCTTCCCGACCACGTGCAGCTCGCCGGGCGCCACGGTGCCGGGCCTCGTCCTGACGTGCACACCCGTGACGACGAACGTGTCGGCGCGCGGCGGGGGCATCGAGGCGTGACCGGCGGCGACGGCGCCCGGCGCAGGATCCATCGTCACGACGCTCGCACCTCGCAGCAGGACGAGGCGGTCGGGAGCGGTGGCGGAGCGGTTCGGCGCGTCCGGGGTGGGGTCGGTGCTCATCGGGCGTCCTCCCGGTGCATGGTGTAGCCGGCGTGGTGCAGGGCGTCGTCGGCGAACCGGCCGAAGGCCCAGAAGCCGAGGTCGTCGAGGTAGTCGACGCGGTCACCGTCGATCCAGTAGCGGCCCGTGAAGGCGTGCGGGCGGCCACCGCGAGTCTCGTCGTAGCGGCCGTCGGCGGTCAGTTCCTGGTGCAGGAAGTCGTCGGTGTCGACCCACACGCCCACCCGGCTCGGGTCGACCGCGAGCCGGTCGGGCTGCAGCCGAGTACGGGCCGGCGCGGGACCGAGAGGGTCCCCGGCCCAGCGGACGGGGCGCCCCTCCCGCAGCACGGCGAGCAGCAGCTCGGGCCGTGTGAACGAGGTGTGCAGCGCCGTGGCCAGGTCCGGGGCGTGCGCGTCGGGCACGACGACGAGGCTGGCGTCCGCGCCGGGTGCGAGCGTCCCGGGGCCGGCGCCGCGCGCGGCGGCGTCGAGGGTGGCGGTCGCGTCCAGGCGGGCGGGAAGCACGGTGGTGCCGGTGGCGTCGATGACCACGGCGCCGTCGTCCTCGGCCGCGGTGACGATGCCGGGTCCGACGCCGACGATCAGCGCCCCGCCGACGAGCACATCGGCGCCGCGCACGGTGCCGATCAGCGGGTCGAGGGTGTGGACCGTCGCGTTGGTCAGCAGCAGCGGCCGGTCGGCGCCGGCGCGCACGGCGGCGAGTCCGGCGGCCGTGAAAGCGGGGAAGGTGTTGGGCACGGCTCCACCCTCGTGCGGCCCGACGCGGCGCAGGAGGCCGGGACTCACCCAGGGAGTGCCGCACCCCGGCGAGGGGAGCCGCACGTCCTGCGGCGCGATCCCCTGGGCAGCCCGGCCCACGGACAGCCTGGACCTGCCGTGGGGGAACCCGGGCGAACGACTGACCGCTCGTGCTTGATGTGCGGGTGATCGGGGGGAGGCGGTGGGCAGGTCGAGGAGGAGTCACACCGGTGTGCGGGCGATGAGCAGGGTGGGCACCGGTTCGCCCTCCGCCAGGTCCCAGCACGGGCCAGACCGTCAGCGCCGCTCACCCATGGCCGGCGCTCGCAGGGCTACGCCACCCGGGCCGCGCGTGGGAGCCAGCAACAGCGGGTCGAGCTCCAGACCTGCGGCCGACCGGCGCACGCCCGGCTCCCAGCCCGGCCCCGCTCCCGTTCGGACGTTCGCCGGCCGATGAGCTCACGACCTGCCGCCGGTCCCACCTGTGACGGTGACGGCCGGTCCATGGGCAGCGCCGCCGCCGAGGAGTGATCTCTGAGCAGCTACGGAGGAGACCCTGATGCCATCGATCCGCCGCTTCGACCACGTCGGCATCACCGTCGCCGACCTCGAGCAGGTGACGGCCTTCTTCGTCGCCCTGGGCCTTCGAGTCGATGCCGGCCCCACGGTGGTCGAAGGCGACTTCCTGGACACCGTCATCGGCATCCGCGACTCCCGCACCTGCATCGTCATGCTCCGAGCACCGCAGGGAGGCACTTCGCTGGAGCTGTCCACCTTCGAACAGCCCCAGCACCAGCCGGGCTCGCCCACCGCCGTGGCCACCGAGCTGGGGCTGCGCAACGTGGCCTTCGAGGTGGACGACCTGGACGCCGTCATCGAACAGCTGGCCACGGACGGGTACGGCCTGGTCGGCGGCGTGGGTGAGCACGAGGGCACCTGGCGGATGGCGTACGTGCGCGGGCCGGAGGGGATCATCGTGTCCCTGGCGGAGCGGATCGGCTGACGCGGGACCCGCCGAGCGCGACGCACCGGCACCGGCGCATCCCTGATCGCGCGCCTCCGAACGAGTGCGTGCACCATACCGGTGCGACGTCACGGTCACGGTTCCTCTCCATGTCGACCGCGCCTCTCGCGACGGCTGGACCGAGCGGGGATGCTGGTGCCGGCGGGTCCGGGGAGTGGCTCGTCCGAAGAACCGACACCGGGGTCGCAGCCGGTCGCGCTGGAGTCGAGAGCCGCTCCCACCCGGCGGGGTGGTGCGCGTCGCGACCCGGGTGCTCGTGCCGCCCGGATCCCAGAGCGGTCCGCAGCGCCGTCCACGTCGGCTCGGCAGCGGCCCACCAGGCCCGACCGGTTCGGCGCCTCGTGCCCGGTGACGTCAACCTGTGGCCCAAGCTGACCGGTGGGGAGGTCATCGACCTGCTCGCGAGCCTGCACGGCCGCCTGGACCGCGCCCGCAAGGCCGAGCTGCTGGAGCGGTTCGACCTGGATCCGACGAAGAGGACCCGCACCTGCTCCAAGGGCAACCGGCACAAGGTGGCCCTCGTCGCGGCGCTGGCCGGCGACGTGGAGCTGCTCGTCCTCGACGAGCCGACCTCGGGACTCGACCCGCTGATGGAGCTGACGTTCCAGCAGTGCATCACCGAGGCCGCCTCCGGCATCGCGAACCTCGTGGTCACCCCGCCCACGCTCGAGGAGCTGTTCGTCCACCACTACGACGGCGCTCCGGCACGTGCCGGTGCGGCCAGCACGTCGGGTGGTGCGCGGTGACCACGCTCACCCGCAGCCGCGAGAGCGGCCCGCACGCGGCACCGTCATCGAGCACCGCACTGACCGGCACCCGCCGCCTGCTGCGGTTCGGGCTGCGCCGCGACCGCGTCAGGATCCCGGCGTGGGCCTTGAGCATCGGCGGGCTCATCGCGTACTTCGGTGCGGCCATCCCGGCGGTCTACCCGGACGCCGCCGCGATGCAGACCCGAGCTGAGATCGTGAGGGACCCCTCGGGCGCGTTCATGACCGGCCCGGGCTACGGCCTGGACGACTACACGCCCGGGGTCATGATCGCCAACGAGGTGCTCGGCATGATCGCCGTGGCTGTCGCGCTCATGTCGATCCTCCTGGTCGTGCGCCACACCCGGGCCGAGGAGGAGGCCGGTCGCGTCGACCTCGTGCGCGCCGGTGCCGTCGGACGCCGTGCCCCGCTGACCGCCGCGCTCGTCCTGCTCCTCGTGGCGAACCTGGCGATCGCAGCGGTGCTGCTCGCAGCGGTGCTGCTCGCCGCGCTGCTGGTCAACGACCTCGCACTGCCCGACTCGGCCGCCATCGCTGCCGGTGCCGCCGTGGTCGGACTCGTCCTCGGATCCCTCGCCGCAGTCACCGCCCAGCTCAGCGAGCACGCCCGCACCGCCTCCGGGACGGCGGGCGGGCTCCTCGGCCTGGCCTACGTGCTGCGCGGGGTCGGTGATGCCGCCCAGCCCGGCGGCAGCACGCTGTCGTGGATGTCGCCGATCGGGTGGGCGCAGCAGACCCGAGCGTTCGTCGATCTGCGCTGGTGGCCGCTCCTTGTCGGCGTCGGCGTGGCCGCCCTCCTGCTGACGGCGTCGTTCGGGCTGGTCGGGCACCGCGACGTCGGCGCCGGTCTGCTCCCGGCTCGGCGTGGTCGCCCCGCGGCGAGTCGAGACTGCTCAGCCCCGCGGGTCTGACCCTGCGCGCGGAGCGGGCCTCGATCGCGTGGTGGGCGGTCGGGTTGTTCGTGTTCGCCCTCCTCACCGGCTCCACGGGGCAGGGCATCGTGGACAGCTTCGAGTCCCAGCCGCAGCTCGCGGAGGTCTTCGGCGGTGCCGGCCAGGACGACGTGCTGCGCTCGACCCTGTCCGCGTTCCTGGCGTTCTTCGCCATGGCGGTAGCCGTCCACGCCGTGGTCTCGATCAACCGGCTCAACCACGAGGAGGACGAGGGCCGCACCGGCGTGGTCCTGGCGACCGCGGTCAGCCGCCCGGCGTGGTTGGGCGGGTCTCTCCTGGTGAGCGCCCTGAGCTCGACCGTGCTGCTGCTCGTCTCCGGCTTGGGTGTGGGCGCCGGAGCCGCGAGCTCGGTCGGCGATCCTGGCCTCGTGGGCGCGTTCACGCTCGCCTCCCTCGCCCACCTGCCGACCGTGCTGTGCTTCACGGGGCTGGCCGCTCTCGCCCACGGCCTGCGCGCGGGCAAGTGGTGGGTCTGGACGCTGCTCGTGGCCTCGATCCTGGTCGGCCTGTACGGGCCCCTGTTCGACCTCCCCGGCGCGGTCCTGGAGGCGGCGCCCTTCGCCCTGACCCCCAGAGCGCCCCACGAGGCGGTCACCCTGCCTCCGCTGGCCCTCATCACCATCACGTCCGCCACCTTGGTGGCCGCAGCCACCGCGGCCCTGCGCCGGCGGGACACGACCGCGTGAGCGTGCAGGTGCCGCACGGCTGGACCGTCCTGGAGCGACCGGCAGCAGGCGGCCCACACGGGACGGGGCAGGCGTTCGCCGGGGGCCCGTCCTGCCACCGCCGCCGGCATCGGGCAGGAGGTGTTCACCGCGACCCTGGCCGCCTGCGACACGGTGATCGGCCCTGACCTCGACGACGTGTCCGTGGACGGCTCCGACGACGTGCCCGTGGACGGCTCCATCACCGAAGCCGTCGGTGGACGAGCGGGTCGTGACCAGGGGACGGCACGGCCGCGAACCTGCTCGCGAACACCACCGCGCTGACCGGGCGGCTGCTCAAGCACGTCACGCGCGGCCCGGACACGATCGTCACGACGGCACCCACGCCGATCGCCATCACGCTGCTGTTCGTCCACGTGCTCGGCGACGCCATCGAGGCGGGCGCCGCGCCCGGACCCGGTGCGCACGTCGACCACGTGCTGACCTCGCTGCCGGCGAACCCGGTCTCCCCCGCCGTCGTGGTCGCCGAGGCCGTCCGGGGGGATCGACGGGCGGCTGCTGGTGCTCCTGCGTGAGCGGGGGCGGCAGGGCTGGACGCGGATCGAACGCGTCCCCGCCGACGGGCGCGGCACCCGGCCCGGACGCTCCCCGCGGGACACGCCCTAGTCGTGGACGGTCTGCTCGCGGCGGTCCCACCGCCACACCAGGTCCCCCAGTTGCGAGCGCGCCTCGCACAGCCCGTCGTGACCGGCCGGCCGCGGGCACTCGACGCGGAAGCCGTCCACCCCGGCGCGCGCGTCGCCGTCCAGCCACGCCCGCTGGGAGCGCTCGGCCACCGACCCGTCGACCAGGCCCTCCTGGACGCCGGGGCCGGGGGCGGCGCCGAGGGCGCGCAGCGTGCGGACCGCGGCGACCACCTCGGCGACGGGGCCGCCGGGGACCTCCGGCACCCACCGGCTGGAGCCGCAGGTGGCGCCGGTGGCTGCGGTGGTCTCGCCGTCGTCCGCGTCGAGCACGACGGGGTGCCCGTCGGGCGCCCGGTGCGTGGCCGTGACCGCCGTCCCGGCGGCCCACCCGCCGCGGGCGGAACGCACCAGCGCGTCGAAGGAGACGGCCACGTCGACGACCCGGCCGCGACGGCGCTTGGCGTAGAAGCGGGGGTAGTGCTCGAAGCCGGGGACGTGCGCGGTGGAGGGTTCTGGGGCACCGGCGGCGGCGATCCGCCGCTGGTGCCGCGTGCCCTGCTCCTGGACGGGGTCCCACCTGCGCACCCGGCGAGCATCGCACCCGCGGCCGGGTGGCGCCGCCCGCGGGGACGGGGAGGGGGCGGGAACAGCGCGGGCGGCGGAGCCGGTCAGGGCACGGGGCGTCCGGCCCGCAGGTCCGCCACGAGGGACGACGACCCGCCGGTCAGGGAGGTCGCCACCAGGCGGTCGGCCAGCGGCAGCCGCACCAGGGCGAGGGCGGCGCGGCGCAGGAGCACGTCGCGCCGGGTGGCGGGCACGAACCAGCGCGCGCTGCGGTGCGCGGCCTCCTGCCGGTCCCGCACGAGGGGGCGCAGCGCCGCCTCGTACGCGGCGAGGGCGTCCTCGACGGACGGGCGGCGGCGCAGCTGCTCGGCGAGCAGGTACGCGCCGGCCACGGCCAGCGAGGCGCCCTGGCCGGCCAGCAGGGACACCGCGTGGGCGGCGTCGCCCACGAGCACCACCCGCCCCCGGGTCCACGCCGGGGCGACGACCTGGGCCACCTCGTCGTGGTGGATCCGCTCGGGAGGCGGGCAGGCGGCCAGCGCGCGCGGCACCACCCAGCCGAGGGAGGCGTGCTCGCGGCGCAGGGCGGCGCGGGCGTCGGCGGGCGGCGCCGTCGCCCGGGTGCGGTGCAGGGCGAGCACGGCGACCCGGCCGTCGCGCAGCCCGTACAGGCCGACGGTGCGCTGCGCGGTGTCCGTCAGGCACACCCGGGCGCCGACGGCCTCGCGCAGCACCGGGTCCTCCACGGTGAAGGTGGCGACGCGGAACGGCAGGGGGCGCACGTACCGCTCCGCCGGGCCGAACGCGAGGGCCCGCACGGTGGAGCGGACGCCGTCGCACCCGGCGAGCAGGTCGGCGTCGACCCGCTCGCCGTCGGAGAGGGTGACCGCGACGCCGCCGGGGTGGTCCTCCACGGCGGTGACGGTGGTGCCGAAGCGGACGTCGACGCCCGCCGGCAGGTGCTCGCGCAGCACCCGCTCCAGGTCGGGGCGGGCGAGGCTGACGAGGCGGCCACCGGCGGCCGCGGCGAACCGGTCGAACCGCAGCCCGGCGCGCCGGCGGCCCGAGGCGTCCACGAGGTCGACCTCCTCGAACGAGTACCCGGCCGCCAGGAGGCGGGGCAGCACGCCCATCGCCTCGGCGGCGTCGTAGCCGGGGCCGAAGAAGTCCAGCACGTACCCGCCGGTGCGGGGTCCGGGCGCGCGTTCCAGCAGCACGACGTCCGCACCGGCGCGGGCGAGCTGCCCGGCGAGGGTCAGCCCCGCCACGCCGGCGCCGCAGACGACCGCCCTCACCGCGCAACCCCGGGGCCGAGGAGCCCGCGCACCGCGGCGGTCAGCTCGCCGGCGCCCGGGCCGGGGGTGAGGGCGCGGTGCAGCAGCAGGCCGTCGACCACCGCCACCAGCACCGCGGCGGTGGCGTCCGGGTCGGGCACGGCGTGGGCGGTGAGGCGGGCGGCGACGAGGCCGCGCAGTTCCGCGACGACGTCGCCCAGCGCCCGGCGCAGCTCCTCGTCCCGGGTGGCCGCCAGGTAGGCCTCGAGGAGCAGCACGGACAGCGGGTCGGTGCCGTCGTGGACGTCGAGGACCCGCAGCAGCACGGCGGCGACCTCGTCGGCGTCCCGCGTCCCGTCGAGCTCGCGCCCGACCTGGGCGGCCACCGAGCGCGCCGCGTCAACGGCGGCCTCGGCGCGCAGCTCCTGCACGGACGGGAAGTGGTAGTGCACCAGGCCGGGCGCGACCCCGGCCCGCTCCGCGAGCGCCCGGGTGCTCACCGCGCCCCAGCCGCGCTCGGCGACGAGCTGCGCCGCCGCGTCCAGCAGGCGGCGGCGCACCCGCCTGCCCCGCTCCACCGACGTCTCCACGGCGGTCTCCCTCCGGTCGCTCTCCCTCGGCCGTTCGCCCAGGACGATCGTACTGGGCAGTCGCCCAGGAGGTCCAGGGGCGTCGGCGGGGACCGCCGGCCGCGTCGTCAGGCGGGTTCGACGCGGCGGGCCCCGCCTGCGAGGGCCCCGCCCCGCCGTGACGGCGACCGGCGAGGGGCCAGGGCTTCCGCGCACAGCACCACCAGGACCACCAGCAGCGCCGTCCCCGCCTGGAACCCGTACCCGAACGGTTCCCGGACCGGGTCCAGGCGGGGGACGAGGAGGACGGCGAGGGGGACCGAGCACCACAGGACGGTGCGACGGTGCCGGGACGCCGTCGCACCGTCGACGGTGCTCACGAACAGCGGGACGAGGAGCACCGCGTAGTGGTCCCAGGCCAGCGGGGCCCCCACGATGCTCGTGAGCACCAGGAGCGTTCCCACCTGGACGGTCCGCGACGCCCCCGCGCCGCCCCGCGACCACCGGACGACGACCGCGGCGGCGCCGAGCAGCAGCACCAGGACCCTGGCCAGGAGGATCCACCCCGCGCCCACGTCGCCGTTGCGCAGGACACCGGCGACCGACACCTCCATCCACGGGCTGACCGGCTCGGGCGAGCCGTGCGCCAGGCGCTCCAGCACGACCGGGAGCAGGCCGGAGCCGCCCGGCGTGACGGCGAGCCCGACGGCGGAGGTGACCGCGGGGACGCCCACCGCCCACGCCACGGCCCGCCACGAGCGGGCGAGCACGGCGAGGACCACCAGGGCGAGGAGGATCGGCTTGACCGCGAGGGTGAGGCCCAGCAGCACACCGAAGCGCCCCCACCGCTCGTCGGCCGCCCACCGGTACAGGAACGGGAGCGCCGCCACCGCGAAGAACTCGGTGTTGGCGCTGACCGTGAGGGCGCCGCCTGCCGGGCTGACCAGCACGACGAGCAGCGTCAGCGGCACGAGCCACGGCGGCGCACCGGCCACAAGGAGCCTGGCGGAACCCCAGCACGCGACGACCACGGCGGCCACGCAGGCGAGCGACGCCACGACCGCGGCGGCCGACGACGGGAGGAGCGCGACCGGGAGCGTCAGCAGGGCTGAACCGGGCGGGTACAGGTACAGCGGGTCGGCGTAGGGGTCCCGGCCGGCGAGAACGCCACGGGCGGCGGCGTGGACGACGAGGAAGTCGAAGGCGTTCACGGCCCCCTGCCACGTGCGCAGGACGAGGCAGACGGACGCGGCGGACCACAGCGCCGCGGTGGCGGCGCGGCGCTGCGCCAGCTCCGCCACCACCGTCAGCGCGCGTTGGACGACCGGCACCGGCACCTCCTCGACGTGCTCGTTCCCGCTGCCGAACCGGTCCCTGTGACCGGGGTCCCGCGGGCACGACCCCGACAGGGGCATCGGCCACGGACGGTCCCCGCCCCAGCGGCCGACCGGGTGAGCGGTGCGCGTGCCGACGGGCAGGGCCGCCGCGGCTCGGGCCCGGGCGACCCCGGTGGAGTGCTCCACCACGGGGAGCGGGGTCGTGGAAGCGGTGCAGCAGCGCGTGCTCCAGGACCACGGGGCACCCCTCCGAGACGTCCGGCCGAGGGAGTCCGCAGACCGGTGCAACGCCACGGCCGCGGGCCGCGTCGTCCAGGTGTGGCTCCCTCCGGCGACGGCACCCGCGCGGCACCCGCGCGGCACCCGCGGCCGAGGGACCGCGCCGGTCGCGGTGGGGAGGGAGGGGACCCCACCGACGGCCGGGGACCGGGGGTGTGGGACCTGGAGTCCCTGGTGGCGTGGAAGGGGCCGCAGCTGGTGCGCCTGGCGCGCGCCCTGCTGCGCGACCCGCACCAGGCCGAGGACGTCGTGCAGGACGTCCTGGCCACGTGCGTGCTGAAGTGGTCGCGCATCGAGTCCGTCGACGACCCCTCCGCGTACCTGAACCGGATGGTCGTCAACGCCGTCACCTCGCTGCGCCGCCGGCCCTGGCGGCGCGAGCAGGTCAGCGACCCCGCCGACCTGCCCGACCTCGCCGTCCCCGACGCCGCCGACGAGCACGCCGAGCGCCGGCGCTGCCTGGCGCTGCTGCGGCGGCTGCCGGACCGCCAGCGCGTCACCCTCGTGCTGCGCCTGTACGAGGGGATGCCGGACGAGGAGATCGCCGACCTGCTCGACTGCTCGACCGTCACCGTGCGCAGCAACGCCCACCGGGGCCTGGCGACGCTGCGGCGGCTCATCGCCGAGGAGGGGACCGACCGTGCCTGACGACCGCGACGTCGAGGACCTGCTGCGCAGCGCGCTGGAGCGGGACGTGCGCACCGGCGCGGTGGACGAGTCGGCGCTGACCACCGGCACCCGCACCCGCATCCGCCGCCTGCACCGCCGCCGCCGCGTCACCTGGGCGGTGGCGACCCTGGCGGCGCTGGCCGCCGTGCCGCTGACCGTGCAGGCGCTGCCGGACGGCGCGGTGCGCACCCGGCCGGCGGCGAGCGCCACCGCGACGGAGCCGGAACCCACCGCCGCGACGGCGGACCCCACGGCGAGCACCCCCACGGCGACTCCCCGGGGAACCCCCGCGACCGCGCCGGGCGTGCCGATGACCCCGCTGCCCGCGGCCCCGCTGCCCGCGACCCCGCTGCCGACGACCGCGCCCGCGGACCCGGACGCCGTCGCCTACGACGTCCCGGACCTGCCCGGGCTCGTCGCGGCGCTGCCCGCCGGGCAGGTGCTGCTGCTGGACCTCGGGCAGTACGCGAAGAACCCCACCGTCAGCGGGCAGGCGTGCGGCGGCTCGGAGATCGAGCCGCCGCAGATCGCCGGCCGGCAGTGGGGTTACGCGGAGGAGGACTCCAACCGCCTGGACCAGACGTCGGTGGACGTCGTCGTCACCGGCTGGGCGCCCGGCACCGGCCCGGGGGCGTTCGGCCACCTCGTCGCGAACGACTCCCGCACCTGCGGTTTCAGCGACGACCTCACCCGCCGCACCGTCGACGTCCCCGGCGCCGACGAGACGTGGGCCGCGCGCTGGCAGACCGACGGCACCCCCGTCACCGCCGGCGCCGCGCGCGCCGGGGACCTCGTCGTGGGCGTCACGGTGAGCAACCCCGGCCCCGAGGGCGACGCGGACGTGGCGCGGGTGCTCACCGCCGCCGTCGCGGACCTGCGCGGCAGCGGCCTCGCGGCGACGGGTTCCTGACGCTCAGTCCCGCGGGTGCAGGTGCACCGCGACGACCGCGACGTCGTCCTCCTGCTGCCCCGGCAGCATCCGCGCCAGCAGCCCGTCGCACAGCGCGTCCAGGTCGCTCCCCTGCGCGGCCAGCTCGGTCAGGGTGCGGCGCAACAGGTCCAGGCCCTCCTCGAGGGACTGCCCGCGCCGCTCCACGAGGCCGTCGGTGTACATCAGGACGGTGCTGCCGTGTTCCAGCACCGCCGAGAACTCCTCGCGGGGCGCGTCCGGCAGGACGCCGAGCAGCAGGTCGGCGTGCTCACCGCTCAGCGCCCGCACCCGCCCGGCGGGGGAGATGACCATCGGCGGCGGGTGGCCGGCGCTGGACCAGCGCATGCGCGTGGCGCCCGCCGGCAGCGCCTCGTCGTGCTCCAGGCGCGCCACGACCGCGGTGGCGGTGGTGTCCACCCGCAGCGTGTGCACGACCCGGTCGACGGTGCGCAGCACCTCGGCGGGCGCTCCCCCGCCGGCCGCGGCGATCCCGCGCACCAGGGTGCGCACCTGGCTCATGGCGGCGGCGGCCTGGGTGTCGTGGCCGACGACGTCACCGATGACGAGCACCGTGGCGCCGTCGGGCTGCAGGAACGCGTCGTACCAGTCCCCGCCGACCTGCGCGGCCTGCGCCGCCGGCTGGTACCGGGCCACCACCTGCAGGTGCTCCGGCTCGGGCAGGGCGGTCAGCAGGGACCGCTGCAGCGTCTCCGCCAGGTCGCGCTGCTGGCGGTACAGGCGAGCGTTGTCCAGCACGATGCCGGCGCGGGCGCCGACGTGCTCGACGGTGACGAGGTCGTCGGCGCTGAAGTCGCCGCGCTCGGCGCCGTTGGCCAGGGAGAGCACGCCCACCGGCCCCTCCCGCCCGGTCAGGGGCAGCACCACCACCGACTCCGGCGCCAGCAGCCCCAGCTGCTCGCGCACCGGGCCGGGCGGCAGCATCGCCTGCACGGCGGCGGTGGCGCCGGTGGGCAGGAGCTGCGGGCGGCCGGTGGTCATCGCCCGCACCACGACCGTGTCGTCGGTGAGCAGTCGCATGCGGGCGTGCGCGTACTCCTCCAGCACCGGCTCCAGCGCGGGGTCGCGGTGGCAGGCGGCGGCGTCGCGCAGACCGCGGCGCGTGCCCGCCTGGTGGGTGTCGTCGACGAGGGTGACGATCGCCCAGTCCGCCAGCGCGGGCACCACCAGCCGCGCCAGCCGGCGGGCCGCCTCGTCGTTGTCCAGCGTGCCGGTCAGCTCGGCGGTGATGCGTCCCAGCAGTTCCGTGCGGCGCGCGGCCCGCTCGGACTCGTGCTGGGCCCGGCGCTGCTCGGTGACGTCGAGGAAGTACACCGCCAGCCCGTCCCCGGTGCGCCAGGCGCGCACCTCGTACCAGGCGTTCAGGGGCGCCGGGTAGTGCGCGTCGAACGTCACCGTCTCGCCGCTCTCCATGGCGCGGCGGTAGTTCACCTCGAAGTCGCTGCCGGGGGCGGCGGGGAACAGGTCCCACACCACCCCGCCGAGGAGCTCGCGGCGCTCGCGGCCCAGCACCCGCTCGGCCTGGGCGTTGACGTACGTGAACCGCCAGGAGGTGTCCAGCGAGAAGAACGCCGTGGACATCGACTCCAGCACGCGGGTGACCCGCCTCTCGGCCTCGCGGTGGGCCGTGACGTCCCACGCCGCCCCCAGCAGGCGCACCGCGACGCCGCGCTCGTCGCCCAGCGCGCGGCCGCGGGCGCCGACCCAGCGCACGTCCCCGCCGGGCAGCACGATCCGGTACTCCGCGGAGAAGCGCCCGCAGGTGGCGATGGCCGTCTGCAGGTCGGCGCTGACGCGCGGCTGGTCGTCCGGGTGCAGGCGCTCGTCGAACGCCTCGATGGTGCTCACGAGGGCGGCCGGCCCGTACCCGAACAGCTCCACCAGGCGCTCGTCCCACGCCAGGGTGCCGTCGACGAGGTCCCAGTCGAACGTGCCGACCCCGGCGGCCTCGATCGCCAGCTCCAGCAGCTCGCGCCGCGCGTCGCCGTCGGCGATGCGCCCGGCGTCCGGCGGTGGCGGCAGCGGGCTGGGCGCGCTCGCGACGCTCCGGGTCTCGCCCTGCGTCCCGGTGGGGACCTCGACGCGCTCGGACACCCGGCCTCCTCGTCAGCGGGCGCGGCTGCGCCCACCCGGTCAGTCTCCCCCACGGCGGTCCGCCCCGGGACAACCCCCGCGGGTCGGCGCCGCCCCGGTCGGTCCGCCCCGGTCGGTCCGCCCCGGTCGGGCAGCCCCGGTCGGGCAGCCCCGGTCCGGCAGCCCCGGTCAGGGCCGCGGGTCGGTGCGCTGCCAGCGCCGGCCGCGCTCGCGGCGCGGGGTGGTGGCCGCCACGCACTTCGGGCACACCCACCGCACGGCGTCGGCGCTGCCGCCGGTCACCGGGTCGGTGTCGGAGAAGTCCACGTGGGAGAAGCGCGAGAGCCCCGCCCGACGCAGCGGCACCCCGCACGCCGTCTGGTTCTGCCCCGGTTCCCAGGCGTGCACCTCCCCCTCGGGCAGCCGGCTGCCCTCGCCGGGGTCGTACGTCCCGCTGGCCGCGACCTTCACCGCGCACCTCCGTCCCGTCCCGCACCGGCCCCGGTTCGACCGTCCGACGACGGTAGCCGCCGGGGGCGGGCGCCGCCGATCAGGAGGAGCGCCGCCTCCTGCGCGGCCTCGAAGACGCCCTCGAAGGCGCCCGTGCCGTAGGACACCAGCGCTCCCTCGTGCAGCAGGGCCACCGCCTTCGCCGCACCGTGCGGTGCGGGGACCCCGGCGCGCTCGGCGACGTCCCGGAAGAGGCCGAGCATCCACCGCTTCTGCTCCACGACGAGCGCGCGGGCGGGGTGCGCGGGGTCGTCGATCTCCGCGTGGGCGTTGACCATGGCGCACCCGCGGGAACCCTCGGCCCGCGACCACTCGTGCGAGGCGGCGAACAGGGCCGTCAGCCGCTGCTCGGCGCCGGGGCCGGCCGCCTCGATCCGCTCGGTGAGCAGGGCCCGCCAGCGCCGGTCCCGGGCGGCGAGGTACTCCACGACCAGCCGGTCCTTGCTGCCGAAGCGGTCGTAGAGCGTCTTCTTCGTCACCCCGGCCCGCTCGGCGATCGCCTCGACCCCGACGGCGTGCAGGCCCCGGGCGTAGAAGAGCTCGGAGGCGGCGTCCAGGACCGATCGCGCCCCCGGGGTCCAGTCGATCTCGGTTTCCACGAGCACGAGTATACCGACCGGGTTACCTTACCTCCATGACTATACCGATCGGTGTACCTCGCTGGAGGGGCCGGGCGGCGCTCGCCGCGCTGTGCGCGGTGTTCGTCGTGTGCTGGTCCTCCGGGTTCGTCGGCGCCAAGCTGGGCGCGCAGGGCGTCGACGTGCGCACGGTGCTGATGTGGCGGCTGCTGCCCCTGGCCGCCGGGCTGCTGCTGCTCACCGGGATCAGGCACCGGGCGACCCGGCGGCGCGCCGACCCGCCCGCACGGCTCACCCGGTCGCAGCTGCTGCGCCAGGTCGGCATCGGCGCCCTGTCGCAGTCCGGCTACCTGCTGACCGTCTACTGGGCGATCGGGCTCGGCGTGAGCACCGGCACGACCGCTCTGATCGACGGCGTGCAGCCGCTGGTCGTCGCCGCGCTCGCCGGCCCGCTGCTGGGAGCGGCCGTCAGCGGGCGCCAGTGGCTGGGCCTGGGCCTGGGCCTCGGCGGGGTGCTGCTCGTCACCTGGGCCGACGCGACCTCCCCGCGCACCGACGCCCCCGCGTGGGCGTACGCCGTCCCCCCGATCGGGATGCTGTGCCTCGTCGCGGCGACCTTCCTCGAGCGCCGCGACCCCTCCGCCCCCCGCCCGCTGCGGAACCTGACGATCCACTGCACCACCTCGGCGGTCGTCTTCACCGCCCTGGCGCTCGCCGGGGGCGCGGCCAGGGTCCCCGCCGAGCCCCGCTTCTGGGTGGCCACCGCGTGGCTGATCGTCCTGCCCACCTTCGGCGGTTACGGCCTGTACTGGCTCCTGCTGGAGCGCGTGGGGGTGACGACCGTCAACAGCCTCATGTTCCTGGTGCCGCCGGTGACGACGGCGTGGGGCGCGGCCCTGTTCGGCGAACCGGTGACGGCCCTGACCGTCGCGGGCCTGGCCCTCGCGCTGACCGCCACGTGGCTGGCCGCGGTGCGCCCGGACCGGCCCGCCCGCGGCACCGGGACGGCACCGGCCCCGGCCACCTCGAGGCGCCCCGCGGTGCGCTCGCGCGTGTAGCGCCCGCGGAACGGGGAAGGGGGACCGGTACCAGCACCGATCGACGAGCACCGTGGAGGTCCCCCGTGAGCAGCAGCGACAACCGGTACGTCACCCAGGCCGTGCACGACCTGGCCTCGGCCCTGTGGTTCGGCGGGTCCGTCATGGGCGTCGCCGGCGTCAACAAGTCCGGCAGCGACCTGACCGCCGGCACGGACCGCATCGCCGTCGCCTCCTCCGCGTGGCGCCGCTTCCAGCCGGCCCAGTGGGGCGGCATCGCCACCGTCCTGGTCACCGGCTCGATGCTCACCGCGGCCAGCGGGCACCGCATCGCGGCGCAGAAGGGCTACGGCAGCGTCGGCGCCCTGAAGATCGGTCTCGTCCTCGGCGGTGCGGCCGCCACCGCGTACGCGGGCCTCGCCGGGCGCAAGATCGCCCAGGCGGCGGACGCGGCCGAGCAGCGCGGCGAGCCCGTCAGCGTCAAGGACGCCACCCTGCCCACCCCGAACACCCCGGCGGACCTGGCGAAGTGGCAGGGACGGCAGCGCGTGGCGCAGTTCGCGGTGCCGCTGTTCGCCGGCGGCAACATCTTCTGCAACGCCTACCTGACGCAGTCCTACCGCTTCGGCCAGACCGCCAAGGGCGTCATCGCCCGCCTCAACCCCACCACCTGACCTCCCCCTCCCCCGGGCGGGAACGAGGGTCTCCGCGAGGTGGGGGACGCGACGACGCCCCGCACCCCTGACGGGGGTGCGGGGCGTCGCGCGTGCCCGGGGGGCGGATCAGTCCTCGGACTCCTCGAACAGCTCGTCGCGGAAGTTCTGGCGCGGCAGCTCCGAGCGGACCTCGAACGTGTGGGTGTCGGTGTACTCGCGGCCCGCGACGTCGGTGGCGGTCACCTCGGCGGTGTGCACGCCCTCGGCCAGGCCGGCCGGCAGCCGGTACTGCCAGATGTGCGTGGCGCGGTCGGCGAGGTTGCCGCCCGGCTGCGCCGGGCCCGGACCGTACTCGGCGCCCCCGTACAGCTCGAAGCCCTGCGCCTCCTCGTCACCCGAGGTGCTCTCGAAGCCGAAGCGGGCCACCTGCAGCTGGCGGGTGGCGGCGGCCGGGTCGGCGAAGCGGGCGCCGGTGTTCGGCGCCTCACCCTCGGCCTGCTGGGTGCGGGTGGCCGGCTGCGGCGCGCCGCCGTCGATCGACACGGACACCTCGGTGTCGCTGGAGCCGTACCAGACGTTCGCGGTCAGGAACGTGTCCTGCGCGAGGTCGCCGGGGGTCACCACGCCCGGGTCGCCCAGGTCGTTGACGTTCACCGGGGGCACCGCGTCCCACTCGCCGCTCTCGCGGGCCTCGGCGAAGTCCACGAGCTTCGTGAACCAGTCGCGCCAGCGCGGGGAGTTCAGCGACAGGGCCATCTGCTCCTGCACGTCCTCGCCGATGACGTGGAAGGTGTCGGTGAACTCGTTGCCGTCGACGTCGAGCGTCAGGAAACCGGGGCGGGCGCCGTCGCGCTGCAGCGCCATCGGACGGCCCTCGACGCCGAGGTCCCCGGAGTACCAGTCACCGCTGGGGGCACCGGCGACGACGTGCGGGAACGGCAGTTCCGTCACGCCCACGGCCTCCTGCCACCCGGCGTAGCTGTCACCGGCGAGCATCCGCTCGGTGGAGTGGGTGTGCCCGGACACCGACAGGGCGGGGCGCCCCTCGAGGAGCTCGTACACCTTCAGCACGTCGGCGGTCTGGTGCTTGGTCGACGTGGCGTCGGCGAAGGACACCATGGGGATGTGGGTGGCCAGGACGACGAGCTTGTCCTCCGGGACCGCGGCCAGGTCGGCCTCCAGCCAGTTCAGCTGCTCCTCGCCGAGGACACCGGAGTAGGAGGGCGAGCCCTCGGGGTCGGCGCAGTGCGGGCGCTCCCCGTTCGGGTTGTCGTCCGGCCCGCACGGGTACTCCACGTTGTTCATCACGACGTAGTGGACGTCGGCCACGTCGTAGGAGTACGTGGTGGGGCCGAGCTCGCGCTTGAAGGTGTCGAAGGAGTGCTCGGGGTCGGTGGAGTCGAAGTCGATGTCGTGGTTGCCGGGCACGAAGCGCAGCGGCAGGCCGGATGCGCCCAGCACGTCCTTGATGCGCGGGTACAGGCCCAGGTCGTCACCGGCGACGTCGCCGAGCATGAGCGCGCCGCACTCGGCGAGGCGCTGCTCCTGCTCGCCGCGCTGCAGGCCCACGAGGTCGGCCACCAGCCCGTCGCGGGCGAAACCCAGCTCGCGGCCGCTGTAGGTCTGCACGTCGGCGAGGATCGCGCAGCGGGCCCGGTCGTCCTGCGCCTGCTCGTCACCGCGGACGATCGGGAAGTTCACCGCCGACGGCAGCGGGCCGGTGGGGGCCAGGCCGCCGAAGCGCAGGTCCGGGGAACCGGCGGGCAGGTGGTGGTAGTGGAACTGGGCGACGCCGTCCTCGTCCACGGGGACCTGCCAGCCCGAGGGCTGGGTGACGAACGCGGTCATGCCGTCGAACGCGGGCAGTTCGTAGCGGCCCTGCTCGTCGGTGCGGACGACGTCGCGGCCGTTGGAGACGGTGACGCCGGCCACGCCCTCCTCGCCGTCGCTGCGGCCGTCGCGGTCGGAGTCCTCGAACACGGTGCCCCGCAGGGTGTCCGCGTCGCTGCTGAGGGTCTGGGGGGAGGAACCCGCGTCGCGGACGACCTCGACGGAACCCACGTACCGCTCGGGGGCGGCGGCCGCGGGTTCGGCGGGGGCGGCGGAGGAGGAGGTCTCCAGCGAGGCGGTGAGGGCGCTGGCGCCGACCAGCGCGACCGCGGCGGCGGCGAGGGTGCGGCGGCGGCGGAACGGGGCTCCGGGCAGGAGCGGGGTGGTGCTCATGGCGGTGGGGTGGCCTTTCGTCGGCTCTCGTCGACACCCGGCGCTCCTGGCGCGTCCGGGGGCGCACCCCACCCTGTGCGATCTCTGTGACCTCCCGGTGACGCGTGACGGAAGGTCAGGAGAACGTCACTGCCCGCCGAACACCGTGACCCGCTCCGCCGGGGCCCCGCCGAACGACCACGGCTGCCCCGTCGCCTCCAGCACCGACCACCACAGGTCGCCGTGCGGGTCGACCTGGTTGCGCGCCGAGACCGCCAGGCGGATCGGGATGTGCACGAACCGCCGGCGCCAGCGGCCCACCACCATGTTCGTGCGCCCGGCCATCGCCGCGTGCGCGGCCGCGTGCGCCAGGCGGATGCAGTACACGCTGTCGTACGGGTTCGCCGGCACGGAGCGGATGACGTAGCTGGGGTCGATGAAGCGCAGGTTCAGCTCCAGCCCGTGCGCGGCGAAGTCCTCCGCGATGGCCTGGCGCAGCAGCCGGCCCACGTCCTGCAGCTTCTTGTTGCCGGAGGCGTCGACCTGGTCGTCGGCGTCGAACAGCTCCTGCCCGGCCCCCTCGGCGGCCACCACCAGGGCGTGCCCCTGGGTGGCGACCTTGGCCCGCAGCAGCTCCAGGAAACCCCCCGGCCCGTCCAGCACGAACGGCACCTCGGGGATGAGGACGAAGTCGGCGTCGTTCTGCGCCAGCGCCGCGTAGCAGGCGATGAAACCCGAGTGCCGCCCCATGAGCTTGACGACGCTCACGCCGTTCGGGGCCGTGCGCGCCTCGACCTTCGCCGAGCGGATCGAGCGGGTCGCCTCGCTGAACGCGGACTGGAACCCGAAGCTCTGGTCGATGAACGGGATGTCGTTGTCGATGGTCTTGGGGATGCCGACCACCGCGACCTTCAGCCCCCGCTCGGCGACCTCCGCGCAGATCTTCTGCGCCCCGCGCAGGGTGCCGTCGCCGCCGATGACGAAGAGCACCGAGATGCCCATGCGCTCCAGGCAGTCCACGACCTCGGCGGCGTCCTGCTGCCCGCGCGAGCTGCCCAGGATGGTGCCGCCCTCGCCGTCGATGCCCTCCACGGCCTCCGGCGTCAGGTCGACCACGTCGTGCCCGTAGCTGGGCACGAAACCCTGGTAGCCGTTCTTGAAGCCGTAGATGCGGCGCACGCCGTAGTGGTTCGTCAGCTCGGAGACGAGCCCGCGGATGACGTTGTTGATGCCCGGGCACAGCCCGCCGCAGGTGACGATGCCGACCCGGGTCTTGGCCGGGTCGAAGAAGATCTTCTTGCGGGGACCGGTGGGCTCCAGGCTCGGCAGGTCCGCCAGGCCGTCGAGGTCGTCCTGGCCCTCCACGCGCCGCGCCACCTTGGACAGGGTGTCGTCGAAGAGCACCCGGTCGTTCTCGTCGATGTAGTGGTGCGTGGTGCGGCGGGCCTGCAACCGGGGGGCCAGCGGTGAGTCGACCGTGCAGGGACCGAGGGTCTCGACCGTGAAGTCGGGCACGGTGGCGTTGTCCATGAGCGTCGCTGGTCCTTCCAGGCTGGGGTCCGCGCGGTCCGGCCCGCCCATCATCGCGGGGGAGCGCTGGCGGTGGCGCGTCGGGGTGCAGCACGGCGCGCGGCCCCACCGGTGATCACCGAGCGCGGCGCGCCACCGCCCCCTAGCGTCGGAGCATGACCAACGACCTGTACACGGCCGTCGTCACCGCCACCCCGGGCTCTGCCCGCTCCGACGACGGCGCCCTGTCCCTCGACGTCAACGAGCCGAAGACGCTGGACGGCCCCGGCGAGGGCACCAACCCCGAGCAGCTCATGGCCGCCGCCCTGGGCAGCTGCCTGCTGGACTCGCTGCGCATCGCCGCCACCAGCACGGGCGGCAGCACCGAGGGGGCGCAGGTGGAGACCCGCGTCACCCTCGCGAACGACGAGCCCGGCTACACCGCCCGCTACGCGCTGCGCGTGACGCTGCCGGACGCGGGCACGGACGCCTCGGCGGTGCTGGAGCAGGCGCTGTCGATCTGCCCGTTCACCAAGACGCTGGACGCCTCCGCGCTGGACGTGCAGCTGGCGTGAGCCCGCGCCGGGCGGCTCAGCGCTCCCCGGGGTGCCCGGGCCGCCCGGGCACCCCGTCGTGCTCGGCCAGGCGCGCGAGCATCGCGTTGTACTCGGCGAGCTCGCGGCCGCCGTCGCGCTCGGCGGCGCGGTCGCGGCGGCGGACCTCCCGCGCGTCCGACCGGGACCAGGCGATCACCACGCCGAGGACGAGCGCGGCGGTGGGGAACTCCCCGATGCCCCAGGCGATGTCCCCGCCCCGGTGCTGGTCGGCCAGCAGGTCGGTGCCCGGGGGGGCCACCAGCGCGAACCAGTCGCCGGCCAGCAGCTGCGTGCTCTGCATGAGCGCGACGCCGAAGAAGGCGTGGAAGCCCATGGTGCCCAGCAGGAGGATCAGCCGCAGCGGGTAGACCGGGCGGTGCGCGCCGGGGTCGACGCCGATGAGCACCGAGCAGAACAGGTACCCGGTGCCCAGGAAGTGCACCATCATCAGCTCGTGCCCGACGTGGGTGCGCAGCGCCAGCTCGAACAGCGGCGAGTAGTAGAAGACGATGATGCTGCCGGCGAAGAGGACGGCGGCGACCAGCGGGTGGCCCACGAGCGCCAGGTAGCGCGAGTGCACCAGCTCCAGCAGCCACTCGCGGGCGCCGCGGGAGCCGTCGCGGCGCGCGGGCAGGGTCCGCAGCGCCAGCGTCAGGGGGGCGCCGAGCACGAGCAGCGGCGGCACGGCCATCGTCAGCAGCATGTGCTGGAGCATGTGGGCGCTGAAGGTGGTGCGGCCGTAGGCGGCCGGGCCGCCGCTGGTGACGAACAGCAGCGCCAGGCAGCCCAGCACCCACCAGGTCGTGCGGGCGGCGCTCCAGCGGTCGCCGCGGCGGCGCAGCCGGTGCACGCCGAGCAGGTAGCCGGCGAGCGCGCCGCCGACGACGAGCAGCCACAGCAGGTCCGGCGAGACCTCGGTGAACCAGCGGGCGACCGTGAACGGCGGCGGGGCGGTCTCGCCCAGCAGCAGGTCGACGGGGTCGGCGCCGGGCTCGGTCTCGGGGACCGGGGTGGGGCTGCGGCTGAGGGCGACGCCCAGGCCCGTGGCGGCGGCCATGAGGACGAGCTCGCCGGCGGCCAGGCGGCGGAAGGCCCGCGGGGCGCGGGTCAGCAGCGGCAGGGTGCGGCGGCGGTGCC
This sequence comes from Kineococcus sp. TRM81007, assembly GCF_022669155.1. Lineage (GTDB taxonomy): Bacteria > Actinomycetota > Actinomycetes > Actinomycetales > Kineococcaceae > Kineococcus. The sequence goes on along the minus strand of NZ_JALBVB010000019.1, from coordinate 27,766 downwards.
AGGCGCCGACGACGCCGAGCAGGACGAGGGCGGCGGTCTTGGCGAGGACGAGGGCGCCGTACGCGGTGGCCAGGCCGGACCAGCCGCCCAGGCGCACCGAGGCGTTGACCACCCCGGACAGCGCGACGGCCGCGAAGCACCACAGGGCCAGCGCGGAGTAGCGCGCGGCGACGGTGGGCAGGTCCACGGCCCGTTCGCCGGCGGCGGCCGGGCGGCGGCCGGTGAGCGGGGCCACGAGCAGCACGGCGGCCAGCCCACCCACCCAGACGGTCACGCCCACCAGGTGCAGCCCGAGGGAGCTGACGGCGGTCTCGTGGGAGGCGGACCCGGAGGCGTGCCCGGACAGCGACAGGGGCACGAGCGCGACGAGCGCCAGCGCGGCGCTCCAGGCGGCACCGGTGGGGGTGGCCGCGGCCGCGGCGACGGTGGCGACGACGGCGGCCAGGACGGTGGTGGCCAGCAGCGCGCGGCCGAGGTCGATCTCCTGGGCGAACTGGGCGAACTGGGCGCCGAAGCCCGCGGCGCCGGGGGCGGCGCCGATGACGTCCATCGCGGTCAGCACCAGCACGGCCAGCGCCGAGACCGTCCAGGCGCCGGCGGCGACACCGGCGGCGCGCACGGCGCGCGTCCAGGCCGCCGAGGGGTGCGGCAGCACGACGGTGGCGACGACGAGGCAGCCGACGGCCACGGCCGCGGACAGGTCGTGGACGGTGCGGGCCAGCGGCAGGCCGTAGCGCACGAAGGCGCCGGGGTCGCCGAGGACGGAGGGGACCAGCCCGCCGCCGGCGGCGAGCGCCACGAGCAGCGCGGCGCAGGCGGCGGCGAGGGAGGCGAGCGCGGTGAGCACGGCACCGGCCGCGCCGGGTGCGGTCGCACCGGGGGCCGCCGGGGAGCCGCGGCGCGGGGTGGGCGGACGGGTCGCGCTGTCGGACGGGCGGGTGTCGGCCACGTCCCCCAGGGTAGGTCGCCGCGGCGACAGGTCCTCGCCGCGGTCGGGGCGCTCAGGCGCTGGCGCGCGCGGAGCGGACCGGGGCCAGGTGGGTGGTGACGTCGAACCAGACGACCTTGCCGAGGGGCTGGACCTCGACGCCGTGGGCGTCGGCGAGCGCCTCGACGAGGGCCATGCCGCGCCCGTCGAGGGCGTCGGGGTCGGACTCGCGGCGCAGCGGCAGGCGGGTGTTCTCGTCGGCGACGCCCACGCGCACCCGCGAGCCGTGCCGGCCCAGCTGCAGGACGACCTCGCTGCGGCCGTGCACGACGGCGTTGGTGACGACCTCGGCGGTCAGCAGCAGCAGGGTGTCGACGACGTCGCCGATGAGGCCCTGGGCGATGCACCAGTCGGCGACGACGTGCCGAGCGGCGCGCGAGGAGGCCGGCTCCGGGGCGAGGGTGGTCACGCAGGACCAGTCCTTGAACGACACAGAGTGACTCTCCCGATACTTAGGGTCACTGGAGACCGTAGCGCACCGTCCCCCGAACGGCGTAGCGCGGACACCGTCCGCGAGGTGCGCGCGACCGGGCGCCCACCCGTCCACCCTGTCCGGCACCTGCGCTCCCCCGTCGCCGCCAGCGGCTGCTAGATTCGTCCCGATCGGTTGTGTGCGGCAGTCAACGATCCTCGAGCGGACCGTGACCCCGCGGGTACTTCGCTGCCGGCCCCCGCTCCGTTACACGGCCGGCGCCTCCCGCTACCACCCGACACACCGGGAGCGCCCCGTGGCGCCCCGCCCGCACCGACCACACCACGGCAACGCCCCGCCCGCACCACGACCGCACCCGCCCGGAGCACCGTGCCTCACCACGACCCCACCCCCGTCCCCGCGCCCCCGCCCGGGGACCCGGTCCCCGCGCCCCCGCCCGGGGACCGCGACCACCTCGGCGACGTCCTCCTGCCGGCCCTGGCCGAGGAGGTCACCCGCACCGTGCGCACCCTGCACGCCCTCAAGGCGCAGGACGCCCGGGCCCGCGACGACGCCGAGCGCGCCGTGCACGCCGTGCTCCTGACCGTCGACCACCACGGCGCCCAGCGCGTCGGCGCGCTCGCCGAACGGCTCGGCACCGACCCCTCCACGGTCAGCCGGCAGACCGCCGAGCTCGTCCGGCGCGGGCTGCTGGAGCGCCACCGCGACCCCGACGACGGCCGCGCCTGCCGCGTGGCCGTCACCGGCACCGGCCGCGAGGTCGTCGCCGCCACCCTGCAGCGCCGGCGCGAACGGCTGGCCCGCGCCGTCGTCGGCTGGGACGAGCACGACGTCGGCACCCTCGTCTCGCTGCTGGCCCGCTTCGCCGACGGCCTCGAGCGCGGCCGCGACGACGACGGCGCCGCAGCCACCACCGCAGCCCCCACCCGCCCCCAGCAGGAGACCGCATGAGCAGCACCACCGCCGGCGCCGAACCGGCCGCTCCGACCGAGGCGCCCGCGCTGACCCACCGGCAGATCATGGCCATCCTGTCCGGCCTGCTGCTGGGCATGTTCCTCGGCGCCCTGGACCAGACGATCGTCGCCACGGCGATCCGCACCATCGCCGACGACCTCGACGGGTTCTCCCTGCAGGCGTGGGCCACCACGGCGTTCCTCATCACCTCGACGATCTCCACGCCGCTGTACGGCAAGCTCTCCGACATGTACGGCCGCCGGCCGTTCTTCATCGCCGCCATCGGCATCTTCGTCGTCGGCTCCGCGCTGTGCGGGATCTCCACCTCGATGTACGAGCTGGCCGCCTGGCGCGCCGTGCAGGGCCTGGGCGCCGGCGGCCTCATGTCGCTGGCGCTGACGATCATCGCCGACGTCGTCCCGGCCCGGGAGCGCGCCAAGTACCAGGCCTGGTTCATGGCCGTCTTCGGCACCTCCAGCGTCCTCGGCCCCGTCGCCGGCGGGTTCTTCGCCGGGCAGGAGTCCCTCCTCGGCCTGGCCGGCTGGCGCTGGATCTTCTGGATCAACGTGCCGCTGGGCGCCCTCGCCCTCGCCGTCGTCGTGCGCAACCTGAAGCTGCCCAAGCGCACCACCCACCACCGCATCGACTGGCCCGGGGCACTCACGCTCGTGCTGTGCCTGGTGCCGCTCCTCGTCGTCGCCGAGCAGGGCCGCGAGTGGGGCTGGGGCTCCGGCGGTGCGCTGCTCTGCTACGCCCTCGGGGTGGCCGGCCTGGTCGCGTTCGTGCTCGTCGAGCGCGCCTACGGCGAGGAGGCGCTGCTGCCGCTGCGCATGTTCAGCGGCCGCACCTTCGTCGTCGGCAGCCTCGCCAGCCTCATCCTCGGCATGGGCATGTTCGGCGCGATGGCCGTCCTGCCGCAGTACCTGCAGGTGGTCAAGGGCTCCTCGCCCACCGTCGGCGGCCTGCAGATGCTCCCCCTGGTGCTCGGCATCATGTCCGCCAGCGCGTTCGCCGGGCAGTTCATCGCCCGCACCGGCCGCTACAAGCCGCTGCCGGTCGTCGGCACCGCCCTGATGGTCGTGGCGCTGTTCCTCTTCAGCCGCGTGAACGCCGACACCCCGGTCTGGCAGACGATGATCGTCATGCTGATCATGGGCTGGGGCCTGGGCGGCAACATGCAGCCGATCATCCTGGCCGTGCAGAACGCCGCCGGCCCCCGCGAGATCGGTGTCGCCACCTCCTCGGTGACGTTCTTCCGGCAGATGGGCGGCACCCTGGGCACCGCGGTGTTCCTGTCGATCCTGTTCTCCAGCCTGGGGGACAACGTCTCCTCGGCGTACCGGGCGGCGGCCGGCGAGGCCCCGTTCACCGCCGGGCTGCGCGAGGCGGGCCTGGACCAGGCCGGCCTGCAGCAGGTCCTCGCCCGCGCCAGCGACGACACCTCGGTGCTGGGCACCCTGCCGGCGGCCGTGGCCCACCCGTTCAAGGTCGGGTTCACCGACTCCACGAGCCTGATCTACCTGGTGGCGGCCCTGGTCATGGTCGCCGGGTTCGTGACGGTGCTGTTCCTGCCCGCCCTGCCGCTGCGCGGCGGCGGGCGCGACGCCGGCCCGCAGGCACCGGCGGCCGGTGCCGGCGACGCCCCCGCCGCCCCGGTGCAGGCCGCCGGCGGCGCGGTGCACCCGGCGCAGGTGCGCGACCACCCCGCCCAGCTGACGGGCGTGCCCGCCGACGCCTCCTCCGCCGGCGAGCTGACCGAGCGCGTGCGCGCCGGGGTCCAGGAGGCCAAGGCCGCGCAGCGCGCGGTCGAGGAGCTGGCCGCCGAGACCGCCCGCCGCGAGGCGGCGCTGGACGTGGCGGTGCAGCGGCTGCGCGACCTCGGCCTGGACGAGACGTCCATCGAGGCGGCGCTCGGCGAGGACGCGGCCGCACCGCGCGGCCGGCACGCCGGGCACGTCGCGCCCGGGCCGGCTGACGGCCCCGCCGCCGGGGCGGGCCGCGAACCCGACCGGCTGGGCGCGCAGAGCTGACCCGCTCACCCCGACGGCCCCGCAGCACCCCGCTGCGGGGCCGTCGCGCGTGAGCGGCCCGCCGCTGCCAGCATGGGCGCGACGACGGCGGGACGACGGCGGGAGGAGCACGGGTGCCCGAGTGGGTGCGGGATTCGATCTGGTGGCACGTCTACCCGCTGGGGGCGACGGGCGCCTTCCCCCACCCCGACGCGGGGCCGCAGCCGCGACTGCTGCGGCTGCTGCCGTGGCTGGACCACGTGCGCGACCTCGGCGCCAACGGCCTGCTGCTCGGCCCCGTCTTCGCCTCGTCCACGCACGGCTACGACACCGTCGACCACTTCCGGATCGACCCGCGCCTGGGCACGGAGGACGACTTCGACCGCCTCGTCGCCGCCTGCCGCGAGCGCGGCCTGCGCCTGCTGCTGGACGGGGTGTTCAACCACGTCGGCCGCGAGCACCCCGCCTTCCAGCGGGTCCTGCGCGAGGGGCCGTCGTCGCCCACGGCCGGCTGGTTCCGGCTGCGCTGGCCCGACGGCGCCGGGCCGGGCGCGGTGCCGGAGCACGACGACTTCGAGGGCCACGGCGACCTCGTCGCCCTGGACCACGCGAACCCCGAGGTGACCGGCCTCGTCGTGGACGTCATGACGCACTGGCTGGCCCGCGGCGCGGACGGCTGGCGCCTGGACGCCGCGTACGCCGTGCCGCCGCAGCGGTGGGCGCCGGTGCTGGAGCGGGTGCGCGAGCGCTTCCCCGACGCCTACGTCGTCGGGGAGGTCATCCACGGCGACTACCCGGGCACCGTCGCCGCCTCCGGCATGGACTCCGTCACGCAGTACGAGCTGTGGAAGGCCGTCTGGAGCTCGCTGAACGAGGCGAACCTGCACGAGCTGGCGTGGACGCTGAGCCGCCACGACGGCTTCCTGGAGACGTTCGCGCCGTTCACGTTCGTCGGCAACCACGACGTCACCCGCCTGGCCAGCCGCCTGGACGACGAGCGGCACCTGGCGCACGCGCTCGCGGTGCTGATGACCGTGGGCGGCACCCCGGCCGTCTACGCCGGCGACGAGCACGCCTTCCGCGGCGTGAAGGAGGACCGCGCCGGGGGTGACGACGCCGTGCGCCCGCCCCTGCCACCGGCCCCGGCGGAGCTGTCCCCGCTGGGGCTGCCGACGTTCCACCTGCACCAGGAGCTCATCGGCCTGCGCCGCCGGCACCGCTGGCTGCACGACGCGCGCACCGCGTCGGTGCACGTCGAGAACGAGCGCGCGGTCTTCGAGTCGCGCGCCGCGGACGGCGACGGCCGGCTGCTCCTGGCGCTGGACGTCTCGGACACCGGCGGGGAGGTGCCCGCCCCGGGGGCGCGCGCGGTGCTGGCCGGGGCCGGGCAGCTGCACGGGGCGGCGGGGGCCGAGCGGCTGCGGCTGGCGCCGCACGGCTGGGCGGTGCTGGCCGGCTGAGCGGGCCCGCTCAGCCCGGGCCGCGCTGCACGCCGTCCAGCCAGGCGAACGCCTCGCGCTGCATCGCCGCGTCGAAGCGGTGGCCCGTCTCGTGCACGGAGGCGGTGAAGGCGCCCGGCGCACCGGCGGCGGCGTAGCGGGCGGCGATGCGCTCCACGCCGCGGCGCACCCCGGCGGGCGGGAACAGCTCGTCGTGCGCACCGGCCTGCACCAGCAGGGGCAGCGGGGCCCGCGCGGCCACCACGTCCGGCCAGTCCCCCACCCGGCCCAGACCGGGTGTCACCAGCACCCACGTGTGCCGGTGCAGGTGCTCCGGCAGCGCCTCGCGCAGCGTGCTGACCATGCAGGTGACGACGACGGCTGAGGCGGGGGCGCCCAGGGCGGCGGCGGTGGCGGCGCGGGCCCCGCCGCCGGACAGGCCCAGCAGCGCCACCCCGCCGGGCGCGGTGCCGGGGTGGGCGGCGAGGACGCGGGCTGCCAGCAGGTCCTCGCGGGCGGCCAGGCCCGCCCAGGAGGTGCCCAGCACGCCCAGGGCCTTGGCGACCGCGTCCTCGGCGGGCCCGGCGTGCACGTCGTACTCCAGGGCCTCGTCGTCCAGGGCCTCGCCGGCGGCGCGGCGGGCGTCCAGCTCCAGGCGGGCGGTGCGCTCGCCGCGCTCGGGCATCGCCTCCACCGGCAGGCGCCGGCTGCCCCAGCCGAAGCCGTCGTGCACGAGCACGGACCGCCCGGTGCGGGCGAGGTCCTCGGCCACGGCCCGCCCGTCGTACAGCTGCTCGCGCACGTCGCGCAGCAGCGGGTGGGCCGGCTGCCCGGAGGCGCCGTCGGCGAGCTTGTCCAGGCCGAACCGCTTGACGCCGCCGTGGCAGTGCAGCGCCAGGGCCCCGGGCAGCGGGCCGCCCTCCCCGGCGGGGCGCAGCAGCCGGCCGGCCGCGCGGGGGCCGAACCCGGCGTCCCAGCTCAGCTCGGTGCCGTCCAGGCCGTCGCGCGTCCAGGTGCCCTCCACGCGCACCGCGGGGTCGGGTTCGTCGTCCGGCAGGCCGACGGCGGCGCGCAGCCGCCGGGAGACCTCCTCGCCGCCGGGCTCGTCGGCGCCGAAGAGCGGCCAGGAGCGCTCCAGCACCTCCACCAGCCCGTCGAAGGCGCCGAGGCGCCCCAGCGCGGCGGGGGCGGGCGCCGGCGCACCGCTCCCCCGCCCCGTCGTGGTCCCGGAACCCACCGCGGGCACCTCCTCGTCCTCGCGACCGCCGGCCCCGGCGATCCGGTCCCGGCACCGTACCCACCGGGCAGGACGTGGGGAACTCCCCCAGGTAAGCGGTTTCCGGTAGGGTCGGGCCATGCCACCGACGATGACGTCGCACGGTTCCACCCCTCCGCCCCCGGCGCCCGGGGAGGTCGCGCCGTGAGCACCGACAGCCCCGCCGCCCCCCTCGCCCGCACCGCCCCCCACCCCACCCCGCCACCGGTGGCGCTGACCGTCGCCGGCACGGTCGTCGCCACGCTCGACGACGGCTCCGCGATGCCGGCGACCGACTCCCCCCGCCCGCACCTGCACCCCGTGCGCACGCTCGCGGGGACCCCGGTGAGCGACAGCGCCCCCGCCGACCACCGCCACCACCGCGGCGTCGGGCTCGCCGTGCCCGACGTGGACGGCACCAGCCACTGGGGCGGGCGCACCCACGTGCGCGGGAAGGGCTCCACGATGCTCGGCAACCACGGCGCCCAGCACGTCGTGGACCAGGACGGCGACGGCGCCGGCGCCCTGCGCCAGCTCGTCACCTGGTGCGACCGCGCCGGGCGCGAGCAGCTCCGCGAGGAACGCCGGCTGCGCGCCGTCGCCGCCCCCGGCGGCTGGCGCCTGGACTGGACGTCCGTGCTGCACGCCCCGCGCCCCCTCACCGTCGGCAGCCCCGCCACGAACGGGCGCCCCGGGGCGTTCTACGGCGGCTGGTTCTGGCGGACCCCCTTCGACGGCGCAGGCACCCTCGTCGCCGGCGGCACCGGCACCGCGCACGCCCACGGGTCGCGCTCGCCGTGGCTGGCGGTGACCGCGCCCGGCGCGTGGCTGCTGGCCGTGCAGCACGGCGAGGCGCTGCCGTGGTTCGTGCGCACCGAGGAGTACACGGGTTTCGGCCCCGCCCTGGCGTTCGACGCGCGCCGCGAGGTCGGCCCGGAGGAACCGCTGCGCGTGCGGCTGAGCGTGCTCGTCGCCGACGGACCCGCCCCCGCCCCGGGGGCGGCGCGCGCCGCGGCGCTCGGCCTGCTGGCGACGGGGGTGGACGCGTGAGCACCACCACGTCCCCGGCACCGGCGGGCACGGCCGCCCCGCCCGCCGCCCCGCCGTCGGTGGCCGTGGTCGGCGTCAACGGCCACGGCCGCAGCCACCTCGAGCGCGCGCTCGCGGCCGACGCGGCGGGACGGCTGCGGCTGGCGGCGGTCGCCGACCCGCGCCTGGAGGACCTGCCGGACCTGCCGGCCGGCACCCGCCGGCACCACGACCTCGGCGACCTGCTGCGCGACGGCGCCCCCGACGTCGTGGTGCTCAGCACCCCGATCCACACGCACGCCGCGCTGGCGACCGCCGCCGTGCGCGCCGGCGCGGACGTGCTGCTGGAGAAGCCCCCCACCGCGACCGCGGCGGAGTTCACCGAGCTGAACGCCACCGTCGAGGCCGCCGGCCGGCTGTGCCAGGTGGGGTTCCAGAGCCTGGGCTCGACGGCCGTGCAGCACGTGCGGCAGCGGGTCGCCGACGGCCGGGTCGGCGAGGTCACCGGGTACTCCGCAGCCGGGTGCTGGGTGCGCACCCGCGCCTACTACCAGCGGGCCCGCTGGGCCGGGCACCGCCACCTCGACGGCCGCGTCGTGGCCGACGGGGCGCTGACGAACCCGCTCGCGCACGCGGTCGCCAGCGCCCTCGCGGTGGCCGGGGCGCAGCGCGCCGAGGACGTCACCGGTGTGGAGACGGACCTGTTCCACGTCCACGACATCGAGGCCGACGACACCTCCACCGCCCGGGTGCACCTGGCCGGCGGGCACGAACTGCTCGTCGCGGTGACGCTGTGCGCGGCCGAGCGCGGCGAGCCGTTCGTCGCGGTGGAGGGCACGTCCGGCCGGATCACCCTCTACTACACGCTCGACACGGTCGTGGAGGAGGTGCCGGGCCGGCCGCCGCTGGTCACCCGGCACGGGCGCACCGACCTGCTGACGGACCTGCTCGCGGCCCGGGCGCACGGCACGCCCCTGCTCTCGCCGCTGGCGGACTCGGGCGGTTTCACGCGCGTGCTGGAGGCCGTCGTCACCGGCCCGGCGCCGAGGCCGGTGGCCGAGGGGTTCTTCGAGCGCCTGGAACTGCCCGGGGGCGACGAGGGGCGGCGGCTGACCGGGGTGGAGGAGGCGGTGGCGACCGCCCTGCGCGAGCGCTCCACCTTCAGCGAGCTCGGGTTGCCCTGGACGCGGTGAGCGCGGCGGGACCTGCCTAGGCTGTGCCGCGGTGCGCCGGGAAGCCTGGTCGGCAGCGCCGGGCGGCCGCCCGGCGCTCCCCGCGACGCCTCCCGGAGGAACCCCGTGAAGCTCCTGCTGCTCACCGCCGGGACCCGCGGCGACGTCGAGCCCTTCGCCGCGCTCGCGCGGCACGCCGTGCGCTCGGGCGCCGAGGTCGCCCTGGGCGTGCCCGACGAGGCGGTGGCCGGGCTGGCCGACGTGGACGCCTTCGGGCTCGGCGTCGACTTCTCGCGGCTCGTGGGCGCGCAGGGCGTCTCACCCCTCGCCGCTGCCCGCGCGGTGCGGACGACGGTGCGGCCGGGGATGCGGCGGATGCTGTCGTCCGCGGTCCGGGCGGTGCTCGAGCACCGGCCCGACGTGGTCGTGCACCACCCCAAGGTCCTCACCGCCCCCCGCGCGGCGGACGCGGTCGGCGTCCCGCACGTCGTCGTCGAGACGGTGCCGACGCTCACGCCCACGCGCGCCTTCCCCATGCCGGGGACGACCGCCCGGGACCTGGGGCCGCTGAACCCGCTCACCTACCGCGCGGCGTCCGCGGCCGCGCGGCTGTTCGCGCGGGAGGTGGCCGAGGCCTGCGCACCCCTGGGCGGCGCGGGCGCGGGGCGGGCGCCGTCCCCGGCGGCCGCCTCGCTCGTGCCGGTCAGCCCCCACCTGCTGCCCCCGCCCGCGGACTGGCCGGCGAGCGTCGTCACGACCGGTGCCTGGACCTCCCCCGGGCGCTCGCCGGAGCCCGGGCCGGCGGTGCGCGAGTTCCTCGACGCGGGGCCGTTCCTGTACGCCGGTTTCGGGTCCATGGCCGCCGGCGACCCGGTGCACCGCGCCCGCGCCGTCGTCGCGGCCGCCCGGGCGCACGGGCTGCGCACCCTGCTCGTGACGGGGTGGGGCGGCCTGGAACAGCCCCGCGGGGAACGGGCCCCGGACGTCCTCGCCGTCCCCGCCGTCCCCCACGACGCCGTCCTGCCCCGGGCCTCGGTCGCGGTGCACCACGGCGGGGCGGGGACCGTCCACGCGGTCGCCCGGGCCGGGGTGCCCTCGGTCGTCGTCCCGTTCACGGCGGACCAGCCGTTCTGGGCCGCGCTGCTGCACCGGCGCGGGCTGGCGTCGCGGCCGGTGCGCCCCCGCCACCTCGACACCGCCCCGCTGACCGCCGCCGTGGCGCAGGCGCAGGCCTGCCACCGCACGGCGCAGGAGGTCGCGCGCGCCGTGCGCACCGACCGCGGGGCCGAGGAGGCGTTGCGCGTGCTGGAGCGCGTGGTGCGCGCAGGGGGCGGTGGGGTCAGCCGTTGACGGCGCCGGCGGCCCGCGGGCGGTTCAGCCCGCCGCCACCACCGCCGGCGCGGGACCGGCGGGACCCGCCGGTCGCGCGGAGCGCACCACCAGCGGCACCGCCGCGCCGGCGCCGGCGAACAGCACCGCCAGCACCGCCCAGCCCGCGGCGCCGTGGTCCACGGCGGTCGCGGTCACCAGCAGCGGGGCGGCCGCCGCGCTCAGCGAGTACCCGGTCTGGCTGACCCCCTGGTAGGCGCCCGGCCGGCGCGGGTCGGCCAGCTCGAACGACAGCCCCCACGCCCCCGCCTCCCCGCGCACCTCCGCCAGGGCGTGCACGAGGGCGGCGAGGACCAGCAGCGCCACGGCGACGAGCGCGCCGCCCGCCGCGGAGGCGGCGTACAGCGCGCACGCCAGCGCCAGCAGCGCACCCGACAGCGCCACCGCCCGCGCCGCGGTCGGCACGTGGTGGGTGCCGCGCGAGGCGCGCACCTGCAGGGACGCCACGAGCACGGTGTTCAGGACCATGAGCAGGGACACCGTCACCGCCGGGGCGTCCGTGCGCGCCGCGATCCACAGCGGCACCCCCACCGTCTGCAGGCCGAAGTGCAGGCCGACCACGGCGTTCAGGGCGGTCAGCGCCAGGTAGCGCCCGTCGCGCAGCGGGGAGCGCCCCGCGTCCGCGCCCACCCCGCTCCCCCCGCGCCGCGGCGGGGCGGCCACCCGGCCGGCCAGGGTGCGCAGCGGCGCGCACGCCAGCAGGGTGAGCAGCCCGGTGCCCACCAGGGCCGCGGAGTACGCGGCCGCGGTGCCCACCAGCAGCGCCAGCGCGGCGACGCAGGTGCCCAGGCCGATGGAGACGTTGACCACCACGTGCAGCCGGGCGCGCACCGCCACCCGCTCCGGGCCCGGGAAGGCCCCCGCGAGCACCGCCGAACGCGCGGTGCCCTGCACGGCGCGGCAACCGACCGCGGCGCAGGCGACGAGCGTGAAGGCCACCGGGTCGCGCACCAGCGCGTAGGCCAGCAGCGCCAGACCCTGCCCGGCCGTGGCGACGGCCAGCACCCTGTGGGCGCCGACCGCGTCGCACAGCCGCCCGGCGAGCAGGGCCGCCAGGACGCCGACCGCCCCGGCGATCGTCAGCCCCAGGCCCACGGTGGTGGCCGGCAGCCCCGCCACGCCGGTGAAGAACAGGGCGCTGACGCTGTAGAAGACGCCGTTGGCGGCGGAAGCGGCGGCGGTGGAGGTGGTCAGGGCGCGGGCGATCGGGTCGGCCGGGCGCAGGGCAGCGGTGAGGGAGGACGGCACGGGCACGGCCCCGTTGTGCCAGGAGCCAGCCGCCCCCCTCCAACGATGTAGCGTCCGACTCCATGGTCGTGCGCTACGAGCTGACCGGCATGGACCTCGGCGAGGTGCGCTTCGCCGTCTCCCCCCTCAACGAGCTCACCCTGTCGCTGCGCTCGTTCCGCGACCCCGGCCGCTACCCGCTGCACCTGCCGTGGCTGCACGAGGTCGACGCCGCGCGCGACGAGCTGGACTCCGCCGCGCTGCTGGCGCTCACCAACGACCTGCTGTGGACGCCCGACCTGCTCACCCCCCGCCCCACCTCCCCGCTGACCCGCGTCGACGAGCAGCTCGACGCGCTCGCCGCCGCCGACCCGCGCGCGCTGGCCGCGGAGCTCGCGCACCTGCACGACGGCCGGGTCCCCGCAGCGCTGACCGGCCCGCCCGCCGCCGTGCTGCGCCGCGCCGTCGCCGCGCTGCGCGGCTACTGGGACGCCTGCTTCGCCGCCCACTGGCCGCGCCTGCGCGCCCTGCTGGAGGCCGACGTCACCCACCGCGCCCGCGAGACCGTCCAGCACGGCAGCGCCCGCATGTTCGCCGGCCTGGCCGACGGGGTCCGCCTGGCCGACGGCGTCGTGGAGGTGCGGCTGCGCTCCCCGGTGGAGTACACCCGCAGCACCGCCGGCGACGGCCTCACCCTCGTGCCGTCGGTGTTCTGCCGGCGCGCCTCCACACCCGTCTCCGCCGCCGAGGCCCCCGTCCTCATGTACGGCGCCCGCGGCGTCGGGACCCTGTGGCGGCCGCGGCGCCCACCGGCCCCCGCGGCGCTGGCGGACCTGCTGGGCCGCACCCGCGCCGAGCTGCTCACCGAGCTCGCCGCACCGGCCTCCTCCACCGAGCTCGCCGCGCGCCGCGGCGTCACCGTGCCGGCGGTCAACCAGCACCTGCGGGCGCTGCGCGCCACCGGCCTGCTGGACTCCGAGCGGCACGGGCGCTCCGTGGTGTACCGGCGATCGGAGCTGGGCGACGCCCTCGTGGGGTGACCCGCCGGCGTGCCCCATCTCACGGTCGCCCGGGGACGCCGGCGGGCACGGACCCGCCGCGGCGGCCGCTACGGTCGGTGCGGTGCTGGTGCCGGCGGTGGGGCCGGCGAGCGGGAGCCGGCTGCAGCCGGGTGAGGAGACGGACATGAGCACCGACCGGACGACCCACGTGGTGGAGCCGCGGTACGCGCGCACGTGGCTGCTGGTGAACGCCGCCCGCCCCGAGCTGTTCGACACCGCGGCCCGCTCCCGCACCGACCAGGTCGTGCTCGACGTCGAGGACGCCGTCGACCCCAGCCGCAAGGAGACCGCCCGCGAGAACGTCGTCGCGTGGCTGCGCGCCGGCGGACGCGCGTTCGTGCGCATCAACGACGTCACCACCCCCCACTGGCGCGACGACGTCGAGCAGCTGCACGGCACGCCGAACCTGCTGGGCGTGGTGCTCGCCAAGACGGAGGCCGGCGAGCAGGTCACCGCCACGTCCGAGGCCCTCGGCGGGGAAACCCCCGTGGTGGCGCTCGTCGAGTCCGCCCTCGGCATCGAGGAGGCGCGCTCCATCGCGTGCGCGCGCGGTGCGTTCCGCCTCGCGTTCGGCTCCGGCGACTACCGCCGCGACACCGGCGCCAGCGCCGACGACCTCGCGATGGCGTACCCGCGCAGCCGCCTCGTCGTCGCCAGCCGCATCGGTGGGCTGCCCGGCCCGGTCGACGGCCCCACCGTCGGCGGCGGCCTGCCGGAGCTGAGGGAGAACTCCTCGGTGGCCGTGTCCCTGGGGATGATGGGCAAGCTGTGCCTGGACGCCGACCAGGCCCCCGTCATCAACGAGGTGATGAGCCCCACCGCCACCGACGCCACCTGGGCCAGCGACGTGGTGGAGAACTTCGAGAAGAACGGCGGCGTGGTCCGCGACGGTTCCGACCTGCCCCGCCTGGGCCGTGCCCGGCGCATCCTGGAGCTCGCCGAGGCGTTCGGCATCCAGCCGCTGTGAGGCGCGGGGCGGCGGCCCCCGGCCGCCGAGCTGGGGCCTCCCGTCCCGGAACGGCAGGCCGAACGGGTGGGGGCGGCGAGCCCCCTCCGGAGGTCAGCTGTGCGCCTCCAGCACGCGGCGGGCGAGGCCCGCGAGCTCCTCGCGCACCCGGGCCGGTCCCAGCACCACCACGTCCGCGCCCAGCGCCAGCAACTGCCCGGCCGCGACCGCGGGTTCCTCCAGGGTGAACCGGGCCGTCCACCAGCCCGCGGCGTCCGGTTCCCCGGCGCCCGCCAGCGCCTCGGCCGCCACCTGCTCGCCGAGGACCGACGGCAGGGCCCGCCACCCCCGCGCGGACAGTCGCGCGGTGACGACCACGCCCCCCAGCGAGCGCTCGAACTGCGCCGAGGACGCCGCCCACCACGCGGCCAGGTCGAAACCCCGCGGCCGCTCGAAACGCCCCGGCAGGAGCTCCGCCCCGCGGACGCGGGCCACCCGGTAGGTGCGCACCCTCCCCTGCGAGGACGCCACCAGGTACCAGACCCCGGCCTTGAGGACCAGGCCCAGCGGTTCCAGCGTCCGCTCGGAACCGGTCCCCACCGGGCCGTAGGCGAGGCGCACCGGCGACTGCTCCCACACCGCCCGCGCCAGCACCGTCAGCTCCGGGGTGTCGTCCTGGGCGCGGAACCAGCCGGGTGCGTCGAGGTGGAACCGCTGCGCCAGGGCACCGGCGCGTTCGCGCAGCTCCTCCGGCAGGGTGGCGCTCACCTTCGCGTGCGCCGCGGCGACCGCCCCGTCCAGCCCCAGCGCGGCCAGCGCCGGCGGAGCGGTGAGGGTGAGCAGTGCGACCGCCTCCCTGGACGTCAGCCCGTCCAGGTGCGAGCGCCAGCCGTCGACGAGCCGCACGCCGCCGCCGCGGCCGGGTTCGCTCCAGATCGGCACACCCGCCTCCCGCAGCGCCGCCACGTCCCGGTGGGCGGTGCGCACCGACACGCCCAGGTCGCGCGCCAGTTCCGGCACCGTCACCGCGCGGCGCCGCTGGAGCTGGAACAGCAGGGCCACGAGCCTCTCGGACCGCACGGGCACATCCTGCCCGGGAACCCTGACGGCACCTGTCAGGGTTCGGCGCGAGGGTGGCCGCATGAGCGAGCAGAGCACCCCGTGGACCCCGCCCGACCTGACCGGCCGCGTCGCCCTCGTGGCGGGCGGTACCCGCGGCGCCAGCCGCGCGATCGCCGTCGAGCTCGGCCGTGCCGGGGCGACGGTGTGGGTGACCGGCCGCTCCAGCGCCGCCGCCCGCTCCGAGGTGGGCCGCCCCGAGACGATCGAGGAGACCGCCGCCCTCGTCGACGCCGCCGGCGGCCGCGGCGTGCCGGTGCGCTGCGACCACCTCGACCCCGCGCAGGTGCAGGCGCTGGCCGCGCGGGTGGACGCCGAGCACGGCCGTCTCGACGTCCTCGTCGACGGCGTCTGGGGCGGCGACCACCTGATGACGTGGGGGGCGCCGGTGTGGGAGCACGACCTGGCCGCGAGCCTGCGGATGCTGCGGCTGGGGATCGAGTCGCACGTCGTCACCGCGCACGCGCTGCTGCCCCTGCTGCTGCGGGAACCCGGTGGCCTCGTGGTGGTGATGACGGACGGGACCGCCGAGCACAACTCCCGCTACCGCACCGGCACCACCCTGGCGTTCCACGTCGCCAAGGCCGCCTCGCACCCGCTCGCGGTGGCGCTGGCCGCGGAGACCGCCCCGCACGGCTGCACCGCCGTCGCGCTGACACCCGGGTGGCTCCGCTCGGAGGCGATGCTCGAGGGGTTCGGCGTCACGGAGGAGAACTGGCGCGACGCCCTGGCGCAGGAACCCCACTTCGCCATCTCGGAGTCGCCGACCTTCACGGGCCGGTGCGTGGCGGCGCTGGCCACCGACCGGCAGCGGTCGAGGTTCTCCGGCCGCACCCTGGACTCCGGTTCCCTGGCGCGCGAGTACGGCATCGACGACGTCGACGGAAGCCGCCCGGACGGGTACCGGTACGTCGCGGAGGTGCTGCTGGCCGGCCGCCCCGCGGACACCACCGGGTACCGCTGAACCCGGTGGCGCCGGTCAGGCACCCCCGTTCCCCCTCGTCGTCCTCCGGCCGGGCACCTGCCCGGTGGGGTTCCGGGGAAACCTCCTCATGTCCAGGTGAGGGCCCGTGCGGGATCTTCCAGGACGGCGGCGATGTCGGCCAGGGCCCGCGAGCCGCTCTCCCCGTCGAGCATCCGGTGGTCGAACGACAGGCTCAGCGTCGCCAGGTAGCGGGGTTTCACCTTGCCCTTGTGGACCCAGGGCTTCTGCGCGATCTTGCCGACGGCCAGGATCGCGGCCTCCCCCGGGTTGAGGATGGGGGTGCCGGTGTCGATGCCGAACGTGCCCACGTTCGTGATGGTGATGGTCCCCTCGGCCAGGTCGGCCGGCTGCGCCTTGCCGTCGCGGGCCCGGCCGGCCACCTCCCCGAGGGAGACGGCGAGCTGCTTCAGGGTCATCTCGTCCGCGTCCTTGACGTTCGGCACGAGCAGCCCGCGCGGCGTGGCCACCGCGATCCCGAGGTTCACGTAGTTCTTCACCACGATCACCTGGTTGTCCCCGTCCCAGGTCGCGTTGATGTCGGGGTTGCGACGCACCGCCACCAGCAGCGCCTTCGCCACCAGCAGCAGCGGCGAGACGCGCACCCCGGCGAACTCCGGGTCCTCCTTCAGGCGGCGCACCAGCTTCATCGTGCGGGTGGCGTCGACCGTGGTGAACACCGTGACGTGCGGGGCGGAGAACGCGCTCTCCACCATCGCCGCGGCCGTGGCCTTGCGCACGCCGCGGATCGGCACGTGCCGCTCCCGCTCGTGCCGGTCCTCGCGGCGGGCCGGTTCCGCGGGTGCGGACGGGACCAGGGCCAGGACGTCGGCGCGGGTGACGGTCCCGCCGGGGCCGGTGGGGGTGGCGTCGGCGAGGTCCACGCCGAGGTCGCGGGCGAGCTTGCGCACCGGCGGCTTGGCCAGGACGGGGCCGCTCGCCGGGGCGGCGGGGGCCTGCGGCTGCTCCGGCCGCGGGGCGGGGGGAGCGGCGCGGCGGCGGCGGGCGGTGCTCTCCCGGGTGCCGTAGCCCACGAGCGTCGCGCCCGAGGACTCCTCGCCCACCGCCCCCCCGGAGGCGGCGGACCCGGAGGGCTCCGCGGGCTCGGCGGGTACCGCGGGCCCGGCGGGTTCCGCTCCGGCCGCGGCGTCGCCGATGACGACGATGTCCGACCCCACCTCGACGGTGCTGCCCTCGGCCGCCAGCAGCTGCACGACGGTGCCCGCGTACGGGCTGGGCAGTTCGACGAGCGACTTGGCGGTCTCGATCTCGACGAGGACGTCGTTCACGGCGACGGTGTCGCCGGCCCGGACCTTCCACGACACGATCTCGGCCTCGGTGAGTCCCTCACCCACGTCGGGCAGGGCGAACCGCTGGTGCACAGGGTCCCCTTCGGGTTCTTCGGGTTCGTCGGTCTTCTCGGCGCCCGGGGTCCCCGGGGCGCCGTCGGTGCGGGGTGCACCTCAGGCGGCGAGCGCCTGCTCCACGGCGTCGAGCACCCGGTCCACCGTGGGCAGGTAGTGCTCCTCCACCCGCGCCGCCGGGTACGGCAGGTGGTACCCGCCGACCCGCTTCACGGGCGCCTCCAGGGAGTAGAAGCACCGCTCGGTGACCTGCGCGGCGAGTTCCGCACCGGTGCCGTGGGACAGCGGCGCCTCCTGCACGACGACGAGCCGGCCGGTGCGCCGCACCGACTCCGTGACGGTGTCCACGTCCAACGGGGAGATGGAGCGCAGGTCCACGACCTCCAGCTGCGTGCCGTCCTCGGCGGCCTCGGCGGCGGCGTCCAGCGCCAGCTTCACCGTGGGCCCGTACGCCACGACGGTGGCGTCGGTGCCGGAGCGCAGCACGCGCGCCCGGTGCAGGGACGTCACCTCACCCGGGGCCAGGGCGGTGTCGACGTCGCCCTTCTCCCAGTAGCGCCGTTCCGGTTCCAGGAACAGCACCGGGTCGGCGGAGGCGATGGACTGCTGCACCGTCCAGTACGCGTCGTGGGCGCTCGACGGGTACACCACGCGCAGACCGGGGACGTGCGCGAACAGCGCCTCGGGGCTCTCGGAGTGGTGCTCCACCGAGCCGATGCCGCCGCCGGCGGGCATGCGGATCACCACCGGCACGGACAGCCGGCCGCGCGAGCGCGCCCGCAGCTTCGCCAGCTGGGTGACGATCTGGCTGAACGCGGGGTACACGAAACCGTTGAACTGGATCTCGCACACCGGCCGGTACCCGCGCAGCGCCATGCCGAGGGCGGTGCCGACGATCCCGGCCTCGGCCAGCGGCGTGTCGAGGACGCGGTCCTCGCCGAAGTCCTTCTGCAGGCCGTCGGTGACGCGGAAGACGCCACCGAGGCGGCCGATGTCCTCCCCCATCAGCAGGACCCGCGGGTCCCGCTCCATCGCGGCCCGCAGGCCGGCGTTGATCGCCTTGGCGATCGGCATGCGCTCCATCAGCGGTCCCTCCCGGCGGTGGCGTGCTGCTCGTCCTGCTCGTGGCGGGCCCAGGCGGCGAGGAACTCGTCGCGCTCGGCCACGACCTGCGGGTGCGGCTCGGCGTAGGCGTGCTCGAACATCGACGCCGGTTCCGGGTCGGCCATGTCCTGCACCCCGGCGCGCAGCCGCTCGGCGAAGGCGTCGGCCTCGGCGGCCAGCCGCTCCTCGAAGGCGTCGTCGAGCACGCCCTCGGCGCGCAGGTGGGCGCGGAAGCGGTCGATCGGGTCCTTCTCGCGCCAGGCGTCGACCTCGGCGGCGTCGCGGTAGCGGCCGGGGTCGTCGGCGGTGGTGTGCGCGCCCATCCGGTACGTGTACGCCTCGACGAACGTGGGGCCACCGCCGGAGCGGGCGCGCTCCAGCGCGGAACGGACCACCGAGAGCACCGCCAGCACGTCGTTGCCGTCGACGAGGACCCCCGGCACGCCGGCCCCCTCGGCGCGACGGTGCAGCGGCACGGTCGACTGCTGGCGCACGGGTTCGGAGATCGCCCACTGGTTGTTCTGGCACAGGAACACCACGGGCGCGTTGTAGACGGCCGCCCAGTTCAGCGCCTCGGCGGCCTCGCCCTGGCTGGTCGCGCCGTCGCCGAAGCACGCGACGACGGCGGTGTCGCGGGCGGGGTCACCGGTGCCGACGGCGCCGTCGCGCTGCACGCCCATCGCGTAGCCGACGGCGGGCAGCATCTGCGCGGCGATGACGAGCGTGTACGGGTGCACGCCGTGCTCCACGGGGTCCCAGCCGCCGTGGTCGACACCGCGGAACAGGCTCAGCAGGTGCAGCGGGTCCACCCCGCGCGCCAGCAGGAAGCCGTGGTCGCGGTAGCTGGGGAAGACGTGGTCCTGACGGCGCAGGGCGCGTGCGGCGCCGACCTGCGCGGCCTCCTGGCCGCGGCTGCCCGCCCACAGGCCCAGCTCGCCCTGCCGCTGCAGGGCCTCGGCCTCGGCGTCCAGGCGGCGCAGCAGCACCAGGTCCCGCAGCACCTCCAGCGCCTCGGCGGGCTCCAGGTGCACGTCGTGGTCCGGGTGCGCGCGCCGGGCGCCGGTGGCGTCCAGCAGCTGCACCATCTCCTCGCCGCGGGCCGGGCCGGCCGCTGCGTCGGTCACGTGCTCCTCCTCCGTCGGACGGTCCTGGTGGCGGTTCGACGCACCGCGCCAACCTACGGTTCCGTACCTTACGGCCCCGTACCTTACGCGAGGGTAGGTCTGAGCACGAGGCGTGCGCCGCCCCACGGACGAGCCCGGGCAGCCAGCTGCCGACCCGGGGCGTCGCCAACGCCCTGTTCCGCCACGAGGTGCAGGCGCTCGTCGGCCGCGGCTCGCCGCGCCGGAGCGGGAACGGCGAGAGCGGCGGTGCGACTGCCGGGTCGAGACCGGCGCGTCAGCGCAGGCGGGCCGCCACGTCCAGGAAGCGGGAGTTCGCCGCCGTCTCGGCGACGGTGACGCGCACCCCGTCGGTGCCGTAGCCGCGCACGGACAGCCCCTCGGCGCCGAAGGCGTCGACGAGCGCGGCCGTGCGCTCGCCGCTGGGCAGCCACACGAAGTTGCCCTGCGCGTCGGGCACCTCCCAGCCCTGCTCGCGCAGGCCGTCGGCCACCCGGTGCCGCTCGGCGACCAGCGCGGCGACCCGCTCCATCAGCTCGGCCTCGGCCGCCTGCTGCAGGGAGGCCACGACCGCCGCCTGCGCGATGCCGGACACCCCGAACGGGGTCGCCGCCCGCCGCAGCGTCGCGGCCACCTCCGGGTGGGCCGCAGCCACCCCGGCACGCAGCCCGGCCAGCCCGTACGCCTTGGAGAAGGTGCGCAGCACCACGACGTTGGGGTGGGCGTCCAGCAGGTCCACGCCGTCCGGGACGTCCGGGTCGTCCACGAACTCGCGGTAGGCCTCGTCGAGCACGACCAGCACGTCCCCGGGGACCCGCGCCAGGAAGTCGGCCAGCTCACCGGAGCGGATCGCCGGGCCGGTGGGGTTGTTCGGCGAGCACAGCAGCACCAGCCGGGTGCGCTCGGTGACGGCCGCGAGCATCGCGGGCAGGTCGTGGCGGGCGTCGGCCGTCAGCGGCACCGGCACCGGCGTGGCACCGACGATGCTCGCGGCGATGGGGTACGCCTCGAACGAGCGCCAGGCGAAGACGACCTCGTCGCCGGCCTCGCAGGTGACCTCGACCAGCTGCGCGAGCAGCCGCACGCTGCCGGTGGCCGCCACCAGCCGCTCGGGCGCCACGCCCCAGCGCGCCCCGACCGCCTCGTGCACCGCCCGCGCCGCCGGGTCGGGGTAGCGGTTGACCTCGGCGGCCGCCCGGGTGATCGCCGTCAGCACGCTCGGCAGCGGCGGGTACGGGTTCTCGTTGGAGGAGAGCTTGAAGACCTCCACGCCCTCGCGCACGGCGGGCGGCCTGCCGGCCACGTAGGCGGGCACCCGCGCCATGTTCGCCCGCAGGCGCGGGAGGAGCTCGGCGGCGCTGGAGGTCGGCACGCGGCCAGCTTAGGACCGGACCGCGCTCCCCGGACCGCGCACCCGGACGGCCCCACCGGGGCGGCGGGCGCGCCCGCCGGTGCGCGGGTACGGTCGCCTGGCGGCAGCGTCCCGGCCGGCCCAGGGTCCGGCCCGTGCGCCCACCCGCCCCGCACCCACCACGAGCAGCTGGACGGTCCCCATGCGCGACGGCAGCCCCGAGCCGACCCCGGAGATGGTCGACGTCGAGGACGACCCCTCGGTGCTGCGCTCCACGTTCGCGCTGTTCCCGTCGGGGGTGGCGGCGATCTCCGCGGTCGTCGACGGCGAGCCGGTGGTGCTGGTGGCCTCCTCCTTCCAGGTGGGCATCTCCCTGGACCCGCCGCTCGTGCTGTTCGCCGTGCAGCACACCTCCCGGAGCTGGCCCAGGCTGCGCGCCGCGCCCCGCCTGGGGGTGTCGGTGCTGGGTGAGGCCCACGACGGCGCGGCGCGGCAGCTGGCCTCGAGGGCGGCCGACCGCTTCGCCGGCATCGCGACGACGACGACGGCCGGCGGCGCCCACCTCGTGCACGGCGCACCGGTGTGGATGGAGTGCAGCGTGCACTCGGAGGTCCCCGCCGGCGACCACGACGTCGTCCTGCTGCGCGTGCACGCCACCGGCACCGCCCCCGACACCGAGCCGCTCGTCTGGCACGGCTCCTCCTTCCGCGCCCTGACCCCGCGGGCCGGTTCCTGACCGGTTCCCGGCGGCTCCCGGCGGCGGGTGGTCACGACCGCTCCGCCCGGTAGTCGAAGACGTCGACGCGCGCCCCGGGCGCGTCGAGGAAGGCCGCCGCGGAGGACCGGTAGGCCACCAGGGCCTCGTCGGTGCTGGCGTCCACCAGCGCGGCGGTGTCCAGGTACGTGCGCCACCCGTGGGACGTCAGCGGGTCCTTCGCGACGTCCGCGGCGAAGTCCGGGTCCTCCCCCACGTCGCGCCGCACCACGGTGCGCGAGCCCGACGCCTGCGCGGCACGCCCGTCCAGCGCGGGCACCACGTCCCCGGTGTGCTCCAGGGAGAGCACCCGCACCTCCTCCGGCACCTCGATGCCGTCCACCGGCGAGCCGGCGGTGATCACGTGGGTGACGAGGTAGCGGGCGCGGAACGCCTCGTCGGCGGCCAGGGCCGCCACGGTCAGACCGCCCTGGCTGTGCCCGGCCAGCATCACCGGCTCCCCCGCCCCGACACCGGCCCGCCGCATCGCCTCGGCGACGGCCGCGGCGGTGGCGGTGGGCTCACCGGCCACGGCCCGCAGGTTGGTCGTCAGGTCCATGGGGGTGCCACCGGCCGACGGCAGCGGTGTCCAGTCCTGCGTGCCGGGCACCTCGACGATCCACGCCCGCCGCCCGTCCGCGCCCGTGACCCGCTCCAGCCGGACGGTCCCCGGCTCCGGCGTGCCGGCCGGGGGCATACGGTCGCCCACGGAGCCCGCCGGGCCGTGCGGGGCGAAGCCGGTGGACTGGTGCGCCACCCCGTCGAGGACCTCCGCGATGCCCCGCGGCGGCCGGGTCGGCACGGCCCGCGACGCGGCGGGCACCACCCGCACCGCCGTCTCGCGGAACAGCGGCCCGAACGCCCCCAGCGCCGTGAAGACCCCGGCGAGCTCCGTCGCCCCCGCGTGCGGCTGCAGCACCTGCGGGGCGAGCACGGTGAGCCCCACCCCCAGCGCCGGCACCCGCCCGGACGCGGCCCCCAGCACCGCGGGCGTGGTGGCGACGGCCTCCTGCACCAGCCACGGGTGCCGCGCGAGGAGCAGCCCCACCCGCTGGACGTCGGCGCGGACGCGGTCGTCGACGGCGCCGTGCTCCTCCGCCGCGATCACCGCCAGCGCCTCCAGGTCCACCTCACCCGTGGCGGCGACCTGAGCCAGCGCCCGCACCAGCACGGCGTCCTGCGCCTGCGCGGTGCGCAGCGCGACGTCGGCCGCGAGCGCGCCCGCCGCCCCGGCCGCCAGCGCCGGTGCGGCTCCCACGACGACCTCGGCGGCGGCGCGACGCGCGACCTGCACGACGGCCGCCACGGCCTCCTCACCCACCCGGTAGCGCAGCGACGCCGTGCGCAGCAGCCCCGCGAGCAGCAGCACCCGTGCCGCCAGCGGCGCCGCAGCCCCCCGCCCCAGCAGCAGCTCACCCAGCGCCCGCCCCGCCGGGACCCCGGTGGCCGGCGCCAGCGGGACGCTCAGCAGCAGCGCGGGGTCCAGCGCGACGCCCGCCAGGTCCGCGCCGCACGCGACCACGTCCGCCGCCGCCCCCGCCAGCACGCCGGCGGCGGCGTCCAGCACGTCCGGGTCGACGGCGACGGCGCCCGCGCTGACGGTCAGGGCACCGCTCACGCCGCACCCGCCAGGGGGCCCGCACCGGGGGCGGTCGCGACCCCGAGCGCCGCGACGGCGGCCCGGTGGGCGGCGAGGCGGCCGGCGGCCTCCTCGCACGCCGCGGCGACGGCCCCGGCGCCGCGGGTCAGCTCCGCCAGGCGCGAGCGGAAGGCCGCGGCGCTCGCGCCGTCCCACTCGACGCCGTCCACCCCGACGAGTCGGGCGTGGACCTCCTGCACCCGGGAGCCGGCCCGGGCGACCTCCCGCGCCAGCTCCGCCAACCGCTCCTCGCCCAGTCCCGCTCCCACGCCCGCTCCTCCTCCTCCGGCCGGCTGCGGCCGGTGCTCGTCCCGCCGGGACGCTAGGGCGGGCCTCGCCCGGCACCGGCCCCGCGGGCACCCCCTGTGGAGGACCGGCCCGGTGGCCGGCTTGTGGAGCGCCGGGCGAGCATGGGGGCGTGGGAAGCGGACGGGAGTTCCTCAAGCGGGCGGGCTCGGCGCCACCGGGAGCGCTGGCGGCCGAGGCCGCCGGCCTGGCGTGGCTGGCGGAGGCGGGCGGTGCGGCCGTCTGCCCCGTGCGCGAGGTGCGCCCGGACGCGCTCGTGCTCGACCGCGTGGAGGAGGTGCCCGCCTCCGCGGCGGCCGCGGAGGCCCTCGGGCGCGACCTCGCCACCACCCACGCCGCCGGCGCCGACCGCTTCGGCGCCCCTCCCCCCGGGGTCACCGGCGACGCCTGGATCGCGTCGCTGCCGTTGCCGATGAGCCCGTCGCCCGAGCCCTGGGGCACCTTCTACGCGGCCCGGCGGCTGGAGCCGTACCTGCGCACCGCCCGCGAGAACGGCGCCGTGGACGCCGGGGGCGCCGCGCTCGTGGAGCGCGTCTGCGCGCGACTCGCCGACGGCGACGAAGCGCTCGTGGCCGGTGCCGGGCGACCCGCCCGCCTGCACGGGGACCTGTGGTCCGGCAACGTCCTGTGGTCCCCCGGCGGCGCGGTGCTCATCGACTGCGCCGCCCACGGCGGCCACCCCGAGACGGACCTGGCGATGCTGGCGCTGTTCGGGCTGCCGCACCTGGACCGGGTGCTCGCCTCGTACACCGAGGCGGCGGGCACCGCCGACGGCTGGCGCGAGCGGGTGCCGCTGCACCAGCTGCACCCGCTGCTCGTGCACGCCGCCCTGTTCGGCGGCGGCTACGGCGCGCAGGCCGTGCGAGCCGCCGAGCGGGCGCTGGCCCTGTGAACGCGCCCCCCGCAGCGCTGTTCGAGCACCCCGTGGACCTGGTGCACCTGCTCGTCTCCCCGGAGCACGCCTACTTCGGCCGCCCGCGGGACGGTGCCGCCGACGTGCCCACCCACGACCTCGGCGAGGTGGAGGTGGTGGCCGGCAAGGGCGTGCGCGGCGACCGGTTCTTCGGCAAGGCCGCCCACATGGACGCCGCCGTGACGTTCCTCGCGATCGAGGCGTGGGAGGCGGTCGCCGCGGACCTGCGGCTGCCCGCGGTGCCGGACCCGCTGCTGGCGCGGCGCAACCTCGTCGTGCGCGGCGCCGAGCTGGACCCGCTGCGCGGGCACGAGTTCGAGCTGGTCACCGCCACCGGGTCGGTGCGCTTCCGCGGCGGGCGGCCGGCGAACCCGTGCGCGTGGATGGACCGCGTGGTCGCCGACGGTGCGCATCGGGCGCTGCGCGGGCGCGGCGGCCTGCGCTGCACGCCGCTGATCGACGGCCGCCTGTCCCGCGGGCCCGCCGTGCTGCGCTCACCGGTGCCGCTGGACCCCTCCCGCGCCGGCGAGGCCGTCCTGCGCCGCACGCCCCTGCCCTGAGCCCGGCGCACGCGCGGGCGGCGCCCGCGGCCGTGGGACCATGACGCCGTGACCGCAGCCGACGTGGACCTCACCCCCGCCAGCCTCGGAGAACCGGCCCTCGGCCCCCTCGACGGCCGCTACCGCCGATCCGTCGCACCGCTGGCCGAGCACCTCTCCGAGGCGGCGCTGAACCGGCGCCGGGTCCACGTCGAGGTCGAGTGGCTCATCCACCTCGGCACGCACGACGTCGTGCCGGGCGTGCGCCGCCTCACCGGGGACGAGGTGGCGCTGCTGCGCACGCTGCCGCTGCGCTTCGACGCCGCAGCCGTGGAGGAGCTCGCCGAGATCGAGCGCGTCACCGTCCACGACGTCAAGGCCGTGGAGTACTGGATCAAGCGGCGCCTCGAGGGCACGTCGCTGACCGACGTGGCCGAGCTGGTCCACCTGTTCTGCACCAGTGAGGACATCAACAACCTCTCCTACGCCCTCATGGTGCGCGACGCCGTGCACCGGGTCTGGCTGCCCGCGGCCACCGGTCTCACCGACGACGTGGCCCGGATGGCGCACGACCTGCGCGACCTGCCGATGCTCAGCCGCACCCACGGCCAGCCCGCGACGCCGACGACGCTCGGCAAGGAGCTCGCCGTGCTCGCGCACCGGCTGCGCCGCCAGCTGTCCCGCGTGGGCCGCGCGGAGTTCCTCGGCAAGTTCAACGGCGCCACCGGCACCTACGCCGCGCACCGCACCGCCGTGCCCGGCACCGACTGGCCGGCGGTGTCGAAGGCGTTCGTGGAGTCCCTGGGCCTGACGTGGAACCCGCTGACCACGCAGATCGAGTCCCACGACTGGCAGGCCGAGCTGTACGCGGACGTCTCCCGCTTCGGCCGGGTGCTGCACAACCTCTGCACCGACGTGTGGACGTACATCTCCTACGGCTACTTCGCGCAGGTGCGCGGTCAGGGGACCGTCGGGTCCTCCACGATGCCGCACAAGGTGAACCCGATCCGCTTCGAGAACGCCGAGGCCAACCTCGAGGTCTCCGGCGGGCTGTTCCGGGTGCTGGAGGAGACGCTGACGACCTCCCGCCTGCAGCGCGACCTCACCGACTCCTCCACGCAGCGCAACATCGGTGTCGCCTTCGGCCACTCCCTGCTGGCGATCGAGAACGCCCGCAAGGGCCTGGCCGGCCTGGACGCGGTGCCCGCCGCACTGGCAGCCGACCTGGACGCGACGTGGGAGGTCCTGGGCGAGGCGGTGCAGTCGGTGATGCGCGTGCACGGGCTGCCCGAGCCGTACGAGCGGCTCAAGGAGCTCACCCGCGGCCGCAGGGTGGACCAGTCCAAGCTCCGCGAGTTCGTCGCGGACCTGGGACTGCCGGACGGCGAGGCCGCGCGCCTGTCGCTGCTCACGCCGGGCGACTACACCGGCGACGCCTCCGCGCTGGTGGACGTGCTCGACGAGCCGCGCGCCTGAGGTGCGCGCCGTCCTCGTCGAGGAGTTCGGGGTCCTCCCCCGCGTGGCGGAGGTCCCCGACCCGGTGCCCGCCCCGCACGGGGTGGTCGTCGCCGTCGAGGCGACGGGGGTGTGCCGCAGCGACTGGCACGCCTGGCAGGGGCACGACGAGGACGTGGAACTGCCGCACGTGCCCGGTCACGAGTTGGCCGGCACCGTCGTGGCGGTCGGTGCGGACGTGCGCGGCTGGCGTCCCGGGGACAGGGTCACCACCCCGTTCGTCACGGCCTGCGGCACCTGCCCGGAGTGCGCCACCGGGCAGCAGCAGGTGTGCCGCGCGCAGACGCAGCCCGGCTTCACCGGCTGGGGGTCGTTCGCCGAGCTGGTGGCCCTGGACCACGCGGACGTGAACCTGGTCCACCTGCGCGACGACCTGCCCGCCGGCGCGGCCGCGGCGCTGGGTTGCCGGGTCGCGACGGCGTTCCGGGCGGTCTCGGACGTGGGCCGGGTGCGCCCGGGTGAGTTCGTCGCCGTGCACGGCTGCGGCGGCGTGGGCTTGTCGGCGGTGGCGCTCGCCGCCGCCGCTGGTGCGCGGGTCGTCGCCACGGACCTGTCTCCCGCCGCCCGGGCGCTGGCCCTGGCCTTCGGGGCCGAACACGTGGTCGACCCCGCCGACGGTTCCGTCACGACCGCGGTCGAACACCTCACCGGCGGCGGTGCTCACGTGTCGATCGACGCGGTGGGCTCGCCAGCGACGTGCGAGACGTCGGTGCGCTGCCTGCGTCGCCGGGGTCGCCACGTGCAAGTGGGGCTGTTGCCGGCTGCGGCGGGCCGGGCCTCGGTGCCGATGGACCGCGTCATCGCGCTGGAGCTGCAGGTGCTCGGCAGTCACGGCATGGCCGCCCACGACTACCCGCGCCTCATGTCGCTGGTGACGTCAGGCACCTTCCCCCTGGACCGCCTGGTGGGCCGCGAACTCCCGCTGGAGGCGGGTCCCCGGGCGTTGAGCGAGCTGGAGCGTTCGGAGACCGCCGGCATCACCGTGCTGCGACCCTGACCCCGCGCCCGCGGGGCCCGTGACGTGGAAGCCGCGCCCGCCGTGCTCGGTGTTCGCCCCCGGGAGGGGGCGCCGCGAAGGCCACGAGATGGCCCTGAACGCGTGAAAGGCCCTGCACCCCCCACCACAGCAGGGAACACAGGGCCTTTCACCACCTCAC
>NZ_JALBVB010000002.1 GCF_022669155.1 Kineococcus sp. TRM81007 | reverse complement strand
CAGCAGGTTCGTCTGCTCCGCGATGGAGGTGATCAGCTTGACCACGTCGCCGATCTCGCGGGACGAGGCCGACAGGCGCTCCAGGATCGCGGAGGCCTCCGAGGCGGAGGTCACCGCGGCGGAGGCCACCTCGGAGGCCTGCGCCGTGGAGGAGGCGATCTCGCGGATCGCCGCGGTCATCTCCTCACCGGCGGCGGCCACGGTGCCGATCGAGGCGGAGATCTCCTCGGCGGCTGCGGAGACGACCTGCGACTGCGAACCGGACTGCGTGGCACCGCTGGACAGCTGGGTCGCCACG
>NZ_JALBVB010000001.1 GCF_022669155.1 Kineococcus sp. TRM81007 | reverse complement strand
AGTATTTAGATGACTGGCCACAATCCACGGATCTAAAATCAAATACACAACATCAATGTTATGAGTTCTAGGATTTATCTTCCTATTTACAATGGGTGGACTTACAGGAGTATGCTTAGCAAATTCATCACTTGACATTATACTTCACGACACTTATTACGTAGTAGCTCATTTTCACTATGTTCTAAGAATGGGCGCTGTATTCGCCATTTT
>NZ_JALBVB010000018.1 GCF_022669155.1 Kineococcus sp. TRM81007 | reverse complement strand
GGATTCGAACCCGCGCTACCGCCTTGAGAGGGCGGCGTGCTAGGCCGCTACACAACGGGGCCCTAGCTCACCCGTTCTCCGAAAGAGAACAGGTCGTGCGCTGGGGTACCAGGACTCGAACCTAGACTAACTGAACCAGAATCAGTCGTGCTGCCAATTACACCATACCCCATGGTGATCTCCCGGCCGGCGAACCGCCCGGGCGCGTCGCAGACTCTACCGGGTCGCGGCGCCGCTCCCCAAATCGGCACCCGCGCCCGCGACCTGAGCCGACCGCCCGCCCCACGGGCGGGACGGCCGGCTCAGCGCGGCGCGATCAGCCCAGCGTCGCCCGCAGCCGGCGCAGGCGGGTGAGCGAGGAGTCCCGGCCCAGGATCTCCATCGACTCGAACAGCGGTGGCGACACCCGCCGGCCCGTCACCGCGGTGCGCACCGGCCCGAAGGCGAACTTCGGCTTGATCCCCAGCCCGTCGACGACCGCCGCGCGCAGCGCCGCCTCGATCGCCGCCGTCGTCCACTCCGCCAGCGGCTCCAGGGCGGCGAGCGCGGCGTCCAGCACGTCGGCCGCCTCGGGGCGCAGCGCGCCCGTCGCGTCCTCCTCCAGCACCAGGTCCTCGTCCGCGGCGAACAGGAAACCCAGCATCCCCGGTGCCTGCCCCAGCAGGGTCATGCGCTCCTGCACCAGGGGCGCGGCCGCGGCGAGCCGCTCCCGCTGCTCCTCGCCCGGTTCGGCGGGCAGCACGCCGGCAGCCTGCAGGTAGGGCACCAGGCGCTCGCGGAAGTCCTCCGGCGCCAGCATCCGCAGGTGCTGCGCGTTGATCGCCTCGGCCTTGGCCACGTCGAAGCGGGCCGGTGAGGCGTTGACGTCCGCCACGTCGAAGGCCGCGACCATCTCGTCCAGGGAGAAGACGTCCCGGTCCTCGGCGATGCCCCAGCCCAGCAGCGCCAGGTAGTTCAGCAGGCCCTCGCGGGTGAAGCCCCGGTCGCGGTGGTGGAACAGGTTCGACTCGGGGTCGCGCTTGGACAGCTTCTTGTTGCCCTCGCCCATCACGTACGGCAGGTGCCCGAAGCGCGGGACCGCCGTCGCGACGCCGATGTCGATGAGCGCCTCGTACAGGGCGATCTGCCGCGCGGTGGAGCTGAGCAGGTCCTCCCCGCGCAGCACGTGGGTGATCCCCATGAGCGCGTCGTCGACGGGGTTCACCAGCGTGTACAGGGGGTCGCCGTTCGCGCGCACCAGCACCGGGTCCGGGAAGGAACCGGCCTTGAACTCGATGCGCCCGCGCACCAGGTCGTCGAAGGAGTAGTCGCGGTCCTGCGGCACGCGCAGCCGCAGCGTGGGCTGCCGGCCCTGCTCGCGGAACGTCGCGACCTGCTCCTCGCTCAGGTCGCGGTCGAAGTTGTCGTAGCCCAGCGCCCTGGACCGACCGGCGGCCTCGTGGCGGGCCTCGATCTCCTCGGCCGTCGAGTACGACTCGTACAGGTGCCCGGCCGCCAGCAGCCGCCGCACGACGTCGTCGTAGGTGTCGCGGCGCAGGCTCTGGCGGTACGGCTCGTGCGGGCCGCCGACGTCGATGCCCTCGTCCCAGTCCAGGCCCAGCCAGCGCAGCGCCTCGAGGATCTGCGCGTAGCTCTCCTCGCTGTCGCGCGCGGCGTCGGTGTCCTCGATGCGGAAGACGAACGTGCCGCCCGTGTGGCGGGCGTGCGCCCAGTTGAACAGGGCCGTGCGGATCAGGCCGACGTGCGGGGTGCCCGTCGGCGAGGGGCAGAAGCGGACCCGGACGCCGGCGGGGCCGGGCGCCGGGACGGCGGGGGCGGGAGCGGTGTCAGTCATGGCCCCGCCAGCCTAGTGAGGCGCGCCGCCGCCGTCCCGGCCCGTCAGTCCTGCGGGGCGGTGAACGGCGTGGACAGGGTGCCGATGCCCTCCACCTCCACGTCCACGCGCTGCCCGGCGCGCACCGGGCCCACCCCGGCGGGGGTGCCGGTGAGGACCACGTCGCCCGGCAGCAGCGTCATCGCCCGCGAGACGTGGGCGATGATCGAGGGCACGTCGTGGACCATCGAGGAGGTGCGGCCGTCCTGGACGACCCCGCCCTCCTCGGCGGGGCCGTCGGCGAGGCGGGTGACGATGCGCAGGTCGGCGGGGTCCAGGTCGGTCTCGATCCACGGGCCCAGCGGGGTGAAGCCGTCCGCGCCCTTGGCGCGCCACCACTGCCCGTCGGACTTCTGCAGGCTGCGCGCGGTGACGTCGTTGGCGACGGTGTACCCGAAGACCACCTCGCCGACCCGCTCGCGCGGGACGTCCTTGCACAGCCGGCGGATCACCACGGCCAGCTCACCCTCGTAGTGCAGCTCCTCCCCAGCCCACCCCGGGATCGGCAGCGGGTCGCCGGGACCCGCCACGGAGGTGTTCGGCACGGTGAACACCAGCGGCTCGGCGGGCACCTCGTTGCCCAGCTCCGCGGCGTGGTCGGCGTAGTTGCGGCCGATGCCGAGGACCTTGCTGCGGGGGATCACCGGCGCCAGCAGGCGGGCGTCGGCCAGCGGCACGCGCTCCCCGGTGGGGTTCAGCGGCGTGAACAGGGGGTCGCCGGAGACGACGAGGATCTCCTCCTCCCCCGGCGCGCCCTCGACCACGCCGTAGCGCGGGTCGGAACCGGCGGCGGAGAACCTGGCGATGCGCATGCGCTCACCCTAGTGAGCGCCCCACCGCCCGGCCCGGCCCGCCCCGGCCGTGGTCTGCTCCGCGGCCGCGGCGATGCCGGAGATGTTGGTGGCGATCTCCTGGCTGCCGGTGGACACCTCGGTGACGTTGCGGACCATCTCGGAGGTGGTGGCGGA
>NZ_JALBVB010000017.1 GCF_022669155.1 Kineococcus sp. TRM81007 | reverse complement strand
GCGGGCTGCTCGGCGGGGGCGTCCTGCTGCGGGGCGGAGCCCTGCTCGGAGGGGTCGCCGACTCGGGCGAGGTCGGTGCCGACCTCGACGGTCTCGTCCTCGCCGACCAGGATCTCCAGCAGGGTCCCGGCCACGGGAGAGGGGATCTCGGTGTCGACCTTGTCGGTGGACACCTCCAGCAGGGGCTCGTCCACCTCGACGGTGTCACCGACCGACTTCAGCCAGCGGGTGACGGTGCCCTCGGTGACGCTCTCCCCGAGCGCCGGCATCTGCACCG
>NZ_JALBVB010000016.1 GCF_022669155.1 Kineococcus sp. TRM81007 | reverse complement strand
GCCGGGTAGGGCCAGCCCGTCGCGGAGGTGGTACGTCGGTATGCGACTTCACGGTCATCCCGCCCTCCGAGCGCGATCATGGTTGGCGACTTCGCGCACATGTCGATGGCCAAGCGCCTGGCCCACTCGGTACCACAGCGGTACCATCCACGGGTGGCCATGAACCTACGACTGACCGAGGAGGAGACCGAGGCCTTGCGCCGACGCGCCGAGCAGGAGGGCCGCTCCATGCAGGAAGTGGCTCGCACCGCCATCGGTGAGTACGTCTCCGACCGCCCTGCGCGCCTGCGCGCGGCCATCGACCAGGTGCGCACCGAGGACGCCGAACTCCTGGCCCGCCTCGCCCGGTGACCGAGCCGCACCCCCCGATCGACCACCTGACTACCGAGGACCTGCTGGAGATCGCCGCCGGCGTCGTCGAGGACGTCCAGGTCCA
This sequence comes from Kineococcus sp. TRM81007, assembly GCF_022669155.1. GTDB lineage: Bacteria > Actinomycetota > Actinomycetes > Actinomycetales > Kineococcaceae > Kineococcus. The sequence continues at coordinate 91,185 of NZ_JALBVB010000016.1, read as the reverse complement.
CGATCTGGGACTGCTGGCTTCAGCCGCCGCGCGCCCCCGCACCACCGTCTTCGGCCGCGAGGCCTACCCCGACCTGGCCGAGAAGACCGCCGCGCTGATGCACTCCCTGGCCCGCAACCACCCGCTGGTCGACGGCAACAAGCGCCTGGCCTGGTCCGCCGCCCGCGTCTTCTGCCTGCTCAACGGCACCGACCTGGTCATGGACGTCGACGACGCCGAGCAGATGGTCCTCGCCGTGGCCGCCGGCGACCTCGACGCCACGGAACTGGCGGAGGTGATCAACCGGCACCTGCGGTGAAGACGCACGGACATGCCTGCGGGCTCAGGCGGTCAGTGCAACACCTCGGCCGCGGGGTAGCCAGTGGTCTGCCGCGGCCCAGCCCATCGGGCCAGGTCTGCCTTCCCACCCGAAGATCCGAAGAGCCTAACGGGCTCTTCGGATCTGCGGGTGGGTAGCTCACCCTGACCCGCGCCGGCGACGTCGCCAGGGTCGGGTGCCGTCGGCGGCGAGCAGGATGCGGATGCGGTAGTTGGTGAAGTTGCGGAACCCGTGGGCCAGGCGGCGGGTCCTCTCGATGATGAGGTCGATGGCCTCGGTGCCACCGTTGCTGATGCGGTAGCGGTGCGGGTCATCGAAGTAAGCCAGCACCTCCGCCCGCCACAACCGCAGCGTTCGACCGAGCCGGGCGATCTCCGGGATCGGGCAGCGGTGAAAGCTGTCGAGAACCCGCTGCGCGATGGCCCGGCCCGCAGCCGGGGTCGGGGCGTGGAACATCGAGCGAAGGTCCTGGTAGGCGGGCCAGGCCACGGTGACCTCCCAGCCGGGGTCACCGGCCTGCAGTGCAGCCTCGAGGCTGGCGCAGCCGCGGTCGGTGAGGTTCTCCCGGGCCGTGGTCAGCAACCGGCGGATCCGGTAGAGCGGGTCCTTCTTGTGACCGCGCCGGCCCAGGGTGGCCTGCTGCACGCGGCGGCGAACCTCGTCCATCGCGGTGGAGGCGAGCTTCACGACGTGGAAGGCGTCCAGGACGGTGATGGTGCCGTCGGGTAGTTCGGTGCGGATGGCGTTGGCGTAGCCGCCAAACGGGTCCAGGGGAGCGTGGGTGATGCCGTCGACGAACTCGCGGGTCTGGGCGCGGATCCAGGTCGCGTAGCCCGGTCCCGAGCGGCCGAGGGTGACGTCGAGCAGGCGGGCGTGGACACGGCCGTGCTGGTCGCGGGTCAGGTCGACGATGGAGGTGACGGCACGGTTGCGGTGACGGGCTGAGGGGCGCCGGATGTGCTCATCGACCCCGAGTGTGTCGACGCCAGCCAGCCGCGCGGATCGGGCTGATGCCGCGTCGAGGTCGTCGGCGGCGTGAGCGCGGATGGTGAGCTTGGTCCGCTCGGGCAGTGCAGGGTGTTCCTCGGACCAGACGCCCGTCGGGCAACGTTGTTCGCGGCGTCGCCAGCGCCGTTTGCGCCAGATCAGCTGCACGGGTGTGCCGAAGCAGGGCGCATCGGCCATGCGGTGCTCGCGCCGGCCGTGATCGGCGGCGAGCACCCCGCAGTCCCGGCAGGCGACCACCTCGGGTGGGCCGGTCTGGACGGTCAGGCGCAGCAGCCCGCGCGGGTGCTCAGCGTCAGGGCTGGGGTCGGGGTCGAGGCGGTGCAGGGCGAGCAGGTGCAGACCATCCAGACCCAGCAGCTGATCGGCGACGGCACACGGGTCGGCACCGTGCCGGGGGCCGGACGGCTCGCAGGAGGGGCGCACGGTGCAGCCGTTCGTTGATCGATCGTGATCCATCCGATCGTGGCGGGCTTGATCGTTCCCGCCGGCGAGACGCACCGCCTTACCGCTCACCCACATGATGGCGATGACCGAGCGCAAACTGAGCGCGAGAACCACCCGCTCGTCCGCCAGCACCGGTCAACGGGCTCGCCGATCCCGAACACCCGCATCACCCGCATCACCCGCGACCGCACGACCTGGTTGCGCGGCTACCTGCACGATCTCGCCGCCGACTTCCGCCAGCACGATCCCGAGACCCTCGAGGCGCAGCTGCTCACCGTGCACGAAGGCGCCACCACGCTCCACTCGGCCGACGCCGACCCCACTGCCCCGCAGACCGCCCGCGAAGCCGCCACCACCCCCTCGCCCATGACGGTCGATCGACCTGACAGGGCCAGCAGCACAGGACCCCCAGCAGGATCAGCAGCACAGCACCAGTAGCGTCGAGCTCCACCCGGATCGACGACACCGACGCCGACACACGGATCGGGAGGAACGCATGCGGATCGCCGAGATCCACCTCTACCAGGTCGACCTGCCGTTGAACGGCACCGTCTACCGGTTGTCCGAGGGCGCCTACACCGCCCTGGACTCGACGCTCGTGCAGATCGTGTCCGACACCGGGCTCTCCGGATGGGGCGAGACGTGCCCCATCGGCCCGACCCACGCCCCGGCCCACGCACTCGGCGCCCGCGCGGCCCTGACCCAGATGGCCCCGGGGCTGATCGGCCAGACCGTGACCGGGCCCTCGACGATCCAGCGCGCGCTGCACGACCTGCTCCACGGCCACAACTACGCCAAGGCCGCGATCGACATCGCGGTGCACGACCTGCTCGGCAAGGCCCACGGCCTGCGGGTGTGCGACATGCTCGGCGGCGCGACGACCGATCAGGTCGACTCGTACTACTCGCTGACGCCCGACGACCCCGACGAGACCGCCCGCATCGCGGCGCAGAAGATCGCCGAGGGCTACCCCCGCCTCCAGGTGAAGGTCGGTGGACGGCCGGTCGAGATCGACATCGAGGCGATCCGGAAAGTGTGGGAGGCGACCGGCTGCACACGGCTCGTCGTCGACGCCAACCGGGCGCTGCTCACGCGCGACGTCCTGCGGATCGACCGGGAGTGCGCCGACATCCCGTTCGTGTTCGAGCAGCCCTGCAACACCGTGGAGGAGATCGCCGCGATCCGCGCCCAGCTGGACCACCCGGTCTACCTGGACGAGAGCACCGAGGGCCTGGGTGAGGTGCTGCGGGCGATCTCGCTGGGGGTGTGCGACGGGTTCGGCCTCAAGGTCACCCGCCTGGGCGGCCTCGGCGCCATGGCCACCGTCCGCGACGTCTGCGAGGCACGCTCGCTGCCCCACACCTGCGACGACTCCTGGGGCGGGGACATCATCGCCGCGGCCTGCGTCCACATCGCCGCGACCGTGCACCCCCGCCTGCTCGAGGGCGTCTGGATCGCCGAACCCTTCGTGAACCTCCACTACGACTCGGCGAACCCGGTCCGGGTCGAGGGCGGCCGCATCCAGGTGCCGACCGGTCCCGGACTCGGCGTGGTCCCCGACGACGGCGCCTTCGGCGATCCCGTCGCATCGTTCTCCTAGATCGGCTCGGCCCTGCCGGGTGAGGAGCCCGTCGAGCGAGGCCGCGCGGTGTAGGGATGCCCCACACCACGCCCGCTGCCGCTGACGTGCCCTCGCTGGAGTACCCCGAGCGATTCCTTGCCTTGCTGCATGACTGGCGACCACCTCGACGACCCGGCCGTGCGGGAGCTGCTCGAGCTGGCCCTGACCGATCAGATGGCCGCGGGTCTGTTGAGCCGGTTCCTGCGCGGGGACGGGACCGTCACCGGGCAGTTGTACGAGCGGATGGTTTCGCTACGGACCTGACTCCTGAGTGGGGAGGTCAGTACGGCCTTCCCACTCGTGGATCCGAAGAGCCCACTTGACGCAGACGTCCTTCTCCCCGCTGCTGCTGACCCTGCCCGGGTAGCCCGGCTGCAGGGACAAGAGCTCGGCGATGGCGTGCACGAGCCGGCCGGGGTGATGGGGCTGGAACCGCATCCTGCCGGCCTCGTCGGCAGGGCCTCGCCAGCGGACGAAGCTGGCGACGGGCAGGTGCTCGAGGCGGTGGTACGGGTGCGGTGAGTCGTTCACCGGTGTTCTCCTCGCCGTCCTGACCAGCCGGGCGACGGACGCTGCCTCTCGCCGGATGGACGACGGGACCACCTTGCCGATCGGACGCACTCGAGACACCGGCCCGCGGGGAACGCCGTTCCGGCAGGATCGCCCCGTGACCTCACCGCCGGCCCGCGCCCACGACGTCCTCACCGCCGTCCTCGCGGCGGCGATCGTCCCCGACCCGGCCGGGCGGCGTCGCCGCACGACGGGTTTCGCGCAGTACGTGCCGCACCAGCAGCGCGCCGACGCCGTGATGCGCCGGCTGGCCCCCGCGCTGTCGGTGGCGTCGATGGGGTCCGGTCTGCTCGCCGCGAGCGCCCTGGCGCGGCGCGACCCGGCCGCCGCGGCGTGGCGGGCGGTGTCGGTGGCGGCCGTGGCGGGGGCGGTCGTGCTCACCGTGCGCGTGCACGTGCCGTTCAACCGGCAGCTGCGCACGTGGACGCCCGACGCGGAGGTCCCCGGCTGGCGGGAGGGGCGGGACCGCTGGGAACGTGCCCACCACGTGCGGCGCGGCCTCGTCGTCCTCGCCGGCGCCTGTACCCTCGCCGCCCGCCGCCGACCCTGAGGAGATCCCGATGACCGACGACCACGCCGCCCTGCTCGCCGAGCTGGAGGCGCAGGAGGCCGAACTGGTCTTCGACGCCTTCGACAACCTCACCGCGTGGCGGCTGGGCACCCTCCTCGCCGAGCGCGCCGTGTCCCTCGACCTGCCGGTGGCGGTCGCGGTGCGACGCAACGGCCAGCGCCTCTTCCACGTCGGCCTGCCCGGTTCCTCCGCCGACAACGACGTGTGGCTGGACCGCAAGATGGCCGTCGTCGACCTCTACGGCCGCTCCTCCTACCTGGTGGGCACCCGCTTCCGCGCCGCCGGCGGGCACTTCGACACCGACTCGCGCCTGGACACCGGCCGGTACGCCGCCCACGGCGGCGCGTTCCCCGTGCTGGTGCGCGGCGTCGGCTGCGTCGGGGCGGTCGCGGTGTCCGGGCTGCCGGAGGCGGAGGACCACCGCGTCGTCGTGGAGGGCCTGACCGCGTTCCTCGCCCGCTCCTGACCCGTGGGCACCGAACCCCGGGGCACCGACACCCTCGCCGAGCGGCTGCGCGCCGCCGGGTGCGTGTTCGCGGAACGGGAGGCGGCGCTGCTGCGCGAGGCGGCGTCCTCCCCCGCCCACCTGGACGCCCTCACCGCCCGCCGCGCCGGCGGGGAGCCGCTGGAGCAGGTGCTGGGGTGGGCGGCGTTCCGCGGGTCGCGACTGCGCGTGGAACCTGGCGTGTTCGTGCCCCGGCACCGCTCCGGCCTCCTCGTGGACCTCGCGGCGCCACTGCTGGCGCCCGGGTCGACGCTCGTGGACCTGTGCTGCGGCACGGGCGCCCTGGCGGCGGCGCTGGCCGCGCGCGTGCCGGGGCTGGTGGTGCACGCCGCCGACGTGGACGCCGCGGCGGTGCGGTGCGCGCGGGTGAACCTGCCCGGGGCGCACGTGCACCGCGGCGACCTGTTCGACGCGCTGCCCCCTGCGCTGCTGGGCGGCGTGGACGTGGTGGTGGCGAACGTGCCGTACGTGCCGAGCGGTGAGGTGGCGCTGCTCCCGCCGGAGGCGCGCGAGCACGAGGCGCGCGCCGCCCTGGACGGCGGGGTCGACGGGCTGGGGGTGCTGCGCCGGGTGCTGGCGGGGGCGGCTGCGTGGTTGCGGCCGGGCGGGTCGCTGCTGTCGGAGGTCGCCGACCGGCAGGTGGACGCCGCGCTGGCGGCCGCGACCGCCGCGGGCCTGAGCGCCCGCGCGGTCGCGGACGAGGAGTTCGAGACGACGGCGCTGGTGGTGCGCCAGCCGGTCTGAGGGGCCGGCCCGTCCGGGCGGACCCTCAGACGGTGGGGTCCCCGTCCGGCAGGCCGGTCACCGTGGTCAGGAGGAACACGGAGTCCTCCAGGGCGGAGACGGAGTGGCGCTGGTGGACCAGTTCGACCAGTTCACCGCCACCGACCTCGGTCTCCTCGTCGCCGGCGGTGATGCGCACCCGGCCGACGAGGACGTGCACGCTGCCCGCCTGGGGCGGGTTGTGCTCGGAGAGGCCCTCACCGGCGCGCAGGGCGATGAGGGTCTGGCGCAGGTGCCCGTCGTGCACGAGCAGGTGCGCGCTGCGGCCGTGCGCGGAGGCGCGCGCGGTGTTCAGGTGCTCGTCGGTGGCGCTTCGCAGGTCGACCACGGTGTCCTCCCGGGGGGTGCGTGCTGGCTGGTGATCAGTCTCCCGGTGGGGGTGGCGCCCCGCACGCGGGGCACGCCGCGTCCTCGGGGACCTCCCGCACCGCCCCGCACCCCGGGCACACCAGGTGCAGCCAGCAGCCCACCCCGCCGCCGTCCCCCTCGCCGTCCACACCGGTCCCCCGTCAGGTCGCCATGTCCACGAAGCGCGAGTAGTGACCCTGGAACGCCACGGTGATGGTGTCGGTGGGGCCGTTGCGGTGCTTGGCGACGATGAAGTCCGCTTCGCCGGCGCGCGGGGACTCCTTCTCGTACATGTCCTCGCGGTGCAGGAGGACGACCATGTCGGCGTCCTGCTCGATGGAGTTGTGGACGGCGATCCCGTTGGCGACGAAGTTGTGACCACCGGCGACGGTCGCGTCGAACACCTGCTCCTGCCCGTCCGGCTCGACGGCGACGACCTCGTCCCACAGCACGTCGTTGACGGCCATGACTTCCAGGTCGGCGTCGCCGAGCACCTCCGCGACGCGGGCGAGACGGGCGCGCGACGGCGCGTGCTTCCACATCGTGCTGCCGCAGAACTGCGTGCCCATCGCTGCCGCGAACTCACGGTGCGTCATGCCCTTCTCCACGAGAGCGCGGCGCACGTCGTCCCACACCTGCCGGGGGACCGTGTCCACGTTCGGATTGCCGCTGAGGTCGCGCACCACGTCGAGCAGACGCTCGGCGGAGGCACCGCGGGCTCCGTGGACCCCGATCTCTTGCAGGAAACGGCGCTGGTCGTCGACGCCCGACACGTCGAGCGTCCAACCCGAGCGGTACGAGCCCTTCGGCGTCGCCTGCCGCACTCTCGTGGAGACGCCGAAGCGCAGCAGCAGCCGGGACAGGTCCTCCACGAGTCGACGACTCGTGGAGGCGTAGTAGATGCGCCCACCACGCCCGCCGGCGTGGACGGTGACCGAACCGTCCGTAGCCCAGATGTGTCGTAGGAAGAGGGCCACCTGCCGCTTCGGCAGGTGGAAGAGCTCCACGGGAACGAACTTCTCGTAGCTGCGCAGGCCGAAGAGCCCGAGGTCGTCCAGCCACTCGGCGATCGGGTTCCGCTTCCCGTGGGTGAGGCGGTACGGAGCGGGCAGTCGCAGCGTGGTGCACCGCGCAGCCGCGTACTCGTCGCGCACGGCAGTGATGCCGAACGCCGAGGCGGCTGCCTCGGTGACGGCCACGAGGTTGGCCTCGTCGACGCTGGCGTAGCGCAACGGCTGACGACGCACGAACGAGCCGTCGCCGATCAGGTGCGCGAGCAGCAGGACGCGGTCGTCCTCCCAGCTGGCCACCCGCTCGGGCCCAGGAACGTGGCGCGGCACCGCGAGGCGGTCCCCGGCGCTCAGCTCACCCAGCGGCCGCCACCCGTCGTAGGTGAGGAACGGGTGGTTCGCGGTCGCCCGCACCTCCTTGCCGGAGGCGAGGCGCAGGCGGAAGACCGGCTTCACACCGGTGGGGAACACGTGGGTGAGGTGGCGGCGCACGTAGCGCAGCGAGTCGTCCAGCGCCCACACCGGCACGTCGCGGGCCTGGAGGGCGAACAGCTCCTCCATGCTCGTCTCCGCGCCGGTGTCCGCGCGCAGGACGCGCGTGTCGGCGGTGAGGCAACCGGACTCGCGCAGGTCGCTCATCTGCGGCTTCTTGTCGGTGCGCTGCTCCGGGCCTCGGTTCAGCTGCGACAGCGCGATGACGGGGACCTCGAGCTCCTTCGCCAGCAGCTTCAGGGCGCGGGAGAACTCCGAGACCTCCTGCTGGCGGCTCTCCACCCGCTTGCCGGACGTCATCAGCTGCAGGTAGTCGACGATGACGAGCTTGAGGTCGGCGCGCTGCTTCAGCCGCCGGCACTTCGAGCGGATCTCCATCAGCGACATGTTCGGCGAGTCGTCGATGTACAGCGGCGCCTCGGAGATCGACCCCATGGTGCGGGCCAGCTTCGTCCAGTCCTCCTCGCGCATCGTGCCCTTGCGCATGTTCTGCAGGGGGATGCGCGCCTCGGCGGACAGCAGGCGCATGGAGATCTCGTTGCGGCCCATCTCCAGGGAGAAGATCACCGACGCCAGGCCGTGCTTGATCGAGGCGGCGCGGGCGATGTCCAGTCCCAGGGTGCTCTTGCCCACGGCCGGCCTCGCCGCGATGACGATCATCTGGCCGGGGTGCAGGCCGTTGGTCAGGCCGTCCAGGTCGGCGAAGCCGGTGGGCACGCCCACCATGCCCTCGCCGCGGTGGGAGCTGGCCTCGATCTCGTCGATGGCGCCCTCGATGACGTCGCCGAGGACGGCGTAGTCCTCCTTCACCCGCTTCTCCGTGACCGCGTACACCTCGGCCTGGGCGGAGTTGACGATGGCGTCGACGTCCATGCCGTCGGCGCCGTAGCCCATCTGCACGATGCGGGTCCCGGCCTCCACGAGGCGGCGCAGCACGGCGCGCTCGCGGACGATGCGGGCGTAGAAGCCCGCGTTGGCGGCGGTGGGGACGGTGGAGATGAGGTCGTGCAGGTACGGGGTGCCGCCGACGCGGGCGAGCTCGCCGCGGTTGGTGAGCTCCGCGGAGACCGTGACGGGGTCGGCGGGCTCGCCGCGGGAGTAGAGGTCGAGGATCGACTCGTAGATCAGCTCGTGGGCGGGGCGGTAGAAGTCGACGCCCTTGAGGACCTCCACGACGTCGGCGATGGCGTCCTTGGAGAGCATCATCCCGCCGAGCACGCCCTGCTCGGCGGCGATGTCCTGCGGGGGCATGCGCTCGAACGCCTCGCTGCCCACCTCGGGCCCGCGGTCGCCGCCGTCACCCCGCCGCCGGGGACCCTTCGACCCTCCGGACCGGGCCGGCGCGTCGTCGAACGTCGTCACGCTGGTGAGCCCCTCTTCCCCGCCACCCGGAGCCGGCCGGGACGGCCGTCCACCGGTACTGCCACCGCTGTCGACCGAGGTCTACCGGCAGGGTCCGACACCACGGTCCCGGCACATTGACGCACTCGGGGAGCAGCGGTCAAACCCGCCTGTGCACAGGCCGGTTGACAACCTGTGGACGAGTTGGGGGTGGTGGTGCACAGGGCGTGGACAACCCTGGGGACAACCTGCGGATCTGCGCCCCCCGCCATCCACTCACCCCCTTTGACCTGCGACGATGCCGTCCACCCGCTGTGGAGGGGAAATCCACCGGGACGACGGGAGGCCGACGGTGGGGTTGCGGTTCGGTGACGGTTCGGTGCGGGGGCTCAAGGCGGGACCGCGGGACGCCGACATCGCCCGGTTGGCCGTGCCCGCGCTGGGCGCCCTCGTGGCCGAGCCGCTGTTCCTGCTGGCCGACTCGGCGATCGTCGCGAGCCTGGGCACGCTGCCGCTGGCGGGGCTGGGGGTGGCCGGGGCGGTGCTCAGCGCCGCCGTCAGCCTGTTCGTCTTCCTCGCCTACGGCACCACCGCGTCCGTCGCCCGCCGCCTGGGCGCCGGGGACGCGCCCGGCGCCCTGTCAGCCGGCGTGGACGGGGTGTGGCTGGCGCTGGGCCTGGGCACCGTCGCCGCCGTCCTCGCGCACGCGGCCGCCGGACCGCTGGTGGACGCCCTGGGCGTCTCCGCCGAGGCCCGCCCGTACGCGCTGACGTACCTGCGGGTCAGCCTGTGGGGGCTGCCCGGGATGCTCGTGGTGCTCGCCGCGACCGGCGTGCTGCGCGGCCTGCAGGACACCCGCACGCCGCTGGCGGTCGCCGCCTCCGGCGCCGGCCTCAACGTCGCCCTCAACCTGCTGCTCGTGCACGGCGCCGGCTGGGGCATCGCCGGGTCCGCCGCCGGCACCGCCGCCACGCAGGTCCTCATGGCCGTGGTCCTGGCGGCCGTGGTGGTGCGCGGTGTGCGGCGCTCCGGTGCCCGGGTGCGCCCGCACGGCCTGGGCGTCCTGCGCAGCGCCCGCGACGGCGTGCCGCTGCTCGTGCGCACCCTCACGCTGCGGGTCGCGCTGCTGCTGACGACGTACGTGGCGGCCGCCCAGGGCGACTCCGGGCTCGCCGCCCACCAGGTGGCGATGACGGTGTGGACGACCACGGCCCTCGCGCTGGACGCCCTCGCCATCGCCGCGCAGGCCCTCGTCGGGCGCGACCTGGGCTCCGGGGACGTCGCCGGGGTGCGCGCCACCGTGCGCCGCACCTCGCAGTGGGGGGTGGCCGTCGGCGCCGTCCTCGGCGTGCTCGTGGCGGCGACCTCGTGGCCGGTGGCGGGCCTGTTCGCCCCCACGGCGCAGGTGCGCGGCGACCTGGCCGCCGCGCTCGTGGTCGTCGGCCTGAGCCTGCCGGTGGCCGGCTGGGTGTTCGTGCTGGACGGGGTGCTCATCGGCGCCGGTGACGGGCGGTACCTGGCGCGCGCCGGGGTGGTGACCCTGGCGGCGTACGCGCCGCTGGCCCTGCTGGTGCTGGCCGTGGCGCCGCCGGGCCGCGCGGGACTGGTGTGGTTGTGGGTGTCCTTCGCGGGGGCCTACTCCACGGCCCGGCTGCTCACGCTGGTGCGGCGGGAGCGCTCCGGCGCCTGGGTGGTCACCGGCGCCGGCTGAGCGGGCGGCCGGGGAGGCCGGTCAGCCGACCGGCTGCGCGGGCGGGGGCACCGGCTGCGCGGCGGGTGCGGGAGCCGGCGCAGGCGCCGGCACGGCCGGTCCGGCGGCCGCCGCCGCGCCGGCCGGCACGACCCGGTCGCGGCCGGCGTGCTTGGCCTCGTACAGCGCCGCGTCGACCCGGGCGACGAGGGCGGCGAGCGTCTCGGCGCGGTCCCACTGGGCCACGCCGGCGGAGAACGTCTGACCCAGGGGGGTGCACGGGCGCAGCCGGCCCACCGCGTCGGCGGCGGCGTCCAGGTCGTGCTCCGGCAGCAGCACGAGGAATTCCTCCCCGCCCCAGCGGGCCAGGACGCCGCCGGTGCCGGCGAGCCCGGCGGTCCATGCGGCCGCGGCCTCCGACAGCAACCGGTCGCCGGCGGGGTGGCCGAAGGTGTCGTTGAAGCTCTTGAAGCGGTCCAGGTCCAGCAGCGCCACGGACAGCGGCTGCCCGCCGGCGAGCGCGGCCTGCTGCAGGCGGTGCAGCTCGGCGTCGCCGCTGCGGCGGTTGGGCAGGCCGGTGAGGGCGTCGGTGCGGGCCAGCGCGGCCAGCTGCTCGGACTGCTGCTGCACGCGCGTGAGCAGACCGGACATGCGCAGCACGACGAGGACGAAGAGGACCACGGAGCTGAGACCGACCGCCCACAGCTCCGGGGACAGGCCCAGGGCGAGCTGCAGCAGCATCGTCCCGGGCGAGAGCAGGCTGGCGAGCATCAGCGCCAGCAGTCGCCCCCGGCTGAACTCCACGCCGGTGGTGGGCTCCACCTCCGTCAGCCGCCGCATCGAGGGGTGCAGGGCGGCGGCGGCGATGCACGCGTACGAGGCGAGCCAGCCGGCGTCGAGGATCGGCGAGTAGACGCCGTCGAGGCTCTGCACCTGGTAGGCGCTGTCGCTGACGAGCATGATCAGGATCCCGGCGCCCAGGAGGCGGAACGAGGCGGTGCGGGCGCCGCTGGAGGTGAGCAGGCGCACCAGCAGCGCGAGCAGCAGCACGTCCCCGACGGGGTACAGGGCGGCCAGCACGCGCGTCGCCACGGAGGCGCTGCCGTCGGCCAGGGTGGGCTGCATGAGGAAGATCCAGCTCAGCAGCACGAACCCGATGGTGATGATGGCGGTGTCGATGACGCCCTCGCGGTCGCCGCGGCCGGTGCGCGAGCGCACGAACGACCACAGCCCCAGCGCCAGCAGGGGGTAGGCGGCGAGGTAGAGGACGTCGGCCACCGAGGGGAACGGCTCGATCCCCACCACGAGCTCCAGGTAGGAGTACACGAGGTCGCCGAGCGCCCACGCGGCCACCCCGGCGGCGACGAGCCACCACCCCGTGGGGTTGCGGGGGCGGCGCAGGCGGGTGCCGACGGCCACGAGCGCGGCGCAGGTGAGCCCGGTGAGGGCGTGCACGGCGGAACGCAGGAGCCCGTCCGGCAGGACGGCCCACACGACGACGAGCGACGGGGCCGCCACGCAGTGGGCCCGGAAGGTCAGGGTCGCCAGGTCGGTGGTGCGCACGTGGTGGCATCGGCGCCCGCGGTGGTCGCCTGCACGGGCGGGCACCCGTTCGGAGCAGGACCTCCGGACGCGCGGAGGGCCGGCCGCGCGGTGCGCGGCCGGCCCCTGCTGTGCGCGGTGGTGAGCCGCTCAGCCCTGGGCTGCGACGACGTCGATGGTGACGGTCGCCGACACCTCGGGGTGCAGGCGCACGAACGCCTTGTGCACACCGACGGTGCGGATCGGCTGGGGCAGCTCGACCTTGCGCTTGTCGATCGCCGGGCCACCGGCGGCGGTCACGGCCAGCGCCACGTCCGCCGGGGTGACGGCGCCGAACAGGCGCCCGCCCTGGCCGGCACGCGCGGCGTACGCCACGGTGCGCGACTCGATCGACTGCTTGACGGCCTTGGCGTCGTCGATGCTGGCGATCTCGCGGGTCTTGCGAGCCTTGCGGATCGACTCGACCTGCTTCTCGCCGCCCTTGGTCCACGGCGTGGCCAGGTTGCGCGGCAGGAGGTAGTTGCGGCCGTAGCCGTCCTTGACCTCCACGACGTCGCCGGGCGTGCCGAGGCCGGACACCTCGTGGGTGAGGATGAGCTTCATCTCGTCCCTCCTCCTCAGCGCGCGGAGCTGCTGTAGGGCAGCAGCGCCATCTCGCGAGCGTTCTTGATCGCCTTGGCGATCTGACGCTGCTCCTGGACGGACACGCCCGTCACCCGGCGCGCGCGGATCTTGCCGCGGTCGGAGATGAACTTGCGCAGCAGCGCGGTGTCCTTGTAGTCGACGGCCTCGATCTTGGCCGCCTTGAGCGGGTTCTGCTTCTTCTTGGGCTTGCGCACGGGCACCTTGGCCATCGTGGTGCTCCCCTCTCGTGAGAGCCCGGGGTGCTGCCCCGGGATGACGTCGTTCGTGGTGCTCGGTGGGCCGCGGCGGGTGCCGCGGCGCACCGAGGGTCAGGCCGCGCGGGGCCTGGAGTGCTGCGGGGCGTCGTCCGTCAGAACGGCGGGTCGTCGTTGGACGAGCCGCCCCAGCCGCCGCCGGACCCCTGCGAGGGGCCGGTGGCCCAGGGGTCGTCCTGCTGCTGCTGGCCGCCGCCGGAGCTCGCGCCCCAGCCGCCGCCACCGCCGGGGTTGCCACCGCCGGAGCCGCCGCCACCGGGGTTGCCGCCGCCACCGAAGCCGCCGCCGCCGCCGAACCCACCACCGCCGCCGCCGCGGGAGGCCTTGGTGACCTTCGCGGTGGCGTAGCGCAGCGAGGGGCCGACCTCGTCGACCTGCATCTCGATGACGGTGCGCCGCTCACCCTCCTTGGTGTCGAAGGTGCGCGACTGCAGGCGGCCGGTGACGACCACGCGCGTGCCGCGGGTGAGGGACTCGGCGACGTTCTCCGCCGCCTCGCGCCACACCGAGCAACGCATGAACAGCGTCTCGCCGTCCTTCCACTCGTTCGACTGGCGGTCGAACGTGCGGGGGGTGGAGGCGACGGTGAAGGAGGCCACGGCCGCACCCGAGGGGGTGAAGCGCAGCTCCGGGTCGTTGGTCAGGTTGCCGACCAGCGTGATGACGGTCTCGCCCGCCATCAGGCGGCCTCGGCGCGGAGCAGCTTCGTCCGCAGCACCGCCTCGTTGAGGTTCAGCTGGCGGTCCAGCTCCTGCGCCACGGCGGGCGTGGTGTTCAGCTCGACGACGGCGTAGATGCCCTCGGACTTCTTCTTGATGTCGTAGGCCAGGCGACGGCGGCCCCAGATGTCGACCTTGCCGACCTCGCCACCGCCCTGGCGGACCACGTTGAGGAACCGGTCGAGCGACGGGCCGACCGTGCGCTCCTCCAGCTCCGCGTCGAGGATCACCATGAGCTCGTACTGACGCGCGCTCATTCCCCACCTCCTTCGGTCTCAGGCGGCCACGGTCTCTCCGTGGCAGGAGGGTCTCGGTGCGTCGACCGCGCCCTGGGACGGGCACGGAACCGCAGCAGTCTACCGGCCCCTCGGCACTCACCGTGCCGCACGGTCCGGGCGGCACCCGCCCCGTCCACAGCGGCCCCGGCCTCCCCCGCCCCGGCCGCCCCTGGGGACACCGCGACGGCCCCCACCGGCGGCGTGCACCACCCGCGCCGGACGGCGGCCTCAGGCCACCCGCACCACCAGCGCGTCCGGCCGCCCGTCCACGTCCCCGCCGGCCGGGTCGTCCAGCCCCTCGCCCCGCACCGGGTCGCGCCACGGCGAGCGCACGTCGCGCACCACCACGACGACCAGCCACGCCACCGCCGCCAGGCGCAGCAGCAGGAACAGCGCGTAGAACTGCGGCGGCAGCGCCCGCTCGGGCGTGGACTGCCCGGCGATGAACAGCCACACGGCGCCGAAGGACGCCGCCTCCGCCGCCCACCACAGCAGGTGCTCGCGCCAGCGCGGCACGGCCAGCACCGCCAGCGGCGCCAGCCACAGGGACGCCTGCACGGGGAACGCCGGGCCGAGCAGGCACACGCCAGCCACCAGCAGGAACGCCACCTGCGGCAGGCGCGGCCGGCGCGGCGCCCACAGCACCAGCAGGGCCACCAGCAGCACCCACGCGAACCAGGTGCACAGCGTCAGTGCGGTCACCGCGCCGGGCGGCAGGCCGGTCGCGTCGGCGTCGCCGCCGGCGCGCTCCACCAGCTGCGGCAGCAGCCACGGCGAGCCGTACCCGGCGGGGCGGCCGAACCAGTCGCGCAGGTGCGCGCTCCAGGCGCCCGGGGCGGCCAGCGCGACGGGGGCGCTCACCGCCACCCACGCGGCGACGGCGACGGCGAGCGTCGTCAGCGCCGCCCGGCGGCGGCCGGCGCGCAGGGCGACGAGGGCGATCGCCAGGAGCAGCAGCAGCGGGTAGGTGCGGGCCGCGACGGCCAGGCCGAGCAGCAGCCCGGCGGCCACCGGGCGCCGCCGCGCCCACGCGGCCAGGCCGGCGGTGGCCAGGGCCACGCCCACCAGGTCGAAGGAGACCAGCGCGGTCAGCACCAGCAGCGGGCTCAGCGCCAGCAGGAGCGCGTCCCAGCGCCGGCGCGCCCCGGCGGCGACGGCCACGGCGGCGACGGTGACGAGCGCGGCCACCAGCACGACCACGGCGGCGGCGTCGAAGTAGCCGCGCTGGGCGTCGGCACCGGTGCCGTCGGGGGCGAGCAGGCCCACCAGCCAGGCGAGCGCCGCGGTGACCGGCGGCTGCCCCAGGGACGTCCCGTCCGCGTAGGGGCCGAGCCCCTCCGCGAGACCCGAGGAGGTGTAGACGACCGGCAGGTCGGAGTAGCAGGCGTGGGTGAACTGGTCCGGGGTGCTCCAGCCCCGCGCCCGGCAGTGGTGCTTGGTGAGCGCGCCCAGCGCCACCAGCACCGAGGTCAGCGCCAGGAGCACCGGCAGGGGCCGCGCCCACCACGGCCCGGGCCCGGCGAGGCGACGGCCGGCGGGGCCGCCGACCACCTCGCTGGCCCCGCGCAGCACGGGGTCGGCCGCGGTGGGCGGCAGAGGGGTGGGCGGCAGATGGGTGGGCGGCAGGGGGGTGGGCGGCTGCGGGGACGCGGGCGGGGGCGCGGGGGTGCCGGTGCTCACGACAGCAGCTTGACCTACCCGGCGGCGCCCGCGGCGCTCGGCGCGGCGGTGCGCCCCGTCCCCGCCGCCTCGCCGGCGGCGCCGGTGCTCGCGGCCTCCTCCTCGTCCTCGTCCCCACCACCGCCGGTGGCGGTGGTGGTGGCGGTCGGGCGGGTGGAACCGGTCGGGCGGGACGTGGCGGTGGCCGTGCCGCTCGGCCGGGAGGTCGAGGTGGCCGACGAGGTCGACGTCGGGGTGCCGGTGGGCGAGGCGTCGTCGGTGGGCGAGGCGGTGGCCGTGCTCGTGGCCGACTCCGTGGGCGTCGCCGTGGGGCTGGAGCTGCGGGTCGACGTCGAGGAGGACGACGACCCGCGCGAGGACGACGAGGACGACCCGCGCGAGGAGCCCACGTAGGCGGGGTCGGGGAAGTCCTGCTCCTCGGTGCCCTCCAGCGCGCCCTCCATGAAGTCGGTCCAGATCCGCACCGGGTAGGAGCCGCCGGTGACCTCGCCGCCGCCCAGGTCCAGCGACTGCGCCTCGCCGTCCGGCCCGGACTGGTACAGCGCCACGGACGCCGCAAGCTGCGGGGTGTAGCCGGCGAACCAGGCCGACTTGTTGCTGGAGGAGGTGCCGGTCTTGCCGGCCGCGGGGCGGCCCAGGTTGCGCGCGTAGCGGCCGCTGCCCTGCTGCACGACCTGCTGCATGGCGTAGGTGGCGTCGGCGACGACGTCCTCGGAGAAGACGCGCTCCTGCGCCGGGGAGGCGGTGTAGGAGCGGGTGCCGTCGGCGTCGGTGACGTTGACGATGGTGTGCCACTGGGTGCGCACGCCCTGCGCCGCGAAGGTCGCGTAGGCCTGGGTGACGTCGATGGGGTGCGGGGAGGCGGTGCCGAGCACGTTGGAGATGGTGGTGTCCTGGTCCGCCAGGCCCGCGGTGCCCTGCGGGTAGCCGGCGCGGATCGCGACGTCCCGGGTGGCCTCGGGGCCGACCTCCTCGTTGAGTTGCGCGTACACGGTGTTCACCGAGTTCGCCGTCGCCGTCAGCAGGTTGATGCGCCCGTAGGACCGGCCGCCGAAGTTGGAGACCTTCCAGTCGTCCACGGTCATCGGGCTGGCGCCGCTGTACGTGCTGCGCAGCGAGGTGCCCTCCTCCAGGGCCGCCACCAGGGTGAACGGCTTGAAGGTGGAGCCTGCCTGGGCGGTGTCCTGGGTGACGGCGTTGCGCTGGCGCTCCAGGTAGTCCGCCCCGGCGTACATGGCGACCACGCCGCCGGTGGCGGGGTCGATCGCGGACAGCGCCGCGTGGAAGCCCTCGGGCAGCTCCTCGGGCAGCCGGTCCTGCACGGCCTCGACGGCCGCGGCCTGCGCCTGCGCGTCGAAGGTGGTGACGATGCTCAGGCCGCCGCGCTCGACCTCGGCCTCGGTGAGGCCCACGGTGCTGACCAGCTCCCGCTTGACGGTGTCCAGCAGGTAGCCCTCGGGCCCGGCGAGCTCGTTGTCGTCGGTGTCCTCGACCGTCTCCGGAAGACCCGCCGCGGCGCGCTCCTCGGCGGTGAGCCAGCCCTCCTCGACCATCCCGTCGAGGACGTAGTCGACGCGCTGGGCGGCGGCCTCGGCGTCGTTGTGCGGGTCGTAGTTGCTGGGCGCCTTCAGGACGGCGGCCAGCAGCGCGCCCTGGGAGGCGTCCAGCTGCTCCACGTCCACCCCGAAGTACTCCTGCGCGGCGGCCTGGATCCCGTACGCGCCACGGCCGAAGTACACGGTGTTGAGGTAGTCCTCCAGCGTCTCCGCCTTGGTCTGCTGCTGGTCGATCTTCAGCGCGAGGAAGAACTCCTTCGCCTTGCGGGTGTACGTCTGCTCGGCCGACAGGTAGTAGTTCTTCACGTACTGCTGGGTGATCGTCGAGCCGCCCTGCTGGGTGCCCTCGCTGAGGTTGCTCCACAGCGCGCGGGCGATGCCGCTGGGCGAGACGCCCCGGTTCTCGTAGAAGGAGCGGTCCTCGGCGGAGAGGACGGCGTGCTGCACGACCTCCGGCACCTGCTCGATGTCCACGTCCTGCCGGTTGACCTCGGAGAAGGTGCCGATGGGCGTGGTGCCGTCGGAGTAGTAGACGGTGCTGGTCTGCGCGTCGGCCAGCTCGTTGGGGTCCGGCACCTCCACCAGCGCGTACGCGGTGGCGAAGCCGGCCACGCCGAGGACGAGGCCGGCGACGAACAGCCCGCCGAGCCACGCCAGGGCGCGCCGGCCCCGGCGCCGGCGCGCGGACGGGCGGGCGGCACCCCGCCGGCCCGGCTGCTGCGGGCGTCGGGACGACGAGGCGGGGTCGGGACGACGTGCAGCCACTGCGGTCTGGTCCTCCGGGCGTCGGGCGCGGTGCGAGCCGGGCTCGCGTCGCGGCGCGGGTGCGCCGCCGGTGCATCGGCAGTCGCCGGCCGGATCTTCAGCGGGGCCGTACGCGTGCCCGGGCCCCCACCCGCCGGCCGTCCCAGTATGCGCGCCACCCGGCGCACCACCCGCCACGCGGGACAGCCGCGCCGGGTGTGCACGAGACCTCCACCACCGCCCCGACCGGCTCGCGCGTCCCGGCCCCGCCCCGCCGCGTCGTCCCGCCCCCGCAGGGGGGCACCGGGTCGGCGCGGGCCGACGTAGCGTGGCGGCGTGCCGCGCTCCGGAGTCCTCGCAGAGCTCGCGCGGCTGGCCGGCACGTCCCGCTACCGCCACCTGCTGGGGGTGCGGCTGGCCGGGCAGTCCGCCGACGGCGCCTTCCAGGCCGGTCTGGCGTCGCTGTTCTTCTTCTCCCCCGAACGGCAGGCCAGCCCCGAGCAGGTGGCGTTCGCCTCGGCGGTGCTGCTGCTGCCGTTCACGGTGGTGGGCCCGTGGGCGGGGGTGCTGCTGGACCGCCGCCCGCGCCGCTCGGTGCTGGGTCTGGGCAACCTGCTGCGCGCCGCGCTGGCGGTGGGCGCCGCCGCCGCCCTGGCCGCCGGGGCGGGGGACGTGCTGGTCGGCGCGCTGGCGCTGGCGGTGCTGTCGGTGAACCGCGCGCTGCTGGCGGGGCTGTCGGCGGCCCTGCCGCGGGTCGTGGTCCCCGAGCAGCTGGTCATCGCGAACTCGGTGACCCCCAGCGCGGGCACCGTCGCCGCCGGCACGGGAGCGGCGGTCACGGTGGCGCTGACGGCCGCCGCCGGCACGGGCGGGTCCGCGGACGTGGTGGCGCTGCTGGTGGCGGCGGGCGGGTACCTGCTGGCCGGTGCGCTGGCGCTGCGCTTCCCCCGCGGGCTGCTCGGCCCGGACCCGGCGGCCCGGCCCGCCGCGGCGCGCGGTGCCGCGGCGGTGGTGCGCGACAGCGTGCGCGACGTGGTGGCGGGCGTGGCGCACCTGCGCGAGCGGCGGGCCGCGGCGGCGGCGCTGAGCCTGGTGGCCTGGCACCGCTGGTCGTTCGGCCTGACGACGGTCGCGGTGGTGGTGCTGTGCCGCCGCGTCCTGGGCGAGGGGGACCCGGCCGCCGGGCTGGCCGCGCTGGGCGTGCTGCTGAGCGCGGTGGCCGCGGGCTCCGGTGCGGCGGCGGTGCTGGCGCCGTGGGGTGCGCGACGCGGGCGGCTGCGCGGCTGGATCAGCGGCTGCCTGCTGGTGGCGGGCGCCGGGCAGCTCGTGGTGGGGCTCAGCACCTCCCTCGCGGTCCTGGCGGTGGCCGCGGCGGCGCTCGGCCTCGGCGGGCAGGGCTCGAAGATCGGGGTGGACACGGTCGTGCAGCGCAGCGTCGACGACGCCTACCGGGGCCGGGTGTTCACCGCCTACGACCTGGTGTTCAACGTCAGCTACTGCCTGGCGTGCGGGGCGGCGGTGCTCGTGGTGCCGGCGGACGGGCGGCTGGGCGCGGTGGCGGTGCTGCTCGCCGCCGGGTACGCGGCGCTCGCGTTCGCGCTGGCGCGGCGGCGGGTGGGGGTGCGCACCACCGCGGCGCCCTGACGCGGCGCCCTGACGCGGCGCCCCGACGCGGCGCCCCGACGGGTCGGCTCAGGACGGCGGCGGGGCCTCCGCCGGGCTGGACCCCACCGGGCTGGACGCGCGCGGGGTGAACTCGCCCGGGGTGAACCCGCCCGGGGTGACGGGCGGGGCCTCGGGCACCGGCGGCTCGGTCGACGTGGAGGACGTCGGGGAGGTCGAGGACGTCGAGGGGGTCGGTTCCGCCGGCGGGACGGCAGGCGGGGGGAGCGGGGGCTCGGTGGTGGCCGGCGGCGCCTCGGGCGGCGTCGTCCCGGGTGCCGGCGGGCTCGGTGCCGGCGGGCTCGGTGCCGGCGGGCTCGGCACGGTCGGCGGTGACGGCGTGACCGGCGGCGGCACCCCGGGTCCCTGCGCGGCCGGCGGCGGCACGACCGGCGTCGCGGTCGGCGGCGGCACGGGCACCACCGGCGCCGAGGTGGCCGCGGGAGGACCGGACGGCGCCGCCGGCGTCCCGGCCGCCGGCGGCGCGGACGGGCCCGCGGGGGTGCCGGGGGCGGGTGCGGACCCGCCCGTGCGGGCCGGCGCCCGGCCCGTCGCGGCGGGCCCGTCCGGCGCCTCGCCCGACTCCTCCCCCGCCTCCTCGCCCGACGGCTGCTGCGCGGAGGGCTCGGGCGCGGCGGGCGCCGAGGTGGGCAGCACGCCGGTCGGCGGCGGCTGCACGATCGCCACCGGGTTCGGCACCTCGTCCAGACGCCCCTGCTGGACGGCGGTGACCGCGATGGCGGTGCCGGCGGTGGCCAGCAGCAGGGCGCCGACGACCACCGCGAGGGGCCGGCGGGGCAGCGTGCGCACGCGGGCGGGGCGCGCCGAGGCCGGCGCCGGTGCCGCGGGGACCGGCGACGCCCACGCGTCCGGCCCCTCGGGCACCGGGGCGGGGGTGGCGACGGCGCGCATGGCGTTGACCCAGCCCGGCAGCCGGTCGGGGCGCTGACGGGGGTCCTGGGCCAGGCCCTCCAGGAGCAGCTCGGCGATGCGCGGGTGGGCGGCGGTGTGCGGGGCGGCGGCGAGCTGCCGGCGCACCAGCGCGGTGTCGAGGGCACCGTCGGCACCGGTGGCGGGGGGCTGCCCGGTCAGGACGAACACGGCCGTGGCGGCGAAGGAGAAGACGTCGCCGGCCGCGGACGGCAGCTCACCCGCCCGGACCTCGGGGGCGGTGCAGGGGCCGGGCTCGCGCGCGGAGCCGTCGGCGCGCAGGCCGCCGAGACCGGCGCCGGCCAGCCGCACCCCGTCCCCGGGGAAGAACCCGCCGAGCCGCACGGTGCGGGGGGTGAGGGCGCCGTGCACGAGGGGCGGGGAGTGGTCGGTGCCGCGGTGCAGCTCCTGCAGGACCCCGGCGGCGGCGGCCAGGACGGCGAACCGCTCCTCCACGCCGGCACCGGGGTCGTCGCGCAGCCAGTCGGCGACGGAACGCCCGGGAGCCTGCTCCACGACGGCGTAGTTCCAGCCGTCCTCGGCGCCCGCCACGCGACCCGGGGGGTGCGGGGCGGGTCCGGTGAAGGTGCTCAGGACCGCGGCGAGGCGCTCGTGCCGCACGCGCGCCAGCCCGGCGGCGCGTTCGCGCCACGTGCGCTCCACGGCCGCCGGGTCGGGGGGCGGCGCTCCGCCGTCCTCCCCCTCCGGCCCGTCCGCCCCGGCCGTCGCGGCCGCGGCGACGGGGGGCCGCAGCGCCACGAGCGTGAACAGCGCCTCACCGGCCGCGGCGCGGTGGTCCAGGACGTGCCACGCCTCGTCGGGCCCGTCGGCCTCGCCGAGCAGCTCGTAGCGGTCCGGGTCCCCCGGCGGCCCGGCGCGGTGCCGGACCACGGAGGGGACGTCGGACGCGGAGGTCAGCCTGTCGTCCGGCCAGCCCTCGGTCACCTGTGGCACCTCCGCGCCTCGGCGGTGCGGCCCGCGCACCTGGTTGGGCGACCATGATGCCTCAGGAGTGGCCCGAACGGGTGAATCCCGGACCGCGGGAGACCCGCACCCGTCCCGGGGCCGGCGGCGCTCAGGCGGGGTGCGCCGGGACGGGCTGGTCGAACACCGTCACCCGCGGCACCGGCCCGGTGTGCGCGCTCACCTGGACGGCGGCGTGCTGGCCCGTGCACGCCTGCGCGAGCCGCGAGGAGCCGACGTCGCGGGTGAGGACGTTGACGTTGCCGTAGCCGCAGGTGACACCCGCCTCGGCGCCGGCGACCGGGTCCCACCAGGCGCCGGTGGACATCTGCACCACGCCGCGGCGCACCGCGTCGGAGACGACGAGCCCGCCGAGGCAGCTGCCGCGGCGGCTGCGCACCACGACGACCTGCCCGTCGGCCAGGCCGCGGGCCGCGGCGTCGTCCGGGTGCAGGCGCACCGGTTCGCGCCCGGCGACCTTGCCGGCCTGCGAGTGCGCGCCGTGGTCGAGCTGGCTGTGCAGGCGGGTGGCCGGGTTGTTCGCCACCAGGTGCAGCGGGAACTCCTCGTCGGGTGCCTCGTCGGTGGGCAGGTGGACGGGGTGGCCGGGGCAGTCGTCGTAGCCGAAGGCCTCCACGACGGGCGAGTGCAGCTCGATCCGGCCGCTGGGGGTGCGCAGCGGGAACCGCTGCGGGTCGGCGCGGAAGGAGGCGAACATCACCTTCTCCTCCGGTTCGTCGGGCAGCAGGAACTCCCCCGCCGCGCGGAAGTCCGCGTACGGCGGCGGGGTGAGGCCGGCGCGGGCGGCGGGGCCGGTGCGCCACTCCTCGTACAGGTGCTCCACCCACTCCTGCGCGGTGCGGCCCTCGGTGAACCGCTCGCCGGCGCCCAGGCGCTGGGCGAGCGCGGACAGGACCGCGTAGTCGTCGCGGGCCTCCCCCAGGGGTTCGTGGACCCGCCCCATGTGGATCAGGCGGTCGTCGTACCGGGCGGCGCCGACGTCCTCGCGCTCCAGCGTGGTCGTCGTGGCGAGCACCACGTCGGCGTGCCGGGCGGTGGTCGTCCAGAACGGTTCCTGGACGACGACGGTCTCGGCGGCCCGGAACGCGCGGCGCAGCCGCTGCAGGTCCTGGTGGTGGTGGAAGGGGTTGCCGCCGGCCCAGTGCACCAGGCGCAGGTGCGGGTAGACCTCGTGCCGGCCGTCGACCTCGTACGGCTCCCCGGGGTGCAGCAGGGCGTCGGCGATGCGGGCGACGGGGATGCGCAGGCGCAGCGGGTCGGCGAACTGCGGCAGCGTCGGGAGCGGGTAGTGGCCGGAGCGGCGCCCGACGCCGCCGGTGGAGGCGTAGCCGTGGCCGAAACCCCCACCAGGCAGGCCGATCTGCCCGAGCAGGCAGGCGAACGCCACCGCCGCCCACAGCGGCTGCTCGCCGAAGCGGGTGCGCGCCACGGACCAGCTGACGGTGACCAGGGTGCGCCCGGCGGCGGCGCGGCGGGCCAGCTCGCGGATCGTCGCCGCCGAGACCTGCGTGATCCCCTCGGCCCACTCGGGGGTCTTCACCACGCCGTCCCCGGCGCCGTCGAGGGAGGCCAGGAACTCCTCGGTGCCGGAGCAGCAGCGGGCCAGGAACCCCTGGTCGTGCAGGCCCTCCTCGACCAGCACCCGGCACATCGCCAGCAGCAGCGCGGCGTCGGTGCCGGGCACGGGGGCGATCCACTGCGCGTCCAGCTCGGCGGCGAGGTCGTCGCGCAGCGGGGAGACGAGCACGAACTCCGCCCCGCGGGCCTTCGCGCCGCGCAGCCGACCGGCGATCTCGTGGCGGCTGATGCCGCCGCTGGCGACCTCGGAGTTCTTCGCGGGCAGCCCGCCGAAGGCGAGCACGAGGTCGGTGTGCGCCTCGACGCTGGACAGCGCGGTGGGCGACAGGAGGGGTTCCTGGTTGCCGACGACGTGCGGCATGAGGACCTCACCGACGCCGTGGCTGTACGTCCAGGAGGAGCGGACGGCACCGCCGAGGCAGTGGGAGAAGCGGTGGATCTGGCTCTGCGCGTGGTGGAAGCGCCCGGCGCTGGCCCACCCGTAGGAACCGGCGAAGACGGCGGTGGGGCCGTGCTCGCCCAGCACGCGGGAGTACTCGGCGGCGAGGCGGTCCAGGACCTCGTCCCAGCCGACGGCGATGAACTCGTCCTCCCCGCGGCGCCCGTCCGGGCCTGGGCCGTCCTCCCACCAGCCGCGGCGCACGTGCGGTCGCAGCACGCGGGCGGTGGGCGTGGCGGCGACGGGGACGTTGCCCAGCAGCGGCGAGGGGTCCGGGTCGTCGGGGTGGGCGTGGACGGTGACGCGGCCGTCGGCGCCGGTGGTGGCGGTGAACGCCCCCCAGTGGGAGGAGTGCGGGGTGCCGAGCGGGGTCGTCGTGCTCACGCCACCAGGATCGCCGATGCGCGGGCGTGCCCGGTGCGCGCCCGCCTCGGGCGAACAGCGCCTCGACGTCCAGGGTGGTCCCCCAGCGCTCCGGGTCCACGTGCAGCAGCACCGTCCCCTCCACCCCCGCGGTGGTCTCTCACGGCTGAGCGCTCACCCGTGCGAGATCACCGCGGGTGGGGGGCTGCCGGAGTTCACCCGGACGGAGGGCTCAAGTCCCGCCCCGCACCTGCCGATGAGGGCGCATGAGCACCACGACGCACCGTCACGACGACGGGTTGCAGCTCGCCCGCGCGGGGGAGGTGGACGGCGCCGGGGATCGGAGGGGATCCCGGCGCCCCGCCTCCCCCCGTTCGGCGGGGGTGCGCCTGGCCGTGACGACGGCGGTGCTCGTGGGGGCCCTGATCGCCCTGACCCCCGCGGTCGGTGGGACGGGCACGCCGGACGCCCCCGTGTGGTGGCCGGCGGCGGGTGCGGCGCTGGCGCTCGCGGTGCGGCAGCCGTCCCGGCGGTGGTGGTGCGTCGCCGGGACGCTCGCCGGCAGCGCGCTGGCGCTGCGCTGGCTGGGCGTGGCCCCGGCGCTGACGGCCGTCCTCGCCTGCGCCCAGGCGCTGCAGTGCGCCGTGGGTGCCTCGGTGACGAGCCTGCTGACCGGTGGTCGGCCGGTGCGGATGCGCACCACCCGCGACGCCTGGCGGCTGGCGGTGGGTGCGGGGGCGGGCGTCGCCGCGGCGTGCGCGCTCGTGCAGTCCACGCCGGGCACCGGCGGGGCGCTGGTGCACGCGCCCGCGCAGCTGCTGGGCGTGCTGCTGGTGGCGCCGCTGCTGCTGCCGGCCGGGGCGCCGCGCGCGGTGGACCGGCGCACCCGCGCCGCCCGCACGGAGTGGGCCGCGGCCCTGGTGGCCTCCACCGCCGCGGCCGTGGCGCTGTTCTGGCGGTCGGGCCCCGGCCCGTGGTCGTTCCTGGTGGTGGTGCCGGTGCTGTGGGGCGCGGCGCGCCTGGGGCTGGGCCGTGCGATGACCTGCCTGTTGGTGGTGGTGGTCGTGGCGACCACGGGCACCGCCGCGGGCCTGGGCCCGTACGGGGGGTTCGCCGACGGGCACCGCACCGCCGTGCTCCAGGCGCTGCTGTTCACCTGCGGGGCGGTGACGATGGTGATGTCGCTGGTGGTGCGGGCCCGCGAGCGCGCGGTGGTGGAGGCCGGCCGGCGCGAGGAGCTGTTCCGCCGCACCTTCGACGACGCCCTGCTGGGGGTGGCGCTGCTGCGGCTGCGCGCCGACGGCACCGCGGTCGTCGCGCGGGTCAACGACCGGCTGGCCTCGATGCTCGGGCACGACGTGCCGGTCGGCTCCGACTGGTCGCAGCAGGTCCACGAGGAGCACCGCGAGGCGTTCACGGCGGCCGTGCACGGCATGGTCGAGCAGGTGCGCACCGGGCGGAGCGCCCACTGGCACGCCGAGGTGCAGCACGGCGACGGCGACGTGTGGCTGGAGCTGGCGGCGTCGGCGTGGCCCACCTCCCGCGAGGACGGCCGCGACGGCGAGGTCGCCGCGGTGGTGCAGGTCGTCGACGTCACCCAGCGCCGGCTGGTGCAGCGCCGGCTGCGCGAGGCCGCGCTGCACGACGCGCTGACCGGCCTGGCGAACCGCACGCTGCTGGAGGACCGGCTGCGCCTGGCGCTGGGTGCGGCGGGCCGCTCGGGCCGGCGGGTGGCGCTGCTGTACTGCGACCTGGACGACTTCAAGCCCGTCAACGACACCGGCGGGCACGCGGCCGGCGACCACGTCCTCATCGGGGTGGCGGAACGGCTGAGCGCCGCGGTGCGCCCGGGCGACACGGTGGCCCGCATCGGCGGCGACGAGTTCGCCGTGGTGTGCCCGGACCTGCCGGACGCCTCGGCCGCCGAGGCGGTCGCCGAGCGGATCGTGGCGGCGATGGCCGAGCCGTTCGAGGTGGCGGGGTGGAGCTTCCCCGTCGGCATCAGCGTGGGGCTGTCGATCGCGACCCCGGGGGCGGACGCGCAGCGGGTGCTGCAGGAGGCCGACGGGGCCATGTACGAGGCGAAGGCGGGCAAGGGTGGCCGGGGCCGGGCCACCGGCGGCGCGGTGCGCTCGGCGTCGGCGCGCGTGGTGGACCTGCGCACCGGCGAGCGCGGGGGGCGCTGAGCGCTCAGCCGCGCGGCTGCGGGTCGAACGCCACCGCGAGCAGGGCGCAGTCGTCCTCGCCGCGGGTGCCGACGAGCTCGGCCAGCAGCGCGTCCAGCAGGTCCTCCAGCGGCAGGCGGTGCAGCCGGGTCAGCGTCGCGCGCACCCGTTCCAGGCCGCCGGCCAGGCTGCGGCCGCGCTGCTCGATGAGCCCGTCGGTGTACAGCAGCAGCACCGAGCCGTCGGGGACGTCGACGTCGTGGTCGTGCCGCTCGGCGTCGTCGAGCAGCCCCACGAGAAGGTTCGGCGGGGTGCGCAGAAGCTCGGTGCTGCCGTCGGGTCGCAGCAGGACGGGCGGGGGGTGCCCGGCGTTCGTCCAGCGCAGCCGGCGCGCACCGCGGGCGGCGCCGGCGGCGTCCTGCTCGACGCGGGCCAGCACGAGGGTGGCGAGGGCGTCGACGCCCAGCCCCAGCAGCGCGCGGTCCAGGCGGCCGACGACGTCGGTGGGCGGCTCGGGGCGGTCCCAGGCGAACGCGCGCAGCAGCCCGCGCACCTGCCCCATCGTCCCGGCGGCCCGGGCGTCGTGGCCGGCGACGTCGCCGACGACCAGGTTCAGGGCCCCGTCGGGCAGCACGACCGCGTCGTACCAGTCACCGCCCACCTGCTCCTCGCGGGCGGCCGGCACGTAGCGGCCGACGGTGCGCAGCGAGTCCACGTGCGGCAGCGTGGGCAGCAGGGACCGCTGGAGGACCTCGGCGTGCGTGCGGTGCCGCTCCTCCAGCTGGGCGCGGTGCACGGCCTGGGCGGTGAAGCGGGCCAGGGCGCCCCACACCTCCTCCTCCGCCCGCAGCCCGGGGCGCTCGTCCGGCCACAGCAGCACCAGGACGCCGAGCGGCTGACCGGCGACGGCCAGCGGCAGGAACGCGCTGGCGCCGGGCACCTCGGAGCGTGCGGGCGCCTCGCGCGCGGCGGGTGGCGGGAAGGCGGCGTCCAGCTGGGCGCGGTCGGCGAACAGCAGGGGGCGGCGCGCGCGGGCGGCGGCCGCGACGGGCGAGTCCCCGTCGAGGCGGGTCACGGGCCAGCCCGGTGGGTCCCCGTCCGCCGCCGGCCGGGGGTGCAGCGCCCGGTCGGGGCCGGTGCGCAGCAGCAGCACCGAGCGCGCCCCGCCGAGCTGGGCGCGGGTCACGGCGGTGACGGCGGCGTCCACCTCGGGCACCGAGCGGGCGCCCACGAGGGTCTCGGCGAGCGCCAGCAGCAGCCGCTGGCGCTCCTGCACCACCCGCAGGCTCAGCTCCGCCGAGCAGGCCGCGGCCAGGTCCTCCAGGACGGCGACCTGCTCGGGCGTCCAGCTGCGCGGCTGGTCGTCGATGGCGCACAGCACGCCGACGACGGGGTGGTGCGCGCCGGCCGGTTCCCCGGAGGAGGGGTCGGCCAGGCGCACGGGCGCCCCGGCGTAGGCGACCACGCCCAGGTCGGGGATGGCCAGGGAGTCCGCGGTCAGCGGGTCCTGGCGGGCGTCGGCGACGGTGAAGGTGCCCCCGGAGGTCACCACGTGCCGGCACAGCGAGTGCGTCAGCGGCGTGGCGCGCCGGCTCTGCCACGGTTCGGGCAGGCCGACGGCCCCGGGGAACACCTGCTCCTCGGCGCTGACCATGGACACCAGGCCCACGGGTGCGCGCAGGGCGACGGTCGCCAGCCGGGCGAACCGGTCCAGGTCCGGGTCGGGGCGCGAGGGCAGCAGGGTGGCGGCGGCCAGCCCGTGCCGGGGCACGTCAGCCGAAGGTGTCGGGGTCGGGGCCGGTGCGCTGGTCGCGGTTCAGGGCGCTCAGGGCCGCGACCTGCTCGTCGGTGAGGGTGAACCCGAACACGTCGATGTTGCTCTCGATGCGCGACGGGGTCACCGACTTGGGGATGACGACGTTGCCGAGCTGCAGGTGCCAGCGGATGACGACCTGGGCGGGTTCGCGGCCGGTCTCGGCGGCGATGCGGGTGACGACGGGGTCGGAGAGCAGTTCCCCGCCGCGGGCCAGGGGGCTCCACGCCTCGGTGGCGATGCCGTGCTCGGCGTGGAAGGCGCGCAGGTCCTCCTGCACGAGGTAGGGGTGCAGCTCCACCTGGTTGACGGTGGGGACGATGTCGGTCTCGTCCATCAGCTTGCGCAGGTGGGTCTTCTGGAAGTTGGAGACGCCGATGGTGCGGATGCGCCCGTCGCGGTGCAGCTCCTCGAACGCCTTCCACGTCTCGACGTAGTCGTCGCGCTGGGTGGGCCAGTGGATGAGGTACAGGTCCAGGTGCTCCAGCTGGAGCTTGGCCATGCTCTCGTCGAAGGTGCGCAGCGTGGCGTCGCGGCCGTGCCGCTCGTTGGGGAGCTTGGTGGTGATGAACACCTCCTCGCGGGGCACGTCGGTGACGCGCAGCGCGTCGCCGACGCCGGCCTCGTTGCCGTACCCGGCGGCGGTGTCGACGTGCCGGTAGCCGGCACCGAGGGCGTTGAGGACCACCTCGGCGGTCTGCTCCTGCGGGACCTGCCACACCCCCAGACCGAGCTGGGGGATCTCCACCCCGTCGTGCAGGGTCAGGTTCGGGACTGCGGGCACGTCGTCTCCTCGATCGTCCGGGCGGGGGGGGGGGGGGGGGGGCGGCCCCCCCCCCCCCCCCCCCCCCCCCCCCCCCCCCCCCCACGGGCGGTCCTGCGGTCGGTCAGGCGGGGGCGCCCACGTTCATCTGGTCCGGGTGCGAACCGACGCGGCCGTCGGCGCGGTCCAGGCCGGTGATCTGCGCCATGTCGGCGTCGGAGAGCTCGAAGTCGAAGACGTCGATGTTCTCGCGGATGCGCTGCGGCGTCACCGACTTGGGGATCACCAGGTTGCCCAGCTGCACGTGCCAGCGCAGCACCACCTGGGCGGGGGTCTTGCCGTGCGCCTGCGCCAGCGCGGTGATGGCCGGGTCGTCGATGACGCCCTTGCCCGAGGACAGGGGGCTGTAGGCCTCGGTGACGATCTGGTGCCGCTCGTCGGCGGCGCGCAGTTCGGCCTGCTGGAGGAACGGGTGCAGCTCGACCTGGTTCACGGCCGGGACGACGTTCGTCTCCCCCAGCAGCCGTTCCAGGTGGTGCGGCTCGAAGTTCGAGACCCCGACGGCGCGGGCGCGGCCGTCGGCGTAGATCTTCTCGAACGCCTTCCAGGTGTCGACGTAGGCGTCGGCCGCCGGCACCGGCCAGTGGATGAGGTACAGGTCGACCGCGTCCAGGCCGAGCCGCTCCAGGCTGGCGTCGAAGGCGCGCAGCGTGGAGTCGTAGCCCTGCTCGGCGTTCCACAGCTTGGTGGTGACGAACAGCTCGTCGCGGGCGATCCCGGAGTTCGCCAGCGCGCGGCCCACGCCCGCCTCGTTGCCGTAGATCGCGGCGGTGTCGACGTGGCGGTACCCCGCCTCCAGGGCGGTCTCGACGGCGGGGACGACCTCGTCGTCGCCGACCTGCCAGACGCCGAAGCCGAGCTGCGGGACGGTCACGCCGTTGTTGAGGGTGAGCTGGGGAACGCTGGGTGCCATGCCGGTCAGCCTAGGGACGCGGCTGCGCCGCCGCAGGGCGGGAGCGCGCCGGGGCGTCACGACGCGGCCGCAGCACCGCCCGGAGGAGCGCGAGGGGGGTGGCGCCGGGCTGCACCGCCCGTCCCTGCGCGCGGGGGGCGGCGCGCGGCGCCAGGCGCTGCGCGCGCAGCAGGCGGACCTCGCGGACGCGGGCCGCCTCCGCCCGCCTCTCGGCCAGGCGCAACTGCACCAGGTACTCCTCGACGTGCGGCACGTGGTTCCTCCAGGGGTGCGGTGACCGGGGTGCGGTGACCGGGGTCCGGACGACCGGGGGCCGGTCGCGGTGGGCTACGCTCGCGCCTCAACCGAGGTTGAGGTCAAGCCGCCGGCGCGCACGCCCGCCGGCGGCCCGCGCGGCCGGGGCGGGGAGCAGGGGGTACGGGGATGGGGAACTCGTCGCCGGGAGCACCCGGGAACCCGCCGCGCGGGTCCCGGCGCCGGGCCGAGGAGCTGCTGAGCGTCGGGGAGGTCGCCGCGCGCAGCGGCGTCGCCGTCTCCGCGCTGCACTTCTACGAGCGCAAGGGGCTGATCTCCAGCCGTCGCGACGACCGGAACCAGCGCCGCTACCCGCGCGGCGTGCTGCGCCGGGTGGCCGTCGTGCGCATCGCGGTACGCCTCGGCATCCCGCTGGCCACCGTCGCGCACGCCCTGCGGCGGCTGCCCGACGAGCGCACCGCCACCGCCGCGGACTGGCGGCGGTTGTCCGCGGACTGGCGCGCCGAGCTGGACGAGCGCATCGAGCAGCTGCAGCGCCTGCGCGACGACCTGGACGGCTGCATCGGGTGCGGGTGCCTGTCCCTGGGGCGCTGCTCCCTGATCAACCCGGGCGACCGCCTCGGAGCCGACGGGCCCGGCGCCCGCACCCTGGACGTCTCGCTCGAGCGCACCGGCCGCGGCGGCTGACCGCACGGGGCCCGGAGGACCGGGACGTCAGGCGGCGACGGTGGCGTCGCGCCCGGCGAGCTTGCCGCGGTACAGGGCGGCGTCGGCCACGGCCAGCACCTCCGCCGGCGACTGGCCCGGCTCCCACTGCGCCAGCCCCACCGTGCAGGTCTGGCCGTGCGGGACGGCCGCGCGCACCCGGTCGGCGACGAGCACCGCGTCGGTGGCGTCGCAGCCGGGCAGGGCGAGCACGAACTCCTCCCCGCCCCAGCGCGCCAGCGTGTCCACCTCCCGCAGCTGGCCGGCGGCGGCCGCCGCGAAACCGCGCAGCAGCTCGTCGCCGGCGAGGTGGCCGCGGCTGTCGTTGTAGGCCTTGAAGCGGTCCAGGTCGAGCAGCGCGAACGTCAGCGGCTCGCCGGTGCGGGTGGCGCGCGCCACCTCGACGGCGGCGACCTCGTCCCAGCGGCGGCGGTTCGCCAGGCCGGTGAGCGGGTCGCGCTCCGCGGCGCGTTCCAGGCGCGCCAGCAGGTCGGCGCGCTCGACCGCGTGGGCGGCCTCGCCCGCCAGGGTCGCCAGCGCCTCCCGCACGCCCGGGGCGAGCTCGTCCACCCGGTGGCGCCAGATGACGGCGAGGACGCCGACGGGTTCGCAGCCGCGCCGCAGCACCGGCTGCCACACGGCCGACGCGGTCCCGAACGCCTCGACGACGACACGGCTGGCGCGCGGGTGCGCGGGCACGTCCGGCACGAAGAGCTGCTCGCGCCCCAGGTAGGCGTCCAGCACGAGGCTGGTGTCGCGGCGCGGGTCGAGCCGCAGCTCCACCCCGTCCAGGCCGCAGGAGGCGGTGAGGGCGAGGACGCCGTCGGCGCCGGGCTGGGCCAGGTAGGCGGCGTCGGCGCCCGCCAGCTCGCGCACCGCCTCGCAGATCACCGCGCCGGGGTCGTTGGCGGTGGCGACGGCCGCGGACGCCCGGGCCAGGGCCTGCACCTGTCCCGCGTGCTCGGCGAGCGCGCGGTGGGCGGTGGCCAGCTCGGCGTGGGCGGTGCGCAGCGCGCTCTCGCGCGCCTCCGCGGCGGTGACGTCGTGCAGGGCGACCACGGCCCCGAGCAGGGTGCCGTCGTCGCCGCGCACGGTGCGCCCGGAGCAGACCGCGGTGACGGGCTCGCGGCCGGGCACGACGATGCGGATCCGCGCGTCGCGCACGGCGCCGTCGCGCAGCGCCCGCCGCAGCGGCAGGTCCTCCGGCGCCAGGGGGCCGCTGCCGTCGGCGGCGTGCAGGCCGTACGCGTCGGCGTGCCCGGCGAGGTCGAGGTCGCCGTCGGCCTCCCGGCCCAGCAGGGCGCGGGCGGTGTCGTTGAACATCAGGAGGCGGCCGTCGGGCCCGGCGACGACGATGCCGACGTCGGCGCTGGCGAGGACGGCCTGGGTGAGCTCCTCGCGGTGCGCGGACTGCGCCATCAGCAGCTCGGCGAGGTCGCGCTGCTCCTGCGCCTCGGCGGCCAGCTGCGCGTTGCGCCGGGCCTCGCGGCGGCGGGCCAGCAGCGAGACGACGACGGCGGCGAGGTCGCGCAGGTGCTGCAGCTGCGCGTCGTCGAGGGCGCGGGCGGCGGGGTCGAACACGCACAGGGTGCCGAGGGCGTGCCCGTCGGCGGTGAGGAGCGGCGCGGACGCGTACAGGCGCACCCGCCCGATGCGACCGTCGACGTGGGGCTTGTCCCGGTACGCCGGGTGCAGGCGGGCGTCGGGGAGGTGCACGACCTCGCCGGAGCGGAAGGCGACCGCGCACATCGAGTCCTCCCGGGCGATGTCGCGGCGGGGCGTGCCGGCGGCGCTCAGCTGACGCTGCCGATCGGCGTCGATCAGGTTGACGGCGGCGCCGGACGTCCCGGTGAGGGCGGTGGCGAGGCGCACGACGGCGTCGAGGTCCGCGAGGTCCGCGGGGTCTCCGCCGTGCCCGTCGGCGGGGAGGTGCTCCCGCAGCGCGACGAGCCGGGCCAGCTCGCCGTCCGGTTCCACCCGAAACGCATCGGCAGGGGAGGCTTCTCCCTTGAGCCCCCCTTCATCGACGTGGAGTAGCTGTGCCACAACGATGAGTACAGGGCTTGCTCCCGGTCCGCCGATGAGGCTGAACGAGGGGCGCCACGTGTGCTTGGGTGACGGCGCGTGAGCCGAGGACCCGCTCCCGGACGAGCGACCGGGCCGCTCACCCCACCGACCACCGGGAGAGGCATGTCCACCTCCGCGCCCGCGAACCCGCCCGCCCCCGCCGAGCCGCCGCGGCTGTCCACCCACTCCGTGCACGCCCTGCGGGCCGTCGGCGCGCTCCTCGTCGTGCTCGCCCACCTGACCGGCCCCACGGGCTTCGAGGGCAAGGTCTTCCCCGACGGGCCCCGCGCCCTCGACGAGGTCCGCACCCTCGTCACCGGCATCGGCGTCGACGTCTTCTTCACCCTCAGCGGGTTCTTCATGCTCCTCACCGCCGCCGGGCCCCGCCTGGGTCGCAGCCCCGTGCGCCGCACCCTGTGGCGGCGGCTGGTCAAGGTCCTCCCGCTGTACTGGCTGGCGACCACCGGCGTCCTCGCGATCACCCTCGTCCTACCCGGCGCCGTCAACGGCAGCCAGGAGCACGCCCCGGACGTGCTCGCCTCCTACCTGCTGCTGCCCCAGGACGTCCTGCCGCTGCTGCTCGTGGGCTGGACCCTCACCCACATCGTCGTGTTCTACGGGGTGTTCTGCCTGGGGCTGCTGACCCGCAGCAGCCGCGGCCTGTGGGCGGTGCTCGGTGCCTGGTCCGCCTTCACCGCCACCCTGTACGTCGTCGGTCTCCTCCTCCCCGAGGGCACCGGCGGGCCCGTCCTGCAGTTCCTGGGCAACCCGCTGAACCTGGAGTTCGTCATGGGCGCCGCCGTCGCCCAGGTCCTCGTGGCCGGCCGTCGCCGCGCCGGCGCTGCCGCCCTGGCCGCCGGGGCGCTGCTCCTCGCCGCGCTGCTGACCCTGCGGCTGCTGCACGTCCCCGGCACCACCAGCAGCGAGTTCCGCCTGCTCGGCGTCACCACGGGCGTGTGCCTGCTGCTGTACGGCACGGTCGCCCTGGAGCAGCGCACGCGCTGGCGCACCCCGCCCGCCCTCACGGCGGTGGCGACGCCCTCGTACTCGCTCTACCTGGTGCACGTCCCCCTCATCGGGGCGCTCGCCGTCGTCGCCTCCCGGTTGCCGCTGCCGTCGGGGACCTCGGCGCGGGTGGCGGTCGTGCTGGTGGCCCTGGCGCTGTGCGTGCTCGCCGCGCGCCTGGTCCACCGCTTCGTCGAACGCCCCCTCGCGGCGGCCTTCGAGGAGACCTGCTGGAGCCTGCCGCGCGACTGGCTGGCGGGCTTCCGCCGCCGCCCCGCCGTCGTCGACGTGACCACCCCCGCCGTGGCCGACGCCGCGGCCGCGCAGCGCGCCGCCGGCTGACGCCCCGGGGCAGCACCCGGCCCCGGGGCGTCGGCCCTCACCCCTCGGCCAGCACCCGCACGTCCCACGCCCCCAGCCGCAGCGCCTCCCCGGCCCCGGAGCGCTCCGGCCCGAGCAGGTCGCGCACCGCCGTCGGCACGACCACGTCGCACGGTTCCCAGGACCAGTTGTGCACGACGTGCACCCGGGTGCCGTCCGGGGCCGTGGCGGAGCTGACGCGCACCGTCTCCGGGCCGCCCCAGCGGCGCTCCGCCGCGGTGGAGCGGCCGGTGCTCCCGCTCCTCGCGGGGGCCGCGGCCAGCGCCCAGTCGACGATCGCCGCGCTCGTCGCCGCGTCCGGGACCGTCCCCACGACGGTGACGCGCCCGCGGCCGCGGGCGGCGGTCGTGACCGCCGGGAACCGCCCGAAGTGGGGGTGGTCGTACCCGGCGAGCGCGGTCGCACCCTCCAGGCGCAGGCAGTCCACCCACGTCGTCGCCGTCGCCGTCGGCGGCAGCACCAGCGGGGGCACGGACGGGGGCGGGCCGGCGCCCTCCCCCGCCCCGCCGGTGGGCCGCAGGGGCAGCGGCCCGGCCAGGTTGGAGAACTCCTGGTACGAGGCGCCGGCGGCCTCGGCGAGCCGGCCGGGCTTGACCTCCCGGCGGGCGCGGACCAGCTCGTCGGCGTACCCGGTGCGGACGCCGAGGACGAGGTGGCCCCCCGCGTCGGCGTAGGCCACCAGCCGGTCCAGCAGCGCGTCGCCGGCGGCGTACAGGGCGGGCACGAGCAGCACGGGGACCTCGGCGGGGTCCAGCGCCACCCCCTCCACCCCGGCCGGTGGCAGCACCTGCCGGTCGTGCAGCACGCGGGTGCTGAGCGCGGCGTCGAAGGCCCCCCGCGCCCACACCCCCACGAGGCGGTCGTAGGCGCCCTCGTCGCGGGCGAACGGCGAGGAGCTGCCCGGCACCGACGGCGGCTGGAAGGCGAGCCCCCACTTCGAGGGCACGGAGTACAGCAGGCCCACGTGCGCGTCCGGGTGCAGGCCGGCGACCGTCGCACCGGCCCGCGCGAACTCGGCGCCCAGCTGCGAGACCTGCTCGTGGACCCGGCCGGGCCGCTGGTCGTGCGGCAGGACGCCGCCCCAGTACGTCTCGGTCCCGGCGTGCAGGGTGTGCCAGTGCCAGTACTCGACCATCCGGGCGCCGCGCGCGACCAGCGCCCACGCCGCCTGCCGCCACTGGCCGTCCCAGGCGGGGAAGTTCGCCGACGACCCGCCGATCGGCCCGGCGTTGGTCTCGGTGACGAGGAACGGCGCCTGCTTGGAGGCGTGCATCCGGTCGGCGGAGTGGATCAGCGCCCAGGTGCCGGTGGTCGTCCAGCCCTGCGCCGGTGCGGGGTCCGCGGCGGGCAGCGCGAGCCCGTCCTGCACCGCGTAGTAGGGGTTGCCGGCGGCGACGTCGAGCGCGCGGTCGACGTCCCACTCGTCCACGGCGGCCCGCGAGTACGACACGCACGTCGTCACGAACCGGTCGCCGCGGCCCGCGGCCGCGGTGACCTCCCGCACGAGACCGGCCTGCCAGGCGATGAACTCCGTCGTCAGCCGGCACTGGAAGGCGCGCCACGCCTGGTCGTACTGGGGCTGGGCGTTGCCGTGCGGGGACCACAGGTCCGCCCAGCGGGACAGCCGGTGCGACCAGTAGGTGAGCCCCCACACCTCGTTGAGCGTCGCCACGTCGCCGTGCGTGCGGCGCAGGTCGTCGACGAACGCCTCGACGACGGCCCGGTTGTGCAGCAGGTGCAGGCCGGGCTCGTTGTCGACCTGGTAGCCGATGACGGCGGGGTGGGTGGCGTAGCGGCCCACGACGGCGCGGACCACCCGCTCGGCGTGGAAGCGGAACGCCGGGTGCGTGAAGTCCACCTCCTGCCGGCTGCCCCAGCGCAGCCGGTGACCGTCGGGCGCCTCGGCGGCGATCTCCGGGTGCTTGCGCGCCAGCCACATGGGGACCGCGTAGGTGGGGGTGCCCAGGACGACGGAGATCCCGCGCTCGTGCGCCCCGTCGAGGGCGGGGGCGAGCCAGTCGAGGTCGAAGCGGCCGTCCTCCGGTTCCCACGTGGACCACACCGACTCCCCCACGCGCACCACGCTCACCGACGCCGCGGCCATGAGGTCGAGGTCCTCCTCCACCCGCGGCTCGGGGGTGTACTCCGGGTACCAGGCGGCCCCGAACAGGACCTTCCGCGGGAGCTGATCCTGACCGCTCATCCCTTGACGCCTCCCGTGGCCAGCCCGGACTGCCAGTACTTCTGCAGGTAGAGGAACGCGACGATCAGGGGCACGATCGAGACGAGGGAGCCGGTGATCACGCTGGAGAACAGCACCTGCCCGCCCGACCCCGCCGCCGCCGCGGACTGCCACTGCGCCAGGCCGACGGTCAGCGGGTAGAGGTCCGGGGAACTGAGCATGATCAGGGGCAGGAAGTAGTTGTTCCACGTCGCCACGAGCGCGAACAGCAGGACCGTGACGAAGCCGGGCGCGACCAGCCGCAGCGCCACGGTGAAGAAGATCCTCAGCTCACCGGCGCCGTCCACGCGGGCGGCCTCGATGAGCTCCGTGGGCACGGCGTCGGCGGCGTAGACGCGCATCAGGTAGACCCCGAACGGGCTGACGAGGCTCGGCAGGACCACCGCCCACCGGGTGTCGGTGAGGTCCACCCCGGCGAACAGCAGGTACGTCGGGATCGCCAGCGCCGTGGTCGGCACCATGATGGCGCCGAGCACGATCGAGAACATCAGGGTCCCGCCGGGGAAGTCGTACTTCGCGAACGCGTACCCGGCCGCGGTCGCCAGGAACGCGGCCCCGACGGCGCTGACGCCGGCGTACAGGACGGTGTTGCCGATCCAGGTCCAGAAGATGCCGCCCTGGGCGCTGAACACGGCCGTCAGGTTGGACCACAGGTTGATGTCGTCGAACCACAACCCGAACGTGGAGAACAGTTGCCTGTTCGTCTTGGTGGAGGCGACGACGAGCCAGTACAGCGGGAGGAGGAAGTACGGCAGCGTGAGGATCGCCAGGATCGTCAGGAGCGGGCTCTTGCGCCGGGTCAGGCTGCGGCGCCCCTTCGGCTCCAGCGGCCGGCGCTCGGCGGCCGTGGGCGTGGTGGTGGTCATGAGTTCCGCTCCCGGCGCTGGGACGACAGCTGGACGACGTAGGAGACGACGGCGATCACCAGGGCGAGCAGGAAGGCGACGGCCGCCGAGTAGTTGATGTTCTGGTTCGTGAACGCCAGGTTGTAGGCGTACAGGTTGGGCGTGTACGCGGAGTCGATGACGCTGGGCGCGAGGATGCTCAGCAGCTGCGGCTCGTTGAACAGCTGGAAGCTGCCGATGACGGAGAAGATCGCCGTCAGCAGCAGCGCACCGCGGATCGCCGGGATCTTCACCGACCACGCGATGCGGGCCTCTCCCGCGCCGTCGACGCGCGCCGCCTCGTACAGGTCCGCCGGCACCGCGCGCAGCGCCGCGAACATGATGATCATGTTGTAGCCGACGAACTCCCACGTCAGCACGTTCATGATCGAGCCGAGCATCCAGTCGGACGACAGGAACCTCGGGGTGGGCAGCGAGAGCGCCTCGGCGATCTGCGCGAAGGGACCGAAGTCCGGGCCGTACAGGTACCCCCACATGAGGGTCGCCACGACGCTCGGCACGGCGTACGGCAGGAAGATCGCCAACCGCACGAAGCGCTCCAGGTACAGCAGCCCGGAGTCCAGGAGCAGCGCGAACAGCAGCGCGGCACCCAGCATGATCGGCACCTGGACGACGAGGAACAGCGCCACCCGCCCGACGCCCTCGAGGAACGCGGAGTCGGTCAGGGCACGCACGTAGTTGTCCAGGCCGACGAAGCTCGTGCCGCCGATGAGCTGCTCCCGGAACAGCGACAGGTAGGCGGCGTACCCCAGGGGCACCACGAGCATGGCCGCGAAGACGAGCATGAAGGGCGCCACGAGCAGGTAGGCGGCGCGGTGCTGGCGCCGCCGGGCGGGGGAGGTCCCCCGCCGGCGCGGCGCTCCGGCGGCCGCGCCGGCGGGGACAGGGGTCCGTCTCTGGGTCCTCATGGTTCCTCCGGTCCTCACTCGACGGTGAAGCCCTGCTCCTCGGCGTAGGACTCGAGCTGCGACTCCCACTGCGCGAGCGCGGCCAGCATGTCGCCGCGCTCCGCGATCGCCGGGCCCATGGTGTCCTCGTAGGTGGAGTACACGTAGTCCATGAAGGGCAACCAGCCGAAGTCGGTGTTCACCTGCTCGGACGCCTCGGCGAACACGCGGTTGACCTGCTGGCCGCCGTAGAACTCCGGCGCGGCGTCCAGGAAGGCGGGGTCCTCGAGGATCTCCTGGGACGGCGGGAAGAGGAACTGCTCGGTGGCGAGCCTCATCGCCGGCTCCGGCTCCACGTTGATCCAGCGCGCGAGCTCCGCCGCCGCGATCGGGTTGTCGGTCCCGGCGATCACCGCGTCGGTCGAGCCGCCCCAGTTGCCGGTCGACTGCCCGCCGGCCTGCCACTGCGGCAGCTGGGCCGCGCGCCACAGCCCGGAGGTGTTCTCGGCCGTGCCCTGCAGGAACACCGGCCCCCAGGCCGCGGTGAGCCAGCTGGCGTAGGTGCCGTTGGACAGCGCCTGGTACCACTGGTCGGTGAAGTCGGGGTCGACCCCGACGAGGTCCTGCTGGACCAGGTCCTGCCAGTACCGGACGACCTCGGTGACCTCCTCGGTGCCGAGGTCGATGGTCACGGTCTCCTCGCCGTCGTACCGGAACGGCACCGCACCGTTGGCCCACATGAACCCGATCATCTGCCCCGCCTGGTTGGGCGGGAAGTCGGTGATGTACCGGTCGGGGTTCACCTCGCGGTAGGTGCGCGCCGCCTGGGCGAACTCGTCCCACGTCGCCGGCGGCGCGATGCCGGCCTGGGCGAACAGGTCGTCGCGGTAGAGCATGCCCATGGGGCCGGTGTCCTGCGGGATGCCGTACACGGCGTCGCCGCGGCTGACCTGCTCCCACACCCACTCGGGGTACTGGTCCTGGAGGTCGGCGACGCCCTGGTGGGGCGAGAGGTCCAGCAGGTTGTCGTCCAGCAGGAACGACGGGATGTACTGGTACTCGATCTGCACGACGTCGGGGGCGCCCTCACCCGCGCGCAGGGCCGTGCGCAGCGCCGTGTACTGGTCCAGGCCCTGACCGGCGTTGACGACCTCGACGTCGATCTCGGGGTACTCCTGCTCGAACAGGTCCACCTGGTTCTGGATGTCGGGCACCCAGGTCCAGAAGGTGAGCTCCGTGGGGGTGCTCATCGCCTCCTCGAACTGCTCCGGGGTGACCGGCTCGGTGGAGCCGCCACCGTCGCCGGAGCCGTCGTCCCCGCCGCTGCAGCCGGCGAGGAGGAGGGCCGAGGCGAGGGCCGCAGCCAGGGAGGTGGTGGTGCGTCGCGTGCGGAACACAGGTACTCCTTCGTCCGTGGTGTTCGGTGGGCGCTCGAGCCGGTGGGGGTGGGGGCGCGGTCAGCGCCCGGCACCACCCCCTCGCGGCGGGGGGCCGGAGCTCGCCCGCACCACCAGCTCGGCGCGGACCGGCGGGGCACCGACCGGTGCGGGCTCCCCCGCCATCGCGCCGGCGAGGAGCTCCACGGCGCGTCGCGCGACACCGGCGATGTCCTGGCGGACGCTCGACAGCGGTGCCCAGAGGAACCCCGCCTCCGGCAGGTCGTCGAAACCGACGACCGAGACGTCCCCCGGCACCCGCAGCCCCGCTTCCTGCAGGGCGCGGCCCGCGCCGATGGCCATGGAGTCGTTGGCGGCGAACAGGGCGGTGAACGGCCCGCGCACCAGCAGCTCCCGGGTGGCGTCGTACCCCGAGCGCGCCGACCAGTCGCCGCGGACCGGCTCCGGTGCGAGAGCGCCCGCGGCGCGCAGCGCGGCGCGCCAGCCCCGCTCGCGCAGCACCGCCGGCCGCCAGGACGCGGGGCCCGCGACGTGGTCGACGGTCCCGTGCCCGAGGCCGAGGAGGTGCTCGGTCGCCAGCCGGGCGCCCTCCTCCTCGGCGGCGGCGACCGAGCGGTGCAGCGGGTGGGGCGAGGCGAGCTCCCCCGGCACCACGAGGGGGACGT
Organism: Kineococcus sp. TRM81007; assembly: GCF_022669155.1. Taxonomy (GTDB): domain Bacteria; phylum Actinomycetota; class Actinomycetes; order Actinomycetales; family Kineococcaceae; genus Kineococcus. The sequence goes on along the minus strand of NZ_JALBVB010000016.1, from coordinate 50,886 downwards.
CGGCGAAGGCGTCGAGGACCGCGGGGTCGCGCAGGAGCGGCTCGGCGACCACGACGCCCTCCGCCCCCAGGGACACGGCCCGGTCGACGGCGCGGCGCACGGCGTCGTCGCCCTCGCCGTCGCCGGTCGTGACGACGACCGTGCCCAGCCCGCGCTCGCGGGCGGCCCGCTCCACATCCAGGACGTGCTGGGCGACGCCGTGCAGGTCCGTCTCCGGAGCCACGATGCCGATGACGTCGGTGCGGCCGGCGGCCAGGGCGCGGGCGGCGCCGTTGCGGCGGTACCCCAGCCGCGCGACGGCGGCGTGGACCCGCTCGCGCACCTCGGGCCGCACCTGCGACGAGCCGTTCAGGACGCGCGAGACCGTCTTGGGGCTCACCCCCGCGGCCCTCGCCACGTCCGCCATCACGACGGCGCGGGGGACCTGCCGCGGTGGTGCTGCGACGCCCTGCCGAACCATGCCCGCGAACCTCCGGTGACTGCGCTGTCATCCCGTGGGCCCAGAGCCTCGACCCCGGTGACAGCGCAGTCAAGAGCGCGCTGGAGCACGTGACGGCATCGTGATGCGGGTGCCGGCCGGGCCGGCCCGTGACGGATGATGGCGCGGTGACCCCACGACCCAGCTCCGCCGGTGCGGTGGACGAGACGCTGCGCTCGTACAAGCTGCGGCGCGGCCGGATGGGCGCCACCCGGCAGCAGGCCCTCCAGGCCCACCGGGACCGGTACGCCGTGCCCGGCGGCGACGGCCCGCTGGACCTGCCGGCGCTGTTCGGGCACGGCACCCCGGTCGTCCTGGAGATCGGGTTCGGCATGGGGCGCACCACCCTGGCGATGGCCGCGGCCGACCCCGGCACCGGCGTGCTGGCCGCCGACGTCCACACCCCCGGGGTCGCCGCGCTGCTGCTGGGTCTGCACGAGCGCGGGCTGGGCAACGTCCGGGTGCTGGAGGGCGACGGTCACCTGCTGCTGCAGGAGCGGGTCCCCCCCGGCAGCCTGGCCGGCGTGCGGGTGTACTTCCCCGACCCGTGGCCCAAGCCGCGCCACCACAAGCGCCGCCTGGTCGACGCCGGTTTCGCGGCGCTGGTGGCCGACCGGCTCGCCCCCGGCGGGCTGCTGCACTGCGCGACGGACTGGGAGCCGTACGCGCAGCGGATGCGCGCCGTGCTGGACGCCGAACCCGGGCTGGTGCTGGAGGGGTACCTGGGCGAACGGCCGCCCTGGCGCCCGATCACCCCGTTCGAGGCGCGCGGCCTGGAACGCGGCCACGCGGTGACGGACCTGCTCGCCCGCCGCCCCGGCCCGCCGGCGCGCTGAGCCGCACCGGGCGCGGCGCTCGGCGCCGTTCGGCCCTCAGCCCAGGGTGACGGCCGTCCACGACACCGGCGGCAGCTCGATCGTCAGCACCCCGTCGGCCACCTCGACCGTGTCGTTGCTGCGCAGGCGCACCCGCTCGGGGTTCGCGAGGTCGTTCACGGCGCGCACGTCCTCGTCCCAGAGGCCCTGCGCCACCACGTCCCCGGTGGCGGGGAAGCGGCTCAGGTCCACGGTCACCGTCGTGGGCTCCGTCGTGTGCCGGTTCTGCAGGAAGACCGCGGTCGAGGAGCCGTCCGTCGTCGCGGCCGCAGCGACCACGGGGACGTCGCCGTGGACGGCGGTGCTCGTCGTGTCGGCGTCCAGCACGACCCGCAGGGCGCTTCCGCGCGCCAGCCGCGAGGTGAGCGAGAACGGGAAGAACGTGGTCTGCCGCCAGGCCGGCCCACCGGGTTCGGTCATGATCGGGGCGATGACGTTGACCAGCTGGGCGAGGCTCGCGGAGGTCACCCGGTCGGCGTGGTTGAGCAGCGACACGAGCAGCCCGCCGACGGTGACGGCGTCCGCGACGGAGTACGCGTCCTCCAGCAAGCGGGGTGCGACGGGCCAGTCGTCGACGGTGAAGGTGCGGGACTTCTCCTGCCACCGGCTGGAGTACCAGACGTTCCACTCGTCGAAGGAGATGTCGATGCGCTTGTCGGACCGCTTGACGGAGCGCACGTGGTCGGCGGCTGCGACGACGGACTCGATGAACCCGTCCATGTGCACGCCGGAGGCGAGGAAGCTCGCCAGGTCGCCGTCGAGCTCCTCGTAGTAGGCGTGGCAGGAGATGTAGTCCACGTCGTCGTAGGTGTGGTGCAGGACGGTGCGTTCCCACTCGCCGAAGGTCGGCATGTACCGGCCGGAGGAGCCGCAGGCGACGAGTTCGAGGTCCGGGTCGAGCTGGCGCATCGCCTTGGCCGTCATCGAGGCGAGCTTCCCGTAGTCCTCGGCGTCGCGGTGGCCGAGCTGCCAGGGCCCGTCCATCTCGTTGCCCAGGCACCACATGCGGACCCCGAACGGTTCCTGCCGGCCGTTCTGCGCACGCTGCTGCGCGCGGGTGGTGCCGGCGGGGACGTTGGCGTACTCGAGGAGCTCGAGCGCCTCCTTCGGCCCACGGGTGCCGAGGTTCACGGCGAGCACGAGCTCGCTGCCGACGTGGTCCAGCCACTGCTGGAACTCGTGCAGCCCGACCCGGTTGGTCTCCGTCGAGTGCCAGGCCAGGTCGAGCCGGCGGGGGCGTTCGTCCACGGGGCCGACGCCGTCCTCCCAGACGTAGCCGGAGACGAAGTTGCCGCCGGGGTAGCGGATCGCGCTCACCCCCAGTTCCCGGACCAGGTCGACGACGTCCCGCCGGAACCCGTCGGGACCGGCCGTCGGGTGGGTCGGCTCGTGGATGCCGTCGTAGACGTGGCGTCCGAGGTGCTCGACGAAGCCGCCGAACAGCCGCCGCCGCACGGTGCCGATCGTGAACGCCGGGTCGAGGGTGAGGTGCGCGCTTGCCACGTGCGGTCTCCAGTGCGTGTCGTCCGTGCCGGGGGCGAGGTGGGAGGGGGCTCAGCCGGTCCCGGCGGTCAGCAGGTCGCCCGGCTCCCTCGGGGAGTCGCCGACGTGCTCCAGGTCAGCGGCCGCCGCCGGGTCGAGCAGCACGGTGACGTCCTGGTGCGACTGCAGCACCGACGCGGGGCAGGCGGTGCTCACCGGGCCCTGCAGCGCCGCGGCCACGGCGGCCGCCTTGGCGGCACCGGTGGCGACGAGCACCAGCCGGTGCGCGGAGAGGACGGTGGCCAGGCCCTGCGTGACCGCGCGCGCCGGCACGGCGGCGGGGTCCCCGCCGAAGAACCGGGCGTTGGCGTGCCGCGTGCGTCCCGTCAGGGTGACCTCGCGGGTGCGCGAGTCGAGGGGGGAGCCCGGTTCGTTGAAGGCGAGGTGGCCGTTGTGCCCGATGCCGAGCAGCTGGACGTCCGCACCGCCGCGCTCGGCGAGGGAGGCCTCGAAACCGGCCCCCGAACCGGACGCGTCCACGTGCGGCACCCGCACCCGCGACGGGTCGATGCCCAGCGGCTCGACGACGCTGCGCCGCACCACGGCGCGGTAGCTCTCCGGGTGCCCCGGCGGCAGGCCGACGTACTCGTCCAGGGCGACGACGTCGACGTCGCCGAGGTCGAGCCCCGCGGCGGCGCGAGCGGCGAGCGCGGCGTAGACCGGTTCGGGGGACGAGCCGGTGGCGACACCGAGCAGGGGGTCGCGCCGCGAGCGCAGCGCCTCGACGACGAGGTCGGCGGCGGCCTCACCGATCTGCGCGGTGGTCTGCAGGACGCGGATCCTCACGGTGCTCCTCCTGGGCGGTGGGGCGCGCCACCGGGACCGGTGGCGGTGCTCGGGGTCTTGCTGCCGAGCAGGCGGTGGAAGTCGGGGAAGGGGTCGTCCTCGGCGCTGCGCCCGCACGCGGCCGTCAGCGCCAGGGCGAGCAGCTGCAGGGGGACGACCGCGGGCAGGACGTCGGCGACGGCGGGGGTGGGCGCCGCCGGCAGCGCGAGGGTGACGTGACCGGGCCCGGCGCGGTCCTGGCCGCCGCTGCGGACGTCGAGCACCTTCCCGCCCAGCGACCGCACGAACCCGGCGAGCGCGTCGGCGCGGGTGCCCCAGCGGGTCCGGTCGCCGACGACCACCAGCAGGCTGCCCGGGCCGAGCCGGCGGTGGGGTCCGTGCAGGAACTCCTCGACGTCCCACGACTCGACGGGCAGCAGCGACGTCTCGAGCAGCTTCAGCGCCCCCTCGTCGGCCACGGCGCGCCACGGGCCCCAGCTGACGACGTGCACCGCCGTGGGCGCGGATCCGGCGAGCAGGCCCTCCAGGGGGCCGGAGCGGCGCAGCACGTCCTCGACGGCGCCGGGCACGCGGTCCAGGTCGTCGAACGCGCGGGTGCCGGGGAGGGGCACGGTGCCCCCGCGGCCGGTGCCGGTGCGCGCGAGGAGCCGCCCGAGCACGACGAGCGCGAGCACGGTGGCGGTGAACCCCTTCGTCTTCGCGCCCACGGGTTCGGGTCCGCAGCCCACGTCCAGCACGGCGTCGGCGGCCTCGTCCCGCTCGGCGGGCCCACCCGTGACGAGGAGCGTGCGCGCTCCCGCGGCCCGTGCCCGCCGCAGGACGTCGAGCGTGGCCGTGCTGCGGCCGGACTGCGAGACGCCGACGACGAGCAGGCCGGGCCGGGCACCGTCGAGGACCCACCGCTCCAGCTCGGTCGCGGCGTCGGAAGGGACGAGAGCGTGCGCGCACCGCCCGGCCGCGAAGTCGGCGAGCGCGACGCGGGAGGCGTGGTGGGAGGTGCCGGAGCCGACGAGCAGCACCCGGTCCACGGGGGTGGCACCGCTCAGGGCCGCCGCGGCGGCCGGTGCCACCCGGGCCAGCACGTCCCGCGCGACCGCGGGCTGGTCGTGGACGAACCGCGCCACCGTCGCGGTCACGGCGCCAGGGCCCGCACGCGGATCCGCACCACGCTGTCGCTCCAGGCGGACAGCAGGACGCGCTGCCCCGGCACCCGGTCCTCGCCGTGGACGTAGGTGAAGAACTCGCCGTCCTCGAAGCGCGGGGGCACGTGGTCGTCGTGCCCCTCCACGTGCAGCTCCAGCGCCTCGTCGCCGTGGTGCAGCGTCGCCGTGGACCCGCGCAGCCAGCGGGTGCCGGGCTCGTCGGGGTGCGCCTCGGTGCCGGTGAGCTGCCCGTCGCCCAGCACCAGTTCCACCGCCACCCGGGTGCGCGGCCCGTCCGCCACCAGCTGGACCCGGGCACCGTCGTCGTCCAGGTCCACGTCCAGCCGCACGCTCAGCTCGACGGGGTCGAAGGGCCGTGCGCCGAAGCCCATCCGGGCGAAGAAGCGCCCCTCGTCGGTCAAGGGGTAGTCGCCGCCGGGGCGGCGGTGCTCGGCGGGCAGCGGCTGGTAGTAGCCGCTGGCGCGGTCCTCGCGCAGCACGAGGTGGCCGGGGCCGGTGCGCTCGACGCGGGGGCGCAGCGCGCCGGTGTCGAAGAACGAGGGCGAGATCCGCAGGGCGCGCAACCGCGCCCCACCGGCGCGGACCTGCAGCACGGTCGCGGAGTTCGACAGGCCGGAGGCGACCCTGCCGACGTCGCGGGTGTCCGCGCCGGCGAAGACGGTGCTGACGACGGCACCGGCGCGGTGCCGCACCAGCCCGACCGTCGGCCACGCGGTGGTGCCGTCGGGGGCGTCCACCGCCGGCGGCAGCCGCTGGGCGACCACGGGGTCCACGACCGCCTCGGCGAGGTGGCGCGCCGGGTCGGGCAGCTCGCCCGCCGCGGCGAGCAGGGCCAGGCGCGCCAGCCGCCCGTCGCCGTCCGTCACGGCGAAGCGGCGCAGCTGGCTGAGGTACGACTCGACGTGGAACACCTCCCGCTGGTCCTGCCGCCGGGAGTGGACGGTGACGACCTCGCCGTCGTCGTCGACGAGGGCGGGCAGGGTGCGCAGGTGGGCGCGGACCGGTTCGAGGAGGTGCGGCCGGTCCAGCAGGCGCGCGATCGTGAGCAGGGAGGGGTTCGTGACGACCGAGGCGTAGATCGCGCTGCGTTCGGAGTAGAACCCGTCGGCGTCGACGTCCACGCCCTCGGCGAGCCACTCGTCCACGCGCGCCGCGAGGCGCTCGTCCCCCAGGACGTGGTGGAGCCCGGCCAGGGCGCTGGCGAGCTCCCACCGGTGGTTCGGGGTGTGGACGCCCCCGGTGCGCAGCCCGTCGGCGGCGCGCTCGGCGATCGTGAGGAGCCGCTGGCGCGCCCAGCCCCACCGGTCACCGGTGCCGGTGCGGTCGACGACCTCCAGCACCAGGCAGACGTCGTTGAGCGTGAAGGCGCTGTCCGGCGGGGACACCAGGTTCGTCCCGTCGAACAGCCCCGTCGGCCCCTGCAGGGCGTCCAGGTGGTCCAGCAGGGCGCCGGCGAGGGCCTGCGCCGCCGAGGCGGCGGGTCCCCCCTCGCCCGAGGTGGCGTCGGCCAGGACCAGGGTCCTGACCCGCCGCATCGTCTCCCGGTGCGGCAGGGCCGCGGGGACGGTCGCCGCCGGCGCGGCCAGCAGCGCGTCCGCCTGGGCACGGCTCCCGCGCACCAGGCGGGCGAGGTGCTCGTGGTCGACGCCGTCGACCGGCCGGGGGCGGTCGACGTGCCGGGCGGGGTCGGCGGGCAGGGCGAGGTCCACGTCAGTCCTTGAGGCCGGAGTTCAGGTCGGAGCTGAGGATGTAGCGCTGGGTCACCAGGAACAGCGCGAGGAGCGGCAGGATGGAGATGACCGACGCCGGCAGCAGGACCGTCCAGTCGATGTTCTCCGCGCCGATGAGCGAGCGCAGCGCCACCTGCAGCGTGAACTTGTCCGGGTCGCCGAGCACCAGCAGCGGCCAGATGTAGTCGTTCCAGCGCCACTGGAAGCTGAAGATCGCCAGGGTGATGGCGATGGGCTTGGCCAGCGGCAGCATGATGCGGAAGAAGATGGACAGTTCCCGCGCCCCGTCGATCCGGGCCGCCTCGATGAGCTCGTCGGGCACCGTGCGGAAGAACTGGCGGAACATGAAGACACCGGTGGCGGTGAGGATCGACGGGATGATGATGCCCGCCAGCTGGTCGTAGAGGCCGAGGTCGCGGATCACGACGAAGGTCGGGCTGAGGATGACCTCGGTCGGCAGCATCGTCGTGGCGAGGATGCACATGAACAGCACGCTCAGCCACCTCGCCCTGTACTTGGCCAGCGCGTACCCGGTGGCGGCGCTGACCAGGACCGTCAGGACGGTCGTCACGGTCGCGACGACCGCGGTGTTGCGGAAGTACAGGGCGAAGTCGACGCGCTCCCAGGCGCGGGCGTACCCGTCGAAGGTCCAGGTGTCCGGGAGGATCGTCAGGGGGTAGCGGAACAGCTCCCCACCGGGCTTGAGGGAGCTCAGGACGAGCCACAGGACGGGGAAGATGAACAACGCGGCCAGCACCCACAGCACGACCGTGCTGGACAGGGACTGAGCCACCCGGAGCGCCCTGCGCCCGTACCTGGGACGCGGGGGGGCCGGGACGGCGGGCGGCGGCACGGTCGGCCCCGGGGCGGCGGCGCCCGCCGCTGCCGCGGCGGACCCGGTCGGGGCGCTCGTGTCAGAAGTCACTGTTGGCCTTCCGTTCCACACGGGTCTGCACGAAGGCGATGACCAGCAAGATGATCATCAGCACGATGGAGACGGCGCTGGCGTACCCGACCTGGGCACGGTTGAAGCCGGTCTCGTAGATGTACTGGACGATGAACCGGTTGGACGTGCCCGGCCCGCCGCCGTTGAGGGCCTGGACCATCGCGAACTCCTTCATCATGGAGATCGTGCTCAGCAGCACGACCATGAAGGACGTCGGGGCGATCCCCGGCAGGGTGATGTGGCGGAATCGCTGCCAGGCGTTCGCCCCGTCGAGCGCCGCGGCCTCGTGGTAGGAGACCGGAACGTTCCGGATGGCCGCGATGAAGAGCAGCATGTTGAAGGCCGTACCGCCCCAGGCGGACGCGATGACGACCACGGCCAGCGACAGGTCGGCGTTGGAGGTCCAGGGCACCTCTCCGATGCCCACCAGGCCCAGCGCGTAGTTGACGAAGCCGAAGTTCTCCCCGAACAGCCAGCGCCAGGTGACGCCGGCGACGATCGGCGAGATGAGCCACGGCAGGAAGAAGACGAGCTTGGCCGCCGTCTTCCCCTTCGCACCCGGGCTGGTGAGGAGCGCCGCGATGCCCAGGGAGACCACGTAGACGACCGGGACGGAGATGACGACGTAGGTCACCGTGCGCAGGAGCGCACCCCAGAACTCGTCGTCGCCCAGCAGTTGCGAGTAGTTCTCCAGCCCGGCGAAGCGGAGGCTGCCGATGCCCCGGTAGTCGGTGAACGAGTAGATCAGCCCCAGCGCGCCGGGCCACACGAAGAACAGCAGGAACAGGACGGCCGCGGTCACCGTGAGCACCAGGGCGGGCAGGGTGTAGCGCCCCGACGTCCGGGGACGCCGCGGGGACCCTCGGCGACGCCTGGCCGACTGCGACCCGGCGCCCCGGTCGGTCACCGCGGTCATGCGCCGTAACCCGCGGTCGTCAGCTCCCCGATGTTCGTGACCGTCGTCTGCAGGTCCTGCTCACCGGCCACGTACTTCAGCGTCTCCTCCTTGAGCGGGTCGGAGTCGATGATGATGTCCCGGTAGCTCATCTCGAGCGCGCTCGTGGCCTGGTCCCCGGCGATCGGGTCGGAGGCCGCGATCTCGGCGTTGAACATCGCGAACGCCTCCTCGTTGGAGGTGTACTCGACGTCCACGCCCTCCTCCGCGGGCAGGAAGCCCGAGATCCTCGACAGCTCGGCGTAGTTCTCCGGCGTGTACAGCCAGTCCAGGAAGTCCAGGGCCTCCTGCTCGACACCGGAGCCGTCGAAGGCGACGATCCAGTTGGTGCCGATGTTGGTCGCCCGGGTGGGCTGCGCCGGCATCAGCGCCGTCGTCCACTCGAAGTCGGTGATGTTGGCGGCGAAGTCGGTGACCTGCCAGACCCCGGAGTAGTAGGCGGCGACCTGCCCGCTCTTGAACAGCGCGGACGGGTCGTCGCCGGAGACCCACACCGACTTCGGCATCACGTCGTCGTCGTTGAGGCTCTTGAAGTACTCCAGCGCGTCCGCACCGGCCTCGTCCAGGGCCCAGGACCCGTCCGGCTGCTGCTGCACGCCCTGGGAGCCGAACTGGTAGAGGAACGACCGCAGCCGGTGCGAGGAGGCGTCCATGACCATGCCGTAGCGGGCGCCCGTCGCCGCCTTGACCTGGCGCAGGGCCGCGACGAACTCGTCCCAGGTCCAGGGCTGGTCGCCGGCGCCCGGGTAGGTGACGCCGGCCTGGTCGAACAGCGACTCGTTGAGGAACAACCCGACGGCCGTGAGGTCGCTGGGCAGGGCCCGCACCTCGTCGTCCTCGTTGCGCACCACCAGCGACGGCAGCACGTCGTAGGAGGTCGCGATGTCGCTGAGGTCGAGCAGCGCGTCCTTCCAGAGCGGGTCGACGGCGCTGGCGCGCGCGAGGGCCGGCAGGTCGTCGGCCTGGGCGGCGCTGCGCAGCCGGGTGACGAGGTCCTCGTAGGGGACGTCGACGATGCGCACGCTGACACCCGTCTCCTCCGCGTAGCGGTCGGCCATGGCCTGGTACCCGCCGCCCTGGTTGGCGTCACCGGACAGCAGGAACTGGATCTCACCGCCGGACCCGCTGGCGCTCCCGCCACCGCAGGCGCTCAGGGCGGTGGGCAGGGCGAGGGTGGCAGCGCCGGCGGCGAGGACGTCGCGACGGCGGGGGCTGCGGCGAAGGTTCACGGTGGCCTGACCTCTCGGTGGCCCGGCGTGCACCGGGCTGACTGGTTGTGGGGACGCCGGCCGAGGGGAGCAGCCGTTCGAGGGCCGACATCGGTCGCGTCTTTGCGGACTCTTGCGAGAGCTTTGCTATCAGTGCGATCGAAAAGCGGTCAAGAGCCCGGCCGGGCGGATCGACTTACGTCACAAGGATTTAACGAGGGGCAGCGTGATCCAGCCTCGAGATCACCGCCCTTGAAAGCGGGATTGATCCGTGGTTCCATCTCGCACTGATGGAGAAGTCCGGGCCGACGAGGCGGTGAATGGCGTGGCGAGCAGGTCGGCGACCCGGACCGCGACGACCCGCGTCGTCACCGACATCAACCGCACGGCCGTCGTGGACACGCTCCGACAGCACGGCCCCCTCTCCCGCAGCGGCCTGCGCGTGCGCACGGGCCTCAGCCCGGCGACGGTCGACCGCCTGTGCAGCGCCCTGCTCGCCGAGGGCCTCATCGAGCGGGCCGGCGTCGAGAAGTCCCGCGGCGGGCGTCCGTCGACGCTGTTCCGCTCCGCCGACGACCGGCGCGTGGTGGTGGCGGCCGAGGTGACGAGCACGGGCACCCGCGGCCTGCTCGTCAGCGTGGACGGCTCGGTCGTCGCCCGCCGGGCGGGGCCGCGGCACGCCGGCGCCGACGCGGGCCTCGAGGCGGTCCTGCAGCTCGTGGGCGACCTGGTCGAGCACGCGGCGACCCAGCAGCTCGTCGTCCTCGGCACGGCCCTCTCCGTCCCCGGCATCGTGGACGGGGAGGGGCGGGTGCTGCAGTCGGACGAGCTGGGCTGGCAGCGCCTCGCGGTGGGCCCCCTCCTCGAGCACCGCTTCGGGCTGCCGGCCCTGGTGGAGAACAACGCGAACGCCATCGCGCTGGGCGAGTGGTCGCAGGGCGCGGGGGCCGGCACGGACAGCCTGGTCGCCGTGGTGCTCGGCGTCGGCGTCGGCGCCGGGCTGGTGTGCGGGGGGCAGCTGGTGCGCGGCGCCCGGGCGGGCGCCGGCGAGATCGGGTACCTGCTCACCGGCCGCGACGCCTTCGGGCGCGTCTTCGCCCAGCAGGGCGACCTCGAGTCGCGCATCGGCGACGCCGCGGCCCGGCACCGGGGGGACCGGCGCGCCGCCGGCGCCGCCGGGCTCCTCGACGCGGTCGCCGGCGGCGACACGCACGCCGGGGAGCTGGCCGAGGAGCTCCTGGACTACCTGGCCCTGTCGGTCTCGGCCCTGGCCACCGTCTTCGACCCCGAGGTGGTCGTCCTGTCGGGGCTCGCCCCCGAGCACATCGAGGACGTGGCTCGCGCCATCGACCGTCGTCTCACCGGCCGCATCCCCTTCCCGCCGCGCATCGCCGCCGGTCACCTCGGTGACGACGCGCCGCTGCTGGGCGTGGGGGGACTGCTGGCCCGTCGCACGAAAGGCTCCGTCTACCTTGCTTGACGACCGCACCCTGACCGCGGCCCCGCCGAGCCCCCGCCGGGGTTCACCGGGCGGCCGGACCCTGATCGGCGTCGACGTGGGCGGCACGAAGACCCACGTCGCCGTCCTCGCCCCGGGCACCGCGCGGCGCGACGTCGTGGCCCCCTCCGCCGACTGGCGCCGCGGCTCCCTCTTCTCCGACCCGGACAACCTCGCCCGCCTGGCCTCGACGGTCCTCGCGGTCGCCGGTGCGCACGCGAGCCCCGCGGCGCCCCCGGCCGGCGGCACGCACGTCGTCCTCGGCGTGCACGGGGTGGACACCGAGGAGCAGCGCCGCGCGGCCACCGCCGGGCTCTCCCGGCTGCTGCCCGGCACCGTCGACGTCGTCAACGACGCCGAGCTCCTCGGCCCGGCCGCCGGTGTGCGGCCGTGCCTGCAGCTCATCGTCGGGACGGGCGCGGTCGTCCGGGGTCGCGACTCCACCGGGACGGTCGTGACGGCCGACGGGTACGGCGCCGTCCTCGCCGACGACGGCAGCGCGCCCGCGCTGGTGCGCGAGACGGTGCGGGCCGCCCTCAGGCTCGCCGACACGCGGGGACCGGACGCGGCCGCCACCGACCCCGCTGTCGCCCTGCTCACCGCCGCCTACGGCGCCCCCGACCTGCCGACCCTGGCGCTGTCGGTGTCCGCCGAAGCCGCCTACGCCTGGGGGCGGCACGCCCCGCTGGTGTTCGAGGCGCTGGACGCGGGATCCACCGTGGCCCGCGCCGTCGTCGAGCGCGCGGCGCAGGTGCTCGCCGGCAACGTGGCCGCGCTGCGGCACCGGGGCGCCACGGGTTCCGTCGTCGTCGGTGCGGGCGGCGTCCTCACCGCCCAGCCCGTGCTGCAGCAGCAGGTCCGTGAGGAGCTGCGCGCGCGCTGCCCGGAACTGTCCCTGCGCGTGCTGACCACCGCACCGGTCGAGGGCGCCCTGGCCCTGGCCGGCGCCCCGGTCTCCTGACCCGGCTCGCGCACGACGTGGACCGACGTGCGGGTGTGAGCGTGCCCGCCCGCTCACCCTGGTTCCTGCGCGGCCTGGTGCTGGTCGCCTACGCCGTGAACGGCTTCTGCCTGTCGGCGTGGAGCGTCCGGCTGCCGGCCGTCGGCGACGCCACCGGCCTGGGCGCGGACGGCCTGGGGGTGTTCCTCACGGCCGGTGCCGTGGGGACGGTGGCGACCGTCCCCCTGGTCGGTCGCTGGGTGGCCCGCACGGGCCCGGGCAGGGTCTACCTCCTCGCGACGGCGGGTTTCGCCGTCGCCTACACGGCGCTCGCCGTGTCCGTGCACGTCGGCAGCGGCACCGCCCTGGTGGCGGCCAACGTGGTCCACGGCGCCGCGTTCGCCGCGACGAACGTGCCGCAGAGCCTGCTGGGCGCCCGGGCCGAACGGCGGGTCGGGCGCACCGTCCTGCCGCAGTTCCACGCGGTCTACTCCCTGTCCGCGGCGGTGGGCGCGGCCGCCGGCGGCGCGGCCGCCGGTGCCGGGGTCCAGCCCGGCGCCCAGTTCGCCGCCCTCGCGGTCCTGGCGGTCCTCGTGCGGGGTGCGGTGTCCGTGCTGCTGCGCCGCGACCCCGACGCGGGGCCGCCACCCGCCCGGGGCACCGGGAGGGCGGCGCCGCGCACCGGGGTGTGGCTCGAGCCGCAGGTCCTGCTGCTCGGGGTCGTCGTCTTCGCCACCGCGCTGTCCGAGGGCGCTGCCAACAACTGGGTCACCCCCACCCTGGTCGGCTCCTTCCCCGTGACCGAGGGCACGGCGGCCACGGCCGTCTCCCTCTTCCTGTGCGCGCAGACGCTGGGCCGCCTGGCCGGTGGCCGGGTGGTCGACCGCGTCGGCCCGCGGGCCGCGCTGGTCGGCTCGGGCCTGGTCTCGGCCGCGGGGGTGGCCGCGTTCGGCACGGCCCCCGCCCTGTGGGTGTGCTGGGTCGGTGCAGCGGCCTGGGGCCTGGGAGCGGCCCTGTCGGTGCCCGTGGCGATCTCGCTCGTCGCGGGCTCCCCCGACGCACCGCAGCGCATCGCCGCGGTGACGTCGCTGTCGTCGCTGGCCAACGTGGTCGGGCCCCCCCTCATCGGCGCGGCCGCCGGCGTGGTCGGGCTGCGGTGGGCGGTGGGCTCGATCGCCGTCGTCCTGCTGGGCGGCGTGCTGGCAGCGCGTGCGGCCGCGCGACCCGGGACCACCGCGCGCCGTGCGGGCCCGGGCGCGACGGTCCCGACGGGGACGGTGCCGACGGGGACGGTGCCGACGGGGACGGTGCCGACGGGGACGGTGCCGCGGCAGGTGGCGCGCCGGGGGCGCACGTCCTCCCGTGTCGTCCCGGCGGACGGGGGCGACAGCGGGCCCGGTACCGGACGCGGCCGCGAGAGCGCCGGGTGAGCGCAGACCGCTCGCCGTGCGACGGGGACGACCCGGCACGCCCGGGACCGGCGGTTCACATCCGCAGCAGCCCCGCCACCTGCAGCACCGCCGCGCCCGCCTCGTCGGAGGCGTCCAGGTCCACCTCCGCCACGACCGCCCAGTCGCGGTCCCCGGCGGGGTCGTCCAGCACCTGGCGCACGTACCAGCGGCGCGGGGAGCCCTTCGCGTGCGGGCCGGAACCGTCGTCGACCTGCAGCAGGTGCGGTCCGCGCGCGTCCGGGCCGGCGCCGATGGAGTCGTGCTCGGCGTAGTAGGCGTCGAGCTGGTCGGCCCAGGTGTCCTCGTCGGGGGAACCGTCGAGCCGCGCCAGCGCCTCGGGGCGGTCCAGCGCCGCCAGCTCCACGAACCGGAACACGGCGTTGCGCACCAGCACCCGGAACGCGCGCGCGTTCGCGGTGACCGGTGGCGCCTCGTCCTCGGTGGGCGCCGTGGCGGCCGCGACGTCCACGTCGTCGCCGGCGCGCAGCTTCTCCCACTCCGCCAGCAGGCTGGAGTCGGTCTGGCGCACCACCTCGCCGAGCCACTCGACGACGTCGGTGACCTCCTCGGTGCGGGCGTCCTCCGGCACCGTCTGCCGCAGCGCCTTGTAGGCGTCGCTGAGGTAGCGCAGCACCAGGCCCTCGGAGCGGGCCAGCTGGTAGAACGCGACGAAGTCCCCGAACGTCATGGCCCGCTCGAACATGTCGCGCACCACCGACTTCGGGCGCAGCTCGTGGTCGGCCACCCACGGGTTGCCGGCCCGGTACGTCTCGTACGCCGCGCGCAGCGTCTCCTCCAGCGGCTTCGGCCAGGTGACGTCCTCCAGCTGCGCCATCCGCTCCTCGTACTCCAGCCCGTCGGCCTTCATGCGGGCCACGGCCTCGCCCTTGGCCTTGGACTGCTGCGCCAGCAGCACCTTCATCGGGTCGTCCAGGGTGGACTCGATGGCGGTGACCACGTCGAGGGCGTAGGTGGGCGAGTCCTTCTCCAGCAGGTCGTCGACCACGGCGAGCGCGAACGGCGACAGCGGCTGGTTCAGCGCGAAGTCCAGCTGCAGGTCACCGACCAGGCGCACCTGCCGGCCGTCGGCCAGCGGCTCGGGCAGCTTCTCCACGACGCCGGCGTCCAGCAGCGCGCGGAACAGCTCCACCGCGCGGCGCACGTGCTGCAGCTGCCGCTTGCGCGGCTCGTGGTTGTCCAGCAGCAGGTGGCGCATCGCCTCCACCGGGTTCCCGGGGCGCTGCAGGACGTTCAGCAGCATGGAGGTGGTGACCTTGAAGTGGGAGGTGAGCTGCTCCGGCTCGGCCGCGACCAGCTTGTCCATCGTCGCCTGCGACCAGGACACGAAACCCTCGGGCGCCTTGACCCGCTGCACCTTCTTCAGCTTCTTCGGGTCGTCGCCGGCCTTCGCGACGCGGCGGGCGTTCTCCACCTCGTGCTCCGGCGCCTGCACCACGACGGTGCCGGCGGTGTCGAACCCGGCGCGCCCGGCCCGGCCGGCGATCTGGTGGAACTCGCGCGCCCGGTGGTGGCGGGTGCGGCGGCCGTCGAACTTCGTCAGCCCCGCGAACAGCACCGTGCGGATGGGCACGTTGATGCCGACGCCGAGGGTGTCGGTGCCGCAGATGACCTTCAGCAGCCCCGCCTGGGCGAGCGTCTCCACCAGGCGGCGGTACTTCGGCAGCATGCCGGCGTGGTGCACGCCCACGCCCATGCGCAGCAGGCGGGAGAGGACCTTGCCGAAGCCGGAGGCGAAGCGGAAGCCGCCGATCGCCTCGGCGATCGCGTCGCGCTGCTCGCGGGTGGCGACCTTCGCGCTGGTGAGGGCCTGCGCCTGCTCCACCGCGGCGGCCTGGGTGGCGTGCACCACGTACACCGGTGCGCGGTCGGTGGCCAGCAGCTCCTCCACCGTCTCCTGCAGCGGCGTCGTCGCCCACGAGTAGTGCAGCGGCACGGGCCGCTCCACGGACGTGACGACGGCGGTGGCCCGGCCGGTGCGGCGGGTGAGGTCCTCGCGCAGCCAGCCGACGTCGCCGAGGGTGGCGGACATCAGCAGGAACTGCGCCTGCGGCAGCTCGATCAGCGGCACCTGCCACGCCCAGCCGCGGTCCGGGTCGGCGTAGAAGTGGAACTCGTCCATGACGACCTGGCCGATGTCGGCGAACGCGCCCGAGCGCAGCGCCACGTTCGCCAGCACCTCCGCGGTGCAGCACACGATCGGCGCGCCCGCGTTGACGGAGGCGTCGCCGGTCATCATCCCGACGTTCTCCGCGCCGAACGTCTCCACCAGCGCGAAGAACTTCTCGCTCACCAGCGCCTTCAGCGGCGCCGTGTAGAAGGAGCGGATCCCGGCGGTCAGGGCGGCGGCGTGCGCGCCCGCGGCCACCAGCGACTTGCCGGAGCCGGTGGGGGTGGCCAGGACGACGTTGGAGCCGGAGACCACCTCGATGAGGGCCTCCTGCTGCGCCGGGTACAGCTCGATGCCGCCGTCGGACACCCACCCGGCGAACGCCTCGAACACGGCGTCGGGGTCGTCGGCGGCGGCGCTGCCGGGGGCGGGCAGCCGGTCGGTCAGGCGGGAGCGCGCGGAGGTCTCCAGCAGCTCCTCGGACTCGCCGGCGAGCGGGGACGGGGCGGGGGTGGTGGCCATGGCGTGGCCCATCGTCGCACCCGGGGCCGGCTCACGCCGCGCGCGCACCGGCCGCGGCCCACCGCCGCAGCGCCACTCCCAGCGCCAGCGCCGTCAGCAGCGCCGACCACGCCACCCACGGGCCCACCTCGCGCCGGTACCCCAGCGTCACCGCCTCCACGGCCGGGGACATGCCGTCCACCAGCCCCGGCACGTACGCCAGCGCCAGCAGCGTCAGCCGCACCGCCACCACGCGCTCCAGCCACCCGCCGGCCACCCCGGCGGGCGCGGCGGCCGCCAGCGCCAGCGGCCCCCACAGCAGCAGGTCGTACCAGGGCAGCTCGTACGGCGCGGCCAGCAGGTAGCCCAGCGCCAGCACGGCGGTCACGCCCGCCGCGCACCGGCGCCAGCGACCGGGGCTGAACGGCAGCGACCGGGCCCGCCCCACCAGCAGCGGCCACCACAGCACCGCCACCACCGCCATGAGCGCCAGCGTGCCCGGCAGCAGCACCGAGCGCGGCACGCCGGCGTCCACCAGCGGCCGCCACACGGTCGCCAGCGACACGTACCGGCTGGCGGTGCGGGCCTGGTCGTAGGCGTGCGCGCCCGCCCACAGGTGGGCGGGCACCAGCAGCACCAGCGCACCGGTCAGCCCCCGCAGCAGCCAGCCCGTGCCCGGGCCGCCGGTGCGGCGCGCGGCCCACCACGCCACCAGCACCCCGGCGCCCACCGCCCCGTACGGCAGCTTCGTGCCGACCGCCACGGCCAGCGCCGCGCCCGCCGCGAACGGGTACCGCGGCGCCAGCAGCAGCACGCCCACCGCCCCCGCACCCGCCAGCACGTCCGCGTGCGCACCGCCCAGGCCGACGGTCAGCAGCAGCGGGTTCGCCGTCCACAGCACGTGCGCGCGCGCCCGCAGCGCCGGCTGCCCGCGCAGCGCGACGTGCAGGCCGGCGGCCACCGCCGCCCACGCCACCAGCAGCACCAGCTGCCAGCACCACACGGTGGCGCGCACCGACTCCCCGCCCACCAGGGACGTCAGGGCGTGCACGGCCGTGCCCACCGGCCCGTACACCGACGTCGTGGAGCGCCACGGGTCGCGCACCGCCGAGGCGACCGGGTCCGCGCCGCCCGCGAAGGCGTCCGGCGGCTCGGCGTACGGGTCGGCGCCCAGCGCCGCGATGCGCCCGTACGCGGCGTAGCTGAGGTGGTCGGCCGAACCCACCGGCGGCACCAGGGCCGTCGCGACGGCGCCGGTGGCCGCCAGCAGCAGCAGGCGCCGCGGCCGCCACCCCCGCGCCACGGCGGTCAGGCCTGTGAGCACCGCGACGCCACCGGCGAGCACCGAGACCGCCAGCAGGGCGCTGACCAGCGCGGACGACGGCCGCAGCCCCAGGTCCACCGGCAGCACGCCGGGCCCCAGCCCGGGCACCGCCGCCGAGGGCCCGGCCACGGCCACGGCCAGCCAGCACAGCAGGGCGAGCGCCGTGGCACCGCCCGCCGCGGCGGGCAGGCACGACACCCCGGCCACCGCGGCGGCGGACGGGCGCCGGGGCGCCTCAGGCACCGGAGCGGCGGGCGGGCAGCAGCGCACCGGCCGCGCCCCGGCGCAGCAGGG
Source organism: Kineococcus sp. TRM81007 (assembly GCF_022669155.1). Lineage (GTDB taxonomy): Bacteria > Actinomycetota > Actinomycetes > Actinomycetales > Kineococcaceae > Kineococcus. The sequence goes on along the minus strand of NZ_JALBVB010000016.1, from coordinate 33,067 downwards.
CCCGCGCCACGTCCCGGTACTGCGCCGCGCGGTGCAGCTGCGCGCGCAGGTCGGTGCCGGTGACCCGGTGGTGCAGCTCGCACGGCACCTCCACCACCCGCAGGCCCGCGCGCAGCAGGTCGATCGTCAGGGCCGTCTCCACGCCCCACCCGCGCGCCAGCGGCTGGGCCGCCTCGAACGCCGCACGGGTCAGGCAGCGCATCCCCGACAGCGGCTGCTGCGGCGACCAGCCGGCGGCCGCCAGCGTGCCGCGGCGCGCCAGCCCCACGACGAGGCCGCGCCCGCCGCCGGCGGTGGCCTGCTGCGGCAGGACCGCGATCGTCATGTCCGCCTCACCGGCCAGGACCGGCACCGTCAGCGGCGCGGTGGCCGCCGCGGTCTCCGCCAGGTCCGCGTCGACGAACAGCAGCGGCCGCGGGCCGGTGCCGGGCCGCGGGTTCGCGGCCTCGTGGGCGGCGACGGCACGGGCACCGGTGGTCATCGCCGCGGCCTTGCCGCGGTTGCGCTCGTGGGCGACGACGACGGCCCCGGCCTCGCGCGCCAGCCGGGCGGTGCCGTCGGAGGAGCCGTCGTCGACGACGACGACGAGGTCGGTCACGGGCAGCGCGCGCAGCGCGGTCACGGTGGCGGCGATCCGCTCGGCCTCGTCCTTGGCGGGGACCACGACGGCCACGGTGGGCGACGGCGCGGGGCCCGGCTGCGCGGGCGGCGTCGGGGACGGCTGCGACGGCGGCACGCTGGCGAGGCTAGAGCACGCCGGCGCCGGTGCGGCGCACCGCGAGGACGGTCAGGTCGTCGTCGCCGGGCTCTCCGCTCGTCAGGGCGCGCACCAGGTCGTCGACGAGCTCGGCGAGGGGCGCGCCGCCGCAGCCGGCGACCTGCTGCCGGGCCGCGGCCATCCCCTCGTCCAGGGGGCGGTCGCGCGTCTCCACCAGGCCGTCGGAGAACAGCACCAGCTCCTCCCCCGGTCCCAGCCGCAGCTCCAGCACGCCGTCGCGGGCCCGCGCCCCGGCGCCGTCCAGCAACGCCCCCACGGGTGGCCCGGCCGGCACGTCCAGGTAGCGGGCGGTGCCGCCGGCGAGCAGCAGCGGCGGGGGGTGCCCGGCGGAGGCGGCGAGCGCGGTGCCGTCGCGCGAGAGCAGCACGTAGGCCAGGGTCACGAGGTCGTCCGCACCGGTGGCGGCCGCGCACGCGTCCAGCCCGCGCAGCACGGCGGCCGGGTGCGGGTCCACGAGGGCCAGGGCCCGCACCTGCGCGCGCACCTCACCCATGACGGTCGCGGCCCGCGCCCCCCTGCCCATGACGTCGCCGAGGACCACGGCGACGCGGTCGCCCCCGACGGCGACGAGCTCGGCCCAGTCCCCGCCGACGTCCACGCCGGCGCTGGTCGAGGTGGACCGGTGGGCGAGCAGCCACGGCACGCGCACCAGGGGGCCGGGCTTGAGGGCCTCCTGCAGCACGCGGGCGGTGCCGCGCTCGCGCTCCAGCAGCTCCACCCGGTCCAGGGCGCCGGCGACCTGCCCGGCCAGGGCCAGCAGGAAGCAGCGCTCCTCGTCGTCGAGGACAGCGGCGCCGCCGGCGCAGGCGGCACAGGTGCCGCAGTCCTCGCTGGACCCGATGACGAGGCCGCCGAGGTGGCGGCGCGGGGTGACCAGGGGCAGCACGGCCCAGGCCGCGTCCCCTTCGGCGAGCGCCTCCAGGTAGACCGGGCGCGTCCAGGCGGGCAGGGCCGCGGCGCCGGCGGTGCCGGCGACGTACCAGCCGCCGGCGGCGGCGCACGCCTCGACGTCGCGCAGCAGCTCGGCGGCGGTGCGGTCGCCGCGCACCAGGTGCTCGCGCCGGCCGTCGCGCCGCAGGCGGTGCACGGCCACGGCGCCGCGCGGGCCGCGCTCCTCCTCGAGCAGCGTCAGGCTGGCGCGGGTGGTGCCGGGCAGCTGCAGGCAGGCGCGCAGGGCGGCGTCGACGACGCCGGCGCGGGTGGTGGCCGTGGACAGGGCCGCGGTCAGGCCCTGCAGGGCGCGGGTGCGCCGGCGGGCGCGGACCCGTTCGTCGACGTCCTCGACGGCGCCGACCCACTCCAGGACGGGGCCGGTCGGGTCGTCCGGGTCCACGGGCACCGGCTGCGCGGTGACGGCCAGCCAGCGCCAGCCGGCGGGGGTGCGCACGCGCAGGCGGGCGGTGGCGGCGCGGCCCGCGCGCACGGCGGTGGCGGCCTCGGTGAGCAGGCCCGGCAGGTCCGCCGGGTGCACGTCCGCGGTCCAGCCGCCGCCGAGGAGGTCGCCGTCGCGGCCGGTGAGGGCCCGCCAGCCGGGCAGGTCGCTGGTGAGGCCGCGCCCGGGGGCGGCGGTGAACACGTCGAGGCGCCCGGCCTCGGCGAGGGTGCGGTAGCGCTGCTCGGCGCGCCGGGCGTCGCGGGCGGCGTCGCGGGCGGCGTCGAACAGGCGCGCCCGCTCCACGGCGCAGGCGCACTGCCCGGCGAGGGTGGCGGCCAGCAGCTGCTGCACCTCGTCCAGGGAGCCCTCCCGGGGCAGGCCCACCCGCAGGACGCCGATCAGCCCCGCCTCGGTGAGCATCGGCAGCACCGCCCAGGACCGTTCCCCGGCGGCGACGAGGCGCTCGTTGAGGGGGTCGTCGAAGCGGGCGGCGAGCTCGCCGGGTGAGCGCAGCAGCACCGGGGCGCGGGTGCGGGCGGCCTGCGCGCTGGGGGCGGAGGCGGTCAGCGGCAGGTGGGGGGCTCGCCCCGCCGGGCGGGGGCCGGCGAGGTCGCCACCGGCGGGCACGAGGGCGGTGCCGTCGTCGTCGAGGAGGAAGACGCCGCAGGTGGAGGCGTCCAGCGCCTCCCGCACGGTGGCCAGGACGGCGTCGACCGCGTCGCGCACGGTGAGCGCGGCGGCGAGGCGGGTGGTCGTGCGCTCCAGCAGCCGCAGGTCCGCGACGTCGAGGTGGGGGCGGTGCGGGGGGGCGTCGACAGCGGTGACCGGAGAGCGGTCCACTCGCCCTCCCCCGGTCAGCAGCGCCGGTCGTCTCCAGCTCCGCCGCCCAGTTTATCGCGCTGAGCGATCAGCGTCTGCCGTTCCGTGACCGGCCGGGTGGGGTGCTCAGTGCGGGTGCAGACGGGTGGGCCCGCCGAACGACGCCCACACCGTGCGGCTGAAGTCGTCGAGGTTCTCCACGACCCCCCACTCGTCGGCCAGGCCCTCCACGATGCGCAGGCCCCGCCCGGAGGTCGACCCGTCGTCCACCGAGCGGGCGCTCACCACCCGCCCGGGTGCGCCGCCGTCGGTCACGGCGATCTCCACGTGCGCACCGTCGTCGCACGTGATCAGGCACCGCACGTGGATGCCGCCGTCGCCCAGCGGGCGCGCGTGGCGCACCGAGTTGCCCACGATCTCCGAGACGACGATCTCGATCTCCGCCGTGGCCTCCGCGTCGAGACCCGCCCCGTCCAGCACGCAGCGGACGGCGCGCCTGGCCCTGGGGACAGACGCCGCGTCGTGCTCGAACGACGACCAGTGCGTCGCCGGCACCGGGCCAACACCCGTCGGCATCCGTCCTCCTGACCCAGCCGCCACCTGACGGCACCGTAGGTACCCGAGCCGCCCGGCGACCAAACCTGCGCCGCCGCGGTTCCCCCTCCAGGGTGCTCCCGATCACCCTCCCGGCCCAGCAGCGACCCGCCGGGACCGTGCCGTGTTGCGCGCGTGTGAACTCCGGCCCGCGCACCTGTCACGGCCGCCCCGCGGCGTGCGACGGTGATCGAGCACGCCCCGACCAGGAGGTGACGCGTGAAGCTGCCCGTGCAGGCGTGGTTCGACCGGTCGACGTCCCGGGCGCGGGACTGGCCCGTGTCCCGGCTGCGCGCCGACAAGGGCCGCACCCGCGTCAGCGTGGTGCTGCCGGCGCTGGACGAGGAGCCCACCGTGGGCGGGGTCGTGCGCATGGTGCGCCGCCTGGCGGAGGAGACCGGCCTGGTCGACGAGGTCGTCGTCATGGACTCCGGCTCCACCGACGGCACCGCCGAGGCCGCCGAAGCTGCCGGCGCCGTCGTGCACCACCGCGACGACGTGCTGCCGGAGGTCGGCTCGCGCCCCGGCAAGGGCGAGGTGCTGTGGAAGTCGCTCGCCGTGACCTCCGGCGACGTCGTCGTGTTCGTCGACGCCGACCTGGTGGACCCGCAGCCGCAGCTCGTCACCGGCCTGCTGGGGCCGCTGCTGGCCGACCCGTCCGTCGAGCTCGTCAAGGGCTGCTACGACCGGCCCCTGCAGGGGTCCGGCGACTCCTCCGGCGGCCGCGTCACCGAGCTGGTCGCCCGCCCGCTGCTGGCCCGGTACTTCCCCGAGCTGACCGGGGTGGTGCAGCCGCTGGCCGGGGAGTACGCGGGCCGGCGCCGGCTGCTGGAGGCGGTGCCGTTCGGCGGCGGGTACGGCGTGGAGATCGCGATGCTCATCGACGCGCTGCGCCTGCGCGGCCTCGGGGCCATCGCCCAGGTCGACCTGGGCCGCCGCAGGCACAGCCACCAGGACACCGCCGCGCTGGGGCGGATGGCCGCGCAGATCTCCCACGTCGTGCACGAGCGCGCCCTGGGCGCCACCGGCGACCGCCCGGCGATCACCCAGTTCGCCCGGGACGGGTACGGGCACTACGCCCCCGTCACGCACGTGCTGGACGTCAGCGAACGGCCCCCGATGCTCACCGTGGAGGGGTACGCCGGTCGCGCGGCGAAGGTGTCCTGAGCGTCTCCCGGCCGTGCGCCCCGGTGGTCCGGTCGACTGCGCGGTGGTCGCCCTGGTGGGCCGTCGGTGGTGCTGCGGCCGGCTCTCCGCTCGCGCCGCCGTCCCAGCGCGCGTCACGTCACGACGTGGGCGCGAGCTCCGGACGTCGGGGCACCCCGCCACCCGGCCGAGAACCCGACCGGGAGAACCCCGCCCCCGCGAGGATCAGCGCACGAAGGGCTCGCCCCCCGACTCGGAGACCATGGGGCGGCCGGCGTCCGCCCACGCGCCCATGCCGCCGTCGACGTTGACCACCTCGTAGCCGTTCTGGGAGAGCCACTGCGCCACCCGGAGGGAGCGGCCGCCGGCGCGGCACACGACGTGCAGCTCGCCCTCGGGCAGCTCGCCGAGGCGCTGCGGCACCTCGCCCATGGGGATGTGCAGGGCGCCGTCGGCGTGCCCGGCGACCCACTCGTCGTCCTCGCGGACGTCGAGGATCGTGGCGTCGGCGGGGACGTCGGCGGCGGTGACGGAGGGGACCTCGCTCATGCCGGCGAGCCTACGGCGCGGCGCAGCTGCGCGGGCAGGGGCAGGGCGTGCACGACGGCGAGCGCGGAGACGGCGCGGGTGAGCGCCACGTACAGCCGGCGCAGGCCGGTGCGCTCGTCGGGTTCGCCGGCGACGACGTCGGCGGGTTCGAGCACGACGACCCGGTCGAACTCGAGGCCCTTGACGAGGGTGGCGGGCACGAGGGAGACCCGCTCGGGCAGCTCGTCGCCGGTGGCGGCCTCGTCGAGGCGGGTGGCGGGCACGCCGGCGGCGGCGAGGGCGGCCGCCGCGGCGCCGGTGGTGGCGTCGGCGACGACGAGGCCGATCGAGCCCTCCTCGCGCAGCAGGTCCGCGACGACGGCGACGGCCGCGGCGAGCGCGTCGCCGTCGACGGCGAGGACGTCGAGGCGGCCGGGGTCGGGGCGCACCGAGCGCGGCACGGTCAGCTCGGGGGCGATGGCCGGCAGCAGCCGGGCGGCGTAGTCGATGACGGCGGAGGGGACGCGGAACCCGCGGTCGAGGACCTCGACGTGGCCGCCGGGCTTGCCCAGGTGCTCGAGCACCTCGGGCCACGAGCGCGCCGACCAGGGGGTGGTGCCCTGGGCGATGTCGCCGAGGACGGTGGCGGCGCCGGTGGAGCAGCGCCGCCCGACGGCGCGCAGCTGCATGGGTGAGAGGTCCTGCGCCTCGTCGAGGACGACGTGGGCGCGCGAGGGGGTGCGGGTGAGCTGGTCGGCGATCTCGTCGACCAGGACGGCGTCGGCGTCGGTCCACCTGGCGGTGCCGGCGCTGCGCGGGGGCTTCGCCCACAGCAGCAGGGCCCGTTCGGTGCCGTCGAGGACGCCGCCGGAGCAGGCGGTGAGGAACTCCGCGTCGGACAGCAGCCGGTGCAGGACCTTCGTCGCGTCCTGCGCGGGCAGCAGCCGGTTCACGGCGCGCTTGACGTCGGTGCTGCGGGCCACGGCGTCCTGCACGGCGTCGTCGGGGGAGTCGCCGGCGGCCTCGAAGAGCTGCAGGACGGCGTGGGCGAGGCGCTGCGGCAGCAGGGCGCGGGCGGCCTCGTAGCGGATGCCGCGGCCGGCGAGGTCGTCGAGCAGCTCGCGCACCCGGTACCCGGGGACCCGCCAGCGGCGCGAGCCGCGCGGCAGGACGAACGCGCCGCCGTCGAGGACCTGCGTCGGGTCGCCCACGGCGGACCAGACGGCGCGGCGGACGACCTCGGCCATGCGGGCGTCGCCCTTGAGGGCGGCCACCGCGGCGGGTTCGGCGGCGCGCACGGCCACGTCCTTCCGGCCGCCGCCGGGGGCGGTGACGAGGCCGGCGACGGTGCGCTGCTCGACCCGCACCTCCCCCAGGGCGGGCAGGACCGCGCCGATGTGCTGCAGGAACGCGGCGTTGGGGCCGACGACGAGGACGCCCTGGCGGGTGAGGCGCTCGCGGTGCGCGTACAGCAGCCACGCCGCGCGGTGCAGGCCGACGGCGGTCTTGCCGGTGCCGGGGGCGCCCTGCACGCACACGGTGGTGGACGCGTCGGCGCGCACGAGGGCGTCCTGCTCGGGCTGGATGGTGGCGACGATGTCGCGCATGGGGCCTGAGCGGGGGCGCTCGATCTCGCGGGCGAGGATCGCGGAGGCGCGCTCGTCCTCGCCGGGCACCGGGTCGGTGAGGTGCTCGTCCTCGTGGGCGGTGAGGCGGCCGTGCTCGACGCCGAAGCGGCGGCGCAACCGGACGTCGCCGCGCTCGGCGCGGCTGGCCCGGTAGAACCCGCGGGAGACGTCGGCGCGCCAGTCCACGACGACGGGGTCGCCGGCGGTGTCGGTGACGTGGCGGCGGCCGATGTGCAGCACCTCGCCGGAGTCGTGGTCGGTGCGGCCGAAGAACAGGGCGGTGGACGGGTCGTCCACGAGGCTCGCGGCGCGCCGGTGCAGGGCGAGCGCGAGGGCGGCGTCGGCGAGCGGGTCGCCGCCGTCGGCGGTGAGGGACAGGGCGTGCTCGCGCATGCGGGTCAGCTCGGCGCGGGCGCGGTCGAGGTGGCGCTGCTCGGCGGCGAGCACGTCGGGGGTTCCGGGGGTTTCCCGGGCGGGGGCGGGCACGGTTCCTCCAGGGTTCCGGGGAGCCCGGAGATCCTGCCAGAACCGTTGCACGGCAACAACGTTGCGATCACGGAGCCGTTCGCGGGAGGATTCTCAGGGGACGAGCCGAGGAGCCCGGACCGGCGAAACTCCTCACGGTACCCGCGCGGGGGTGCTCGCGTCAGCCCCCCAGCGCGATCGGGGTGGCCGGCAGCGGACCCCAGCGGGCGAGCGCCGCCCCGGTCACCAGGGCCAGCGCCACCACCACCACGGCGACGTCCGCGACGCCCGGCCGCCCCAGCTGCGGGTCGCCGGCGAAACCCCGCAGCCGCATCGTCGCCATCAGCAGCGGCCCGCGCCGCACCACGCCGAACAGCAGCGGCAGGGACACCTGCAGCGCGTCGCGCACGAACCGCAACGGCCGGCGCGCCTGGAGCCGGACCCCGCGCAGGCGCATGTGCTCCGTGAGCTGCACCGCCTCGGTCAGCGTCGTGTACAGCAGCCGGTAGCACAGGCCCACCGCGAACGAGACGACCGCCGGCAGGCCGAGACCGCGCAGGCCCCGGGCGGTGTCGTCGGGGTCGAGCGCGGAGAACACGCTGACGCTGAGGAGGATCGTGCCCGTCCACGCCAGCACCAGCCGCGCCTCCGCACCGGCCGCGGTCACCAGGCCGCCGAGGTCGCCGGCGGTCAGGGAGTCCCAGCCGCCGATGACGATCAGTGCGGTGAACGTGGGCACGTGGATGCCCCACAGCACCAGCAGCCAGCGCCAGGGGGTGCGCGCCAGCAGCGCGGTCACCAGCCCGGCGACGACGGGCACCAGCATCCACTGCGTGCTGGGGGCCACGAAGACGAAGACGAACAGCAGCGCCAGCACCAGCAGCTTCACGCGCGGGTCGCGGCGGTTCACGACGGTGTCGCGGCCGGTGTAGAGGACGGGGACGCGAGCGGACATCAGGCCTCCCGGGAGGGTGCGGTCGAGGCCGGCACGGCGGTGGCGGCCGGGACGGTCGAGGAGGTGGAGGGGGCGGACAGGGCGTCGACGAGGTCGGCCACGGTGCAGGCCCGCACCCCGACGGCCTCGCCGAGCACCCCGGCGCGCGGCAGGTCCAGCCGCCGCGAGGTCAGCAGCTCGCGGCGGTCGCTGCGCAGCACCTCGCGCAGCGGGCCCTGCACGACGACGGCGCCGTGGTGCAGCAGCGTCACCGTGTCCACGACCTCGGCGAGCGCCTCCACGTCGTGCTCGGTGATCAGGACGGCCGCGCCGCGCGCGCGCAGCTCGGCGACCGCCGCGCGCACCCGTGCCGCGGTCCCCGGACCGAGCCCGGTGAAGGGGGCGTCCAGCACCACGACGGACGGCTCGACCACGAGCGCGGCGGCCAGCGCGACCAGCCGCCGGTGGGCCCGCGGCAGCAGGACGGGGTCGGCGTCGAGGACGTCCTCGGGCAGACCCACCAGCCGGCGGGCGGCCTCGACCCGTTCGGCGACGGCCTCGGTGCGCCCGCGCTCGCGCAGGGAGAACGCGATCTCGTCGCGCACGCGCCGCCGCGACAGGGCCTGGTCGGCGCCCTGCGGCACGGTGGCCACCCGCAGGGCCAGGTCCGCCGGGTGCACGGAGGTGACGTCCTGGTCGTCGACGGCCACCGACCCGGCGACGGGTTCCAGCAGGCCGCCCAGGACCCGCACGAGGGTGCTCTTGCCCGCGCCCGTGCGGCCGACCACGGCGTGCACCTCCCCCGGGCGCACCTCCAGGTCGACGCCGCGCAGGGCCGGGGAGCGGTCGGGGTAGGAGAAGTCCAGGCCGCGCACCCGCACCCGGGGCGCGTCGTGGGCCCACGGCGGCTCGCCGCGGCCGCTGCCGTCCGCACCGCGGCGCCCGTTCCCGTTCCCGTTCCCGTCGCCGCTGCCACTGCCGTCGCCGTCGCGCGCCGGCCGGTGGCCGCGGACCAGGTCGGCGAAGTCCTGCGACGTCAGCGGGGAACCCGCCAGGCCCAGCTCGCGCGCGGCCGTCAGCTCCACGGGGGCGGCCAGGTCCGCCAGCTCGCGCACCCGGTCGTCGACCAGGGGGTCGCTGAGCGTGCCGTCGGCGACGACCCGGCCGGCCGAGAGCACGACCAGCCGTCGCGTGGCCTCCGCCAGCAGCGCGACGTCCTGCTCGACGAGGACGACGGTGGCACCGGCGGCCTCCTCGCGCAGCACCCGCATCAGGCGCTCGCGGTGCTCGCCGTCGAGGTGCCCCACCACCGCGTCCAGGACGAGGATCCGCGGACGGGTCGCGAGGGTCGCGGCGAGGGCCAGCAGGACCTGCTGCCCCTCGGCCAGCTCCCACACCCACCGGCGCGTCAGGTCCTCACCCCCCAGGCCGACGGCCTCGAGCAGCCGGCGCGCCTCGCGCTCGGCCTCCTGCGGGCGGGCGCCGCGGGTGCGCAGCGGCTCGGCGACCTCCGAGATCGCCCGCAGCTGCGTCAGCTGCCCGCCGGGGTCGTCGAAGACGATGCCCACGCCCCCCTCGGCGCGCACCTCACCGCTGACGCGCCCACCGGTCACGTCCGGCAGCAGGCCCGCCAGCGCCATCGCCAGGGTCGTCTTGCCGGCTCCCGGCGGGCCCGCCAGGCCGACGACCTCCCCCTCGGCGAGGCGCAGGTCCACCGCGTCGAGGGCGGGCACGTCGCTGGTCGGGTAGTGGAAGGTCAGCCCGGTGGCGGTGACCGCCCACGGGCCGTCGGCGGCCGGCCCGCCCGCCGCGCGCACGGCGGTGACCCGTTCGGCGGCGGGGTGAGCGCGCGGCACCGGTGCGACGCGGTCGCCGTAGCGGTCGGTGCCGCGGGGCTCGAAACCCAGGTACCGCTCGATGCGCCCGTACAGCACCGGCACCAGGCCGAGCACGGGCAGCACCCCCAGCAGGACGCCGTCGCCGATCGTGTTCCCCACCGCGGACCACACGGCGATGCTCACCAGCTCGGAGTCGAACAGCAGCAGCGAGGACGCCTCCACGACGGCGTGCACGACGGCCGCCAGCAGCGTCGCCACGACCAGCCGGACCCTGCTGAGGGGCCGGTCGCCGGCGACGTACCCGGCGAGGGTGAACGCCGCGAGGTAGCCGACGGCGCCGAGGGCGTCGTCGATCTCGTACCCCTCGAGCATGTCGCGCATGAACTCCCCGCCCATGGCGCCGACCGCCACCGCGAACACGGGCTTGCCGCGCGGCACGAGCACCGCGAGGGCCACGGGGATGAAGAAGGGCTTGGCGTCGATGTCGACCGGGATCTCCGGCACGGCTTCGAGGATCGTCAGGGCCAGGAAGAAGATCGTGGCGCACAGGACCGCCACGATCGTCGTCCTCGCCGAGTCGCTCTCGTCCACGGGCGAACCACCACCGTCGGGCTCTCGGCGCGCGCACACGCACCTCGGGGCTTTCCGGACGTGTTGCACCCACCGGGTGCCCACGGCGGGTGAACGCGGGCCGCGGTTCCGGTGGCGGTCGGGTGGCGCTCCGCGGAACCCGCGGGGACGCCCGGGGACCGGGCCGCGGGGCACCCCCGGCGGGAACCGCGGCGGGTGCTCCCGCGTCCCACCACGGGCGGCGGCCGAGGGGCGGTCGGCGGAGCGGGAGGCGACGATGGTCGGCACGGTGCGACGACGCGCGCCGGGCGCGGTGGCCCTGGCGGCCCTGCTGCTCGCGGGCGGCGCCGCGTGCGGTGAGCAGCAGGCGGGAGGACCCACGGTGAGCAGCACGCCCAGCACGTCCAGCACGTCCGGTGGGGCGACGGCACCCGCCCCGGCAGAGCCGACGTCCCTGACGGTGACGGTCGACGACGGCGCGGGGAGCACGAGCACCTGGACCCTGACCTGCGCGGCGGACGGCACCGCGAGCGGGAACCACCCGGACCCGGCGGCCGCGTGCGCGGCGCTCGCGGCGGCGTCGGAACCGTTCGCCCCGGTGCCGCCGGACACGGCGTGCACGGAGGTGTACGGCGGCCCGCAGCGCGCCACCGTCACGGGCACGTGGGCGGGGCAGGACGTGGACGCGGAGTTCAGCCGAACCGACGGCTGCCAGATCGCGCGCTGGAACGCGCTCGCCGCGCTGCTGAGCCCCGGCGCCGGCACGGCCGGCCCGGAACCCCTCGGCGCACCGTCCTGACCCGCCGCGGAAGCGCCGCGGTCGTGGTGGCGTTGCACCCGGCGTGGTCGTGGAACTGTTCAGCTCGGCGTTCTGCGGTCCCTGCCGCAGCGCACGGACCGTGCTGACCGAGGCCGTGCGGCTGGTGCCGCGGGCCCGGCTCACCGAGGTCGACGTCGCAGCGGCCCCGGAGCGCGCCCTGGCCGCCGGTGTCGCGAGCACCCCGACGGTCCTGGTGCACGCCGACGACGGGTCGGAGGTGTTCCGCTCGGCGGGCTCGCCCACGCTCGCGCAGGCGCTGGCGGCACTGGCCCGCGCCGCCGACCACCCGGAGGAGGGCACCCGTGCCGGCTGACGAGCAGACGCGCTTCGAGGCGCTGCGCCGCACCGCGAAGGCGAAGGGCTGGACGCTGGAGGCGCCGACGGCCCGGCACCCCGGCTACCTGCTGACCAGCGGCCGCCCCGGGGCGGCGGACGCGCGCATCGCCTTCGGCGAGAACGGCCCCGTCCTCACGCTCGCCGAGGCGGAGCGGTGGCTGCGGGAGCTGCCGAAGGGCTGAGCTCGTCCGCGGCGGGCCGGAGCGGCGGCACGTCCGGCTCGTCGGGCACGTGCGGCGGCACCCGGTTCGGGCCGGCCTCGGCCGGGCGCGGCCGGTCCTGCGGGTGCAGGCGGACGGCGACCACGGCCACGTCGTCCTCGGCGGCGGGCGGCAGCATCCGCCGCAGCATCCGGTCCACCAGGGAGTCCAGGTCCAGGTCGTCGGCGGCGAGCTCCTCGAGGACCCGGTGCAGCTTCTCCAGCCCCTCGTGCAGGGGCTGGTCGCGGCGCTCGACGAGCCCGTCGGTGTAGAGCACCACGGTGGAACCGCGGTCCAGCAGGACCTCGCTGTCGCGGCGCTCCGCGTCGGGCAGCACGCCCAGCAGCAGGTCGGCGTGCACGCCCGCCAGCGGCAGCACCGAGCCGTCGGGGTGGACGACCATCGCCGGCGGGTGCCCGGCGCTGGACCAGCGCAACCGGGTCACCCCGCGCCGCCGCTCGTCGACGCTCTGCTCCAGGCGGGCGACGACCGCGGTGGCGGTGGTGGTGATCTCCAGGTTGGCCATCACCCGGTCCGTCCCCGCCAGGACCTGCGCCGGGGAGTCGTCGGCGAGGGCCCCCAGGGTCCGCACGACGGTGCGCACCTGGCTCATCGCCGCGGCCGCCTGCGTGTCGTGGCCGACGACGTCTCCGATGACGAGCACCGTGGCACCGCTCGGCTGCAGGAACGCGTCGTACCAGTCGCCGCCGACCTGCGCGGCCTCCGCGGCGGGCAGGTAGCGCACCACGATCTGGCCGTGGTCGGGTTCGGGCGGCTCGGACAGCAGGGACCGCTGCAGGCCCTCGGCCAGCTCGCGCTGCTGGCGGTACAGCCGGGCGGAGTCCAGGGCCAGGCCAGCGCGGTCGGCGACCTCGGCGGCCGTGGACATCTCCTGCGGGCTCAGCGGCGCGCGGTCGGGACCGGTGAACAGGGTCAGCAGGCCCACGGTCCGCCCGCGCCCGCGCAGCGGGAAGATCGCCGCCCAGCTCGGCGCCAGCCGCGCCAGCGCCTCCCGCACCCGCCCGCCGGGCTCGAGCACCGCGGTGACGGCGCGGGTGGCGTCCGGGATCGGCACCGGCCGGGCGTGGCGCAGCGCCCGCCACAGGAAGGCCGTGTCCGTCAGCTCGCCGAGGCGGTGCTCGGCGTACTCCTCCACCAGCGGCAGCAGGGCCTCGTCGCGGTGCCAGCAGCCCACGTCGCGCAGACCCCGGCGCAGCTGGTGGGGGCGCCCGGCGGCGGTGCTGGCCAGCACCCCGGCCGGGGTGCTGGCCGGGGCGTCGTCGTCGACCAGGCTGACCACGCACCAGTCGCCCAGCGCGGGCACGACCAGCTGGGCGAGGCTGGTCACGGCCCGCTCCGCCTCCAGCGCCCCGGACAGCTCCCGGGAGATCGCCGCCAGCAGCTCCTGGCGGGCCGCGGCGGCCTCGGCCGACCGCCGGGCCGCCTCGGCGGCGTGCTGGGCGTGCTTGCGGGCGGTGACGTCCAGGAAGTACAGGGCCAGCCCCCGGTTCGGCCTGCCGCCCTCGGGCACGACGCGCACCTCCACCCACACCTGGAGCGGAGCCGGGTAGAAGGCGTCGAAGACGACCGTCTCCCCCGTGGCCGCGGCGCGGCGGTAGTGCTCCTCGAAGACGGTGCCGGCGGCGGCGGGGAAGGCCTCCCAGACGTCGCGCCCGACCAGCCGCTCGCGGGAGGTGCCCGTGATGCGCGCCGCCTCGGCGTTGAGGTAGGTGACGCGCCAGTCGGTGTCCACGGCCAGGTAGGCCACGGCCATGGAGTCGAGGACGTGCTCGACGCGGGCGCCGGCCTCCCGCGCGCTCGTCACGTCGAAGGCCACGCCCAGCAGCCGCGCCGGGGCGCCGTCGGGTCCGGGCTGCGTGGCTCCGCGCGCCGCGACCCAGCGGTACCCGCCGCCGGGCAGGACGACGCGGTGCTCGACGCGGTACTCGCCACCGCTGCCGACGGCCTCCTGCACCGCCGCGATCGTGCTCTCGCGGTCGGCGGGGTGCAGGCGGGCGTAGACGTCCTCCGGGGCGCCGCTGAACGTCTCCGCGGTCAGCTCCACCAGCTCCAGCATCCGGTCGTTCACCGTCAGGACCCCGGTGGCGAGGTCCAGGTCGAACGTGCCGAGCTCGGCGGCGCCGATCGTCAGCTCCAGCAGCGCCCGGCTGGAGGCGTACTCGCCGCTGAGGGCGGTCAGCTCCAGCTCGGCCACCGCGGCGGCGGCCACCTGCTGCAGCAGCGCCGCGTCCCGCTCGCTCCACGACCGGGGTGCGGGCTCGAAGACGCACACCACGCCCACCACGTGGCCGCCGTCCACGGTCAGCGGAACCCCCAGGTAGGAGCCGACCACCCCCGGGGTCACGGCGTGCGGGCCCGCCACCCGCTCGTCGGCGGTGGTGTCGGCGATCGCCAGCGGCGCGCCGGAGGCGGCGGTGCGGGTGCACAGCCGCTGCGCCAGCGGCTCCTCGCCCCGCTCACCGCCGGCCGGCTGGGGCCCGGCGGCCCCCGCCACCTGCTGCACGTCGGTCAGCAGGGAGATGCGCCCGGAGCCGACACCCAGCAGCCGCGCGGCCAGCTCCGCCAGCCGGTCCAGCCCCGCGAGCGTTCCCACCCCCGGCCGCAGCCTGCGCGCCGCGGCCACCCGGGCCCCGTCCGCCGTCAGCGCCCGCGCCGCGGCCTCCACGGAGCCCTCCGCCGCCACCGCGGGCCGGTCGGCGGGCTGGTCCCTGCGGGACGAGTCCTGGGGCACGCTCCAGCCTCCCGACGCCAGGTGGTCGTTCTGGCGTCACGCCAGGTGTACCGGTCGGACCCCATCATCACCGATCCCCGCGGCGGCGTGGGCCTCCCCCCACCCCCGCCGTGATCTCGACCGGGTGGGCGCTCGAGCGCGCGGGGCCGCGGTGGAGGGGTGGACGGGCGCGGGAACGGGCCCGGCGGGCCACGGCGCGCCCTACGCTCGGCGCGTGCGGATCGTGATCCCGGGCGGGACGGGCCAGGTCGGCGGCGTGCTGCGGCGGGCGCTGGTGGGACGCGGCGACGAGGTGACGGTGCTGAGCCGCCGGCCGGAGCGCCTGGAGGACGGCGTCCGCCACGTCGTGTGGGACGGTCGCACCCTCGGCGCGTGGGCGGCGGAGCTCGACGGCGCCGACGCGGTCGTGAACCTCGCCGGCCGGACGGTCAGCTGCCGCTACACCGACGCGAACCTGCGCCAGATGATGGACTCGCGCGTCGAGTCCACGCGCGTCGTCGGGGAGGCGATCGCGCGCGCCGCGCGGCCGCCCGCGGTGTGGGTGCAGATGAGCACCGCCACGATCTACGCCGACGCCCGCAGCCGCACCGACGGCCTGCCCCACGACGAGGCGAGCGGTGTCCTCGGCGGGGAGGAGCCCGACGTCCCCCTGTACTGGGAGTACAGCGTCCGCATCGCCCGGCGGTGGGAGCAGGCGCAGGCGGACGCCGACGTGCCCTCGACGCGACGCGTCGCGCTGCGCACCGCGATGGTCATGACACCGGACCGCGGTGGGATCTTCGACCACCTGTCGTGGATGGCCCGGCTGGGGCTCGGCGGTCCCGTCGCGGGCGGCGGGCAGTTCGTGTCGTGGATCCACGGCGAGGACTTCGTGCGCGCCGTGCTGCTCCTCCTGGAGCGCGAGGACCTCGACGGGCCGTTCATCGTCGCCGCCCCGGGGCCCGTCCCGCAGCGGGACCTGATGCGCTCGCTGCGCGGTGCGTGGGGCCGCCGCCTCGGCCTGCCCGCGACCCGCCTGATGGCCGAGGCCGGCGCGCTCGCCCTGCGCACCGACACCGAACTGCTGCTGAAGAGCCGGCGGGTCGTGCCCGGCCGCCTGCTGGAGGCGGGTTTCAGGTTCGAGCACCCTTCGTGGGACGCGGCGGCGGTGGACCTGGCCCGGCGGGCGCGGGGAACGCGCCGCCGGGGCTGAGGACCCCGCCGCCGGGCCGTCACCCCGCGGCGAACCACTCCCGGGACGGGTTGCCGACGTCCGGCACGTCCCGGACCGGTTCGTCGGGCGCCGCCCAGCGGACCCCGTTGGCGAGGACCTGCTGGACCTGCGGGTGGTGGTAGACGGGGTACTCCTGGTCGCCGGGGCTGAAGTAGAAGATCCGGCCGCGGCCGCGCGTGAACGTCACGCCCGAGCGGAACACCTCACCCCCGGCGAAGGAGCTGATGAACAGCAGGTCGTCGGGGTCGGGGATGTCGAACAGCTCCCCGTACATCTCCTGCCGCTCGATGACGATCGGGCTGGGGATCCCGCGGGCGATCGGGTGCGAGGGTTTCACGTTCCACACGAGTTCCCGCTCGCCCTCGTTGCGCCACGCCAGCGAGCACGTCGTCCCCATCAGGCGCGTGAAGATCTTCGAGTAGTGCCCGGAGTGCAGCACCAGCAGGCCCATCCCGCCGAGGACGTGGCGGCGCACCCGGTCGACGACGGCGTCGTCCACCTGCTCGTGGGCGGCGTGCCCCCACCACAGCACCACGTCGGTGCGTTCGAGCACCTGCTCCGTCAGGCCGTGCTCGGGGTCGGCGAGCGTCGCGGTGGTGACCTCGGCGTCCGGCAGCAGCCGCCGCAACCCGGCGGCGATGGCGCCGTGGATCCCGTCGGGGTAGTACTCGCCGATGTCCGGCGGGTTCCGGTTCGCCTCGTGGACGCCCTCGTTCCACACGAGCACGCGCAACGACCGCTCCGCACCGCTCACAGCTCCCCCACCTGCTCGACGTCCTCGACCCGGCCCGACTCCACCGAGCGCGCCGCCGCCTCCGCGATGGCGAGGCTGCCGAGGTTCGAGCGGCCGGTCACCTCCGGGGCGGGACCGCCCTGCACGGCCCGGTGGAACTGCCGCAGCCCCGCCGAGCGCCCCCACAGCTCCAGCGCCGGCAGCTCGACCTCCTCGGGTTCGCCACCGCCCCGGCTGAGGGTGACGGCGTCGTCGCCGGGGCCCTCGCCCCCACGCCCGGTGAAGGTGATGCGCCCGCGCTCGCCCTCCAGCGCCCACTCGCCGTCCCAGGCGGTCTGCGGCCCGCGGCTGACCCAGCTGCCGCGGTAGCTGGCGACCAGCCCACCGGCCATCTCGATGGTCAGCACCGCCGACGCCTCCTGCTCGAACCGGCTCCACGGCGGGTCGGTCACCTTCGCGTAGACGCGCACTGCCTCGCGGCCGGTGACCATCCGCAGCAGGTCGAAGTGGTGGATGGCCATGTCGTGGAGCAGGGGGTGCGGGAACGCGTAGTGCCGGTTCGTCTCCACCGGCGCGTCGTTGGCCCAGCGGCGGAAGTCGACGTGGACGACGGAGAGGTCGCCGATCGCCCCGCCGGCGACGAGTTCCCGAACCGCCCGGGGCGCGGGGTAGGCGCGGTAGTTCTGGCTGACCTGGAGCACGAGGCCCCGCTCCTCGGCGCGCGCGACCGCCGTGCGGGCCTCCGCGACGCTCGGCGCGAAGGGTTTCTCGACGAGCACGTGCAGGCCCGCGTCCAGCGCCTCCAACGCGACGGGCACGTGGAACTGCACGGGCGCGGTCACCAGCACGCCGTCCGCCCGGACGGCGTCCACGGCCGCGCGCAGGGAGGTGAAGCACGCCGCGTCCGGCAGGTCCAGCGCCTCCTGCGCCCGGCGCAGCGTGGGTTCGTGGGCGTCGACGACCGCGACGCGCTCGACCTCCGGGACCGGGGGGATCGCGTTGCGCTCCCAGTCGCCGCCCCACCCCCCGAGACCGACGTGGATGAGCCTGGTGCGCTGGGTGTTCGCGCTGTCGCCGTCGACCACGCGCTCGACGCTACACGAGGCGGGTCCTCCGGCGCCGCTGCTGAACGACCGGGCGGGCCGCGGGCGCGTCAGGCGGCGCGGGTGCCTGCGCGGCGGGCGCGGTGCTCGTCCAGGTGCACGACCGGCGCGCGCGAGGCGCGCTCGGCACGGTCGGCCTCGACGGCGAGGCGGCTCGCCTCGCCGAAGGCGGCGCCGCGGGGTGCGACGAGCAGCCGCCCGTCCCGGCGGCCCTCCTCGGCGGCGCGGCCGGCCAGCGCGGCGGCCACCAGGACGCCGATCCCCACCAGCGCCCCCACGACGACCAGCACCCCCGTCAGCACGTCCACGGCGACCCCTCCTCGGCTCCCCGGGGCGGACCGCCCGACCCGGTACCTCCAGGGTGCGCCGGGAAGGGTGTGCGGCGGATCGGTCCGGGGTGTGAAGTCCCCCGTCATCCCCCGGGTGGACCACGTCCCCCACCCGGTGCAGCCGCCCCTCCCCCTCCCGTGACGAGGAGGTCGCCGCTTCCTCGTCACGGGGAGGGGGCGGCGCCGTCAGTGCTGGGTGAGCCAGCCGTAGGGGGCGGCGAGCTCGTCGGCGGCCTCCGGGCCCCAGGTGCCCGGCTCGTACGGGTGCAGCTCCCCGCGCTGCTGCAGCAGCGGCGTCACCACCCGCCACGCGTCGCGCAGGCCCGCGGAGGTGGTGAACAGCGCGCGGTCGCCGATGAGGACGTCGCGCAGCAGCGCCGCGTACGGCGGCAGCGGCTCCGCGTCGGGCAGCTCGGCCAGGTCCAGGTGCAGCCGGCCCGGCACCAGGTCGTCGGAGACGCCGGGGCGGCGCGCGGTGACGCCCGCCCACACCGTGCCGTTGCCGGACAGGGTGAACGTGATCGTCTCCGGCTCGTCCGTGCGCTCCCCCGCGCCGTGCTGCAGCGCGGTCGGCGGCCGCAGCACGAGGGTG
This sequence comes from Kineococcus sp. TRM81007, assembly GCF_022669155.1. Taxonomy (GTDB): domain Bacteria; phylum Actinomycetota; class Actinomycetes; order Actinomycetales; family Kineococcaceae; genus Kineococcus. The sequence continues at coordinate 14,314 of NZ_JALBVB010000016.1, read as the reverse complement.
ACGTGCTGGTGGGACTCGGCGAGCTTCTTGCCGGTGCGCAGCACGAACGGCACCCCGCGCCAGCGGTCGTTGTCGATCCACGCGCGCGCCGCGACGAACGTGTCGGTGCCGGAGTCGTCGTCGACGTGCTCCAGGTGCCGGTAGCCGCTGGACTGCCCCAGCACCACCTCGGCCGGGTCGATCGGCCGGAAGCACGCCAGCACCGCCTCGCGCGCCTCCTGCAGCGCGTCCGGTCCCGGGCCCGCCGGGGGCTCGGCCGCGACCTCCGCCGCCACCTGCAGCAGGTGGGTGACGAGCATGTCCAGGGTGGCGCCGGTCGCGTCGTAGAACTGCGCCCGCTCGTCCACGCCCAGGGTCTCGGGGACGTCGATCTGCACCTGCGCGACGTGCTCGGCGCTCCACACCTGCTCGAACAGCCGGTTGGCGAACCGCAGCACGTGCAGCTGCTGGGTCGCCTCCTTGCCGAGGAAGTGGTCGATGCGGAAGACCTGCTCCTCCTCGAAGACCGACTGCACCAGCTCGTCGAGCTGCTCGAAGGACTCCGGGGAGGTGCCGTACGGCTTCTCGTACACCACGCGCGAACCCTCGGCGAGGCCGTGGGCGGCGATCGCGCGGGTGTAGTCGTCGAACGTCGACGGCGGCAGCGCCAGGTAGTGCACCAGCTGCGCGTCCTCGCCGAGCTCGCCGCGGACCTGCTCCAGCACGTCCAGCAGCTCGCCGGGGTCGGACTCGCTGAACCCGCCGCCGGCGAAGCGCAACCCCGCCGCCACGGTGTCCAGCACGTCGTCGTCGAGGTCCTTGCCGAACTCGCGCAGCCCCTCGACCACGTGCCGGCGGTAGTCCTCGTCGCTCACCGGGCGCCGGCCGCTGCCGACCAGCGTCCACCGCTGCGGCAGCAGGCCGGCCTTCGCCAGCGCCGCGAACCCCGGCATGACCAGGCGCTTGGCCAGGTCGCCGGTGGCGCCGTACAGGACGAACACCGTCGCAGGGGGCGCCTGCTCGCCGGGCGCGTCGCTCATCGTGTCCTCGTCCTCCGTGCGTTCAGCGGGTGTGGGGGTCAGGCGGGGTGCTCGGCGCCGTCGCCGGCCCACTCCACGTGGAAGGAGCCGGGGCGGTCGGTGCGCTTGTAGGTGTGCGCGCCGAACAGGTCGCGCAGGCCCTGCACCAGCGCCGCCGACGAGCGCGGCCGGCGCAGGCCGTCGTAGTGCGCCAGCGCCGAGGAGAACCCGGGCGCGGGGATGCCGTGCGCCACCGAGTGCTGCACGACGCGGCGCCACGCCTCCTGGCCGTTGGCCACGGCCTCGGCGAAGTACGGGTCCAGCAGCAGGGAGGGCAGGTCCGGCTGCTTCTCGTACGCCTCGCGGATCCGGTCGAGGAACTTCGCGCGGATGATGCAGCCGCCGCGCCAGATCGTCGCCATCGCGCCCGGGTCGATGCCCCAGCCGTACTCCTCGGAGCCCGCCTTGATCATGTCGAAGCCCTGGGCGTAGGCGACGACCTTCGACGCGTACAGCGCCGCGCGCACGTCGTCGACGAACGCGTCCGCGTCGCCGGCGGCGACGAACGGGGCCTGCTCCGCGGGGCCGGGCAGCACGCCCTGCGCGGCCGCGCGCTGCTCGGCGTGCCCGGACAGGGCGCGGGCGAAGACGGCCTCGGCGATGCCGGAGACGGGGGTGCCCAGGTCCAGGGCGGTCTGCACCGTCCAGCGGCCGGTGCCCTTCTGCTCGGCCTCGTCCAGGATGACGTCGACCAGCGCGACGCCGTCCTGCGTGGGGTCGTCCTTGGCGAGCACCTGGGCGGTGATCTCGATCAGGAAGGACTCCAGGTCGCCGGAGTTCCAGGAGGTGAACACCTCGGCGAGCTGGGCGGGGGTGCGGCCCAGGCCGTGGCGCAGCAGGTCGTACGCCTCGGCGATGAGCTGCATGTCGGCGTACTCGATGCCGTTGTGGACCATCTTCACGAAGTGGCCGGCGCCGTCGGGGCCGACGTGGGTGGAGCAGGGGGTGCCGTCCACGGAGACGGCGATGTCGGCGAGGATCGGGCCGAGCTTGGCGTAGGAGTGCTCCGAGCCGCCCGGCATGATCGACGGGCCCAGCAGCGCGCCCTCCTCACCGCCGGAGACGCCCACGCCGGCGAAGTGGATGCCCTTCTCGCGCAGCGCGGCCTCGCGGCGGCGGGTGTCGGCGAAGTGGGCGTTGCCGGCGTCGACGATGATGTCGCCCTCGCTCAGCAGCGGCGCCAGCTCGTCGATGACGGCGTCGGTGGGGCCGCCGGCCTTCACCATGACGATCACGGTGCGGGGGGACTCCAGGGAGTCGACGAACTCCTGCGCCGAGTACCCGGGCACGAAGGTGCCCTCGTGCCCGAACTCCTCCACCAGCGCCTTCGTCCTGGCGTCGGTGCGGTTGTGCACCGCGGTCACGTACCCGTGCCGGGCGATGTTGCGGGCGAGGTTGCGCCCCATCGTCGCCAGGCCCGTCACACCGATCTGGGCCTTCTGCTCGGCCGCCTGCTGCGTGGTCTCGGTCACCCGCGGGAGTCTTCCACGGCCGGGGGCCGCCCCATCACCCCCCGGCGCCGGGTGGCGTGACGGCGGCGAAAACTCTTCCTCACCGCCCGGCGGCGCGGCCGTGAGGGCGCGCTCTCCCCGAGCGGGCGGCCGCACCGCCCACCTGCGAGGCTGGTGCCGCACCCCCGAACCCCCTGAAGCACCGGCGCCGCCCGCCGCAGCCCCTGAGGACGAACAGCCCGTGAGCGCCCGCCGCGCCGAGAACCCCATCCCGCCCGGACCCCGCCGGCGCCTGCCCCCGCCGCTGCGGGTGCTGCAGTTCCTCACCGGTCTGTCGCTGTGCGCGGCGGGCGTGTGGGGCTCCCTGCAGGTCCAGCTCGGCGTCGCGTCCTGGGACGTCCTGCACGCCGGCGTCGCCGACCGCACCGGCCTGTCCTACGGCACCGTCGTCGCCGGCGTCGGCGTGCTGGTGGTCGTCCTGTCGCTTTTCCTGGGGGTGCGGCCGAGGGTGGGCACCCTGTTCAACGTCGTGGTGATCGCGGTGGCGCTGGACGCCCTGCTGGCCTCGCCGTGGCTGGACGGCCTGCACACCGCGCCGGTCCCGGTGCGGGCGGCGGTGCTCGCCGCCTCCGTGCTGTCGCTGGGCTTCGGCGGCGCCCTCTACATCGGCGCGGGGCTGGGCAGCGGCCCGCGCGACAGCCTCATGGTGGCCTGCCACCTGCGGGGCTGGCCGGTCGGCGCCTCCCGCGTGGCGATCGAGGTGGCGGTGGTCGCGGTGGGCTGGGTGCTCGGCGGGCCCGTCGGCGTGGGCACGGTCGTGATGGCGTTCGCGCTCGGCCCGGTCACGCAGGTCGCGTTCCGGGTGCTGCGCCAGTCGCCCGCGGCCGGGACCTGAGCGCGGCGGTCAGCCCTCTCCGGGCGCTCCGGCCTGCGGGCGCGGCGCCCGGCGGGGGACCACGGTGCCGTCCAGCGGCAGCCGGCGGATCGCCACGCCCCTGGCCTTGCGGCGGTTCGCCGCGGCGACGCGCTCGCTGAGCAGGATGGCCCGGCGCAGGGCTCGGCCGGGGGGCTCCGGCGCGGGCTCCGGTCGTCGTGGCACAGCCCGCCTCCCGTGGTCCTCCCGCGGCGCCCCCCGCGTCTCGAGCCGGGCACCGCGTCGTCGCGTCCCCCGGGACCGTCGGGGCCCGGGGAGGTCCATGTTCTAGCGGACCGGCAACGCGGCTGCCAGCGAGAGCGTCCTGAACCCCCCGTTCGCCACGCGGCGCGACGATCACGCCACCGCGCGCGACGGTTCAGGTGGTGGGCGTGACCGGGGTGGGCGGGTGCGGCGGCACCCGGTTCGGCCCCGCCTCCGCCGGCCGCGGCCGGTCCAGCGGGTGCAGGCGCACCGCGACGAGCGCCACGTCGTCGTCGTGGTCCGCGGGCACGAGACGGGCCAGCACCTCGTCGCACAGGTCCTCCAGACCCAGGTGCGCCAGCTCCGCGACCACGTCCTGCAGCCGCGTGGTGCCGCTCTCCAGCGAGCTGCCGCGGCGCTCGACGAGGCCGTCCGTGTAGAGCAGCAGCGTCGAGCCGCGGTCCACGGTGATCGCCGCGTCGGAGCGGCGGGTGAGCGGGTCCACGCCCAGCAGCAGCTGCGGCGGGTGGGCGGCCAGGGCGCTGACCGTGCCGTCGGGGGCCAGCAGCAGCGGCGGCAGGTGCCCGGCGCTGGACCAGCGCAGCCGCGTCACGTCCCGGGCCCGCTCGTCGACGACCTGCTCCAGGCGCGCCACGAGCGCGGTGGCGGTGGTCTCCACGGCCAGGCCCTGCATGGTGGCGTCCAGGCTGGCGAGGACCGCGGCCGGGCCCGTGCCGCTGGAGTACGCGATGCCGCGCAGCAGGCTGCGCACCTGGCTCATCGCCGCGGCGGCGTCCACGTCGTGCCCCATGACGTCGCCGATGACGAGGACCGTGGAGCCGTCGGGGGTGAGGAAGGCGTCGTACCAGTCGCCGCCGACCTGGGCGGCGGCCGCGGCGGGCTGGTACCGCACGGCCACCTGCACGTGGTCGGGCTCCACGGGGGCGGTCAGCAGGCTGCGCTGCAGGCCCTCGGCCATGCGGTGCTGCTGCGTGTAGAGGCGCGCGTTGTCCAGCGCCACGGCGGCCCGGTCGGCCACCTGCAGGGCGGTCAGCAGGTCCTGCGGCGGCACCGGGGCGCGCTCCGGGCCGCGGAAGAGGCTGACCAGGCCGACGGTGCGGCCGCGCGCCCGCAGCGGCAGCATCACCAGCGACTCCGGGCCGAGCTGCCGCAGCAGGTCGCGCGCCGCGCCCGGGCTGAGCACGTCGAGCAGCTCGGCGGTGGCGCCCCGCTCGACGGTGACGGGCCGGCCGGTGCGCAGCGCGCGGCGCAGGGGGGCGCGCTCGCCCAGCGCGCTCAGGCGGGCGCGCCGGTACTCGGCCACCACGGGGCGCAGCTCCTCGAGCGCGTGCCAGGAGCCGATGTCGCGCAGGGCGCCCTGCTCGTCCACGAGGGTGACCAGGCACCAATCGGCCAGCGCCGGCACGAGGTGCTGCGCCAGGCGGCCGACGGCCTCCTCGGTGTCCAGGGTGGCGGAGAGGTCCTCACCCACCCGCACGAGCAGGCGCAGGCGGTCGGCGGCCTCCTCGGCGCGCCGGCGGGCCTGCTCGGCCTCCGCGTGCGCCACCTCCGCCTCCGCCTGCGAGCGCCGGCGGGCGGTGACGTCCAGGAAGTACACCGACAGACCGTCGGGCACGGGCCAGGCGCGCACCTCGTACCAGCGGTCCAGCGGCGGCGGGTAGTAGGCCTCGAACGCCACCGGCTCGCCGGTCTCCACCGCGCGGTGGTACTCGGTGTCGAACACGGTCCCGACGGCGGCCGGGAACAGCTCCCACACGTCGCCCCCGAGCAGCTCGGCGCGCGAGCTGTCCAGGAGCCGCTCGGCCTCGGCGTTGACGTACGTGAAGCGCCAGTCCCGGTCGAGCGAGAAGAAGGCCGACGGCATGGTCTCCAGCACGCGGGAGGTGCGGGCGTCGGCGTCGCGGGTGTCGGTGGTGTCGTAGGCGGCACCGAGGATGCGCACCGCGCGGCCGTCGGACCCGCCGGCCAGCGCCCGCCCTCGGGCGCGCACCCAGCGCGTGGCGCCGCCGGGCAGCACGACGCGGTACTCGGACTCGAACTCCCCGCACGTCTCGGCGCACTCGGTCAGGGCCTGGGTGACGCGGGGCAGGTCGTCGGGGTGCACCCGGTCGTTGAACGCCTCGATGCTCTCGCGGAAGCCGGCGCGCTCGTAGCCGAACAGCTCGATCAGGCGGTCGTCCCACGCGAGGTGACCGGTGACGAGGTCCCAGTCGAAGCCCCCGACGCCGCCGGCGGAGATCGCCAGCTGCCAGCGCAGCCGGTCCACCTCCTGTTCGACGGTGAGCTGCGTCGCGTCACCGTCCCGCGGCGGCACACCGCTCACCACGCCACCTCCGCTCCTGGTCGGGCGGGGTCGTCCCGGCCGCCGTCCAGGGTAGGCGAGCCGCGGCGCACGTCCGGCCCGCTGCGACCTGCCCGGCTCAGCCGGCGAGGACCTGCCAGCCGAGGCGCACCACGAGCACCCCCACCACGACGAGGAACACCCCGCGCACGAACCGGCTGCCGGCGGAGACGGCGGTGCGCGCGCCCAGGTAGCCGCCGAGGAGGTTGGCGGCGCCCATGAGCAGCCCCAGCCGCCACAGCACCGCACCGTGGGCGGCGAACACGACGAGCGCGCCGACGTTCGTGGCCAGGTTGACGATCTTCGCGGTGGCGCTGGCCTGGAGGAACGCGTAGCCGAGCAGGCCGACGAGGGCGAAGACGAGGAAGGCGCCCGTGCCGGGGCCGGCGATGCCGTCGTAGAAGCCGATGACGGCTCCGGTGAGCGCGGCGACGACGGTGTGCCGGTGACCGTGGAAGCGCAGCGCGGTGACGTCGCCCAGGTCCGGCTTGAGCAGCGTGTACGCCGCCACGAGGACGAGGGCGACGAGGATCACGGGGGTGAGGACCCCGTCCGGGACGGCGGCCGCGCACAGGGCCCCGCCGGCGGCGCCGAGCGCGGCGACGACGGCCGTGGGGACGGCCGTGCGCAGCGGGGGGTGCACCCGGCGGTAGTAGGTGGCCGAGCTGGTGGCCGTGCCCATCGCTCCGGCGAGCTTGTTGGTGGCCAGGGCCTGCACCGGCTCCATGCCGGGCACGAGCAGCAGCGCGGGCAGCTGCACGAGCCCGCCGCCGCCGACGACGGCGTCGATCCAGCCGGCGCCGAAGGCGGCCAGGACGAGCAGCGCCAGGGTCGCCGGCCCCAGCGCGGCGAGGGTCTCGGCGGTCACGGGCGGTCCTGCGGGCCGGCGGGTCGGAGCACCGGGACAGCCTGGCAGGGCCAACGGGGCCGCGGGTTTCGCCCCGCCGCAACCGGGGCCGGGGTTCCCCGGCGGCCGCGCAGACGGCCCCCCACGCCCCGGCCGGCCAGGGCGCCGGACCGATTTCTCCCGGGAACCGCTTGCGGCGCAACGCATGCGACTCTCCTGCCGGGCGGACCCCCGCGCCGGCTGCGGGATTTCCCGTGATCGTGCCGGGTGTGCTGGAATGGCGGCGACGAGGGGGAGTAGCCCGCTCACCACCGGTCGACACGCTGGCCCCGCGGGGCCCGGCCGGTGGGCCCGCGAAGCGGGTGGGCGAGACCTTCGGCACCGTTCACGCCCACGCACCGCCGGCGCGCGCCGGGGTGCCCGTGGCGCGTGCGTGCCGGGGCTCCCGCCGCGGCGCGCGGCGCCGGAGAGGAACCGACACCACCGTGGACCCCGCCGTCGTCCTGGCGAGCTTCCTGCCCGTGCTGCTGCTGGAGCTGCCCGACAAGACCTTCGTGGCGACCCTGGTGCTCGCCACCCGGTTCCGCCCGCTCACGGCCTGGCTGGGGGTGGCGCTGGCGTTCGCGGTGCAGACCGCCATCGCGGTGGTGGCCGGGCGGCTGCTGGCGCAGCTGCCGGACCGGCCGGTCGCGGCGGTGGCGGCGGCGCTGTTCGCGGTGGGCGCGGTGACGCTGTTCCGCGGCGCGGCGAGGGCGCGGGCCGCGGAGGAGGAGGCGCTGCACGAGTACGAGCGCAAGGTGCGCGGCGGGGCGCACGGGCTGCGGGCGGTGCTGACGTGCTTCGGGGTGGTGTTCCTCGCGGAGTGGGGGGACCTGTCGCAGCTGTTCACCGCGGGCCTGGCCGCCCGCTACGAGGACCCGGTCTCGGTGTTCGCGGGGGCGTGGGCGGCGCTGCTGGTGGTCTCCGCGCTGGCCGCGGCGGCGGGGGCGACGCTGATGCGCCGGCTGAGCGTGGCGACGGTCAGCCGGGTGGGGGGCGTGGTGTGCACCGCCCTGGCGGTGCTGACGCTGCTGGAGGTGGCGGGCGTGGACCTGCCGGTCTGACGCCGCCGCGTCCCGGGCCCGGCGCGCGCGGGGACAACCGGCCGATCGGGTGATTGACTGTCAGTCACGCGGCGATGACTGTTCTCACACGGGGCACGTCGCTGACGAGACGCGTCGCGGGCCCCCGCGGCGCCCGAGGCGCAGCGGGAGGTCGAGGGACCGGTGTTCCACGTGGTCCTCCCCCCGTCACCGCGCTCCGTCGGCGTGGCCCGCTGGCTCATCACCGAGTGGTGCTCGCCCTGGGTGAAGGCGTCGGAGGTCTCCGAGGACAGCGTCGACGCGCTGCTGCTGCTCTCCAGCGAGGTCGTCACCAACGCCGTGGTGCACGGCTCCGGCATGGTGCGGGTGGCGCTGTCGCGCGCCGGGTCGTCGCTGCGCCTGGAGGTCTCCGACGAGGGCGGCGGGATGCCGCTCATCGGCGCGCAGCGCGCCGACGCCGAGAGCGGGCGCGGCATGGCGATGGTGGAACTGCTGTCCAGCCGCTGGGGCACCGAGCTGGACGAGGGCCCGCTGGGCAAGAAGGTGTGGTTCGAGCTCGCCGGAGCGTGAGCGCGCAGCCGCGTCCCCGGCGCCCGCCGCGCGCGGTGCTCAGGCCGTGCGGACCACCTCGTCGGCCCCCGCCCGCCGCGCCACCACGGCCTGCCCGGCGGCTGCGGCCGCCACGAGCAGCAGCGGCACCGTCCACGAGCCCGTCGCCACCTGCAGCGCCCCCACCAGCACCGGTCCGGCCGCCGCCAGCAGGTAGCCCACCGACTGCGCCATGCCGGACAGCGCCACCGCACCGGAGGCGTCCGCGGCGCGCGAGGCCGTGGCCGCCAGCGCCAGCACCAGCGCCGCTCCCCCGCCCAGCCCGGCCAGGACGACGCCCGCCGTCGCCAGGACGGCCGCGGCCCCGCCGGTGGCCGTCAGCAGCAGGACCACGCCGCTCAGCTCCGCGACCGCGGCGCCCACCATCGTGCGCCGGGTGCCGCGCGGGCCCCGGGCCAGCACGGGCACGACCAGGCTCGCGGTGACCCCTGCCGCCTGCAGCAGCGTCAGCTGCCAGCCCGCGGCCACCGCGCCGAGCCCGACGCGCTCGCGCAGCAGCGTCGGCAGCCACGTCAGCAGGCAGAAGAAGACCAGCGACTGCGCGCCCATGTTGGCCGTCACCGCCCACGCCAGCGGGGAGCGCCACGGCGCCGGCGCCCGGCGCCCGGTCGCCGCACCCACCGGGCGGGCGCGCAGCAGCGGCACCCACAGCGCGGCCGCGGCCAGGGCGGGCAGCGCCCACACCGCCAGGGCGGTGCGCCACCCGCCGGGCAGCTGCCCGCTCAACGGCACGACCGTGCCGGACGCGACCCCGCCGGCCAGCTGCATCACCACGAGGTAGCCGCTGGTGACCAGGGCGAGGTGCGCGCCGAAGCAGGTGCGCACCACCACCGGCAGCAGCACGTTGGTGACGGCGATGGCGACGCCGATCAGGGCGGTGCCGGCGAGCAGCGGCGCCGCACCGGGCACCCAGCGCAGCGCCGCACCGGCGACGAGGAGCAGGAGGGCCGCGACGACGGTGGGCTGCACGCCGAGGCGGCCCGCCGCGCGCGGCACGGCGCCCGAGGCGACGGCGAACGCGATCAGCGGCAGCGACGTCAGCGACCCGGCGGCGGTCGTGCCCAGGGCCGTGTCGGCCGACACGGCCGGCAGCACCGACCCGACGCCGGTCAGCGGGGAACGCATGGAGCAGGCGGTCAGCAGGACCGCGGCGAGCAGGACCGCGCTCGCGCGCCGGGAGGGGGCGTTCACGGACGGGCCGGGCGCCGGGACTCCGCGCGCAGGTAGACCAGCCCCAGCACGGGCAGCACGAGGGGGATGAACAGGTAGCCGCGCCCGTAGGCGGACCAGACGGTGTCGTCGGGGAACGCGGCGGCGTCGGCGAGGCTGAGGGTGCCGACGGCGAGCACGCCGAGCAGCTCGACGGTGCAGGCGGCCCACGCGGTGCGCCGCCAGCGCCGGCCGGTGCGGGCCAGGCCGAGGGTGGCGACGACGTACACGACGCCGGCGAACGCCGACAGCGCGTACGCCAGGGGCGCCTCGGCGAAGCGGGTGGCGATCTGCACGCTCGCGCGGGAGACCGCGGCGACGGCGAAGACGGCGTACAGGGCCACGAGCACGCGGCCGAGGCCGGTGGCGGTGCCCCGCGGCGGGGCGCCCGGGGCGCCCGGGGCGGTGGCGCTCACCGCGTCACCTGGAACAGCAGGAGCGCCCGGTAGGCGATGACGACGACCGCCAGGCACGCGACGAGCAGCACGAGGACGCTGGGGCGGGAGCGGTCGGCGAGCGTCCAGAGCGTCGCCGCCGGCAGCACGAGGGGCGCCACGACGAGGTAGGCGATCGACGTGGCGAGCTCCACCGGGCGGGTGCCGGTGACGAGCGCCGCGACGCCGCCGACGACCAGCGCGAGGACGGCGAGCTCCACGACGGCCAGCCCGGCGAGGTGGGCGCGGCCGACGCGGCGGTCGCGGGCGGCGGTGACGACCGCCCAGCCGCCCATGACCGCGGCGAGGCCGCAGACGACGGCGACGAGGGTTCCGGACACGGACGCCGACTCTACGAGCCGGGCCGGGCGGCCGACCGGGTGAGGCCGGGAAGAGTGCCCGTGGCGACGGGGTTGTCAGCCGGTGGAACGACCGGCGGGCCCCCGCCGGACCCCGACGGAAGGACACCGACCCCGTGGACCTGTTCTCGCCGGTCGCCCTGGGCGACCTGCAGCTGGCCAACCGCGTCGTCATGGCACCGCTGACCCGCATGCGCGCGGAGGCCGACGGCACGCCGAACGAGCTGATCGCCGAGCACTACGCGCAGCGAGCGAGCACCGGCCTCATCGTCACCGAGGGCACCTACCCGAGCCCGGAGTCGCGCGCGTACGCCGGCCAGCCCGGCATCGTGACGCCCGCGCACGTCGAGGGGTGGCGCCGCGTCGCTGAGGCGGTGCACGCCCGGGGCGGTCGCCTCGCCATGCAGGTCATGCACGGCGGGCGCGTCTCGCACACCGCCATCACCGGCACCGACCGGATCGTGGGGCCCAGCGCGATCGCGATCCAGGGCGAGGCGCACCTGCCCGACGGCACCAAGGCGCCGTACCCGGTGCCGCACGCCCTGACCCGCGAGGAGGTGCGCGGCGTCGTCGACGACCTCGTGGCGGCGTCGGAGCGCGCGGTGCTGGAGGCGGGGCTGGACGGCGTGGAGGTCCACAGCGCCAACGGCTACCTGCTGCACGAGTTCCTCGCGCCGGGCTCGAACCACCGCGACGACGAGTACGGCGGTTCCCCGGAGAACCGCGCCCGCCTGACGATCGAGGCCGTCACCGCGGTCGCGGAGGCGGTCGGCGCCGGCCGCGTGGGCGTGCGCATCTCCCCCGCCCACAACATCCAGGACGCGTGGGAGCAGGACCCGGCCGACGTGGAGGCCACCTACCAGGCGCTCGTGGAGGGCCTGCGCCCGCTGGGCCTGGCGTACCTGAGCGTGCTGCACCCCGAGCCCGCCGGCGACCTCGTGCAGGGGCTGCGCAAGCGGTTCGAGGGCCCGCTCATGGCGAACAGCGGTTTCGGCGTGGTGACCACCCGCCAGGACGCCGTGGACCTGGTGGCGGACGGGGTCGCGGACGCGGTCGCGGTGGGCCGCATGCTGATCGCGAACCCGGACCTGGTGGAGCGCTGGGCCGGTGGGCACCCGGAGAACGAGCCGAACCCAGCGACGTTCTACGCGCCCGGCGCCACCGGTTACACCGACTACCCGTTCCTCGACGGGCGCACCACCGTCTGACGCGCACGGCCCGGCCGGGGCTCGCCCGGCCGGGTCAGGCGCCCGCCCACAACCGCACGGCGAGCGCGAGACCCGCCACGGCGATGGCGACGCGCAGCACGCGCGGGTCGAGGTGGCGGACGACCACCGGGCCGATCCGGCCACCCAGCACGCAGCCGATCCCCAGGGCCAGCGCCGCGCCCCAGGCGACGTCCGCGAACAGCGCGAAACCCACCGCGGCCACCACGTTCGCCCCGCCCACGAGCACGTTCTTCAGGGCGTTGTTGCGCGCCAGGGACTGCGCGTACAGGACTTCCGTCAGCGCCAGCACCACCACCCCGGCCGCCGCGCCGAAGTAGCCGCCGTAGACGCCGACCGCGAACAGCGCCAGCAGCGCCAGCGGGTTGCGCGACGAGAGACGCCCGGGCCGCAGCCGCTGCACGCGCGGCTGCAGCAGCAGCAGGACGGACGCGAGCGCCACGAGGAACGGCACGACCCGCTCGAAGGAGCCCGCCGGCAGGCCCAGCAGCAGCAGGCACCCGGTGGCGCCGCCGGCCGCCATCACCGGCAGCAGGCCCGCGGCGCGCCGGCCCTGCCCGCGCAGCTCCGGTCGGGCGCCCACCGTGGCGCCCACGGTGGTGCCGAAGAGCGCGACGGTGTTCGTCACGTTCGCCGTGATCGGCGACAGGCCCGTCAGCAGCAGCGCCGGGTAGGACACCAGCGACGCCAGGCCCGCGGTGGAACCCACCAGGCCCGCTCCCGTCCCCGCGGCGAGCAGGAGCAGGAACTGCGCGAGCGTCACCCACCGATCCAAGCAGACGCCGGCCCGGCGGCCGCACCCGCCGAGGCGCCCCGCCGGCGGGGCGCGTCACCGGTCGGCGAGCTCAGTCGTCGGTGCTGCGGCGCAGCCGCTTGACCTCGCCGCGGCGCTTCTTGCCGTCCAGCCGGCGGCGCTGCGAGCCCCGGGTGGGCCGGGTGGCGCGCCGCTTGGACGGCCCGGGGGCGGTCGCGTCGACCAGCAGGTCGCGCAGCCGCTCCAGGGCGGCCTCGCGGTTGCGCCGCTGCGAGCGGTGCTCGCTCGCCACGACCGTCAGCACCCCTCCGCTCAGGCGCGACGCCAGCCGCCGCAGGGCCCGCTCACGCAGGTGGTCGGGGAAGGCGGCCGAACCGGCCAGGTCGAACGACAGCTCGACGCGCGAGTCGGTGGTGTTCACGCCCTGACCGCCGGGGCCGGAGGAGCGGGAGAAGCGCTCGGTCAGCTCGGCGGCGGGGACGGTCACCGCTGGGCTCACCCGGACGTCGCGCACGTCCCCCCCAACGTCGCTCGACGGCGGCGGCTTCCCGGCGTGCTCACCGTGCGAGGTGTCAAGCCGGGCCCGGGCGGCGTCGATGGAGGGGTGTGCTCACTCGACTCGGCGACATGAAGGTCGCGTCCAAGCTGTTCGCCGGTTTCGGCGTCGTCTGCCTGCTGCTCGCCGCGATCGTCGGCGTCGGCATCTCCAAGCTGGGCTCCTCCCAGCGCACGCTCGCCACCATGGCGGACGACGGCCTGACGTCCGTGAAGACCATCGAGCAGGTCCACGGCGCGATGATGCAGCTGCGCCTGGACCTGGCGAACCTCGTGATGGTGACCGGCCAGGACCAGATCGCCGCCGTCCGGGCCGAGATCGCCACCCACGACGAGGTCTTCGACGAGAAGTGGGCCGCGTACCAGGCCAGCGGGCCGGCCGCCTCCGCCGCCGACCGGGAGGCGTACGAGGCGCTCACCGCCGAGTACCGGCAGCTGCGCGAGCCGCTGTTCGTCCTCGCCGAGGCCGGTGACAGGGACGGCTTCAGGGCGCTGCGCACCGAGACCACCGCGCCGTTGTTCAAGGAGATGGACTCCGTGCGCAACGCGATCGCCGAGGCGGAGGCGCAGCGGGCGCAGGAGATCGCTGAGCAGGGTGCCGCGGACTACCGCGCCGCCGTCGCGCTGTTCCTGGTCGCGGGTGCTGCGGCGGTGGCGTTGGCGATCGCGATCGCGGTGGCCATCTCCCGCTCCGTGGCACGCCCCCTGGCGCGCACCCTGAACGTGGTGCAGGGCCTGGCCGCCGGGCGCCTGGACCAGCGCGTGGACCACACCGCCAAGGACGAGGTCGGCGAGCTGGCCGGCGCCGTGGACACCACCATGGACACCCTGACCACCACGATGCGCCGCATCGCCGGCGCCTCGAGCACCCTGGCCGGCTCCAGCGAGGAGCTCTCCGCGGTGGCCACCCAGCTCTCCTCCGGCGCGGTGCAGTCCGCCTCGCAGTCGCAGGTCGTCTCCGCCGCCACCGAGCAGATCTCCGCCTCCATCTCCACCGTGGCCGCCGCCGGCGACGAGATGTCCGCGGCGATCCGCGAGATCGCCTCCTCCACCGCCGAGGCCTCCCAGGTCGCCTCCGCCGCCGTCGCCAACGCCAGCGAGGCCTCCGCCATCCTGGAGCGCCTGAGCGCCTCCTCCCGCGAGATCGGCGACGTGGTCAAGCTCATCACCTCCATCGCCGAGCAGACCAACCTGCTGGCGCTGAACGCCACCATCGAGGCCGCCCGCGCCGGCGAGATGGGCAAGGGCTTC
>NZ_JALBVB010000015.1 GCF_022669155.1 Kineococcus sp. TRM81007 | reverse complement strand
GGGGTTGATTGATTTGGCATCAACACTTGGCACACTGTTGAGTTCTCAAGAACCGGACGCACCCCGACCAGCCACCCCCCGAAGAGGGCCACCGAAACAGGGGCAACTTTCCCACTGTAACCAGGAACCAGGCCAAACTTCAACCCAGACCCGCTCACACTTCCGGCGCCACCAGACCGCGACCAGCCCCCGCACCCTCCCGGGCCCGGCGGCCGCCTCGTCCCGGCGACATGAAGAACAGTACGCCGCCCCGACCCCAACCACCAAATCCG
>NZ_JALBVB010000014.1 GCF_022669155.1 Kineococcus sp. TRM81007 | reverse complement strand
TGGAAGTGGTTGTAGGCGCCGCGCCCGTCCGGGGTGCGGGTCTCGCCGGTGGTGGGGAACCCGAGGGGGGAGTTCTCCCAGCCGAGCTGCGCCCAGCGGCCGTGGATGGCCCCGCGCACGTCGTGCGCGCCCGTCGCCGGGGACCAGTAGATCGAGCCGTTCTGGAAGTGGTTGTAGGCGCCGCGCCCGTCCGGGGTGCGGGTC
>NZ_JALBVB010000013.1 GCF_022669155.1 Kineococcus sp. TRM81007 | reverse complement strand
CAGGTTCGTCTGCTCCGCGATGGAGGTGATCAGCTTGACCACGTCGCCGATCTCGCGGGAGGAGGCGCTCAGGCGCTCCGGGATGGCGGAGGCCTCGCTGGCGTTGGCGACGGCGACCGTCCCGATCGAGGCGGAGATCTCCTCGGCGGCCGCGGAGACGACCTGCGACTGCGAACCGGACTGCGTGGCACCGCTGGACAGCTGGGTCGCCACG
>NZ_JALBVB010000012.1 GCF_022669155.1 Kineococcus sp. TRM81007 | reverse complement strand
ATCGTGTCAGCTGGTGGCTGGTCGAGCGGCACCAGTTGCGCGAGTCGGGTGCCGCGGCCGCCTGCGGGACCGTTCGTAGATCGACGGACGCGCGACGTCCGCGGCACGACCGAGCGGTCCTGGCCGGTCCGGGTGGCTGCCGTGGCACGGCATGAGCACGCATCCCCGGCGATGGTCGTCCTGGCATGGTGGAACGGTGCGCAGTGAAGGTGTGGACCCCAGGGATGTCGGCTTCGAGGTCGAGCAGCCGGTCTACCGCGTCCACTTCTGGCAGCACACGGGCACCGGCTACGCGTTCCCGCAACGATCCGGCGCCGACCTCGGGCCGGCGGTGGCGCACCCGTCGTACGCCAGTGACGAGCACCGCCTGCAGGAAGCCCGCGACGTCGAGGAGGTGCTGACGTGGGCGCGGGCGCAGGCTGCGGGGCGGGTGTTCGTCGTGTACGCCGAGGTGCGGGAGTGGACACCGGCTGGTGAGCGGTGCGGGTTGCTGCGCCTGCACGGTCAGGACCCCGACGACGCTCACTCGCGTCCGGCACCTGACCGGACGGCCACGGCACGGTCGGCGCCCCCGGGGACCGATGTCGATCCCGCGTCGCTGTGAACGGGCTGGAGCCGCACGAGGCTCGCGGCACGACCGCGCCTCGCACGCTAGGCGCAGCCATGTCCGTGCGTTCCGACGTCAGTCGCTGGTGTCCTCCAGCAGACGTTCGACAGCGTGCCTGAGCTCGGG
>NZ_JALBVB010000011.1 GCF_022669155.1 Kineococcus sp. TRM81007 | reverse complement strand
TCCGCCACCACCTCCGAGATGGTCCGCAACGTCACCGAGGTGTCCACCGGCAGCCAGGAGATCTCCACCAACATCTCGGGCATCGCCGCGGCCGCCGAGCACACCACCACCAGTGCCAACCAGACCGCGGCCACTGCCGGTGAGGTCTCCGCGGCGGCTGCCGAGCTGAACGAGCTGGTGGGCACCTTCACCTTGCCGCGCGGCTGATGCGCGGCTGAGGACGCCTCCCAGCACCACGGCGTCCCAGGCTCACCCGGGCCGGCAGGTCCTGGCGGCGCTTCGACGGGGGAGCACCTTCGAAGTGAGCGGTCCACGTGGAGCGGTGAGCCGG
>NZ_JALBVB010000010.1 GCF_022669155.1 Kineococcus sp. TRM81007 | reverse complement strand
CGCGCCGTCACCGCTGCTGCCCGGCTCGCGGTGGTCGCAGCGCGAGCTCCGGACGCCGTCCGCCCCACCACCCGGCTCCCTGTGCGCGTCCCGCACCCCCCGCACCCCCCGTGATCTTGCACGGTTGAGTGTTCAACAGTGCGGGATCACCGCGGGGGGAGGGGCGGTGGGGCGCCCGGTGGGCGCCCGCGTCACGCGCTGGGGACGGCGAGCCCCGGCGCGGGGGTGGGTGCGGGCGACCTGGCTGGGGCGCGGCGGGGGTTTGAGTCCTCTCTCCTGCGCCGTCGCGGTGGCGCGTGGTCGCCGGCGG
>NZ_JALBVB010000009.1 GCF_022669155.1 Kineococcus sp. TRM81007 | reverse complement strand
GTCGTCGCCCGCGTGTGGGACCTGCTGCAGCAGGTGCGCAGCCAGGCCGTCCAGCTGGCCGCCCTGGCCCGCACCGACCCGCTGACCGGTGCCGCCAACCGCCGCACCTGGGACCACGAGCTCTCCCGCGCCTGCGCCGACGCGCGCCGGGACGGCACCGGGTTCGTCGTGGCCCTGCTGGACCTGGACCGCTTCAAGGCCTACAACGACACCCGCGGGCACCAGGCCGGCGACGAGCTGCTCAAGGCCGCCACCGCCGCCTGGAGCGACTCCCTGG
>NZ_JALBVB010000008.1 GCF_022669155.1 Kineococcus sp. TRM81007 | reverse complement strand
GGCAGCCCCACCGGGAGAGCCGACGGTGTCGAAGAACTCCACGTTGGCCGCGGTGAACGCCGACCACTGCTCGGGCACGTCGTCCTCGTAGTAGATCGCCTCCACCGGGCACACCGGCTCGCAGGCGCCGCAGTCGACGCACTCGTCCGGGTGGATGTACAGCGACCGCTTGCCCTCGTAGATGCAGTCGACCGGGCACTCCTCGATGCAGGCCTTGTCCTTGAGGTCCACGCAGGGCTGGGCGATGACGTA
>NZ_JALBVB010000007.1 GCF_022669155.1 Kineococcus sp. TRM81007 | reverse complement strand
ACTTCAGCCAGCGGGTGACGGTGCCCTCGGTGACGCTCTCCCCGAGCGCCGGCATCTGCACCGCCGTACCGCCGGACGCTCCGCCGCCGGACGGCGCGGACGGCGCGGGCGGCGCGGGCGGCTGGGCGGGCTCGGCCTGCGGCTCCTGCTGCTGCGGCTCCTGCTCCTGCGCGGGCTGCTCGGCGGGGGCGTCCTGCTGCGGGGCGGAGCCCTGCTCGGAGGGGTCGCCGACT
>NZ_JALBVB010000006.1 GCF_022669155.1 Kineococcus sp. TRM81007 | reverse complement strand
TGCGGACCATCTCGGAGGTGGTGGCGGACTGCTCCTCCACCGCCGCCGCGATCGTGGCCTGCAGCGCGTCGATGCGGGCGATCACCTCGCTGATGCCGGCGATGGCGCCGGCGGCGGCGGCCGCGTCGGTCTGGGTCGCGCCCACCCGCCCGGTGATCTCCTCCGTCGCCCGCGCGGTCTGCTGCGCCAGCTCCTTCACCTCACCGGCGACGACGGCGAAACCCTTGCCCATCTCCCCGGCCCGCGCCGCCTCGATGGTGGCGTTCAGCGCCAGCAGGTTCGTC
>NZ_JALBVB010000005.1 GCF_022669155.1 Kineococcus sp. TRM81007 | reverse complement strand
GCGGGCACCAGGCCGGCGACGAGCTGCTCAAGGCCGCCACCGCCGCCTGGAGCGACTCCCTGGGCGAGGACGGCTTCCTCGCCCGCTGGGGCGGGGAGGAGTTCGCCGCCCTCCTGCCCTGCACCGGCTCCGGCGGCACCGCCGGCGCCCTGGTCCGCGCCGACCGGCTGCGCGCCGTCGTCCCCGACGGGCAGACCTGCTCGGTCGGCACCGCCCGTTGGGACGGCACCGAGGAGCCCGCCGCCCTGCTGCGCCGCGCCGACCGCTCCCTGTACGCCGCCAAGACCGGCGGGCGCGACCGGCTGGTCCACGACGGCGACCCCCTCGACCCGGCGACCGCGGAGCCCTCGCGCACCGGCACCGCGCCGGGTGGCACGGGGAGGCGCGCGTGAGCGGGTCGGTGCCCCGGGGGCTGGCGCTGGCCGCCGCGGCCGTGGTGGCGACCCTGCCGCTCTCGCTGGTCGCCACCGTGCTCGCCGGCGGGACCACGTCCACGGCCACGGCCGCCTACCTGCTGCCCGTGGCCGGCGCCGTCGCACTCACGGCCGTGGCGGTGCGGCGCGTCCCGCCCCTGCAGCGCCGGCCGTGGCGCTGGCTGCTGCTGGCGCAGGTCGCGTACCTGGTGGGCGAGGTGCTCTTCGCGGCGCTGGACCTGGCGGGCAACGAGTCGTGGCCCACACCGGTCGACGCCCTGTACCTGCTGGCGTACGTGCCGGTCACGATCGGGTTGCTCGGCCTGAACCGGCAGCGCGGCGGCAGCGGCCACCTCGGCAGCCTGCTCGACGCGAGCATCGTCACCCTCAGCGCCGCCACCCTCTTCGGCGTCTTCGTCGTGCTGCCCATCGCCAGCGACGGCACGCAGAGCACCCTCGTGCGGGTCCTCAGCACCGCGTACCCCGTGGCGGACGTGCTGTGGGTGTTCCTGCTCGCCCGCATGGTCACCGGCCCCGGCGCGCGCACCCGCGCGTTCTGGCTGCTGGCCGGCGGCACCGCCGCCACCCTCGCCGCCGACGTCGGCATGAACGTCCTGCAGCTCGTCGAGGGCGGCGACACCACCCCCGCGTGGATGAACCTGCTGTGGCAGTCGTTCTACGTGCTCTACGCCCTGGCCGCGTGCAGCGCCTCCGCGCCCGAGCTGGCGGAGAAGAAGCCCCTCGAGGGCGGCGGTCTGACCGTGCCGCGCCTGGTGCTGCTGGCCGTGGCGGCCGTGCTGCCCTCGGCGGTGCTGGTGGGGCTGGCCCTGGCCGGTCGCGAGGCGCCCACCGCGTGGCTGGCGACCGGTTCGATGCTGCTGGTCGCGCTGGTCGTCGCCCGCGTGTGGGACCTGCTGCAGCAGGTGCGCAGCCAGGCCGTCCAGCTGGCCGCC
>NZ_JALBVB010000004.1 GCF_022669155.1 Kineococcus sp. TRM81007 | reverse complement strand
GTGAGTGGCCGGCGGTGACCTACTCTCCCACCCAGTCTCCCGGGCAGTACCATCGGCGCTGGTGGGCTTAGCTTCCGGGTTCGGAATGTAACCGGGCGTTTCCCCACCGCTATGACCACCGGACCACAAGGGCCAGGAACCACACCAAACAACTGGTTGCGTCCTGAGAGCCACACAGTGAACGCGTCAACCTCATCGAGTGCTCCTCCAGC